>NZ_AQRC01000003.1 GCF_000737065.1 Thioclava atlantica | reverse complement strand
GCCATCCGCGAAGGCGGCCGCACCGTCGGCGCCGGCGTCGTGTCCAAAATCATCGAGTGATCGGTGGTGTCGGGGCCGGTTTTCCGGCCCTGATCGCGACAATCGAAAAGAAATCGGATGGTGCGCCGAAAGGCGCGCCATTCACTCTTGACAGAGTCGGGGAAGATCCGTAGGGGACGCGCCTGATCTGCCAAGATTACAGGTTCGATGCAGGCGCGCACGAGGCGTCGTCTGCCTCTCAACCTTCACGCCATGCGAGAGGCATGACACATGACCGGCCAAAATATCCGCATCCGGCTCAAGGCGTTCGATTACCGCGTGCTGGACGCCAGCACCCAGGAAATCGTCAACACCGCGAAGCGCACGGGTGCCCAGGTGCGCGGGCCCATCCCGCTCCCGAACAAGATCGAGAAATTCACGGTTCTGCGTGGTCCGCACATCGACAAGAAGTCGCGCGACCAGTGGGAAATCCGCACGCATAAGCGTCTTCTCGACATCGTTGATCCGACGCCCCAGACCGTGGACGCGCTGATGAAGCTCGACCTCGCCGCTGGCGTCGATGTCGAGATCAAGGTGTAAGGAGGCCAAGATGCTGCGGACTGGTGTAATCGCCAAGAAGCTGGGCATGACCCGGCTCTTCCTCGAGGACGGCCGGCAGGTTCCGGTGACCGTTCTCCAACTCGACAAGCTTCAGGTGGTGGCTCAGCGCACTTCCGACCGCGACGGCTACAGCGCCGTTCAGCTCGGTGCGGGCGAAGCCAAGGCCAAGCGCACCACGGCTGCGATGCGCGGTCACTTCGCGAAAGCGAACGTGGCGCCCAAGCGCAAGGTCGCGGAATTCCGCGTCGCCGAGGAAAACCTGATCGAAGTGGGTGAGGAAATCACCGCCGATCATTACTTCGAGGGTCAGTTCGTCGATATCGCGGGCACCTCGATCGGTAAGGGTTTCGCCGGTGCGATGAAGCGTCACAACTTCGGTGGTCTGCGCGCGACGCACGGTGTGTCGATCTCGCACCGCTCGCACGGCTCGACCGGTCAGTGTCAGGACCCGGGTCGCGTGTTCAAGGGCAAGAAGATGGCCGGCCACCTCGGTGCCGTGCGCGTCACGACCCAGAACCTGCAAGTGGTCAAGACCGATGCCGATCGCGGCCTGATCATGGTCAAGGGCTCGGTGCCCGGCGCCAAGGGCGGCTGGGTGACGGTGAAGGATGCGGTGAAGAAGCCGATCCCGGAAAACGTCATCTACCCCGCCGCGCTGAAATCGGCTGCCGAAGAAGCCAAGCGTCTCGCCGAGGAAGCCGCCGCACAGGCTGCTGCCGAGGAGGAAGAAGCCCGCAAGGCTGCTGAGGCCGAAGCGGCTGCTGCCGAAGAGGCCGCGCTGAAGGAAGCCGAAGCCTCGTCCGAGGCGACTGACGGCGATTCCGCGCCCGAAGGAGACAAGTGATGAAACTCGACGTGATCAAACTCGACGCCGGCAAGGCTGGCTCGATCGACCTGTCCGACGAGATCTTCGGGCTCGAACCGCGTGCCGATATCCTGCATCGCGTCGTGCGCTGGCAGCGTGCGAAGGCGCAGGCGGGCACCCATTCGGTCCTGACGAAATCGGAAGTCAGCTACTCGACCAAGAAGATCTACCGCCAGAAGGGCACCGGTGGCGCGCGTCACGGTTCCCGCAAGGCGCCGATCTTCCGCAAGGGTGGTGTCTATAAAGGCCCGACCCCGCGCAGCCACGCCCACGACCTGCCCAAGAAGTTCCGGGCGCTCGGTCTGAAGCACGCGCTGTCGTCGAAGGCGGCCTCGGGCAACCTGGTGGTTCTCGACGACGCGACCCTGGCCGAAGCCAAGACCAAGCTGCTTGCGAAAGCCGCGAAGGAGCTGGGCTGGAAGAAGGTGCTGGTGATCGACGGGGCCGAGGTGAACGAGAACTTCGCCCAAGCCGCGCGCAACATCGAAGGCATCGACGTGCTGCCCTCGATGGGCGCCAATGTCTATGACATCCTCAAGCGTGACACCCTCGTGCTCACGAAGGCGGGTGTCGAAGCTCTGGAGGCTCGTCTGAAATGAGCGCGAAACCCGAACATTACGACGTGATCGTCAAGCCGATCATCACCGAGAAAGCCACCATGGCCTCGGAGAATGGCGCGGTGGTTTTCGAAGTGACGAAAGACGCATCGAAGCCGCAGATCAAGGAAGCCGTCGAGTCCCTCTTCGGCGTCAAGGTGAAGGCGGTCAACACCACCATCATCAAAGGCAAGACGAAGCGTTTCCGCGGCACCCCCGGTCGCCGCTCGGACGTGAAGAAAGCCTATGTGACGCTGGAAGAAGGCAACACGATCGACGTGTCGACCGGTCTGTGATCCAGGCGATCTGAGAATTGGAAAGGCCCTCGCGAAAGCGGGGGCCTTTTCGTTTGCGGGGCGAGGCGCGCAGCAATGCGCCCGGTGCCTCACTTCTCGCGCAGGTAGCTCTCGGAGACATAGCCCCTGAGTCCGCGGGCGCGCTGGAGCGTGGCCTTGCACCAGCGGGTGTTGCCGATCCGCTGGCAGCTCTGGACCTCGAGCGCGGTGCCGTTGGGGAGGCCCACGATCACCTTGTAGCCGGTGCCGGGGCCTTCGCGCATCTTGAGCATGTCCTCCCCCTTGACGCCGTGCACCTCGTAGGTGCCGCGCCAGCTGTCCGCGAGGGTGGGGGTGGCGAAAAGTATCGCTGCAAGAAGGGGGGCTGTCAGCGCGAGCAATCCGGTTGGACGCATCGTTCTCTCCTGTTATCTCTTTTGCCTCGGGACGCAGTCTGCCTCGCCCATGTCCGGAACGCCAGTTCGCCGCGCGATCGGGCGGAAAACACGGCCTCCCCTATAGACTCGTCCCCGCAACCCTGCTACATCGCGCCAATCTCGAGGCCTCGGATTCGTTCCGGGGCCCGTGATTTTTGAATTCGGGGACCTTCGGGGCCCTATACACACAGACAGGCGGGGCAACTCGCCGCAAGCTAACGGAAGACAGAAAGCATGGCACTTAAGTCGTATAAGCCGACGACGCCGGGCCAGCGTGGGCTGGTTCTGATCGACCGTTCGGAGCTTTGGAAAGGCCGTCCGGTCAAAGCCCTCACTGAGGGTCTGACCAAGACGGGTGGCCGGAACAACACCGGGCGGATCACGATGTGGCACAAGGGTGGTGGCGCCAAGCGTCTCTACCGCATCGTCGATTTCAAGCGTCGCAAATTCGATGTTCCGGCGACCGTCCAGCGGATCGAGTACGATCCGAACCGCACCGCCTTCATCGCCCTGATCAAATACGAAGACGGCGAACTCGCCTACATCCTCGCCCCGCAGCGTCTCGCTGTCGGCGACAAGGTGATCGCTGCGGCCCGCGCCGATATCAAGCCGGGCAACGCGATGCCGTTCTCGGGCATGCCGATCGGTACCATCGTCCACAACGTCGAGCTGAAGCCGGGCAAGGGCGGTCAGATCGCACGCGCCGCGGGCACCTATGCCCAGTTCGTCGGCCGTGACGGTGGCTACGCCCAGCTGCGTCTGAGCTCGGGCGAACTGCGCCTCGTGCGTCAGGAATGCATGGCGACCATCGGTGCCGTGTCGAATGCCGACCACTCGAACCAGAACCTCGGTAAAGCCGGTCGTAAGCGTCACATGGGCGTGCGTCCGACCGTCCGCGGTGTTGCGATGAACCCGATCGACCACCCGCATGGTGGTGGTGAAGGCCGCACCTCGGGTGGCCGTCACCCGGTGACGCCGTGGGGCAAGCCCACCAAGGGCAAGCGCACCCGCACGAACAAGAAGACGGACCAGTACATCCTGCGTTCGCGTCACGCGAAGAAGAAGGGTCGCTAAGATATGTCTCGTTCTGTTTGGAAAGGCCCCTTCGTCGATGCTTACCTGCTGAAGAAAGCAGAGAAAGCGCGCGAGTCGGGCAAAGGCGAAGTGATCAAGATCTGGTCGCGCCGCTCCACCATCCTGCCGCAATTCGTGGGCCTCACCTTCGGGGTCTACAATGGCCACAAGCACATCCCGGTGAACGTCACCGAAGAGATGATTGGTCAGAAATTCGGTGAATACTCGCCGACCCGTACCTATTACGGGCATGCGGCCGACAAGAAAGCCAAGAGGAAGTAAGAGCCATGGGTAAGGAAAAGAATCCGCGCCGCGTGGCGGATAACGAAGCGATGGCCAAGACCCGGATGCTTCGCACCTCGCCGCAGAAACTGAACCTCGTCGCCGCGATGATCCGCGGCAAGAAGGTGGACAAGGCTCTGGCCGACCTCACCTTCTCGAAGAAGCGCATCGCGCTCGACGTGAAGAAGTGCCTGCAGTCGGCGATCGCCAATGCCGAGAACAACCACGGCCTGGACGTGGACGAACTCGTCGTCGCCGAAGCCTGGGTCGGCAAGAACCTGGTGATGAAGCGCGGCCGCCCGCGGGCGCGTGGCCGGTTCGGCAAGATCATGAAGCCGTTTTCGGAAATCACCATCAAGGTGCGCCAGATCGAGGAGCAAGCGTAATGGGTCAGAAGGTCAATCCGATCGGCATGCGCCTCCAGGTCAACCGCACCTGGGACAGCCGCTGGTACGCCGACGACAAGGAGTACGGCAACCTCCTGCTCGAGGACATCAAGATCCGCGAGTTCATCCACGAGGAAGCCAAGCAGGCCGGCGTCAGCCGCGTCATCATCGAGCGTCCGCACAAGAAGTGCCGCGTGACCATTCACGCTGCGCGTCCGGGCGTCATCATCGGCAAGAAAGGCGCTGACATCGAAGCGCTGCGAAAGAAGCTGGCGAACCTCACCGACAGCGAGCTGCACCTCAACATCGTCGAAATCCGCAAGCCGGAACTCGACGCGCAACTCGTCGCCGAGTCGATCGCCCAGCAGCTCGAGCGTCGTGTCTCGTTCCGTCGCGCCATGAAGCGCTCGGTGCAGAACGCGATGCGCATGGGCGCCCTCGGCATTCGTGTGAACGTCGCCGGCCGTCTGGGCGGCGCGGAGATCGCGCGCACCGAGTGGTATCGCGAAGGCCGCGTGCCGCTGCATACCCTGCGTGCCGATATCGACTACGCGCTGTCCGAAGCGTCGACCCCCTACGGGATCATCGGCGTGAAGGTCTGGATCTTCAAAGGCGAGATCATGGAACATGATCCGCAAGCTCGCGACCGCAAGCACGCCGAAGCCCAAGAGGGCCCGGCTCCGCGCGGCCCGCGTCGCGATCGCTGAGGGAGTAGATAGTCATGCTGCAACCGAAACGGACGAAGTTCCGCAAGATGCACAAGGGCCGGATTCACGGCGAAGCCAAAGGCGGCTTTGACCTGAACTTCGGTCACTACGGCCTCAAGGCGACCGCGCCCGAGCGCGTCACCGCCCGCCAGATCGAAGCTGCGCGTCGTGCGATCACCCGTCACATGAAGCGTCAGGGCCGTGTCTGGATCCGGATCTTCCCGGATACCCCGATCACCGCGAAACCCACCGAAGTCCGTATGGGTAAAGGTAAGGGTTCGGTCGACCGCTGGGCCGCGAAGGTCAAGCCGGGCCGCGTGATGTTCGAGATCGACGGCGTCAACGAGGAGATCGCTCGCGAGGCCCTGCGCCTCGGCGCGGCGAAGCTGCCGATCGCCTGCCGCATCGTCGAGCGTCAGGACTGGTAATCCCGGTCTGACCGCATCGAGAGATACGAAAGCCCCGCCAGAGATGGCGGGGCTTTTGCTTTCTCGGGGCCTGCCGTGGGGCGGGCACTCACTCGGCGAGCCAACCATCGACCACGGCATCGAGAACCCCCCAATCGGTATATTCCTTGTCTGCGGCCAGATCCGCACTCGGGTCTTTCGCAGCGAGGATCCGGCGCATGACGAAGCGGCGGAAAAGATCGTAATGGGACGGGAGATAGGCGCCCGCGACCTGCTCCGTGCGCCCCGCCGTCCAATTCGTGGCTTCCGTGAAATCCGCGAGAATCTCGTCCAGGCCGCGCCAGTCCTCGGCATCGTGGCCAGCGGCGGCGAGCGAGACCGAAACGAAGAGGGTGGGCTTCTCATTGAGCGCATCGGCGTGGTCGGCCACGAATTCGGTGAGCTCTCGCTGGTAATGACCGACATGGATGGAGGCTGCGAGGATCACCCGGTCAAAGCGCCCGATCTTCAGGCCGGATGCGTCCGCGAGCCGCAGCATTTCGACCGCGTGCCCGGCATCGGCAAGCCGGTCACTGATATGACGGGAAATCTTGCGGGTCTGGCCTTCGCTCGTGGCGTAGGCAATCAGGATCTTCATGGCGCCCTCCCGTGAACGCTGCGCGCCGCCTGCGCGGAGGTCGCGCAGGTCGGTCTAGACATTCAAGGAGGTTCTTGCCTGCGTCGCATTGACCCGGGTCAAGCGGGCAGGGGGCTCACTCCACCCATTTGTAATTGAAGCTCACCGAGATCCGCTCGTCCTCGGCCATGTTCATCGGCACCTCGTGGCGCAGCCAGCTTTCCCAGAGCAGAACCTCTCCAGGCTCGGGCGCGACGTAGATGAAGGGCTGCAATTCGCGCCGGGCGGATTTGATGCGGGTGGGCGCGGCCATCATCATCGCATGGCGCGGATCTTCCAGCTTCAGCGCCGAGGCGCCGTCGGGCATCGCGACATAGGTCGTGCCCGAGATCACCGAATGCGGGTGGATATGCGAGCCATGCGCGCCACCCTCGGGCAGTATGTTGATCCAGAGATCCTCGAGCACCAGCGTGCCGCCGCCCAGATCGAATTGCAGGTCCTCGGCGAAAGCCGCGACATGGGCGTCGAGCGATTTCACGATGTCGGCGAAGATCGGAAAGCGCCAGGGCAGGTCGGTCAGCGAGGCATAGGAGGTGTAGCCGGGATAGCCGTTCTCCTCGCACCAGTCCTGACCGGCCTCGTCATCCTCCGCGATCGCGTAGCACGAGGCCTCCAGCTCGCCGGTGTCGACCTTGGGGCCGAACTCGGATAGACGGGCGCGGTAGAGGCGGGTGACGAAGAGGGATTCGATTTCCGACATGGGATCTCTCGCTGGTTTGAGCGTTGTTTCGGCCCCCTGTTACGCCAAAGCGGGCCAAAGGCCAAACAATCCTTGCCATATCCGATTCGCTCTGATATTGGCCCCAAGTTCCTGAATTCAGGACCGACATAACCCATCAGATACAGGGTCACCCGCGAGGGGCCCTCTGATGCCAAGAAAGGACCCGGGATGAACGCCCAAGAACTCAAGGCGAAGACGCCTGATGAGCTGCGTGATCAGCTCGTCGCGCTGAAAAAAGAAGCCTTCAACCTCCGCTTTCAGCAAGCAACCGGCCAGCTCGAGAACACCGCCCGTATGCGTGCCGTGCGCCGCGACGTCGCGCGCGTGAAGACCGTGCTGAACCAAAAAGCCGCTGAAGCCGCGAAGTAAGGAGAGCTTCCCATGCCCAAACGCATCCTGCAAGGTACCGTGACGTCGGACAAGAACGACCAGACCGTGACCGTTTCGGTCGAGCGCCGCTTCACGCATCCGGTTCTCAAGAAGACGATCCGGAAGTCCAAGAAATACCGCGCCCATGACGCGGAAAACCAATTCAAGACCGGTGACATTGTTCGCATCGAAGAGTGCGCGCCGATCTCGAAGACGAAACGTTGGCGGGTTGTCGTTTCGGCGTGAGCCGGGGCAGCTCCTTCCAGCTTGTCGAAACCCTGGGGCCCTTGCTGCATAGGCGTCCCCAAAGGTCGGGAGAAACCAAATGATCCAGATGCAGACCAATCTGGATGTTGCTGACAACTCCGGCGCACGCCGAGTTCAGTGCATCAAGGTTCTGGGTGGCTCGCACCGTCGCTATGCGTCGGTGGGCGACATCATTGTCGTTTCCGTCAAGGAAGCCATCCCGCGTGGTCGCGTGAAGAAAGGTGACGTCCGCAAGGCCGTCGTCGTGCGCACCGCCAAAGAAGTCCGTCGTGAAGATGGCACCGCCATCCGCTTCGACCGCAACGCCGCCGTCATCCTGAACAACGCGGGCGAGCCTGTCGGCACCCGTATCTTCGGGCCGGTCGTGCGCGAGCTGCGTGCGAAGAACTTCATGAAGATCATCTCGCTTGCTCCGGAGGTGCTGTAATGGCTGCTAAGCTCCGTAAAGGCGACAAGGTCGTCGTGCTGGCCGGCAAGGACAAGGGCAAGCAGGGTGAGATCACCGCTGTGATGCCGAAAGTCGGCAAGGCAGTCGTGGACGGCGTCAACGTCGCGATCCGTCACCAGCGTCAAAGCCAGTCGAACCAGGGTGGCCGTCAGCCGAAGGCGATGCCGATCGATCTGTCGAACCTGGCTCTGATGGACAAGAACGGCAAAGCCACCCGCGTCGGCTTCCGCGAGGAAGACGGCAAGAAGGTGCGTTTCGCCAAGACCACCGGGGAGGCGATCTGATGCTCGATCAAGCGACCTACACTCCGCGTCTCAAAGCGCTCTACAAGGACCAGATCCGCGCAGCGCTGAAAGAAGAGTTCGGCTACAAGAACGACATGCAGATCCCGCGGCTCGAGAAGATCGTGCTGAACATGGGCGTCGGCGAAGCCGTGAAAGACACCAAGAAGGTCAAGCAGGCCGCCGAGGAGCTCTCGCTCATCGCCGGTCAGAAGGCCGTGATGACCAAGGCGAAGAAGTCGATCGCTGGCTTCCGCGTCCGGGAAGAAATGCCGCTGGGCTGCAAAGTGACCCTGCGCGGCGACCGGATGTACGAATTCCTCGATCGCCTGATCAACGTCGCCATGCCGCGCGTCCGCGACTTCCGCGGCGTGAAGCCGTCCTTCGACGGTCGTGGCAACTTCGCCATGGGCCTCAAGGAACACATCGTGTTCACGGAAATCGACTTCGACAAGGTCGATGAGGTTCTTGGCATGGACATCATCATGGTGACCACGTCTGACGTGGATGCCGAAGCGAAGGCGCTGTTGAAGCATTTCAACATGCCTTTCAACGCCTGATCGCGGAGGAACGGAATCAATGGCTAAGAAATCCATGGTTGCGCGCGAAGTGAAGCGTCAGCGTCTTGTGAACAAGTACGCTACGAAACGCGCCGCGCTCAAGGACATCATCAACGACCAGGAGCGCCCGATGGAAGAGCGCTTCAAGGCTTCGCTGAAACTCGCGGAACTTCCGCGCAATTCGTCGGCGACCCGGCTGCACAACCGTTGCCAGCTCACCGGTCGTCCCCATGCTTACTACCGTAAGCTCAAACTCTCGCGGATCATGCTGCGCGAACTGGCCTCCTACGGCCAGATCCCCGGCATGGTGAAATCGAGCTGGTAAGGAGGTCGGTATGTCTATGAACGATCCTCTCGGCGATATGCTGACCCGCATCCGCAACGCGCAGATGCGCGGCAAATCCACCGTCCGCACTCCGGCTTCGAAGCTGCGTGCCTGGGTCCTCGACGTGCTCAAGGACGAAGGCTACATCCGCGGCTACGAAACGGCGACCGATGCGAAAGGTCACCCGGAGCTGGAAATCAGCCTGAAGTACTACGAGGGCACCCCCGTCATCCGCGAGCTCAAGCGCGTCTCGACCCCCGGTCGTCGCGTGTACATGGCCGCGAAAGACGTGCCCTCGGTTCGTCAGGGTCTTGGCGTCTCGATCGTCTCGACCTCGAAGGGCGTCATGTCGGACGCGGCAGCACGTTCCGCCAATGTCGGCGGCGAAGTGCTCTGCACCGTGTTCTAAGGAGGGCTCAATGTCTCGTATTGGTAAAAAACCGGTCGAGCTTCCCAGCGGCGTTACCGCGCAGCTGTCGGGCCAGACCATCGAAGTGAAGGGGCCGAAAGGCACCCGTTCCTTCACCGCGACCGACGACGTGACCCTCAAGGTTGAGGACAACGCCGTCTCGATCACGCCGCGTGGCCAGTCGAAGCGCGCGCGCCAGCAGTGGGGTATGACCCGCTCGCAGGTCGCGAACCTCGTCCAGGGCGTCACCGAAGGCTTCAAGAAAGAGCTCGAGATCCAGGGTGTCGGTTACCGCGCCCAGATGCAGGGCAACGTTCTGAAGCTCTCGCTCGGCTACTCGCACGAGGTCAACTTCGAAGTGCCGCAGGGCGTGACCGTCACGGCACCGAAGCAGACCGAGATCGTTGTGGAAGGTATCGACCAGCAGCAGGTGGGCCAGGTTGCGGCCAACATCCGCGAGTGGCGTGCGCCCGAGCCCTACAAGGGCAAGGGTATCCGCTACAAGGGCGAGTACATCTTCCGCAAGGAAGGCAAGAAGAAGTAAGGGGCGCGAAAAATGGCTAACAGCAAGAGAGATCTGTTCCTCAAGCGCCGCCTGCGCGTTCGGAACAAGCTTCGCAAGATGGCCGCTGGTCGCGCCCGTCTTTCGGTTCATCGTTCGTCGAAGAACATCAGCGTTCAGCTGATCGACGACGTCAACGGCGTGACGCTGGCTTCGGCCTCGACGCTCGAGAAAGATCTCGGCGTCATCGGCAAGAACAACGTCGAAGCGGCAGCGAAAGTCGGTGCTGCGATCGCCGAGCGTGCGAAGAAAGCCGGTGTCGAAACCTGCTACTTCGACCGTGGCGGCTTCCTGTTCCACGGGAAGATCAAGGCGCTGGCCGATGCTGCCCGTGAAGGCGGCCTGAAGTTCTAAGGACTGGTGGGTGGCGTTCGCGCCACCCCGATGATCCGGGCCCCGGACTCGTTTCGGGGCACCTGGATCGGATGTAACGGCGTGATACCGCGCCATCACGAGAAGGAATGCCTTATGGCAGAACGTGACAACCGCCGGGGCCGCCGCGAAGAGCGCGACGAGAACCCGGAATTCGCCGATCGCCTCGTCGCGATCAACCGTGTGTCGAAAACCGTGAAGGGTGGTAAGCGTTTCGGCTTCGCAGCCCTCGTGGTTGTCGGCGACCAGCGTGGCCGTGTGGGCTTCGGCAAGGGCAAGGCGAAAGAAGTGCCCGAGGCGATCCGCAAGGCGACCGAGCAGGCGAAGCGCAACCTGATCCGCGTTCCGCTGCGCGATGGGCGCACGCTGCATCACGACATCGAGGGCCGTCATGGCGCCGGTAAGGTGATCATGCGCGCCGCGCCGGAAGGGACCGGGATCATCGCCGGTGGTCCGATGCGTGCCGTCTTCGAAATGCTCGGCGTCAAGGACGTCGTCTCGAAGTCGAACGGGTCGCAGAACCCCTACAACATGATCCGTGCCACGCTCAACGGCCTGACCAAGGAAGCGAGCCCCCGCCAGGTGGCCGCGCGCCGCGGCAAGAAGGTGGCCGACATCCTGAAGAAGCCCGAGGCTGAGGCATCCGCCGAAGCCGCGGAAGCGTAAGGAGTTCGAGACATGGCGAAAACCATCGTTGTGAAGCAGATCGGTTCGCCGATCCGCCGTCCGGCCATCCAGCGTGCGACGCTGAAAGGTCTGGGTCTGGACAAGATGAACCGCACCCGTGAGCTGGAAGATACGCCGGCGGTGCGCGGCATGGTCGCGAAGATCCCGCATCTCGTCGAGATCGTGGAAGAACGCGGCTGAGCCCACGGGCAACACCGAACTGAATGAAAGCCGCCCCGATCCCCAGGATCGGGGCGGTCTTCATTTCAGCCCGCCTCACGAAATCGGGAACTGTTTCCGTGGGGTAAGAGTTATTGCATTTTACGCCCCTCGGCTGTGTCGGGGGGCGGAACGACAAAGAAAGAGGGACCAAGATGTTCGACAAGATCATGGTTCCCGTCGATCTGCGTCACGTTTCCCGAATGGGGAAGGCGCTGAGTATCGCGGCGGACCTTGCCAAGACCCATGATGCCGAAGTGACCTATGTCGGTATCACGAGCCCCGAACCCGGAACTCTGGGGCACAATCCCAAGGAATATGAAGCACGGCTGACCGAATTCACCACCTCGGAGGTGGCGGCGCACGGCCATCGCGCAAAGGCTCTCATGATCGTCGCGACAGACCCCGCGATAGACCTCGACAAGGCGCTTCTTCGGGCGACCGACGAGCTGGGCTGCGACCTCGTGGTCATGGCCACGCATCTGCCCAATGTCGCGGATTACCTCTGGGCGTCGCATGGGGGCCATCTCGCGTCCCATACGAAGGCGTCGGTCTTTCTCGTACGCGGCTGATCCGGGCGCTTTCCCCCGACTACCCCACTTCCAATACCTACAATAATGACAGGAGGACAGAATATGGCCGACCCTGACGAAACTCAGGGCATCCCCGCGCCCGAAGGCGCGACGGAACTCATCGAGACCGATTACGAGATCGGGCAGGACAATCTGGAAGGGAAGGTTGGTCCCTTCGGCTTCGACGTCCACAACCCCGTCTTCATGGTCTCGGCGATCGCGATCGTGGCCTTCGTGTTCTACGCGCTCGCTCTGCCCGAACAGGCCGGGGCGATCTTCGGCTGGCTGCGGCCCTATCTCACCTCGACCTTCGACTGGTTCTTCCTCACCGCGGCGGACATCTTCGTGGTCTTCTGCCTCGCGCTGATCGTGAGTCCCTGGGGCTCGGTCCGGCTCGGCGGCAAAGATGCGACGCCCGATTTCTCCTATGTCGGATGGTTTGCGATGCTCTTCGCGGCCGGCATGGGGATCGGGCTGATGTTCTTCGGCGTGCTCGAACCCGTCTATCACATGGCGATCTCCGAGCCGCTGGGCACGCCGTCCCCCTTCGATGTCGATGGGAACCTTATCCCGGGCAATGTGGACCGCGCCAAGGCGATGGGGCTTGCCGCGACGATCTATCACTGGGGCCTGCACCCTTGGGCGATCTACGCGGTGGTCGCGCTGGCGCTGGCGCTGTTTTCCTACAACAAGGGCCTGCCGCTGACGATCCGCTCCGCCTTCTATCCGATCTTCGGCGAGAGGATCTGGGGCTGGACCGGCCATGTGATCGACATTCTCGCGGTCTTCGCGACGCTCTTCGGGCTGGCCACCTCGCTCGGCTTCGGCGCGCAACAGGCCAATGCGGGTCTCAACCATGTCTTCGGCATCCCGGTCTCGATCCCGGTGCAGATCGTGCTGATCACCGCGATCACCGGCGTTGCGCTGTTCTCGGTGCTGCGGGGGCTCGAAGGCGGCGTGAAGCTGCTGTCCGAGATCAACATGGGGATCGCGGCGCTTCTGCTGCTCTTCGTTCTCCTGGCTGGCCCGACACTGATGATCCTGTCCGATTTCGGCCAGGGGCTCGTCGCCTATGCGAAGGAAATCATCCCGCTCTCGAACCCGGTTGGCCGGACCGACGATAGCTATCGCGACGGCTGGACCGCGTTCTACTGGGCGTGGTGGATCAGCTGGTCGCCCTTCGTCGGCATGTTCATCGCGCGGGTCTCGCGTGGGCGTACGGTGCGCGAATTCATCACCTGCGTTCTGATCATCCCCTCGATGGTCTGCGTGCTGTGGATGGCCGTCTTCGGCGGCGTGGCGATCGATCAGGTGATCTCGGATCCGGCCGCCTCCGCGGTCAAGGCGCAGGTTATCGACAATTACAATCCGCCGCTTTCGCTCTTCGCGATGCTCGAAGGGCTGCCGCTGAGCTCGATCACCTCGGTCATCGCGATCGTTCTGGTCATCGTGTTCTTCGTCACCTCGTCGGATTCCGGCTCGCTCGTGATCGACACGATCACCGCGGGCGGCAAGGTCGATGCGCCGGTGCCCCAGCGTGTGTTCTGGGCGACCTTCGAGGGCGCGGTCGCGATCGTGCTTCTGGTGGGCGGCGGGCTCTCCGCGCTTCAGGCGATGGTGATCTCCACCGGTCTGCCCTTCACGCTGGTCCTGTTGCTGATGTGCTGGGCGATCGTGAAAGGGCTGCGCGCCGAACCGCGCTGAACCAGCCCGATTGCAAGAGAAGGCGCGTGCGAGCCCGACCGGCTCGCGCGCGCTTTTTCATGGCTCACCCGTTTCGCTGGCGACAATCGCCTTGGCCGCGAAACCGATGGGCGCTACGCAGGCCGCATCGGCAATGGGGGCGAAGACGTGACGATTCTGGTGATCCATAGCGGCGGCACGATCGGCATGGCGCCGACCCCGGAGGGGTTCGCGCCGCGCGAAGGCGTGATCGAGGCCTTCCTCGCCCGGCATCCGGAAGCCGCGGCAGATGTCGACCTCTGCGCGTTGCGCCCGCTGATCGACAGCGCCAATGCCGGGCCACAGGACTGGGACCGGATCGCGGAGGAGATCGCGCGGGGCTACGCCCGCCATGACGCGTTCGTCGTGACCCACGGCACCGATACGCTCGCCTATAGCGGGGCAGCGCTCTGCTTCGCGCTGGAAGGGCTCGGCAAGCCGGTGATCGTGACCGGGTCGATGCTGCCATTGACCGTCGAAGGCTCCGATGGCGGGCGCAACCTGATCGAGGCGCTCGACGCGGCCCGCAATGCCCCGCCCGGTGTCTGGGTGCAGTTCGCCGGCCGCAGGCTGCACGGGGCGCGGCTCCGCAAGAGCCATTCGCGCGCCTTCGACGCGTTCGCGGCCGACCCTTCGGAGATCCCGCCGCGCCAGCCTGGGGCCGATCTGATCCGTCACCGAATGCAGCCCGCGCGGGTTGCCGTGCTCGCTGTGGCGCCGGGAACGGAGGAGGCGCTTTTCGAGTTCGCCGCCGAGCGATGCGACGGGCTGGTGCTGCGCTGCTACGGCTCGGGCACCGCGCCCGATACCGAGGGGCTGCGCCGCGCGCTCAAACTCGCGCAGGCCCGCGACATTCCGGTCATTGCTGTCAGCCAGTGTCCCGAGGGCGGGATCGCGCTCGGCACCTATGCGGCCGGAGCGATCCTGCGCGATCACGGCGTGATCGACGGGCGCGACATGACGGTCGAAGCGGCCTATGCCAAGCTCGTCCATGTGCTTTCGCTCGGAGCGAAAGGGCGCGACAGGCTCGCGGTATCGCTCTGCGGGGAGTTCACCCCCGAGACCTGATTGCCGCCGTCAGAATTGTGCGATCCCGATCCCCGCGCCTTCGAGATGGGTCCGCAGGGCGCGCGCCATGTCGACCGCCCGGGCGGTGTCGCCATGCACGCAGACCGTGTCAATCCGGCAGGGGATCTGCTTGCCGCTCTCGGTGATGATCGCGCCCGCGCGCAGCATGGCCTCGATGCGCGGACCGATCTCGGCCGGATCGTGCAGCACCGCGCCGGGTTTCGAGCGATCCACGAGAGAGGCGTCGGCCTCATAGGCGCGGTCGGCGAAGATCTCCCCGGCCCATCGCGCATCGAGTTCGCGCGCGACGGCCTCCATCGCGGTCGCGGGCAGCCCGACCAGGACGATCTGCGGATCGACCTGCAGCGCGGCCTCATAGCAGGCCCGCGCAATCGCGGGAACTTCGCAGGCCATGTTCGAGAGCGCCCCGTGCAGTTTGAAATGGCGCACGCTGCCGCCCGCGCGCCGCGCCATCGCCTGAGCCGCACCGAGCTGATAGGTGACGAGGTTGCCCAGCTCCTCGCTCGAGAGGGTCATCCGGCGGCGGCCGAAGCCATGCAGGTCGGGAAAACCGGGATGCGCCCCGATCCCGACGCCCGTTTCGACCGCGCGGCGCATCGTGTGGGCCATCACCTGCGGGTCGCCCGCGTGAAAGCCGCAGGCGATATTGGCCGAGGAGATCACCTTGAGCAGGGCCGCATCATCGCCCATCTGCCACGGCCCGAAGCCTTCGCCCATATCGGAATTGAGGTCGATCTTCATTCTCTCTCCAGATCGTCGCCGCGGGTGATACCGCCGATGAGTTGATAGGATAGCAGGTCGCGGATCGTGGCGGGATCCCGGACCAAGGGCTGGCAGCGGGCCGCGATCTCGCGCAGCTCCTCCGCCTCGGGCTGGTGGAGCGCGATCGCCTGCTTGAGCGTCACGTGGACCGGGCGCAGCTTCATCCCCGGTGCAGCCTGCGCAATGCGGGGCAGATCGGCGGGCAGGACCGTTCCGAGGCGGGGATAACCCCCCACCGTCTGGCATTCGGCCATCAGGACGTAGGGCGCCCCCTCGCCGGTCATCTGCACATCGCCCGGACCGATCAGGTCCGAGGCGAGCCCTTTCGCGTGGCCGGAGGTGAAGCGTCTCGCGGCTTCAAGTTGCACCCCCTGACGGTTGCCGCGCACCCCGCGCGTGAACTCGGTCGCGTAGAAGGCCTCGATCACCTCGGCATCGAAAAGCGCGGTCTGCGGCCCGTCCATCACCCGCACGACACCGCCCTCGAAGCGAGGGTCGGGCGGAAGGGTGAGGGCGGGGCGGTGCGGTTCCGGATCCGGGCCGATGGGGAGTTCGCTGCCGGAGCTCAGCAATTGCCCGATTCCGATCGTGAGATGCGCCGCGCGGCTGCCCAGCCAGTCCGGCGTGGCCATCCCGCCTGCCGGCACGAGGTAGCCGTAAACGCCCGCCTGGAGAGCACCGATCCGCAGGCGCTGGCCGGGGTTCACGAGATGGGTGGAGTTCCAGCGCAGCGGCTCCTGATCGAGCGTCGCGCGCATCGGCGCCCCGGTCAGCGCGATCCGGGTCGGGGCACTGACCGTGAAGGTGCCCCCCGCGCCCGCCATCTCGATCCCGGCTGGCGGCTGGCGCGCACCCAGAAGCGCCGCCGCCTCGAGAAGCGCGCGGCGATCCATCGCGCCGCCGCGCGACAGCCCTTCCGCTAGATGGCCGGGGCGGCCCAGATCCTGCACCGTGAGCAGGCCGTCCGCGCGATGGAGCGTAAGCGCGCTCATCGCAGCACCTCGAGCCGCGCTCCGCCCATGCGGTCGCCCTCGCCCGAGAGCGCGTCGATCTCGGCGGCGGAAGCGGGGGCGAAGCGGATCGCGTCGCCGCCCCGGAGCGGCATCGGTTCGCGGCGCTCGGGCATGAAGGTCCGAAAGGCCGCGCGCCCGATCTGCCGCCATCCGGTGGCCGAGGCCGATCCGAACAGCACGATCTGGCGCACCGCGACCACCACCGCGCCGGGCGGAACGGTCGGGGTGAGTTCCGAGAGCCGGGGCAGGTGCCAGGCGTCGGGCAGAAGCCCGATATAGGGCTGGCCCGGCGCGAAGCCGATGGTGAGCACGCGCAGTTCGGACGCGCAGATCTCGCGGATCGCGGCGTCTTCGCCCATTCCCAGCTTGGTCGCGACATCGCTCAGTTGCGGCCCGTTCTCGTTGCCGAACGAGACCGGGATGGTCCAGCGCCGCGAAGGCTCCGGCATCCGGGGCTCGGTGGCCGCGATCTCCTGCGCCACGGTGCGAAGATGCGCCGCGAGCGTCTCGCGGTCCGTCCGGGCGGGGTCGAAACGCAGCAGCACCGAGACGAGCGCCGGGGCGATCTCGACCGTGCCGGGGGGCGGCGCTGCCTCGAGCCGGTCCGCGAGACTGCGCGCCGCCGCCATCGCGCGCGGCTCCGGCGTCAGAGCGAAGCGCAGCACGAACCCGTCGGCCCCGGCAGGGAGAAGCTCAGGCGTGAGAACCGTCTCGGCCATCGCGATCCGTCACCCGCTCAACTGCCGGGCCGCCGCAAGGATCGCCGCATCTGCGCCGTGAACACCCGCGAGCATGGTCATCGAATAGGGCGGGGCTAGGCCGGGGGACGGCATCGCGATCGCGCAGCCATCGACGAGGTTGATCAGGGAGGTGTTGCGCAGCATCGCGACATTGAGCCGGTCGAACTGGTCCTCGACCTCGGCGATGGTGGGTGGCAGCCGCATCAGCACCGGTGCCAGCAGGGCGTCGAACCCTTCCATCTTGCGCTCGAACAGCGCGACGATGCGGGCGCGCTCCGCATAGGCCTCGGCGATCTCCTCGGAGGAGAGCGTCTCTGCGAAGCGGATCCGGGAGAGCACCCGCGGATCGCCGACCTCCTCCAGCCGCTCGAGATCTCCGGCATAGATCTCGAGCGCCTCGGCCGCGACGATGGTGCGATTGAGGATGATCGCCGCGCCGATCTCGGTCATGTCGACGGGATCGAGGCGGTGCCCGGCGGATGCGATCCGCGCCTGTTCCGCCTCGAAGAGAGCGGACACTTCGGGCGCGAGCTTGTCGGTGAAGGCGCCATCAGGCACGGCAAGGCGCAGCGGGCGCTCGGGCGCGGCGGGCAGGGTGCGCCCGGCCATCACCTCGGTCATCAGGTGCAAGAGCCCGAGATCGCGCGCCATCGGCCCCGGATCGTCATAACTGGGCGAGAGCGGATGCACGCCGCGAGCGTCGAGCAGCCCGTGGCTCGGCTTGTAGCCCCAGATCCCGTTCGCGGCGGCGGGGACGCGCAGCGAGCCGCCCGTATCGGTGCCGATCGCCGCATCGGTGATCCCGAGCCCGATGCAGACGGCCGCACCGGAACTGGACCCGCCGGGGATGGCGCCGGGGACGAGCGCGCTCGAGGGGGTGCCGTGATGCGGGTTCAGGCCCACGCCGGAATAGGCGAATTCCGACATCGAGCTGCGCCCGAACATCAGAGCCCCGGCCGTCTTCAACCGGCGCACGGGCTCGCAATCTTCACGCGCCGGATCGCGGCCGGCCAAGAGCCGCGAGCCCGCGGAGGTCACCTGGCCCGCCTCGTCGAAGAGATCCTTGACCGAGACGAGCGTTCCGAAGAGCGGCATATCCTCGCCCGCGTCACGCCGGGCGATCAGCGCTTCGGCGTCCGAGCGGATGCGCGCCGGGGTGAACTCGGTGAAGATCGCGCGCCGCTCGGGCTCGGGAAGGGCCTCGACCCGGGCGATGGCCTGGGCGACCTTGCTGCGGAATTCCTCGCTCATGCGACCTCCGGATGATTTCGGGTTCCTCGATCACCTCCCGGCCGATCACCGGGGGCCACTTCTTTCTAGGGAAATGCGGGGCAGGGCGCACCTCCCCATTTGATTGCGCATATCCGGGCCAGCATCCGCCATTCCTGGCGCGCGTCAACATAGCGCTTTTCTGCAGTTCCCGCCGAACTTCTTCCCGGGCGCGCGGCCGGAGTCGCGGACCGTTCCGAGAACCCGTCAGGCGCCTGAGAAGATGGCCCTCCCGCAGGGGAACGACACGTCATCCCCATTCATGGATCGAAAATTCATATATGATTCAAGTGCATACCGGCTATGTTTCTGCCTCTGGTTTGCGCTGCATCAAAGTTGGCGAACACGAGGCCGTGATAGCGGCGTGAGTGTTCGTCCGGAAAGGGTAAGGAGGCAGTGCGAGACCATGGATCTGGCAAGACGTTTGTTTCTAGGCCAGGCGGCACGCATTACCGCCGGTGCGGCTTTCGTGCCGCTGGCGAGTGTTGCTGAGGCTGGAATTAACGATCAGCCACCGCGTCGCGGTGGCGATCCCGAAAAGAGATACGCGATGCTCATCGACCTGCGTCGCTGTATCGGATGTCAGGCATGCACTGTGTCCTGCCACATCGAAAATCAGGCACCGCTCGGAAAATTCCGAACGATCGTGTCGCAATCCGAGGTTCAAAGCACCGAAACCGGCGGGCTGGCGCAGTTCATGTTGCCGCGCTTGTGCAACCATTGTGACAACCCGCCCTGCGTCCCCGTCTGCCCGGTCGGGGCCACCTTCCAGAGGGAAGACGGGATCGTCGTGGTGGATTCGGACCGCTGCGTGGGCTGTGCCTATTGCGTTCAGGCCTGTCCCTATGACGCGCGCTTCATCAACGAGCGCACGCAGACCGCCGACAAATGCACCTTCTGCGCTCACAGGCTCGAGGCCGGTCTGCTTCCGGCTTGCGTCGAATCCTGCGTCGGTGGCGCACGCATCATCGGCGATATCCACGATCCGAAGAGCCAGATCTCCCGGATGATCGACGAGCATTACGACGAATTGAAGGTGCTCAAGCCGGAGAAGAACACCTCTCCGCATGTCTTCTATCTGGGGATGGACGAGCGTTTCGCGACCCGGCCGGCCGCCGTGCCGGGCCTGTGGGACGTCCGCGACCACGAAGGTCAGGAATTGGGGTACGAATATGCAGAGCATTGAACTCATCGCACCGCGCTACGGGATCGCCTGGTATCCTTGGGCGGTCCAGTATTTCTTTCTCATCGCGCTCTCCTACGCGTCGCTCTGGCTGGCTGTGCCGGGCGTGATCTTCGGGCGGGAGAACTGGAAGGCGGCGGGCCGTCTGGCCCTGCTGGGCGCCGTCAGCACCGCCATCGTGGCGCCGATCACGCTTCTGGCCGACCTGCACCAGCCGATGCGGTTCTGGCATTTCTACGCCTACCCCAACCCGACCTCCTGGATGGCGCTCGGCAGCTTCTTCCTGCCCCTCTATGTCGGGGCGGTCGTGGTGCTGGGCTGGCTGGTCTGGCGCAACCCGATGCGCGCCCATGCGAATGCGGGCGGCGTGCAGGGCTGGCTCGCCCGGATCGTGCCGCTCGGACAGTGGGAGACGCCGCGTTGGGCAGTCGTGCTCGTCGGGCTGGCCGCGGTCGTGTTCTCCCTCGGGGTGATGATCTATACCGGCGCGGAAGTCGCGATCCTCAAGGCGCGCCCGCTGTGGCATACCGAATACCTGCCGGCGATGTTCCTGATCACCGGCCTCATCGGCGCAGCGGGCCTGGTGGTCGTGCTCAACCGCTTCTCCGGTCTTCGTCATCCGCGCGCGGGTGACCAGATGCTGACGGTGATCCTTGTCTCGCTGGTGCTGGCGGGGCTCGTCGTGGCCGGCTGGCTTGCCCAGGGGCTGACGATGAACGAGGGTTCCGTCGCCGCCGCGATCGACTCGGTGCGCAACAACCCCGACTGGCGTGGACTGGCCTATTGGAACGTCGTCGTCGGTGTCGTCCTCTTCCTCGGAGCCGGGCTGATGGAGATCTTCGGATCGCTGCGCGGCACGCGCTGGATCCTCGGCCTGCTCGCGCTCCACGTGGCCTGGATGTTCCGCTGGACCGTCCTCATGGAAGTGCAGACGGTGGCGCGCAACAGCGCGGGCTTCCAGCACTACGCCATCGATCCCGGGTCGCAAGGGATCCTCGGCATCGTCGGGAGCTTCGGCCTGTGGCTGGCCGTGGTCCTGATCATCAACATGTTCGTTCCTTGGCGCACCGCCCTCGGTGGTCGCGACGAGGCTGAAATTCCCTCCGCAGTTCAAGGAGAGCCGAACTATGGATAAGAATCGTCGCAGATTGCTGCAAGGTGCGCTTGCCGCCGGGGGGGCTGCCACGTTTGCCGCCGGTTATTCCGAACCGCTCGAGAAGCTCGCGCACGGCATCACGGGCAGTTCGGGCGAGAAACCCGCCCACCCGATCTATGGCAACGCCCCGAAACCCGAGTTCCAGGTCGATCCCGCGACCGGTGATCTGACGCCGAACCCGGATCAGCGGATCGCCTTCACGGTCTGCTACGGCTGCACCACGAAATGCGGCGTGCGGGTGCGCATCGACAAGGAGACCGACAGCGTGATCCGGGTTGCGGGCAACCCCTACAACCCGCTTTCGGCCGATGCGCATATCGATCTCGACACGCCGGTACGCGACGCGCTGTGCGGCCTCAGCCGCTACGACGACAAGGGCCAGATCAACCGCTCCACGGCCTGTGCGCGCGGCAATGCGATGATCGCTCAGATCGGCAGTCCGCACCGGGTGCTCTCCGTCCTCAAACGGACCGGCCCGCGCGGCAGCGGCCAGTGGGAGACGGTCAGCTTCGAGCAGGCGATCGAGGAAATCTGCGAGGGCGGCGACCTGTTCGGCGAAGGCGCGGTCGAGGGCCTCAAGGCGCTCAATGACTACGAGACGCTGATCGACCCGGACAATCCGGAATTCGGCCCCAAGACGAACCAGCTTCTGGTGATGGAAGCGGCCGATTACGGTCGGTCCGACCTGCTCAAGCGGTTTGCCTTCAACGCGTTCGGCACCCGGAATTACGGTCACCACGGCGCCTATTGCGGCCTCGCCTTCCGGATGGGGTCCGGTGCGGTGATGAACGACATGGCGAAATACGCCCATATGAAGCCCGACTTCGCCAATGCGGATTTCGCCCTGTTCATCGGCTCCGCGCCGAGCCAGGCGGGCAACCCGTTCAAGCGGCAGGGCCGGCTTCTTGCCGAAGCCCGGGCGCGTGGGGCGTTCGACTATGTCGTGGTCGATCCGGCGCTCAACGCCTCCGTGGTCGAAAGCGCGGGCGCCCGGGCGAACTGGGTGCCGGTGCGCCCCGGTTCGGATACGGCGCTCGCCATGGCGCTGATCCGCTGGCTTCTCGAGAACGAGGGCTACGCGGAAGACTTCCTCGCGCTGCCCTCGCAAGCGGCGGCCGACGCGGCGGGAGAGGCTGGCCATACCAACGCCACCCATCTCGTGATCGTCGAGGACGGCCATCCGAAGAAGGATCACTTCCTGCGCAAGTCGGATCTCGGTCTGGCCGAGGCCGGGGCGAAGGACGATGCCCCGATGGCGATGAGCGGTGGGGCGGTGATCGCGGCCTCCGAGGCCCCTCGCGGCGATCTCTTCGTCGACGCCACCGTGGCTCTGCCCGACGGCTCGCAGGTCGCGGTCAAGAGCAGCCTTGCCTTGCTGCGCGACGCCGCGATGGAGAACAGCTTCGCCGACTATGCCGAGGCCTGCGGCGTACCGGAGGAACGGATCGCCGATATCGCGGCCCGGTTCAAGGCGGGCGGACGTCGCGCCGCGGCCGACTGCCATGGCGGCATGATGTCGGGCGGTGGTTTCTACGCGGCTTTCGGCGTTCAGATGCTCAACCTGCTTGCGGGGTCGGTCAACCATACCGGCGGGGCGGCTCAGGGCGGCGGTTCCTTCAAGGGGATCACCAAGGGGCCGCGTTACGACCTTCAGACCTTCCCCGGAATGCGCAAGCCCAAGGGTATCTTCCTGTCGCGCTCCAAGTTCCCTTACGAGAAATCCTCGGAATACAAGCGCAAGGTCGCGGCGGGCGAGAACCCCTACCCCGCGAAGGCTCCGTGGCGATCGCTGGCGCCACCGACCCTGACCGAGCATCTGTCCTCGACGCTTGACGGGTATCCCTATCCGATCAAGGCGATCATCTCGAACATGGCGAACCCTCTCTACGGGCAGGCCGGGCTGAATGCCCTGATCGCGGAGAAGCTCGCGGATCCGAAGAAGCTCGGCCTCTTTGTCGCGGTCGACGGCTTCATCAACGAGACCAACCGCTATGCCGACTACATCTTCCCCGACTCGGTGATGTACGAGGTCTGGGGCTTCACGGGCGCCTGGTCGGGCAACCTGGTGAAGATGACCACGGCCTGCTGGCCGGTGATCGAGCCGCGTCAGGCGAAGACGGCCGATGGCGAACCGGTCAGCATGGAGAGCTTCTTCATCACGGTGGCCAAGCGGTTGGGCTTGCCGGGCTTCGGCGAGAAGGCGATCCCGGCCGCCGATGGCAGCCTGGTCGGGCTCGATTCAGCGCAGGACTTCTTCCTTCGCGCCGCGGCCAACATCGCCTTCCAGGGCGACCAGCTGCCCGAGGCGACGGAAGACGACGTGGAGATGAGCGGGCTCGCACCGCTGCTGCCGAAGATCGAGGCGGTCTTGCCGGAGGAAGAGCGTGGCCCCGTCGCCTATCTCTACTCGCGCGGCGGACGGTTCCAGTCCTATGCCAAGGCCCATCAGGGCGAGAAACTCGGCAACCGCTGGAAGCGCACCTTCTGCGTCTACAACGAGGAGGTCGCGACCTCGATCGACAGCCAGACCGGCAAGCATCATCGGGGGGTGCCGCAATTCGTCATCCCGAGCCTGGCCGACGGGACGCCGATGCGCGAGGTCTTCTCCGAGAAGGAATGGCCGCTCCTCGCATTCTCGTTCAAGTCGAACCTGATGAACCCCTATGCGGCAGGGCTCGACCGGCTCCGGATGATCAAGCCGTATAACCCGGTCCTACTGCATGAGGCCGATGCCCGCCTCTTCGGCATCGAGCACGGGGACACGATCGAGATCGAGAGCCCTGGCGGCAAGGTCACCGGAACCGCTCTCGTCACGAAAGGGGTGATGCGCGGGGCGCTGGGGATCGAGCATGGCTTCGGCCATCGCGAACTCGGCGCCGCCGAACACCGGATCGACGGCGAGAAATACGGCGGCAACCCGTGGATCGGCGCAGGGGTGAGCCTCAACGATCTCGGTTTCGCGGACCCGACGCGTAGCGTGGCCGGAACCTGGCTCGAGCCGATCAGCGGCGCAGCCGTCCGTCAGGGCCTTCCCGTGCGGGTGCGGGCGGTGAGTGCCGTGGCCTGAAGACGCTTCCGTGCCCCGCCCACCCGCGGGGCACGGAGATCCGGTTCACACCGGAAAAAAGAGCCAAGCGCGGCCCTTCTATGGAAGTCGCTGTTCTTCGAAGCGGCCCCGGCTTCCGGATCACCGGACCTCAACCATTCTTCTATTCCTGCTGAAGATCGACGGGATCGAGCAAGTGGCCGGTGCGGGGGGTGACAGGTGACGGCGAGCCTCTGCCGGATGGTCCTTCCGCCCAATGGGCACTGCCAATCGGTCAGCCGCTTTCCACAATCTCAAATCGCTTGGGACAAACCGAGCACAGGGCAGGCTCGGAATTCCGGTCTGCAAGCAGGAGATTGAATTTCGGCTTGATGATGGAGGCGAGTACCGGACCCGCTACCATTTTTCTAAGCCACTGGAAGGCTTGAACAATCGAGTGCGAGGTTGAGTTGTGTGTCGCACTTCGTGTCACACCTATGCAGGTTTAGGGGCGATCCTGTCAACCGGCACACACTTGGCGGCATGCCCGGCTGCGGGTAGCCCAATGTCCGGCGGTACCCGACTTTCGGCATCCTCGGGCATGGACGATGCATGGTATCTGTGCGCAGGGTCAAGGGGGGGCATGGGGGGAAGATGCCGCGCCCGACTGGATAGATAGGGGTACGAAAAAATGTGCCGTGATTTTACGATGACCGATGTGCCCGCGTCTTTGAAGACCTTCTTGACCGAGGAACAGATTGCCGAGTTGCCGGATCAGCGAGGCGTGCGGGCATGGGCATTCGAGCCGTACCTTGAGTTGCACCATCAAGCTGCAAACGCCGCGTTGGCCCCGGTGCTGGATAGCCTGCGCGAACACTGGTTGCAGGGCTTTCAGCGCAAACCGAACTCGGTGGAGCAGGGTAGGTTCGTTGGTTGCCTGCGCGTCCTCTTGCTCAACCTCATGCGGGTCCGAACAGTGGACGAAGGGCTTACGGTGGGCATTTCGAGTAGCAAGGGGCCGTTGCAGGCCGAAGTGCGCTATCGGCCCGCTTTCATGTCGGTCCAATACCATGTGAGGGCGCTTAAGCTGCTGCAAGAGCGCGGTCTGGTTTGCATGGTGAAGGCCGGACATCGACAGGACGGCTACGGCGAAACGGCCCGCTATGCGCTGACGGAAGCGGCCTGCACGCTGTTGCTCCTGTCAGGCATAGCGACCCGAGATTTCACCATCGGTAGGCGTGATGAAGTCATCCGGCTAAAAGACACCGAAGGCCGCCTGACCCGCTACAGCGACACACCAGAAACGCAGGCGATGCGCACCAATCTGCGGCGCTTGAACGATCTCTTGGAAGGCACCGACATCGCCTTGACGCGCTCGGCCCATGCGCTGATCGACTTTGATGACAAGTACAGCGGCCAGAGAACGGACCTCTACCGCGTCTTCAATAACCGCAGCTTCGCGCAAGGCGGGCGCTTCTACGGCGGCTGGTGGCAGCACGCCAAACGGTACGTGCGGCCCTTCATCACCATCGACGGGCAGCCCACCGTCGAAGCCGACTTCAAGGGCCTGCACCCGGCTATCCTGTTCGCCAAGTCGGGGTTGGATATTCCACCAGACCCCTACAGCCTTGTGCCGGGCATCGCGGACAACGAGATGCTGCGCGACCACGCCAAGACGACCTTTCTTGCCCTGTTGAATGCCGACAGCACCACGAAGGAGCCGCGTAACTTCGACAGTGCCGCCCATGGCATGACGGCTGAGGCGTTCCGGCAGAGAGTCAAGGATGCCTTCCCGATGTTGCCAGGTATCTTCGGCACCGGCATCGGGCGTTGCCTGCAACGCGAAGACAGCGACATGGCCGAAAAGATCATGCTGCACTTCGCGGATAGGGGCATGCCGGTCCTGCCCGTGCATGACAGCTTCATCATCGCAGCCGATCACAAGGATGAACTCATCCGGGTCATGGAGGCAGTGTTCCATGCCCGATACGGCCAGATGCCCAAGATCACACTGAAACTATCGGCTTGATGGTGATGCGGTGGGGGATGCGGATCTATTATGCGGGTGTCCCTATGGCTTGAGTTCCTCCACTACCGGGTAAAATAAGAGCCGGGGTGGATTTGCGCCGCTCGATCAGGCACATGTCGGGCAAGAAGACCAAATTATGGGGGCGAGGTCATGCAGAACCTGCTGAACGATCTGACAGAACTATTGCAGGCGGACCAAGCCTTTATATCGGACGGGGCGATCTTGAAAAACGCTGTGATCGAGGCGGCGCTGAATATGGAGCCGCGCCTGCTCGAATTGCTGATGCAGTCCCCAAGGATTAAGGCGCACTTCTTCACTGAGGTGGCGGGCGCGCTGGTCTTCGATAAGGTGCGGTTTCAGGACTTCGTGTCCAACAAGGCATTCCTGCCCGACAGCTACACCGCCTTCAAGAACCGTATCGGGCTGACCGACGGTCGAGGAAACTACCTGAGTCAGTCGCGCGACGTGGTGCTGGCGTGGCCCTACAAGGATTGCGTGCTGGAAGGCGCCATGACGAAAGAGGACCGGGGTCGGAACGAGGTGTTCTGGAACACGACGCTGGCTCCCGACGACATCACGCGGCTGTTTGAACCCAAGGTGCTGACCGGCTGGGAGCGCTGGGATGCGGAGGCGGTGGCGGCAGGCAAGGCCAAGCCAGTGGGGCAGGTGGCGGAGGACGACAATCTACTCATCAAAGGCAACAACCTGTTGGCGCTGCATTCGTTAAAAGCGAAGTATGCGGGTAAGGTGAAGCTCATCTATATTGATCCGCCCTATAATACCGGCAATGACGGCTTCCGATATAATGATCGTTTTAACCATTCGGCTTGGCTGACCTTTATGCGGAATCGGCTTGAAGCGTCTAAAGAGCTGATGAGCCGGAATGGTGTGATATTTGTCAACTTAGATGACAGAGAAGCGCACTATTGCAAGGTATTGATGGATGAAGTCTTCGGACGAGACAACTTCATCGCAAATGTGATTTGGCAGAAAAAGTATGCCAAGCAGAATGACGCAACTGGGTTTAGCCAGAGTCACGATCACTTATTGGTATTTGTGAAGGATGTTCAATCAGTAGGGTTTAATCCTGTCGAGAGGGATGAAGGGCAACTCTCGAACTATAAGAACCCAGATAATGACCCGCGTGGGCCATGGCAATCTGTGGTATACACTTGCAATAAAACCGCCGAAGAACGACCTAATCTATACTATCCTATCATTCATCCTCGCACAGGAGAGGAGGTTTGGCCGGAAAGATCGCGCGTTTGGGCTAGCGAGCGCGATACTACACTCAAGAACATCGAAGACGGACGCCTTTGGTGGGGGGCGAACCAAGAGATGGATAAGCCCCGAAAAAAGTCATTTTTGTCCGAGGTGAAAAACGGAATTGTTCCTGAGACGCTTTGGCTCCGCAGTTTTGCAGGAGATAATCAAGACGCTAAGCGCGAAGCAATGGCATTCGGTTTGCAGGATACGTTCCCCACGCCAAAGCCCGAAAAACTCATGCAGCGCATCATCGAAATTACGACGTCACCCGGTGACTTAGTTTTGGACTTTTTTGTTGGCTCGGGTACCATGTCCGCCGCTGCATCGAAAATGCAGCGTCAATGGCTTGCTGTTGAACAAATGGGATATGTGCGCAACCTAACCATGGAACGCCTCAAGAAGGTCATTGAGGGTGAGCAAGGAGGCATATCAAAAGCTGTTGGATGGCAAGGCGGCGGATCGTTTGTATATGCTGAACTCGCGGCCTCCAACTCGGGCTTCGCTACTCGCATCGAGGCGGCCCTAGACATGGCGGCGCTGCAGACCATCCATGCCGATATCAAAGCCACTGGCTATCTCCGCCCTGACGCGGACGTGCGTGGCTTCGACCTAGACGACTTCGCAGCGCTTCCGTTAAACGACGCCAAGCGCGTTTTGATTGATTGCCTCGATGCCAACCACCTTTACGTCAATCTCGGCTCTCTTGGCGATGTAGACTTTGAAATCTCCGACGAAGATGCAGCCGCGACCCGCTCTTTTTACGAGATCACGGAATGACCCAGAGCCTTAGCCAAGAGTTTGACGCACTCGCCAAGTATGGTGCGCTCAAGGTCGATCTACCCGACGAAATCACCGCGAACCTGTCGCCCAAGATCGAACTGCGCCCCTACCAACGAACGGCGCTGGAACGCTGGCTGTTCTACATCGACAAGTACGACGGGCGGCCCAAGGCCCCGCATCTGCTGTTCCATATGGCCACGGGCAGCGGCAAGACGGTGCTGATGGCGGCTCTCATTCTTGACCTTTACCGGCGCGGCTATCGCAACTTCCTGTTCTTCGTGAACTCTGGCCAGATCATCGAGAAGACCAAGGAGAACTTCCTGAACCCTGCATCGGCTAAGCACCTGTTCGCCCCTATGGTGCGGATAGACGACAAGTCGGTGGACATCCGCGCCGTGGATACTTTCGATGCGGTTAACAAAGAGGCAATCAACATCCACTTCACCTCCATGCAAGGGCTGCACAAGCGGATGACGGAGCCGAAAGAAAACTCCGTAACAATCGAAGACTTCCGCGACTACAAGGTGGTGATGATTTCGGACGAAGCGCACCACCTGAACGCCGAGACCAAGAAGACGCTGTCGGTAGTTGAGGCCGAGGAGAAGGCCAGTTGGGAAGGCACGGTGGCGGAGATATTCCGCCAGCATCCCGAGAACATGCTGTTGGAGTTTACGGCGACCGTGGACCTATCTCACGAGGCGATCCGGGCTAAGTACCACGACAAGATACTGTACGACTATTCGCTGCGGCAGTTTCGAGAGGATGGCTATTCCAAGGACATCGAGTTGCGGCAGGCCGATCTGCCGCCCGAGGCCCGGATGATGCAGGCGATGGTGCTGAGCCAATACCGCCGCAAGGTGGCCGAGGCGCACGGGCTGCATTGCAAGCCGGTGATCTTGATGAAGTCCAAGACAATCAAGGAAAGCGCCGACAACGAAGCGGCCTTCGGCGCGATGGTGGCGGGATTGTCCGGTGATGCACTGGACGCGCTCAGGGCGGCCTCTGGCGGCGATGAGACGCTTTCACGGGCCTTTGCCTATATCATGGATGAAAGGGGCCTCAGTGGCCCGGATTTCGCCCGCGAGCTGCAGGGCGACTTTGGCCGCGAAAAGGTGGTGAACGTCAACAATCCGACCGATCTCGAAAGAAGACAGATACAGTTGAACGCGCTGGAAGAACGCGACAACGAGATACGGGTTATCTTCGCCGTCGATAAGCTGAACGAGGGCTGGGACGTTCTGAACCTGTTCGACATCGTGCGTCTATACGATACCCGCGACGGCAAGGCGAACAAGGTGGGCAAGACCACAATGGCCGAGGCGCAGTTGATCGGGCGCGGGGCGCGATACTTCCCCTTCATGGCACCGGATCAGCCCGAGGCGGCGCGAGAGAAGCGCAAGTACGACAACGCGATGGACAACCCCCTGCGCATCTTGGAGGAATTGCACTATCACTGTTCCCACAACCCCAAGTACATCCAAGACATCCGCAACGCTCTGCGCGAAACCGGCATGCTGGACGAAACCGCCCGCACGGTGCGGTTGCGGTTGAAGGACGGCTTCAAGCAGACTTCCCTGTATGCTGGGGAATACGTCTGGATGAACGACCGGAAGAAGAACCCGCGCGATGGAGTGGCCGGGCTGGACGCCTACAAGATCGAAGGCCGCTTCACTTATCCCAGCTTGATGACGGGTCGGGTAACGGAAGCCTCAGCTTTCGGCGGTGGCCAGTTGACGTTGAAGCCGTCGAGCAAGGAGCCTGTGTCGCGCGACTTCAAGTTGGCGGACTTCGGCAGGGCCATACTGAGCTTTGCAATGGACGCGAACGACTTCTTTCATTTCACCAGTCTGAGAACATACTTCCCACAACTTGCCAGCGCATCGCAGTTTGTGACCTCTGACGCCTATCTGGGCGGCGTGACGGTAAGCGTGCGCGGCTTGCCGGATGACCTGGCCCACCTTGCCGCACGACAAAAGCTAGATATCACGCAATACGTGCTGCACGAGATCGAAAGCGGTGTGAAGCGCGAAAGCGTCGAATACATCGGTACCAAAGACTTTAAGCCGTACCCCATTAAGGACCGTTTCACCGACAAGGTACTGAAACTGCGGATCGAAGGCGAGACCGGGCTAAGCTGGGCCGAAAGTAACGTCCCCGGACTGGACCAGATCGACTTGAGCGGCAAGGACTGGCACGCCTATGAAGACAGCTACGGCACCGATCAGGAAAAGCACTTCATCAAGTATATGCACGATCAGGAAGCCCGGTTGCGCGATATCTATGACGACTTCTACCTGCTGAGGAACGAGAAGGCGGTGAAGCTGTACGACTTTGACACCGGGCGCGCCTTTGAGCCAGACTTCGTTCTGTTTCTGAGGAAGAAGGGGCAAGAGGAAAGCACGATTTTGCAGCTATTTATCGAACCCAAGGGCGACCAGTTGCGACCGAAGGATGACTGGAAGCAAGACTTCCTCGCGCAAGTGAAGGTCCAAGCAAGACTTGAGACGGTTTTCCGAGGGCGGGACTATACCATCCTTGGCTTGCCATTCTTCAACGAGACGGGACAAGCTAATATCGACTTCAAAGCGGCGTTCGAGATTGAGGCGCTGGGCGCATAGCCCGGTTCCATCTGGCTAAATGTACAGACCTGTCTAAATGTGTGGGATTGGTGGTCTAAAGAACGGCCCGTCCCCACTACCGGGGCAAATAAGCGGGTTCAGTTTGGCGCTCAGTCCGACATCTTGGTCAACCTGTCCACGATCTCGGTTGGATCGAAACCCAGCACTTCACCCAGCTTGACCAGTTCCACGACATCGACGCGGCGCTGACCGCTTTCAAGCCGCGCGATGAAGGACTGATAGACCTTCATCCGCTCCGCAAGTTCCACCTGCTTCAAGCCTGCCTCGCTCCGCTTCTCGATGAGATAGCGGATAAGAGCATCATGCCTTTGATCTCCGAGAGTTTTCGGCATGAAGGCCCCATGCAGTTGCACTGGGCGCGTTGACTATATCCAAAATGTGGTTATCTAAAAATCAGATATGGCAGGTGCGTGCTCGTGCGCACTCTTGGGGCGGTGCATGGCGTCTCGGAAGGAATGGGAAGTGCCAATGCGACCAGAGGACAAGTCCCCCGACCACCACGTTGCCTTCGGCGCCGCGGCGGAGGGCGTTTCTGCTGCGAGTGCAAGCCTTGCTGTCGTGGGGCGCTACTGGTGGAACATGCAGATGCGCTTGCTGATTGCCACAGGCGTGATGCGATTTTTTAGGGCGCAGTGGTGGCTCTTCATCGTGGTGGGTTTTGCCCTGCTGGCCTTCGTGTTCCCGCTCGGGGTCGCCTTCATCGTGAGCGCCTTCTGTGCAGGCGAGATGAACCCAAAGGCCGAGGGCGACTATCTTGTGCCGCTAAAGCGGGACGATAGCGCGGCATCGGTTGATGCCTCGGCTGAACAATCTGCGGGTTTCGGCGGTCCTGATCTGTCTGATGTCCTTGAGGGTGTGAAAAGCGCCGCTAGCCTGCATCATATAGGCTTCTTGCGCGCCCTAGGCCGGGACGTGGACGATGCAGAGTTTGCAGCCGCCGCGCTCGGGGCGCTTGACGGGACGTTGCAGGCTCACAAGGCCAAGGTGCCAAATCCCGACATGCACGCCATGGGGGTCTCATTCATAGCAAGGCAACTCAAAGACCTTGGTCGAATGGAGGAACTCGATCCAGAGCGTATCGCCGACCTTACTTTGACCGCAATGTCATCCGAAGCGTTGGAAGGTATCCGCATTGAGGCGGGTCGCTTCTCCTATGGAATGGAGGGGCTGTGGAGCGGGGCCATGCGGACCGGCCCCGCCGCTGTTTGAAGACCGGCCCAGTTGCCTCAGCCGATGGCGAAGCGGTCAATGCCCTCCTTGAGTTGGGGCAGGGTATACCCCTCGCGCAAATAGACCTCTTGAGTGACGCCAGACCGGGCATGGCCTACGATGCACTGGATGATCGGTTCCGGCACGTTCGCTTGGCCCAGTCGCGTAACGAACGTGTGCCGCAAACAGTGAAATACCAGCGCGCTTTCCTTGATGCCCAACTTCGGCAAGAAACTCTCATTGCACCACCGGCTCAAACTACGGCCATAGCCGTGTTTGAGATGGTAGCTGTAATCTGGGAACAGGCGCGCACCGCCCCGGCGGCTATCCACAAAGTCGAGAAAGCCAAGGCGGATCAACTCAGCGTGCAGCGGGACCTTGCGCCTGCCTGCCTTGGACTTCACCCGTTTGTTGCCCTCACCTTCGTCGGTGATGTTCAGAAACCAAAGCCCGCCGTTCTGTTGGATATCGGCAATGTCGAGTTGACAAATCTCGTTCAAGCGCGCCCCGCTGAACATACCCAGAAGCATGCCCCACTTGTGGCTGTCATTGCGCACCAGCCCGGACGGGTTGTCCGTCAACTCGGTGTAGAGGAAGCGTGTCTGTTCGTGTGAGAAGGGCTTGCGCTCGGTGTCACTGTTCTTGGCCTTGGCCACCTTCATCTTATCGAACAGAACGTGCGGCGAATGCCCGTGACGTTCCGCCCAGTCGAAGAACATCTTGAACATCTGGATGTGGCTGTTGATCGTCTTGGGGGAGATTTTCGGGTGTCCCGGTTCCTTGATGACCTGCATCAGCGGCATGGCCTTCAACTTGGGCTTGGTGTTCCGGTTTGCCGGAAGGGCCTGCAACACCTTTTTCACCTCGTTCGCATCCTGTTTCGTGATCGTGGCAAGCAGCCGGCCACGCCCGAAGTATTCGATCAGGATATTCAGGTAAGCTCGGTTTTGCCCGGTGGTCTTTTCAGCCCACTGGCGGGAATGCTCGGTGATGAAGTCATCCACTGCCGTGCCCAGCGACGATGATGCCAGCAAGGCGGCTGGAGGCGCCTCAGGAGGGGCGGGGGAGAGGGCCGACGCATCGTCATAGGCGTAATGCTCAAGGCGCTCTGCGACGTCCAGAACCCGCCTCAGCATGTCGCGGCGGCCCTTCCGTAGCTCGGTCGCAATCCGGGGCATGCTGGCGTCCCAATCGGCATCGGACACCTCCATCTTGGTCTTGAAGCGCGCGACCGGAAGCCAGATCAGGTTGGCGCTGTTGATGTCCATGAAACTCTCATGGTCCAGCACTTCTTCGCGCGCGTCTGCCAAGGCGTTCTGCGACAGACCGCGCCGGTCCAGCCAGTCAAGGTACTGATCTAACTGCGCCTTGAAGTAGGCCTGTACCTTTTCGCGTATCTCGCTTTGCCTAAGTCCCGCCAATGCTTTGCTCTCGCTTAGAAATCGGCCGCAGGATGCAAGATGACGGGCCAAATCACCAGCCCGATCCGGGCAGCGTGTGCGGAGGGAGACGCGGACTGTGGCGCGCTTTCCTTCTATGGACGGAGGGATAGGCCAGCGGAAGTAGTAAATCCCATGTCTTGAACGGCTTAGATAGGATGACAGCATCATAGGGTGTGTGTCCCACTTTGTGTCACACCCGACCGCTAAGCCGCTAAGCCTATGATTTAGAAGGAAATGGAGGCGAGTACCGGAATCGAACCGGTGTACACGGATTTGCAATCCGCTGCGTCACCACTCCGCCAACTCGCCATCCGTGGTGTTGGCGTCAGATACGGTATCGCAGGCGCGCGCGCAAGAGCGGAGTTGCGGGCGGGCCGCGACTGTGCGTTGGCGAGGGGGGGACTCTGCCCGGAAACGGGGTGTGTGCGACCATCGCGCAGCTTGCCCCTCTGGGGTATCTGTGGCAGAAACCGTAACGGGTTCCATACCGAAGAGTTCACGACATGCAAGATTTTGCCACGCGTCGCACCATGATGGTCGATACGCAGGTCCGCCCGAACGACGTCACGAAATTCCCGATCATCGCCGCGATGCTGCACGTGCCGCGCGAGGAGTTCGTTCCGGCGTCGCGCCGTGAAGCCGCCTATATCGGTGAGAATGTCGAGATCGCTGCGGGCCGGGTGCTGCTCGAGCCGCGCAATTTCGCCAAGATGCTCGACGGGCTGGACATCCAGCCGGACGATCTCGTGCTCGATCTGGGATGCGGGCTCGGCTACTCGGCCGCGGTGATCGCGGAGATGGCCGAGGCGGTCGTGGCGCTCGACGACGAGGACATGGCCGCGCAGGCGGAAGCCGCGCTGGCGCAGGCGGGGGCCGATAACGTGGCCGTGGTCGCAGGCGAGCTGGCCGCGGGCGCCCCGCAGCACGGCCCCTATGACGCGATCCTGATCGAAGGCGGGATCGAGGCGGTCCCCCACGCGATCGCCGATCAGCTCAAGGAAGGCGGCCGGATCGCGGCGATCTTCATGGAGGGCGCGCTCGGCGTGGCGCGGATCGGCTACAAGATCGACGGGGTGATCTCGTGGCGCGACATGTTCAATGGCACGGCTCCGGTTATGCCGGGCTTCGCCGCGCAGCGCGATTTCGTGCTCTGAGGGGCACATCGTTTCGGCTACACACAATGCCGCAATTGAATCCGCGCGCATTGCCTGTAGCATCTAATAAATGAGGCGCGCGACTTGTCCGGGCGACAGCGCGGCTGCAAAACGATGAGGGTTGAGGCATGTTGCGCAAGAATTTGAGACTGACGATCGTGGCGGTGGCCACCTTGCTGACCCCGGTGGCGGCCGGCGCCGAGACGCTCGCTGACGCGCTCGTGTCGGCCTATCGCAATTCCCATCTTCTCGAACAGAACCGCGCGACGCTGCGCGCTGCGGATGAGGACGTGGCTCAGGCGGTCGCCAAGCTGCGCCCGGTCCTGCAATGGACGGCGGAGTACGAGTACCAGGATTCCGACCAGCTGGCGAATTCGACCCGCACCGCCTCGGCCACTCTGGGCGCCTCCATGACCCTGTTCGATTTCGGCCGCAACAAGCTGAATATCGAGATGAAGAAGGAAAGCGTTCTGGCCACCCGCGAGGGGCTGCGCTCGGTCGAGCAGAATGTGCTGCTCGCGACGATCCAGGCCTATTCCGACGTCAAGAGCGCGTCCGAACAGATCGCGATCAACCAGAACTCGGTGCGGGTTCTGGGCGAGGAGTTCAAGGCCGCCAATGACCGCTTCGACGTGGGCGAGGTGACCAAGACCGACGTGTCGCTCTCGCAGGCTCAGCTCGCATCCGCCCGCGCCTCGCTGGCGGCGGCTCAGGGCAAGCTGCGCGCCGCGCGCGAGGCCTACAAGGCCGCGACCGGGCATTATCCCGGCGCGCTTGCCGCCTTCCCGAAAGCTCCTGCCCTGCCCAAGACGATCGAGGCCGCGCGTGCGATCGCTCTGCGCAACCATCCGGGCGTGAAGCAGCTTCAGCACACCGTCGCGGTCTATGACCTCGGGGTCGATTACGCGAAGGCGAACCGCATGCCGACGATTTCCGGCTCGCTCGGTCTGAAGAATGCCGAGGGCGGCGTGGAATCGACTTCGGCCAAGATCCAGTTGAACCAGACGCTCTATTCGGGCGGCGCGTTGATTTCGGGACAGCGTCAGGCGATCGCGAACGATCAGGCGGCGCGTGCGCAGCTTAGCCAGGCCGGCGTCACCGTGGCGCAGAACGTCGCGAATGCCTGGTCCGCAATCGAGATCGCGAAGGCGCAGATCTCGGCCTACGACCAGCAGGTGCAGGCCGCGCGCACCGCCTATCAGGGCGTGAAGGAAGAGGCGCTTCTGGGTGCACGCACCACTCTTGATGTCCTCTCGGCCGAGCAGGACCTGCTCGATGCGCAGGCGGGCCGGATCGACGCGGCGGCCACGCTGCAGGTAGCTTATTATCAACTTCTGTCCGCTATGGGTCTTCTGACGGTGGACAACCTGAAACTCGGGATCCCGACCTATGATCCGGCCGCCTATTACAATGCGGTGCATAACGCGCCCATCACGCTCAGCCCGCAGGGCAAGCGGCTCGATCGCGTTCTCGAGGCGATGGGGAAGAAGTAAGACACCCATTTCGGTATTCGTTTCTGGCGGGGGCGGTTTCGGCTGCCCCCGCCGACCTGAGCGCATGTGGCGCGGTGGCCTCTTCGCCTTATCCATGCAGCAGGTGACTGGACAGGGGCGCGAACGCGCTTCAGGATGGGATTGCAATGGCTGAAACCGGACCCACACCCGAAATCGAGGACGTGCTCGCGTCGATCAGGCGGCTTGTGTCGCAGGATAGCCCGCAGGCGACTGAAACCTACCGCACGGTCCCGATGCCGGAGCCTGACCCGCTCGTGCTCACCCCGGCACATATGATCCGGCCCGAGCCCGAGATGCCCGAAGAGGACGTCCCGGAGGCGCGGTTCTGGTCGGACGAGTCGGGCGAGGTGGCGGATAGCCCCGAAGATCCGTCGGGTGCGCATCTGGCAGACATGACCGGTGAGCCCGCCCCGGAAGCGCCCGACAATGTCACCGAAATTTCGGCCGCGCGCCGCGCGCCGCAGAACTTCGAGCCCGAATTCGAGGACGATGCCTCGGTTCATTGGCCCGATGCGACCGAGTTGCCGAAGGCGACGCTCGGGGATGAGTTGAACCGGCTGGAGACCACGCTTGCCTCCCTCGAGGCAGAGGTCTCGCGCAAAGGTCTCGAGTTCGAACCGGAGCAGGGCGACAGGTTCGAGCCCGAGGGAACGCACCCGCTGACGCAGTTGCCGGACGCGTATGAAACCGAGGCCTTGGACGTACCGCAGCACGAGACTGACGAGGAAGATGACGCCGCACTCACCGTCGATGCGGATGAGGCCGACGTGGCGCAGGACGTGCCGGAACCGCTCGAACTGGGGGCGGAGTTCGAGGTGAGCGAGGGCGATTGGCCCGAAGATCCCGACCAGACGGCCGCGCTCGATGAAATGCTCGATGTCGATCCGCCGCCGCCTGCGCCGGAGCCGGAACGGGTCGTCCCGCGCCGTCTCCATCTGAGCGACGCGGAGCGGCGCCGGCCCGCGCCCGAGGCGCGTCCCTCCAGTTACGAGGGGCTGCGCGAGCGACTGGAGGCTTACGAGCCCGATGACGGCCTGGCGGGAGAGATGCTCGAGGCGGAGGAGGGCGAACTCGCACCGCCGGTCGAAGCGGGCCTGCACCCCATCGCGCTCGCGATGGACGAGGGTCAGCTCCGGCAGTTCGTCTCCGAGGTTCTGCGCGAAGAGCTGCGCGGGTCGCTCGGAACGCGGATGACGCGCAACCTGCGCAAGATGATCCGGCGCGAAGTGCAGCGTGCGCTCATGGCACGGGACTTCGACTGAACCGCCTCCCGATTTGCGAAAAAAGAACGGCGCGCCCGAGCAGGGTCGCGCCGTCATGAATTCTGCTTGGCGGTGATCGGCTCAGGCCGCTTCGGCTTCGTGATCGTCCGAAATCGCGGCAAGACGACGCTCGCTCTCTTCGCGCGAAAGTGCGACCGAGGTCCGGACACCCTTCGCGACGAACTCCATCAGGCCTTTGACGACGCGTTCATTCGGGTCGATCCCGGCGCAGGAAAGAACCTCGCGCCCATCGCGCGAGCGTGCCCAGCGGGCGATCTGCTCGGGACCGTTGCCATATTTCTTGTCATCGGCGATCGCATCGTCGAGTGCCGCCAGAACCACCGCAGCGAAAAGCTTCCGGGCCCGTTGTCCTTGTTCATAATTGAAGGCCGAGCCGTCAACGAAATCGCGCATTCTTCCGTCCTTTTTATTGCTCTTGTGTTTCCTGGCGTGGGGGACATCTATGGTGCTTTCGCCCCGATTCGATATGGCCGCCAACTCATGGCAGGCATGCGTTTAACGCATATCGCCTCTGTTGCCCATTGCATAACTCGAATGAGCCCCCCGACGATCCGCTAGCACTTAGATAGCTTCGGGGCGTTTTCAAGGGGTGGGGCAGAAGGAGAGCGGGCAGAAGTTGCTCCTAAGTCGCCTTATATATTTGAGAAATAACGGAAATTCTTGCGAAATTCACAATGCGTGAAAACCGAAGGCGCTACCGATTGGGCCCCGCGCATCCGGCCGTTTCTGGAGAAACACGCTGCGCCAACTTCTTGACGCCCGCCTCTTGCAATTTTCCGAAAACAAGTTTCGTCGCGTCATAACATCGTGAGACGCGCCTCGCCGGCCCGCATCTCGCCCCCGGCGCGGTCGAACCGGAGATAGGCGATGGCCCGGTCCCCCGCTCGGGTGAAGAGCTGGCCGACCCTGCGCTCGTCCACGGTGATCTCCGCGCCGCATTCCGCCGGCCCTTCGATGCGCACGGTCGCGAGCCCCTTGCGCAGTTCCGTCTTGTGCTTCATCCGCGCGGTGACCTCCTGCCCGACATAGCATCCCTTTCTGAAATCGACGCCGTCGAGCCGTTCGAACCCCGCCTCTAGAATGAAGGTATCGGGCGTCAGTTCGATGCCGGTTTGCGGGATGCAATGGGCCACCCGGATCGCGTCCCAGTCGGTGCCGTCTTCGCCCGAGCCTTCGCCATAGAGCCGCCAGCCCAGATCGGGATGGCGCGGGTCGGGCAGCGCACCTTCGGGAGCCGGACCGGTTCCGCGATAGACCTTGAGATCGGAGGGTGCGATCGCGACATCGGCGCGCAGCTTGTACATCGACAGCCGCTTGATCGTGGGCTCGGCGATGCTCTCGTCGAGGTCGATCACGATAGCCTCGCCCTGCTGGAGCAGAAAGAAATCCGCCAGGTACTTGCCCTGCGGCGTCAGCAGCGCGGCATAGACCAGTCCTTGCGACAGCTTGCGGAGATCGTTGGTGACCAGCCCCTGCAGGAAATGTTCCCGCTCGGAGCCGGTGATTTCATAGAGGATACGCTCGCCCATGGAATACTCCTTTCCCGAGGGATGTAGGGCGCGCCCCGCCCGATGTCAGCCTCAGTCGAGAAGCTGCATCCGGCACAGCGCGGCATAGGCTCCGTTCTGGGCCAGCAGCGTCTCATGCGTGCCTTCCTCGACGACCCGGCCCTCGACGACGACGACGATCTTGTCGGCGTTGCGCACGGTCGAGAGGCGATGCGCGATCACCAGCGTCGTGCGCCCGGTGCTCAACTGGGCCAGCGCCTCGGCGACCTTCGCCTCGGACACGGTATCGAGCGCCGAGGTGGCCTCGTCGAGCAGCAGGATCGGCGCGTTGCGCAGAACGGCGCGAGCGATCGCCACCCGTTGCCGCTGCCCGCCGGAGAGCGCCGAGCCGCGAGGGCCGGACGGGGCGTCGATCCCGTCGCTCAGAAGATCCGTGAACTCGGTGACATGCGCCGCCTCGAGCGCGGTGCGCAGCGTCTTCGGCAGCACGTCGTCGCGCCCGAGAAGGACGTTCTCGCGGATCGTTTCATCAAAGAGGGCGGCATCTTGCGAGACGGTCGAGAATTGGCGCCGCAGATCGGCCAGATCGAGCTGCGGGAGAGGGGTGCCCCCCAGCGAGACGATGCCGCTGTCGGGATCGACAAGGCGGGTGAGCAGATTGAACACGGTGGTCTTGCCCGCGCCCGACGGGCCCACGAGCGCCGTGGTCTGTCCCGCCTCGGCGGTGAAGCTCAGCCCCCGCAGCACCGGCCTGTCGCCGTAGCGCAGATGCACGTCCTTGAGCTCGATCCGGGTCGAGGCCGGAACGGGCGCGGGCTGGGCAGGGGAGAAGATCGAGGGCTTCATGTCGAACATGCGATAGACGCGCTCGAGGCTGGTCGCGGCGGATTGCCAGCTTCCGCTCATGTTCGCGAGCCGGCGCAACGGCTGGAACGCCAGCGCCATCGCCGTGAAGAAGGACATGAATTCACCGACCGAGCGTTCGCCCGACAGGATCTGCTGGCCGCCGAGGACGAGCACGATGAAAAAACCGAGCCCGGTCATGATGTCGATCATCGCGGGCACCGTGCCCTGAACCGCGACCGTCTTGATGAGGGCCTTGCGGAGCTCCTGGACGAGCTTGTCGAAACGCGAGGTCTGGTACTCTTCGATCCCGTTGAGTTTCACGGCCAGGATGCCGTGGAAGACCTCGTCGAGACGGGTTGCCCTGTCGGACGCGCCCTCGCGCATCTGGCGTGTCTTGCGGCGGATGTAGCGCTGCGCCATCTTGGTGGGCAGGATCAGCAGAGGGGTGCCGATCAGTGCGCCGAGCGTCCAGATCGGATCGATCGAGATGGCCACTGCGAAAAGCGAGACCAGAGCGATCGTGTCTCGACCCGCCCCGGTAATGAAGGTCTGCCAGACCCCCTGAAGCGCTTGCGTGTCGCCGAGCACCCGTTCCATCAAGGCACCCGGCGAGTAGTCCTGGTAGAACTTCTGATCGAGCCGGAGCACATGGCGCAGCAGGTCGATCTGCATGTCGCTCGAGGTACGGAAGGCCACGTTCGACATCACCGTGCGCGACAGCACGGAGGTCACGGCGCGCAGCAGGAATAGCCCGAAGATCCCGAAGCCGACCCACCAGATGAGATTGGATTCCCCCTGGATGAAGACCTTGTCGAAAAGTGGCTTCAGAAGCCAGCTCAGCGCGCCGAGTGTCGAGCCTTCGACCACCAGAAGCAGGGCCGCGACAATGACCCACGGCCAGTGCACATGCAGGTAGTCGCGCCACATGCGGGAGAAGAGCCGTCGGGAGTCATATGGATCGGGAGTCTTTGCCACGAGCTTTCGTCACGTTGAGCGCCTTGCGCGCGGGTCAGCCCCCGCCTTAACGCGAGTGAGGGGGGGCGTGCAAGCGCAGCGGCAATTGACGCAGCGGGGTGGGCGGATTACCGATTGTCCGTTCAGCTTGACGGAGATCCCAGATGAGCCTTGCCCAGGGGCGTCCCTACCTCGCCATTCCCGGCCCCTCGACGATGCCCGACCGGGTGCTCGCTGCGATGCACAGGCCCGCTCCCAATATCTACGAGGGTGAGATCGAGGAGATCGCCGCACGCGTCGCGTCGAACCTGCGCAGGGTCGCGCTGTCCTCGAGCCATGTCGCGATCTACATCGCGAACGGGCACGGCGCCTGGGAGGCTTCGATCGCCAATGTCTTCTCGCGGGGCGACAAGGCCCTCGGGCTGGTGACGGGGCGGTTCGGCAATATCTGGGCGCTGAGTTGCGCCGCGATGGGCGTCGAGGTGGAGCGGCTCGATTTCGGGCTCAAGGCGCCGGCCGATCCCGCGCGCGTCGAGGCGGCGCTGCGCGCGGATCCTCGGCACGAGATCAAGGCGGTCCTGCTTACCCATGTCGATACCGCGACTTCGGTGCGCAATGACGTGGCTGCGGTCCGCGCGGCGATCGACGCGGCGGGGCATCCCGCGCTGCTGATGGTCGATTGCATCGCGTCGCTGGGCTGCGACGAATTCCGGATGGACGACTGGGGCGCGGATGTCATGGTCGCCGCGAGCCAGAAGGGGCTGATGACGCCGCCGGGTCTGGGTTTCGTGTGGTTTTCCGACAGGGCGCTCGAGGCGAACCGCAAGGCCGATCTCGTCACTCCCTACTGGAACTGGCAGCCTCGGGCTTTCCCGGAACTCGTCTACCAGTATTTCGGCGGCACCTCGCCCACGCATCATCTGTTCGGGCTCGACGAGGCGCTCAAGATGATCCTCGAGGAAGAGGGGCTCGAGCATGTCTGGACCCGTCACGCGACGCTCGCGCGTGCCGTCTGGGCGGCCTTCGAAACCTGGGGGAAGGAGGGCGATATCGCGCTCAACATCGCCGATCCGGCACATCGCGCCCATTCGGTCACCGCGGCGCGGATCGGCGCAGGCGGGGCGCAGAGGTTGCGCGGTTGGCTCGAGACCCAGGCCGGGGTGACGCTGGGGATCGGGCTTGGCATGGCCGAACCCGGAACGCCCGAAGCCGGAGATTTCCTGCGCGTGGCGCATATGGGCCATGTGAACGCGCATATGACGTTGGGCGCTCTTGCGACGATGGAAGCCGGGATGCAGGCGCTCGCGATCCCGCATGGTCAGGGTGGGCTCGCGGCGGCGGCGGCCGCAGTCGCGAGAGGCGCGGGTCAGGCCTGACCGTGACGCTCGATCCAGTCGGTGAGCCAGTTCACCTCTTCGCGCGCCTCGCGCGAGATCCTCGGCGTTTCCTCTTGTGGCGACGAGACGCGCGGGTCGCGGGTGATCGAACCCGATCCGGCATAGGCGCCGAAGGTCAGGGCAAAGGCCAGCGGGCTGAGCATCGCCATGCGGCGGTTGCGGGACTTGCGGCTCATGGGCTCCTCCTGTTCACGCTGGAAAGATGCGCCTGCCTTTGCCGCGCTTCAACTCACCAAACCGGGAGATCGGGCCGGAGCGGCCCTTTCCTGCCCATGGCTTGAGCGGAAATGTGCGCGTCGCGAGGAAGGGGGCCGTCTGGGGCGTCTATCGCGACTGTCCGGCGCGGGCCGATGCCAGCGCCTTGGGAAGCGCTTCGGCAAACGCCTCGAGCTCGGTCTCCGGGCCGACCGAGACCCGGATGCAGCGATCCTGAGGAGCGATGAAAGGCATCCGGACGAACACGCCAAGTTCGCCCAGTTCGCGCAGAACGGCGCGCGCGAAATCGCCGTCCGCCCCGCAGTCGATCGCGACGAAATTCGTGGCCGAGGGCAGGGCCTGCAGACCGTTCGCTTCCGCGATCTCGCCGATCCGTTCGCGCGCACCGGCGACGAGCAGGCGCATATAGGCCTGCCAGGTGCGGTCCTCGAGCGCGGCGAGCGCGCCGGCCTGGGAAATCCGGCACATCCCGAAATGATTGCGGATCTTGTCGAAGGCGGCAATCAGCCCGGGCGCACCAAGGGCATAACCCACCCGCGCACCCGCCATGCCATGCGCCTTCGAGAAGGTGCGCATCCGGATCACCCGCGGGTCATCGGCGTCGATGCGCGCCTCGGTCCCTTCGGGGGCGAACTCGACATAGGCCTCGTCCAGAACCATCAGCGTGCCCTCGGGCACGGCGGCGATCATCGCCTCGACGGTGGCGCGGTCATGCCAGGTGCCCATCGGGTTGTCGGGGTTCGAGAGATAGACGAGCTTCGCGCCGACCTCGGCCGCCTTCGCGATCAGCGCCTGCGGGTCTTCACGGTCATCCTTGTAGGGAACCTTGTGCAGCACGCCGCCGAAGCCCGCGACATGGTAGTTGAAGGTCGGATAGGCCCCTTCCGAGGTGACCACCGCATCGGCCGGCTCGATCACCAAGCGGCAGAGATAGCCCAGAAGTCCGTCGATCCCTTCGCCCACCAATACGTTCTCGATCCCGACGCCATGATGGGCGGCGAGAGCGGCGCGCAGGTCGTGGCTGGTGGAATCGCCATATTTCCAGACCTCGCCCGCCGCAGCCGCCATCGCCGCGATCGCGCGGGGAGAGGGGCCGAAGCCGTTCTCATTCGCCCCGAGCCGTGCCGCGAAGGGGCGTCCGGCATTGCGTTCCTGGTCCTCCGGGCCGACGAAGGGCACGGTGGCGGGCAGGCTGTCGACGAGTTTCGTGTAGCGAGGTCCGGTCATGGCACAAGGCGTAAGGCCAAAGCGGGTTTGCGGCAAGGGGCTTGCGGAACCCTGCGCTGGCAGGTGAGCTTGTTAGGCGTTAGCCTTCGAAATGTCACCATGCGGAAAGCCAGCCGATGAGCGCCAGCGACCCTTCCTTCGCCACGACCGTCTTTCAGGCGCTGACCGGGGACCGGCGCGGGGGAACGAAGGAACTCAGCGACGGGGCCGCGCGCCACGAGCCCGCGAATTTCCTGCGCCATGTCGCCTCGATCTCGATGACGAAGCTCGCCGACGGGCTGATCGACCCGAAACTGGTGCTGAGCTGGCTGATGCAGGCGGTCGGCGCGCCTGCCGCGCTGGTGAGCTGGCTGGTGCCGGTGCGCGAGGCGGGCTCTCTCCTGCCGCAGCTTTTCACCGCGCCGCATATCCGCAAGATGCCGCAGCGCAAATGGGCCTGGGCTGCGGGCAGTCTCGGGCAGGGCCTGGCCGCGGCCGCGATCGTCGGGATCGCGATCACGATGCAGGGGATGGGCGCAGGGCTTGCGATGCTCGCGGCGCTGGCCGTTCTGGCGGTGGCGCGTTCGGTCAGTTCGGTGAGCTACAAGGACGTTCTGGGCAAGACCGTGGACCGGGCGCGGCGCGGCACCTCGACGGGCGTCGCCACCACGATCTCGGCCGGTGGGGTGATCCTGTTCGCGCTGATCCTGATGACGGGGGTCGTGGAGCGGATGAGCCTCGTCATCGGGGCGATCTCGCTTGCCGCGCTGCTCTGGATCGGAGCGGCGCTGGTCTTTTCGACCCTGCGCGAAGAGGACCAGCCCGGCGAGGATGGCCAGGGGATCGCGCTGCGCGAGCTTGCGCTTTTGTGGCGCGACCGGGATCTGGGAAAATTCGTGATCGCGCGGGTCCTGCTGCTGCCGACCGCGCTGGCGCCGCCCTATATCGTGCTGCTCGCGACGCAGGCGGGCGACGACCGGTTCGGGGCGTTGGGCGCGATGGTCCTGGCCTCGGCGCTGGCCTCGCTGGTCAGTTCCTATATCTGGGGACGGCTGGCCGACCGGTCCTCGCGCAGGGTGTTGATATTCACGGGGCTCGTCGGAGCGGTCTTCCTGTCGTTCGCGGTGCTGTTCGATCTTTTCGGACTGATGGGGACGATCTGGGCCGCGCCGGTCGCGCTCTTCGGGCTGATGATCGGCTATCAGGGCGTGCGTCTGGGGCGGGCGACCTATCTCGTCGACATGTCGCCCAAGGACAACCGCGCGGCCTATACGGCGGTCTCGAACACGACGGTGGGGGTGATGCTGCTGGCCTTCGGCGCAGCAAGCTCGGGGCTCGCGGTGTTGGGTCCCGAGGCGGTGCTGATCCTCTATGCTGGGATCTGCGTCGTGGCCTCGGGTGTGGCTTACACGATGAAGGAAACCTCACACTGAACGAAAACGGCCCGAGGCTTGTCGCCCCGGGCCGTTCTTTTTCGAAATGGTATTGTGTCAGCCCAGCTCGGCCAGACGCGCCACGGCCTGACGGACCTTCTCGGCCTCTTCCTCGGCGCGGGCGAGGTTCTCGCGGGTTTCCACCACGACCTCGGGATCGGCGTTCTCGATGAATTTCGGATTGTTCAGCCGGCCCTTCATGCCGCCGATTTCCTTTTCCATCTTGCCGAGCGCCTTTTCCAGACGTGCCTTCTCCTTGCCGATGTCGATCACCCCTTCGAGCGGCAGCCCGAAAAGCGCGCCCTGCGCCGGGATCGAGATCGCCCCTTTCGGCACGGCTGCCTCGGTGATGCTCTCGACCCGCGCGAGGCGGAAGATCAGCGCCTCGTTATTGGCGAGCGCGGCGCGTGCGGCGTCGTCCGCCTCTGCCAGGACCATCGGGAGTTTCAGCCCGACCGGGACGCCCATCTGGGTGCGGCTCGAGCGGATGGCGTCGATCAGGTCGATCACCCAGTTCATCTCGCGATCGGCCGCCTCGTCGACCAGATCTGCAGCCGTGTAGCTCGGCCAGTCGGCATGAACGAGCATCTTGGTGCGGTCGCCCTGCGGCGCGGTCAGCTCCCACAGCTCCTCGGTGATGAAGGGCATGATCGGGTGCAGCAGCGTATAGCACTGATCGAGCACCCACCGCATCGTGGCGCGGGTTTCTTCCGCGTGTTCGCCATCGAAGAGGGGCTTGGCGAATTCCACATACCAGTCGCAGACCTTGCCCCAGACGAAGCCGTAAAGGCCAAGTGCCGCGTCGTTGAAGCGGTAGGCGACGAAGGCTTCGTCAACCAGTTCGCGCACTTTCGCGGTCTCGCCGATGATCCAGCGGTTCACGGTATGCGTGGGCTGCGGGATCTCGGTGACCACGGGGCCTTCGAACACGCCGTTCATCTCGGCGAAGCGCGTGGCGTTCCAGATCTTCGTGCCGAAGTTGCGATAGCCCTTGATACGCTCTTCGCTCAGTTTCAGCACGCCACCCAGAGCCGCCATCGCGGTATTGGTGAAGCGCAGCGCATCCGCGCCGTATTCGTCGATGATCGTGAGCGGATCGATCACGTTGCCCGCCGTCTTCGACATCTTCTTGCCCTTCTCGTCGCGCACGAGCTGGTGCAGGTAGACGGTGTGGAAGGGCACCTGATCCATCACGGCCAGTTGCATCATCATCATCCGCGCCACCCAGAAGAACAGGATGTCGAAGCCGGTCACCAGAACATCGGTCGGGAAATACTTGCGCATCTCCTGCGTGTCCTCGGGCCAGCCGAGCGTGCCGATCGGCCAGAGGCCCGAGCTGAACCAGGTGTCGAGCACATCCGCATCGCGCCAGACCGGGTAGATCAGCTGCGTCGGGTCCTCGGTCATCTCGTATTGCGCAAGGCTCGCGGCCAGTGCCTCGATCGCGGCATGACGGTCGGCCACCTCGACGATCCGCGCCGCGTTGAGCGGCGTCGGCAGCGCGGCATTCGCCGCCTTGAACCAGCCGGTCACCGACTCGAAATCCGCCGCGCAGTGATAGCGGTCGTCACGATGCACCATCTTGGTCTCGACGAGCAGCCGGCCCATCTCCACCAGGTCGATCGTCCCGTCGCCCTCGTCATCGCGGAAATCAGGCGCTTCCATGTCGAGACCGTACCAGACCGGGATCTGGTGGCCCCACCAGAGCTGGCGCGAGATGCACCACGGCTCGATATTCTCCAGCCAGTGGTAATAGGTTTTCTCGCCCGCCTCGGGCAGGATCACCGTGTCGCCCTTGCGCACCGCGTCGAGCGCCTTGCCCACGATCTTCTCGGCATCGACGAACCACTGGTCGGTCAGCATCGGTTCGATCACGACCTTCGAGCGGTCGCCGAAGGGCTGCATGATCGGCTTGCTCTCGACATAGGGGATCTCGGCCGGCTCGCCTTCGTCTTCCGCCTTCGGATTGGCGATCATCACCGCCAGTCCTTCTTCGGTGATCTGGCGCACCACCGCTTCGCGCGCCTCGAACCGGTCGAGCCCGCGCAGCTCCTCGGGCACGAGATTCAGGCTGTCGATCTCGGCTTCGGTAAATTCCGCCCCGCGCGAGATCTCCATCGCGCGCGCCGCGCATTCCTCGTAGGACAACCCGTCCGCGCGCATCGCGCCCCTGGTGTCCATCAGGCGATACATCGGGATGCCGCCCCGCTTCGCGACCATGTAGTCGTTGAAGTCATGCGCCCCGGTGATCTTGACCGCGCCCGAGCCGAAATTCGGGTCCGGGTATTGGTCGGTGATGATCGGGATGAGACGGCGATGCTCCTTCGGGCCCACCGGGATCTCGCAGAGCTTGCCCACGATCGGCGCGTAACGCGCGTCCGAGGGATGCACCGCCACCGCACCGTCGCCCAGCATCGTCTCGGGGCGGGTGGTCGCGATCGAGATATAGTCGCGCTCCTCTTCGAGGATGACGTTCCCGTCCTCGTCCTTCTCGCGGTAGATATAGGTCTCGCCCCCCGCGAGCGGGTATTTGAAGTGCCACATGTGGCCGGCGACCTCGATATTCTCGACTTCAAGGTCGGAAATCGCGGTCTCGAAATGGGGGTCCCAGTTCACCAGCCGCTTGCCGCGATAGATCAGGCCCTTCTCGTACATGTCGACGAAGACCTTGATCACAGCGTCATGGAAATTGCCTTCATTGCCCTCAGGCGCGCCGGGCGCGCCCGACATGGTGAAGGCGTTGCGCGACCAGTCGCAGGAACTCCCTAGCCGCTTGAGCTGGTTGATGATGGTCGAGCCATACTGGCCCTTCCATTCCCAGACCTTCTCGAGGAATTTCTCGCGGCCCAATTCGGTGCGCTTGGGCTGCTGGGTCTTGGCCAGTTCCTTTTCCACCATCAGCTGGGTCGCAATGCCCGCATGGTCCTGACCCGGCTGCCAGAGCGTGTCGAAGCCGCGCATCCGGTGCCAGCGCACGAGAATATCCTGGATCGTGTTGTTGAAGGCATGGCCCACATGCAGCGCGCCCGTGACGTTGGGCGGCGGGATCATCACGCAGAAGGTCTCGTCGCGCGAGGCATTCGCGCCGGCCTTGAAGGCTCCGGCCTCTTCCCATTTCGCGTAGATCCGCGGCTCGGCGGCGGCGGCGTCGAAAGTCTTGTCCATCGTCATGTCAGGCATCCTTGGCTCGGCTTGAGCGCTGTTTAGCCCGGCGCGGGGGCGAGGAAAACCCTTCGCGGGAAGGGATGGAGGGGAGGGGGCGCTGCCCCCTCGCGGCTTGCGCCGCTCACCCCCGGGATATTTGGAGCATTTGGAAGGATGAAGGCTATTGTTAACCGTCCTGCCGTAGAGAGGGGGAGCGGGACAGGCGGGGACGCCGATGGCCGCGCATTTGGAAGCGCCAGGCTTGCCCTCCCCTCTGAGGAACGAGCCGGGCGTTTTTCCTTCCTCTTGACGAAAATATCCCGGGGGGCTGGCGCAGCCAGCGGGGGCAGCGCCCCCTCCCGGGCCCTGGTCCGTCTCAGAACGCGGGCTCAGAACGCGCGGTCGAGCTTCGTGGTAAGGTGGATCAGGCTCTCGGAATTCTGCACGCCCGGGATCTCCCCGATCACGTCGAGCACGTGATCGAGCGCCTGGGTCGAGTTCGCCGCGATCTGCAGCAGCAGATCGACGCGACCCGAGGTGGTGATGATGCGCTCGATCTCGGGGATGGTGCGGAGTTTCTGCAAGATCGCCGCCTGCACCCGCAGGTCGATCTCGAGAAGCGCGGTCGCGCGCAGCCGTCCGGCCTTTGCCTCCTCGCCGAGCTTGACCGTGTAGCCCGCGATAACGCCCGAGGTCTCGAGCTTCTCGAGCCGCGCCTGGATCGTCGAGCGCGCTACGCGCAGGCGGCGCGCCATCGTGGCGAGCGACATCCGTGCGTCGCCCGAGAGGAGGCCGAGAATCTTCTGATCGAGTTCATCCATGACAACACCATGCAATTTGACCGGCATCTTCGTCAATGTAACGAAGATTCGCGTCATTTTTGTTCTTTTCTCCGGTGAGTTTGTGTTCCATATCGCGCAACATCGAAAGACAGGAAAAGGGCGGCTCATACGTACCTTGCCTGCGGACTGGTTGAAACGCGTAAGCGCTCTCCCAACCCGCGAAAGGGGCAAGAGGTGGCTGCCACTCATTGGCGAAGGAGAAAGCCTATGGGACTGTCGAAGACGATCTGGGCGAACCCCGTTGAAGTCATCCGCACCAAGCAGCCGGATCATCCCGTGCTGGTCTTTGCGCCGACCGTGCTGCAAGCCACGGCGCGCCGGTTCCTGCGCGGCTTCCCGGGCCTCGTGACCTATGCGGTCAAATCGAACCCCGACGAGATGGTGATCGAGAACCTCGTCGCCGCGGGCCTGCGCGGTTTCGACGTGGCGAGCCCCGCCGAGATCGAGATGATCCGCCGGATCGCGCCGAATGCGGCGCTGCACTATCACAACCCCGTCCGCGGCCGCGACGAGATCGCCTTCGCCGTGGCGAAGGGCGTGAAGACCTGGTCGGTCGATTCGATCTCGGAGCTCGACAAGCTGATCGAGATGGTCCCCGCCGCAGGCTGCGAGATCTCGGTGCGCTTCAAGCTGCCGGTCGCGGGCGCGGCCTATAATTTCGGCGCGAAGTTCGGTGCGACCGCGGAACTGGCCGCGGTGCTACTGTCGCGCGCGGCGGCGGCGGGTTTCATCCCCTCGCTGACCTTCCATCCGGGCACGCAATGCACCGATCCGATGGCGTGGGATGCCTATATCCGCACCGCCGCCGAGATCGCGCGCAATGCCGGGGTCGAGATCGCACGCCTCAACGTGGGCGGCGGCTTCCCGAACCACCGCTCGGTGGGCCCGGCGCCGGCGCTCGAGGAGATCTTCGCGCTGATCGACCGCGTGACCGGCGAAGCCTTCGGCGCGGCGCGTCCCGCCCTCGTCTGCGAGCCGGGCCGCGGCCTGGTGGGCGATGCCTTCGTGCATGTCACCCGGATCAAGGCGCTGCGCGATGGCGAGCATGTCTTCCTCAATGACGGCGTCTATGGCGGCCTCGCCGAGCTTCCGCTCATCGGCAATATCGACCGCATCGCGGCGATCTCGCCCGAGGGTGTGATCCGCTCGCAAGAGGCGCGTCCGCGCATCGTCTTCGGCCCGACCTGCGATTCGGTCGACCGGCTGCCGGGCGAGCTCGGGCTGCCGACCGATATGGAAGAGGGCGATTTCGTCGTCTTCAAGGGCATGGGCGCCTATTCGAGCGCGACGAATACCCGCTTCAACGGTTTCGGCCAGCTCGAGGTGGTCACCGCGCTCAGCCTCGATTTCTGAGGCCCCGATCGCGCCCGGCGCGCGCGACATTGGGATGTGAAAATTAACCAGCCTTGCCCTAGGATATCCGGGGCAAGGTTTTTTCTTTCGCGGGAGGCATTTGGGTTTGCGGGGGCTGTTCGAACGCCTGATCTCGGCTTTCCGGCGCTACAGCCCCGAACGGGCGGAGGTGCGGCAGGCGCCGCATGGGCGCGAGCCGCTCGATCACGTGCTGCTGCTCGACGGCACGATGGGCTCGCTCCGCTCCGATCGTCTGACCTCGATCGGGCTTATCTATCGCTTCCTGCGCAGGGCCGCGCCTAGGGCTTCCGTCTATTACGGGCGCGGGCTGCAATGGCGCGAATGGCACGACATTTCGGATGTCTGGTTCGGCTGGGGCGTGAACACGCAGATCCTGCGGGCCTATGGCTGGCTCGCGATGCGCTACCGTCCGGGCGATCGGATCTTCCTGATCGGCTATTCGCGGGGGGCCTTCGCGGCACGTTCGCTGGCGGGGATGATCGAGCGGGTGGGCCTGCTCCGGCCCGAGCACGCGATCGAGCGCAACACCCGCCTGGCCTGGCGCCATTACGAGGGCGAGACGCCTGAGCCGATCCTGAACGGGTTTCGCCGGACGCTCTGCCACGAGGCGGTGCCGATCGAGATGGTCGGGGCCTTCGATACCGTGCAGGCGCTCGGGGTCCGCTTGCCGTTCTTCTGGCTGGTGAGCGAGGCGCGGGTGCGGTTTCACGGCCACCATCTGGGCGAGAGCGTCAATCACGGCTATCAGGCGCTGGCGCTCCACGAGACCCGGTCGGTCCTCGAGCCGTTGATCTGGAAGAGCGACACGACCGGCGCGACCCGGCTCGAGCAGCGCTGGTTCGCCGGTGCGCATGGCGATATCGGCGGGCAGCTGGGCCATTTCGCCGATGCCCGGCCGCGCGCGAATATTCCGCTCGTCTGGATGCTGGAGAAGGCCGAGGGGCTGGGGCTCGCGCTCCCGCCCGGCTGGCAACAGGAGTTTCCGCGCGATCCGAACGCGCCTTCGGTGGGGACATGGCGCGGTTGGGGCAAGCTGTTCTGGCTCCGAGCGCCCCGCGTGGTCGGCATCGACCCGAGCGAGGCATTGCACGAAAGCGTCGAGCTGTCCGAGAAAGGCGGCGTCGCGATCTTCCGCCCGCGGATCCTGCGGCCCGAGATCCGGCGACTCGACGAACCCGCCGCGCCGATCTCAGAGCCCGGGCGTCATGATGAAGCAGGTGGCGGTGCCCGTCGCGTAGAGCCGTCCGTCCTCGACCCCGCGGATCTCTCCGCGCGCGACGCCGGTTGAGCGGCCGATATGGTCGAGCTGGCCCACGCCGATCACCTCGGTGCCGGGCTTGATCGCGCGGATCAGGTTGACCTTGAATTCGAGCGTGGTTTGGGTCTGGCCCTGCTTGAGCCCGGTGATCACCGCGCAGGTCATCGCCGTGTCGAGCGCCATCGCATACCAGCCGCCATGCACACCGCCAAAGGCGTTGGTCTGCGGCAGGCCCGGTGTGCCCCGCACGGTGACGCGGCCTTCCTCGACCTCGGTAATGCGATAGGCCATCGACTTCTGCACCGTGGGCGAGGGTGCCTCGCCGGCCACCATCTTGCGCATGTAGTCGAGCCCCGACATCGAAAGAACCTCCTCAAGCGGGAGGAAGTCTTCCGGGCTTTCGGCGAAATACTGTTCGGGCATCTGGGGTCCTTTGCGTGTCGGGCCTTAAGCTATCGTGGCGGGATGGAAAGGGAAGGGGGGAGGTAGGTGGGTGAGGAGAATGGCGGCTTGGGGACCATTGCGGTCATTGGTATTCAAATGCGATGGTTCCCACCATGCCCAAGATGACCTTGCATATCATCAATGCTCGCCATCAGCTTGCCAACATGGATGAATGGCTTGCAGAACGGCTACACGATGCTTTCTCAGTGTCTGCGAAGTATTTGCCGTTGCGAGATACAGATGTGATCGTGAAGGCTGGGAAAGCCGTCATTCCCGAGAAAGGGCATCTGGGGTATGCTCCCGATAAGGGCCTGATCTATGTCACCGTAGATCCAGAAAACCCGATCCTGCGGGCAAACCCATCACAGTCCTTGGAACGGATGCTGGCGCACGAGCTGCATCACTCCTCGCGATGGGACGGCCCAGGGTATGGCCATACGCTCGGTGAGGCCCTTGTTTCTGAGGGATTAGCGGGGCGCTTCGCGCAGGAAGCTTATGACGGCGAGAGCGAGCCTTGGGAGCAAGTGCCAGTCAGCACCTTGCGCCCTTACTTTTTCAAAGCTCAATCTGATTGGCAAAGCACCGAGTACAACCACGCTGACTGGTTCTTCGGATCACAGGAGTTCCCAGCATGGGTAGGATACTCCCTCGGCTATCAAGTAGTCGGCCGTTATCTGGCCGAAAATAGCAACGCCCGGGCTTCCGAGCTGGTCCACGCGGATGCTCTCGATTTTCGTGCATTCCTCGAAGCCGTCTGACCGTCCGCAACGCCCCCCCACGCCATAAGAAAAAGGGCCCAGCCGGGCCCCTTCCATTCTCTCCGATCCGCCACCCTTTCAGGCGACGTTCTCCAGCACCGCCTCGGGCGTGACGCCGAGCGCATGGCACACGTCGCGGGTCAGGCCGGGGCGGTTGAGGGTGTAGAAATGCAGATCCTCCACGCCGCCCTCGATCAGCTTGTCGCAAAGCTCGGTGCACAGCGCGGTGGCCAGAAGCTGCTCGCGATCGTCGCGGATCGCTGCCTCGAAGGCTTCCTCGACCCAGGCCGGGATCGACGTGCCGCAGCGCAGGGCGAAATTCTTCGCCCCTTTCCAGGACTGGATCGGCAGGATGCCGGGGATGATCTTCGCCTCGATCCCTTCCTTCTCGCAGGCATCGCGGAAGCGGAAGAAGGTTTCGGCCTCGAAGAAGAACTGGGTGATCGCCGAGCTCGCGCCCGCCTCGACCTTGCGCTTGAGAAAGCGCACGTCGGCATGGATGTCGGCGGCGTCGGGATGCGGTTCGGGATAGGCCCCGGCGCGGATCGTGAAGCGGCCATCCTCGGCGAGCGCCTCGATCAGTTCCACCGAGGAGGCGAAACCCTCGGGATGGGGCGTGAACTTCCCCTGACCCTTCGGCGGGTCGCCCCGCAGCGCCACGATCTCGGTCACGCCGACCTCGGCATAGGAATTCACGATTTCCATCGTCTCGGCGCGGGTCGCCTCGACGCAGGTCAGGTGTGCGGCGACGTTGAGACCGTAATTCTTGTGGATCGCGCCCACCGCCTCATGGGTCAGCTTGCGCGTCGTTCCGCCGGCCCCGTAGGTGACGGAGACGAATTCGGGCTTGAGCGGTGCGAGCACCTGCGCGGTTTCCCACAGCCGGAAAGACGCGTCGAGCGTCTGCGGCGGGAAGAATTCGAAACTGACCTTGGGCGTCGTCATGGGAATCTGTCCTTTCGTTCCGTCCCTTGTGCCAGATCGGGCTTTGTGAGACAAATTCATATTCCTCACAATGGTTATGAGTGTAGCAACAAGATGCATCTCGAGTTCCGCCACCTTCGCACGATAAAGGCGATTCACGATGCGGGCGGTCTGGCCCGTGCGGCGGATATCCTTCACATAACACAAAGCGCCCTGTCGCACCAAATCAAGGGGCTCGAGGATCAGGCCGGGGTCGAACTTTTCGTGCGCCGCTCGAAACCGCTGAAACTCTCGGCGGCGGGGATGAAGTTCCTGCGGCTGGCCGAACGGATCCTGCCCGAGATCGCCGCGACCGAGGCCGAATTCGAGGCGCTGCGCTCGGGACGTGCGGGACGGCTCCATATCGCGATCGAGTGTCATGCCTGTTTCGACTGGCTCTTCCCGGTGCTCGAACAGTTTCGCCGCGCCTGGCCCGAGGTGGATATCGACATCCGCCCGGGCCTCGCCTTCAATGCGCTGCCCGCGCTGATGCGCGAGGAGGTCGATCTGGTGATCTCCTCCGATCCCGAGAAGCTCGACGGGATTACCTTCAATCCGCTCTTCGATTACGCGCCGACCTTCATCGCCGCGTCGAATTCCCCGCTCGCCGAGAAGCCCTATGTCACGGCCGAGGATTTCGCCGACCAGACCCTGATCACCTATCCGATCGACCGGGGCCGCTCGGATGTCTTCTCGATGCTGCTGACCCCTGCGCGCGTCGAACCCCATGCCCATCGCCAGGTCGAACTGACCGCGGTGATCCTCATGCTCGTCGCCTCCGGGCGCGGCGTCGCCGTTTTGCCCGACTGGGTCTTGCGCGAGGTGAAATACCAGTCCGATTACATCACCCGGCCGGTCACCGAAAAAGGCCTCACCAAGCGCCTCTATGCCGCGACGCGGACCGAAGAGGCGACGGAGCCCTTCATGGCCCATTTCCTGCGCCTTGCCCGGACTGAACCCGTCAAGCTTCAGCGCGCGTGAAGGTCATCGCGCCGAAAAATACCCCGATGGTCGGGCAAGCTTCGGCGGGCCGGTGCGGCGGCACGCTGCGCCCATGCGCCAAAGCCCTTGGATTTCGCGCGCAACCCTTGTAAGGCACCCGCTTGAAACTCAAGGAGCCCTCCCGATGCAAGGCAGCGCAAATCTCAACCTGATGATCAAGGCCGCCCGCAAGGCCGGCCGCTCGCTGGTCAAGGACTTCCGCGAAGTCGAGAACCTTCAGGTGTCGGCCAAGGGGCCGGGCGATTTCGTCTCGAAAGCCGATCGCGAGGCCGAGCGCATCATCAAGGAAGAGCTGCGCGGCGCGCGCCCGTCCTATGGCTGGCTGGGCGAGGAAACCGGTGAGGAGGATGGCGAGGATCCGACCCGCCGCTGGATCGTCGATCCGCTCGACGGGACCACGAACTTCCTGCATGGTCTGCCGCACTGGGCCGTCTCGATCGCGCTCGAGCACAAGGGCGAAGTGATTGCGGGCGTGATCTTCGACGCGGCGAAGGACGAGATGTTCTATGCCGAAAAGGGTCTTGGCGCCTATATGAACGAGACCCGCCTGCGCGTCTCCGGCCGTCACAAGATGATCGAGTCGATCTTCGCGACCGGCGTGCCCTTCGGCGGCCGCTCGACCCTCCCGGCGACGCTTCAGGACCTCGCGAAACTCATGCCGCAATGCGCGGGCGTGCGGCGCTGGGGGGCGGCGGCGCTCGATCTCGCCTATGTCGCGGCGGGCCGCTACGAGGGTTACTGGGAGCGCGGGATCAACGCCTGGGACATGGCTGCCGGGCTGATCCTGGTGAAGGAAGCTGGCGGCTTTACCGAGGCCGTGCGCGAGGGCCGCTCGATCTTTGAATCGGGTTCGGTGATCGCGGCCAATGCTGCGACCTTCCCCACGCTCGCGAAAGTGCTCCGCGAAAACGATTGATTTTGCGGGGTTTTCTCCGCTTGATCCGGGTGTTCCCACAATGTTCACCTCTCGTTCACCTTCTTTTGGCAGCGTGATCCGGTTGCCAAAGGAAGGACACTGCCATGTTCCAGCAAGAATTCGGCGCTCACGCCCCGGCCGCGCTCGCCGGGGTGCCCAAGCCCCGCTCCACCCCGCTTGCGGCCGCGTTGGAGGAGTTGCGCGAGGCCGCCTGTGATCTCGCCTTCGCCGAGGCCGCCGATCTGATCGCGCGAAACCGGATCATGATGATCGACGGGATGATCGCGGGCTGCGAGGCCGATGCCGCGGAGGCGGGGCCGGAAACCGCCGGTGCACTTTGCGACGCGGTGTCGGGTCTGCGCGAGGACCGCGCCTCGCTGGCCGAGACCCTCTCGCTCGAGACCGCCTATCGCGACGATCAGCGCGCCGAAGCACGCACGCGCATTCGCAAGGCGCAGGGACGCCTGCGCAGTCTTCTGCAACTCGCCGAGCGGCGGCTCGATTCGCCGCCGACCGGAATTGATGCGGATGACCTGGAGGACAGGGCGCGCGAAAGCCTTCGGTTCGACGCGGACGAGCTCGCGCAGATCGCGCGGCAGGAGGCGCGCGCCCGGCTCAGCGACGGCTTCGCGGCCTCGCCGGTCTATGGCGAGCAGGGAGTGCCCGAGCTTCCCCATTCGGTCGCGGCACTTGCCAGGCGTCTCGTGGAAGACGCGCGGGGTCAGCTGTTCTGAAAAGGCGTCGGCCCGGACCGTCCGGGATGGTCCTGGCCGCCCTGGAGGCGGGGAAAACCTCTATTCCTGAGTCAAAAATAAATATGGCGGGGTTCGCCATGCATGGTAACGTCGATTTGAAGGGGCAATGAGCATCTGTCGGGAGGCAGAGAATGATTCAGGAATTCAAGGACTTCATCGCCAAGGGCAATGTCATGGACATGGCCGTGGGCATCATCATCGGCGCGGCATTCACCGCGATCGTCACCTCGCTCGTGAGCGACCTCATCAATCCGATCATCGGCGTCGTGACGGGCGGGATCGATTTCTCGAACCTCTTCGTCAATCTCGGCGAGGGCCAGTTCGACTCGCTCGCCGCGGCGCGCGAAGCCGGCGCTCCCATTTTCGCCTATGGCGCCTTCATCACGGCGGTGATCAACTTCCTCATCATCGCCTTCGTGGTCTTCATGCTGGTGAAGATGGTGAACCGCGTGAAGGCCGCGGCCGAACGGCCCGACGACGTGGCGCCCGAGGTGCCGACCGGTCCGAGCGAACTCGATGTGCTGCTCGAGATCCGCGACGCGCTGAAGAAGTAGACCCACGCGCAGAGCGAAAAGGAAAAGGCCCGGGAACGCCCGGGCCTTTGTTCTCTGAATTGGGGGGATCACTCCGCCGCGTGCAGAAGGCTCGCAGTCTCATGGAGCGGCAGGTCGAGCGCCTCGGCCACTGCCGCATGGGTGATTTCGCCGGCATGAACGTTGAGGCCCGCGGCCAGATGCGGATCCTCTGCACAGGCGCGCTCCCAGCCCTTGTCGGCCAGCGCGAGCATGAAGGGCTGAGTGGCGTTCGAGAGCGCGAGCGTCGCGGTGCGCGCCACCGCGCCCGGCATGTTCGCCACGCAGTAATGCATCACGCCCTCGACCTCGAAGATGGGGTTGTCATGCGTGGTCGGGCACGAGGTCTCGACGCAGCCGCCCTGGTCGATCGCCACGTCGACGATCGCCGCGCCCGGTTTCATCGTCTTGAGCATCTCGCGGGTCACAAGTTTCGGGGCAGCCGCACCGGGGATCAGAACCGCGCCGATCACCAGATCCGCCTGCGCCACGAGCGCTTCCGTCTCGGCTTTCGAGGAATAGGCCGTGCGGAAGGTTCCCCCGAAGACGTCATCGAGATAGCGCAGCCGCGGCAGCGAGCGATCGAGCACGGTCACATCCGCCCCCATCCCGGCCGCAACCCGCGCGGCATTGGTTCCGACGACGCCGCCGCCGATGACGACGACCTTCGCAGGTGCCACGCCCGGGACGCCGCCCAACAGCACGCCGCGCCCGCCATTCGCCTTCTGCAGGGTCCAGGCGCCCATTTGCGGCGCAAGGCGGCCGGCCACCTCGGACATCGGCGCCAGCAGCGGCAAGGTGCCATCCCTGGCGGTCACGGTCTCGTAGGCGATGCAGGTGGCGCGCGAGTCCATCAGATCGCGGGCCTGTGCCTCGTCGGCGGCGAGGTGAAGATAGGTGAACAGGATCTGTTCTTCGCGCAGCATCTTGCGCTCGGAGGCCTGCGGCTCCTTCACCTTGACGATCATGTCCGCCGTCTCGAACACCGTCTTCGCGTCGGCGACGATCGCCGCGCCGGCAGCCGTGTAATCGCTGTCGGCGAAGCCGGCCCCGAGCCCCGCGCCGGTCTCGACGACCACCTCATGGCCATGCGCCACGGCTTCCTGAGCCGCTCCGGGGGTTAGCCCCACGCGGAATTCCTGTGCCTTGATTTCGCGCACCGTGCCGATCTTCATCGCGTTTCCTCCTCCAATATGACTGGAATGTCCTGGGTCCCATATTGCGGCCGAAGCCGAACAAGTGCTTTGATTTTTCGCGATTGTCCGAGGAGGCTTGCGCCGGTATCTTCGATGAAACGCACAAAAATCGGCAGAAATTTGCATGGATCATAATCTCGACGCAACGGATCGGCGCATTCTCATGGTGCTTCAGCGGCAGGGACGAATCTCGAATGCCGAGTTGAGCGAACGCGTGAACCTCTCGCCCTCCGCCTGCCACCGGCGGGTGCAACGCCTCGAGGAGGAGGGGTTCATCGCCGACTACGTGGCGCTCCTGAATGCGCGCAAGCTCGGGCGCACCACCACGGTCTATGTCGAGATCAAGCTCGCGAGCCAGGCCGACGAGGTGCTCGATGCCTTCGAGGGTGCGGTATTGAAGGTGCCCGAGGTGCTGGAATGTCACCTGATGGCGGGGGCTGCGGATTATCTTCTCAAAGTGGTCGCCGAGGATACCGAGGATTTCGCGCGGCTGCACCGGGCGAAGCTCGCGAACCTGCCGGGTGTGGCCCAGATCCAGTCGAGCTTCTCGCTCAAATGCGTGCAGTCGACGACGGCGCTGCCGGTCTGATCAGCCGCGCCAGAAGCGGGGCAGGAACAGCACGAGGATCGCGAGCATGCCGATCCGGCCGAGCAACATCGCGAGCGTCATCAGCCAGGTCGCGACATCGGAGAAATCGGCCATCGTGCCGGTACGCGCCACCATCGGGCCGATGCCGTAGCCGATATTGCCGAGCGCCCCCCAGGTCGCGAACAGCGCCGAGACGAAATCCGCCCCCGTCATCGAGATCCCGACCGAGATCACTCCCAATGCGAGGATATAGCCGGTGAAATAGAGGATCAGCGAGGAGAGCACGTCGTCTTCGAGAAGCTTGCCGCCAAGCCGGGGCAGGATCACCCTGTGCGGGGCGTGCAGGCGGCGCACGGCGGTACGGATCACCGCCCCGAGCGCCTGCCAGCGGAACACGGAAAGCGCGCCGGAACTCGACCCGGTGCAGCCGCCGATAAGCCCGACCCAATAGGAGAGCACGACGCCGAAGCTGCCCCAATCGGTGACATTCGCGGTGCCGAACCCCGTTCCCGTCATGATCGAGGAGAGATTGAAGGCGGCGGAGCGGAAGGTCGCTTCGGGCGTGTCGGGTGCATGGGTGTAGCGCCAGACCAGAAGCGCGCTCAGCGCGATCGCGAACCAGCGCAGGAAGGCGCGGATTTGCGGGTCGCTCCAGAACGGTCGCATCTGGCCGTTGCCGAGCTGGACATAGCGGATGAAGGGCAGGGCCGAGGCCAGCATGAAGAGAATGCCGGCATATTGCGCGCTGGGCGAGAAATTCGCGAAGGAGCTGTCATGGGTGCCGAACCCGCCCGTCGCGATCGTCGCCATCGCGTAGCAGATCGCATCGAAGGCATTCATCCCTGTCGCGCCATAGCTGAGCGCGCAGGCCGCGGTCAGCGACAGGTAGACCCAGAGCAGCGAGCGGGCGATATCGCCGGCGCGCGGCATCACCTTGCCGAGCGTGTCGAAACCTTCGGTCTGGAAATAGCGCATCCCGCCGATGCGCAGGACCGGCAGGAAGATCATCGCGACGAAAGCGATCCCGAGCCCGCCGAACCAGTTCAGCATCCCGCGCCAGAGCACCACCGAGCGCGGCAGCTTGTCGAGATGCTCGAAGACCGTATAGCCCGTGGTGGTGATCCCGGACGCGGCCTCGAAATAGGCATCCGTGAGACTCACATAGGGAGCGCCGTCGATGAAGGGGAGGCCCGCGAAAAGCGGCAGCAGAAGCCAGATCGCGGCGGTCAGAAGATAGGCCTGCCGGGTCGTGAGGCCGTCCGAACGGTCCCCCTGCGTGGCGAGCGCGAGCAGAACCCCGGTGAGGGTCGTCTCGATCGCGGCTTCGAGGAACGAATGCCAGTTGGCTGCGCCGTCGAGGATGTCGAGCGCGGTCGGAACCGCCATCGAGACGCCGAGCGCCGCGAGGATCAGGCCGAACAGGTGCAGGACGGGCCGGAAATCGGACATGGTCTAGAGCGGTTCCAGCCAGACAGTCATCGTGTGGCGCTAGGGTAGGGGCCGGATCGATTTAGGCAAGAAGGAAAAGATCGGTGCAGAATCGTCGCCTCTGGATACCAAAAACCCCCGAGGCAGGCCACGGGGGTCGTCGGTGCGGGCAAGCCCGCCAGCATTTTCAGGCGCCGGTGATCGGCGCGGGCGGCTCAGAGAGCGCCTTCGCGCTGGGCCTTCTTACGTGCCAGTTTACGGGCACGGCGGATGGCCTCGGCTTTCTCGCGCGCTTTTTTGACCGAGGGTTTCTCGAAATGCTGCTTGAGCTTCATTTCGCGGAACACACCCTCGCGCTGAAGCTTTTTCTTCAGAGCACGGAGCGCCTGTTCGACGTTATTGTCGCGAACGCTGACCTGCATGTGGTGTCACCACCTTCCTAAGTTAGAGTTGCAGTTGCTTGCAGGAGCGCTCCATATAGTCAGCAAATGGCGGCTTGTCTACCGCCCAGATCGGAGGAAACGCGATGAAAAACGACCATATCGACGTGGAACGCGCGAGATCCGAGCTTCTTGCGGCGATCAAGCCGCATGTGCCCTTCGATGGCTGGTCCGAGCCCGCCTTCAAGATGGCGGTCTCCGATCTCGGGCTCGATCCGGGACTGGCGCGGGTGGTCTGCCCGCGCGGCGCGGTCGATCTCGCCGTCGCCTATCACCGCGAGGGGGATGCCGAGATGCTGCGCCAGCTCGAGGCGGCAGATCTGTCGGAGCTCAAGTTCCGTGACCGCGTGGCACTCGCGGTGCGATTCCGTCTCGAGGCCTCCGACCCTGAACTCGTGCGGCGCGGGGCCGCGCTCTTCGCCCTGCCTCAGAACACCACGACCGGGTCGAAGCTGATCTGGGAGACCTGCGACAAGATCTGGCGCGCGCTCGGCGATCGCAGCGAGGATTACAACTGGTATTCCAAGCGCCTCACCCTTTCGGGCGTCTATTCCGCGACCGTCCTCTACTGGATGGGCGACGAGAGCGAGGATCACGCCGAAACCTGGGAGTTTCTCGATCGGCGGATCGGCGATGTGATGCAGTTCGAGAAGGTGAAGAGCGCCGCGATGAAACTGCCGATCCTGCCGAAGCTCCTGAGCGGGATCCGCGCGCCGAGAGGCACCCAGGACATGCCCGGAAAGGAGACCCGCTGATGAGCCTGCCAGAGCAGATGCGCTGCATCGAGATCAGCGAGCCCGGCGCGCCGGAAGTTCTCGTCGAGGCGAGCCGCGCGGTGCCCGTGCCCGGCCATGGCGAGGTCCTGATCGAGATCGCCTATGCGGGCGTGAACCGTCCCGACGCGCTGCAGCGCGCGGGCGCCTACAATCCTCCGCCGGGCGCCTCGGACCTGCCCGGGCTCGAATGTTCGGGGCGGGTGGCGGCGCTCGGCCCCGGCGTGACGAGCTGGAAGGTCGGGGACGCTGTCTGCGCGCTCCTTCCCGGCGGCGGCTATGCGCAATACGCGACCTGCCCGGCCGAACACGCCTTGCCGGTGCCTGCGGGGCTCGACCTGAAATCGGCGGCCTGCCTGCCCGAAACCTGTTTCACCGTCTGGTCGAACGTTGTGATGCGTGGCGGGCTCACGGCGGGCGAGCGCTTCCTCGTGCATGGCGGCTCGTCCGGTATCGGCACCACCGCGATCCAGATCGCGAAGGCGCTTGGCGCGCGGGTCTTCACGACGGCCGGCACCCAGGCGAAATGCGCGGCCTGCGAGGCGCTCGGAGCGACCGCGATCAACTACAAGACGGGTGATTTCGTCGATGTCCTGCGCGCCGAGGGCGGCGCGAACCTGATCCTCGACATGGTGGGGGGCAGCTATATCGCGCGCGATCTCAAGGCGCTGGCCGATGACGGGCGGCTGGTCTTCATCGCCTTTCTCGAAAGCCCGAAGGCCGAGATCAATTTCGCGCAGGTGATGATGCGACGGCTCACGATCACGGGCTCGACGCTGCGCCCGCAATCGGTCGCGGCGAAGGCCGAGATTGCGCGTCAGCTGCGCGAGAAGGTCTGGCCGATGGTCGAGGCGGGCAAGCTGCGGGTGATCCATGACAGCACCTTCCCGCTTGCCGAAGCCGCAAAGGCCCACGCCCGGATGGAGAGCAGCGAGCATATCGGCAAGATCGTCCTCGAAGTAGCAGACGCGTGAGCCTGCCTTCCCATCGCGCTTCGCGGACCCCATACTCGAAGGGAATGCAGACGCGATGGAGGACGCAATGAGCAAGGGAAAATTCGAGTTTCTCGACGGCTATCCGGCGGATGTCCTGGCGATCGAGGCGGTCGGCGAGATCGGTGCGGACGCCTATGAACACCATCTGATCCCCGCGCTGGAGGCGAAGATCGCCGCCGAGGGCAAGATCAAGCTGCTCTACGTGATCGGCGATCGGTTCGACGGGTTCAGCGCGAAGGCGGCCTGGGACGACGCGCGGTTCGGCCTGACGCATCTGGGCGATTTCGCGGCGCTTGCGTTGGTCAGCGACATCGAATGGGTCCGGCTCGGCGTCCAGGTCTTCGCGCCGATGATCCCCGGCGCCTTCGCGGTGTTCCATGTCGCCGAGCTCGACAAGGCGAAGGCGTGGATTTGCGAGGCGGGCAAGCCGCGCGAGGATCATTCCCACGACACGGACGCGACGCACAAGCTGCCGACGCTCGAAGACAAGCAGCCGCCGATGGGCTGATCAGCGGATCTTGTCCATCAGCGCATTGGGCAGGGCGCAGTCGCGGATCACGTCGGCGCCGCAGCGGCGCGGCGCCAGATCCCTGCTCAGGCAGACCCGCACTTCCTGGATGCGGCCGGATTTGCAGGTGATCGTGACCTCGTCGGCATCGAGCCCGGGATTGGTTTCCAGAAACGCCTGCTCGACGATTTTCGCGGGAAGCTTCACGTCGCGGTCGAGACGTTGGAAGACCGGCGGGATGGTGATGCTCTCATAGGCCTTGCGCGCGGTCTCGAAATAGTCGCTGGCCGAAAGGCCCGCGCAGCGCCCGTGCTTCTTCCATTGATACCACGCGGTGCCGGGGGCGCCCATGATGTCTTCCATCTCCGCGGTTTGCTGGCGCGAGGGATCGCGTGCACCGGTGCGGCAATAGCTCGGCCAGCCACGTTCGTATTGCGGCCAGAGCCCGTGCAGCACGAAGGCATAGTCGTTGCGCGGATCGCATTGCGGGGAGTTGCGCGCGTCACCTTCCAGCGCGCACCAGGTCGGCGACCAGCTCAGCGACAGGACGTAATAGTCGAAATCGCCCGCCCGTTCGCCCTCCGCATGGGCGAGACTGGCACCGAGGATAAAAGCGGCGGCGAGTGTGAGGAGTCTCATTTTCTCTTTTCTCCGGGCCTTCGAACGACTATATGAACCGGCAATTCCCCTTCCAGAAATGGACCGCGGCAGGGAATTCCCGCGCCGCAGCCGATTTCTCGGCCCGGGAGAGATTTGTAAAGGATGGCTGCAATGACGAACAAGCCCCTGATGGCAAAGGCCACTGCCGTGTGGCTGGTGGACAATACGACGCTTAGCTTCAAGCAGATCGCGGATTTCTGCGGCATGCACGAGCTTGAGGTTCAGGGCATTGCCGATGGTGACGTGGCTGCGGGCGTGAAGGGTTTCGACCCGGTCGCGTCGAACCAGCTCGACCCTTCCGAGATCGAGAAGGCCGAGAAGGACCCGCTCCACAAGCTGAAGCTGAAATTCAACAAGGCCGCTCTGGGCGAGGACAAGCGCCGTGGGCCGCGCTACACGCCGCTCTCGAAGCGTCAGGACCGTCCGAACGCGATCCTGTGGCTGGTGAAGTTCCACCCCGAGCTGGCCGATGCGCAGATCGCGCGTCTCGTCGGCACCACCAAGCCGACGATCCAGTCGATCCGCGAGCGGACCCACTGGAACATCCAGAACATGACGCCGATCGATCCGGTCGCGCTTGGCCTGTGCCGCCAGTCGGAGCTTGATGCCGAAGTGCAGAAGGCCGCGAAGAAGGCCGCCGCCGAGGGCGTGATGAGCGATGACGAGCGTCGCAAGCTGGTCTCGACCGAGCAGTCACTCGGGATGCCCGACGAGCCGCGCCTGCCCTCGGCGATCGCCGGTCTCGAGAATTTCTCGACCTCGGATCTCCGGGACGAGAAGGAAGAAGAGGAAACCGACAAGGACTATTCCGATGCGGACAGCTTCTTCAACCTGCCCGATGACGAGGACGAAGACGAAGACGACAAGTGATCGTCGCGATCACGATCGGATCAAGCCGCTCCCTCGGGGCGGCTTTTTCGTTCCCCGCGCCCGTCCGGGGCTGGACATGATCCCGGCCCGGCGCGATGGTGCGCGCCGAGATGAAGGAGGACCTCATGCCGGAATTCGCGAGCTATCCCAGCCTGAAGGGAAAAAGCGTCATCGTCACGGGCGGCGCCTCGGGGATCGGGGCGCTGATCGTCGAAGGCTTCGCGGAGCAGGGGGCGAAGGTAGGGTTCCTCGACCGCGACGCGGAGGCGAGCGCGGCTCTCGCGGCGCGGCTCGAAGGTGTCGATTATGCGCTGTGCGACCTGCGCGACATCGCGGCGCTGAAGGCGGCACTTGCGGAGCTGCGCGAGCGGATCGGCCCGGCGGATGTGCTTGTGAACAATGCCGCGCGCGACGATCGCCATGACTGGCGCGAGGTCGATGCCGAGTATTGGGACGATCGCATGCACACGAACCTGCGCCACATGTTCTTCGCGATCCAGACGGTCGCGCCGGACATGATTGCGAAAGGGGCGGGCTCGATCATCAATATGGGCTCGAATTCGTGGTGGGAAGCGGGGGCCGGCTTTCCGGCCTACGCGACCGCGAAGGGCGCGGTCCACGGGCTGACCCGGACGATGGCGCGCGAGCTGGGCGGGCACCGGATCCGCGTCAACACGGTCGTTCCCGGATGGATCATGACCGATCGTCAGAAAACTCTCTGGGCCACGCCCGAGGCCCTTGAGAAACAGCGCGAGCGGCAGTGTCTGCCCGATCTGATCCAGCCCGAATATGTCGCGCGGATGGTGCTGTTCCTCGCCTCTGACGACGCGGCCATGTGCACGGCGAACAATTACATGGTGGAAGCGGGGTCGATCTAGGCGCTGTCCCCGGACCGCTCCGCTTCGGCGACCAGCTCGGTCTCCAGGAACCGCTCGAACGCGTCGAGATCGACCGGCTCGAACTGACCGAAGCCCTGGATCCAGACGGTCGCCGCCGCCATCGCGGCCGGTTCGAGCTTGCACCACTTCACCCGGCCGCGCTTTTCCTGGCTGATGAGGCCGGCATCGGCGAGGATCCCGAGATGCTTCGAGATCGCGGCGAGCGACATCTCGAAGGGGTCCGCCACGTCGGTCACCGCCATGTCATCCTCGAGCAACATCGTCAGGATCGCCCGCCGGGTCGGATCGGCGAGGGCGGCGAAGATCGCATCGAGAGAGGGTGTCGGCGACGGCAACATGATGCAGTGATGCGGCCTTGCCGGGAAAACGTCAACCGATCGGTTGAATATGCTCAAGCTCGCATTTGCGTGAGGCAGGGCACGCCGCACGAAATCGAAAATTCACGATTTACTTTGTTTTCAATGGCTTGAGGCGAGGCAATCCAGGCGTTTGCGGAATTGACTCGGAGGATGGGCGCGGCTATCACGCTCCTGACCTGAGTGGGGGCCGAGAAATGCCTGAACGCCGCTCCGACGAGCCCGATCCCGAGCGCCTCGCCGCGCTGGAAAAACGGCTGTCCGAGGTGCGAAAGGAGCACGAGCCTCCCGCGCAGCGTGCCGATCATCACCTGTCGCAGGCCAACATGGCCTGGCGGATGGTGATCGAGATGGTTTCGGGGCTGGGGATCGGCTTCGGCGTCGGATACGGGCTCGATGTGCTTCTGGGCACGCAGCCGTGGCTGATGGTGCTGTTCACGCTGTTGGGCCTCGCGGCCGGAGTGAAGGTGATGCTTCGCTCGGCCCGGGAGATGAATGAGGAGCGTGCGGCCTCGATGGCCGATGAAGAGGATAACGAACGTGGCTAATCTGGAACAGGAAATGCGCACCGAGCTGGTCTTCCACCCGATGGACCAGTTCATCGTGAAGCCGCTCTTTGGTGACGGACCGGTTCATTGGTACACGCCGACCAACGTGACGCTGTGGATGGCCGTGGCGATCGCCGCGATCTTCTTCATGCTGGTGATCGGGACCCGTGGCCGCGCCGTCGTTCCGAGCCGCGCCCAGTCGATCGCCGAGCTGGCCTACGGCTTCATCCACAAGATGGTCGAAGACGTCGCCGGCAAGGACGCGCTGAAGTTCTTCCCCTACATCTTCACCCTGTTCCTGTTCATCGTCTTCTCGAACTTCCTCGGCCTGCTGCCGCGTTCGTTCACCACCACCTCGCATGTCGCGGTGACCGCGACGCTCGCGATGCTCGTCTTCGTGACGGTGACCGTCGTCGGCTTCGTGAAGAACGGTGCCGGTTTCCTGAGCCTGTTCTGGGTGTCCTCGGCGCCGCTCGCGCTGCGCCCGGTCCTCGCGATTATCGAGATCATTTCCTACTTCGTGCGCCCCGTCAGCCACTCCATTCGTCTTGCCGGCAACATGATGGCCGGGCACGCCGTGATGAAGGTGTTTGCTGCTTTCGCGCCGCTCATCCTGCTCTCGGGCGTCGGGATCGCGGTGACCCCGCTCTCGATCATCGCGATCGCCGCGATGTACGGCCTCGAAGTTCTGGTGGCCTTCATCCAGGCCTATGTCTTCACGATCCTCACCTGCGTGTACCTGCGTGACGCGCTGCATCCGGCCCACTGACCGGGGACGGGGATACGAACCGCTTAACTCTCTATCTGCCAATTCCAACCTCAAGGAGTGATGAACATGGAAGGCAATATCGTTCAAATGGGTGCTTACATCGGTGCTGGCCTGGCCTGCATGGGCATGGGTGGCTCGGCCATCGGTGTGGGTAACGTCGCCGGTAACTTCCTGTCGGGCGCTCTGCGCAACCCGTCGGCTGCCGCTGGCCAGACCGCGACCCTCTTCATCGGCATCGCTTTCGCAGAAGCGCTCGGGATCTTCTCGTTCCTCGTCGCGCTGCTGCTGATGTTCGCCGTCTGATCCAGCACGCTTTTCCTTGAGGGCGGGTGGGCCCATTCGGGGCCCATCCCGTGACCCGCAAGGGGATCTGTGTATCAGGGTCGAGGGACGACATGGCAAGCGAAACGCAAAATACGGCGCACGCAGTCGCTGACGCGGCCCATGGCGCTGCTCAGGCGGCCCATAAGGGTGGCATGCCGCAACTCGATTTCACGAGCTATCCGAACCAGATCTTCTGGCTTCTGGTCGCTCTGGTCGTGATCTACTGGCTGCTCTCGCGCATCGCGCTGCCGCGGATCGAGGCGGTGCTCGCCGATCGTCAGGGTACGATCGCGGGTGACATCGCTGCGGCCGAGGACTTCAAGCGCAAGGCCGAAGAAGCCGAAGCGGCCTATGAAAAGGCGCTGGCCGACGCCCGCGCCCAGGCGCAGAAAATCGCCGGCGAAACCCGTGCCGAGATCCAGAAGGACCTCGACGCAGCCATCGCCAAGGCGGATGCCGAGATCGCGGCACGCTCGGCGGAATCGGAAAAACGCATCGCGGAGATCCGCGACGGCGCTCTGGCGGCGGTCGATCAGGTCGCCAAGGACACCGCCGGCGAGATCGTTGCGGCGCTCGGGGGCAAGGCGGATGCCTCGGCCGTCGGCGCGGCGGTGGATGCGCGGCTGAAAGGGTAAGATGATGAAGAAACTCTCACTTCTCCTCGTGCTTGCCGCGCAGCCCGCTTTCGCGGCCTCGGGGCCGTTCTTCTCGCTGTGGAACACGAACTTCATCGTGACGCTGGCCTTCCTGCTCTTCGTCGGGATCGTCCTGTGGGCGAAGGTTCCCGGCATGCTGGGCAAGATGCTCGACAAGCGCGCGGACAACATCCGCTCGGACCTCGAGGAGGCGCGCAAGCTGCGCGACGAAGCCCAGTCGATCCTTGCCAGCTACGAGCGTCAGGCACGCGAAGTGCAGGGCCAGGCCGACCAGATCGTCGCCGCCGCCAAGCGCGACGCCGAGGCTGCCGCTGAAAAGGCCAAGGACGATCTGAAGGTCTCGATCGAACGCCGGCTCAAGGCTGCCGACGAGCAGATCGCTTCGGCCGAGGCGCAGGCGCTCAAGGAGGTCAAGGACCGCGCGGTGACGGTTGCCGTGGCCGCCGCGGGCGACGTCCTGAGCAAGCAGCTCTCCGCGCAGGATCGTGCCGCGATGATCGACTCCTCGCTCGGCGAGGTCGAGCAACGGCTCAACTGATCCCCCCGGATCACGACAAGATACGAAACCCCGGTCCGCGTGGCCGGGGTTTTTCGTTCGGTTTCGGGAAAATTACTTTGCCACCTTGTGCTCGAGCCGAAGCCGCGCCGTCGCCTCGTTGCGCTCGGCCCGGCGCATCGCCGCCATCTCTTCCTCGACGAAATCCATATGCGCGGCCACGGCCTTGCGCGCAGCCGCCGCATCACGGCGCTGGATGGCGACATTGATCGCCCGGTGCTGTTCGAGAAGCTGCCCGCGGGTGGCGCGATTGCGGAACATGATCGAGCGGTTGTAGAAGACGCCTTCTGCCAGCAGGTCGAACATCGCCCGCATCATGTGGATCATGATGACGTTGTGGCTGGCCTCGATGATCGCCATGTGAAACTGCGCGTCGAGATGCGCCTCCTCGGCCGGGTTGCGCTTGGAATGGGCAGCTTCCATCTGGTCGAAAAGCGTCTGGATGACCTTGAGATCGGTCTCGGAACCGTATTGGGCCGCGCGCTCGGCCGCGAGCCCCTCCATGTCGCGCCGGAAGGAGATATAGTCGAAGAGCGCCTGCTCGTTACTCGCGAAAAGGCGGATCAGCGCGGGCGAGAATGCGGAATCGAGCACGTCGGCCACGAAGATCCCAGCACCGGCCCGCGTCGTGAGAAGCCCCGAATTCTGCAGCTCGGCCACCGCTTCGCGCAGACTCGGCCGCGAAACGCCGAGGCGTTCGGACAGCTCGCGCTCGGAGGGCAGGCGCTCACCCGGCCGCAGGATGCCCTGCAAGATGAGCTCCTCGATCTGGCGCACGACAGCGTTCGCGAGTTTTTCGGATTCAATTTTTTGAAACGGCATTGCCCCCTCCATGTGGTAAAGATGTATGACCAGATAGGGGGGCAGGCAACAAAAAAGGCCGGGTTTCCCCGGCCTTTCGAAACACTTGAAACCCGCTTAACGGTTCGGGCGAATGACGAATTCGACCCGGCGGTTCGCTTGGCGCCCTTCCGGCGTGAGGTTGCTCGCGATCGGTTGGCTCTCGCCCCGACCGATCGGCACCACGCGGTAGCCCGGCACGCCGGCATCGACGAGGATGTTCGACACCGCCTGGGCGCGACGCTGCGACAGTTGCAGGTTGTAGGCGGCCGTTCCGGTGTTGTCGGTATGGCCGATGACCTCGACGGTGGTGTCGGGGTAGCGGTTGAGGCTGCCCGCGAGCGTGTAGAGGTCGCGCTGCAGGTCGGGGCGCACCGAGGCGCTGTCGGTCGCGAAGAGCACGTCTTGCGGCATCGTCACGATGAGCTGGTTGCCCGAGCGCACGACGCTGACGCCATTGGTGGTCAGGTCGCGGCGCAGTTCCTGCGCCTGGCGGTCGAGCTGGGCGCCGATTGCGCCACCGACGAGCCCGCCGACGATCGCGCCCGCGGCGGCTTTCGTCAGTTTCTCGTCGCCCTTGCGGGTCGCGCCGATCGCGCCGCCGATCAGCGCGCCGGTGATCGCGCCCGAATTGCGGTTCGCGTTGGGGCTCTGATCGGGATTGTTCGCGCCGGTATAGCCACCCGGCACACAGGCTGCGAGCGCCATGGCAGCGGCGGCACCCAGAAGAATGGTCTTGGTTTTGAGGACGGTAGTCATATCGGTCTCTCTGCTCTCTCTCTTAGCTTCTCGTTTCGAAGCTTGACGCAAAGATACGCGTATCCGGCCGGATTGTTCCATCGAGATTTCGTGCCGGGCGGGTTTCCGCGCATTGCCCTCTCGCCGCGATCGCGCGGGGGAAATGTCAGCCTTCGGCCTCGGCGCGCGCGGCTTCCCATCCGAGCATGGCGCGCTTAACACCCAGTCCCCAGTGATACCCGCCGAGCCCGCCGGATTTGCGCAAGGCCCGGTGGCAGGGAATGAGGAAGGAGATCGGGTTGCGCCCGACCGCGGTGCCGACCGCGCGCACCGCCTTGGGGTGGCCGATCGCCTCGGCGATGTCGGAATAGGTGGTCACCTGGCCCGAGGGGATCGAAAGCAGGGCCTCCCAGACCTTGATCTGGAACGGCGCCCCGATAAGCGTCAGCCGGGCTTCGCCATGGCGGGCGAAGGCCGCCTCGACCCATGCGCGCAGCGGTTCGGGATCTTCGTGGAAGGCAGCGGCCGGCCAGCGTCGGGCGAGATCGTCGAACGCCTCCTGCGCGCCCATCTCGGCGCTGAAGGCGAGCCCGCAGAGCCCCTGTTCCGTGCCCATCGCGATCGCCGGGCCGAAGGGGGTCTCGAACCGCCCCCAGCGGATCGTCAGCCCGTCGCCCGCGCGCGCGAAAGCCCCGGGGGTCATCGCCTCCCACCGCAAAACCAGATCGTGCAGCCGTCCGGTGCCCGAGAGGCCGGCCTGATGCGCCACCTCGTCGAGCGGCATCCGCCGCGCCAGCAGAGCGCGCACGAAATCGAGGGTAAGATATTGCTGGTAGCGTTTGGGCGACACGCCGACCCAGGCGGAGAAGAGGCGCTGGAAATGTGCGGGGCTCATCGAGAGCCGGGCGGCGAGCGCCTCGAGAGAGAGCGGCATGCCAGCCGCCTGCGCGGCGTCGATCTCGTCGAGCGCGCGGGCGATGAGCTTGTAGTGATAAGCGGTCTCGGGAGCGGTCATCGCGGTCATGGTCGGGCCTTTCTCTGAACTCGATCCTAGGCGCGCGCCGTGCCGCGCGCGACCCGAAAGCTGCGTATTGTCGCGAAGACTTGCCCTTCCGGGCCGCCGAAGGCATTAGGAGGCATGGCCAAGCAGTTCGATTACGCCACCATGAAAGAGGTCTTCGCGCGGTTCGAAGCCGCCGAGCCCCATCCCAAGGGGGAGCTCGAACATGTCAACGCCTTCACGCTTGTGGTGGCCGTGGCGCTTTCGGCGCAGGCGACCGATGCGGGGGTGAACAAGGCCACGCGCGCCCTCTTCAAGGTGGCGGACACGCCCGAGAAGATGCTCGAACTCGGCCTCGAGGGGCTGACCGAGCATATCAAGACGATCGGGCTGTTCCGGCAGAAGGCGAAGAACGTCATCAAGCTCAGCCAGATCCTCGTCGAGACATACGGGGGCGAGGTGCCCAGTTCCCGTGCGGCGCTCCAGAGCCTACCCGGGGTGGGGCGCAAGACCGCGAATGTCGTTCTCAACATGTGGTTCGGCCACCCCGCGCAGGCTGTCGATACGCATATCTTCCGGGTCGGCAACCGCACCGGGATCTGTCCGGGCAAGGATGTCGACGCGGTCGAGCGCGCCATCGAGGATAACGTCCCCGTCGAATACCAGCGCCATGCCCATCACTGGCTGATCCTGCACGGGCGGTATATCTGCGTGGCGCGCAAACCCAAATGCAAAGCCTGTCCGATCGCGGATCTGTGCCAGTTCGAGGAGAAGACCCTGTGAAGCAATACCAGGTCGTGGGCATCGGCAATGCCGTGGTCGACGTGATCGCGCAATGCGACGAGAGCTTTCTCGATCACATGGGGATCGAGAAGGGCATCATGCAGCTGATCGAGCGCGAACGTGGCGAGACGCTGTATGGCGCGATGAAGGAGCGCACGCAGGCGCCGGGCGGCTCGGTGGGCAATACCGTCGCGGGCTGCGGCAATCTCGGTCTCACCACCGCCTTCATCGGGCGGGTGCGCGACGATGTGCTCGGGCGCTTCTACGAGGCGGCACTGCATGGTGAGGGCACCGATTTCCCGAACCCTCCGGTGAAGCAGGGCGAGCTGCCGACGTCGCGCTCGATGATCTTCGTGACGCCCGATGGCGAGCGCTCGATGAACACCTATCTGGGGATCTCGGCGGAGGTCTCGACCGAGGATGTCAGCCTCGACGTGGTCGAGAACACCCAGATCCTGTTCCTCGAGGGCTATCTCTTCGACAAGGATCACGGCAAGGCCGCGTTCCTGAAAGCCGCGCAGGGGTGTCACCGGGGCGGCGGCAAGGCGGGCATCGCGCTCAGCGATCCGTTCTGCGTCGACCGTCACCGCGCCGATTTCCGTCGGCTCGTGCGCGACCAGATGGATTACGTGATCGGCAACCAGCACGAGTGGGAGTCGCTCTACCAGACCGATCTCGACGCCGCGCTGAAACAGGCTGCCGAGGATTGCGAGCTCGTCGTGTGCACCCGTTCGGGCGATGACGTGATCCTGATCCGTGGTGAGGAACGCGTCAGCGTGCCCGTCAAGCGCGTCGTTCCGGTCGATGCGACGGGAGCCGGGGACCAGTTCGCGGCGGGCTTCCTCTATGGCTACGCGACGGGGCAGAGCCTCGAGACGGCGGGCCGGATGGGCTGTGTCGCGGCCGCGGAAGTGATCGCGCATTACGGCGCGCGCCCCGAGGTCGACGTGAAGGCGCTCTTCGCCAATCACGGGCTCATCTGAGGCTTGCGCGCGCCCGGTTCCGGGCGCGCCACCCGCTTCAGCGCATCAGGAGCATCGGGCCCAGCGGACGGCCGGCGAGGATGTGCATGTGGAAATGCGGCACTTCCTGCACGCCGTTCTCGCCCGCATTCGAGATCGCGCGGAACCCCTCGCCGCCATGGCCGGGCTCGGCACCGATCATCTTGCAGACCTGCGCGACGGCACGGTTGAAATCGACGATTTCCGCATCGCTCGCCTCGGCGCAGAAATGATCGAGCGTGACATAGGTCCCTTTCGGGATCACCAGCACATGATCGGGCGCTTTGGGGGCGATGTCGCGAAAGGCGAGCGTGTGCTCGGTTTCCAGAACGGTGTCGTTGGGGATCTCGCCGCGCAGGATCTTGGCGAAGATGTTCTGATCGTCATAGGCATAGGCCATCGCGGTCTCCTCAATCGGCGAAAATGTAATCGAGCTGCGCCAGTTCTTGCGCCATATCCGAAGGGATGTCGAGCGCATGGGCCAGCGCGCGGGCATTGTCCTCCCGGTCTCCCGCTTCGCGCAGGAGGGCGTAATTCTCGAAGCCGGCTTCGCGGATGCGTTCGGATTCATGGGCCAGATCGGCGCGGATCGTCGGCAGGAGACGCTCGAGGACCGGTTGCGGCGTCGCCTCCCCGGCGAGCCCCACCCGCCGCGCATGCCCCGCCAGATAGGCATCGGAGAAGCTGCATTCGATCTCGAGGATCCGGGTCTGGCATTTGTCCGACACGAAATCCTCGATCACCGGGAAGGAGGCCGGATCGACGCAGATCACCATCCGTTCGGCATTGTGCTGGTCATAGAGCATCCGCAGCACTGCCCGGCGGTGGCGATTGCGCTTTTCCTGGCTCGTTTCGATCCCGCCGAGATCGGGCAGGGGGGACATCTCGTTGAAGAGGTAGTCATAGGCGGGCATGTGGCTGCGCTTGCGCAATTCGCCCATGAGCCGCTTCGCGACATGCCATTTCTTGCACAATACGAGAACCAGCATGCGCTCGCGCCCGAGGGTCGATTCCGCCTCCCAGAAGCGCGGTGCGAAACGGCGGCCGACGCGTCCGCGCCCGGTCAGGAACCGGTGAAGCGCGCGGCCTTCATTCGAGATCGAGAACTCCGTCCGCCCGCTCGTCCACAGCTCCCCGAGGCGGGCTTTGAGATCGGTTGCATCGGGGCTGATCTTGCGCGCGAAGAGGTAATCCTGCGACAGCAGGAAGTCGTAATGGTCGTTGTAGAAATTCGCGGGCATTCCGTAATCGGTGAAGACCAGGAAGGTGAGGGTGCGCGAACGGATCTCGCGGTCGGGCACGACATGGCGCACGAGCGTCTGGAAGAATGTCTCGTCGGGGATCCAGGTGGTGCGGAAGAAACGCATCACGTCGGGCCGGTTCTCGATGAAATCGAGAAGCCATTCGATCGTGCGCCGGCGCAGGCACCACCATTGCGAGCCGATCATCATCTGGAGATCCGACGGGATTTCCCGCGTCAGCCCCAGTCTCTTCTGTGCGGAGTAGGATGCGTAGAACCGCCTCGGCTGGGTGCGCTCGTTGAACCAGTGGCGGTAGATCAGTCGGTCTTCCTTGAGCCCGGTCTTGATCCAGCCCGAATTGTGGAAATCGACGCTCTCGATGTAGTCGGCTTCCTCCGCGTCGAGGAGGGCGTGGGCGTATTCGGCCGATTTGATCTGCATGCAATCGCCCGAGAGCATGTAGAAATGCGTGGCGCGCGGGAAGGCCGCCTCGGCGGCGCGCAGGGCTTCGAGCGTGGCCGCGACGAGGCTCCATTCGCCCCAGCCGCACTTGATCCGCTTCTTCGCGAAGGTGACGTTTGGATTGGGGTCGAGCGCCTCGCGCAGCTTGTGGTACTGTGCCTGACCGGCGCGGGCATCGAAGTGGATGGCGACGTAATCGCCGGTCGCGGTCAGCCGCTCGGCCTGCGCGATGATGCCTTCGGGATCCTTATGGGTCAGAAGAATGAAGGCTATTCTCGCCATTCGGACACGGTGCCTGCCTGCTTGCGGTGATTATTTGAATTGTTAGCGTCAATCGACGTTGAAAAGACAGGATTTCTTTGCTCTTTAAGTCATATTTGTTGCGCCTTCGCTATCGGTGATGCGCGATCGCTTAGTGGGAAGGTGCTGCAATGGGATTTCCCGGAACCTGGATGACCGAGAGCGAAAGCGTGGTCTATCGCGTGGTGCCCAAATGCGCCTGCTCGTCGATCGGCCAGATCATGTATTTCTCCGATCACGGGCACTTCTTCGACGGGGATATCCACGATTCCAAGACCGGGCTGCACAAGTGGTCGCAGGAGGAAAGCCAGGCGCCGATCGCGGAGAATGTGACCGCGCACAAGAGCTATGCCTTCACCTGCGTGCGCAATCCCTATCAACGCATCCTCTCCTCCTTCTTCGACAAGATCGCGGGCATCCAGCGCAATGGCCGCCGCTATCGCGGCAACCTCGTGCCTCAGCTGGCGCAGAAATACGGGATCGAGGTCGGCTCCCCCGAGAACGGGTTCGAGTTCGACCAGATCGCCTCGTTCCGCCGCTTCCTGCTTTTCGCGCGCGACACGATCCGCTGGCGCCGCCCGATGGAGCCGGACATCCACTGGTCGGCCATGTCGGGGCATATCTCGACCTTCATCGTGAATGGCGGGCGCTACGACAGCATCTTCTTCACCGAGAAGTTCAACGAGGGGATGCAGACGGTGCTCGACGCGATCGAGACGCCGGTGAAGGTGGATCTCGCGCAGGTGCCGCGGTTCAACGAGTCCGAAGGGCACGGGCCGAAGCGGGCGCATGAGGTGAGCGCGTATTTCGATGACCTGTCGCGCCACCTGATCTGGGAAATCTACAAGAAGGATTTCCAGCTTTTCCGATACGATTTCGACGATCCCGACAACAAGATGCCAGTCGGAGAGATCGACCTCGACGAGGTTCACGCGAAGCTCGGCGACTGAGCCTTACCAACGCTTGAGGGCGTCCTCGTCCGCATCCTTCGCGGCCACCCAGGACGTGCCCTCCGGCCCGTGTTCCTTCTTCCAGAAGGGGGCGCGGGACTTGAGGTAGTCCATCAGGAATTCGGCCGCCTCGAAGGCTGCGGCGCGGTGGCGCGCGGCGGTCGCGACCATCATGATCTGCTCGCCGATGCCGAGCCGGCCATGCCGGTGGATCACGATCACATCCGCGAGGCTCCAGCGCTCGACCGCCTGCTCGACGATCTTCGCGATCGCCCGTTCGGTCATGCCGGGGTAATGCTCGAGCTCGAGGGCGTCCATCGCGCCCGTGTCGTCGCGCACGATCCCGGTGAAGCTGACCACCGCGCCCACATCCGCGCGACCGGCGCCGAAACCGGCAAGCTCCACGCCCAGATCGAACGGGTCGGCCTGAACCGCGATCTTCATCTCAGCCACCCGTCATCGGCGGGAAGAAGGCCACCTCGCGCACGCCTTCGATCGGCGCGTCGAATTCCGCCAGGTCCTGATCGAGCGCCACGCGCAGCGCGGAGAGATCGGCGAAAGCAGCCTCGTAGCGCGGCTCGCGCGCCTTCAGTTCTTCGACCAGCTCGGCCACCGTGGCAGCGGATGTCTCGACCTTTTCGCGCGGCAGGCCGATCCGTTCGCGGACCCAGGCGAAATACAGAACCTCAACCATCCTTGCCATCCTTCAGATAGGGGAGCGCCTTGCGGAAATAGTCCCACCCCGTGATCGCCGTCAGCAGCGCCGCGATCCAGATCAGCGCGATCCCGACATGGGTCGCGATATCGGCGGTGCTCAGGCCCATCGGGATGTCGCCCTCGCCCGCACGCGGCGCGCGGCCCTGCTGAATATAGGCAAGCCCGGTCCCGAGAAACAGGACCGCGATCGCGACCATCTGCGCGGTCGTCTTCCACTTGGCGAGCTTCGTGACCCGCAGCCGCCCCGCATCGGCGCCGAGAAATTCGCGCAGCCCCGAGACGAAGACCTCGCGGAACAGGATGACTGTCGCGGGCAGGATCAGCCAGGGGTTCATGCCCGAGTATCCCGTCAGCACGACCAGCGCGATCACCACCATCGCCTTGTCGGCGATCGGGTCGAGCATCGCGCCGAACTTGCTCTCCTGTTTCCAGGCGCGGGCGAGATAGCCATCGAACCAGTCCGTCACCGCGGCGCCGATGAAAAGCGCCAGCGCGAACCAGTCCGCCCAGGGGCGGTGGAAATAAAGAAACATGACCGCCACGCCGGGGGCAGCCAGGAGCCTGAGTACGGTCAGGATATTGGGGATGGTCCATCTCATGATGCGCAACCTAGCGATGGTAGGCGCAAAGCGGAAGAGGGCGCGTTAACCTCTCTCGGGATCGAGATAATCATGCACCCGTCCGAGCCGGTCGGTGATCCGCCACTGCCCCGGGGTCGCGCCGGGCGCGACATGATCGGCAGTGATCGGCACCTTGCCGAACCCGCCGGGCAGATCGAGAACGTAGGAGGGCAGCATCGTGCCCGAGCAACGCCGACGAAGCTCGGCCATGATCGCGCGCCCCTCCGCGAGGGTCGTGCGGAAATGCGAGGTGCCGCGCGCGAGATCGCAATGATGCAGGTAATAGGGTTTGACGCGCAGCGCGGTAAGCGCACGCAAGAGCGCCTCCAACCGATCGGGGTCGTCGTTGATCGCGCGCAGCAACACCGTCTGCGAGAGCAGCGGCACGCCGTGATCGACGAGCCGCGCGATGGCGGCGCGCGCGGCCCCGGTCAGTTCCTGCACATGGTTGGTATGCAGCACGATCCACAGAGCCGGGCGCGTCGCGCGGAGGGCTGCGCAGAGCGCCTCGGTAATCCGCTCGGGCGCCACGACGGGGACGCGGGTATGAAGACGGATCTGATCGAGATGGTCGATGCCCGAGAGCCGCTCCAGCACCGCGCCCAGACGCCGGGTGGACAGCGTCAGCGGATCGCCCCCGGTCAGGATCACTTCACGAATGGCCGGCGTCGCCGCGATGTAATCGAGCGCCTGCACGAGCTGATCCTCGGGCAGGGGGCCGGTCTCGCCCACCGTCTCGCGCCGGAAGCAGAACCGGCAATAGACATCGCAGGTCTTGGTGACGTGCAGGATCACCCGGTCGGGATAGCGATGGGTAAGCCCCGGCGCGGGGGAATGCGCCTCGTCTCCGATCGGATCTTCCAGCTCCTCGGGACGGGTGGTCAGCTCCGCCACGGAGGGCACGAATTGCGCCCCGACCGGGTCCATAGGATCGGCGATCGCGCCGCGCATCTCGGAGGTCACGCGGATGCGGAATTCCTCCGCGACGCGCGCGAGCTCGGCGCGTTCGACGGGATCGGTCAGCCCCTCGGCCTCGAGCGCGTCGAGGCCCGTCAGGGCGCGCGGGCGGGGTGCGTGATCGCTCATGGGGCGGCGCTAGACCTCGCGGGGGCTTGGGTCAAGATTTCTCGTTGAAGAAATTGTGGATCGTCTCGGCCATTGCCTCCGAAATCCCGTCCACCTCCATGAGGTCCACCGGCGCCGCGCGGCTGACCGCCTTGGCCGAGCCGAAATGCTGCAGCAATGCCCGCTTGCGCGTGGCCCCGATGCCGGGGATCTCGTCGAGCGGGTTGGCCATCTGGGCTTTCGCGCGTTTCGCCCGGTGCGTGCCGATCGCCCAGCGATGCGCCTCGTCGCGCAGGCGCTGGATGTAATAGAGCACCGGGCTCTGGCGCGGCAGCGCGAAGGGACGCTGGCCTACCCGGTGGAATTCCTCCTTGCCGTGATCGCGGTCGATGCCCTTGGCGACGCCGACCATCGGGATATCGGTCACGCCCATCTCGCCCATGATCTCATGCACCGCCGAGACCTGCCCCGCGCCCCCGTCGATCAGCAGCAGATCGGGCCAGGCGTCAGTCTGGCGATCCGGGTCTTCTTTCAGCAGTCGGGCGAAGCGGCGCGTCAGCACCTCCTTCATCATCCCGAAATCGTCGCCCGGCGTCAGTTCGGCATTGCGGATGTTGAACTTGCGATACTGGCTCTTGATGAAGCCTTCGGGGCCGGCGACGATCATGCCGCCCACCGCATGCGCACCCTGGATATGGGAGTTGTCATAGACCTCGATGCGCTCTGGCGGGGCGGCGAGCCCGAACGCCTCCGCGACACCTGCGAGCAGCTTCGCCTGCGCCGCGCTTTCCGACATCTTGCGGCCGAGGCTTTCGCGCGCGTTGCGGAGCGCGTTCTCGACCAGCTCGGCCTTCTCGCCGCGTTTGGGCACGGCGATCTCGACCTTGCGCTCGGCGCGCTCGGTCAGGAGTTCGGCCAGCAGGTCCTCATCCTCCACCGGGACCGACAACAGCAGCAGGCGCGGCGGCGGGCGGTGGGTGTAGAACTGCGCGATGAAGGCCTGCAGGATCTCGGGCGCCTCGGCCCCCGAGCCGGTGCGCGGGTAGAAATCGTGATTGCCCCAGCTCTGGTTGGCGCGGATGAAGAAGACCTGCACACAGGCCTGCCCGCCCTCCTGATGGAGCGCGATCACATCCGCCTCGGCCACGGTGCGCGGATTGATCCCCTGGCTCTGCTGGACATTGGTCAGCGCCTTGATCCGGTCGCGGAGGGCAGCGGCGCGTTCGAACTCCATCTCGTCCGAGGCCTTCTGCATCTCCTCGGCCAGTTCGCGCTGGATCGTGGTCGATTTGCCCTCGAGGAAGCGCTTCGCATCCTCGACCAGCTCGGCATAGCCGGCCTCCGAGATTTTGCCGACACAGGGCCCCGAACAGCGCTTGATCTGGTATTGCAGGCAGGGTCGGGTGCGGCTGTCGAACATCGCGTCCGAGCAATTGCGCAGCAGGAAGACGCGCTCGAGATGGTTGAGCGTGCGGTTCACCGCGCTCGCGCTGGCGAAGGGGCCGAAATAGTGGCCCTTCTCCTTGCGCGCGCCGCGATGCTTCTTGATCTTCGGATAGGGGTGCCCCGTCGCGATCAGGATATTGGGGAAGCTCTTGTCGTCGCGCGCAATCACGTTGTAGCGCGGTTTGAGCTGCTTGATCAGGTTCTGTTCGAGCAGCAGCGCCTCGGTCTCGGTCCGCGTCGTGAGAAACATCATCGAGGCGGTTTCGTGGATCATCCGCGCGATCCGCGCCGAATGGCCCGAGGGCCGCGCATAGTTCGACACCCGCGCTTTCAGGTTGCGCGCCTTGCCCACATAGAGCACCTCGCCCTTCGCGTTCAGCATCCGGTAGACGCCGGGCGAGCCATCGAGCCGCTTGAGATAATCCGCGATCAGCGCATGCCCCGTCAGCCCATGGGCTGGGCGGGTCGCGGCCGGCGGCTGGGCCATCTCGAAGCTGTCCTCGTGATCGGTCATGGGCTCGTCTTGATTCTCCGTTCTGGCTGCAACCTAATTCCGCAGGTTTCAAGGAAAAACATGTCCACGAATTCTGGGGATAACTCTGTTGGGAAAACTGAGGAAGGTAGGCGAAAGGCCTTAATCTAAAGGCTAGTGATCCGAGTGCCTAATTTTTAGGCGTATTTGCAAGGTATTGTTTTTGAAGTGAAAATTTTCGAGCGCTCGGCAAGTCATTGAAACGATTAAAACTTTTGTAACAGAAGTATTAAGGACCGTTCCGCAGTGCACAACTTGGCGCTTCTGGCGGTGTGGGGCGCCTATTCGGGGCCAAGCACATCAGGCGTTCTCCAGCCCAGATGCTGCCCGCCATCCACACACAAAAGCTGCCCGGTCACGGCCGGGGCGTCCATGAAATAGCCCAGAGCCGCGCAGATGCTTTCGGGGTCGGCGCCGCGTCCGAGGATCGTCGCGGCCCGCTGCCGGGCGAAGTGATCTTCGGTCTGGCGCGCCCCCTGAAGGGTCGGCCCCGGCCCGATCGCATTGACCCGGATATCGGGCGCGAGCGCCTGCGCCCCGGTCTGGGTGAAGGCCCAGAGCCCCATCTTGGCGATCGTGTAGGTCATGAATTCGGGGGTGAGCTTGCGGACCCGCTGATCGACCATGTTGATCACGAGCGCATGGGCATGGGGTTCGGGGCCGGACCGGTCCGCTGCCGGCGCCTGCGCGGCGAAATGCTGGGTGAGCACGAAGGGCGCGCGCAGGTTCGACCCGATATGCCGGTCCCAGCTTTCGCGGGTGGCGTTGAAGATCGTGTCATGCTCGAAGATCGAGGCATTGTTGATGAGCAGGTCGAGCGGCCCTCCGAGCGCCAGCGCCGCCTGCGGAACCAGCTCAGCCGTCGCGTCCTCGTCGAGCAGGTCCGCCTGAACGATTTCGGCCCGCACCCCCTTGGCGCGCGCTTCGGCGGCGGTGGCCTCGGCGGCCTCGGCCGAGCCATGGTAATGGATCGCCACATCGACTCCGCGTCCGGCGAGATAGAGCGCCATCGCGCGTCCCAGACGTTTCGCGCCGCCGGTGACCAATGCCCGTTTCATACCCGTCCTCCAAATAGCAGAGCGATGATATAGGCGATGTAGGCGAGGGTGAAAGCTATACCGACCCCCCGCCCGATCTGCCGATTGCCGAAGATGAACGGGCCGAGCAGGATCGAGGCGGCGAGCATCACCCACAGGTCGAAATGCAACATCTGCTCGGGGACGGGAAGCGGGCCGAAGAGGCCGGCCACCCCGATGATGCAGAGCAGGTTGAAGATGTTCGAGCCGACGACATTGCCGAGTGCGACATCCGCGCGCCCTCGCATCGCGGCCGTGATGGAGGTCGCAAGCTCGGGCAGCGAGGTGCCGAGCGCGACCAGTGTCAGCCCGATCACCGTGTCGGAGACGCCCATCGTCCGGGCGATCGCGGTCGCGCCCTCGACCAGCAGGTCGGCGCCGAGCGGCAGGCCGACAAGACCGGCGCCGATATAGAGAAGGAGGCGCCACAGCGGCATCTCCGGATCGGTGTCGGCGACCTCTTCATCGGGATCGCGATTGGCGCGATGGGTCAGGGCCTCGCGCACCTGGCGGAACAGGATCACCGCCAGGGCGCCGAGCAGCAGCAGCGCTTGCGGCCAGCGGATCGGCCCCATGAACGCGACGAGGACGAAGAAGATCGTGGCCCCCATCATCAGCACGAAGCTCTCGCGCGTGTCGTGTTCGTCTGTGCGGATCGCGGAGATCACCGCGGGCAGGCCGAGCACGACCAGGATATTGGCGATATTCGAGCCCACGACATTGCCGAGCGCGATCGAGGGCGCATGGTCCAGGACGGCGGCGACCGAAACCATCAGCTCGGGCGCCGAGGTGCCGAAGGCGACGACCGTCAAGCCGACGATCAGGGCCGGGATGCCGAGCCGCAGCGAGAGCGCGACGGCACCCTTCACCAGCATGTCGCCCGCCACGACGAGCAGCACGAGCCCGACAGCGATCTCGCCGAAATCCCAGATCATCCGCGGCCCTTCCCTTCGCAGGGGCAGGGCCCGCGTCCGATTTTCGGGCGGCCGCAGCGCGCGCAGCGCCGGGTCACCCGCCGGGGCGGCTTGATGCCGGGCATGCGCAGCTTGCCGAACATGGCGAGAACCGCCATGGCGACGAGGAAGAGGGTCATGCCCTTGATCAGCATCGGCTCAGAGACCGTAGCGCGCCCAGAGCGCGCGTTCCTCTGCCGCGTCGAGCAGCGCTCCGGCGCTCGCCGCGCCGATCTCGGCTCCCATCTGCGCGCCGATGCGACGGAACAGCGGCCGCTTGGGCGCGTAGGGAACGAAGCGCAGCTTCTCGCCATAGATATCCTTGAGCGTCGGGACCACATGCCCGAGCCCGTCGATCAGCCCGGTTTCGTCCTCGAGCGCCTGCCGGCCGGTCCAGATGTCGCCGGTGAAGAGGTCTCGACTGCTCGGAAGCTTGGCGCCGCGCCGCGCGGTCACATGCTCCTTGAAGCTCACATGCATGTCGTCGAGCAGGCGCTTGAGCCGCGCCACATCCTCGTCCTTCTCGGGGCGGAACGGGTCCAGGAAGCTCTTCGCGCCGCCCGCGGTATGCACCCGCCGCTCGATCCCGTGGCGCGAGATGAAATCGTCGAGCCCGAAACTTGCCGAGATCACGCCGATCGAGCCCACCACCGAGGTCGGATCGGCCCAGATCTGATCCGCGGCACAGGCGATCCAGTAGCCGCCCGAGGCCGCGACATCCTCGATGAAGGCATGGACGGGGATCTTCTTCTCGTCGGCCAGACGCCGGATGCGGCTCGCGATCAGCGCCGATTGCACCGGCGAGCCGCCGGGCGAGTTGACCAGCAGCGCCACCGCGGTGGGTTTACCGCGCGAGAAGGCGCGTTCGATGATCGGGGCCATCGCGGCATCCGAGAGGACCGGAGCCCCCGGGCGCGAGACGCCGATCGGGCCATGCAGCCGGATCACGGCTGCGAAGGGCGTTTTCTTGACGAAGGGGAGGCGCGGGATCAGTTTCATGCCAACGGATGTAGAGGCTCGCCCCCGCTCGCGCAAGCGCGACGGCGAAGCTTTGATCCCGGCCGGGGTGCGGTTGCGAGCATAACGACTTGCCGGATGCGGAAATGCGTCCACATCTAGAAGCACGGAGCCGCGGCGTCCCTTCCGATAGCGACGCGCGGCAGGCTATGAATTCGAGGCGGAGCGCAAAGCGCTGCGCGGACCTATCGAGGCGAGTGAATGACGACGAAGGAATGGAAGATGCCCGATGGACGGCCGATCCGGTTGGCCGAGGAGGTGCCGGTCGCGCTCAGTTTCGACGGGGTGACCCAGGCGGTGATGATGGCGACGCCCAAGGAGCTCGAGGATTTCGCGCTCGGCTTCGCGCTCAGCGAGGGCCTGATCGAGAGTGCCGGGGAAATCACTCGGCAGGAGATCTTCCGCGCCGAGGCCGGGATCGAGGCGCGCAACTGGCTCGCCGCTCCGGCCGGGGCACGCTTCGCCGAGCGTCGGCGCGCCACGATGGGGCCGGTCGGCTGCGGCCTGTGCGGGATCGAGCAACTCGAAGAGGCGCGCCGGAGCCTGCCGCGCCTGCCCGCGCCGGACTGGCATATGTCGGCCGCCCACGCCGCCGATGCGCTCGAGCATCTGCGCGATCGCCAGCCCCTGCAGGACGAGACCCGCGCCGCCCATGCCGCGGCCTTCTGGCAGCCTGGCCAGGGCATCACCCTGACCCGCGAGGATGTGGGGCGGCACAACGCGCTCGACAAGCTGATCGGCGCGATGATCCGGGAAGGGCGCGACCCGGCGAGCGGCGCGATCGTGATGACCTCTCGCCTTTCGGTCGATCTCGTGCAGAAGGCGGCGACGATCGGCGTGCCGGTGATCGCGGGCCCTTCCGCGCCGACCGCGCTCGCGGTGGCCGAAGCCGAGGCCGCGGGACTGACGCTGATCGCGCGGGCGGGCGACGCGCTGGCCGTCTACACGACACCCGAAACCGCAACGGCCTGAAAAACAGGAGCCGCGCCGCCGCGAGAAGGAGGGGCGCGGGTGCGGAAATCCGGTCTGGTTTCTCGCGGGGGCAGGGGCAAAGGCCCCCGAGGTCACGCCTTCTGCGTGCGGTCGATATAGGCGCGCAGTTCCTCTGCCTCGTGACGCGCATCGCGTAGTCCGTCCATCGCCGCGCGCAGCTCCGCCTCGGTCTGGCTGAGCTGATTGCTCAGTTCCGCCTCGCGCTGTTCGAAATAGGTAAGCGCCTGATCGCGGGTCTCCTCGGCCTCGTGCAGCGCCTGGGCCATCTGCTCGAGTTCGCCCATATCGGCGCGGCTCACCCGGGTCAGGCGGTGGATCAGCCAAGAGGCGAACCAGCCAAGCGCGAAGGCGAGGAAGAGGACGATCGCGGTGGCGATGATGAATTCGGTTCTGTTCATGTCTCTACCCTTCAGCCCTTCGTCAGATCCTTCGGCCGGAACTTCGGACGCGGCGTGTCGTCTGCCGGGGTCTCGACCGGGATCTCCTCTTGTGCGGCTGGTGCCGCATCGCTGTTATTCGCGTCCGCATCGGTCGCCGGCGCATCGCCCTGCGGCGCGGCGTCCTTGCCTTCGGGGGCTGCCCCGTCCGTCGCCGGTGTCGCGTCATCGGTGACCGCCCCGTCCCAATGCGGCTCCCCGTCCTGCGATCCGTCGGCGCTCTCATCCACCGGCTTCTTGTCGAGCAGGGTGAATTCGATGCGGCGGTTTTCCTCGCGCCCGGCCTCGGTGTCGTTCGAGGCGATCGGCGCGGCTTCGCCATAGCCCTTCGCGACGAGATTGCCCACGAGCACGCCGCGATCGAGCAGCCCGCGGATCACCGCCTGAGCGCGATCTTGCGAGAGTTGCAGGTTCATCTCCTCGCGGCCCTGATTGTCGGTATAGCCTCCGACTTCCATCCGGAAGCCCGTGCAATCCTTCATCGCGCCGGCCAGGGCGTCGAGCGCCTTCACGCTATCGGCCGAGACTTGGGCCGAGCCGGGATCGAAGTTGATCTTCTGCTTCGCCAGCGAGCCGTTCAGGCGGGTCACGCATTCCTTGCCGCTCGGCAGCGCGAGCACCGGATCGAGGCGCTTGTCGTATTTCACCTTCAGGTCGATCTGCGCGCCCTCGCCGAGCTGGCTGGTGAGGATGCGCGAAATCGTGTCCGAGCCCTGCGGGTTGCCGGTCACCCCGGTCACCTTCACCAGTTTCGGGGTCACGAGGACAGTGCCGTCATGGAGTTCGGCCAGCGCCTCGATGCCCGCAAGCGTCCGGATCGGCCAGCCGGCGGGCAGGGTCTTGTCGACGCGGGTCGCGCCGTGAACCTTGTCGTGACCGAGCTTGGCGCGGGCGAAGCTCTCGACCGCCTCGCGCTGGCGCGCATCGAGCACGCGGCCCTTGAGATCGACATGGCCCTTGCCGTCGCGGGTCGCGATGAACTGCGCCTCGTCGGCCTTGGCTTTCGGCGAGGGTTCGAGCGCGGCCTTGAGTGAGAACACGCCGGGCAGGTTCGATTCCAGCTCGCCCACCACCTCGTCGAAGGTCTTTTGCGCCACAGAGGGTTTCGCATCGAGCGCGATATCGGCATCGGAGAAGGTCACGGTGGCGGCCCCGAGCTGACCCACCGCCTTGATCGCCATCGCGGCGGCGATCGACCAGTCGGGGGAGGGGGTGCCCATCCCGATCGTGCAGCTCAGCGTGCCTTTCGCACCGGCCCCGCGGGCCGCGGAGAAGATGCGCTCGCGCGCCCTCTCGGTATCGGCTGAACAGGCGTCGAAGCGCGCGCCTTCCTCGTCGACGATGAAGCGCAACGTGAAGGGCGTGATCACCGGGCGCGGGGCGGAGATGTCGAAATCGAGCCTGAGATCGGTCGGTCGGGTGCGCGCAAGCGAGGTCTCGACCCGGCCCTTTTCGGTTACGCTATCGGTGATCGCCTGCACCTTGACCTTGCCGGGAGAGACCGAGACCTTCGAACGCGGCAGGGTCTCGAGCGTCTTGAGGCCGAAGCGCATCGCTTCCTCCCACCCGCCCGGAACCGGATAATCCGCGCTTTCGAGCATGTCGGTCACGCCCTCGTCGCCTGCGACCTTCTTGAGCTCCTCGGCGATCTTCTTGCGATCGACGCCGGCGGGCACCAGCCCGATCAGCGAGATCCCGTTCTCGTTGCGCAGCATCTCGAGCGAGAAATCGGGCGGGGTGACGGGTTTCGCGATCTGGGTGTCGGTGTTGTCCACCACCCGCGAGCTGTCGACATATTTGTCGGCCAGGGAGACGGCGCGGAACCGTTCGGCCTCGGTCGGCGCGGTTCCGGTGAGGATCACCTGGAGGCCGTCGGTATGCACCCGGATCCACCCGTAGCCCTGCGCCTCCATCCCCACGCGCACCTCCTGCCGGGTGGCTTTCTCGATGACGGTCGCGGCACCGCCCGCGATGACGGCCGAAAGAACCAGTGCAAGAGCGAAAGCTGCGATCGTGAGCAGGGTGGCGCGATGGCGCATGTGTCTGGAACCCTCCCTCGGGAATCTGTTCCGTTTTCCTTAAGGCGCACGGCCCGGGGGATCAATCGAAAGCCCGTTACACGATTGCGCCAGCGGCGAGAAACAGCGCAGCAATCAGGCCCGTATCGCGATTGGCGCGGAACAGCTTGAGGCAGATATCCGGGTCGTCGATGTCGAGTTGCCGCATCTGCCAGAGCATGTGCCAGCCCATCGCCCAGGGCGCGATCAGCGCGAGCACCAGCCGCAGGGGTGGGGCGTCGGGCAGCAGCGCCCCCATCACCGCGGCCGTCATCAGCGCGACCGTCCCCATCAGGAATCCGCCCAGCCATTTCGCGCTGTCGTCGCCAAACAGGCGCGCGGTGGATTTGACGCCGATCAGCGCGTCGTCCTCCTTGTCCTGATGGGCGTAGATCGTGTCGTAGAAAAGCGTCCAGACGAGCCCCGAGAGGTACAGCGCCACGGTCGGCCAGCCCAGGCTCCCGCTATGCGCGACCCAGCCCAGAAGCGCGCCCCAGTTGAACGCGATTCCGAGGAAGATCTGCGGCCACCAGGTGAAGCGCTTCGCGAAGGGATAGATCGCGACGGGCCCGAGCGAGATGAAGCCGAGAATGATGGCGGGCAGGTTGAAGCTGAGCAGGATCGCGAGCGCCACCAGCGACTGTATCGCCATCCAGCCGAGCGCCTGCTTGACCGAGACCTGTCCCGAGGGGATCGGGCGCGACCGGGTGCGCGCCACGCTCGCGTCGATCTTGCGGTCGGTGATGTCGTTCCAGGTGCAGCCCGCGCCGCGCATCAGGAAGGCGCCCATCGCGCAGCCCACGGCCAGCCAGAGGTCGTGCCAGACGAACCCGCCCGTCGAGGCCGCGGCGAGGGAGATCCCCCACCAGCAGGGAAGCAGCAGCAGCCAGGTGCCGATCGGCCGGTCGGCACGGCTCAGGCGCAGATAGGGGCGCGAGAAGGCCGGTGCGATCCGGTCCACCCAATTGCCGCGATAGGCATCGGCCACGGTGCCGGCCGCCTCTGGCGTTTCGCTTTTTCCGCTCATAAAGTCCGCCTCATGGAACGTGCCAAGATCAGGCTCTGTGTAGAGCACCCGCTGGGCGCGGGGCAAGCCGTGCCTCTCGACCCCGACCAGGCGAATTACCTTTTCGCGGTGATGCGGCTGGGCGTCGGCGCCCGCGTGGCGCTGTTCAACGGGCGCGACGGCGAGTGGACGGCGGAGGTTGCCGAGGCCCATAAGAAACGGGGCATCCTGGTCTGCATCGAGCAGGCCGCGCCGCAACTCGCCCCGCCCGATCTCTGGCTGATCTTCGCGCCGATCAAGAAGGAGCGCACCGATTTCATCGTCGAGAAGGCGACCGAGCTCGGCTGCGCGAAGGTGCTGCCGGTGCAGACCGAGTTCACCAATTCCGCGCGGATCCGGAAGGATCGGCTGCAGGCCCATGCCCGCGAGGCGGCGGAGCAATGCCTCGGCACCTTCGTGCCGCCGGTCGAGGATCTCCAGCCCCTCGCGAAGCTGCTGGCGGGCTGGGACCCGGCACGCCGCATCCTCTGGGCCGACGAGGCGCTGGCCGGGCCTGCCGAGACGCTGGCGGGCCTGCCGCCCGGCCCCTGGGCGATCCTGATCGGACCGGAGGGCGGGTTCTCGGAGCCCGAGCGCGAAAAGCTGCGCGGTCTGGATTTCGTGACGCCGGTGAGCCTCGGTCCGCGCATCCTGCGTGCGGATACGGCCGTCTGCGCGGCGATCACGCTCTGGCAATCGACCCTGGGGGACTGGCGGTGATCCGACCCGAAGTCGCGCAGGGCCTGCATCGCTGGCGCGAGGTGATCGCGGCGGGGATGGTCGTCGTCTTCGGGGCGTGGCTGGTCTGGCTCGGGGGGTATCTGCTGATGCCCCTGGGCGTGGCGGCCTGTGCGCTCGGGCTTGGCTGGGCGCTCATCGGGCTCAGGCGGATGCGGTTCGCCCGCGCGGTCGACGCGCCGGGGCTCGTCGAGATCGACGAGGGCCGGGTTTCCTATTTCGCGGCTTCCCGCGCCCGCGCATTGCCGGGCCCTTCGGGAAATGTGACCTCCCTGGGGATGGGGGGCGAGATCGCGTTGCGCGAACTCGTCGAGATCCGCTTGCTGAACCTTCAAGGCAAACAGTACTGGCGTTTGCGCAGCCGCTCGGGAGAAGCGTTGCTGATCCCGCTCGACGCGGCGGGGGCAGGTGCGCTCTACGATGCTTTCGCGAGCCTGCCCGGTGTCGATATGGGCGCGCTTTCGGCCGCCCTCGATCGCAAGACCGCCGCACAAAGCCTGTGGAGCCGCGAATAGGTTTCGCGCTTGACTTGAGCCCCTCTGCGCGCCACCTGTTGCGCTCCAAAATGACGCGAGGCACCCATGTCCATACCGCAGCAGGGCGGAGGCCCGATCGAGCGCTTCGAGCAGTTGGCCGAATTCCTGGCCGCCGGCGAGAAACCTCGCGAGGAGTGGCGCATCGGCACCGAACACGAGAAGTTCGGCTATTGCGCGGATCACCAGCTGCCGTTGCCCTATGACGGGCCGCGTTCGATCAGGGCGATGCTCGAGGGGCTGCGCGACCGCTTCGGATGGGAGCCGATCCACGAGCAGGACAAGCTGATCGGCCTGCAGCTCAACGGCGCGAATATCAGCCTCGAGCCGGGCGGCCAGCTGGAACTTTCGGGCGCGCCGCTCGAGACGATCCACCAGACCTGCGACGAGGTGAACGAGCATCTGCGCGAAGTGCAGACGGTGGCCGACGAGATCGGGGTGCGGTTCATCGGCCTCGGCACCGCGCCGATCTGGAGCCAGGAGCAGATGCCGATGATGCCCAAGGGGCGCTACCGGCTGATGACCGACTACATGGACAGGGTCGGCGATCTGGGCAAGCAGATGATGTATCGCACCTGCACGGTGCAGGTGAACCTCGATTTCGCCTCGGAAGCCGACATGGTGCAGAAGATGCGCGTGGCGCTGTCGCTGCAACCGGTCGCGACCGCGCTGTTCGCCAACTCGCCCTTCCTCGACGGCAGGCCCAACGGCATGAAGTCGTGGCGCTCGCATATCTGGCAGCACCTCGATGACGCGCGCACCGGCATGCTGCCCTTCATGTTCGACGCGGGCGCGGGCTACGAGGCCTATGTCGATTACGTGCTCGATGTGCCGATGTATTTCGTCTACCGCGACGGCAAGTACATCAATGCGCTCGGCCAGTCCTTCCGCGACTTCCTCAAGGGCGAACTGCCCGCGCTGCCCGGCGAGAAGCCGACGCTCAGCGACTGGGCCGATCACCTGACCACCGTCTTCCCCGAAGCGCGCTCGAAGAAATATATCGAGATGCGCGGCGCCGATGGCGGCCCGTGGCGGCGTCTTTGCGCGCTGCCCGCGCTCTGGGTGGGGCTGTGCTATGACCAGTCCGCGCTCGACGCGGCCTGGGATCTGGTGAAGGGCTGGGATCACGAGACCCGCGAGGGTCTGCGCCGCGCCGCGGCCGTCGATGCATTGCAGGGCGAGTTCAACGGGATCAAACTGCACGATCTGGCGCGCGAGACGGTGGCGATCGCGAAATCCGGGCTCAAGGCGCGCGGCAGGCCCGGAGCGAACGGGCTGATCCCCGACGAGACCCATTTCCTCAACGCGCTGGAAGAGAGCGTCGAAACGGGCCGGGTGCCCGCCGACGAGTTGCTTGAGAAATACAACGGCGAATGGAATGGCGATCTGAGCAAGATCTACGCCGAATACAGCTACTGAGCGGGCGGGCGCTCAGCCGCCCAGCCGCTCGCGCACCCATTCGGGAACCAGAACACTCGCGGGGCCCTGCCGGGCCTCGTCGAACATGCGGCTGCCCGCAGACGGCTCGAGATTGAGCTCGAGCGTCGGCACGCCCGCATGCATCGCATCCGCGACGAAACCGGCGGCAGGATAGACATTGCCCGAGGTGCCGATCGAGACGAACAGGTCCGCCGCACGCAGCGAATGCCAGATCTCTTCCATCCGATAGGGCATCTCTCCGAACCAGACGATATCGGGCCGCGTCGCGGCGCGTCCGCAGGAAGGGCAGGGGTCGCTGGGCGCCATGACCTCGGGCGCGGGCCAGCGGTGTTCGCAGGCATGGCAAAGCGCCCCGAAGAGGCTTCCATGCATGTGAAGGACGTTCTGGCTCCCCGCGCGCTCGTGCAGGTCGTCGACATTTTGCGTGACCACGAGCAGGTCGTGGCCCGGATCGGCCTCAAGCTCGGCCAGCGCCTCATGCGCCGGGTTCGGCGTGGCCGCCATCGCCGCCGCGCGGCGCGCATTGTAGAACCGATGGACCAGGTCGGGATCGTGCTCGAAGCCCTCGGGCGTCGCGACATCCTCGATCCGGTGCTCCTCCCACAACCCGTCGCTGGCGCGGAAGGTCCGGATGCCACTCTCGGCGGAAATTCCCGCGCCGGTCAGAATCACGATCTTGGCCATCGCCCCGCCCTCCGTTATCACTTTCGCCATGCGTATCCTGTTTCTTTGCCTTGGCAACATCTGCCGCTCGCCCGCCGCCGAAGCGGTGACCCGCCACAAGGCCCGCGAAGCCGGGCTCGAGGCCGAATTCGACAGTGCCGGCACCGGCGACTGGCATGTGGGAGAGCCGCCCTACGGGCCGATGATCGAGGCCGCAGCGGCGCGCGGCTACGATCTGAGCCCGCTGCGCGGGCGCCAGATCTCGCACACGGATTATTCGGAATTCGACCTGATCCTCGCGATGGACGAGAACAACCTGCGCGACGCGCTCGATCGCCAGCCGGGCGGGGCGACCGCGGCGATGCAGCTCTTTCTCGATGCGCGCCACGGCCGGCACGATGTGCCCGACCCGTATTTCACGCGCGACTTCGAGGGCGCGCTGGATCTGATCGAGGCCGGGGCCGAGGCGCTCATTGCCGATCTTCTCGAAGAGCAGAAGACCGGCTGAGCCGCAGGAAGGCTTACTGGTTGCAGAAACCTTCGGCCGTCGAGGCGAAGTTCTTGTAGCGGTCCCAGAAATCGGCGTCGGACTTGCGGTCGGACATGCGCACGTCCTGCGCCTTTTCGGGATCGCGGAACAGCGAGGCCGCCCGACGCTGGTCGCGATTGCTGAGCGTCATGTCGGCGACCTGCTGGATGCACGAACAGATCCCCGGATCATTCGCGCGGCCCGACGTCTGGCACGCAGAATCGATCGCGCCCGCGGAAGCGCCCGAAGCGATCGCCATGGCGCCGGCGAAGGCGCACAGTCCCAAAGTGGTCTTGAAAGTCATCGCACTGCCCTTTTGCTGCGGCGGGCATCTGACGTGCCCGGCCTGCCGTCTTGATTGCGCAGCAATAATAACGAGATTCGTGCCTTCGGGCAATGAAAGCGGCACCGAAACGGCAATCACGGAAAGGACAGGTCCGGCCCGCACAATCTCTGGCGGGCGGAGCAGGGTGGCCGACGAGATGTGGCCACCCCGATCGGTTCATTCCTCGGTGGGGGTCGCCTCGTAGCCCGCGGCTTTCAGGGCGCTGAGCACGGTGGCCTCCGGGAGCCCCTCGACCTCGACCTCGCGATCGTCGAGATAGACATCCGCCTTGCCGCCGACCTCTTCGATCGCCGCTTCCACGGCTGCTTTGCAATGGCCGCAGGTCATGTTCGGGACGGAATAGATCATGGAAACTCTCCTAGGTGTTGCCCATATGGGCGATATGTCGTGTGTGGGCGGGAAACGTCAATGCGGCACGGCGTTCAATCCCTCTTCCCGGCCCCCATTTTCCCCTGTATACGCGCGCCCATGACTGATCTCGATCGCATCCGCAACTTCTCCATCGTGGCTCATATCGACCACGGCAAATCCACGCTCGCCGACCGGCTGATCCAGCTGACCGGGACGGTGGCCGAACGCGACATGAAGGAGCAACTCCTCGACGCGATGGATATCGAGCGCGAGCGCGGTATCACGATCAAGGCCAACTCCGTGCGGATCGAATATCCCGCGAAGGACGGCAAGACCTATATCCTGAACCTGATCGACACCCCCGGCCACGTGGACTTCGCCTATGAGGTGTCGCGCTCGATGCAGGCCGTCGAGGGGTCGCTGCTGGTGGTGGACGCCTCGCAGGGCGTCGAGGCGCAGACCCTCGCCAATGTCTATCAGGCGATCGACGCCGATCACGAGATCGTCCCGGTCCTGAACAAGATCGACCTGCCCGCGGCCGAGCCGGACCGGGTGAAGGAGCAGATCGAGGACGTGATCGGCATCGACGCCTCCGAGTCGGTGATGATCTCGGCCAAGACCGGCCTCGGCATTCCCGACGTGCTCGAGGCGATCGTTCATCGCCTGCCCGCGCCCAAGGGCGAGCGCGACGCGCCCCTGAAGGCGATGCTCGTCGATTCCTGGTACGATTCCTATCTGGGCGTCGTCGTCCTGATCCGCGTCATGGATGGCGTGATCAAGAAGGGCGACCAGATCAAGATGATGAAGACGGGGGCGACCTACAAGCTCGACCGTCTCGCGGTCCTCAAGCCCAAGATGGTCGATATCGCGGAGCTCGGCCCCGGCGAGATCGGCGTCTTCACCGCCTCGATCAAGCAGGTGCGCGACACCAAGGTGGGCGACACGATCACCCATGAGAAACGCCCCTGCGTCACGGCCCTGCCGGGCTTCAAGCCCTCGATCCCTGTGGTGTTCTGCGGCCTCTTCCCGGTCGATGCGAACGATTTCGAGGCGCTTCGCGACGCGATCGAGAAGCTGCAACTGAACGATGCGAGCTTCTCGGCCGAGATGGAGACCTCCGCGGCCCTCGGCTTCGGCTTCCGCTGCGGCTTCCTCGGGCTTCTGCACCTCGAGGTGGTGCGCGACCGGCTGGAACGGGAATACGATCTCGATCTGATCACCACCGCGCCCTCGGTCGTGTTCAAGATCCATATGAAGGACGGGGAGGTGCGCGAGCTGCACAACCCCGCCGACATGCCCGATCTGACCTATGTCGATCATATCGAGGAGCCGCGCATCAAGGCGACGATCCTCGTCCCGGACGAATATCTCGGCGATGTGCTCAAGCTCTGCCAGGACCGCCGCGGCATCCAGATGGACCTGACCTATGCGGGTTCGCGCGCGATGGTGGTCTATGACCTTCCGCTGGCCGAGGTCGTGTTCGACTTCTACGACCGGCTGAAATCGGTCACCAAGGGCTATGCGAGCTTCGATTACCAGATCACCGAATATCGCGAGGACCATCTCGTGAAGATGTCGATCCTCGTCAATGACGAGCCGGTCGACGCGCTCTCTATCATGGTTCACCGTGACCGCGCCGAGGCCCGTGGCCGCGCGATGTGCGAGAAGCTCAAGGACCTGATCCCGCGCCACATGTTCAAGATCCCGATCCAGGCCGCGATCGGCGGCCGCGTGATCGCGCGTGAGACGCTGAGCGCGATGCGCAAGGACGTGACTGCGAAATGCTATGGCGGCGATGCGACCCGGAAGAAGAAGCTTCTGGAAAAGCAGAAGGCCGGCAAGAAGAAGATGCGCCAGTTCGGGAAGGTGGAAATCCCGCAATCGGCCTTCATTGCGGCGTTGAAGATGGACGAGTGAGTTTCGGGCGGATTTCGCCGAAATGATAAAGGCCCCGGACCTTGCGGTTCGGGGCCTTGTCTTTAGCGGCGAAGGGTCACTGCGCCTGGCCGGCTTCGCTTGCGATCGTGCTGCCTGCGACCGAGAGGTCCTGGCCCGCGCCGCGCACCGTGTTGCACGCCGCCAGACCCAGCAGCGCCACCATCATTACAGCCGTCAGTTTCACCGATTTCGTCATGGTTCTTGCTCTCCTATGAAGCCACACCCGGGCAACGTACGAAAAAATTTACGGTTCCGCGGAACCCTCCGCAAGAGCGCGCGTTTCGGCTTGGAAGGCAAGACGGAAAGATGCCGAAATCGACCCTGACCGAGACCGGGCGATTGCGAGATCGATAACTCCGTCGAGCGAACGAACATAGCGGAATGACCCGTTCTGACTGCCCCGCCAGGCACGATCCCGTCAGAATGGTCTTGCGGCCCCCGTCTGTCCCTCGCGGGGGCCGCCTTTACCGCCCGAGCGCGTTAACCTCCCCTTAACGACGCTCTGAAAGGCTCCGGGTTGTCCCTCCCCCGGAGCCTTTCCATGTCCAGATCCTCTCTCGCGCTTCTCGGGCTCTGTTTCGCCCTTGTCGCATGCTCGGCCTCGCCCGCTCCGCAATTCTTCGGGGCGGCCCGTCACGAAGTGACGCTCGACGGGATCGATTTCGTCGTCTTCGTGAAGGCCGACAGGGCAGAGGTGATCCGGATGGGATATCTGGGCCGGGCGGAGCGGGCGCGGGTGCCGCCCCTGATGGTCCGCGCAGCCGAGCGTGCGTCGGGCTGTGCCGTCGCCGGACCGGCGCGGGGGCCGTACCGCTCGCCGTCCCTGCCGGGCGATACCGGGGAGGCGCGCTTTGCGCTCGACTGCGGCTGAGGGCGGTGCTCGCGCGCTGAGCGGAGCCCGGGATCTTTCTGCGGTCGGGCGTGAAACTCACTGACGTTCGCTCCCTTCTTCGTGATAGTCGGAACTGGCGCGACCGAGCGTTCATTCCATAATGGACATCATTCCGCGCATTCCGAAATCAAGAGAAGAATCATGGCAGAAGCTCAAGGCTATTCGAAAACGCAGATCTGGCTGCACTGGCTGGTGGTGCTGCTCATCATCCCGCAATTCCTGTTCAATGACGCGATGGGGCACACTTTCCGCAGCATGGTGCGCGGCGGGGCGGCGAACCCGGATTTCGGCACCTATCTCCATATCATTCTCGGCGTCGTGATTCTTCTGCTCGCTATCTGGCGGCTGACCCTGCGCCTCGTCCAGGGGGCGCCCGAGCCGCCGCATGACGATCCGGAACTGATGCGCTTCGGGGCGAAGGCGATCCACTGGCTGCTCTATCTCACGCTTTTTGCGCTGCCGATCAGCGGCCTGACCGCCTATTTCTACACGATCCGCTGGGTAGCCGAGGTGCACTCGGCCCTGACCACGGGGCTGCTGATCCTCGCGGGGCTCCACGTCGCCGCGGCGCTCTATCACCAGTACTGGCTCAAGGACGGGTTGCTGCGCCGGATGATGCGAGCGCAGCCCTGAGCGAATGGTGCGCCCTCAGGAAAGGAAGCGCGCCACTTCCGCCTCGACCTCGCGCGGGCGCTCGGCATGGAGCCAGTGGCCCGCGTTTTCCACCTCCACGAATTGGGCCTGCGGGAAGAGTGCCCGGATACGGGGATGATCCTCCGGCCGGACGTAATGCGACTGCGCGCCCGACAGGAAGAGGGCGGGGCCGTCGAACTGTGTCCTCTCGGGCTGGTCGGGCCAGTCGAGAATGCCGGGAAGGTTCGCCTTCAGCGCGCCGAGGTTGAACTTCCACCGCACCGGCCCGTCGCGCAATGCCAGCGACTGCAGCAGGAAGGCGCGGGTGCCCGGATCGACGATCCGTTCGGCCAGACGCTCATCGGCCTGCGAGCGCGTGGTCAGGTCGTCGATCTTCATCTCCCGCATCGCGTCGATCAGTGCGCCGTGGTTTTCGCCGTGCTGATAGGGCTTGGGCGCCATGTCCGCCACGATCAAACGGCGCACGAGGTCGGGGCGGGTCAGGGCCAGCACCATCGAAGCCTTGCCGCCCATCGAATGGCCCAGAACATCCGCCTTGCCGCCATTGGCCTCGATCACCTCGGCGATGTCCGCCGCCATCGCGGCATAGCTGTGATCGTCGTGCCAGAAGCTGTCGCCATGATTGCGCAGGTCGAGCGTGACGACGCTCCGCTCCTTGCTCAGGTTCTTGGCGATAACGTTCCAGTTGCGCGCCGAGCCGAACAGGCCGGGCGCGATCAGGAGCGGAAGGGCATCGGTGTCAGCGGGGTAGGAGACGGTGTTCAGCATGGCGCACAAGCTAGGGCGAAGCACGCGACGCGGCCAGAGGGCATCGACAGAAAAATGCGCGCGGGGCGCGCGTGTTGCGCAGGCCGGCCGGGGAGGGTAGCGTCCGTCGAGTGACTGGGGGAGGAGGTCATGGGGCCCGAACGGATCGCAGAAATGACGGCGCAGGTATCGCGGCTGCTCGCAACGCGGCTGGGCGCGCGTGGCCCCGATCTCGAGGCGCGGGTCGCCAGCCGGGCGCGCGCGCTGCCGCGCAAGGTTCGCCGGGCCGCGGGGGTTCTCGTTGCCGCCGAACGCAGCGCCCGCGCACCAAAGATCGCCCGACAGCTCGATGCGCGCGCGATCGAGGCGGCCTTCGCCACCTGCCGCGACTATCTCGAACCGCTTGGCGCGTCCGAGCGTCTGCGTGCGGCGGCCCTGTCCGCCGGCGGCGCGATCGCCTTCATCGTGCTCGTGGTCGGCCTGGCGTTGCTCGGGGCGAAGCTCTGGATCGAGGGCGCCTGAGGGGCGGCCCGCAGGCATGAAAAAGGCCCCCGCGAACTGGGGGCCTTCAGATGATGTCGCGAAGATCAGAGCTCGGGATAGAGCGGGAAGCGCGCCAGCAGCGTCGCGACCTTGGCTTTCACGGCCTCTTCGACGTCGCCATTGGCCTCTTCGCCGTTTGCGGCCAGACCGTCGACCACTTCGACGATGAGGCGGGCGATCTCGCGGAATTCCTCTTCCTTGAAGCCGCGGGTGGTGCCGGCGGGCGTGCCCAGACGGATGCCCGAGGTGACCATCGGCTTTTCCGGATCGAACGGGATACCGTTCTTGTTGCAGGTGATGTGCGCGCGGCCGAGGGCCTTCTCGGTCGCGTTGCCCTTCACGCCTTTCGGGCGCAGATCGACCAGCATCACATGGGTGTCGGTGCCGCCGGTGACGATGTCGAGCCCGCCCTTCATCAGCTCGTCAGCGAGCGCTTGCGCGTTCTTCACGACCTGCTCGGCATAGACCTTGAACTCGGGGCGCAGCGCCTCGCCGAAGGCCGCGGCCTTGCCGGCGATGACATGCATCAGGGGACCGCCCTGGATGCCGGGGAAGATCGCCGAGTTCACCTTCTTCGCGATTTCCTCGTTGTTGGTGAGGATCATGCCGCCGCGCGGGCCGCGCAGGGTCTTGTGTGTCGTGGTGGTCGCGACATCGGCATAGGGGAAGGGCGAAGGGTGCTGGCCACCGGCCACGAGACCGGCGAAGTGGGCCATATCGACCATCAGGTAGGCGCCGACCTCATCCGCGATCTCGCGGAACTTGGCGAAGTCGATCTGGCGCGGGATCGCCGAGCCGCCGGCGATGATCAGCTTGGGCTGGTGTTCCTGTGCCAGCGCGCGGACCTGATCGTAATCGAGCAGGCTGTCCTGCTTGCGCACACCGTACTGGATCGCGTTGAACCACTTGCCCGACTGGTTGGGCTTGGCGCCGTGGGTGAGGTGGCCGCCCGCGTCGAGGCTCATGCCGAGGATCGTGTCGCCGGGCTTCAGAAGCGCGGTGAAGACGCCCTGGTTGGCCTGGCTGCCCGAGTTCGGCTGGACGTTCGCGAATTCGCAGCCGAAGAGTTCCTTGGCGCGGTCGATCGCGAGGGTCTCGGCGACGTCGACATACTGGCAGCCGCCATAGTAGCGCTTGCCCGGGTAGCCTTCGGCGTATTTGTTCGTCATCACCGAGCCCTGGGCCTCCATCACCGCCTTCGAGACGATGTTTTCCGAGGCGATCAGTTCGATCTCGTCGCGCTGGCGACCCAGCTCGTCGGTGATCGATTTGAAAAGCTCGGGGTCACGGGTGGCGAGGCTTTCGGTGAAAAAGCCAGCGTCGCGTTGCTCGGTCATGTAGCGCTCCTCGCGAAGATCCGGGTTCGCGGCTCATTTAGCGCAGTTTTCGTGATGCTGAAAGCGCCCAAAGCGTCCAAAGCGCTCAAAACCGGATTTTCACCGGCCTTTGGCGCTTGTCTTTCCCCCATGTGCTTGCAACACCTTGCAAAGAGCAGAGGGAGGGGCGCGACGGTGCGCAAATTCACCCATATCCATTTTGCCGCCGCGTCCGGAGACAGCGCGCAATCCGCCTGCGAGGATCTGATCTCGCGCTACGGGCAGGTGCCGCGCTATGCCGCCGACGTGATCGTCGCGCTCGGCGGGGACGGTTTCATGCTGCAATGCCTGCATGAGGGCACGGGCTTGCCGGTCTACGGGATGAACCGCGGCTCGGTCGGCTTCCTGATGAACGACTATGTGCCGGGAAACCTGCCCGAGCGGCTGGAAGCGGCCGAGGTCGCGGTGATCAACCCGCTCTCGATGAAGGCGGAGACCGAGGATGGCATCCTGCACGAGGCGCTCGCGATCAACGAGGTCTCTTTGCTGCGCGCGGGGCCGCAGGCCGCCAAGCTCAAGATCTCGATCAACGGCAAGGTGCGCCTGCAGGAGCTGGTCTGCGACGGGGCGATCGTGTCCACGCCCGCAGGCTCGACCGCCTATAATTTTTCCGCGCATGGGCCGATCCTGCCGATCGGATCCGACGTGCTCGCGCTCACCGGTATCGCGAGCTTCCGGCCCCGGCGCTGGCAGGGGGCGATCCTGCCGAATTCGGCGACGGTGCGCTTCGAGGTGCTTGAACGCGAGAAACGGCCGGTCATGGCTGATGCGGATTCGCGCTCGGTGAAGCCGGTGAAGTGGGTCGAGGTGCGTTCCGAACCCGAGATCGAGCACCATATTCTCTTCGATCCCGGCCACGGGCTCGAGGAGCGTCTCATGCGCGAGCAATTCGCCTGAGCGAAGGCACTCAGGGCTTCTCGGCCCAGCTGTCCCGCTTGCGATAGAGCGTCGAGGGTGCGACGCCGAGCTCGATCGCCGCGCGCGGGATCGACCCGTCATGACGCGCGATCGCGGCCTCGATGACGGCGCGCTCGATCTCGGCCAGGGAGCAGCCGGCGAAGGCCTGAAGCGTGCCATCCTCCAGCGGACCTCCGGTCGAATTCGGGGCCGGTCCGTCGATCGTGTCGGGGAGCATTTCGGGTTCGAGCACGGGCCCGTCATTCATCACCATCGCCGCGCGCAGCACATTCATCAGCTGCCGCACATTGCCGGGCCAGCGCATTTCCTCGAGCCGGCGGATCGCCGCGTCGGAAATGTCGGTGAAGCTGCGTTGCTCCTCGGCGGCAAACCGGGCGAGCGCCATGCGGGCGATCGGTCCGATATCCTCGGGATGGGTGCGCAGGGCGGGCATCTCGATGGCAAGCACATGCAGCCGGTAATACAGGTCGTCGCGGATCTTTCCGCTCTCGAGGACCTCGGCAGGCGAGGGGGTGGCCGCGCAGATTACCCGGACGTCGACCGAGAGGGGCTCGGGCGCGCCGAAGGGCTTGACCTGACCGGATTCGAGAACACGCAGCAGCTTGATCTGCACGATCGGGTCGAGATCGGTGATGTTGTCGAGCAGCAGCGTGCCGCCATCGGCATTCATCAGCGCGCCGGGCTTGTCGTAGAGCGCCCCCGGGAACGCGCCGCGATAATGGCCGAAAAGTTCGCTTTCGAGCCGGTCGGCGGGCAGCGATCCGCAATCGAGCGTGACGAACGGCCCTTCGCTGCGTGGTCCGCTGGCATGGATCGCATGGGCGCAGAGTTCCTTGCCCGTGCCGCTCTCGCCCCAGATGTAGATGGGCGCGGAAGAGCGCGCGGCCGCGCGGGCACGCTCGTAGACGCTCTGCATGCAAGCGGAGGTGCCGATGAAAGTCCCGATCGGCGCGTCGGAGGGGGCGGCCTCGCCGTCAAACCCGGCCTGAAGGCTCGAGGTGCGGGCGTTCTCGAGCGCTGCACGCAGGCGCGGCTCCTCGATCGGTTTCACGAGAAAATCGACCGCGCCCGCCTGCATCGCCTGCACCGCGCGATCCACCGAGCGATCGGCGGTGGTCACGATGATCGCTGTGCGGGGACGAAGCGCGAGCATCTCGGCGATCAGTTCGTCGCCATTCCTGTCGGGAAGCATGAGATCGAGGAGCACCATCCGGATCGGGTGAGCGCGGAAGATCTCCATTCCTTGCTCGGCAGTGGTGGCGCTGTGGGTGACGAACCCCGCGTCGTGGAGATAGGCTTGGTAAATGGCGCTGAGCGATCCGATATCCTCGATGAGAAGGACCTGTTCGCTTTTGATGTCGGGGGGATTGGGCGAGACGGAGCGGAGGGGCGAGGAGGGGGCGTAGCTCGGGAGGACAGACACGCCGCCCTCTTGTGACTCGCAGTCTCGACCGCCGGGCGGTTTCGCAGGGTCTTTATGTGAAATACTCATCATTGAAATCGTTCTTTTCCAAAAAATCTTCAGTCATTCTAACGATGAGCCGATCCAACAAGACCAGAGCGATTTGGCCCAATTCGTTAATGTCCTCATAGGTGCCATGTCGGGCCGCGCTGTCAAGCGCGCGTGCCTGTCGAGTGAGGGTATCGTCACCCCCGGCCCCTGCCACGGCGATGAGCTTATGGCTCTGTTGCCTCAAAATAAGACGGTCTCCTTGCGCGAGAGCGACGCGAAGAGACTGCGCGATCGTGCGAAGGTCGTTGACGATCTGCTCGGAGAGAAATTCGGGCAGGCTGGACCCGGTTCGACCGAGAAGCCGCGCGAGCAGGCGGTCTCCCGGGGCGTTCGGGCGAGGGCGGGGCGCAGGCGGCGGACAATGGCCGGTGACGTCACAGATCGCGTGAAGGATCGGGATGACCGCGGCTAACGGTTTCGTCAGGATCAGGTCCGCGCCCGCCATCCGGATCTCCCGGTGATCGCCGGGTCCGCTGCGCCCGGAACAGGCGATGATCGGCAGTCGCGACCAGACCCGCCCGGAGCCGCGCAGCCGCCGCATCACCTCCAGCCCGTCCAGTTCGGGCATTTCGACATCGAGGACTGCAAGGTCCACGGGCTCGGCCAGAAGCCGCCTCAGCGCGCCCGCGCCATCGGAGAAGGTCAGCACATCGGCGCCCATTGCGCCGAGGAGGTGCGTGAAGAGCGCGCGCGTTGATTCGCTGTCGTCGGCAACGAGGGTGCGCCACCCAGTGAGGTCGGGCAATTCCTCGATCCGCGTATGTTTCGCGGCGGCGCTTTCCTGCGATGCGGGGATGCCGACCGGAATCCGGGCCTTGATCTCGCTCCCGCCTTCGGGGCGATTGGCCCAGCTGACCCATCCGCCCTGCGCCTCGCACAGGGTGCGGCAGATCGACAGCCCCAGCCCCTGGCCTTCCGGGCGCAGGCGGCGTGCGACAGGGCCGCGGGCGCCCGGCCTCGCGGCTTCGGATATCACCTCTGCGGCGAAACCCGGGCCCTCGTCGGTCACGCGCAGGATCAAGGAGTGAGGCAGCTCGAACTCGAGATGCAGCCGCACCGTGCCCTTCCCGCTATACGCGAAGGCGTTTCTCAGGAGATTGCCCGCGATCCGTTCAAGCAGGCCGCGATCGACGAGCAGGGCAGGGGGGACTTGCGGGGAAATCAACGGCTCGAAAGCCAGGTCGCGGTCGCGCGCCGCGCAGGTCCAGCGCCGCTCGAGCGTGCGCAGAAAAATGCGGATATCGAGCAGCGTGGCTTTCTGGTCCGCCGCGTCTTCAACGCGGGCTTCGGTGCCGCCGTTGAGTAGGTCGAGCAATCGCGCCAGTTCCTCGCCCGAGACCCGGATGCGTTCTAGCTCTGCGCGTTTCTGGGGCTCCACCTCGAACGCGAGAACACGGTCGACCCCCCCGATGATCTCATCGAGGCCCGCACGGAGATCGTGTTGCAACATCGCCAACTCCGCGGCCCGGGGGGGCGCGACACGATCGTCCGGTTCAGAACTCGGGTAAGCTGTTTTCATATGGGTAACCAGATTGATCATCCGCGGGAGCGGGCGAGGAATCAACCCAGTGTGGAGCAAAATTGAACCAAACGGTCCGAAGAAAAGGGGAGGTCGAGATGAACAACTTGTGAATGAAAGGGCGCAGGAGACGTTCCCGCGCCCCGATCGGGCTTACCCGCGCGGGTATCCGAGCCCCTTCAAGGCCAGGGTGATCTCGTCGAGAATGGCCGGATCGTCGATCGTCGCGGGCATCTTCCAGCTTTCGCCATCGGCAATCTTCGCCATCGTCCCGCGCAGGATCTTGCCCGAGCGCGTCTTCGGCAGGCGGTCGACGACGCAGGCCAGCTTGAAGGCCGCGACCGGGCCGATCTGATCGCGCACGCGCTGGACGCATTCCTTCACGATCTCGTCCGGCGCGCGATTGCAGCCGGCGTTGAGGCACAGGAAACCCATCGGGACCTGCCCCTTCAGATCGTCCGCCACCCCGATCACGGCGCATTCCGCGACATCCGCATGTCCCGCGAGCACCTCCTCCATCGCGCCGGTCGAGAGGCGGTGGCCCGCGACGTTGATGACGTCATCGGTGCGCGCCATGATGTAGAGATAGCCGTCCTCGTCGATATAGCCGGCATCGCCCGTCTCGTAATATCCCGGGAAATGTTCGAGATAGCTCTTCTTGAACCGCGCCTCGGCATTCCACAGCGTGGGCAGGGTGCCGGGGGGCAGGGGCAGCTTGATCGCGATCGCGCCCAGCGTACCCGGCGGGACCGGGTGGCCGCCCTCGTCGAGCACCTGAACGTCGTAGCCCGGCATCGCGACCGAAGGGGAGCCGATCTTGGTCGGCAATTCCTCGATCCCGACCGGGTTGGCCGCGATGGCCCAGCCGGTCTCGGTCTGCCACCAGTGATCGACAACCGGCACCTTCAGGTGTTTCTGCGCCCATTCCACCGTGTCGGGATCGGCGCGCTCGCCTGCGAGATAGAGCGCCTGAAGATCATGCAGCACGTAGCGCTTGATCCATTCGCCGCTCGGGTCCTCGCGCTTGATCGCGCGCAGCGCGGTGGGGGCTGTGAAGAAGCTCTTGATCCGGTTGTTCTGGATGATGCGCCAGAACACGCCCGGATGCGGGGTGCCGATCGGCTTGCCCTCGAAGACGATGGTGGTCGCGCCCGCGATCAGGGGCCCGTAGCAGATATAGGAATGGCCCACGACCCAGCCCACATCCGAGGCCGCCCAGAACCGGTCGCCCGCTTCGATATTGTAGATGTTCTTCATCGACCATTGCAGCGCGACGAGATGGCCGCCGGTGTGGCGCACGACGCCTTTGGGCTGGCCGGTCGTGCCCGAGGTATAAAGGATATAGGCTGGGTGATTGCCTTCGACCGGCACGCAGTCGGCGGGCTTCACGCCGTATTGGAAGCCGTGCCACGAGAAGTCGCGCCCCTCGATCAGCTTCGCCACTTCCTGCTCGCGCTGGAAGATCACGCAGAATTCGGGCTTGTGGTCGGCGATCTCGATCGCCTCGTCGAGGAGCGGCTTGTAATGGACGACGCGGCCCGGCTCGAGCCCGCAGCTCGCCGCGATGATCGCCTTGGGAGCGCAGTCGTCGATCCGCACCGCCAGTTCGTTGGCTGCAAACCCGCCGAAGACGACCGAATGGATCGCGCCGATCCGGGCGCAGGCCAGCATCGCCTCAAGCGCCTCGGGGATCATCGGCATGTAGATGATGACCCGGTCGCCCTTCTCGACGCCGCGCATCTTCAGGGCGCCGGCCAGCGAGGCCACGCGGGCCTGCAATTCCTTGTAGGTGATGCCCTTGGTCGCATGGGTGATCGGGCTTTCATGCATGATCGCGATCTGGTCGCCGCGCCCGGCCTCGACATGGCGGTCCACCGCGTTCCAGCAGGTGTTCGCCATCCCGTCCGAGAACCATTCGTAAAGCGGGGTGTTCTCGTCGAAGAGCGCCCGGGAAGGCTTCCGGTCCCAGTCGATCTTCTCGGCCGCCTCCATCCAGAATTTCTCGGGATCCGCCTTCCACGCGGAATAGACCTCTTTGTAGCCCATGCGCCTGTCTCCTCCTCCGGCATCTGAAGGATGTGTTAAGAGCGGGGCGGGTCTGGCGCAAGAATGTTACCGCGCACAATCTGCGGAAGTGCGGGGGAATTTGCAGAGATCACGGTGCTGCGACCGGGGATCTTTGCAAAGCTGCCGAGAGTTTTCAGGGCGTTTTCAGCGCGTGGCGGCTTTGCAAATTCATCTTTGGCAGGGACGACTCAGCTGTAATGGGTTACCGGCGTGCCCGCCAGCGCCGACATGTTGAGAAGGCCGCGCGAGGTGATCGACGGGGTCACGATATGGGCCTTGTTGCCCATCCCCATCAGGATCGGCCCGACCTCGAGCCCGCCCGATTTCATCTTGAGGATGTTGCGCACGCCCGACGCCGCGTCCGTATTGGCGAAGACGAGCACGTTCGCCGGCCCTTCGAAACGGCTCTTCGGCATCAGTCGCGCGCGCACCTCGGGATCGAGCGCGGCATCGACATGCATCTCGCCCTCGAAATCGAACTCGACCTCGCGCTTGATCAGCAGATCCATCGCGGCGCGCATCCGTTCGCCGGAATCGGTGTCGAGATTGCCGAACTGGCTGTGCGAGCAGAGCGCGATCTTCGGCTTCAGCCCGAAGCGCGAGACATGGCGGGCGGCCCCGATCACGGTTTCCATGATCTGATCGGGCGTGGGCTGGTGATGGACATGGGTGTCGGCGACGAAGAGCGGGCCGTCCTCGAGGATCATCAGCGACAGCGCGCCGGCCGGGTGAAGACCGTCGCGTGCGAGGATCTCGCGGACATATTTCAGGTGCCACAGGTACTGGCCGAAGGTGCCGCAGATCATCGAATCCGCTTCGTTGCGATGGACCATGATCCCGGCAATGGCCGTGGTGTTGGTGCGCATGATCGCCCGGGCGAGATCGGGGGTGACGCCGCGCCGCGCCATCAGCTCGTGATAGGTGCCCCAATAGTCGCGGTAGCGCGGGTCGTTCTCGGGGTTCACGATCTCCACCGCATTGAGGTCGAGCGGCAGGCCCGCCCGTTCGCAGCGCATTTCGATCACCTCGGGGCGGCCGATCAGGATCGGTGTGTCGGTGGTCTCCTCGATCATCGCAATCGCAGCGCGCAGCACGCGTTCGTCCTCGCCCTCGGAGAAGGCGATGCGCCGGGTGGCAGTGGCCGCGGCTTCGAAGACCGGGCGCATGATGAGGGCGGATTTGAAGACCGAACCGTCGAGTTGCGCCTTGTAGCCCGGCAGGTCCTCGAGCGGGCGGGTCGCCACGCCGGTCTCCATCGCCGCTTTCGCCACGGCAGAGGCCACGACGCCCATCAGCCGGGGGTCGAAGGGTTTCGGGATCAGGTAATCGGGGCCGAAGGTGAGCTTCTCGCCGCGGTAGGCCGCCGCGGCTTCGGCCGAGGTGGTCTGGCGGGCGAGCTTGGCGATCCCCTCGATGCAGGCGATCTGCATCTCGTCATTGATCGTCGTCGCGCCGACATCGAGCGCGCCGCGGAAGATGAAGGGGAAACACAGGACGTTGTTGACCTGGTTGGGGAAGTCGCTGCGCCCGGTCGCGATGATCGCGTCGGGGGCAACTTCGCGCGCGTCGTCGGGCAGGATCTCGGGCGTCGGGTTGGCCAGCGCGAAGATGACGGGCTGGGGCGCCATCTTGGCGACCATCTCGGGCTTGAGCACGCCCGGCCCGGACAGGCCGAGGAACATGTCCGCCCCGGCGATCACCTCGTCGAGCGTCTTCGCCTCGCGGCCTTGCGCATAGGCTGCCTTCTGCGGCGTCATGTCCGTCTCGCGGCCCTCGTAGACGAGCCCCTCGATGTCGCACAGCCAGACATTCTCACGCTTCACGCCAAGCTTGAGGAGCATGTTCAGGCAGGCAATCCCGGCCGCGCCGCCGCCCGTCGAGACGATCTTGATGTCCTCGAAGCGCTTTCCGGTGATCCGCAGCGCATTGGTCGCCGCGGCGCCGACCACGATCGCGGTCCCGTGCTGGTCGTCATGGAAGACCGGGATGTTCATCCGTTCGCGGCAGAGCTTCTCGACGATGAAGCAATCGGGCGCCTTGATGTCTTCGAGATTGATCGCGCCGAAGGAGGGTTCGAGCGCGCAGACGATATCGGCCAGCTTCTCGGGGTCGCTCTCGTTGATTTCGAGGTCGAAGGCGTCGATATTGGCGAATTTCTTGAACAGGACCGCCTTGCCTTCCATCACCGGCTTCGCGGCCAGAGCCCCGATATTGCCCAGGCCGAGAACGGCGGTGCCGTTGGTCACCACGGCCACGAGGTTGCCGCGGGCCGTGTAGTCGCGCGCCGTGTCCGGGTTCGCCCGGATCGCGAGGCTGGCCTCGGCGACGCCGGGGGAGTAGGCGCGGGCCAGATCGCGGCCGTTCGCGAGCGGTTTCGTCGCGCGGATTTCCAGTTTCCCGGGCTTGGGATTGGCGTGATAATCCAGCGCCGACTGGCGCATGTTGTCGTGACGAGCCTCTTCCATGGCTCCCTCCCGGAACTGATTTAGCTTTAAACTATCTTGGCAGCGCGTGTCTGTGCAGTCTAGATATCACCTCCGGCACAAATGCAAGTCCGGCATTGACCTAAGGGTATGAATAGATCGCGAGGGCAAGTGCCGTCGCGTCGCGTATGCTTGCATCCTCCGCGCGCGCGGAGCAGGATCGCAAAAACTCAACCGGCTGGACAAAAATCGGTCCCGCCTTCGTCTGGAGATCAGCCATGTCGCTTCTCGATGCGGCGCGCCAGGTGCGCGAGAACGCTTACGCTCCCTATTCGAAATTCAAGGTCGGCGCGGCGGTGCGCGGCGCGTCCGGGCAGATCTATCACGGGGTCAATGTCGAGAATGTCGCCTATCCCGAGGGCACCTGCGCCGAAGCGGGCGCGATCGCGGCTATGGTCGCGGCGGGGGAGACGCAGATCATCGAGGTCGCGGTGATCGCCGACAGCCCGACCCCGGTTCCGCCCTGCGGGGGGTGCCGCCAGAAGCTCGCGGAATTCTCGCGTCATGATGTGCCGGTGACGCTGGCCACGACATCAGGCGAGCGGCTCGAAACCTCGGTGGGCGATTTGCTGCCGGGCCGGTTCGACGTCTCGCACATGGATAATGCGTGATGGACGCGCGCGGCATCATTCAATCTGTGCGTGACGGGCGGGGACTGGGCGAAGACGCGGCCAACTGGTTTGCGCGCGGGCTGGCGGACGGATCGGTCACGGATGCGCAGGCCGGTGCCTTCGCGATGGCGGTTCTTCTCAAGGGGATTGGCATGGACGGGCGCGTGGCGCTGACCAAGGCGATGCGCGACTCCGGCCAGGTGCTGAACTGGGATCTGCCCGGCCCGGTGATCGACAAGCATTCGACGGGCGGGGTCGGCGATTCCGTCTCGCTGCTGCTTGCACCCGCGCTCGCGGCCTGCGGGGTTTATGTGCCGATGATCTCGGGGCGCGGGCTCGGCCATACCGGCGGCACGCTCGACAAGATGGAAGCGATCCCGGGCTATACCGCGCTGCCCGGCATCGACGCGCTTCGCAAGGTGGTGGCGGAGGTCGGCTGCGCCATCGTCGGTGCGACCGGCGAGATCGCGCCCGCCGACAAGCGCCTCTATGGCATTCGCGACATCTCGGGCACGGTCGAGAGCATCGACTTGATCACGGCGTCGATCCTGTCGAAGAAACTCGCTGCCGGTCTCGAGGGGCTGGTGCTCGACGTCAAGGTGGGATCGGGCGCCTTCATGGCGCGGCCCGAGGATGCCAGGGCACTGGCGCAGAGCCTCGTGGCGACCGCGAACGGAGCCGGGTGCAAGACGACAGCGCTGATCACCGACATGAACCAGCCGCTCGGCCATTCGGCGGGCAACGCGCTCGAGGTGATCGAGGTGATGGAGACGCTGACCGGCACGCAGGTCAACGAGGCGCTCTGGGACGTGACCGCGGCCCTCGGCGGCGAGGCCCTGGTGCTTGCGGGCATCGCCGAGGATGCCGACGACGGCGCGGCGCGGATCGACGAGGTGCTCGGCTCGGGGCGTGCCGCGGAGGTCTTCGGAAAGATGGTCGCGGCCCTCGGCGGGCCGTCCGATTTCGTCGAGCGCTATCCCGACCGGCTGCCCTCGGCCCCGGTCACCCGGGCCGTGCCCGCTCCGCGCGCAGGCCATGTCTGTCGGATCGACACGCGCGCGCTTGGCGAGGCGGTGGTGCATCTGGGCGGGGGGCGGCTGGTCGATACGGATCGGATCAATCCGTCGGTCGGCCTGTGCGAGATGGCCATGCTGGGCGAGGAGATGGAGCGCGGCGAGCCTCTGGCGCTGATCCACGCGGCGAACGACGCCGCGGCGGCGCAGGCGGAGGCCGCGGTGCTCGCCGCGTTCGAGCTCAGCGACGGACCCTGCGAGGAGCCGCCCCTGATCCATGAACGTATCGGTGTGGAGGATGCGCAGCGATGAGCCGGGCCTTCGTGATCGTGATGGACAGCGTCGGGATCGGCGGCGCGCCCGATGCCGACCGTTTCTTCAATGATGGCGTGCCAGACACCGGGGCGAATACGCTTGCCCATATCGCGCAGGCCTGTGCCGGCGGGCGGGCGGAGGAGGGGCGGTCGGGCCCGCTGCACCTGCCGCATCTCGACGCGCTCGGGCTTGGAGCCGCCGTCGAACTGGCCTCGGGCGACGCGGCGCCGGGGCTCGGCGCGACACCCCAAGGACTGTGGGGGGCGGCGACCGAGATCTCGCCCGGCAAGGACACCCCCTCGGGCCATTGGGAACTGGCCGGCGTGCCGGTGCCGTGGGAGTGGCACTATTTCACCGAGCACGAGAACAGCTTCCCGACGGATCTCGTGGCAAGGACCTGCTCATTGGCCGGGACCGAGGGGATTCTCGGCAATTGCCACGCCTCGGGCACGATGATCATCGCCGAGCTGGGGGAGGAGCATATCCGCACTGGCTGGCCTATCTGCTACACCTCCGCCGACAGCGTCTTCCAGATCGCCGCGCATGAGGAGCATTTCGGGCTCGATCGGTTGCTGAAGCTTTGCGAGGATCTCGCGCCCACGCTCCACGCGATGAAGGTGGGACGGGTGATCGCGCGGCCTTTCACCGGAGAGCCGGGCGCATTTGCCCGTACCGCGAACCGGCGCGACTACGCGATCCCGGCGCCGTCGCCGACGCTGCTCGACTGGGCCGAAGGCGCAGGGCGCGTGACCCATGCGATCGGCAAGATCGGGGATATCTTCAGCCATCGCGGCGTCACGCATCTGCACAAGGGCAAGAGCGACGCAGATCTCGGCGCGCACCTGATCCGGCTGGCCGACGAGGCCGACGAAGGCAGTCTGACCTTCGCCAATTTCGTCGAGTTCGACAGCCTCTATGGCCATCGCCGCGATGTCTCGGGCTATGCGCGCGCGCTCGAATGGTTCGATGGGGTGGCGGGCGCTTTCATGGCGCGCCTGCGCCCCGGCGATCTGGCGTTCTTCACCGCCGATCACGGCAATGACCCGACCTGGACCGGGACCGACCACACGCGCGAGCGCGTTCCGCTGCTCGGCTTCGGCCCCGGTCTCGGCAGCCGCGCGATCGGCCAGGTCGGCTATGTGGATCTCGCGGCCTCGATCGCCGCGCATCTGGACATCCCGGCGCAAGGGCCGGGCAAATCCTTTCTGTGAGGGACAAGAAAATGAGCAAACATCTGACCGTCGTCGAACACCCGCTGGTGCAGCACAAACTGACGCTGATGCGCGACAAGGGCACCTCCACCGCCTCCTTCCGTCGTCTTCTGCGCGAGATCAGCCTGCTTCTGGCCTATGAGATCACCCGCGATCTCAAGATGACGACGACGACGATCGAGACGCCGCTGCGCGAGATGGAGGCGCCGATCCTCGGGGGCAAGAAGCTGGCGCTGGTCTCGATCCTGCGAGCGGGCAACGGGCTCCTCGACGGTGTGCTCGAGCTGATCCCGGCCGCGCGGGTCGGTTTCGTCGGGCTCTACCGCGATCCCGAGACGCTGAAGCCGGTCGAATATTACTGCAAACTGCCCTCCCATCTCGAGGACCGGGTGACGATCGTGGTCGATCCGATGCTCGCCACCGGCAATTCCTCGGTCGCCGCGATCGACCTGATCAAGGCGAAGGGCGCGACGAGTATCCGGTTCATGTGCCTGCTCGCGGCGCCCGAGGGCGTCGAGCGCATGAAGGAGGCGCATCCGGATGTGCCGATCGTGACGGCGGCGCTCGACGAATGTCTCGACGAACACGCCTATATCGTGCCCGGTCTGGGGGATGCGGGCGACCGGATGTTCGGCACCAAATAAGCCATTTTTTCTTTACTCGATGGTCCGCTTCCGACATCCTCCCCGCCAATTGGATAAGGGGAAGGCCATGCGATTTGGCGGCGGAATTTCTGCGGCGTCTCTTGTTGCGGCCATCGGGTTTGGAACGGTTATTTCGGCATCATTTGCCTCCGCGCAGGGGGTGAGCCCTGCGGAATTGCCGCCGGCGTCGTTCTCCGGGCGGCAATATGTCGACAGCACGGGCTGCGTGTTCTTGCGCGCGGATTACGGGGACGCGGTGCAATGGGTGCCGCGCTATAACCGCGACCGCACGCCGGTTTGCGGCTTCACGCCGACCTTTCCCGAAGGCGCGCCCGTCGCCGCGGCGCCGATGTCCGCGCCGGTGACAGAAGGGGCGTCCGAGGCTGAGCCTGCGCCGGCGGTGGAAGGGGCGCCACCTCCCGCACCGAAGCCGGAGGCGGAAGCCATCGTCGCGAAACCGGCCCCGAAACCCGCGCCGGCCAAACCCGCGCCCCGCGCAAACGCCGAGCCCGCCTCCGGAACACCTGCGCCGCGCCCGTCTGCACAGTCCGGAACGGCCCTCACCGTGGTTGTCCCGGTCGCGCAGAGCGTCCCGTCGCGGGTGCCGAAGAAGGTTGATCTCGGGGGGCTCGCGCCGGTCGTGACCACCTCGTCGCAGCCTCCGGGCGGCTGGCGGCCTGCCTTCGATGACGGGCGGCTCAATCCCTATCGCGGCCCGCGCGCCGATTACGGGGCGGAGCAGATGCATCGGCGCTGGTCGGATACGGTGCCGATGGAGATGCTGGACACGCCCCGTCCGACAACGGCGATCTCCACGAAATCGACCGCTCCGGCGGGCACGGCGATGCGTCCGGCGGCCAAGGGAAAGCGGTTCGTTCAGGTCGCCAGTTTCGCAAGACCCGCGAATGCGAAGGGCACGAAGGCGCGGATGCGGGCACTTGGCCTGCCGGTCGCCACAGGCCGCTCCGGGCAGTTGACGGTGGTCTATGCCGGACCGTTCGATGATCTCCGGGCGCTTGCCAAGGCGCTTGCATCCGTGCGCGCGGCGGGGTTTTCGGACGCGCTCTTGCGCTGAGCACGGCTCACCCGGCCGAGCAGATATCCTGAAGCGCGACCCATTGCGCATCTTCGAGAACGGGGTCGGGGGCGGGTTTTCCCTTGAACGGGTCGGCCTCGATCAGGCCGAGGACGCTCTCGCCGCTGGGGTCGAGCGCATAGGCATAGGGTATCGAACTGACCCCGGCGTCGCGGAAGGCGCGCAGGAGTATGTCGCTCTTCGGTCTCTCGGGCGCATTCTGCAAGAGCTGCTGCGCATAGGCGGCGATGCCCGTATCGGGCAGGTCGCCAGTCGTCAGGAGGCGCAGGGCGGCGCTGGGTCCGAGCCAGCTGAGCAGCCGGTGCAGGGGGCGCTCGCCAGCCGCGCTGCGCTGCGCCGAGATCAGGTAGCCCGCGACGACCTCGGGCGTATCCGGCCCGTCGATCGTGTCGCGCCCGATCACCGCAAGCCCGCCCGGCAGAAGCCGCGCCCCCTTGAGAGCGTCGGGCAGCACGACGATCGCTTCCTGCCCGGGCAGGCGCTTGGCCAGCGCATCGAGTGCCCCGTCGCCGGCCGGGCTGTGACAGGGCGTGCCGGTCATCTTGGTGAATTCCGCGAGCAGCTTGCGCCCGATCTCGACGCGCTTGGCCTGCGGGGCGATGCGCGCGGCGTGATCGACCAGCGCGCCGGGAAGCCAGAACAGCGCGACCGCGCCCAGAGTGACCGCCGCGAGCCCGATCAGCACACCGCGCAACCGCCCCGGATGCGGCCGCCGCGACTCGATTATCGCCTGAACCTTCTCGATCGCCGCGATCATCAGGTCATCGTCGATCTCGAGCTCTTCTCCGGGCTCGTCGGACGGAGCGTAGAGGGCAGGGCGTTCCCCGGGATTGCGCCGGATCATCGCCGCGAGCGACCAATGTGCGCGCGCGATCGCGGACCGGTCATCGGAGATCACGAGCGTCGCATCGCCCAGCGAAAGGATCACCTCCTCGCGTTGCGCGTCCGGGGCGGGGCGCCAGATCCCCGTGGCCTCGAGGCGTTCATATTCCGATAAGGCGGTCATCCGGACCTGTCACTGCTCTTGTTTCTCAAGAGGATAGCTGATCCCGCCCCGGGGTCAATCTGAGGTGGTCCGGGCCGGACTGCACGCGCGGTCACGAGAGCTGACACGGGCGCGATGGGGCGGGCCTCGGAAAACGGCAGTGATCGAAAAAAATGGCCTGGAGATCGACTCCAGGCCCAGAGGGGTTCTCATTCGGAAAGCGCGAGTCAGTCCAGCCCGTTCGCGCGAGCGACGAAATCGGTGAGGTGCGGGACGTAATCCTCGGGGCCGTCGCCACCCGTCGCCATCGCCATCGCGAAGGCGTTCTTCGCGGCGCTCGCAAGCGGGGTCGCGACCGTGGCGTCATTCGCCATCGCCTCGACATAGCGCAGATCCTTGTAGGCATTGGCGAGCGTGAAGCGATGCGCCTCGCGATTGCCTTCCAGCGCGTAGCCCATGAAGGTCTGGTAGAAGCCGCAATCCATGCGCCCGCCCCGGATCACCGCGTCGAATTGCTCGATCGGGATGCCGACCTTGCGCGACAGCGCCAGCGCTTCGGAATAGAGCGCGGCATAGCTCAGCGAGATGAAATTGTTGAGCAGCTTCATCCGGTGCCCGTCGCCGATGCCGCCCACGCGCACGATCTTGCCCGCCCAGGTGTCGATGACGGGCCGGATGCGGTCGAAAACACCTTCCTCCGCGCCGACCATGCAGTCGAGCGTGCCCTCCCAGGCCTCTTTCGGGGTGCGGCTGAGCGGTGCGTCGGCATAGTCCACGCCGATCTCGGCTAGATCCCCGGCGAGCTTCACGCTCACGGTAGGGTCGCTGGTGGAGCAATCGACGATCACCGCGCCTTCCTTGAGGCCGGGGATCAGCTTGGCCACCGCCTCGGCGACCTCGGGGGCGCCGGTGAGGCAGAGAAACACGATGGAGGAGGCCGAAGCGAGCTCTTCGAGGTTTTGCGCCTCGGTCGCCCCGCGCGAGACCAGATCGTCGATCGGCTTGCGGTTGCGATGCGCGGTGACCGTCAGCGGATAGCCCTTCTCGACGATGTTCTTGGCCATGCCGTGGCCCATCAGGCCGGTGCCGACGAAGCCGATGGTTTCCTGGGTCTGGGTCATTGAGTGCTCCGATAGGGTCTTGAAGGGTCAGAGGTTGAAGCGGGCCCGCAGATCGGCGACCTGCGCCGGGCTCAGCGGACGGATGGCGTGGCCCTGAAGGGCGAGGAAGAGTTTCGACGTCTCCTCCAGTTCTTCGGCCGCATATTGCGCGTTGGCAAGGCTGGTTCCGGCCACGACCGGCCCGTGATTGGCCAGAAGCACGGCATGGTGGCGGCTTGCGAGGCTGCGCACGGCTTCGGCCAGCTCGGGATCGCCTGGCGCATAATAGGGCACGAGGGGCAGCTTGCCGACCCGCATCACGTGATAGGCGGTGAGCGGGGGCAGGACATCCTCGGGATCGACGTCGCGCATGATCGACACGGCGGTCGAATGGGTCGAGTGAAGGTGGATCACCGCGCCCGCCTCCTGCCGCTCGTCATACATCGCGAAATGCAGGAAGGATTCCTTGGTCGGCTTGTCGCCCGACATGAAGTTCCCCACTGCGTCGAACCGGGAAAGCCGCGCGGGAACGAGCGCGCCGAGGGAGGCGTTCGTCGGGGTCATCAGCCAGCCCCCGTCGGGGAGCCTTGCCGAGATATTGCCCGACGAGCCGGCGGTGAGGCCGCGGTCGAAGAGCGAACGGCCGATGGCGCAGATCTGGTCGCGCATCCGGGTTTCGTCAGACATGTTCGGCCTCCGGCGCGAGCAGGTCCCATGCCTTCAGGAAGAAATCGGGTGCGCCGAAATTCCCGGATTTGAGCGCCAGAACCATCGGCCGGTCCGACAGGCTGCGGGTCCAGGGTACGCCCGGGTCGATCTCGGGGCCGATCTCGAGGAGCTGAACGCCGAGCGCGGCCGTCACAGCGCCCGACGTCTCGCCGCCAGCGATCAGTATCCGCGTCACGCCAGCATTGCGCAGGCGGATGGCGACGGCGGCGAGCGTGTCTTCGACAAGGGCGCCGGAAGCTTCGCGCCCGAGCCGGGACTGGACCTGCGAGAGGGCCTCGGGGTCGGCGCTGGAATAGATCAGCGGCGTGCTGTCCGCGGGCTGCGCGATGGCCCAATCGGCGATCGCCTCGGCGCTTTGGCGCCCCTCGGCGAGCGCAGCGACGTCGATCGCAAGGCTCGGCAGCCCTGCCGCTTGGGCCTTGGCGATCTGGCCTCGTGTCGCGACCGAGCAGGAGCCTGCCAGGATGGCCGCGCGCCCCTCGGGGGCGGGCATCCGGTCCGGGGCGGGGCGCAGCGCCGCGCTGTCTCGGAAATTTGCCGCAAGCCCCAGCCCGATCCCCGAGCCGCCGGTGACAAGCGGCATGTCCGCGCACGCAGCGCCGAGTGTGAGCAGGTCCGCCTCCTCCAGCGTGTCTGTAATGAGGATCCGCTGCCCGTGGGCCCGCGCGGCATCGAAAGCCGCGCGTACGGCGTCCGCACCCTGGCGAATGGTGCCGATATCGACGAGGCCGACCGGCAGGTCGGTCTGGCGGCCCAGGACGCGCACCAGGTCGGGGTCGCGCATCGGGGTGAGTGGATGATCCTTGAGAGGGCTTTCCGAAAGCAGACGGTCTCCGACAAAGAGATGCCCCTTGTAGACGGTGCGTCCGGTCGCCGGGAAGGCGGGGCAGGCAATGGTCAGGTCTGCGCCGGTGAAATTCATCAGGGCCTCGGCGACCGGACCGATATTGCCCTCATCGGTGGAATCGAAGGTCGAGCAGTATTTGAACATCAGCTGCCGGGCACCCGCGGCGCGCAGGGCTTCCGCCGCCTGTACCGACATCGCCACGGCCTGCGCGGCGGGAATGGTGCGCGACTTGAGGGCGACGACGACCGCGTCGGCTTCGGCGATGTCCGCTTCCGGCACGGGAAGGCCGATGACCTGAAGGGTTTTGAGGCCTGCGCGCGAGAGCATCAGGCACAGGTCGGTCGCCCCGGTGATATCGTCGGCCACGGCCCCGATGAGCATGTCTTTCCTCCCTCTCGTCAGCGACCAAGTGCCGCCCCGAAGCGCCGGGACGGTCACGTCACATAGCCCTTGCCAAGCTGCTGCGGGTCGGGCTAACGATGTAATGACAACGCTATCATTCCGGTTTTCACGAGACAAGATCAACCCCGGAAATGCGGAAAAATTACCGCTGCAACCCGCTATTGAGAGGTATTCCAGATGAAGTCACCCCGAGAGACGAAGGTCTGTGTCATCGGTCTGGGATCGATGGGATTCGGAATGGCGGAAAGCCTGTTGCGCGACGGATTTGCGGTGACCGGCGTCGATGTGAACGAAGAGGCGATGACGCGATTTGCGACGCTCGGGGGGGCGGTTGCGCCTGACCCGTCCGCGGGGGCCGAAGGGGCCGATGTGGTGATCGCGGTCGTGGTGAATGCCGATCAGACCGAACAGGTCCTCTTCGGGGCAAAGGGCGCGGTGGCGGCGATGGCGGAAGGGGGGACGGTGATGTCCTGCGCCACGATGGCCCCTGATCTGGCACGCGATTTCGCCATGCGCTGCGCCGAGACGGGCCGCGATTATCTCGACACGCCGATCAGCGGCGGTGCGCTTCGGGCCGCGGCGGGGGAGCTGACGATCATGGGTTCGGGGGCGCCTGCGGCGTTCGAGAAGATCCGCCCCGTGCTCGATAGCGTCGCGGCGAAGGTTTACGAACTGGGCGACGCGGCCGGGACGGGCGCGGCCTTCAAGGTGGTCAACCAGTTGCTTGCAGGTGTCCATATCGCGGCGGCCTGCGAGGCGATCACTTTTGCCAAGGCGATGGATCTGGACATCGCGAAGGTCTACGAGGTGATCACCGCCTCGGCCGGGAATTCGTGGATGTTCGAGAACCGGATCCCGCATGTGCTCGAAGGGGATTACAGCCCGCGCAGCGCCGTCGATATCTTCACCAAGGATCTCGGAATCGTTGCGGATATCGGGCGTGGTCTGAAATTCCCGACGCCGATCGCCGCGACGGCGCTACAAATGTTCGTGATGACCGCCGCCGCCGGGATGGGTCGGGATGACGATGCATCGGTTGCCCGGATGCTGGCAGGTCTCGCAGGGCTCGAATTGCCCGCGCCGGGTCAGACGAGCCCCGAGGAGTAAGCCATGCCGCGTTTTGCCGCCAACCTGACCATGATGTTCACCGAGGTGCCGTTCCTCGACCGGTTCGCCGCCGCGGCCGAGGCCGGGTTCACGGCGGTCGAATACCTGTTTCCCTATGACTTCGCGCCCGAAGAGATCGCTGAGCGGCTGCGGGCGCATGGGCTGAGGCAAGCGCTCTTCAATCTGCCGCCCGGGCAGTGGGATGCGGGCGATCGCGGTCTCGCCGCGCTGCCCGACCGCGCTGAGGAATTTCGCGCCTCGATCGCGACGGCGCTGGACTATGCCAAGGCGACGGGCGTCGGGCGCATTCACATGATGAGCGGCCTTGCTCGGCGGGAGGATGCAGCGGCGCTCCGGTCCTATCGCGATGCGCTCGCGCGTCTGTGCGATGCGGCGGGGGAGGCAGGGCTCGAAGTGGTGATCGAGCCGATCAACTCGCGCGACATGCCCGGATATTTCCTGAACGATTTCGACTTCGCGGCCGATCTGATCGCGGGGCTCGACTTGGCGAACCTCAAGCTGCAATTCGACATCTATCACCGCCAGATCATTCATGGCGACGTTCTCACGGGGCTGCGTGAGACGATGCCGATCATCGGCCATGTCCAGATCGCGAGCGTGCCCGAGCGGCACGAACCGGGCACCGGCGAGCTCGATGACCTGCGGGTGCTGCGCGAGCTTGATGCGCTTGGCTATGAGGGTTTCGTGGGCTGTGAATACCGCCCCGCGGGCGAGACCGTCGCGGGGCTCGGCTGGATGCGCGCCTTCGACTGAGCCAAAGGCGCGCGCCCGATCAGCTCTCCATGTAATCGCGATGCAGCGCCCAGTCGCCGGCGCAGAACCTGTTGGATGCGAAGTTCTGCTGGTGCCAATAGGGATAGATCATCGGCACCTTGCTGACCTCGTTCAGCCGCTTCAGCTCGTCGTCGCTCAGCTTCAGATCCACTGCGCGGAAATTGTCGCGGAATTGCTGTTCGTTGCGTCCGCCGATCACCAGCGAGGTGACCGCCGGGCGGGTCAGGAGCCAGGCGAGCGCGACCTGGGCCGCGGCCACGCCATGCGCCTCGCCGATCTCGACGAGCACGTCGACGATATCCCACAGCTTCTCCTCGTCGCGGATCGGCGGTTCGGTCCAGCCGGCGAACTGACGCGAGCCCTCCGGCGCGCCCTGGCCGCGGCGATGCTTGCCCGAGAGCAACCCTGCCGCAAGCGGGCTCCAGACCAGAACGCCGAGCCCCTGATCGACCGAAATCGGAAGCAGTTCGTATTCGGCCTCGCGCGCCTCCAGCGTGTAATGGATCTGCTGGGCGACGAAGCGTTCGCGCCGATCCCGATCGCTGACGCCGAGCGCTTTCATGATGTGCCAGCCCGAGAAGTTCGAGCAGGCGATGTAGCGCACCTTGCCCTGGCTCACGAGCGTATCGAGCGCCGAGACCATCTCCTCCATCGGCGTCACGCCATCCCATTCATGCATGTGGTAGATGTCGATCCGGTCGGTGCGCAGCCGTTTCAGCGAGCGTTCGCATTCGCGGATCAGGTGATAGCGCGAGAAACCCTCGTCATTCGGGCCGTCACCGATGCGCATCCGCGCCTTGGACGAGATCAGGACCTGGTCGCGCCGACCGTCGAGCACCTCGCCGAGGATCTCCTCGGACAGCCCCGTCGAGTACATGTTGGCCGTGTCGTAAAGGTTGATGCCGGCATCGATGCAGGTATCGACAAGCCGGCGCGCATCCGCTACACCCTGACTGCCGACCGCCTTGAAGGCGCCGGCGCCGCCGAAGGTGAAGGTGCCCATCGTGAGCACCGAAACCTTGAGGCCCGAGCGGCCGAGCGTTCTGTATTCCATTCTCTCCTCCTCCGTGAAAATGCTGTGCCGCCCTCTCCGGGCGACCGGTCAATCGGTCAGGACCCGCGCAAGATGCGCGATGCCGAGCTCGGGGCTAGTCACGACGGCTGTGCCGCCAAGGCGGTCTTCGAGCCCGGCCAGCGCGCGCGCCATCGACGCCTGCGCCAGCACCACGATGTCGCAGTCCCTCGCCAGCGCGACGATTCCCTCGGCGACCTGCGCGTCATGTCCGGCCGCGTCGCCGGACTGCAGCGTTTCGAATGCGCCTTCCGCCAGCCGGCTGATCACCTCGCAGTCCTTCGCGGCTTCGCGGGCAACGCGCTCGATCAACGCGGTGGTCGGTTGCAAGGTCGTCTGCAATGTCGCGAGAACGCCGATCCGCTTCGCGCGCGCGACGGCTTCCTGCGCCATTCCCTCATCGATGCGCAGCAAGGGCACCGGGCAGAGCGGGGCGATCGTCTCGACCGCATCGCCGAGGCTCGAGCAGGTGACGAGCACCGCGTCGGCGCCCGCATCGGTGGCCGACCAGATCATCCCGGCCAGTCGGCGGGCCGTCATCGGGCTCAGCTGTCCGTCGCGAATCGTCAGCCGGAGCAGGCTCTCGTCGAGCATGTTGAAGGGCTTCCATCCCGGCAGGTGCGTGCCGACCAGGGCCTCGATCTGCGGGATCAGGCCCGCGACAGTGTGGATCATCGCGAGCGAGCGGGGTGATTCGTCCGATGTGACGGTCATGGGGTCCTCGGCGGTTATGTCCGGGCGGTGCAAGGCGGTCCGATGCTGTCAATCATGACAGCGCTGCCATTGCGCGATTATCAGCACGGGCGCTTCGGGATGACAAGCCCGAATGGCCAGGGCCCCTGCTGGACAAGGATTTTCTCGTCTCGGTTCTCCCGTCCACGGGGTGGCGTGTCGGGGTGCCGCTCCGCGCGCTCTCAGTTTTTTGCATTCTCGATTGACAAGAGCGGATCCATGCCACCATCATGACAGCGCTGTCACCCAAATATGGCAGCGCTAGCATTCGGGGCGATCCCACCGAGCTGAGTCGAGGCCGTCACGCTTGATGGTAGCTTGTCACGGGGAAGGATGGTGCGATCGTGAGGGGAGGAGGCAATATGGCGATGTCGGAGAATTCTGTTGCGCCGTCGGAAAGGAAATCCATGGGCGGTCTGAGATACCTGCTTCAACTGCGCCACATGCGTGAGTTCAACGTGCTGATCGCCCTCATTCTGATGGGGCTGCTGATCAGTCTGTTCACGCCCTATTTCCTGACGGTTTCCAACCTGATGGGCGTCTCGCGGGCGTTCTCGCTCACCGCGATCATGAGTATCGGCATGGTGATGGTGATCATCACCGGCGGGATCGACCTCTCGGTCGGCTCGGCGATGGGCCTCGCGGGGCTGATCACCGCGCTGTGCTTCGATGCGGGCTATTCGCAATACGCGGCGGTGGCGGCGGGGCTTGGCGTCGGTCTGGCCTTCGGTCTGACCAATGGCCTGCTGATCACCGCGATCGGCCTGCCGCCCTTCATCGCGACGCTCGGCACGCTCAGCATCGGGCGCGGGATGATGTACATGATCACACACGGCGTTCCGCTTACGCCGAACACGCCTGACAGCTTCAGTGTCCTGGGGCAGGGCTATCTCGGCCCGGTGCCGGTGCCCGTCGTGATCCTGCTCGTGCTGACCGTGATCTTCACGATCATCATGACCCGCACGCGCTTTGGCCGTCACGTCTATGCCACGGGCGGCAACGAAAACGCGGCCCGTCTGAGCGGGGTGAAGGTCGAGCGGGTCAAGCTCGCCGTCTATGTCCTGTCCTCGACGATCTCCGCGCTGGCCGGCGTCATCGCCTTCTCGCGCTACCTGTCGGCGGAACCGGCCTCGGGCTTCGGCTCCGAACTGGAAGTGATCGCCGCGGCGGCCATCGGGGGCGCGAGCCTCGCCGGCGGCATCGGGTCGGTTCTGGGCGCGGTCATCGGCGCGGCCCTGATCGGCGAGATCGCCAATGGCGTCGTGCTTCTGAACATCAACACCTATGCCCAGCAAGCGATCACCGGTGGCGTGATCCTGATCGCGGTCAGCATCGACGTGCTGCGCAACCGCATGGGCGGGCGCGGCTGAGCGACGCCGCAACACACGCAAGAATAACAAGCCGAACGGCAATTCGTGGGAGAGGAGGGGCACGAAGATCGGACAGAGGAGGATCTGATCGAGCGGCCTGAGAACGAAACTGCATCAACAGGCCCGAGCCGAGAGTGGACGGGTAAGGAGGAGGAAAGACTGATGCGTATTGGAATGAAAGCCGCTGCGGCGGCTCTGGCCCTGGCGGCCGGTCTGGGAGCGACGGCTTCCCTTGCCCAGGACATCACCGTGGCCGTCGTGCCGAAAGTGGCGGTGCCGTTCTTCGACGACTGCAACACCGGTGCGGCCGAGGCCGCCAAGGAACTGGGAGTGAAATATCAGTGGGTGGTGCCTGCCAACACGCAGGGCTCCACGCAGGTGAAGATCATCGAGGACCTGATGGCCCGCCATGTCGACGGCATCGCCATCTCGGTCAATGAGCCGAAATCGGTGGAGGGGATCATCAAGCAGGCGACCGATGCCGGCATCAAGGTCCTGACCTTCGACAGCGACAGCGCCAATAGCGGCCGCAGCATGTATATCGGCACGATCAACAAGCAGGCGGGCGTCACCATGGGCAATGCCATGGCCGAGGCGCTCGGCGGCAAGGGCGAGGTGGCGATCGTCACCGGTCAGCTCGGCGCGTCGAACCTCAACGAGCGGATCGACGGCGTGAAAGAGGCCCTTCAGGCGTATCCCGACATCAAGATCGTCGCGACCGAAGGGACCGAGGATGATCTCGCCCGCGCGGTCTCGGTGACCGAGGCGCTTCTGCGCGGCCATCCCAACCTCGCCGGCATCTTCGGGATCAGCCAGGTCGGCGGCCCGGCTGTCGCCAAGGTTCTCGCGCAGCAGGAATTCGCTGACAAGAAAGGCAAGCTGAAGGTCTATGCCTTCGACGATCTGCCCGACACCATCAAGGGCGTGAAGGAAGGCTTCATCAACGGCATCATGGTCCAGCGTCCCGTTACCATGGGCAAGCTCGCGGTCGAGCATCTCGTGGCTCAGATCAAGGGCGAGGAAACCGACCCCAAGGATATCGATACCGGGGTGACAGTGGTGACCGCCGACAATCTCGGCAGCTACACGAAATAAGTACTCCCACCACTTGGACGGCGCCTTCGGGCCCGTCCACTTTTCCAGTTTCCAGAGGCCGCGATGACACCGTTTCTCGAAATGACCGGCATCTCCAAGACCTTTCCCGGGGTCAAGGCGCTTGACCATGTCGATCTGCAACTGCGCGCCGGCGAGGTGCATGTGCTCGCGGGCGAGAATGGCGCCGGCAAGAGCACGCTGATGAAGATCATGACCGGCGTGCTGCGTGCCGATCCCGGCGGGGTGATCGAGGTCGAGGGCGAGCCGGTGACGATCAAGGACCCGGTCCACGCCCGCGCCCTTGGGATTTCGATCATCTATCAGGAGCTCGCGGTGGTGAACAATCTCACCGTGGCCGAGAATGTTTTCCTGGCGCGCGAGCCGCTCGGGCCTTCGGGGCTGATCGACCGGCGCCGGATGAATGCCGAGACCCGCGCGGTACTCTCCGAACTCGGGGTCGAGATCGACCCCGAAGCGATGGTCGGCACCCTTTCGATCGGTCAGCGCCAGCTTATCGAGATCGCCCGCGCCATTTCCTACCGCTCCAAGCTCATCATCATGGACGAGCCGACCGCCTCGCTCAGCCACCACGAGTCGGCGACGCTCCTGCGCATGGTGCGCAAGCTCGCGGGGCAGGGGATCGGCATCGTCTTCATCTCCCACAAGCTCGAGGAGATCTTCGAGATCGCCGACCGCGTCACCGTGCTGCGCGACGGCCGCACCGTGGATACCCGTCCGGCCGATGGCATGACCCGCGATCTGCTGGTGCGTCTCATGGTGGACCGCGATCTCGATCAGCTCTTCGGGCACCATCGCAGCCATGCCACCGACGAGGTCCTGATGTCCGTGCGCGGCCTGAGCGAGAAACGCGCGAATGACGAGGGTGTCCATATCTCCGACGTGAGCTTCGATCTGCGCCGCGGCGAGGTGCTGGGTTTCTTCGGCCTCGTGGGCGCCGGGCGGACCGAGGTCATGGAGATGATCTTCGGCAGCCGGCCCTATCTGGGCGAGATTTCGATTTCGGGCCGCTCGGTGCGGATCGCCTCCCCCTCGGATGCGATCGAGAGCGGTATCGGTTTCGTGACCGAGGATCGCCAGAGTCTCGGCCTTGTGCTCGGGATGACGGTGCGCGAGAATTTCTCCCTGACCCATCTGAGCGAGTATTGCAGCTTCGATTTCGTCAACCGCCGCAGGGAAACCTCTGCCTGCGAGGCCTATATCAAGACGCTGGGCATCAAGACGCCTTCGCCCGAGCAGAAGGTGCTCAACCTGTCGGGCGGCAACCAGCAGAAGGTGGTTCTGGCGAAATGGGCGGCGCGCCGGCCGCGGATCCTGATCGTCGATGAGCCCACCCGCGGCATCGACATCGGCGCCAAGGCCGAGGTCCACGCGTTGCTCAACCGGCTGGCGGAGGAAGGCATGTCGATCATCGTGGTGTCCTCCGATCTGCCGGAGGTGCTGGCGATCAGCGATCGCGTGATCGTATTGAAGGAAGGACGGATCAGCGGCGAGCTGAGCCGCGAAGAGGCCACGCAGGAAGGCGTGATGCTGGCAGCCACCGGCTAGGGCCGGGCGGAACGCGGGCGAATTTTACGAATGAACTGGAGACAGACATGACCAAGAGAGTAGTGTTCACGGGCGGGACCGGCAAAGCGGGGCGCCATGTCGTGCCGCATCTGGTGAGCAAGGGCTACGACGTGCTCAACCTCGATCTCAAGCCGCTCGACCTGCCGGGTGTGAACACGCTGATCACCGACGTGACCGATAGCGGTGCCGTCTTCAACGCGCTGACTATGCATCACGGTTTCGAAGGCTACGAGAAGGGCGCGCCGCCCTCGGCTCCCGATGCGGTCGTCCATTTCGCCGCGATCCCGCGCGTGCTGCTCGAGCCCGACAATGTCACCTTCGAGGCCAATGTGATCAGCACCTACAACGTGATCGAGGCCGCGATGAAGCTGGGCGTGCGCAAGGTGATCATCGCCTCCTCGGAGACCACCTATGGCGTGTGCTTCGCCGAGGGCGACAAGGATTTCCACAGTTTCCCGCTCGACGAGGATTACGACAGCGATCCGATGGACAGCTACGGCCTGTCGAAGGTCTGCAACGAAAAGACCGCGCGGGCCTTCGCCGCGCGTTACGGCGCCGATATCTACGCGCTGCGCATCGGCAATGTGATCGAGCCCGATGAATACGGCATGTTCAAGGATTTCATCGCCAACCCGATGAGCCGCAAGCGCAATGCCTGGAGCTATATCGACGCGCGCGATCTGGGCGAGATCGTGCATCTGTGCATCGAGAAGGACGGCCTCGGCTACGAGGTGTTCAACGCGGTCAACGACACGATCACCGCGGATATGCCGACGCCGGAATTCTTGCGGAAACATTGCCCCACCACCCCGATCACCCGCGAGATGGGATCCGACGAGGCGCCGATCTCGAACCGCAAGGCGCGCGAGGTTCTGGGCTTCAAGGAAGCCCATCCGTGGCGTAAATACGTCGATCTGTAAGTGTCAGTGGCGGGGCGGGACTTTCCCGCCCCGACCGGATAGCCTAGGCAAGCGTTCCCGCTATGTGCATCTGTTGTGACGGGCGGGGCCTGCCCGGACAGAGACGAAGGAACTGGCGCAAATGGGAACCAAGCAGCGTTTGCCGGACCGCAAGAGCAAGATCACCGTTCGCGAGGTCGCACGCCGCGCGAATGTGAGTGAATCGACGGTTTCGCGGATCATGCGCAACAAGGGCCTTGTCGCGGAGGCCACCCGCGAGAAGGTGATGGAGACGGTGCGCGCCATGGGCTACGTGCCCAACCGCATCGCGGGCTCGCTCGCATCGCTCGACAGTTTCCTGATCGGGGTCGTGATCCCGTCGCTGTCCAACATCGTCTTTCCCGAGGTGCTGCAAGGGGTCCATGCGGGGCTTGCCGACAGCGATCTGCAGCCGGTGATCTCGACCACGGATTACGATATCGACCGCGAAGAGGCGGTGGTGCGCGGCATCCTGGCGTGGAAGCCCGCCGCGATCCTGCTCGCGGGGTTCGAGCACACGGACGCGACCCGCAGGATGCTGGTTCAAAGCGATATCCGTGTGGTCGAGATGATGGATATCGACAGCACCCCGATCGACATCGCCGTGGGGACCTCGCACCGGCGCGCGGGCCATGCGATCGGGCGGCATCTGATCGCGCGGGGCTATCGCCATTTCGGTTATGTCGGCCATGACTGGGATGCCGACCGGCGCGCCCGTCTGCGCTACGAGGGCCTGTGCGAGGCGCTTGCGGAATCCGGCCTCTCGGTCGAAGCGCATGCGATGGCCGACGGACCGAGCTCGGTCGGGACGGGACGGGCCCAGACCGCACGGTTGCGCGCCGAGGCGCCGCAGGTGGATGTGGCGGTCTATTCGAATGACGATATGGCGGTGGGCGGCGTCTTTCACTGCCTCGCCGAGGGTATCAGCCTTCCCGACCAGTTCGCCATCTTCGGGTTCAACGGGCTCGATATCGGCAAGGAGCTTCCGCAGCCGCTCTCCACCGTGCGGTCGAACCGGTTCCTGATCGGCAAGCGGGCGATCGAGGAGGTTCTCGCCTCGCCCGAACGCCCCGGCCATCCGACAATCATTGACACCGATTTCGAAGTTTTCGCCGGAGCGACCGCCTGAGCGCAGGCCCGGCCAAATTCATAAGGAGACTGCCATGCACCCCGCACTCACCAAGGGCAATGTCGCCGTCGTCACCGGGGGCGCCTCGGGGATCGGCCTCGCCGCCGCACGCCACCTCGCAGGCCTCGGCCTGCGCGTCTGCATCGCCGATTTGCCGGGCGCGATGCTGGACGCGGCGCCCGCCGAACTGATCGCAGCCGGCGCGGCCGAGGCGGATGTGATGGCGATGGCCTGCGATGTCTCCGACCGGGCCCAGCTCGTCGCACTGGCCGAGGCGGTCGAGGCGAAATTCGGGCCGGTCAACGTGCTGATGAACAATGCCGGGATGCAGCCGGGCAGCTCGATCTTCGATGACGAAGGCAACTGGGACCGGATCATCGAGGTCAACATGGGCGGCATCATCCGCGGCAGCCAGATCTACGCCCCGCGAATGATCGCCTCCGGTGCGCCCGGCCTGATCCTCAATACCGGCTCGAAACAGGGGATCACGACCCCCCCGGGCGATCCGGCCTACAATGTCTCGAAGGCGGGGGTGAAAGCCTTCACCGAGGCTCTGCAACACGATCTGCGCAACCGTTCCGGCTGCCAGGTCGAGGCCAGGCTGTTCATTCCGGGCTTCGTCTTCACGCCGCTCACGGCCAATGGCCGGACCGAGAAACCCGCCGGTGCGTGGACGCCGGAACAGGTCGTGGAGTTCCTGTTCGAGTCGATCGACCGCGGCGATTTCTACATTCTGTGCCCGGACAATGACGTGGATCGCAAGACCGACGAGAAACGTATCCTCTGGGCGGCCGGGGATATCACCGAGAACCGCCCGCCGCTGTCGCGCTGGCATCCCGATTTCGGCGAGGCCTTCAAGGACTGGCTCAACAAGTGAGGGCGCCGCGATGACCCGCATCCACCGCATCGCGGCCATTCCCGGAGACGGCATCGGCCCCGAGGTGGTCGATGCGGCGCTGATCGCGCTCGACCATCTGAGCCGCCAGACGAACGCCTTCCGCCTCGAGGTGGACCGCTTCGACTGGGGCTCGGAGCGCTACCGCCGCGAGGGCGCCCTGATGCCCGAGGACGGGGCGCGCCAGCTTCTCCCGTATGATGCGATCCTGTTCGGCGCGGTCGGGGCACCCGACGTGCCCGATCACGTCACCCTCTGGGGGCTGCGGCTCGCGATCTGCCAGGGGCTCGACCAATATGCGAATGTGCGGCCCACGCGAATCCTGCCGGGAATCTCGAGCCCGCTCGAAGGGATCGGTCCCGGGGATCTCGACTGGGTCATCGTGCGCGAGAATTCCGAAGGCGAATATGCGGGCCAGGGCGGACGCAGCCATCGCGGCCGGCCGCATGAGATCGCGACCGAGACCGCGATCTTTACCCGCACCGGCGTCGAGCGGATCATGCGTTTCGCTTTCACGCTGGCCCGGTCACGCCCGCGCAAGCGCCTCACGGTGGTCACCAAGTCCAATGCCCAGCGATACGGGCTCGTGCTCTGGGACGAGATCGCGGCCGAGGTCGCGACCGAGTTTCCCGACGTGACATGGGACAAGATGCTGGTCGATGCGATGACCGTGCGGATGACGCTCGATCCGAAATCGCTCGACACCATCGTCGCGACGAACCTTCATGCCGATATCCTCTCCGATCTCGCGGCCGCGCTGGCCGGGTCGATCGGGATCGCGCCGACCGCGAACCTCAATCCCGAACGCCGGACCCCGTCGATGTTCGAGCCGATCCATGGCTCGGCCTTCGACATCACCGGCAAGGGCGTGGCCAATCCGGTCGGCACGTTCTGGAGCGCCGCGATGATGCTCGAACATCTCGGAGAGGACGAGGCCGCGGCGCGGCTGATGCGGGCGGTCGAGGCGGTGACCGCCGATCCGGCCGCGCGCACCCCCGATCTGGGCGGCACCGCGACGACCGCGCAGATGACCGAGCGGCTCTGCGCGGCGCTTGACGCAAAGGACTGAGAAGCTCGGCCCTTACGGATCGAGCAGCTTCGCCACCGCGCGCAACTCGAACTTCTGGATCTTGCCGGTCGAGGTTTTCGGGAGCTCCGCGAAGACCACGCGCTTGGGCGTCTTGAACCCGGCAAGCCGCGCCCGGCAGAAGGCGATCAGCTCCTCCTCGCTCGTCTCGGCCCCATCCTTCAACTCGACGAAAGCGCAGGGGACCTCGCCCCATTTCTCGTCCGGCTTTGCCACAACCGATGCGAGCGACACGGCCGGATGGGCGCATATCACCCCCTCGACCTCGACCGAGGAGACGTTCTCCCCGCCCGAGATGATGATATCCTTCGCCCGGTCGGTGATCTTGATATAGCCATCGGGATGCATGAAGGCGATGTCGCCGGAATGGAAGACGCCCTCCGCGAAGGCCTCGCGCGTCGCCTGCGGGTTCTTGTAATAGCCCTTCATCACCATGTTGCCGCGCATCACGATCTCGCCCAGATGCGCCGCGTCGCGCGCAACCTCCCGGCCCTGATCGAAGACCGTCACCTGCTCCATCATCGGCATCGAGACGCCGGTGCGGGCCTTGAGATCCGCGCGCGCATCGCCCGTGGTTCCGTCCCAGGACGGTTTCCACGTGCATTCGACGGCGGGGCCGTAGGTCTCGGTCAGCCCGTAGACCTGTGTGACGTTGAAGCCCAAGGGCTCGATCGCGGCGAGCGTTGCCGCGGGCGGCGGGGCCCCGGCGGTGAAGACCTCGACCACGTGATCGAAGGGACGGCGGTCTTCCTCCTTCGCATTGACGATCGTGTTCAGCACGATCGGCGCACCGCCGAAATGGGTGACGCCATGATCGGCGATCGCGTCATAGATGTTCTTCGCGCTCACGTCGCGGCAGCACACGACCGTGCCGCCGAGCATCGGGACCATCCAGCCATGGGTCCATGAATTGCAGTGAAAGAGCGGCACGATCGTCAGCAGCACCGGATAGAGCTGCATCCGCCACGAGATCATGTTGGCCTGGGTCGAGAGATAGGCGCCGCGATGGTGATAGACGACACCCTTGGGGCGCCCCGTCGTGCCGGAAGTGTAATTGAGCGCGATGCTCTCCCATTCGTCCTCGGGCATGATCCAGGAGAACATCGGATCGCCCTCGGCCACCAGGTCCTCATATTCGAGGTAATGCCCGGTCGGCTCGAACTCGTGCTCGGGATCGGCCACTTCCACGATCTGCGGAGCGGGGCCCTTCATCTTCTTCACCGCCTCTTCCGCAACCGGAAGGAAGGCCGTGTCGCAAAGCACGATCTTCGCCTGACCGTGTTCGAAGATATAGGCGACGGTATCGACGTCGAGCCGCGTGTTGATCGCGTTCAGGATCGCCCCGCAGGCGGGTACGCCGAAATGCGCCTCCATCTGCGGCAGGCTGTTGGGCAGGATGGTGGCCACCACGTCTCCGGCATCGACGCCGCGCCCCTTCAAGGCCGAGGCGAGATGGCTCACGCGGGCATGGTAGTCGAGATAGGAGAACTGGCGCGATCCGTAGATCAGCGCGATGCGTTCGGGAAACACTTCCAGCGCCCGGTCGAGATGCGACAGCGGGGTGAGCGGGACGTAATTCGCCGCGCATTTCTCCAGACCCGTTTCATCGGCAAGCCAGCCCATGAGATCCTCCTCCTTCGACGTCGAGGGGCATCTTCGGGTGCCCTCGGCGGAAAGGGAAGGGGTGTTGCGCAATCTTACGCACGACCTATGCTCCGCGCATGATCCTTTCGCGCGGTCGCCGCTACATCTTCATCCACATCCCGAAGACCGGGGGCACCGCACTGATGCAGGCGCTCGAGGCGCGGGCCTTGACGGATGACGTGCTCGTGGGGGACACGCCGAAGGCAAAGCGGCGCAGGGGTCGCCTCGACGGCATAGAGACGCGGGGACGGCTCTGGAAACATTCGACGCTCTCGGACGGGCTCGGGCTCTATTCCGAGCAAGACGCACGGGTGTTCTTCACCTTCACGCTCGTGCGCAATCCATGGGACCGGCTGGTGAGCTATTACCACTGGCTGCGCGACCAGCGCTTCGAGCACCCGGCCGTGCGGCGCGCGCAAAGCAGCGATTTCTCGGACTTCCTCAACGCGCCCGAAACGCAGGCGTCGATCGAAGCGGCGCCATACGGGAGCTACCTCACCCTTCCGGACGGGGTCGAGCACTGCGACCTCTTCCTCCGGCTCGAACACGCGGAAGAGGACGCCGCGCCGCTGCAAGCCCATCTGGGTTTCCCGGTCGTTCCTTTCGCGCGATGCAATGCCTCGCGCCGCGATCGGGACTGGCGGCCCTATTACAGCGATTCCGATGCGGCTCTCGTGGGGCGAATCTGTGCGCAGGATATCGCTCGCTTCGGGTATCGGTTCTGAGTTTCGCCGGAAAATTTCGCAAAATGCGAATACAGCCCGCGATCCCGGCCGTACATTAAGGACGTTTTTTTCCCGCAAAAGGCGAATGCCACTTTTTAGCCGCTTTTTCGCCCGGGAATTTTCTTGGGAATCGCCGTCACTGATTGTGACGGAGATGTGGCCCCCGCTGGGTCGCAATATGGAGACGCAGATGTTTCGAAGCGCCGCCAATATCTGGGAAGACAAGCTCGCGCGCGATGCCGCGGTCGCCCGCGCCTTCGCCGAGGACGCTCCCGAGATCAGCCCCGCCGAAGGCATCGTGGCCGGCACCCAGATCGCGACCGCGATGGGCTGGCGCCCGATCGAGGCGATCGCGGTTGGTGACCGCGTGATGACCTTCGATCATGGGCTTCGCCCGGTCGCGTCGGTCAAGCGTAGCGACCTCTGGCTGGGCGACGGGCGCTGCCCCTCGCATCTCGAACCGCTCGCGGTGCCGGAGGGGGCGCTCGGCAATCAGCGCCCGCTGCTGCTGCTTCCCGAACAGCCGGTTCTCGTCGAGAGCGACATGGCCGAGGCGCTTTTCGGCGATCCCTTCGTGCTGGTCCCGGCCGCGGCGCTCGAAGGCTATCGCGGCATTGGCCCGGTCACGCCGCATCGCCGCGTCGAAGTGGTCCTCCTCGAATTCGAGAGCGACGAGGTGGTCTATGCCAATGGCGCGGGAATGATCCGCTGCGGATCGGTTCATGACGGAGATGTCGAAACCATCCTCGAAGGCGACACGGTGAATTACGAAACCCTGCCTTTCGATATGGCCCGCTCGATCGTGGCGGGGCTCATCGACGAAGATCACCGTCCGCAAAACTACACCTTCGCGGCGGAATAAGAACCAAAGCAATCCTCCCGAAGAAGAGATGCCGCGCCCTCACAGGTGCGGCATTTCTCATTCACGGAGGGTTTCATTTACGAAGCGTGCGAGGCGTCACGATCCGGGGTCGCGCGCGCCAGCGCTGAAAACGCAAAAGCGCCGAGGTCTTGCGACCCCGGCGCCTTGCCCGGCCAGCGCGGCGGTGGGAACCGTTCCCGCGTGCAGGCCGTGCCGTTCCGATCAGGCCGCTTGCGCCGCCTGTCCCTCGCCGTAGCGACCGTAGAAGGTCTCGCCCTTGGCGGCGAGATCGCGCAGCAGCGCCGGGGCCTCGAAGCGCGCGCCGTATTGGGCGGTGAGGGCCTCGCAGATCTCGACCGCCTTGCCCGCGCCGATGATGTCGAGCCAGGAGAATGGGCCACCCGACCAGGGCGCAAAGCCCCAGCCCAGGATCGCGCCGACATCGCCTTCGCGGATGTCTTCGAGCACGCCCTGCTCAAACGCGCGCACGGCTTCCAGCACCTGCGCCATCAAAAGACGGTGCTGAACGTGATGGACGTCGGGCTGCTCGTCGGCGCGCGGATATTGCGCGTCGAGCCCGGACCACAGACCCTGCCGCTTGCCCTTCTCGTCGTACTCGTAGAAGCCCGCATTCGACTTGCGGCCCATCCGGCCCTTGTCGGCCATCCAGAACAGCACGTCATCCACGGCCCCGTCGGGATAGGCATCGCCCATCGCCGCCTTCGTGGCCTTGGCGATCTTCACGCCAAGATCGATCGAGGTCTCGTCGACCAGTTGCAGCGGCCCGAGCGGCATGCCCACCATCGTCGCGGCATGTTCGACCAGCGTGGGGTTCACCCCTTCGGCGACCATGCGAATGCCTTCGTTGATATAGGGGATGATGCAGCGGTTGGCGTAGAAGAAGCGCGCGTCATTGACCACGATCGGGGTCTTGCGGATCTGGCGTACGAAATCGAGCGCCTTGGCCACGGCGACCGGGCCGGTCTGCGCGCCCTTGATGATCTCGACCAGCATCATCTTGTCCACCGGAGAGAAGAAGTGGATGCCGATGAACTGCTCGGGCCGCGCGCTGGCTTTGGCGAGTTCCGTGATCGGAAGCGTCGAGGTGTTGGTCGCGAAGATCGCGTCTTGCGGGATGACGGCTTCGGCCTTCTTGGTGACCTCGGCCTTCACGCCCGGATCCTCGAATACCGCTTCCACGATCAGGTCGCAGGCTTCAAGCGCGGCGTAATCGGTCGTCGCGTTGATCCGGCCCAGCACCTCGGCCTTCTTCTCTTCGGTCACCTTCTTGCGCGAGATGCCCTTGTCGAGGATGCCCTCGGAATAGGACTTGCCGCGGTCGGCCGCCTCTTGGCTGTTGTCGATCAGCACGACCTCGATACCCGCATTGGCCGAGACGTAGGCGATGCCTGCACCCATCATGCCCGCGCCGAGAATGCCGACCTTCTTGACCCGCTGATCGGGCACGTCGGGGCGGTTCGCGCCCTTCTCCAGCGCGCCCTTGTTGATGAAGAGCGAACGGATCATCGAGGTCGAGGACGGGTTCATCAGCACATGGGTGAACCAGCGCGCCTCGATCTTGATCGCCTGATCGAAGGGCACCAGCGCCCCTTCATAGACCGCCGACAGCAGCGCCTTGGCCGCCGGATAGACGCCGTTGGTCTTGCCGTGCACCATCGCGGAGGCGCCGACGAAAGTCATGAAGCCTGCCGGGTGATAGGGCGCGCCGCCGGGCATCTTGAAACCTTTTGCGTCCCACGGCTTCACCAGATCGGCATCCTTCGCGTTCAGCACCCAGTCCTTGGCGGCGGCCAGCGGATCCTCGACCACCTCGTCGATCAGGCCGGCGGCCTTGGCTTTCTTCGGATCGGACAGCTTGCCTTCGAGCAGGAAGGGCGCAGCCGCCATCGCGCCGAGCTTGCGCGAGACGCGGGTGGTGCCGCCGCCGCCGGGGAAGATGCCGACCATGATCTCGGGCAGGCCGATCTTGGCCTTGGGGTTGTCGGCCGCGAAGATGCGATGCGTCGAGAGCGGCAGTTCCAGACCGATGCCGAGCGCGGTGCCGGGGATCGCGGTCGCGATCGGCTTGCCGCCCTTGTTGGTTTTCGGGTCCATGCCTGCGCGCTCGATCTTGCGCAGGACATGGTGCATCTGCATCACGCCGTCGAAGATCGCCTGCGCGCCGCCCTTGCGCATCTCGGCAATGACGTTGAGGTCCATGCCGCCCGCGAAATCGGGCTTGCCCGAGGTGATGACAACGCCTTTGCAGGCCTCGTCCGCCAGCGCCTTGTCGATGAAGCTGTCGAGGAGCGCGAAGCCCTCCATGCTCATCACGTTCATCGACTTCTCGGGCACGTCCCAGGTGATGACGGCGACGCCATCGGCGCCAAGTTCGTATTTGAAATCAGCCATGTTGTCCTCCCTTACACGCGCTCGATGATGGTCGCGGCACCCATGCCGGAGGCGACGCAAAGCGTGGCCAGACCGGTCGACAGGTCGCGCCGTTCCAATTCATCAAGCAGCGTGCCGATGATGATCGCGCCGGTGGCGCCGAGCGGGTGGCCAAGCGCGATTGCGCCGCCATTGACGTTCACTTTCGACGCATCGACCTGGAAGGCCTGCATGAAGCGCAGCACGACCGAGGCGAAGGCCTCGTTCACTTCGAACAGGTCGATATCCGAGATCGACATGCCCGAATCCTTCAGGATCTTCTCGGTCACCGGGACCGGGCCGGTCAGCATGATCGTCGGGTCGGTGCCGATCTTCGCGGTGGCGCGGATGCGCGCGCGCGGTTTCAGCCCGTGGGCCTCGCCGAATTCCTTGTTGCCGATCAGAACGGCAGCCGCGCCATCCACGATGCCCGAGCTGTTGCCCGCGTGGTGGACGTGGTTCACATGGTCGAGATGCGGGTATTTCAGCATCGCGACCTTGTCGAAGCCCGGCATCACCTCGCCCATCTCCTTGAAGGAGGGCTTGAGGCCGCCGAGGCTTTCCATCGTCGTGCCGGGGCGCGGGAATTCGTCATGATCGAGGATCGTCAGCCCGTTCTGGTCGAGAACCGGCACGATCGACTTGGCGAAACGGTTGTCCTTGATCGCCTCGGCCGCGCGGCGCTGCGACTCGACGGCCAGCGCGTCCACGTCCTCGCGCGAGAACCCGTATTCGGTCGCGATGATGTCGGCCGAGATCCCCTGCGGGACGAAATAGGTCTTCATCGCGAGGCTCGGGTCCACGGCGATTGCCGCCCCGTCCGATCCCATCGCGACACGTCCCATCATCTCGACGCCGCCCGCGATATAGGCCTGACCTGCGCCACCCTTCACCTGGTTCGCGGCGAGGTTCACCGCTTCCATCCCGGACGCGCAGAACCGGTTGATCGACAGGCCCGGGATCCGCTCGTCGAGATCCGAAAGCAGCACCGCCGAGCGGGCCAGACAGCCGCCCTGTTCCATCACCTGGGTCGCATTGCCCCAGATCACGTCCTCGACCGCGTGGCCCTCGAGCCCGTTGCGCTCCTTCACCGCGGTCAACAGCCGCGCCGAGAGCGCGACCGAGCTGACCTCGTGCAGCGAACCGTCCTTGCGGCCCTTGCCCCGCGGGGTGCGCGCGGCGTCATAGATATAGGCGTCCGTCATCTTTCCTCCTCACGCCCGGTCGGAAGGGTTGCCGGGCATCAAATCATAGGGGTGTTTCCAACCGGGCAGGGCACTGATGCCATCCAGCCAGCGGTCGATATTGGGAAATTCCTTGCGCTCGAAGCCGAAAGGCTCGGGGTAGTAGAGGTAGCCGCAGCAGGCGAAATCGGCGAGGCTGGGCGCGTCGCCGACGATCCAGTCGCGACCCTGCAGATGGCCCTCCAGAGTGGCGAGCGCGGTCAGCACCCGGCCCTTGAGCCACCTGATCGCCTCTTGCGGTCTCTTTTCCTCGGGCAGGAAGTTCATCAGGAACCGCAAGGAGCCTTGCTGACCCGATCCCTTCTGCCCGTCCCAGAACAGCCAGCGCATTATCTCGTTGCGGTCCTCGGCGAGAAACTTGCCGGTCTTCTCGGCCACATGGAGCTGGATCACGCAGCTCTGGGTCAGCGTCAGATCGCCCTCGACGAAGACCGGCGCCTCGCCCATCTCGTTGAGTGCCCGATAGTCGGAACTGCGCGCCTCGCCATTGAAGAAATCGACATAGACGGGCTCCCAGTCGTAACCCGCAAGTTCCATCGTCAGCGCCGCCTTGTAGGCGTTGCCGGACTCGCCGAAGCAGTAAAGCTTTGCCGCCATCGTCGCGGACCTCCCTCGTCTCGGCCATCAATCTGGCCCTTAAGTGACGCGAACGTAAGCCCCTCGCGGGCGTTTCGCCGCAACGTCATTCGAACACGACGTTGCGTCGATTGCGAGGCTAGGGAGGCCGTTCCGTGACGGGAGATGAAGGGAAGGTGAATGGGCGTGCTCAGGCGCCGGCCCGAAAGCTCAGTCGACCGCCTCGATCCGGCCTTCCGGGAATGCCACCTTGGTGAAATCGGGATAGACCTTGCGCAGGGTGGCGAGCTGGGTGGGGCTGTCGATGCGGACCAGATACCATTCCGCGCCGTCCTTCAGGGCGAGGGTCGTGTTCGTCGCGCGGACCTCGCCGAGATCGGGTGTCTTCATCACCGAACGGGTCGGGATCATCGCATAGGCGCGGCCCGCGGGCGTCGTCCCTGTCGTCATCGCGCCCAGATCCATATCGAAGCTCAGGAGCGTGGCCGAAGCCATCGCCTTGGTGATCTGGCGCTCCATCACCCCCTCGAGCTTGTCCACGCTCAACCCCGCCTGCCGGGCTATCTCCTGCATCATCCTCGGCGGGACGGTCTCGAAGAAGACGGCGTATCGCTTTTCCTGCACCGCCTTCTCGAACCCCGCCACCTCCTGCGTCACCGCGTTGCGGTCCGCCGCATCGAAAGCCGCCGCGGGCAGGGCGGAGATAATCGTCGCCGCGAGGATGAGGGAGAGGCGCAGCATCACGGTCCTCGCGGCAGTCAGGCCTTGCGCGCGGCGAGCTCGGCCTTGAACAGGTTCAGCCGGTGATTGAGGTTGTCCTCGTTCATGATCGAGTTGAAATGCTCGAAGAAGAAGGTCAGCGCCTCGTCGGGGGAAATCTCGGCCTCCTGCGCGAAGCGGTTGAGGCGGCGATAGGCGTCGTTCGTCATCGCGACGGGAAAACGGCGGGTGAGCTTGAGTCGTTTGGGCATGGGGCTTTCGGAGGAATTGGCGTTTTTCCGACTCTAGGAAAGTTCGCGCGGACTTGCCATTGCCGATTGGCCGTCCTTTCAAAGCTGGTCCCAGGCGCTCAGGCCGAGCTTGCGCGCGCGCCACTGGTGGAACGACGCCATCGCGCCCCCCACCAGGATCGCCTGCAGGAGAAGTGCGGCGCTGTCATTGCCGGAAGAGAGAGCGGGAATCGCGAGATCCACCGCCCAGTCGATCAGGCTGGCAAGAATGAGATAGGCCGAACCGTAGAGCATCAGCACCTGTGGCCAAGGCAGGTAGGAGACCGGCCGCGGCGAGAACCCGGCCCAGATCAGGAACCGATGCAGAAAGGGCAGGCGGCCGGTGCCAAGCACCCCGCGTGCGCGCAGCTCCGCCAGGGCGGCGGCGTAGCGGCGATTGGTTTCGGTTCTTCCCAGATACATGGCGCGTCGGTCCTTGCGTTCCCCCATGAGGTTAACGCAGGCCGGGCGTCAGACAATCGCGGCGGCGGACACATCGCTGCACATGCTGGTGAGCGAAATGAAAGACGGCGGGCCTGGGCCCGCCGTCGTGAAGCGTGATCCGGAGGGGATCAGAACTGATCGTCGGCCAGTGCCATGACCGGATCGGCCCCGGTCTCGATCCGCGCCAGATGCATCGCGCAGGCCGGAAGCTGGCGCGCCATGTAATAGCGGCCCGTGGCGATCTTGCCCTCGTAGAAGGCCTTGTCCGACGCACCGTTGTCGAGCGCGGTAAAGGCGGCTTTCGCCATCCGCGTCCACATCAGGCCGAGACAGACATGGCCCATCAGGTGCATGAAGTCATAGCTGCCCGACAGCGCCGCGTTCGGGTTCTTCATGCCGTTCTGCATGAAGAACATGCCCGCCGCCTGAAGCTGCTTCGAGGCGGCCTTGAGCGCATCGGTGAAGGGCTTCATCCGCTCGTCACCGTCATGCGATTTGCACTCGGCCTTGACCATCTCGAAGAAGGCCATGACATGCTTGCCGCCATCCTGCGCGAGCTTGCGGCCCACGAGGTCGAGCGCCTGGATGCCGTTCGCGCCCTCGTAGATCATCGCGATGCGCGCGTCGCGCACATGCTGCGACATCGGCCAGTCCTCGGTATAGCCGTGGCCACCGAAGACCTGCTGCGCCGAGACGGCGGTCTCGAAGCCCTTGTCGGTCAGGAAGCCCTTGATGACCGGGGTCATCAGCGAGATCAGACCTTCCGCCTCGGCGTCATCCGCCTTGTGCGAGCGGTCGATCAGATGCGCACCCCAGAAGGTGAAGGCGCGCGCGCCCTCGACGAAGCTTTTCTGGTCCATCAGCATCCGGCGCACGTCGGGGTGCACGATGATCGGGTCGGCGGCCTTCTCGGGCGCCGCGGCACCGGTCACCGCGCGGCCCTGCGTGCGGTCCTTGGCATAGGCCACGGCTTCCTGATAGGCGGCTTCGGCCACGGCGTAGCCCTGCAGGCCCACGCCCAGACGTGCCTCGTTCATCATCGTGAACATCGCGCGCATGCCCTTGTGCAGGTCGCCCAGCAGCCAGCCTTTCGCGCCGTCATAGTTCATGACGCAGGTCGCGTTGCCGTGGATGCCCATCTTCTCTTCGAGCTTGCCGACCGAGAGCGAGTTACGCTCGCCCAGCGAACCGTCCGCGTTCACCAGGAATTTCGGCACGATGAAGAGCGAGATGCCCTTGGTGCCTTCGCCGCCGCCCGGCGCTTTCGCCAGCACGAGGTGGATCACGTTTTCGCTCAGGTCGTGATCGCCTGCCGAGATGAAGATCTTGGTGCCGGTGATCAGGTAGGAGCCATCGTCCTGCGGATCGGCCTTGGTGCGCATCATCCCCAGATCGGTGCCGCAATGCGGCTCGGTCAGGTTCATCGTGCCGGTCCAGTCGCAGGTGACCATCTTCGGCAGATAGGTGGCCTTCTGCTCGTCGGTGCCGTGGGCGTGGATCGCCGAATAGGCGCCATGCGTCAGGCCCTGATACATGTTGAAGGCCATGTTGGCCGAGACGAACATCTCGCCCACCGCGCAGTTGAGCAGGTAGGGCATGCCCTGACCGCCATATTCGGGATCGCAGTCGAGCGCGGTCCAGCCGCCTTCCTTCATCGCCGCGAAAGCCGCGTCGAAGCCCTTGGGCGTGCGCACCACGCCATTCTCGAGCACGCAGCCCTCCTTGTCGCCCACTTCGTTGAGCGGCGCCAGAACCTCGGAGGACACCTTGCCTGCCGCATCCAGCACGGCCTCGGTGAAATCGCGGTCCATCTCCTCGTAGCCGGGCACGCCCGCTTCCGAGATCTTGAGGACCTCGTGCAGCACGAACTGCATATCCTTGGTGTTGGCGATAAAGCTCGACATGGCTCGCTCCCTTTTCGTCGTCGCGGATCAGGCCGCGTCGTCGTGGCGGGCCTTCTCCAGTTGCTTTTCCGCCCAGTCGATCTGTTGGGTCAGTTCGTCGATCGTCTGACCCAGCTCGTCGCGCTGGCGTTTCATCTCCTCAAGACGCTGATGGGCGAGCTTCACGGTCTCGCTCAGTTGCGTCTTCTGCTGGTCGCCCATCTCGTAGAGGTCCAGAAGCTGGCGGATATCCTCCAGGCTGAAGCCGAAGCGCTTGCCGCGCAGGATAAGCTTCAGCCGGGCGCGATCGCGTCGCGTGAACAGCCGCTTCTGGCCCTCGCGGATGGGGAACAGCAACTCCTTGCTCTCGTAGAACCGCAGGGTGCGCGGGGTCACGTTGAACGCGTCGCACATCTCGCGGATCGTCAAAACAGTCTCGGTCATACTCTCTGCCTCGCATTGCCTTTGCGTAATGCGGCTCGGCAGATCGTCTGTCCGAAGCCACATTACAAGAGTTCTTGACGTTCGCGTCACCGTAACGTGGCGTCACGGTTTTGGTGACGTGATGTCAGGGAAATTCCACCGTCGGGTAAATCGTTCCTTTCGCGGTTTCCCGCTGCATTCGTCACGTGGGAGGGCCCCTCTTAGAGGGGCGGTGACGCTAAGGAAAGCGCTTCATCTTCAGGAATCAAGGGGCCGGGCGACCTGATCACGCAATTGTCTGAGGTCGTCGATCGCGCTCTCGAGCTCTTGCTTCTGCTGGGCCAGAACATCCAGTTGCCGGTCGGCCATCTCGATCCAGACCCGGTTCTGTTCGTCGGTGCCCTGCTGGTCGTAGATCATCAGCCATTGCCGCACCTCCTCGAGCGAGAAGCCGAAGCGGCGGCCGCGCAGGATGAGCGTCATCCGGGCCACCTCGCGCGGTCCGTAATAGCGGGAACGGCCTTCCTTCTGAGGACTGAGAAGCTCGATATATTCGTAATATCGCAGGGTGCGGGGGGTCACGTCGAACCGCTCGCACATCTCCTTGAAAGACATCAACTCGGACATGAAGGGCCTCCCGTTGAGGCGAGAAGCTAGCGTGCCCGGCGGCAGGCTGCAAGCTGCGAGCCGCCGCCCGGGCAGGTCGATGCTCAAATTTCGATCGACTTGAGAAGTTCGGGCTCGATCACCTCGACGCCCGGAAGCGCATCGATCAGCGGCTGGGCCGACTGTTCGAGCAACGGGAAGGTCTTGTAGTGGCAGGGGATGATCGTCTTGAAGTCGAAATACTTCTTCGCCGCCCATGCCGCGCGCTTCATGTCCATCGTGTAATGGCCGCCCGCAGCGATGATCCCGATATCGGGATTGTGCAGCTCGCCCATCCATTCCATGTCGGCCATGATGTCGGTATCGCCGGAGACATAGATCGTGTGGCCCTCGGCCTCGATCATGAAGCCCGCGGGCTGGCCGGCATAGATCGGCTCGCCGCCCTTGTAGTCGACCGAGGCGGAATGGGTCGCGTTCACCATCGTCACCTTCACGCCGTTCAGATCGACGGTGCCGCCCTTGCCGAAGCCGACCGTCTCGGCCCCGTCCTTGCCGAGGATGATCGACATTTCGTGGATGCAATAGACCGGGATGCCCAACTCCTTCGCGATCGGAACCGCGTCCGAGGCGTGATCGCCGTGGCCATGGGTCAGAAGGAGATGCGTCGCCCCCGCGATCGCCTCTGCGCGCTTCTCGTCGGGGAAGACGGGGGAGCCGGTCAGGAACGGGTCGAGCAGGATCACCGCGTCGCCGCTCTCGATGCGGAAGCCGGAATGGCCGAGCCAGGTCAGTTTCATTTTGAGTCCTCCTTTGCTGCCCGAGAGTGTAGGGCACATTTCCGCGCGCGACAGGGGCGGAAGCCTTCACGAAGGGGCGGGGCGCTTGAAAGCCCCCGTGGCACGGGCTAAACCGCCTCCCAAGACAAGCGGAGAGACCCAATGTCCATTGATATCGACACCGCGCGCAAGGTGGCGCATCTGGCCCGGATCCGGGTGCCGGAGGAACACCTGCCTGAGCTCGCGCAGGAGCTTTCGAACATCCTGACCTTCATGGAGCAGTTGAACGAAGTCGATGTCGAGGGGGTGGAGCCCATGACCTCGGTGACGCCGATGCGCCTCAAGCGCCGCGTCGACGAGGTGACCGATGGTGGTTACCAGGACAAGATCCTGAAAAACGCCCCCGATGCCCGCGAGGGCTTCTTTGCCGTTCCGAAGGTGGTCGAATGAGCCTGAACAAACTGACCATTGCCGCGGCGCGCGACGCGCTGAAGAAGGGCGACGTGACCTCGGTCGAGCTGACCGAGGCCTGCCTGTCCGAGATCGAGGGCGCGGGGGCGCTCAACGCCTTCGTGCACAAGACCCCCGAGATCGCGCTCGAGCAGGCCAAGGCGGCGGATGCGCGTCTCAAATCGGGCGACGCCCCCGCGATGTGCGGCATCCCGCTGGGCATCAAGGATCTGTTCTGCACCAAGGGCGTGCCTTCGCAGGCCGCCTCGAACATTCTCGAAGGGTTCAAGCCGGAATACGAATCCACCGTCACGCAGAACCTGTGGGACGCGGGCGCGGTGATGCTCGGCAAGCTGTCGATGGACGAATTCGCGATGGGTTCGTCGAACGAGACCGCCTGCTACGGCCCCGTGGTGAACCCGTGGAAGGTCGATGAGCGTCAACTGACGCCGGGCGGCTCCTCGGGCGGTTCGGCCGCGGCCGTGGCCGCCGATCTGTGCCTCGCGGCCACCGGCACCGATACCGGCGGCTCGATCCGCCAGCCCGCGGCCTTCACCGGCATCGTGGGGATCAAGCCGACCTATGGCCGGGTCAGCCGCTGGGGCGTGGTGGCCTTCGCCTCCTCGCTCGATCAGGCGGGTCCGATGACCAAATCGGTGCGCGACGCGGCGATCATGCTGGGCACGATGTGCTCGCACGATCCGAAGGATTCGACCTCGGCGGACATTCCGGTGCCGGATTTCGAGGCGGCGCTGACCGGCGATATCCGCGGCAAGAAGATCGGCATCCCGAAGGAATACCGTCTCGAAGGGATGCCCGCCGAGATCGAGAAGCTCTGGGAAGACGGGATCGCGATGCTCAAGGATGCGGGCGCCGAGATCGTCGATATCTCGCTGCCGCATACGAAATACGCGCTGCCCGCCTATTACGTGGTGGCGCCTGCGGAAGCCTCGTCGAACCTCGCGCGCTATGACGGCGTGCGCTACGGCCACCGCGCCAAGCTCGGCGCGGGCGAGGGCATCGTCGACATGTACGAGAAGACCCGCGCCGAGGGCTTCGGCCCCGAGGTGCAGCGCCGCGTGATGATCGGCACCTATGTGCTGAGCGCGGGCTTCTACGACGCCTATTACAACCGCGCCCGCAAGGTCCGCGCGCTGATCAAGCGCGACTTCGAGGAGGTCTTCGCGCAAGGGGTCGATGCGATCCTGACGCCGGCCACGCCCTCCTCGGCCTTCGGCCTCGGCGAGATGGCGGATGCCGATCCGGTCGCGATGTATCTCAATGATGTGTTCACGGTGACGGTGAACCTTGCGGGCCTTCCGGGTATTTCTGTGCCATGCGGGCTGGATGCGAAGGGGCTGCCGCTGGGGCTGCAGCTGATCGGGCGTCCGTGGGAAGAGGGCGATCTCCTCAACCATGCCCATGTGTTGGAAACAGCGGCTGGCTTCGCTGCCAAGCCCGAGAAATGGTGGTAAAGATGAAAAACGCGCTGACGCTTCTGGGTGGTGTTCTGGTTCTCGCGGCCTGTGTGCCCGCAATTCCCGATTCCGGCCCCGCCGCGCAGCGCGAGGCCTCCCTGCGCGGTCAGCCGATCATGCCGCCCTCCGCGCAGGGCGTGATGCCCGCTTCCCCCGACGCCAATCCCTCGCCCGCCGGTGCGCCGCTCAATGCCACCGGAACGGCGATGCCCGGCACGACCGACGCGCTTTCCGCGCCCTCGATCGACGCCAGCGGCACGATCGGGTCGGACCCCTTGGTGCCCGCCCCGCCGATGCCGGGGAGCCAGGGCGCCAGCAATGACGCGGGCTCCTCGATCGGTGCCGATGCGATGGCCGCGCTGCAGCAGACCGGCTCGGACAGCTCGGTGACGGCCTCGACCAGCCCCACGGCCCAACCCGCGCCGCAGCCGGTTCTCAATCAGGACAATTCGGGCCCGAACCTCGCGGCCTACGCGCTTTCGGTCCACAACCGTCCCGGCGACCCTGTCTACAAGCGCGGTGGGATCCACCTGACCCCCTCCGACAAGGCCTGTGCGAAATACGTCTCGGCCGATCAGGCCCAGCTTGCCTTCCTCGCGGCCGGAGGCCCCGAGCGCGACCGGCTGAACCTCGATCCCGATGGCGACGGGTTCGCCTGCGGCTGGGACCCGACCCCGTTCCAGCAAGCCCGTCAGTGAACACGAGCTGGCCGTCCCCCAATTTCGGTGAACGCCGGAACGGGGCCCGGCCCGAACTGATCGTCCTGCATTACACCGCGATGGCGAGTTGCGCGGCTGCGCGCACCCGGCTTTGCCTGCCCGAGGCCGAGGTCTCGGCGCATTGGCTGATCGGGGCGGACGGGGAGGTCGAACAGCTCGTGCCCGAGGAGATGCGGGCCTGGCATGCGGGTCTGGGCAGCTGGCGCGGTCTGGGCGACATGAATTCCCGCTCGATCGGGATCGAGCTGGACAATCTCGGCGACCGGCCGTTCCCCGAGGCGCAGATGGCCGCGCTCGAGCGGCTGTTGCCGCGGATCATGGAGCGATGGGCGATCCCGCCCGAGAACGTGCTCGGGCATTCCGACATGGCGCCCGAGCGCAAGATCGATCCCGGTCCGCGGTTCGACTGGCTGAGGCTGGCGCGGCGCGGGCTCTCGATCTGGCCCGAACCGGGGGGCGCCTCCGCGCCCGACCCGCAGACCTTCTGCGCCCTGGCCCGGAGCTTCGGCTATCCCGAACTGCCGCTCGATCTGGTGCTGCCCGCGTTCCGCCTGCGGTTCCGCCCGCGCGAAACCGGTGCCCTCGACGCGACGGACATGGCGATGATCGCCGATCTGGCGGCGCGTTTCGGGGAGGATGGCGGGTCCTGGCGCGCGAGCTAGGCGCTCCGCGCGCGAAGTCCCCGAGGGCTCGAACGCGGTCCGGCTCCTCGGGGTGACGATCGGTGCGAAAGGGGGGTGCCCCCTGTCGCGTCAGGGTTTCACGTAGGCGTAGCCCTGTCCCTGCAGTTCCATCAGATAGACGGCGCCCGAGGGCACGACCTCGGCCTCGTCGATCATCGGCGGGGTCTGGCCTTCGTTCTTCGCCATGGCGGCTATCGTGTTGCCGCAAGCCCTGAAATGGATCGGCTGATCGGTCATCGACATCTGCGTGATCCGATCCTTCACCGGCGACTTGTCCGCCCGCAGCATGTTCAAGCCGGGACCATAGGTCACGATCTCGACCGAGACCTCTTCGCCCTTTTCCTTGTAGTAGCTGATGACGTTCGCAGCGTTGTTGAGCGCGAGGTTCATCACCGCCGGATCGTTCTGGTCGACGTGAATCGCGACCTTCTGTTTCGCGAGGGCCGGCATGGCCCAGAGTGCTGCCGCGAGCGCGAGCCCGAGGCAGGTGCCTCCCTTAAGCATGTGAATCTCCCTTTCACATTATGGAGGTTCAGCGTCGGAGTCTCGCATTCAAAAATCAAGAGGAATCTATGAGACATCTTTTGGAGCCTCGCCCGATGCCGGTTTTTCACGCGTTCGTGAAGTGAGGGGCGGCGGGGCGTCCCCGCGTCGCGCGATTCCCCAATGCGCCGTCGAGAGATTGACCGGGGCCCCGCGATTGCCTATCTGACTCTTCGTGCGGATGGCCGGATGACCGCGAGCGCCCGTAGCCCCGCGTTCAGCGGGCAGCCGGGGGCCCGAGGAAAGTCCGGACTCCATGAAGCGACGGTGCCGGGTAACGCCCGGGCGGGGCAACCCGACGGAAAGCGCCACAGAGAAGATACCGCCCTGCCACGGCAGGGTAAGGGTGAAACGGTGGAGTAAGAGCCCACCGCGGGGCTGGCAACAGTCACGGCACGGCAAGCCCCACCGGGAGCAACGCCGAATAGGGATCGTGCGCCCTCGTCCGGAGACGGGCGGGGCAGGGGAGCTTCGCCCCGAGCGGTCCGGGTTGGCGGCTGGACCCTGCGAGCAATCGCAGGGCGAGAGGAATGGTCATCCATGGGGGCGCAAGCCCTCGGGACAGAATCCGGCTTACAGGCCATCCGCGCAAGATTTCTCCTCGCCTGCGGCCCTTTGGCGCGGTTGGGCCATGCCCCGCCGCGCCCGCGCGCATGTGACTTGTCTTCTCCGCCCCCCGATCCACACTCTAGGAGCAGATGAGACATCCCGAAGCGGAGAGGAGACGGGTCATGAGCTATACGTTCGACAAGGTGATGACGGGCGATTTCGACGCGGTCGAAAAGAAGGTGCGCGAAGTTCTCGGCGAGAAGGGCTTCGGCGTCCTGACCGAGATCAACGTCTCGGCCACGATGAAGGCCAAGCTCGGCGAGGAGATGCCGCGCTACAAGATCCTCGGCGCGTGCAACCCCAAGCTCGCCTTCACCGCGATCGGTCACGAGCCCAAGATCGGCGCGATGCTGCCCTGCAACGTCGTGCTGCGCGAAACCGATGCCGGGATCGAGGTGTCCGCGATCGACCCGGTCGCCTCGATGCAGGCGGTCGAGAACGAAGGTCTGGGCGAGGTCGCGACCAAGGTGCGCGATCTGATGCAGGAAGTCATCGCGGCGCTCTGAGCGTCGCGAGTTTTCTCTTCCCACAAGCGCATCGACGCGCGAAGCTGCCTTCGACGCAACTTCGAACGGGAGAGAGTCATGAGCTTCGTCAAGACGCTGGCCACCCTTGCGGTCGGCTTTGCCGCCGCGAAGGGGGTGGAGAAATTCAACAAGATGGGCGGCCTCGGGGGCATGAAGGATGCGCTCGGCAAGGCAAACGAGCCCGGCGGCATGGCCGACCAGATGGGCGAGTGGGCCGAGAAGATGGGCATGCCCGGCGGCAAGGAAACCGTGCGCAACATGGTCTCCGGCTTCGGCTCCCAGGCGGCCACGGCCACCGGGGCCGCGGAGGCGGGGCTCGGGGCGCTGATCGGAGCGATGACCGGCGCCGCCAAGACCGGCGCGAGCGGCATTGGCGACATGCTGGGAGCGGTGACCAAGGGCACCCCGGTCAACACGATGATGGAGGATCAGGCCAAGCTGATGATCCGTGCCATGATCCAGGCGGCCAAGGCCGACGGCGAGATCGACCCGACCGAGCGCCAGACCATCCTCGATCATCTCACCGATGCCTCCGATGAGGAAATCGCCTTCGTGAAGGCCGAGCTCGACGCGCCGGTGGACGTGGGCGCGCTCGCCGCGGCGACCGCCGATCACATGAAGTCGCAGGTCTATTCCTCGGCGCTGATGGCGATCTCCGTCGATACCGAGGCCGAGCGCCAGTATCTGGCGAATCTCGCGGCAGCACTCGGGCTCACCACCGAAAAGGTCGCCCTGATCCACGAGGCGATGGGCAAGCCGCTCGTCTGAACGCGGCAATCCTGCCCGCCGGGTCGCAGATCGGAAGAATTTTCAATCTGCGCCCCGGTTTCGCGGTTGACTCCGCATCGCGCATCGCTAAAAGGCGGGCTTCAAGGATTCCGCGGGTGCGCGCATTGGTGCCCGGAGCTAGGAGATAAGAAATGGCGAAGCCGACGACGATCAAGATCCGTCTGAACTCGACGGCGGGCACCGGGCACTTCTACGTGACCAAGAAGAATGCCCGCACCATGACTGAAAAGATGACCGTGAACAAATACGATCCGGTCGTGCGCAAGCATGTCGAATACAAGGAAGGCAAGATCAAGTAAGATCGCCTGACCTTGAAGGGTTCGGGGCCGTGCCTTCGGGGCGCGGCCTTTTTCTTTGCGCAGCCCCTCCGTTCCGTTCGTCTGCGCGTGCGAGGGGTGCCTGTGCCTTGCCGCCCTACGGGCTCGCCGCTCAGGGCATCCGGTGGGCGCCCTTGAGGGCGCGGCTCACCCCACCATCCAGAGCGAGAGATAGAGCCCCGCGAGCCCCGCCAGAATCGCCCAGAGCGTGTTGCGTGTCGCCACGCCCACCCCGAGGGCCGCGAGCGCCGCGACGAGCCGCGCAGGGTTGGTCTCGCCGCCCGTCGCCGCAGGCCAGAGCACCAGCGGCGCCACCAGGCCCGGCAAGACCGCCACCGGCGTGTAGCGCAGGTAGCGCAGCGCCCATTCCGGCAGTTGCCGCTCGCCCAGAAAGCCCAGGAAGGAATAGCGCAGGAAGAAGGTTCCGACCCCGAGGGCCGCGATGATCCCCCAGACCAGCCAGTCCGGATATCCGTTCATTGCCGCACCGCCTTTCTGCGCGCGATCCAGAGCTCGACCTGCGCGCCGGTCACCATCGCCGCGAGCGCCGCGATCATCAGCCCCACACCCGAAGGCAGGAACGAGAGCACCAGCGCCCCGATCACCGAGACCGCCGCAGCCGCGACATGGGCGAGCGTGCGCAAAGCCGGTCCGATCATCGCGAGGAAGGTGATCGGCACCGCGAAATCGAGCGCGAATTCGGGCGGGATCTGCGCGCCGACCAGCGCCCCCGCCAGTGTCGCGACATACCAGTTGGGACAGACCGGCGAGCAGGCCCCCGCATAATAGGCGAGCTTCTCGGGGCGGCTCATCGCGGGGCGGGTCTCGTATTCGTTGATCGCAAGCGCGAAGGACTGGTCCACCATGAAATAGGCGGCCAGCGCCTTCTGCCATGTCGGCGCGCGTCCGAAATGCGGGGTGAGCGAGGCCGAATACATCGCCATGCGCAGATTGACCGCCAGCGAGGCGGCCAGCACGAGGATCACCGGCGCATGATCGCCCATCAGCTGGAGCGCGGTGAACTGCGCCGCCCCCGCGATCACCATGATCGAGAAGCCCATCACCTGCGCGAGATCCAGCCCCGCCTTCGTCGCGGCCACGCCGAACAGCAGGCCGAAGGGCACGATCACCAGCAAAAAGGGCAGGCCATGGCGGAACCCGCGCCAATAGGCCGCGCGAATGGCCGCGCTGTGGGACATGATGCTTGTCTCCCCTTTCCAGTTGCGGGACAGATAGGAAAAGCGCGGGCAAAGGCAAAGCGCGGGATTGTAACGGAGGCAATCGTCATCGTGGCTGGAACGATAGCGGCAGTGATCCTCGCAGGCGGTCAGGGCCGGAGGATGGGCGGGACGGACAAGGCGATGCTGGGTCTCGCCGGGCGGCCTCTCTTTTCCCATGTGGCCGGGCGGATCGGCCCGCAGGTGGCCGCGCTCGCGATCTCGGCCAATGGCGATCCGCTGCGCTTCGCACCGCTCCCGGTCCTGGCCGATCCGCCCGAGCGCCGGGGCGAGGGGCCGCTTGCGGGCGTGCTCTCGGGGCTCGACTGGGCCGCCGCGCAGGGGATGGACCTGCTGCTCACCGTGCCGACCGACACGCCCTTTCTGCCGCGCGATCTGGTGGCGCGGCTGGACGAGGCCGGGGGCGGCACGGAGATCGCCATCGCCGCCTCGGCGGGTCGCGCCCATCCCAGCGTCGCGCTCTGGCCACTGGCCGAGCGCGACCGGATCGCGGCCCTCTTCGCGGCGGGCGAGCGCCGGCTGCGCATGGCCGCCCCGGGCGCGCGCGAAGTCGCCTTCGACGCCACGCCCGACCCGTTCATGAACCTCAATTCCCCCGAGGATCTTCGCACCGCCGAGGCCCTGCTTGACGCGGGGGCGCCGTGAGCGTCGCGCTCTATCGCGGTCTCTCCCGCGACCACCGTGCAGCGGCCGCCGCGCTCTATTGGCAGGCCTTCGGCGGCAAGCTCGGCCGGGTGATGGGGCCCGAGCCCCGGGCCCTGCGCTTCATCGCGCAGGTGATCCGCGAAGGCCATGCGATCAGCGCGGTCGACGCGGACGGCTCTCTCGTGGGTGTCGTCGGCTTTCGCACCCCGCGCGGCTCCTTCGTCGGCGGAAGCTGGGCCGATCTGGTGGATCATTACGGGCGGATCGGTGCGCTCTGGCGCGCGGCCTGCCTGCATCTGCTCGCGCATGATCTCGAACCGCGGGTGATGATGGTGGACGGGATCGCGGTGCGCCCGGACAGGCGCGGGGCGGGCGTGGGGCGCGCGCTGATCGAGGCGCTCGCCGCCGAGGCGCGCCAGCTCGGATACGAGACGCTCTCTCTCGACGTGATCGAGGAGAACCTGCGCGCCCGTGCGCTCTATCATCGCCTGGGCTTCGAAGTCTCGGGGCGGCGCAGCTCCGCGCTCACCCGACTCATCTTCGAATTCCGCTCCGTGCAGGTGATGCGTCGCGCTCTCTGAGAAGGGGGGGGCTCCGCCCCCGGCGCCATCCGGCGCCTCCCCCGGGATATTTGCATCAAGAGGAAGAAGGGAGCCCGCTTCCTCTTGAGAGAAATATCCCGGGGGTGAGCGGCGTGAGCCGCGAAGGGGCAGAGCCCCCTCAGTCGAAGCTGCCCGTCACCCGCCCCAGAAGCATGAAGGCGCGGGCCGTACGGGTCTCGGTCATCTCGGCGATCTCCTGATCGCTCGCGTTCTTCTCGAATTCGGCGAAGGTGCGGTCGAACTGGCGCAGGAAGTGATGGGCTGCGTCGCGAAACACGGTATCGCCGCGCATCCGCCCGGCGCTCAGCGCCAGAGAGGAGCGATCGCGGATCCCGCCGATGCTCGCGATCTCGCGGCCGCGCTCGCCCTTGGCGAAGCGACGCCACAGTTCGGGGCGGGCGCGGTCAGGTTTGAGATCGTCCATGTAGATCCCGTCCTGGGCGAGCAGGTTCAGCACGTCCTGGGCCGAGCGCAGCAGTTTCGCCGTGGCGCGATCCTCGCGAGCGCGGCGCAGCGCACGGAACCCGTCCGCATCGTCGGGCGAATCGGGGAAGTTCAGCGCGCGGACGAAATCGGCCACCGAGAGCGGCGCGCGCAGGTCCTCGGCCGGGGTGCCGAGCGCCAGCATCGGTTCGCTCTCGTCGGACCGTGCGGGGGGCGGTGCGACGAGTGCGGCCTTGCGGTCGGCGGAGGGCTGGACGAAGTGCGCATCACGCCGGGAGGCGAAGGTGGCGATCGTGGTCTCGGCCTGCCGGGTGACGGCGGCGATCTCGTCGAGCTTCTTCTCGACATTCTGGTCGATCCGCAGCGCCTGCTGGTTGAGCCAGGCGGTGCGCAGCGCTTCGACGGATTGCCGGATCGAGGCGGCCTCGGCGCGCATCTCCCGGCTCGCGCGTGCGGTGATCGCGGCGACCCAGATCACGATGATCGGCAGCATCATCCCGACGAACAGGCTGACGGTGTCGAACAGCGATGCGGTGCCCGCGATGCCGGGGGCGAAGAACCAGAAGGCGAGGAGAAGGACGAGCCAGAGCAGGCTCAGCGCCAGCGCGATCCATTCGGCACGGCCCGGCCCTCTGAGGCGGGGAGGCGCAGCGGTCTCGGCGAGGCGCGGTCCGCCCGGAAAGGCGAGCTTGTCCTTGCTCCGCTCCGCCGGTTTCTCCATGCCGTCCTCCGTCGCTGGCGCCCGCGCGCCGGTCTCAGACGAATTCGATCTTCAGGATCTCGTAGGCCTTGTCGCCGCCGGGGGTCCGGACCTCGACCGAGTCCCCCTCGTCCTTGCCGATCAGCGCCCGGGCAAGCGGGGATTTCATGTTCAGCCGGCCCTTTTCCAGATCGGCTTCGGGCTCGCCGACGATCTGGTAGGTCTTCTCCTCGTCGGTATCCTCGTCGACGATGGTGACCGTCGCGCCGAATTTCACCGCGCCCGACATCTTGGTCGGGTCGATCACCTCGGCGCGGCCGAGCTGGCTCTCGATCTCCTTGATCCGGCCCTCGATGAAGCCCTGCTTCTCGCGCGCCGAATGGTATTCGGCATTCTCCGAAAGATCGCCAAGCTCGCGTGCCTCGGCAATCGCCGCGATGATCGCGGGGCGCTCCTCGGACTTGAGCTTTTTCAATTCTTTATTGAGCGCGTCATAGCCCGCGCGCGTCATCGGCACTTTTTCCATGGAAGGCTCCCGAATTCGGAGTGGTCCCCAATTCAGGGCATCTAAATCTGGTCTGCCCCCCCGAAGTCAAGACCCTGCCACGTTTCCGCCGTGATTGTTTTTCAGCCTGGGACAATTCAAAGCTTTGTTAAGACTGTCATTTCGCGCCCATCATTTTCTCTGAACGCATTGCAGACCCGTCATGTCCAGACTGATACGCTTCGCATTCTTCTATGCAATTTTTGCCTTCATTTTCCTCCTTTTCCTTCAGGATGAGCGGATCGCGTTCGTGGAGCGCTCGCTGGCCGGAGCCACGAGCGTCTTTGCCGGGGTCTCGAAGCTCTGGGCTCTGGGCCTGCCGCTGATTGCGGGCACGGTTGTGCTCGCGGCACATGGGCGGCGCAGGGAACGCCTCGGTGAAATCGGGGGCGCATTGCTGTGCGTGTTCTTCCTGCAATGCGGCTTCCTGACGCTCAAGGACGCGATTCCCGATCTCGTTCCCTTCTATGCGGACCCGTTTCTCGCCGAGATCGACCGCTGGCTCACCGGGGGCGTGGATGCGTGGCGCGTGGCGCACCGGCTCCTGCCCGACCTGATCGTTTCCGACGTCACGCTGGTCTATTTCCAGCTCTGGGCGCTGCCGGCCTTCGGTTTGCCGCTTCTCGTCGCCGCGACGGATGGCGATGCGGAGCGAAAGCGCCGTTATCTCTGGCTCTACGCCCTCTCCTGGATCGTGATCGGCAATATTCTCGCATTGCTGGGCAGCTCGGCCGGTCCCGCATTCTACGACCGTCTGCTGCACACGACTGCCTTCGCGGGCCTGCAGGATTCGATGCGTGCGAGCGGCCTGGCGCAGAGCCCGGTCGGCATCACGCAATCCGCCTTGTGGCAAAGATATCTGTCGGAGGGGTTCGATTTCGGCCTGAGCATTTCGGCATTCCCCTCGATGCATGTCGCCGCCACATCGGTTGCCACGCTCTATATCTGGGAGCGGTGGCCCGGACTGAGGCTGCCCGCGGTTGCCTATCTCGTGACGATCTTCCTGCTCTCGATCTATACCGGCTTTCACTATGCGACCGACGGCATCACCTCCGTCCTGGTGGTCTGCCTGCTCAATCTCGCGCTGCGGCGTTTTCGGACGGGTGGGCGAGGGCGCAAGATTGTTGCGCCGCATCGCAGCGTCACAATTGCCTCATTACGCAAGGTAGGCTAGTCAAAACTCGAGCTATAGCGACAAGCGAGGGGTTTGGGAGATGAGCGACGTGACGCGCGAGTCGATGGAATACGACGTTGTGATCGTGGGGGCGGGGCCGGCTGGGCTCTCGGCGGCGATCCGGCTGAAGCAGATCGATCCCGATCTCGAAGTCGTCGTCCTCGAGAAGGGCTCCGAAGTGGGCGCGCATATCCTCTCGGGGGCGGTGCTCGACACGTCCGGCCTCGATCAGCTCATTCCCGACTGGAAGGACAAGGGCGCGCCGATCACCGTGCCGGTCAAGAAGGACAATTTCTACATGCTCGGCGAGGCGGGGGCGATGCGCATCCCGAACTGGCCGATGCCCAAGCTGATGAGCAATCACGGCAAATACATCGTCTCGATGGGCAATGTCTGCCGCTGGATGGCCGAACAGGCCGAGGCGGTCGGCGTCGAGATCTTTTCCGGCATGGCCGCATCCGAAATCGTCTGGGACAAGGACGAGAACGGCAAGGATCGCGTCGCCGGCGTCGTGGCCGGTGAATTCGGCCGCAATCCCGACGGGTCCGAAGGTCCGGGCTACGAGCCCGGCATGGAACTGCGCGGCAAATACGTGATGCTGGCCGAGGGCGTGCGCGGCTCGCTCTCGAAGGTCGTGATGGAGAAGTTCGACCTCTCCAAGGGCCATTGTCCGCAGAAATTCGGCCTCGGTATGAAGGAGATCTGGGAGATCGACCCGGCCAAGCATCGCGAGGGTACCGTGACCCACACGATGGGCTGGCCGCTGGGCAAGAATGCGGGCGGCGGGTCGTTCATCTACCATCTCGAGAACAACCAGGTCTATGTCGGTTTCGTCGTCCACCTGAACTACGAGAACCCGTATCTGTACCCCTACATGGAGTTCCAGCGCTTCAAGCATCACCCGATGGTCGCGGAGCTGCTGGAGGGCGGCAAGCGGGTGGCTTACGGCGCGCGGGCGATCTCGGAAGGCGGCTGGCAGTCGATCCCGAAACTGACCGTGCCAGGCGCGGTGCTGCTGGGTTGCTCGGCGGGGCTGGTGAACGTGCCGCGCATCAAGGGCAACCACAACGCGATGCTCTCGGGGATCGCGGCGGCCGAAGCCGCGGCGGCGGCGATCCAGGGCGGCCGCGCGGGCGACGAACTGATCGATTACGAGGCCGACCTGCGCTCGGGGCCGATCGCGACCGATCTCAAGAAGGTCCGCAACGTCAAGCCGATGTGGTCGAAATGGGGGATGATCCCGTCGCTCGTCTTCGGCGGGCTCGACATGTGGACCAACGATCTCTTCGGCTTCTCGCTCTTCGGCACGCTGAAACATGGCAAGTCGGACGCGAAATCGACCGGCGAGGCGAAGAAGTTCAAGGAAATCGACTATCCGAAACCCGATGGCAAGCTGTCTTTCGACCGGTTGACCAATGTGAGCTTCTCCTTCACCAATCACGAGGAAAGCCAGCCCTGCCACCTGAAGCTGAAGGATCCCGCGATCCCGATCGCGGTGAACCTGCCGAAATATGCCGAACCCGCGCAGCGTTACTGCCCGGCCGGCGTCTATGAGGTGATCGGCGAAGGCGCGGAGGCGAAGTTCCAGATCAACTTCCAGAACTGCGTCCACTGCAAGACCTGCGACATCAAGGATCCCAGCCAGAATATCGACTGGACCACGCCGCAGGGTGGGGACGGGCCGAACTATCCCAATATGTGAGCGCCGGCCGGGGCGGGCAGGGGCGCTGCTCTCCCCCCGTCGCCTGAGGGCGACGTTCTCAACCGAAGAGGGGGCGCTGCCCCATCCGTCGCCGGAGGGCGACAATCCGCAGTCGAAGAGGGGGCGCTGCCCCATCCGTCGCCGGAGGGCGACAATTGGCGGTCAAAGAGGGGGCGCTGCCCCCTCGCGGCTCGCGCCGCTCACCCCCGGGATATTTTATGCATTTGGAAGGTGGAGCCGTTTCCTTTGGCTTGCCGGGGCGTCTGCGGCGCGCCTTGGCCGGTCACAACGGCGTGTTCCCCGCAGGCGGCATCCCGCGCGGTCGCCCGCGTCGCATTGCCATGCCCGCAGTGCCCCGTTACCTTCGTCGCGAACCGATCGAAAGGACCGTTTCGTGCCGAGTTTTCCCCTTCCGCCGCGTCTTGCCCTGATTGCATTCCTGATGGGCTCCGTCGCGGCCTTCCCGCTTCATGCGCAGGACGCGCCGAAGCCCGGCAGCGCCGAAGCCGCAGCCGACGCCGCCGATGCCGAAGCGGCGGCGAGCGAAGCCGGCGATACCAGCAATGACCCGAGCCCGGAGGCCGCGGGCGCCTATCTCGCGGCACGGATCGCCTCACAGCAATCCGATTTCACCCAGGCCGCGCATTACTATCGCAAGCTGATGGCCGCGGGCGATACCAGCGCCGCGACCGCCGAGGCCGCGCTGGTCGCCGAGATCGCGATCGCGGATTACGATCACGCGGTGCCGCTCGCGCGGCAGATGGTCGAAGCCGGCGCAGGGAGCCAGATCGCCGCGCTCACCCTGCTGGCGCAGGATGCGAAGGCGGGCGACTGGGGCGCGGCGCTCAAGCTGCTCGACAGCGATGCCGATCCCGGTCCGCTCATGGCCGGGCTCTCGCGGGCCTGGACGCTGGTGGGCGAGGGCAAGATGACCGATGCCTCCGCCGCTTTCGACAAGATCGGCAAGGACAAGGGGCTGGGCGCCTTTTCCGAGTTCCACAAGGCGCTCGCGCTTGCGCTGGTGGGCGATTACGAGGGGGCCGACAAGATCTTCTCGGGCGAGCATGGCGCGGCGATCACCTCCACCCGGCGCGGGGTCATCGCTCATGCCGAGATCCTCTCGCAGCTCGAGCGCGATCCCGAGGCCCTCAAGCTGATCGAGGACCGGTTCGGTTCCGATCTCGATCCGCAGCTTGCCGATCTTCGTGACCGGCTCGCGAAGGGCGAAACGCTCCCCTTCGACATCGTGCACAACGCGACCGACGGCGTGGCGGAGGTCTATTACTCGGTGGCCCAGGCGCTGGTGGGCGACGCGCCCGACACGTTCACCCTGATCCATTCGCGCCTCGCGGGTCTGATCCGCCCCGGTCTCGACGATGCGACGATCCTGACCGCCTCGCTGCTCGATCAGGCCAAGCAATACGATCTGGCGATCACCGCCTATGCCTCGGTCTCGCCGAAGAGCCCGATCTACCATGCGGCCGAGATCGGCCGGGCCGAGGCGATGGTACGCGCCGGGCGCAACGACGCCGCGATCGAGGTGCTCGAGAACCTCTCGCGCATCCGGCCCAAGCTGGTCGGGGTCTGGACCGCGCTTGGCGACACGCTGCGCCGGGAGAAGCGCTTCGCCGAGGCGGCGAAGGCTTACGACAAGGCCATCGAATTGCTCGGCGAGCCGAAGCCCGATGACTGGGCGGTGTGGTATTCCCGCGCCATCGCGCAGGAGCGCTCGGGCGACTGGGCGCAGGCGGAGAAAGGCTTCCGCGAGGCCCTCAAGCTCTCGCCCGACCAGCCTTCGGTGCTCAACTATCTGGGCTATTCCTATGTCGATCGCGGCGAGAATCTCGACGAGGCGCTGGCGATGATCCGCAAGGCGGCACAGGAGCGCCCCGATGCCGGTTTCATCATCGACAGCCTCGCCTGGGCGCTTTTCAAGCTCGGCCATTACCAGGAGGCGGCGAAGGAGATGGAGCGCGCGGTCGAGCTCGAACCCCGCGATCCGCTTCTCAACGACCATCTGGGCGACGTGCTCTGGGCGGTGGGGCGCAAGCGCGAGGCGGAGTTCCAGTGGCGCCGCGCGCTCAGCTTCGGCAATGACGAGGCGGCCTCCTCCGAGGATCTCGATCTCGACCGGATCCGTCAGAAGATCGAGGTCGGGCTCGATCGGGTCCGCCAGGAGGAAGGCAAGTCGCCGCTGCACGGGGAGCCGCAGAAAACCGGCGCCGATGTCCAGAATTGAGGGCTTCGCGCCGGCCAAGATCAATCTGACGCTCCATGTCACGGGACAGCGCGCGGACGGCTATCATCTGCTCGACAGCCTCGTGACCTTCGCCCCCGTGGGCGACCGGCTCAGCGTCGCGCCGGCGGATGAATTGTCGCTCGGCGTGACCGGCCCGGAGGCCGCGGGCGTGCCCGAAGACGGAAGCAATCTGGTTCTCAGGGCGGCGCGTCTCCTGGCCGAGAAGCAGGATATCCGCCGGGGCGCCCGGATCACGCTCGAGAAATGCCTGCCCGCCGCATCGGGGATCGGCGGCGGCTCATCGGATGCGGCCGCGGCGCTGCGCCTGCTCGCGCGGCTTTGGGGCCTCGACCCGCTTCCGCCCCCGCAAAGCTTCGCCCCGCTGGGGGCGGATGTGCCGATGTGCCTTGCGCCCGTACCTCAGCGGGTGGGCGGGATCGGAGAGGAATTGCGCCCCGTGACGCTGCCGCCCCTTCCCGCGCTTCTCGTCAATCCGCGCATCGAGGTCGCGACGCCCGCCGTGTTCAGGGCGCTCGCCTCGAAAACCAACCCTCCGATGCCCGACAGCCTGCCCGCGTTCGCAGGCGCCGGCGAGTGCATCGACTGGCTCGCGGCGCAGCGCAACGATCTCCAGGCCCCGGCCATCGCGCTCGCGCCGGTCATCGCCGAGCTTCTCGCCCGCCTCGGCGCGTTGCCCGGCTGCCGTCTCGCCCGCATGTCGGGCTCCGGCGCGACCTGTTTCGCGCTGTTCGAGACCCCCGTCGCGGCCGAGGCCGCCGCCGAAAGGTTCCGCGCGACCTATCCCGGTTGGTGGATTGCTTCGGGCACGCTCGGGGATCAGACGCAAAAGGCGCAGCCCGCAAGCCGCGCCTGATCTTCACCTGGCAAAATACCCCACGGGGGTCTGGGGTGGGAAACCCCCGGCTTCAGCGCAGCCGCGCCACCACGTAATCGGCCAGGTCGTCGAGCATGTCGCGCAGCTCGCTCCCGGGCAGCTCCGCCAGCCGCGCGCGGCCCCGGTCGGCCCAGCCGAGCGCCGCCGCCCGCGTCTCCTCGAGGGCGCCATTGGCCTGCATCAGCTCGAGTGCATGCTCCAGATCGCCCTCGCGCTGGTCGCCCTTCTCGATCACCCGCTTCCAGAAGGCGCGCCCCTCCTCGTCGGCCTTGGCGATCGCCTTGATCACCGGCAGGGTGAGTTTGCGTTCGCGGAAATCGTCGCCCACATTCTTGCCCATCGTCGCCGCGTCGCTGAGGTAATCGAGCAGGTCATCGACCACCTGAAACGCGATCCCGAGCGCCTCGCCATAGTCGCGCAGCGCCTCGACCTGCGTCTCGGGCGCCCCCGAAAGCACCGCGCCGGCTTCGGTCGAGGCCGAGAACAGCGCCGCGGTCTTGCCGCGGATCACCTTGTAATAGGTCTCCTCGGAGGTCTTCATGTCTTCGGCCGCGCTGAGCTGCAGCACCTCGCCCTCGGTGATGATCGCCGAAGCGTTGGAGAGGATCGAGAGCACCCGCAGGTTCTGCGTGTCGGTCATCAGCTGGAAAGACCGGGCGAAGAGGTAATCGCCCACCAGAACGCTCGACTTGTTGTCCCAGAGCAGGTTCGCGGTGGGGCGGCCCCGGCGCTGGCGGCTCTCGTCGACCACGTCGTCATGCAGAAGCGTCGCGGTATGGATGAACTCGACCGCGGCGGCGAGATTGTGGTGGAACGTGCCCTCGTAGCCGCATAGCCGCGCGGCCGCCACGGTGAGCATCGGCCGCAGCCGCTTGCCGCCCGCGCCGACGAGATGCGCGGTCACTTCGGGAATGCGCGGGGCGTTCTCCGAGGCCATGCGCTCGCCGATTAGGACATCGACCGCCGCCATGTCGTCCGCCAGCGCCTTGGCCAGCCTGTCATGCGGTTTCACCGCCTTGTCGTCGAGGCTCATCGTCATCCCTTCGCTCTGCCTCATCTCGACAGCCTTCTCAAGGGGCCGTAAGTGAGGGTCATGAAAGAGCTTCTGCGCAGCACCGACCCGGTGAAACTGGCCATGGCCACCGCCCTTCTCGAGGGCGAGGGTATAAGGGTGTTTCAACTGGACGTCCATATGAGCGTGCTCGAGGGCAGCCTCGGCATATTGCCGCGCCGCCTCATGGTGCGCGACCAGGACATGTTCATGGCGCAGGCGGTCCTGCGCGACAACGAGATCGGGTCGGACTGATGTTCGCGCCCGGGGATCTGACCGAGGACGGATTTCTGGGAGGGCGGTTGCGGATCTCGCAGCCGCGCGCGGGATATCGCGCGGCGATGGATCCGGTTCTGCTCGCGGCGGCCTGCGCCGCGCGCGCGGGTGAGAGCGTGCTCGAACTGGGCTGCGGGGCCGGGGTGGCGAGCCTCTGCCTCGGCCACCGCACCGCCGGGCTCTCGCTCACCGGGCTCGAGTTGCAGCCCGCCTATGCCGCGCTCGCGCGCGAGAATGCGGCGCGAAACGGCGTGCCCTTCGAGGTGATCGAGGGCGATCTGGCCCAGATGGCCCCCGAGCTGCGCGCCCGCAGCTTCGACCATGTCATCGCCAACCCGCCCTATTTCGGCGCGACCGACGGCACGCCCGCCGCCGATCCGGGGCGCGAGCGGGCGCAGCGCGAAGCGACACCCATCGCGGCCTGGCTCGATGCGGGGCTGAAGCGGCTCCGGCCCGAGGGCTGGATCACGCTGATCCAGCAGGCCGACCGGCTGGGCGACCTGCTGACCGGGCTTCAGGGACGGGCGGGGGCGATCACGGTCCTGCCCATCGCGCCGCGTGCGGGCCGCCCCGCGCGCCGGGTGATCGTGACCGCGCGCAAGGGCGCGAAGACGCCGCTGAAACTGCTTGCGCCACTGATCCTGCATGCCGCACCCGAGCACTCACGCGATGCGGAGGATTTGACGGAAATTGCGCGCGCCATCCTGCGCGATGCTCAAGAATTGCCGATCGACCGTTAACGCATTAGCAAGATTTCGCGAAAATTCTGGGGACCGTCCGGGTTTTTGCGACAAAACCGTGACACGACTCAAAACCTGTGATGCAATCTAAAAGCTGACAACTGGAGAGGAGACTGCCATGTCGCTTGGTTCGCATATCACCGAACTTCGCAGGAAACATGAAGCTCTGTCGAAGGAGGTTGAACGGGCGGTTCGAAGCCCGGGCATCAACGACCTCGAAATCGCACAGATGAAGAAGCAGAAGCTCCGTTTGAAAGAGGAGATCCACCGTCTCGAACAGGCCTGAAGGTCTTTCTCACGCTTTCAACGGGCCGCCCTCCAGGCGGCCCGATCTCGTTTCAGGCGCCGGCCTGCACCCGGCCCCGGCGCCGCCCCCCGAGGGCGGCGAGCCCCGCACCACCCGCGATCAGCGCGGCCGAGATCAGCAGGGACGGGCTTGCCGGCGCGATCCCCACGCCCACCAGCACCAGCGTCGAGATCAGCGGGGCCGCGTAGGAGGCCGTGCCCAGAAGCTGGATATCGCCGCGCTTCACCCCCAGATCCCAGGTGTAGAAGGCCAGCCCCACCGGCCCGAGCCCAAGCGCCAGGACCGAGGCCCAGCCAAGCGCGGTCCCGGGCCAGACCGTCGGCTCCAGGGCGAGATGGGCGATCCCCGACAGGACCGAGGTGGCAAGGCAATAGACCGCCACCGCCGCCGTGGGCACCGCTCCGAACCGGCGCGACAGCAGCGAATAGCTCGACCAGGTGAAGGCGCAGAGCAGCGCCAGCGCATAGCCGGGCAGGGCGCTCGCATCCGCCGAGATCCCGCCGCCCAGGATCAGCGCCGCACCCGCGAAGGCCATCGCAGCACCAGCCACATGCCACAGCCTCAGACGCTCACCCGGCAGCAGCCCCGAGAACAGCACGATCAGGAGCGGCCAGAGATAGGCGATCAGCCCCGCCTCGGCGGGCGGGGCGAGCCGCAGCGCCGAGAAATAGAACAGGTGATAGCCGAAAAGCCCGGCCGTCCCCGCGAGATAGACCTTCCACGGCACGCGCCGCAGCTGTCCGATCGCACCGGTCGCGAGCAGCCAGATCACCCCGATTGCCCCGCCCACGGCGAAACAGAGCGCATTGAGCAGCAGCGGCGGCACCGGGGCGGAGCCCACCGTGAAAAGCGCCAGCAGCGCCCAGAGAAGAACCGCCGTGAATCCGACCGTGGTCGCCTTGCCGCGCGTCATGGTGCCTCCAACGAAAAGAGGCCCGCAAGATGCGGGCCCCGGGTCGGAATGCCAAGAGGCGAATTCAGGTCAGGTACTGGCCGCCATTCGCGGTCATGGTGGAGCCGGTGATGAAACCCGCCTCGTCCGAGACGAGGAAGACCACGCAGCGCGCGATTTCCTCGGGCTCGCCCAGACGCCCGACCGGGATCTGGCCGATGATCGACTCGCGCACCTTCTCGGGCACCGCCATCACCATTTCGGTCGCGATATAGCCCGGGCAGATCGCGTTCACGGTGATATTCGCGCGCGCGCCCTCCTGCGCCAGCGCCTTGGTGAAGCCCAGGTCGCCCGCCTTCGCTGCCGAATAATTGGCCTGGCCGAACTGGCCCTTCTGGCCGTTGATCGAGGAGATGTTCACGATCCGGCCGAACCTGCGCTCGCGCATCTTCGCCCAGAGCGGGTGCGTCATGTTGAAGATGCCGCTCAGATTGGTGTCGATCACCTCGTTCCACTGCTCGCGGGTCATCTTGTGGAACGGCGCGTCGCGGGTGATGCCGGCATTGTTGACCAGCACGTCGATCGGCCCGACCTCCTCCTCGATCCTGGCGATGCCCGCCGCGCAGGCGTCGTAATCGGCGACCGACCACTTGTGGGTCTTGATGCCGGTCTCCTCGGTGAATTTCGCCGCCGCCTCGTCATTGCCGGCATAGTTCGCGACCACCGTGTAGCCCGCGGCTTGCAGCGCCTTCGAAATCGCGGCCCCGATGCCGCGCGATCCGCCGGTGACCAATGCTACTCTGGACATGCCTTCTCCTCCCAAAGAATCTCGTCGCAATTTGGTTATCGAAAACAATTCCGGAGCGCAACAATGTTGCGCTCCGAATTTGCGTCGCCTGGGATCAGAGGCCCTCCAGACACATCGCGACGCCCATGCCGCCGCCGATGCACAGGGTCGCGAGGCCCTTCTGGGCGCCCTGACGCTTCATCTCGAAGAGCAGCGTGTTGAGGACCCGCGCACCGCTTGCACCGATCGGGTGGCCGATGGCGATCGCGCCGCCGTTCACGTTCACCTTCGCGGTATCCCAGCCCATGTCCTTGTTCACCGCGCAGGCCTGCGCGGCGAAGGCCTCGTTGGCCTCGATCAGGTCGAGATCGCCCGGCTTCCAGCCCGCCTTCTCCAGCGCCTTGCGCGAGGAGGGGATCGGTCCGCAGCCCATGATCGACGGATCGAGGCCCGCGGTGGCGTAGGAGGCGATGCGCGCCAGCGGGGTCAGGCCGCGCTTCTCGGCCTCGGCTTCGCTCATCAGCAGCACCGCTGCCGCGCCGTCATTGATCCCGCTCGCATTGCCCGCGGTCACCGAGCCGTCCTTGGCGAAGGCCGGGCGCAGCTTCTGCATGTTCTCGATCGTCGCGCCGTGACGGATGTATTCGTCATCCTCGACCACGGTCTCGCCCTTGCGGGTCTTGACGGTGAAGGGGACGATCTCGTCCTTGAACTTGCCGGCCTTCTGCGCGGCCTCGGCCTTGTTTTGCGAGGCGAGCGCGAATTCGTCCTGCATCTCGCGCGAGATCTGCCACTGGCTGGCGACGTTCTCGGCGGTCTGGCCCATGTGGTAGCCGTTGAACGCGTCCCAGAGCCCGTCCTTGATCATCGAGTCGATCATCTTCATGTCGCCCATCTTCTGGCCCGCGCGCAGATGCGCGACATGGGGCGAAAGCGACATGTTCTCCTGACCGCCCGCGATGACGATATCGGCATCGCCGAGCAGGATGTGCTGGGCGCCGAGTGCGACCGCGCGCAGGCCCGAGCCGCAGACCTGATTGATCCCCCAGGCGGCGGATTCGATCGGCAGGCCGGCATTGACATGGGCCTGGCGGGCGGGGTTCTGGCCCTGGCCGGCGGTCAGAACCTGGCCGAGGATCGTTTCGGACACTTCGCCCTTCTCGATGCCGGCGCGGGCGACGACCGCCTCGAGCACGGCCGCGCCCAGATCATGCGCAGGGGTGTTGGCGAAGGCGCCATTGAAAGAGCCAACGGCGGTCCGTGCGGCCGAGACGATGACGACATTTGTCATGGGAATCTCCTCATCACTTCGGGCAGGCGCGTGGGCGCGCCCGCCTGCTGCCGCGCAGCATGGCGCACGAGGACCCGAGGTCAAGCCGAATCGCGCCCACGAATGGGTGACGCGCGGCACCGGGGCAGGGGCAGGTCAGGCGCTTTTGCGGCCGCGTTCGGCGGTGGCGGCCCAGGGCGGGTGGATGGTCGGGGCGCCGAAATAATAGCCCTGCATGCAGTCGATTCCCTGCGCCGCGAGATAGTCGCCATCCTCCTGGTTCTCGATCCCTTCGGCGACGGTGAGCATCTCGAAATGGCGCGCGATATCGATCAGCGCTTTCGCGAGGGTCTGGTTGTCGGGATCATGGGCGATGCCGCGGATGAACTGCCCGTCGATCTTGAGGATGTCGAAATAGAAATCGCGCAGATAGCGGAAAGAGGTGTAGCCCGCGCCGAAATCGTCGAGGGCGAAGCTGACGCCGAAGGCCTGCAGATCCTCCATGAAGACCGACACCAGTTCGGGCATGTGCATGGCCGAGCTTTCCGTGATCTCGAGGATCAGGCGTTCCGCGATCGTCGGGTCGATGGTGAAGGCCTGGGTGAGGATCTTGGTCCAGGGCGGGTAGCCGATCGAGCGGGCGGACATGTTGATCGACAGCCGCAGCCCGTCATGTTCGAGCAGCGCCCGCAAGCCCTTCTCGAGCGCGATGCAGTCGAGCTGCCGCCCGGTCTCCGTCGTCTCGACCGCCGCGATGAACTCGCGCGCGGGGATGACCTTCCCGGTCTCGTCGAGCACGCGCACCAGCCCCTCGTGGAAGGCGGGCCTTTCGGGGCGCTGCGTCTGGATCACCGGCTGGAAGGCGAGCAGCACGTCGCGGCGCTCGACCGCCTCGCGCACCATCGCGACAGTCTGGCGTTCCCGTTCCGCCAGCGCGTCCGCAAGCAGGGGGTCGGGCGCGCGGGGCGCCGGGTTCTGCGATGTGGCCATCCGATTCGTCATTCTACCCTCCTGAGCGGAGGTCCGACGATGGCCCGATCTCCGCTAACAAGCGGTAAAGAGGAGAAAATTCCCGCCTCCATGGTTAAGGTGGCGAAAGTTTCGGAAGCTAACCGATTGGTAACCGGGCGCGCGCTAGGGTGTCCGTGCCAGCAACTTTCCGAGGCCCCGGGATGGACAAGATGAACGACCTCGAGATGCGCCACGAGCGCGAGGTACATTTCGCGCTCGACGAGCTCTTCTATTCGCGCACCGACAAGCGCGGCGTGATCATCGCCGGAAATGAGATCTTCCGCCGGGTCTCGGGCTTCGAATGGAGCGATCTCGTCGGTGCGCCGCACAAGATCGTGCGCCATCCCGACATGCCGCGGGCGGTGTTCCGCGTGCTGTGGGACGCGATCCAGAAAGGGCACCCGATGGGGGCCTATGTGAAGAACCGCGCGAAGGGCGGCGGCTGGTACTGGGTCTATGCGATCATCCTGCCGATCGAGGGCGGTTATCTCTCGGTCCGCCTCAAGCCGAGCAGCGAGCTTTCCGACCGCATGATGAAGCTCTATTCGGAGATCTCCGCGCGGGAGCGGGCCGAAAGCCTCGATCCGGAGGCCTCGGCAAAACTGCTGCGCAAGAATTCCGAGGCCGGCGGCTATCCCAGCTACACTGCCTTCATGGGCTATGCGCTCGCCCAGGAACTGGCCGAGCGCGATCGTCGGCTCGGGCGCCCCGTCGAGCCCCGCACGCGCATGCTTGCGGATCTCAACGAGGCGATGGGCCGGCTCACCAGCGAGCAGCTCGGCCTCCTGCGCAGTTTCGAGGCGCTGCAATCGGTGCCCAACAACATGCGCATCGTGGCCTCCCGGCTCGAGCCTTCGGGCGGACCGGTCTCGACGATTTCCGAAAACTACAAGGCGTCCTCCGTCGTGATCTCCGAGCGGCTGCGGAAATTCGTCGCCGGGCGCGACAATCTCTGCGCGCGCATGTCATGGGAGGTGGCGCGGGCGCTTTTCATGCTCGGCTGCACCCGGATCGTGGGCGAGATGAACACGATCCTGCAAAGCGAGGGCAGCGGGGGCGAGATCGACAGCGCCACCGAGCGGACACTGCTGCGCGGGCTCGAACGCCACGGCGACGAAGAGGCGCGCAAGGCGATGCAGGGGGCGAGCGAATTCGCCGCCCAGATGAAACAGCAAAGCCGCGAGCTGCGGCGCCTGATGCTCGGCCTCGACACGATCCGGGTGCTTGGCCGCGTCGAATGCGGGCGGATGCGTGATGCGAGCGGGGGCTTGAGCGCGACGATCGATCAACTCGACGCCTTCCATGACGACATCAAGGCCCGGCTCGAGGCGATCATGCATCTCTCCGAAGAGATCGAGCAGGCGCTCACGCGCTACCTGCGCTCGCTCGCCCTGGCGGCCTGACGATCCTCACCGTCCGAACCGAGGCGCGATGGGCGAAGCCGGACACGCCCCGGAGCACCCGTTCGGCCCGTGACCCCGCCTTGCGGGGGGGCGGCGGATCAAAAACCGCTTCCCGGAAACGGGCAGGTCGCGATTCGACGCGTTCAGCCCTTGCCTTCAGTCCTTGATGAGCGTCTCGATCACCGTCTTCGCCTCCGGCGTGTCCCATTCCGCACCGCCGATCATCCGGCCCACCTCGTTGCCGTCCCTGTCGATCAGCACCGAGACCGGCAGGCCCAGCACGCCCATCGCGCGCGCGGCCATGTTCGTGTCGTCGTGAAAGCGCGGCAGCGCGTCGATCCCCTCCTTGTCGAAGAAGGACGCGATCTTCCTGGGCGAGTTCGCCCCGCCCGTCGCGATCGTCACAACCTGGAAATCGTCGCCGCCCAGCTCGCTTTGCAGCGCGTTGAGCGAGGGCATCTCCTCGCGGCAGGGCGGGCACCATGTCGCCCAGAAATTGAGCAGCACCACCTTGCCCTCGTAGTCCTTCAGCGAATGTTCCGCGCCCTCCTCGTCGGTGAAGACGAAGGGCTGCACGGGCAGCGGCTTCTCATAGGTGACGAGCGGCTCCATCTGCCCCTCCTTGACGGCGGTCAGATCGGCGGCCTGTGCAACATTTGCACCCAAGGCCAGCGCCGTATAAAGGACGAGAAACCGCAACATGTCGCCTCCGTAAAAGGGCTCGTGAACCATGACCGACGATACCGCAGACAGCAAAGCCTCCAACGCGATGTGGGGCGGGCGTTTCGCCGCAGGTCCCGACGCGATCATGGAGGCGATCAACGCCTCGATCGGGTTCGACCAGCGGCTCTACGCGCAGGATATCCGCGGCAGCCGGGCCCACGCGGCGATGCTCGCCGCGCAAGGCATCATCAGTGATAGGGATGCCGAGGCGATCGGGGAAGGCTTGATCACGGTTTTGTCAGAAATCGAGGCGGGGGGCTTCCCGTTCTCGGCCGCGCTCGAGGATATCCACATGAACGTGGAGGCGCGGCTCAAGGAGATCATCGGCGAACCGGCGGGGCGCCTGCACACCGCGCGGTCGCGCAACGACCAGGTCGCGACCGATTTCCGGCTCTGGGTGCGCGAGCAATGCGATGCCGCGATCTCCGGGCTCGACGCCTTGATCCGTGCCGCGCTCATTCGCGCTGAGGAGGGCGCCGACTGGGTGATGCCCGGCTTCACCCATCTGCAGACCGCCCAGCCGGTGACCTTCGGCCATCACATGATGGCCTATGTCGAGATGTTCGCGCGCGACAAGTCCCGCTTCGAGGACGCGCGCAAGCGGATGAACGAATGCCCCTTGGGCGCGGCGGCGCTGGCCGGCACCGGCTTTCCGATCGACCGCCACGCGACGGCCGAAGCGCTCGGCTTCGACCGCCCGATGGCGAACTCGCTCGACGCGGTCTCGGATCGCGATTTCGCGCTCGAATTCCTCTCGGCCTCGTCGATCTGCGCGGTGCATCTGTCGCGTCTCGCCGAGGAGCTGGTGATCTGGTCCTCCGCGCAGTTCCGCTTCGTCGCGATGTCGGACAAGTGGTCGACGGGCTCCTCGATCATGCCGCAGAAACGCAATCCCGACGCGGCCGAGCTGATCCGCGCCAAGATCGGCCGCATCCTCGGGGCCTCGGTCGCGCTGTTCACGGTGATGAAGGGGCTGCCGCTCGCCTATTCCAAGGACATGCAGGAAGACAAGGAACAGGTCTTCGACGCCGCCGACAACCTGATGCTGGCGCTGGCCGCGATGGCGGGGATGATCGGTGACATGACGGTCAATGCGGACAAGCTCGAGGCCGCGGCCTCGGGCGGCTTCTCGACCGCCACCGATCTCGCCGACTGGCTGGTGCGCGAGGCGGGGCTGCCCTTCCGCGACGCCCATCACGTGACCGGCTCGCTCGTCGCGATGGCCGAGGAGAAGGGCTGCGATCTGCCCGATCTGAGCCTCGCGGAGATGCAGGCGGTCCACGGCGCGATCACCGAAAGCGTCTTCGACGTGCTCGGGGTTCACAACTCGGTCGCCTCGCGGCAATCTTACGGCGGGACCGCACCCGACCAGGTGCGCGCCCAGATCGCCCGCTGGAAGGACCTGCTTGGATGAAACTGATGGCCCCGTTCGCGCTGCTGGGGTTGCTCTGCGCCTGTTCCGATCCGGAACTTCACACCGATATCGGTCTGAAACGCGGCGAGACGACGATCTATCCCGCAGCGACCGCGCGAATGGGGATCCTCACATTCACGGTGAAGCCATGACCCGACCCGCCGCCCTCGCGCTTGCCGCGCTTCTCGCCCTGACCGCCTGCGGCGTCGACGGACCGCCCGTCCCGCCCTCGCAGGCGCAGTCCACGCAGTCCCAGTAACCGGACCCCGCCCCCATGGATCATTTCCTCTATCGCGACGGCATCCTGCATGCCGAGGACGTCGCCCTCCCCGAGATCGCGGCCGCCGTCGGCACGCCGTTCTACGTCTACTCGACCGCCACGCTCGCGCGCCATTTCCAGCTCTTCGAGGAAGCGCTCGGCTGGACCGACCACCTCGTCTGCTTCGCGATCAAGTCGAATTCGAACCTCGCGGTGCTCAAGGTGCTGGGCGATCTGGGCGCCGGGATGGATGTTGTCTCGGGCGGCGAATACCGCCGGGCCCGCGCCGCCGGCGTGCCGGGCGAGCGGGTGGTGTTCTCGGGCGTCGGCAAGACCCGCGAGGAAATCGCCTATGTGCTCGAACACGGCATCCGCCAGTTCAACGTCGAGAGCGAGCCGGAGCTGCTGGCGATCTCGGACATCGCGAGCGCGATGGGCGTCACCGCGCCGATCGCTCTGCGGGTGAACCCGGATGTCGACGCCAAGACCCATGAGAAGATCGCGACCGGCAAATCCGAGAACAAGTTCGGCATCCCGATCGCCAAGGCCCGCGCGGTCTATGCCGAGGCCGCCAGCCTGCCCGGCATCGAGGTGGTCGGCATCGACGTCCATATCGGCTCGCAGCTCACCGATCTCACGCCGTTCGAGGCCGCCTTCCTCAAGGTGCGCGAACTCACCGAGGCCCTGCGCGCGGATGGCCACGACATCCGCCGCCTCGATCTGGGCGGCGGGCTGGGCATTCCCTACGAGCGCTCGAATTCCGCGCCGCCCTTGCCGATCGAATATGGCGAGGTGATCCGCGGCACCGTCGGCGATCTGGGCTGCGAGATCGAGATCGAACCGGGCCGCCTGATCTCGGGCAATGCCGGGCTGCTCGTGAGTTCGGTGATCTATCTCAAGCAGGGCGAGGGCCGCGATTTCCTGATCCTCGACGCGGCGATGAACGATCTCGTGCGCCCCTCGATGTACAACGCCCATCACGATATCGTCCCGGTCGTCGAGCCCGCCCCGGGCACCGAAGCCGCGCCCTATGACATCGTGGGGCCCGTCTGCGAGACCGGTGACACCTTCGCGAAAGGCCGCCCGCTCACGCCGCTCGGGCCGGGCGATCTGGTCGCCTTCCGCTCTGCGGGGGCCTATGGCGCGGTGATGGCCTCGGAATACAATTCCCGCCCGCTCATCCCCGAGGTGCTGGTGAAAGGCTCGGAATTCGCCGTGATCCGGGCAAGACCGAGCTTTGAGGAAATGCTCTCCCGCGATACGATCCCCGAGTGGCTCTGACCCCGACCCGGGGAATCAGGGCCGACGGATAGGGAGAGATGTCGGTTCGCGACTGGTTCAGCCGGAGGCCGCGCCGCAAGGCGACGGCAGATGACGGGCAGGCGGCGCTTGCGCCCTTCGCGCGCCCGATCGCGCTGACCCATGCCGGGCTCGTGCTCGAACGCGGGCTGCGCGCCTTCTGGCCCTTCCTGTCCGTGATGGCCTTCACCGCGACCGCGATCGCCTTCGCGCTGCCCGCGGCGCTCGGCGCGCAGGCGCGCTGGTTCTGGCTGGTGGCGCTTGTCGCACTTCTGGCGAGCCTCGGCTGGGGCGCGTGGCGGGTGCGCTGGCCGCGCCGCGCCGAGGCGCTGGCCCGGCTCGATGCGACCCTGCCGGGCCGCCCGCTCTCGGCACTGACCGATCAGCTCGCGCTCGGCGGCGAGGATCCGGCCGCCCGCGCGCTCTGGGCCGTTCACCTGCGCCGGATGGCCGAGGCCGCCCGCGCCGCCCGCGCGCCGCGCCCCGATCCCGATCTGGCCCGCCGCGACCCTTACGCGCTGCGCCTGAGCGCACTGACCGCGATCGTGATCGCGCTCGTCTTCGGTGTGCCGCAGCGCCTCTTGAACCCGACCGAGGGGCTGCATGGCGCGCCCGGCAATGCCGAGGCCGCGATCGGCCCGAGCTGGGAGGGCTGGGCCGCGCCGCCGCGCTATACCGGCAAGCCGGGGCTCTATCTCAACAAGGTCGAGGGCGACGCGCTCACCGTGCCCGAGGGCACCCGGTTTTCGATCCGCCTCTACGGCGCGCCGGGCTCGATCGCCTTTTCCGAGAGCGTCTCGAACCCTGCCGCGCTGCCCGAACAGGGCGCCGCGCAAACCGCCGCGGGGATCGAGCTTCGCGAATTCGAGGCCGCGCGCAACGGCCTGATCTCGCTGAAAGGGCCGATGGGGCGCGAGTTCCATGTCACCGTCGCCCCCGATGCCGCGCCTTCCGTCACGCTCGCGGGCATCTCCGAGCGCCGCGCCGACGGCAAGTTCAGCCAGCCCTTCACCGCGCAGGACGATTACGCAGTGACCTCGGGCCGCGCGGTGATTTCGCTCGATCTCGCCAAGGTCGATCGCCGCTACGGGCTCGAGATCCCGCCCGAGCCGCGCCCCGATCTGGTCTTCGACCTGCCGCTGCCGATCTCGGGCTCGCGGGCGAAATTCACCGAGACCCTCGTCGAGGACGCAGCCAAGCATCCCTGGGCGAACATGCCGGTGAAGATCTCGCTCGAGGTCGAGGACGGGCGCGGCCAGACCGGCACCAGCGCGATGCAGGAGATCGTCCTGCCCGGCAAACGCTTCTTCGACCCGCTCGCCTCCGCCCTGATCGAGGTGCGGCGCGATCTGCTGTGGTCGCGCGACAACCGGGCGCTGGCCGATCAGCTCCTGCGGGCGATCTCGAACCGCCACGAGGGCTTCATCAAGCGCGAGGAGGTCTATCTGATGATCCGCCTCGTGATCGGCCGGCTCGACGATCCGAACCTGAGCCCGGAGGCGCGCGACGAGATCGCCGAGGCGCTGTGGAAGATGGCCGAACTGGTCGAGGATGGCGGGCTCGCCGATGCGCTGGCCGCGATGCAGAAGGCACAGGAGAAGCTGTCCGAGGCGATCCGCAACGGCGCCTCGAAGGACGAGATCGCCAAGCTGATGCAGGAGCTCAAGGACGCGACCGACAATTACCTGCGGATGCTGGCCGAACGCGCGCAGGAACAGGATCAGGGCCCGCAATTCGGCCAGCAGCAGCCCTCCCAGCAGATCACCGGCGATCAGATCCAGCAGATGATGGACCAGATCCAGAAGCTGATGGAGGAAGGCCGGATGGCCGAGGCGCAGGAACTGCTCGATCAGCTCGCGCGGATGATGGAGAACCTCAAGGTCCAGCAGGGGCAGGGCGGTCAGGGCGACATGCCCGGCAATCAGGCGATGCGCGATCTGCAGGACACGTTGCGCAAGCAGCAGCAGCTCTCCGACGACGCGTTCCGCAATCTTCAGGACCAGTTCATGACCCCCGAGGAGCGCCAGCGTCAGGCGCAGAACGGCGATCAGGGCCAGCAGGGTCAGCAAGGCGAGCAGGGTCAGCAGCCGGGCGAGGGCCAACAGGGCCAGCAGCAAGGCCAAGGGCAGCAACCGGGCGATCAGCCGGGGCAGGGCGAAGGCCAGGACGGGCAGGCTCAGCGTGACGGGCAGGGGCAGGGCGACCAGCCCGGTCTCGACGGCGGGCAGGGCGGGCTCGACGGGCAGAGCCTCGCGGATCGCCAGCAGGCCCTGCGCCGCGAGCTCGACCGCCAGCGCGGCCTTCTGCCGGGCTATGGCAACGAGGAGGGAAAGCGCGCCGAACAGCGCTTCGACGAGGCCGGCCGCGCGATGGACAAGGCCGAGGAAGCGCTGCGTCAGGGCGACAACAGCGCCGCGATCGACCGTCAGGCCGACGCGATCGAGGCGCTGCGCGAGGGCATGCGCGCGCTCGGCGACGCGATGCGCCGCGATCAGGCCCGCCAGCAGGGCGCGCCCGGGCAGCAGCAGATGGGACAGGCGGGCGAGTTCGGCGGCACCGAGACGCCGCGCGATCCGCTCGGACGCTCGCAAGGCGAGGGCGGCCGCATCGGCACCGACCAGCAGCTGCTTCAGGGCGAGGATGTCTATCGCCGGGCGCAGGACCTGCTCGACGAGATCCGGCGCCGCTCGGCCGACCGGCTGCGCCCGGAGGAGGAGCTCGACTACCTGCGCCGCCTGCTCGACCAGTTCGCCAACAAGGGCTGAACGGACGCGACGGCATTAGCCACGCTTATGACAGAGCGTCCGGAATAAGTTTCGCTTATTCGGCGGGGGTTGCGCCGCCCTCTTGCGGATGCAGATACTCGATCATGCCGGTGAGCTGACGGTCGAGCCAGATCCGCCCCTCGTCCACCGCCACCGCATATTGCGCGAGCGGCTGCTTGAGCACCGGGACGCGCGCGGCAATCTGCGGCGCGAAGAAGTAGAGCGCGGCAAGCCCCGCCGCGACGAGGATCACGAACAGGAACCCCGCGCCGAAACCGCCCCGGCGGCGGCGCGCCATTTCCGGGGAGAATTCCGCGATCGTCTCGCCGAAACGGTCCGAGGTCGCGGTGAGGGTCGAATTGATCTCGTCGATATTGGGAAGCCGTTCGCGGCCGCGGATCGAGTAGGGATCCTCCTCCTCGTCGGAGATCAGTGTCGCGACGCGTTCCTCTTCTTCTTCCTCGGGTTCCTCTTCCGCGTAATCCTCGTTGAGGTCGCTGAAATCGAGCTTCGACTTGCGGCTCTGCGCGAGCCGTTCGGCCGCGAGCGCCGCGGCCTTCTCGGCATCGGCGGCGGCCTCGCGTTCCTCGAGATTGAACTCTTCCTGGGTCTGCAACTCGCTCGTGCCCTCGGCGCGGCGTTGCGCGGCTTCGCGCTCGGCCTCCTCGCGCAGGATCGAGAGCAGGCTGTCATCGAGCGGCTTGCGCGGCGTCACGCCGGGTTTCGGGGCGGGGGCGAGTTCTTCCTCATCCGCGTCGTCTCGCGGTCGATCGCCCAGCATCGCGGCCACGGCCGCCTCGGCCTGGCTTTCATCCGTGCCGCTGTCGGGCGCGGTCTGCGCCGGCGCAACGGGGTGCGGTTGCTCGGCGGGCTCCGGCTCGGGGGCAGCCTCGGGCATGGATTCGGGTACGGCGGGTTCTTGCTCTTCCTGCGGCACGGGGCCGGCTTCGGTTTCGCCGGGGATCGAGACCTCGGGTTCCGCCTCCCAGCCCTCGGGCACGGGATCGGGGCTTACCGGATCGACATCCGCATCGAGCATGGCCTTGCTCGGCTGAAACCAGCCATGGCCACAACTCGAGCACTGCACATCTCGCCCCGCTTCGGGAATGACCCCGTCATCGACTTCGTACTGCGCACCGCAATTCGGGCAAACCAGCCGCATCCTGTCCATCCCTGCCGTGTTGGCGCATTCCGGTTCTGGCCAACATTCGTCTTATGTTGTAGCAAGCGGCCGTAGAATGTCCAAGAAAAACGGGCAATTCCCCCGTGTTTTGCACACCAACGAGAGGGGCCGGGAGTGATCGAGCTGCAACATGTCGCGATGAGTTACGGCGGCGGAGATCTGTTGCGCGACATGTCGCTGCAGGTCGCGCCGGGCTCGTTCCATTTTCTCACCGGGCCGTCGGGGGCGGGCAAGACCACCTTCCTCAAGCTGTGCTATGCCGAGCTTCTCCCGAGCGCGGGCCATCTGTCGCTGTTCGGGCAGGACGTGCGGCAGATGGGGCGCGACGAGATCGCGCGCATCCGCCAGCGCATCGGGGTCGTGCATCAGGATTGCCAGTTCCTCGACCATCTCTCGCTCGAGGAGAATGTGGCGCTGCCGCTCTCGGTGAATCGCCGCACCGCCGATCCGGGCGAGCTGCGCGAGCTGCTGGCCTGGGTCGGGCTGAAGCGACAGGCCCAGTCGCTGCCGCCGCAGCTTTCGGGCGGTGAGCGTCAGCGCGCGGCGCTGGCCCGCGCGGTGATGATGTCGCCCGACGTGATCCTTGCCGACGAGCCGACGGGCAATCTCGACTGGGAGATGTCGCTGCGGCTGCTGTCGCTGCTGGTGGAGCTCAACCGGATGGGCAAGACGGTGATGATCGCGACCCATGATCTCAACCTGATCCGGCAGGCCAAGGCGCAGGTCTCGGCGCGGGTGCTGCGGATCGCGAACCGGCAGCTTCATCTGGCGGGGGCGGATCTGTGATGCGGGCGGTTCTGACCTTCTTTTCCAGCGAGCGCTCCACCGCCGACCGGGTGGTGCCGCCCACCGGGTTCACTGCGCGGCTGACGCTGTTCACCGCGGCCGCGATGGCCTTCCTCGCGGTCTTCGCCCTGGCGCTTTCGCTGGCGACGGGGCGACTCGCGGAGCGCTGGTCGGATTCGCTTGCGCGCTCCGCCACGATCCGGATCTCCGCCGCGCCCGATCAGATGGATGCGCAGGTTGCGGCCGTGCTCGAGGTGCTCAAGACGACGCCGGGCGTGGCGTCGAGCCGGGTGATGAGCGATGACGAGATGAAAGGGCTGCTGAAACCCTGGTTCGGGCCGGATCTGCCTGTCGACGCGCTGCCGCTGCCGAAGCTGATCGCGGTGACCGAGACCTCCGCGGGGGTGGATGCCGACGGGCTGCGGCTGCGGCTTCAGGCCGAGGCGCCCGGCGCGATCTTCGACGATCACACCCGCTGGCGGCGCCCGCTGGTGGCCGCGGCCGAGCGGATCCGGATGCTGGGGCTGATGTCGCTGCTGCTGATCTTCGGCGCGATGGCGGGGATGATCACGCTGGCCGCCCAGGCAGCCCTTGCCGCCAACGGCCAGGTGATCGCGGCGCTGCGGCTGGTGGGCGCGCGCGACGCCTTCATCGCCCGCGCCTTCGTGCGCCGCTTCACCACCCGCGGCCTGATCGGGGCCACGGCGGGGATGGTGCTGGGGATGATCGCCGTGGCGTTCCTGCCGTCGGCCGATGCGGCGGGGGCGTTCCTCACCGGGCTCGGGTTTTCGGGCGCGGCCTGGCTCTGGCCATTAATCATTCCGCCGATCGCCGCGATGGTCGCCTTCGGCTCCACCCGTTTCGCCGCCCTGCGCATGCTTAGGAGGATCCGCTGATGTCCGCAAGATCGCGCCGTCCCGGCAAGGTCACGCCCCTGACGCATGTCATGACCGGGCTCTATTACGTCCATATCGCGCTGGCGACGCTGGTGATCGGGGGCTTGGGGTTCTTTTTCTACGTTCTGCCGCGCGGGCGCGAGGGCGTGCATCGCGTGGCGGGGTTCTGGACCCGGCACCTGCTTGCGATGGCGCGGGTCTATCTCGGCCTGAGCTACGAGCTGCGCGGGACGCCGCCCCGGGGCGATTGCATCGTCGCCGCGAAGCATCAGAGCTTCTTCGACATCCTGATCCTCGCCAATCACCTGCCGCAGCGGGCCTTCGTGATGAAGCAGGTTCTGCTGCATGTGCCGATCATGGGGTGGTTCGCGCATAAGGCAGGCTGCATCCCGATCGACCGGTCGAAAGGGTCGGAGGCGATGAAGGTGATGCTCCAGGCGGTCGAGGAGGCGCGCGCGAGCCACGGTCTGGGCCAGCTCATCATCTATCCCGAGGGGACGCGGGTGCCGCCCGGCCAGCGCCGCCGCTACAAGCAGGGCGCGGGCGTGATCGCCGAGGCAACCGGCCTCCCGGTCTACCCGGTCGCGACCAATGCGGGGCTGTTCTGGTCGAAGCGCGGCTGGCCGATCCTGTCGGGCGTGGCGGTGACCGAATTCCTGCCCCCGCTCGAGCCCGGTGGCAGCGCGCCGGAAGTGCTCCAGAAGATCGAGGCGATCGTCGAACCGCACTCGGATGCGTTGATGGAAGAGGCGGGGTTCACCTTCCCCGAGGCGTGAGGCGTCCTGGCGCCTGAGGCCGGACGCTCCCCGCAGACCGGGGCGCGCCGGAGCCAGGTCAGGCCGAGAGCCCTTTCGAGCCCATGTCGAGGAACTTCTTGCGCCGTGCCCTGATCAGCTCGGCCGGCTTCTTGCCCTCGAGTTCGCCCAGCATCAGCGCGATTTCCGAACCGACCGAAGCCACCGCCGCCTTGCGGTCGCGCTGCGCACCGCCCAGCGGTTCCTGGATGATACGGTCGATCACGCCGAGCTTCTTGAGATCCTGCGCAGTCAGGCGCAGCGCCTCGGCCGCTTCGCGCATCTTCTCGGAATCCTTCCACAGGATCGAGGCGCAGCCCTCGGGCGAGATCACCGAATAGACGGAATGTTCGAGCATCGCGACGCGGTCGCCGGTCGCGAAGGCCACGGCCCCGCCCGAGCCGCCCTCGCCGATCACCACGGCCACGAGCGGCACGCCGATCTGCAGGCATTTCTCGGTCGAGCGCGCGATCGCCTCGGACTGGCCGCGCTCTTCGGCGCCCTTGCCCGGATAGGCGCCGGGCGTGTCGATCAGCGTCACCACGGGCAGGCCGAACCGGTCGGCCATGTCCATCAGGCGGATCGCCTTGCGGTAGCCCTCGGGGCGCGCCATGCCGAAATTGCGCTCGATGCGCGAGGCGGTGTCATGGCCCTTCTCATGGCCGATCACCATCACCGGCTTGCCGTCGAGACGGGCGAGACCGCCCATCACCGCATGGTCGTCGGCGAAGTTGCGATCGCCCGCGAGCGGGGTGAATTCGGTGAAAAGCTGCTTGATATAGTCGCGGCAATGCGGACGGGTCGGATGGCGCGCCACCTGGCATTTGCGCCAGGGCGACAGGTCCTTGTAGAGGTCGCGCAGCATCGCCTCGGCCTTCTTGTCGAGGGCGACGGCCTCTTTCTCGACATCCATCTCCTCGTTTTGCCGAGCCAGCGCGCGCAGCTCTTCGGCCTTGCCTTCGATCTCCGCCAGCGGCTTTTCGAACTCGAGATAGGTCATGGAACACTCCGCATCCGAAACTCGGCACTGTATGTCGCGGTCGGGGGGGAATTGCAACGGGCGAGCGGCCGCGAAGGCGCTCGCATGCCGCATGGGCGGGGGCGGGCGGCTGTGCTACCCTGCATCTGCAGGAGGCGCGCACCGTCACAAGGGGGTGAGCATGACCTACGAGATCACGTTGCAGCAGCTGCCGTCGGTGCGTCTGGCGGGGCTGGCCCATCGCGGGCCCTATCCCTCCGTGGGCCCGGTCTTCCAGCAACTCGCGGGGCTGGTCGCCGAGCCGTCCTGGGTGGAGGTCGAGGGCATGGCGATGATCGGCCATGACGACCCGCGCGAGGTTCCGGCAGAAGAGTTGCGCGCGCATGCCTGCCTCGTGGTCGGAGAGGGATTCGCGCTGTTCCCGCCGCTCGAGGAGATCCGCTACCCGGCGGGGCGCTACGCCGTGCTCCGGCTCAAGGGGCCCTACGAGAAGCTGCCCGAGGCCTATCGCTGGATGGACTCGGAATGGTTGCCGGGTTCGGGCGAACGTCCGCGCGATCTCGATCCCTACGAGGTCTATCTCAACGATCCTTCCGAGACCGCCCCCGAGGATCTGCTGACCGAGATCCGGCTGCCGCTCAAAGGCTAGGGCGCGGCCGGAGGTGCCCGCCCGGACTGTCATGTTTTCTTCACGCGAATGCGCTATCGGCGGAATGGAGACGCCCCAGCCGATGGCCGGGGCGTTCCTCTTCCCTCATGCAGTCGGGCCTCCCCTCCCAACCGCTCCGGGATACGAATGGCTGTCAGCGATTCGTTTTTATCGGGCTCAATCTTTAATCATTTCGGCCTGTCTGACAATCACCTCTGCCTGTTTTATCGAAGCAATGTCGACGAGCCGGCCCTTGTAGACGGTCGCGCCTTCGCCGCGCGCCTTGGCCTCTTCCATCGCGGCGAGGATCTCGCGGGCCTCGGAGACGGCGGCCTCGGAGGGGGTGAAGACCTCGTTGGCGAGTGCGACCTGCTTGGGGTGGATCGCCCATTTGCCCACCATTCCGAGCGTGGCCGAGCGCAGCGCCTGGGCGCGGAACCCCTCATCGTCGGAGAAATCGCCGAAAGGTCCGTCGACGGGCAGGACGCCATGGGTGCGGCAGGCCGCGACGATGGCGGTCTGCGCCCAATGCCACGGGTCCGACCAGTATTTCGCGCCCTCGCGCAGCATGTAGTAATTTTCCTGCGTGCCGCCGATGCCGGTGGTCTGCATCCCCATCGAGGCGGCGAAATCCGCGGCCCCGAGGCTCATCGCCTGCAGACGCGGCGAGGAAGCCGCGATCTCCTCGACATGGGCGATGCCGGCGGCGGATTCGATGATCACCTCGAACGAGATCTTCTTCTTGCGGCCCTTCGCCGTCTCGATCGCGGTGACGAGCGCGTCCACCGCGTAGACATCGGCCGCGCAGCCCACTTTCGGGATCATGATCTGGTCGATGCGCTCGGAGCCCTCCTCGAGAAGCTCGATCACGTCGCGATACCAGTAGGGCGTGTCGAGACCGTTGATCCGCACCGAGAGGTATTTCGTGCCCCAGTCGATCTCGTGGCTGGCCTGGATGATGTTGCGCCGCGCCTGCGCCTTGTCGTCGGGCGCCACCGAATCCTCAAGATCGAGATTGATCACGTCGGCCGCCGAGGCCGCCATCTTCTCGAAGATCGCCGGGCGCGAGCCCGGGCCGAAAAGCTGGCAGCGATTGGGACGTGCCGGGGCGGCGGGTTGGACGCGGAAGCTCATGGCGGGGCCTTTCGCAATGAAGTTACGTTTTTAGTTGTTGTTTGGGTATATTGTTGCGTGCCGGCTTGCAAGGTGATTTTGCGCATGCAGAATCGCGGGCCGCAGCGCAGCATGATCGAGGGCGATCTGGTGAAACTTTGCGCAAATACACCGGTTGGGCGGAAGATCTTCGCAAGGTGGGCGGAATTCGCAAGGAAATCCCCAAGAAATTTCCGCTCTCTGCCCTACCATCACCGCTAATGAAAAACACAGGGAGATGCACATGGCGCTGATCGACACCCCCTATCTGCTGTTTCTGGGCGATGCCCCCGACCCGCTGGCCGCGAAAGTGGCGCAGGGGATCAAGGACTGGCGTCCCGAATTCGCGATCGGTCAATACCGGATGGAGGGCTGTCAGGCCGATATGGGCCTTCCCGATCTCGATCTGAAAGAGGCGATCGAGAAGGGCTGCAAGACGCTGGTGATCGGCGTCGCCAACCGCGGCGGGGTGATCTCGCAGGCCTGGAAGAAGGTTCTGGTGCAGGCGCTGGAAGAGGGGCTCGACATCGCGTCGGGGCTGCACAACCTGCTGCGCGACGAGCCCGATCTGGTCGCGGTGGCGGAGGCCTGCGGGCGGCAGCTGCACGATGTACGCATCCCGGCGGTGAAATACCCGATCGCCAATGGCGAGAAGCGAACCGGCAAGCGCTGCCTCGCGGTGGGCACGGATTGCTCGGTGGGCAAGATGTACACCGCGCTGTGTCTCGAGCGCGAGATGCGCGAACGCTGCATGAAGGCAAGTTTCCGCGCCACCGGGCAGACCGGCATCCTGATCACCGGCGACGGCGTGCCGCTCGATGCGGTGATCGCGGATTTCATGGCCGGGTCGATCGAATACCTGACGCCCGACAACGAGGCCGATCACTGGGACCTGATCGAAGGACAGGGCAGCCTGTTCCACGTCTCCTATTCGGGCGTGACGATGGCGCTGATCCATGGCGGCCAGCCCGATGCGCTGATCCTCTCGCATGAGCCCACGCGCGAGCACATGCGCGGGCTTCCGGGCTATTCGCTTCCCTCGCTCGAGGCGCTGCGCGACATGGCGCTGTCGCTGGCGAAGGTGGCCAATCCCGACTGCCAGGTGGTCGGGATCTCGGTCAACAGCCAGAAGATGGGCGAGGAGGAGGCGCGCGCCTATCTCGCCAAGCTCGAGGCCGAGATGGGCCTGCCCGCGACCGATCCGTTCCGCTTCGGGGCCGGCAAGCTGGTGGACGCGCTCGCCGCGATCTGATCTTCTCACCGATGAGCCCGCCGGAGGCCTCCGGCGGGGGTGTTTCACGCCAGAGGAAGGTGGGGGTGACGATGATCCGGGTTCAGCAGCAGAGTTTCAGGCTCGCGCAGGTCTTCACCATCTCGCGCGGATCGCGTAGCGAGGCGCAGGTCCTGACCGCGACGGTGGCGCGCGAGGGGGTGACGGGCCGGGGCGAATGCGTGCCCTATGCGCGCTATGGCGAGAGCCTCGAGAGCGTGACGGCGCAGATCGAATCCCTGCCCGGCGACATCACCCGCGCCGAACTGCAAGAGGCGCTGCCCGCGGGGGCGGCGCGCAACGCTGTCGATTGCGCGTTGTGGGACTGGGAGGCCAAGAGCCGCGGCGAGCCGGTCTGGGAACTCGCGGGGCTCGAGAGGCCGGGCTCGCTCACCACCGCCTACACGCTGTCGCTCGATACGCCCGAGAAGATGCGCGAGGCCGCGCAGGCACAGGCCGCGCGGCCGCTTCTGAAGATCAAGCTGGGCACGCCCGACGATCTGCCGCGGCTGCGCGCCGTGCGCGCGGGCGCGCCGAAATCGCGCATCATCGTCGATGCCAACGAGGGCTGGGAGATCGAGACCTTCCTCGACATCCAGGCCGAGCTGAAGGAGCTTGGCGTGGCGCTGGTCGAGCAGCCGCTGCCGGCGGCGGGCGACGAGGCGCTCTCCGAGATCGAGCGTCTGGTGCCGATCTGCGCCGACGAGAGCTGCCATACCAGCGAGGGGCTCCTCGATCTGCGCGGCAAATACGACGTCATCAACATCAAGCTCGACAAGACCGGCGGGCTGACCGAAGCGCTGCGGCTGCGCGCGCTGGCCCGTTCGGAAGGCTTCGGCGTGATGGTGGGCTGCATGGTCGGATCGAGCCTCGCGATGGCGCCCGCGGTGCTGGTCGCGCAGGGCGCCGATTACGTGGATCTTGACGGGCCGCTCCTTCTGGCCGAAGACCGCGAGGCGCCGCTGCGCTATCGCGGAAGCGAGATGGACCCGCCCGAGCCCGCGCTCTGGGGCTGACGTTGCAAGGAGATCGAGATGAGCCGCATTGTCTATCTGAACGGGGATTACCTGCCCGAAGAGGAGGCGAAGATCTCGGTCTTCGACCGCGGCTTCGTGATGGGCGATGCGGTCTATGAGGTGACCTCGGTGCTCGGCGGCAAGGTGCTCGAATTCGAGGGCCACATGGCGCGGCTCGAGCGCTCGATGAACGAGCTGGAGATGCACTGCGATCTGACCCGCGACGAGTGGCTCGCGATCCATCGCGAACTGATCGCGCGCAACGGGATCGACGAGGGGCTCGTCTATCTGCAGGTGAGCCGCGGCAATGCGGGCGATCGCGACTTCCATTACCCGCCGGAAGGCACCCCGCCGACGGTGGTGCTCTACACGCAGGCCAAGCCCAACCTCGCCGACGATCCGAAGGCGAAGGTTGGCATCAAGGTGATCTCGCTGCCCGACCTGCGCTGGCATCGCCGCGACATCAAGACGGTGCAGCTTCTCTACCCGTCGATGGCGAAGATGGCGGCCGAGAAGGCGGGCAAGAACGATGCCTGGTTCGTCGAGGGCGGCTATGTGACCGAAGGCTCGTCGAACAACGTCTATATCGTGAAGGGCAACAAGATCGTCACCCGGCACCTGTCGGAAGACATCCTGCACGGGATCACCCGCGCCTCGCTGCTGAAATACGCGGCCGAAGCGCAGATGGAGATCGAGGAGCGCCCCTTCACCATCGAGGAGGCGCAGGGCGCGGACGAGGCCTTCTTCACCTCGGCCTCGGCCTTCGTGATGCCGGTCGTCGAGATCGACGGGGTGACGCTGGGTGCGGGGTCCCCGGGCCCGGTGGCGGCGCGTCTGCGCGAGATCTATCTCGACGAGAGCCGCAAATCGGCGGTCTGAGGCGCGGCTGCGCAATTTGATCGGTGAATAGAGGAAAGAGCCCCGGACAGCCCGACCGGGGCTCTTTCTCCGTCATGCGGGTGCGAGAGACCGGAAATCGGTGTCGCTCAGCTCCGCATGACCGCGGAATTCCAGAATGTCGGGGCGCAGCGCCTCGGGCGCGACCCCGTCGATAATGAGCACGGGCTCCCCTTCGATCACCACGCGGGCGCCGCCCGGGGCCTGGTCGAAGACGATCTCATGCGGAGGGGGGACGGGCCCCTCGACCGTGATCAGGATCCGGTCGCCCTGGGCGAAGCCGGAGATGCGGGGCAGATCGGGCTCGGCCGGGGTCAGCGCCTGGACCACGCGGGCCATCACCGTCTCGTCGCGGGCGGAGCTGGCCGAGAGCGCCTCCTCGAACGGGGCGACCGGCGCCTCATCGGCGCTGGCGGCGGCCGCAGGGCGCGCCCGCCGCAGTAGGCGGCGCGGGTGGCGTGCCTTGATGCGCGCGCGCGTCTTGGGGCCGTCCTCGGGGCCTTGCGCCGCGCCGAGGCGGCTCGGCTCCATTTCGGCCCAGCCCAAGAGGCAAAGCGCCATAGTCGCGGCGATGAACAATCCCAGCATCATGTCTTTCCTGCGTTTCCCGTCTCGAGTCTCGGGCCTATTCGCCGCGAGCGCAACGCCGGAAGGTCGCGGTTTTCACGCGATTGTTCGCCCTGCGTGAACCGTGCAGGCGCGAGGGTGGGATTGATCCCTCGCTCATCGCAGAACCGCCGTCCCGGGCGCCGACGCGGTTACCCGGCGGGTAACCATGTCGGCCTCCGAGACGATGATTCGTCGCCCTCAGGCGTAGCTCGGCAGGAGAGAGCCGACCTGATCGGTCGCGTAGATCGCGCCGCCCGCCGCCTTGAGCGCCGCGTAATCGACATCGTCGAGCTTCGCGACCGGCGCGCCATTGAGCGTGACGAGCGCGCCCGATCCGCTCTGGACCACGTCGAAATTCTGCACATCGGCGAGGTCGTCCACCTCGATGACCAGCTGTTCTTCGGCCGCACCCGGCGCGGGCGAGGGGCCGAGCTGGCCGAAATCGGTCACCGTCACCGGATCGTCGTCGCCCTGCCAGTAGACGCCGAACTGATCCGACCCGTCGCCTCCGGTCATCGTGTCGCCGTCATTGCCGAGCAGGTAATCGTCATTGCCGCCGCCATCGAGCAGATCGGGATCGCCATCGTAATCGGTCGCGATCAGGGTGTCGTTGCCATAGCCGCCGAAGAGCTTGTTCGTGCCCTCGAAATCGATCAGCGTATCGGCGCCGAGATTGCCGCGCAGCACGTCATTGCCCTGGCTGCCGGTGATCGCGTCATCGCCATGGCCGCCGTCTATATAGTCGGCCCCGGTGCCGCCCACCGCGCCGAAAAAGCCCGAAGCCTCGTAGGCGTCGATGAACTCTCCGGGGGTCTGCGCGGCATCCATCGCAGCCTGGGCTTCAGGAGGGATCTCGCCCATATCGTCGCCGTCGCCGAGGAAGATCTTGTCCTCGCCCGCATTGCCGAACACGAAATCCGTCCCGTCCGTGCCGGTGATCCGGTCGTCACCGGCCGTGCCCTGCGTGACCTGATCGGAGCCCTCGATCTGGATCTCCTCGCCCTGAGCCGCTTCGTGATCGGTCTCGTCACGCACCGGCTCGTCGCCGCTGTCGGAATCATCATGGTCGTTGAAGACGCCCGCGATCAGCGCAAGCGGCAAGAAAGAAAGTAGTAGAAAACCAAACATCCCGGCCCCCCAAAGGCTTAAACAATGTGGGGACTATTCGCAGAGCTCACGGCGGCGTCAACAATTATGACGAAAAGGAGAGTGCGGCCGGTACCATTCGGAGCCGGTCCGCCCCGAATGCCGGGGTTGTTTCGATATCAGAGACCGCTTTGCGCGAGCACGCGTTGCAGGATCGGGGCGAGGCGATCGGCCCAGGCGCGTTGCTGGTCCGCGCTTGCGATCAGATCGTTGCGAACCTCGATCAGCACGTTGGGCCGCCCATGGGCGAGCGCGTGGCGGTCGATCGAGTCGCCTTCGAGGTGACCGAGATAGGGCTGGTTGTCGCCGACGCACAGATCGCCCTCGGCGCGCAACGCCGCGATCGTCTCATGCGCGAGGCGCGGATCGGCGGGGGCGTGCAGGATCGCGACATGCCACGGCCGGGGCTCGCGGCCGCGAAGCTGCGGCGTGTAGGAATGGATGGCGCAGATCACCGTGTCATCGCGCCGCGCCGCCAGTGCCTCATAGGCCCGGTGATAGGGGCGGTGCAGCCGCTCGAGGCGTTTCTCGATCTCGGCCGCATCGGCATGGCGGTTGGCCGGGACGATCGTGCCGTCATAGAGCTTCATCACCAGGGTGGGATCGTCCTCGCCGCGGTTCGGGTCGATCACCAGGCGCGAGAAATCCGTCGCGATCATCGGCGCGTCGAGCCGCTCTGCCAGCGCCTCGGACAGCCCCAGGGCCCCGACGTCATAGGCGATGTGGCGCGCCATGTCCTCGGGGGCGATACCGAGATCGCCGCCATTGACCCAGTCGGGCACGGTGTTGCGGGCATGGTCGCAGGTGACAAGCCAGCGCGCCGTGCGCGCCTCTCCGGTGATCGTGTAGGCAGGATTTTCCGTCATCTTCTCTTCACGCTTTCTCGATAGGCGCTCAGATAGCGGTAATCTTTGCCCGGCGCCAGTTGCGGCCCGCGCCAAATTGCGCCATACCCAAGCCTGGCCCACGACATGACATTAATTTGAACGGGAAACGAGGACGCATGAGACGCCTTCGCAACGTGAAGATCGTGGCCACGCTGGGCCCCTCTTCGTCGGATTACAACAGCATCAAGGCCTTGTTCGAAGCCGGGGCCGACGTGTTCCGCCTCAACATGAGCCATGGAAGCCATGACGAGCACCGGATGCGCCATGCGATCATCCGCCAGCTCGAGGCCGAGTTCGGCCGCCCGATCGCGATCCTCGCCGATCTCCAGGGCCCGAAGCTGCGCGTGGGCACCTTCGCGGCGCATGCCGCCGATCTCGAGGAGGGCGATGCGTTCCGCTTCGATCTCTCCGAGGAGGAAGGGACCAACCACCGCGTGCGGCTCCCGCATCCGGAGATCTTCGCGGCGCTCGAGCCAGGCTCGGAGCTTCTGGTCAATGACGGCAAGATCCGTCTCAAGGTCGAGGATTGCGGCGCCGATTACGCCAATTGCGTCGTCACCGTCGGCGGCACGATTTCCGACCGCAAGGGCGTGAACGTCCCCGATGTGGTGCTGCCGCTCGCCGCGCTGTCGGAAAAGGACCGCAAGGACCTCGAATTCGCCTGCGAGATGGGCGTCGACTGGCTAGCGCTGAGCTTCGTGCAGCGCGCGGAGGATGTCGAAGAGGCGAAAACGCTCGCGAAGGGCCGCGCCGCGGTCCTCTCGAAGATCGAGAAACCCGCCGCCGTGCGCGCCTTCGACGAGATCCTCGCGGTCTCCGACGGCATCATGGTCGCGCGCGGCGATCTGGGCGTCGAGCTCCCGGTGCAGGCGGTTCCGCCGATCCAGAAGCGCCTGATCCGCAAATGCCGCTCGATGGCCAAGCCGGTGATCGTCGCGACGCAGATGCTCGAATCGATGATCGAGAGCCCGATGCCGACCCGCGCCGAGGTCTCCGATGTCGCGACCGCGATCTACGAGGGCGCCGATGCGGTGATGCTCTCGGCGGAATCGGCTGCGGGCAATTACCCGGTCGAGGCGGTCGAGACGATGAACAACGTCGCGATCTCGGTCGAGAAGGACCCGACCTATCGCGAGGTGATCGAGGCATCGCGGTCGGCTGCGCGCCAGACCGTCGCGGACGGGATCGTGGCCGCCGCGCGCGAGATCGCCGAGACCACCGATATCGCCGCGATCTGCGCCTATACGCAATCGGGCAAGACGGTCGCGCTGATCGCGCGCGAGCGTCCGCGCACCCCGATCATCGCGCTCTCGCCGATCGAGACGACGCTGCGCCGGCTCACCCTGACCTGGGGCGTGCATGCGGTGCGCAGCGGCGAGCTCGAGCGCTTCAAGCAGGCGGTGGTCAACGCCGCCCGCGCGGCGCGCGATTTCGGCTTCGCCGACGAGACGCAGCAGATCGTCGTGACCGCGGGCGTGCCTTTCAACGTGCAGGGTACGACGAACATCCTGCGCGTCGCCCCCTGCGACGAGCGATTGATCTATCGCACCGACCCCGAGTAACCTGCTTTCCCAAGGGGCGGTGCCCCATGGGGAATGCGGATGGCTCTCTCGACCGCCGATGCCGATCTGATCCTGACGCTCGGTCTGGGGATCGCGATCTTCGCGATCCCGTCGGTCATCGCGGCCTTCGCCGATGGCCGGGCGCCCCGGGCGGGCGCGCTGGGCATCGTGGTTTCGGGCGCGATGATCCTCTGGGCCTTCCTCGGCTCCCCCGAGGGCTACACGCTCGAGCGGATCCCCGACGCGGTCGCCCGCACCCTCGCGCGGGTGCTCAACCGCTGAGCCTCGCGGGGGACAATTTTGCCTTGCCAAATTCCCCTCACGCGTCTATCAGGCGCGCTCTAACCCCGCGCGGCCGGCCGATGTGGCATGCCGAGTCGCGCTTCCACACCCTGCAAAGGAGCTGTAAATGCCCAAGATGAAGACGAAATCCGCTGCCAAGAAGCGGTTCAAGTTTACCGCGAGCGGCAAGATCAAGGTCGGTCACGCCGGTAAGCGCCACGGCATGATCAAGCGCACGCCGAAATTCATCCGCGACACCGCGGGCACGATGGTCTTGTGTGAAGCTGACACCAAGATCGTCAAGAAATACATGCCCTATAACCGCTGATCGGGGAGACTTGAACAATGGCACGCGTCAAATCCGGTAAGGTCACCCACGCCGCGCACAAGAAAGTGCTCAAGAAGGCGAAAGGGTATTATTCCTCGCGCTCGCGCAACTTCCGCACCGCGACCCAGGCGGTCGACAAGGCGAACCAGTACGCCACCCGCGACCGCAAGCAGCGCAAGCGCAATTTCCGCGCGCTCTGGATCCAGCGTATCAACGCCGCCGTGCGCGCCGTCGATGCGGATCTGAGCTACTCGAAGTTCATCTTCGGCCTGAACAAGGCCGGGATCGAAGTGGACCGCAAGGTCCTCGCCGATCTCGCCGTGCACGAGCCCGAAGCCTTCGGCGCGATCGTCGAGCAGGCGAAAGCCGCCGCCGCCGCGTAAGCGTCTGGATGACAGATATGGGAAGGGCCGCTCCGATCGGGGCGGCCTTTTTCGTTGCGGGGGGCAGGGCGCTGCCCCCCTCCGGCACCTTGGGGCGACAAGGGATGACCGAGAAGGGGGCGCTGCCCCCGTCTCCGTGCCGGAGACTCCCCCGGGATATTTTCGTCAAGAGGAAGAGAAAAACACCCGGCTCGAGCCCATGTCGAGCGGCAGGCCGGGCGCTTCCCCTTGAGCGGTCATCGGCGTCCCCGCCTGTACCGCATCTCCAGGACAACGCGATTCTGGTAAAGAACCCGCTAATCTTCCTCTTGATCCAAATATCCCGGGGGTGAGGGCGGAGCCCGAGGGGGCAGCGCCCCCTCTTACACCGATAATTGTCGCCATCCGGCGACGGGGGCGGCGCCCCCTTTGCGCCCTTTCTCCCAAGCGCGAGGTTGCAAAGGCGGCGCGGCGCGGCTAACCCGGGACCCGAGAATTTCCCGGGGGAAGACATGCAAGAGCTTCGCGACAAATACCTCAAAGCCGTGGCCGATGTGAGCGACGAGGCCGCGCTGGAAGAGATCCGTCTGGCCGCCTTGGGCAAGAAGGGCGAGATCAGCCTGAAGATGCGCGAGCTGGGCAAGATGACCCCGGAGGAGCGCCAGACCACCGGCAAGGCGCTCAATGTCCTGAAGGACGAGATCGACGCGGCGCTGCGCGCGAAGAAAGTGGCGCTGGCCGATGCCGCGCTGGACGCGCGCCTGAAGGAAGAATGGCTCGACGTGACGCTGCCGGGCCGTCCGCGGCGGCAGGGCACCATTCACCCGGTCTCTCAGGTGATGGACGAGGTCACCGCGATCTTCGCCGATATGGGCTTTGCGGTCGCCGAGGGCCCGCAGATCGAAGACGACTGGCACAATTTCGACGCGCTCAACATCGCGCCCGAACACCCCGCGCGGCAGGAGCATGACACGTTCTTCATGCATCGCGACGAGGGCGACGACCGCCCGCCGCATGTGCTGCGCACCCATACCTCGCCGGTGCAGATCCGCGCGATGCTGGAGCAGGGCGCGCCGATCCGCGTGATCGCGCCGGGCCGGGTCTACCGCATGGACATGGACCAGACCCACACGCCGATGTTCCACCAGGTCGAAGGCCTCGCGATCGGCAAGGACATCTCGATGGCGAACCTGAAATGGGTGCTCGAAGAGTTCTGCAAGAGCTTCTTCGAGGTCGACGGCGTCGAGTTACGCTTCCGCGCTTCGCATTTCCCCTTCACCGAGCCCTCGGCCGAGGTCGATATCCGCTGTTCGTGGGAGGGCGGCTCGCTCAAGATCGGTGAGGGCGACGACTGGATGGAGATCCTCGGCTCGGGGATGGTGCATCCGAAAGTGCTGCAATCCGCCGGGATCGACCCGAGCGAATGGCAGGGCTTCGCCTTCGGCATCGGCATCGACCGCCTCGCGATGCTGAAATACGGCATTCCCGACCTGCGGGCGTTCTTCGAGAGCGACCTGCGCTGGCTGAAGCATTACGGGTTCAGCGCGCTGGATCTGCCGACGGTGGCTGGTGGGTTGAGCCGGTGACATGGGAAACCGCAATCGTTGGTGCGCTAGGCTTAATCGCGAGCTTGGTCAGTTTCGTTGGCGGTAAGATTTTTTCGCAGTCTGAGAATATTTTGGATCGCAAGAGAGAGGCCTATAAGGCCTTTCTTCGGTTCTGCCCTGCGCCCAACGAGGCGCACGATGCAGAACGGGTGAACACGACAGAACTACAACGAGAGATTGGAATCCTGACGGTTTATGCTTCTCGAGATGTGCTGAAGTTTGCTGCGGCCTATTTCACGGCATTTGCAGAAGCTCAAGAAAAGCTCGTTGGCGTAGAAATCGCGGGCCATCCAGCCTTCATTAAGCTGATGACCGACTACAACCGAATGGTTTGGGCTATGCGAAACGATGCAATGATGTGGTCAGTGTTCGCTCCGAGCCGGCAAGGACGCGATTATCGACCGTCGCTCGACCCAAGTGACTTCGAGTGAATTTGAGCTGAATTCCCCCATGCCCGACCCCACCACCTTCACCTTCGGCGACAGCCGCGAACTCTGCGACCAACTCCTCTCCCTGATCCGCGAAGGCAAGAAGACCGCCACCTGCGGCGCGCTCACCTATTTCACCGAAGGGGGCGAGGATATGCCGGTGGTGGGACGGCGCGATATCGCGCTCGACTGGGACGGCAACCCGGCGATCATGATCGAGACCGTCGAGGTCACAATCCGGCGCTTTTGCGATGTCGATGAGGATTTCGCGCTGGCCGAGGGGGAGGATGAGACGCTCGAAGGCTGGCGGCAAGGCCATCAGGCCTATTTCGAGCGTAACGGAGGTTTTGATCCGGAAATGGAACTCGTCTGCGAGCGGTTTCGCTTGGTTGAAGACATGCAAGGAGCCAAGCCATGACCCGATCCAAACGCCTCTTCGACACGCCCAAGCACGAACAGACCCCCGAGCAGCGCCGCTTCGTGGCCCTCACCGAGATCGCCTACACGGTGGTCGATTTCGGCGCGGCCTTCTGTTTCGTCATCGGCTCGATCCTGTTCTTCTATGACAGCCTCGCCACCGCGGCGACCTGGCTCTTCCTGATCGGCTCGGTGCTTTTCGCCGCAAAACCCTCGATCCGGCTCTGGCGGGAGTTGAAACTTCTCGAGATGGGGGATTACAAGGACCTCGCCCAGCGTAAGCAATCCTGAGGGGATCCCGATGAAATTCACCCTGTCCTGGCTCAAGGACCATCTCGAGACCACGGCCTCCGTCGATGAGATCGCCGAGGCACTCACCGATCTCGGGCTCGAGGTCGAGGAGGTCGTCAACCCGGCCGAGAAGCTGAGCGCCTTCACGCTGGCGAAGGTGCAGTCGGCCGAGCAGCACCCCGACGCCGATCGTCTGCGGGTCTGCATGGTCGAGACGGATGAGGGTGTGAAGCAGATCGTCTGCGGTGCGCCCAATGCGCGCGCGGGGATCACGGTGGTTCTCGCCAAGCCGGGCGATTACGTGCCGGGCATCGACGTGACGCTGAGCGTGGGCAAGATCCGCGGCGTCGAGAGCCACGGGATGATGGCCTCGGAGCGCGAGCTGGAGCTGTCGGACGAGCATACCGGCATCATCGAGCTGCCCTCGGGCGAGGTGGGGCAGAGGTTCACCGACTGGCTGGCCGAGAACCGGCCCGAGGCGGTCGATCCGGTGATCGAGATCGCGATCACGCCGAACAGGCCGGACGCGCTGGGCGTGCGCGGCGTGGCGCGCGATCTGGCCGCGCGGGGGCTGGGCAAGCTCAAACCGCTCGAGATCCCGGCGGTCGAGGAGGCGTTCGCGGCTCCGGTCTCCGTGACCATCGAACCCGCGCTGAAGGAGAAGGGCTGTCCCCTGTTCGCGGGTCGGGTGATCCGCGGCGTGAAGAACGGGCCTTCGCCGGACTGGCTGCAAAAGCGGCTCAAGGCGATCGGGCTGCGGCCGATCTCGACGCTGGTCGATATCACCAACTATTTCACCTTCGATCTGAACCGGCCGCTCCATGTCTTCGACTTGAAGAAGGTGGCGGGCAATCTGGCGATCAAGCCGGCCGAGGGCGGCGAGGAGTTCCTCGCGCTGGACGAGAAGACCTACCCCGTGCGCGCCGGCGACATGGTGATCTGCGACGACAAGGGCGTCGAAAGCCTCGCCGGGATCATGGGCGGCGAGGCATCGGGTGCGGATGAGGACACGGTCGATGTGTTCCTCGAGAGCGCCTATTGGGACCCGATCACCATCGCGGCGACGGGCCGTGCGCTGAAGATCAACTCGGATGCGCGCTACCGCTTCGAGCGCGGCGTCGATCCGGCCTTCACCCTGCCGGGGCTCGATCTGGCGACCAGGATGGTGCTGGATCTGTGCGGCGGCGAGGCCTCGGAACTGGTTATGGATGGCGCGGTGCCCGAAAGCGCGCGCGCCTACCGGCTCGATCCGGCCCGCGTGGTCAGCCTCGTCGGGATGGATATCCCCGAGGCCGAACAGCGCGCGACGCTCGAGGCGCTGGGCTTCACGCTGAAAGGCGACATGGCGAGCCCGCCGAGCTGGCGGCCCGACATCCTGGGCGAGGCCGATCTGGTGGAAGAGGTGGCGCGGATCGCCTCGCTCACCAAGCTGATCGGCAAGCCACTGGCGCGTGAGACGACCGGGGTGCCCGGACCGATCCTGACGCCGATGCAGGTGCGCGAACGCATGGCGCGCCGCACCATCGCGAGCCTCGGCTACAATGAATGCGTGACCTACAGCTTCATCGACGAGGCCGCGGCCAAGCTGTTCGGCGGTGGCGCGGATGCGACGCGGCTGGAAAACCCGATCTCGTCGGAGATGACGCATATGCGCCCCGATCTGCTGCCGGGCCTGCTGCAGGCCGCGAGCCGCAATCAGGCGCGCGGCTTCGGCGATCTGGCGCTGTTCGAGGTCGGCCCTGCCTTCGCGGGCGGCGAGCCGGGCGAACAGGTGGTGCAGGCGGCGGGCCTGCTGGTTGGTCAGGCGGGGCCGCGCGATCCCTGGGGCTCGCGCCGTCCGGTGGATCTCTACGACGCCAAGGCCGATGCGGAAGCCGTGCTGGCCGCGATCGGGGCGCCCGCGCGCGCGCAGATCAACCGCAAGCTGGCGGGATGGTGGCATCCGGGCCGCGCGGGCAATGTCGCGCTCGGGCCCAACATGCTCGCGACATTCGGCGAGGTGCATCCCAAGGTGCTGCGCGAAATGGGCGTGAAGGGCCCGGCGGTCGCCTTCTCGATCTGGCTCGAGAACGTGCCCTTCCCGAAGAAGAAGGGCGCGACCCGTCCGGCGCTGGAGATCTCGGATCTGCAGGCGGTGGAACGCGATTTCGCCTTCGTGGTCGATGCGGGCGTCGAGGCGCTGACGGCGGTGAACGCGGCTCTGGGTGCCGACAAGAAGCTGATCGAGAGCGTGAATGTCTTCGACCAGTTCACCGGAGCCAAGGCCGAGGAACAGATGGGCGCGGGCAAGAAATCCATCGCGCTTTCCGTGCGGATGCAGCCCTCCGACAAGACGCTGACCGATGCCGAGATCGAGGCGGTCAGCAAGAAGATCGTCGAGAAGGTGAGCAAGGCGACCGGCGGCACGCTGCGCGGCTGAGGGTTTTCGCGAGAGAGTTTGGAGCGCCCGGTTCGCAAGGACCGGGCGTTTTCTTTTGCGCATTCGGGAGGGCAGGGCCCGAGCGCCGGGTGGGCCGCTTAGCGGCTGATCCGGGCATTTCCCTTGGCCCGGGCGTCCAGACCGGGCCGCGCCCGACCCTTCCCCCGGGAGGGCGCATTGGCGAGGTCTTCGCGAGACCGAGCGTCGTTCGGGCTTTTGAGATAAAGGGCCAAGCCACAATCGGAGCAAAGCACCCACCCAAGGTTCGGGCGCGTCCCTCAACCTTCCGACCCGGCGTCACGCTTCCCAAACCTCGCAAACCCGCTAGGCTTCCCGCGAACAGGGGAAGGAGGAGCCCTTGCGGTTCGACTATCTCATTCTGGGCGGTGGCTCGGCCGGCGCGGTTCTGGCCGCGCGGCTGAGCGAAGATCCCGCCGTCACCGTCTGCCTGATCGAGGCGGGCGACACGGCGCGCGACATCTTCGTGCGCGCGCCGGCGCTGGTCGCGGCAATGGTCGCGGGCCGCCCGCCGATCCATAACTGGGCCTATCACACCACGCCGCAGCCGGGACTGAGCGGGCGGCGCGGGTTCCAGCCGCGCGGGCGGGGGCTCGGCGGCTCTTCCGCGATCAACGCGATGCTCTATCTGCGCGGTCAGCCCGAGGACTACGACGGCTGGGCCGGGATGGGCGCCGAGGGCTGGGACTGGCAAAGCGTGAAGCCGTGGTTTCTTTCGAGCGAACGCAACATGCGCGGGGCCTCCGACTTGCATGGCGGCGCGGGCCCCTTGCAGGTCGGCGATCAGCGCCGCCCCTGTACGATCAGCCGCGCCTTCGTGGAGGCCTGCGGCGCGGTGGATTGCGCGCCCAATGACGATTTCAACGGCCCCGACCAGGAAGGCGCGGGGCTCTATCAGGTCACGCAATTCTGGGACGGGTCGCGCAAGGGCGAACGCTGCTCGGCGGCCGCCGCCTATCTGCACCCCGTGATGGCGCGCGCCAACCTGACCGTGCTGACCCGCGCACGCGCCGAGAGGATCCTGATCGAAGACACCCGCGCGACCGGGGCGCTGATCCGGCGCGGCCGCAAGCGCCACCGGATCGAGGCCGCGCGCGAGGTGATCGTCTCGGCCGGGGCCTTCGGCTCGCCGCAGATCCTGATGCTCTCGGGGATCGGCCCGGCGGACCATCTGCGCGAAATCGGGATCGAGCCGGTCCTCGATTTGCCCGGCGTCGGCGCGAACCTGCATGACCATCTCGACTATATCGTCTCCTACACCTCGCCGCGCCGTGATGTGGTGGGCCTCAATCCGCGCGGGCTTCTGCGGCTGGCCCGCGCCGCGGGCGGCTGGCGCAAACACGGGGAGGGGCTGTTCGCCTCGCCGATGGCGGAGGGCGGGGCGTTCCTGCGCTCCGAGCCCGGCCTCACCCGGCCCGACCTGCAGATTCATTTCGTCGTCGGCATCGTCGATCAGCATATGCGCAAACCGCATCTTGCCGATGGCTGGTCGGTCCATATCTGCCCGCTGCGGCCGGCCTCGCGCGGCACGGTGCGCCTTGCGTCAACAGACCCGGGCGCCGCCCCGCTGATCGATCCGGGCTTCCTTTCGGATCCGCGCGACGAGGCTCTGATGCTGCGCGCCGCGCGGCTGGTGGAAAAGGTGGCGGAGACCGAACCGCTGGCTCCCTGGCGCGGGCGCAGGCTCTATCCGCATGACGGGTCGGATGCCGGGCTGCTGGCCGATATCCGGGCGCGGGCGGATACGATCTATCACCCGGTCGGCACCTGCCGAATGGGGCGCGACGCGATGGCGGTGGTCGATCCCGAACTGCGTCTGCACGGGATCGAGGGGCTGCGCGTCGTCGATGCCTCGGTGATGCCGCGGCTGGTCTCTGGCAATACCAACGCGCCCACGATCATGATCGCCGAGCGCGCGGCCGCCTTCATTCGCTCCGGTCGGTCGGGTGATTGACCCCGTCCGCCCAGGGCACAGGGTCGAGATCGCGCGGGTTCACCCCTTCCAGGCAAGCCGCGTTCACGCCGTATTGCTCGGGATTCGAGCGCCGCTGGTGGTGGGTGTAGATCCCGCAGGTTTTGCAGAAGTAATGCTTCGCCGTCATAGTGCCGAACTGGTAGAGGGTCAGGTTGTCTTCCCCCTTCACGATGCGGATGCCGCTCAGCGGAGCCGAGACCGCCACCGCGCCGCGCCTGCGGCAAAAGGAGCAGTCGCAGCGGCGTTTGGTGTTCAGCCCGTCTGAAAGCGTCACTTCCATCTCGACCGCGCCGCAATGGCAGGTCAGGCGATGCGGGGTTCGGATCTCGGGCAGCATCAGCGTCTCCTTCTGACGGTGGGAATGGGGGATCTCGGGAACTGCGCGGCGGGGAAGGGCGGGTGGCCATGCGTGCGCGCCCAATAGTCCCGCCCGCCCAGCCGCAGCCAGAGCGGCACGATCAGCGCCACTCCCGCGACGAAACCGCCGATATGGGCCATATGCGCGACCGCGCTCGCATCGCCCGCGCCCAGCTCGTTGAGCACCTGCAAAACGAACCAGAGCCCGAGCAGCAGCCAGGCCGGGACCGGCCAGATCTTGAAGAAGATCACGAAGAAGAAGAGCACGTCGATGCGCGCCCGCGGATAGAGCAGCAGATAGCCTCCCATCACGCCCGCGACCGCCCCCGAGGCGCCGACCATCGGCATCTGCAGGCGCGGCGCGCTCGCGATCTGCGCGAGGGCGGCGGCCAGCCCGCAGGCGAGGTAGAAGGCGAGAAAGCCGAGCCGCCCCAGGCGCTCCTCCAGATTGTCGCCGAAGACCCAGAGAAACAGCATGTTGCCGGCCAGATGCACGAGCCCCGCATGCAGGAACATATGCGTCACCAGCCCATGCAGCGCGACGCCCTGCGTCACCGCGACGGGCCAGAGCGCATTCTCGAGCCACAGCATCCGCATGTCGCCCGCCCAGGGCGCGGTCAGCAGGTAGAGGAGGCAATTGAGCGCGATCAGCGACCAGGTGACCCAGGGCGTGCCGAGCGAGGGGTTGTGATCGCGGATCGGGAACATGGCGCGAGTGGGCCATGCGCGCGCGGCGCGGTCAAGCGCGGCTTATTGCGTGGCGACGATCACCGGCACGCCGCCCTGGAGCAGCTCGAGCCGGTCCTTCGCGATCGTCACCGCGTCGACGCGCGCCATCGCGGAGCGGAAGGCCTCTTCCACCGCGAGCTCGTCGGCCGGACAGGAAAGCCGCGTCCCGGCCAGCTCGCCCACGCGCACGCGGCCGTTCTGCTCGGAGATCCGCCCGTTGTAGCGGTTGCAACCCGAGCGGCCCGCGATCAGCCCCTTCTCGGGATGGGTCAGCGTCACCTCGACAGTCTGCGGCACCGGCTTGCCCGCGATCTGCACCACTTCCCAGATTGCATTCGGTGCGACCGCCTCGAGCGGATCGTGGGCCGCGGGCTTGCACCCGGCAAGCAGCGCCGTGCCCAGGCAGGCTCTGATCAGGATCGCACGCATCGCTCTTCCTCCACGCTCCCGGCAGCCCCTTCACCTGGATGAAAATACCCTCGGGGGTGAATTCGGCGCAGCCGAAGAGGGGGCGGACAGCCCCCCTTACCCCGCCCGATGCGGCGAAGGCCACTCACGCCCGCGTGAGAGGTTGCGACATCGGCGCGCATCCTGCTTGGCCGGGGCGCCGTATACCTCTATGATCGCCCGACGCGCACAGGAGGAGACCATCATGATCAACGAGCTCGGCCATTTCGCCCTGATCCTGGCCTTTGCGGTCGCCATCGTTCAGGCGCTCGTGCCGCTGATCGGGGCGCATAAGGGCTGGCGTGGCTGGATGGCGGTGGGCGAGCCCGCGGCCTCGGCCCAGTTCCTGCTGATCGCGGTGAGCTTCGCCGCGCTCACCCATGCCTTCGTGGTCTCGGATTTCTCGCTCAAGCTGGTCTGGGAAAACTCCCATACCGACAAGCCGATGCTCTACAAGGTGACCGGGGTCTGGGGTAATCACGAGGGCTCGATGCTGCTCTGGGTGCTGATCCTCTCGCTCTTCGGCGCGGCCGCGGCCTGGTTCGGCGGGGCGCTGCCGCCGCGGCTGCGCGCGCGGGTGCTCTCGGTGCAGGCCTGGATCGGCGTCGCCTTCCTCGCCTTCATCCTGTTTACCTCGAATCCCTTCCTGCGTCTCGCCGAGGCGCCCTTCAACGGCAAGGGGATGAACCCGCTGCTGCAGGATCCGGGCCTCGCCTTCCACCCGCCCTTCCTCTATCTCGGCTATGTCGGGCTCTCGATGGCGTTTTCCTTCGCGGTCGCCGCCCTGATCGAGGGCCGGATCGACGCCGCCTGGGCGCGCTGGGTGCGGCCCTGGACGCTCGCCGCCTGGATCTTCCTGACCATCGGCATCGCGCTCGGCTCGTGGTGGGCCTATTACGAGCTCGGCTGGGGCGGCTTCTGGTTCTGGGATCCGGTCGAGAACGCCTCCTTCATGCCCTGGCTTCTCGCCGCCGCCTTGCTCCATTCCGCCATCGTCGTCGAGAAGCGCGAGGCGCTGAAGAGCTGGACGATCCTGCTCGCGATCATGGCCTTCGGCTTCTCGCTGATCGGCACCTTCATCGTGCGCTCGGGCGTCATCACCTCGGTGCACTCCTTCGCCTCGGATCCGCAGCGCGGCATCTTCATCCTCGCGATCCTCGCCTTCTTCGTGGGCGGCGCGCTCACGATCTATGCCTTCCGCGCGAGCGCGATGCAGGCCAAGGGCGTGTTCTCGATGATCTCGCGCGAGACCGCGCTGGTGGTGAACAACATCCTGCTCGCCGTGGCCGCGCTCGTCGTCTTCGTGGGCACCGTCTGGCCGCTCGTGGCCGAGATGTTCTTCGGCCGCAAGCTCTCGGTCGGCGCGCCCTTCTTCGATCAGGCCTTCACCCCCTTCATGGTGATCCTGGCGCTGATCCTGCCGGTGGGCGCGATGATGCCGTGGAAACGCGCGCGTCTCGGCCGCGTGCTGCGCAGCCTCGTGCCGGCCTTCGTGCTCGCCCTCGCCGTGGCGGGGCTCGCCTGGGCGGTGGAAAGCGGCAATTCGCTGCTCGCGCTCGTCGCGACCTTCCTCGGCTCCTGGCTCGTCTTCGGCTCGATGACCGAGCTGTGGCAGCGCGCCGGCCGCACGCCGGCCCGCCTCAAGCGCCTGCCGCGCGCCGATTGGGGCAAGGCGGTCGCGCATTCCGGGCTCGGCGTCACCTTCATCGGGGTCGGCCTGTTGCTGGCCGGCCAGGTCGAGAATATCCGCGTCGCCCAGCTGAACGAGCCGTTCACCGTCGATGGCTATGAGATCACCCTGACCAAGGTCGAGCAGGTCAAGGGCCCGAACTACATGTCGCAGATGGGTACGATGGTGGTGAAGCGCGACGGCAAGCTGGTCGCCACGATGCATCCCGAAAAGCGCGAATACCCGGTGCAGCGGATGCCCACGACCGAGGCGGCGATCCACACCACGCCGCTCGAGGATATCTATCTGGTGATCGGCGATCCGCAGAAAGACGGCGGCTACGCGGTACGCACCTATATCAAGCCCTTCGCGGACTGGATCTGGGCGGGCGCGATCATCATGGCGCTCGGCGGGCTCCTGAGCCTGAGCGATCGCCGCTACCGGGTCGCGGCGGGCGCGCGCAAGACGCGCGCGATGCCCGGCCATGCAACCCCTGCGGAATAAGCCATGCTCAAGAAATTCGTCCTGACATTCATCTTTCTGATCTTCGCGGGCCCGATCTTCGCGGTGCAGCCCGACGAGGTGCTCAAGGACCCGACGCTCGAGGCGCGCGCCCGCGAGATCTCGAAAGTGCTGCGCTGCCCGGTCTGCCAGGGCGAGAATATCGACGATTCGAATGCCGAAGTGTCGCGCGATCTGCGGCTTCTCGTGCGCGAGCGGCTCCAGGCGGGCGATACCGACAGCCAGGTGATCGACTACATCACCGCGCGCTACGGCGAATATGTTCTCTTCGAGCCCGAGAAGAAGGGCGCCAACCTGCTGCTGTGGTATCTCGGGCCGGGGGTTCTGATCCTCGCCCTGATCGGCGGCTTCTTCTATGTCCGCGCGCGGCGCAGCGCCCCCGAGACCCCCACGGGCCCCGCACTCTCGGCCGAGGAAGAGAAACGCCTCAAGGAGTTGATGGGCGAGTGAGGAGGGGCGCTGCCCCTCTTTGCTGCGCAAATTCACCCCGGGATATTTGAGGCATTTGGAAGCAGGCGGCGTGCCCTTCCAAATGCTCCAAATATCCCCGCCGGAGGCATCCCCGCTCGCCGCCCTCGCCCCGCGCCGGGCTTCGTGACGCACCGTTCCGCTTTCCCTGCTTCGCCGCATCGCTATCGTGATCGCGACGCAAACAGGGAGGCGCGCCATGTTCCAGGCCATCGAGTATTCTTGCGAGGACCAGGTCGCGGTCATCACGCTGAACCGTCCCGACGTGATGAATGCGCTCAACACGCAGATGCGCGCCGAGATCCTCGAGGCGGTGCGCCGGGCCGAGGCCGAGGCGCGGGTGATCGTGCTCACCGGGGCCGGGCGCGCCTTCTGCTCGGGCCAGGATCTGGGCGACGGGGCCGCGGCGGCGGGGCTCGATCTCGAGCGGGTGCTGCGCGACGAATACGAGCCGATGCTGCGCGCGATCTTCGACTGTCCGGTGCCGGTCATCGCGGCGGTGAACGGGCCGGCGGCGGGGGCGGGGGCCAATCTCGCGCTCGCGGCCGATATCGTGATCGCCTCGGAGGCGGCGGCCTTCATCCAGGCCTTCACGCGGATCGGCCTGATGCCCGATGCGGGCGGAACCTACTGGTTGCCGCGCCAGGTGGGATTCGCGCGCGCGATGGGGCTTGCGCTTTTCGCCGACAAGGTGAGCGCGCGCCAGGCCGCCGATTGGGGGATGATCTGGGAAGCCGTGCCGGAGGTCGATTTCGCCCATCACTGGCGTGCCCGCGCCGCGCATCTGGCCAATGGTCCGACCGCGGCCTATGCGGCGGTGAAGCGAGCGCTGCGCGACGGCTATGCCAATGACCTGCCCGCTCAGCTCGAGCTCGAGGCGGAATTGCAGGGCGGTCTTGGCGCGAGTCACGATTTCCGCGAGGGGGTGCTCGCCTTCCTCGAAAAGCGTCCGCCGCGTTTCGAGGGGCGCTGAGCGCTTGCCATGGCCGCGCGCGCGCGCTAGCCAAGGCGCGCTGCGGGCGTGGCGAAATGGTAGACGCATGGGACTTAAACTCCCTGGGGCGCAAGCCCGTGCCGGTTCGAGTCCGGCCGCCCGTAGCGAAACGGTCTTCCCTCCGTCTCCGATGCCCGGAGCGCGCAGATGCCTCGATCTGCCCGCGCGCACGGGGCCCGCGCGCCGATCCGCCGCGCCGATCGAGGCTTGCCTCAAAGGGGTGCGCCCCCTAAACCCGGTTGGGTCAAAAAGGGAGACGTCATGGCTCGCAGACCCGCAGGACCGGCCGAGGACCGGCCCAAGACGAAGAAGATCGGCGCGCTCAGGGGGCTGGCGCCCTTCATCGCCCCCTATAGGGGGCTCGCGCTCGCATCGCTGCTTGCACTGATCGCGACCGCCTCGATCTCGCTGATCCTGCCGCTTGCGGTGCGCCGGGTGGTGGACGGGTTCCAGAAGGGGGCGGCGCTGCTCGATCAGTATTTCGGCGCGGCGTTGCTGATCGCGGGGCTGCTCGCGCTCGGGACGGGGCTGCGCTACTATCTCGTGACCCGCTTCGGCGAGCGCGTGGTGGCCGATATCCGCAAGGCCGTCTTCGAGCGGGTGATCTCGATGTCGCCCGCCTTCTTCGAGCGCATCCTCACCGGCGAGATCATCTCGCGCATCACCACCGACACGACGCTGATCCTCTCGGTGATCGGGTCCTCGGTTTCGGTGGCGCTGCGCAACGTGCTGATCCTGATCGGCGGGATGGTGATGCTGCTGGTTACCTCGGCGAAACTGACCGGGCTGGTGCTGCTGGTGGTGCCCGTGGTGGTGGTGCCGATCGTGGTTCTGGGGCGGCGGCTGCGGGTGCTGGGGCGCGAGAACCAGGACTGGATCGCCAACAGCTCGGGCGCGGCCTCGGAATCGCTGCTGGCCGCGCAGACCGTGCAGGCCTTCACCCATGAGGCGATCACCCGCGAACGCTTCTCGCAGGTGACCGAACAGGCCTTCCAGTCGGCGAAGAAACGCATCGGCACGCGGGCGGTGATGACGGTGATCGTGATCTTCCTCGTCTTCGCGGGCGTGGTGGGCGTGCTCTGGGTCGGCGCGCGCGACGTGCGCGAGGGGCTTATGAGCGTGGGCGAGCTGGTGCAGTTCGTGATCTACGCGGTGATGGTCGCGGGCTCGGTGGGGGCGCTGTCCGAGATCTGGTCGGAATTGCAGCGTGCCGCGGGCGCGACCGAACGCCTCGTGGAGCTGTTGCAGACCGAGGACAGCGTGAAGGACCCCGCCCATCCGGTGCCGCTGCCGATGCCGGCGAAAGGCGCGATCCAGTTCGAGGATGTGAGCTTCCATTATCCGTCGCGGCCCGAGACCTCGGCGCTCGACCATGTGGATCTCGAGATCGCGCCGGGCGAGACCGTGGCGCTGGTCGGCCCCTCGGGGGCGGGCAAGACGACGGTCATCCAGCTCATCCAGCGGTTCTGGGATCCCGAGACGGGCCGCGTGATGATCGACGGCTACGACCTGCGCGACATGGCGCGACACGATTTCCGGCAGGCGATCGCGCTGGTGCCCCAGGACCCGGTCGTCTTCGCGGCCTCGGCGCGCGAGAACATCCGTTTCGGCCGCCCCGACGCCTCGGATCGAGAGGTCGAGGAGGCGGCGCGCGCCGCCCATGCCTATGACTTCCTGCAGGCGCTGCCCGACGGGTTCGACACCTATGTGGGCGAGCGCGGGGTGATGCTCTCGGGTGGGCAGAAGCAGCGCATCGCGATTGCCCGCGCGATCCTGCGCGACGCGCCGATCCTGCTGCTGGACGAGGCGACCTCGGCGCTCGATGCGGCCTCCGAGCGCGAGGTGCAGGCGGCGGTGGAGCAGCTTGCGCGCACCCGCACCACGGTGATCGTGGCGCACCGGCTGGCGACGGTGAAGAAGGCGGACCGGATCGTCGTCTTCGACGAGGGGCGGATCGTGGCGCAGGGGACGCATGACAGCCTCGTCGCCGAGGGCGGCCTCTATGCCGAGCTGGCGCGGCTGCAATTCACCGACGGGGCGTGAGGGGCCGGTTCCGGGCGGCGGGGCGTCCCTGTGTGGGGCGCTCGCTTGTCTGCGACGGCGCCGCGTCGTTTCCCAACGTCAAAAACGTCATGACGTCGCGTTTTCGAGCGGACCACCCCTTGCCGCGAATGTCGCTTTTGCCGCATCCTGAGGGCGTTTCGTCCGCGGCAGAACGGGCGGCTCGTGGGAGGACTACATGCAAAGATTCGCAACGATTGCCGATCGCGACGCGGTCGAGGCCGAGAAGCCTTGGGAAGAGCGCAACCGCGCCACCACGCTCTACGGGTTCCTGAGCGATGCCAAGGCGGCCTATGGCGCCCGCCCGGCGCTGTCGTTCCAGATCCTGTCGGGGCCGACCGACAAGACCGAGACGCTCACCTGGTCGGACCTGCATGGCCGCGTCACCCAGGCCGCGAACCTGCTGCGCCATCTGGGCGTGGGGCCGACCGACACGGTGGCCTATCTGCTTCCCAACTCGCTCGAGACCGCGATCACGCTTCTGGGCGGCGCGACGGCGGGGATCGTGAACCCGATCAACCCGCTTCTCGATGCCGAGCAGATCGCGGCGATCCTGCGCGAGACCCGCGCGAAGGTGCTGGTCACGCTCAAGAGCTTTCCCAAGACCGATGTCGCGCAGAAGGCGGCCGAGGCGGTCCGGCTCGCGCCCAATGTCGAGGCCGTGCTCGAGGTCGATCTCAATCGCTACCTGACCCCGCCGAAAAGCTGGATCGTGCCGCTCGTGCGCCCCAAGACCGAAACGAAGCACCATGCCAAGGTGATGAATTTCAACGCCGAGGCCGCGAAACTGCCCGGCGACCGGCTGATGTTCGAGGATGTGCAGGAAGACCGCATCGCGGCCTATTTCCATACCGGCGGCACGACGGGCATGCCGAAGGTCGCCCAGCACAAATATTCGGGCATGATCTACAATGGCTGGCTCGGCGGACGGCTGCTCTTCGACGAGACCGACGTGATGATCTGCCCGCTGCCGCTGTTCCATGTGCTCGCGGCCTATCCGATCCTGATGTCGGCCATCGCGAGCGGCGCGCATGTGGTCTTCCCGACGCCGGCCGGCTACCGCGGCGACGGCGTGTTCGACAATTTCTGGAAGCTCGTCGAGCGTTACAAGGTGACCTTCCTGATCACCGTGCCGACCGCGATCTCCGCGCTGATGCAGCGCCCGGTCAATGCCGATATCTCCTCGCTCAAATCCGCGATCTCGGGCTCGGCGCCGCTGCCGGTCGAGCTTTACAACCGGTTCAAGAAGGCGACCGGGGTGGAGGTCTCCGAGGGCTACGGCCTCACCGAGGCGACCTGCCTCGTCTCGGTCAACCCGGTCGACGGGGTCAAGAAGGTGGGCTCGGTGGGCATTCCGCTGCCCTATACCCATGTGCGCATCCTCAAGAAGCGCAACGGCAGCTACGATGAATGCGCCATCGACGAGGTGGGCGAGATCTGCGTCGCCAATCCGGGCGTGTTCGAGGGATCGACCTATACCGAAGCCGACAAGAACCACGATCTCTTTGCCGAAGAGCGCTTCCTGCGCACGGGCGATCTGGGGCGGCTCGATCCGGATGGCTATCTCTGGATCACCGGGCGCGCGAAGGACCTGATCATCCGCGGCGGTCACAATCTCGACCCGGCGGAGATCGAGGATGCGCTCCTCAAGCACCCGGCGGTGGCCTTCGCGGGCGCGATCGGTCAGCCCGACAGTTTCGCGGGCGAGCTGCCCTGCGCCTATGTCGAGCTCGTCGATGGCGCCTCGGTCACTACCGAGGAACTGCTCGAGCACGCGAAGACCCATATCCACGAGCGCGCCGCGATCCCCAAGCATCTCGAGATCATGGACGAGTTGCCCAAGACCGCGGTGGGCAAGATCTTCAAGCCCGACCTGCGCAAGCGCGCCATCATGCGGGTGCTCGACGGCGTGCTGAAGGAGGCGGGCCTCGCCGCCCATGTGATCTCGGTCACCGAGGACAAGAAGCGCGGGCTCGTCGCCCATATCGCGACCACCGGCAATTGCGACGAGGAGGCGCTTGCGCACAAGCTGGGCGAGTTCACCGTACCCTGGGACTGGGCGCGCTGAGGCGCACGCCGCCGATTGTTCGCGACACGCCGCCCTTCCAAGGGCGGCGTTCTCATTTCGGAAACAGCGCTTCACGCGCCGCCCAATTGTCCTGCGCGTGCCCCAATCTTACCGCATTCAAAGGGTTAATCTTTCTTAACGAACGCGAGACCCGGCGGGCGGTCGGGCCGATGTGAGAGAGTGCAGAGACTCGGGGCAGGCGAAGCGATGCGGAAAATGCGGTTCTGGAAAGCGGTGATGGGGTTTGTTGCGGCAAGCTGGCTCTTCGCGCCTGCCGCTCAGGCGCTCAGCGTCGACCTGATCTCCAATGGCGATTTCGAGACCGGCGATCTCTCGGGCTGGACCACGGCCGGGAATGCGCGCGGCGAGACCTTCGCGGTCAATGAGGGCACCCGCAATCCGCACGGGCCGCTACGCGCGACGGAGCCGCTCTCGGGCAGCTATGACGCACTCTATGTCCCCCGCTTTTCCGGTGCGGCGTCGCTCACGCAGTTCTTCACCGTTCCCGATCAGGTCTTCAGCGCGACCTTCAGCTTCACCGAGCGGGTCGGGCTCTGGGGCTTCTTCGACGTTTCGAATCATCAGTTCCGGGTCTCGGTGATCGACAAGATCGGCGATGTGATCTCGCAGGTCTATTCGACGGCCTCCGCAGGGCTCCAGCTCGGCAGCGGCACACCCTCCGATCTCAGTTTCGATCTGACCGCGCTGATGCAGGCCAATCAGGGTCGGACCCTCGGCGTTCAGTTCGAACTCGAGGCGCAGCACTGGTCGATGAACGCCTCGCTCGACAATGTCTCGATGATGGTGGAGACCCCCGCCGCCGTGCCGCTGCCGCCCACGATCTGGATGATGCTGGCCGGTCTCGGCGCCCTGGGCGCGATGGGGTGGAAACGCCGCCGTTCGGGCGGGCAGTCGGCCTGATCAGGGCATTCCCCGTCCTCAGGAAAGGCGCGTCCCGCGCCTCAAGGCGCGTTGCGATCATTTTTCTTTCTGAGGAGAATTGGTGGAGCCAAGGGGAGTCGAACCCCTGACCTCTTGAATGCCATTCAAGCGCTCTCCCAACTGAGCTATGGCCCCACCGGAGGTCCAGCGCGGGTTGTGCCCGGCTGCGTGGGGAGGCGTATAGGCAAAGCGCCGGATGGGTGCAAGAGGAATTTTTCCGGCCCGCGGCGATTTTCGTCAGGCGCGCTGCGTGCCCTTGCGGCAGCAAAGGAAAAAGGCGCGAAGGGGACCCTCGCGCCTCGTACAGAACCGAACGGGAAACCCGATCAGCTGTCTTCCTTGTCCTCGGTGCTCACATCGGCGATCTCGTCGAGCGAGACGTTGTCGTCATCGTCATCCTCGAGCAGGTCATCGTCGATATCCACGTCGCCGGTATCGGCGTCGAGATCGTCATCCTCGAGATCGATGTCCTCGTCCTTCTGCGACGCGGTCTTGCTGGAAACCAGCGTACGACCGCTGCCCGAAGTCAGCGCTTCGAGGGTGAAGACGTTGTTGCAGACCGGGCAGGTCATCGGGTCCTTGTTCAGGTCGTAGAAGCGGCTCGCGCAATGCGGGCAGAGACGCTTGACGCCCCATTCCTCTTTCGGCATGGAATTCTCCTGCGCACTAATCCAGCAGAGTCGCAGCCAACTGCCACAGGCACGGCTGGGTGTCAAAGCCTTTTCGCGTGTTTTTTGCGGGGTTGCGCCAGCGTCGCCTGCATCAGGAGGGACCGTGCCCCGTCTGCCGCTCATTCCCGAACTTCCGGATCTCGATCTGGTGTTGCGCCGTTCCGGGCGCGCGCGCCGATTCTCGTTGCGGGTCTCGCGGGCGGATGGCCGCGTCGCCCTGACGATCCCGAAAGGGGCGAGCGAGCGCGAGGCGCTGGCCTTCGCGCGTTCGCAGACCGAGTGGCTGCGCAAGACGCTCGGAGGGATCACGCCTGCGCGCGCGGTGCAATTCGGGGTGGAGATCCCCTTCGAGGGTCGGAGCCTGACGCTCGAGCCCGCCGCCCTGCGCAGCCCGCGCGTGGAGGGGGCGCGGCTTCTGGTGCCGGGCGATCCGGAGCGGCTCGGGGTGCGGCTCGAAGCCTTCCTCAAGCATTCCGCGCGGGCGCGTCTGCACGCGGCGAGCCTGCATTATGCGACCGAACTGGGGCGATCCTTCTCGCGGATCACCTTGCGCGACACCCGCTCCCGCTGGGGCTCGTGCAGCGCGTCGGGCGCGCTCTCCTACAGCTGGCGGCTGATCATGGCGCCGCCCGAGGTGCTGGATTACGTGGCCGCCCATGAGGTCGCGCATCTGGCCGAGATGAACCATTCGGCCGCCTTCTGGCGGGTTGTGGAGCAGTTGCGCCCGAGCTTCCGGCCCGAACGGGACTGGCTCAAGCGCGAGGGTTCGGCGCTGCACGCGATCCGGTTTCGCGATTGACCTGATCGGAAAATGTGATCACAAACGCGCGCATGACCACGATCTCCACCCGTCCGATCGAAACCGCCGCCCATGACCGGCTCTACCGCGCGCTGCGCCACCAGATCATGGTGGGCGAGCTGTTGCCGGGCGTGCCGCTCACGCTCAGGGGGCTGGGAAAGCAATACGGCGTGTCGATGACGCCTGCGCGCGAGGCGCTGCGGCGGCTGGTGGCGGAAGGGGCACTGACGCTGTCGAGCTCGGGCAGGGTGGCGACGCCGGAGCTGTCGAACGAGCGGATCGAGGAACTGGCCGCCCTGCGCGCCCTGATCGAGCCGGAGCTGTCGGCGCGCGCGCTGCCGCGGGCGCATCTTGCGCTGATCGACCGCCTGAGCGCGATCAACGTCGCCAATGCCGAGGCGGTCGCGAAGCAGGATGCGGTGGGGTATATCCGCACGAACCTGGAATTCCACCGCACGCTCTACCTGCGGGCGCAGGCGCCCGCGATGCTCGCGGTGATCGAGACCGTCTGGCTGCAGCTGGGCCCAACGATGCGCGCGCTCTACAACAAGGTGCAGCGCAACGAGCCGCCGCGCCACCACCGGATGATTCTCGCCGCGCTGCGGGCGGGCGACGAACCGGCGCTCCGGCTCGCGGTACGCACCGATGTGACCCAGGGTCTGCGCCATCTGGCGCAGCGCGGCTGGTAGAACGGGCCGGGAAAGCCCCGCTCGAGGCCATAAAAACGGCTCGAGCGACTTGACGCGGGGCGGGTTTGGCCTTATTCCGCGCCAACGGATTTTCGGGCGCTGCCATGTCGGCGCCCTTTGATGTTGGGGCCGGGGCGCGATTCGTGCTGCTTTGGCCGGGTAAGAAACGAAGGAAGTATGCCATGTCGCGCGTTTGCGAACTGACCGGCAAGGGCCCCACCACGGGCAACAAAGTGAGCCACGCGAACAACAAGACGCGTCGCCGCTTCCTGCCGAACCTGAACGATGTCACCCTGATCTCGGACGTTCTCGGCCAGAGCTTCAAGCTGCGCGTCTCCGCCGCCGGCCTGCGCTCGGTCGACCATCGCGGCGGTCTCGATGCGTTCCTCGCCAAGGCGAAGGATGTCGAGCTGTCGTCGAAGGCTCTGAAGATCAAGAAAGCGATCGAGAAGGCCCAGGCCGCGGCCTGATCTTTTCCTCGACCGGGACTTTCGAAAACCCCGCGCTTCGGCGCGGGGTTTTTGCATGTCTGCGGTTGATCTGCCGCATTTCCTTCCCGCAGAGCTCACGCTAGGGTGAGCGGCATGAGCAGGACGCGCTTCAACCTAGTGATCGGCATCGCCGCGGCGATCGTGCTGGCCATGACCAGCATGACGATGGCCGTCGCGCGCGGTCAGGCCCGCGTTGCGGGCGAGGTGGTGATCTGCACCGGCTACGGCGTCACGACGATCAGCGTGGACGAGAAGGGCAACCCGACGGGCCCTGTCCATCTCTGTCCCGATATGGTCCTCGCGATGATGGCCGCGATCGCGGTCGCGCCGGTTCTGCCCGAGCCGCCAGGCGGGCAGGGGCGCAGCCTCCGTCCGAGCGAACCGCCGGTTGCCCAGGCGCAGGCGCGGGTCGTCCCGCGGGCACGGGGGCCACCTGTCACCGTCTGAACCCACAGTTTTCAGACGGATTGAATCACAGGAGACCCAAATGATCCGCAAATTTCTGATGAGCGCGGCGCTGATCGCCGTGGCTCTGCCTGCCTTCGCCGACCAGATCGAGATCGTCGATCCCTATGTGCGCGTCGCCACTCCGATGTCGAAATCGGGCGCGGCCTTCATGGAGATCAAGAACACCACCGATATCGAGGACCGCCTGGTCTCGGCCAGCTCGGATATCGCCGCGCGGGTCGAGCTTCACACCCACAAGGTAGGCCCGAGCGGCGAGATGCAGATGCTCGAGGTCAAGGAGGGTTTCCCGATCCCGGCCCATGGCGAGCATATGCTGCAGCGCGGTGGCGACCATGTCATGTTCATGGGGCTCGTGCACAGCCTCAAGCAGGGCGATCTGGTGCGGGTGACCCTGCATTTCGAGAAGGCGGGCGACATGGTCGTCGACATCCCGGTCGATCTCAATCGCGGGCAGCCGATGCAGATGAACGAGGCCGATCCGATGAGCCACGGCAAGATCGACCACGCGGCGGTCATGCATGGCGAGCCGAGCCATACGGAGCCGACGATGAACAAGACCGAAGGCGCGATGTAAGGGGAGCGGAGGGTGCTGGGGGCGTATGCGCGCCCTCAGTTCTCCAGAGTTCCGAGCATCGCCGCCGCTGCGGCCGAGGGCGCGCTTCGCCCCTCGGCCACGGCATCGCCCAGCTCGCGCATCTTCGCGCGGATCTGCGGGTCCTCGCGCAGCCGGGCCAGCAACCCTTCCCGGACCTCCGCCTCGAACCAGTGCCGCGCCTGTTCCGCGCGGCAGCGGTCGAAATGGCCGGTTTCGCGGCGCCACTGGGCCAGTGCGCGCATCTCCTCCCAGGCCTTTTCCAGCCCGGCCTCCTCGATCGCCGAGACCGGGAGCGCCTTCGGGAAGCCCTCGGGGTCCTGCGGGCGCTTGCGCAACAGCCGCAGCGCGCCCGCGTAATCCGAGACCGTCCGCATCGCCGCCGGTTTCAGATCGCCATCGGCCTTGTTCACGAGGATCAGGTCGGCCATCTCCATGATGCCGCGCTTGACCCCTTGCAGCTCGTCGCCCCCCGCAGGCGCCATCAGCAGCACGAAGAGATCGACCATCTCGGCCACCAGAGTCTCGGATTGACCGACGCCCACTGTCTCGATCAGCACCACGTCGAACCCCGCCGCCTCGCATAGCGAGACCGCCTCGCGGGTGCGCCGCGCCACGCCGCCCAGATGCGCCTGGCTCGGCGAGGGGCGGATGAAGGCGTTGGGATCGCGCGAGAGCCGCTCCATCCGGGTCTTGTCGCCCAGGATCGAGCCGCCCGAGCGGGTCGAGGAGGGATCGACGGCGAGCACCGCGACCTTGAGCCCCTGGCCCGTCAGCATCATTCCGAACGCCTCGATGAAGGTCGACTTGCCGACCCCGGGCGTGCCCGACAGCCCGATCCGCAGCGCCTGACGCCCCGCACCGGCCAACTCGTCGAGAAGCGCGGTCGCCTGCGCCCGGTGCTCGGCCCGGCCCGACTCGACCAGAGTGATCGCGCGCGCCAATGCGCGGCGGTCCGAGGCGAGGATGCGAGCGGCGAGATCGGCGGGGATTTGGGCGGTCATCGGCGGGCTTTCGCTGATTTCGGGGTTCATGTCAGTCCTGACACGAGACGTGAAGGCTTTCCGGTTTCTTGCCTCTTCGGGACGACCTATGTCCAGTGCCAAAGGGCATTTTGCGCAATGAGGGCAGTCATGCGTTCCTACCGGTCGATGATCTCGAAACCGCTCCGTCTGGGCCTGGCAGCCGCTGTGCTGGCCATCCCGCTCGGTGCGATGGCGGCCCGCGCCGAACAAAGCGAGCGGATCGTGTTCGACGTGAAGCTGCGGGGCATCCGCGCGGGCGAGCTTGCGATCAACGGCAAGGTCGTGAACGGGTCCTACGGCGCCAACGGTGTGCTGCAGACCGCGGGACTCGTCGGCTTCCTTCGCAAGATCAAGTTCATCGCGAGCGTGACGGGCCATGTCTCGCAGGGGCGTTTCACGCCGATGAAATACGCCGAGACCGACGAGGCGCCCGGACGCAACGCCACCCATGAGATCATCTACCAGAACGGAACGCCGGTCTCGGTGAGCCGGGTGCCGCCGCGCCCGCCGAACCCGCGCGACGTCGATCCGGCCAAGCAGGGCGGCACGGTCGATCCGCTGACCGCGCTCTATGCGGTGCTGCGCGACGTGCCGCGCGACGAAGCTTGCCAGCTCGACGTGAAGATGTATGACGGGGCGCGGCGCAGCCAGGTCCGGCTCTTCAAGCCCCAGCCGAATGGCGAGGGCCTTGTCTGTGCGGGCGAATATCGCCGGCTCGAGGGCTTCTCCGAGAAGGACATGGCCGAGAAGAGCCGCTTCGCCTTCACCCTCTATTACGACCCGAGCCCGAAAGGCGGCTTGCAGGTCGACCGGATCGAGACCGAAACGCTCTATGGAAAAGGCAGCCTCTCTCGGCGATAAGGGCCGGGTGAGACAGGACGCCGTTTCCCTTCCGATCGATGCGGTGCTGCCCGAGCTGCGGGCGGCCGTCGCTTCGCATGGCCGCGCGGTGCTGATGGCGCCGCCCGGCGCGGGCAAGACGACCCGCGTGCCGTTCGCGCTCCTCGACCAGACCGAAGGCAAGATCGTCATGCTCGAGCCGCGCCGGCTCGCCGCACGCGCCGCCGCCGAGCGGATGGCCGAAACGCTGGGGGAGCGCGTGGGCGAGACCGTCGGCTACCGGATCCGCGGCGAGGCGAAGGTTTCGAGGGCAACGCGGATCGAGGTGGTGACCGAGGGGATCCTGACCCGCGTTCTGCAATCGGATCCCGAGTTGTCGGGGATCGGCTGCGTGATCTTCGACGAGTTTCACGAACGCTCGCTCAATGCCGATCTGGGGCTGGCGCTCGCCTGGGAGGTGCGCGGCGCGCTCCGGCCCGATCTGGCGCTGGTGGTGATGTCGGCCACGCTCGATGCCGAACCGGTGGCGAAGCTGCTCGACGATGCGCCGATCGTGGTCTCGGAGGGCCGCGCCTATCCGGTCGAAACCCGTTGGCTGTCGCGCCCTGTCGACGCCTCGATGCGCTTCGAGGCCGCGATGGCGGGGCTGATCGTCGAGGCGGCGGAGGTCTGCGAGGGCAGCCTTCTGGCCTTTCTGCCCGGCGAGGGCGAGATCCGCCGCGTCGAGGGGATGCTAAAGGGACGTCTGCCGGAGGATATCGCGGTGCGGCCGCTGTTCGGGGCGATGGAATTCGCAGCCCAACGCGCGGCGATCGCGCCCCCGCCCTCAGGGCGCAAGCTGGTGCTCGCCACCGCCATCGCCGAGACCTCGCTGACGATCGAGGATATCCGCGTGGTGGTCGATGGCGGCAAGGCCCGGCGCGCGCGCTTCGATCCCGGCTCGGGCATGGCGCGGCTGGTGACGGAACCCGTCTCGCGCGCCGAGGCCGAGCAGCGTCGGGGCCGTGCGGGGCGTGTGGCCGAAGGGATCTGCTACCGGCTCTGGACGAAAGGCGCGGAAGGTGCGCGGCCCGCTTTCGCCCCACCCGAGATCGAGGTGGCGGACCTGACCGGGCTGGCACTGGAACTGGCGCTCTGGGGCTCGGACGGGGCGGATCTGGCCTTCCTGACCCCGCCGCCTGCGCCCGCACTGGCCGAGGCGCGCGCGCTGCTGGAGGAGCTTGGCGCGCTGAAGGAGGGGCGGATCACCGATCACGGGCGCGCGCTGGCCGCGCTGCCGCTCCATCCGCGCATCGGGCATATGCTGCTCACCGCTGGTCCTGACGCCGCCCCGCTCGCCGCGCTTCTGGCCGAGCGTGACCCGCTGCGGGGCGCGCCTGCCGATCTGGGGCTGCGCCTGAGCGCGATCCGCGATCCCAGACGGTTCGAGGCCGAACATCCCTTTACCCCGCATCGCGGCACGATCGAGCGCATCCGTTCCGAGGCCAAGCGCCTCGCCCGGCTCGCGCCCGAGGTTTCGCATCGCTATTCCCCCGCCGAGCAGCTCGCGCTGGCCTATCCCGACCGGGTCGGGCTGCGGCGCAAGGGCGACGCGCCGCGCTATGTGCTCTCGGGCGGCAAGGGCGCGGTGGTGGCCGAGGGCGACCCGCTGGGGGTGCAGCGGCTGATCGTGGTGAGCGATCTCGACGGCGATCCGCGCGAGGCGAAGGTGCGGCAGGGTCTCGCGATCTCGGAGGCGGAGCTGCGCCGCCTCTATGCCGATCAGATCCACTGGCACGATATCTGCGACTGGTCGAAACGCGAGGGCCGGGTGATCGCGCGCAAGCAAGAGCGTTTCGGGGCGCTGGTGCTCGACGACCGGGTCTGGAAGGACGCCCCGCGCGAGGCGCTGGCGCAAGGCGCGCTGGCCGGGCTGCGCCAGATCGGGCTGCCGATGAGCCCCGCCGCACGTCGCCTGCAGGCGCGGGTGGAACTCCTGCGCGGGCAGGGCGCCGATCTGCCCGATTTCTCCGATGAGGGGCTTCTGGCGCGCGCCGAGGACTGGCTGCTACCCTATCTCGGCAAGGCGCGCACCGAGGCCGATCTGCGAAAGCTCGACCTGACCGATGCGCTGCGCGCGTCGCTCGACTGGGAGCAGATGCAGCTTGTCGACCGACTGGCCCCTGCGCATTTCGAGACCCCGCTGGGGCGGCGCGTGCCGATCGACTATGCAGGCGAGGCGCCGGGCATCGAGATCCGCCTGCAGGAAATGTTCGGCGTCGCCACGCACCCCACCGTCGGCCCGAAACGCCTGCCGCTCAGGATCACGCTGCTTTCGCCCGGCCACAAGCCGATCCAGGTGACGATGGACCTGCCGGGCTTCTGGGAAGGCTCCTACGCCGATGTGCGCAAGGATATGCGCGGACGCTATCCGAAACATCCCTGGCCCGAGGATCCGCGTGAAGCCGACCCCACCCTGCGCGCCAAGCCCCGCAAGTGACTGCGCCCATTTGTCCCGGCCCATTTGTCCCGATTGACCGGGCGGGGCGCTTCGGGCCAAATCCCGCGCGCAAAAAGAGGGACGATGATGACTGAAACGCTGAGCTTCGAAGACCGCAAACGCCTTGTGATGACGGTGCTGATGACGCCCGATCAGGCGAATTTCTCGGGCAAGGTGCATGGCGGCGCGCTTTTGAACTGGCTGGACCGCGTGGCCTTCTCGCTCGCCTCGCGCTACTCGCAGCGCTACGCGGTGACGCTCAGCGTCGATCAGGTCACCTTCCAGCAGCCGATCAATGTGGGCGAGCTGGTGACCTTCCGCGCCAGCGTCAATCATACCGGGCGCACCTCGATGGAGATCGGCATTCGGGTCGAGGCCGAGAACATCACCGCGGGCACGCGGCGTCACACCAATAGCTGCTATTTCACCATGGTCGCCGTGGACGAGACCGGAAAACCCGCGCAGGTGCCGAAATTGCAGCCGGAGACGGCGGAGGAAAAGCACCGCTGGCGCGCCGCCGAGCTCCGCCGGGCGCTCCGCCGCGAATTCGCCGCCAAGATGGAGGCGGCGGCGGATCACGGCGAGGGGACGTGAGCCGGGTTGGACTGCGGAAAACTGGCGGTCCGCCCGGTCGAGGGGAAAACACGAAGGGGTAGTTGGAGCCGCGTGACCAGCCTGGCGATCCGAGGGGGCACGTCCAATTTCACGGTGCGGACCTATTCGACCAAGGGCAGCTATCAGGAAGTGAAAGGCGTCCCCTGTACTTTCAAAGCCGACGGTTTCCATGCGGAGTTTACGACACCTGCGGTGGTGGTGACGCCCGATATGGGCCCCCGCACGCCCGTGGCGTCGATCAGCTGTGTCTATCAGGGCGAGAAGGTCTTCAGGATCGTTCAGCCTATCAACGATACAACGACAAAGATCGATCAGAACGCTGCCGCCGCTGGTGCGGGCGCCGGCCTCATCGGGGTGATCGTGACGGGTATTTCTTCCAGCAGCCAGAGAGCGCGCCGTGATGCGACGCTCGATGTCTATGGCTATCCCGATCAAGCGCTTCAGTTCAAAGGCGCTCGGAAATAAGCCTGCGACAGGATGAAGAAAGGGCGGCCTGTCGGCCGCCCTTCGCATTCGGTGGTGTCCGTCGCGCTCAGGCGTGGATCGCGCCGTCGCCGCAGGCCAGCGCGGCTTCGCGCACCGCTTCCGAGAAGGTCGGGTGGGCGTGGCAGGTCAGCGCCACGTCCTCGGCCGAGGCGCCGAATTCCATCGCGACGCAGATCTCGTGGATCAGGTCACCCGCGCCGGGGCCGATGATGTGGCAGCCGAGAATCCGGTCGGTCTCCTTGTCGACGATCATCTTCACGAAGCCTTCCGACTGGAAGACCGCCTTGGCGCGGCCGTTGCCCATGAAGGAGAACTTGCCGACCTTGTAGGCGCGGCCTTCCTGCTTGAGCGCCTCTTCGGTCTGGCCCACCGAGGCCACCTCGGGGGTGGTGTAGATCACGCCGGGGATCACGTCGTAATTCACATGGCCATGCTTGCCCGCGATGACCTCGGCCACCGCCATGCCCTCGTCCTCGGCCTTGTGGGCGAGCATCGGGCCCACGATCGCGTCGCCGATCGCGTAGATGCCTTTCGCGGTGGTCTGCCAATGCGCATCGGTCTTCACCTGGCCGCGCGGCAGCATCTCCACGCCGACGCCCTCGAGGCCGAGCCCGTCGGTATAGGGCTTGCGGCCGGTCGCGACGAGCACGGTTTCGGCCTCGATCGTGGCCTCGCTCTCATCCTTGCGCAGCTGGTAGTTCACCGTCGCCTTGCCGTTCTTGACATCGACGCCCTGCACCGCCGCGCCGAGCACGAATTTCAGCCCCTGCTTGGCGAGGATCTTCTGGAAGTTGCGGGCCACTTCGCCATCCATGCCGGGCGTGATCGCGTCGAGATACTCGACCACGGTCACCTCGGCGCCGAGCCGGGCATAGACCGAGCCCATTTCGAGCCCGATGACGCCCGCGCCGATCACGACCATGGATTTCGGCACCTTGTTCAGCGACAGCGCGCCGGTCGAGGTCACCACGGTCTTCTCGTCGATCTCGATGCCGGGCAGCGAGGCGGGCTCGGAGCCGGTGGCGATCACGATGTTCTTGGCGTTGTGGATCTCGTCGCCCACCTTCACCTGACCGGCCGCCGGGATCGAGCCCCAGCCCTTGAGCCAGTCGATCTTGTTCTTCTTGAACAGGAACTCGATGCCCTTGGTGTTGCCGTCGATGACGTCCTGCTTGTAGGCCTGCATCTGCTTCCAGTCGACGGAGGGGCTTTTGCCCTTCAGACCCATCTTGGCGAAGTTGTGCTCGGCCTCGTGCAGCTGGTGCGTGGCGTGCAAAAGCGCCTTCGAGGGGATGCAGCCCACATTGAGGCAGGTGCCGCCAAGGCTCTCGCGGCCCTCGACACAGGCGGTCTTCAGGCCCAGCTGGGCGCAGCGGATGGCGCAGACATAGCCACCCGGGCCGCCGCCGATCACGATCACATCATAGTCTGCCATTGGTCTTGCTCCTTGAAGTCTTGGCGCGCGATCTCGGCGCGCGGAATTTGTCTTTGCGCGGCAGCCCCGCGCGGGTGTCAGTCTTGCGCGGGGACCCGCGCGGGTGTTCAGATCAGCGCGGCGATCACCAGCGTCAGGATCGCGAAGAACGAAAAGCCCCAGACGAGCGAGCGCCACGGCACAAGCCCCATCAGATAGGCCGGGATATAGAGGATGCGCGCTATCACGAAGCAGACCGCGGCGCCTGCCGTGACCTGGTCGGCCTGCCCCGAGAGCACCACGATCAGCACCGCCGGGGTGAACAGGATCAGCCCCTCGAAGGAGTTGTTCACCGTGCGCTGCAACCGCCCCAGCAGGACCGACATCCCGGGCGCGGCCTCGTCGCGCGGGCTCAGCGGGTAGCGCGTGCCCAGCTCGCGATTGGCGTTGATCGAATAGGCGACCATCAGGCCGAGATGGAGAAGCAGGGCGAGGGCGAGGGTGGTGAGTTCGGGGGTCATGTGTCGCTCCCGGTGGAGAGGGCGGACCGGGGGGCTGCCTGCCCCCCGGACCCCCCGGGGATATATGGATCAAGAGGAAGGGGCAGGGGGCCGCCGCCTTCCGCTTGCGATCACAGATCCATCAGCAGGCGGCGCGGATCCTCGAGCGCTTCCTTGACGCGCACGAGGAAGGTCACGGCGCCCTTGCCGTCGACGATGCGGTGGTCGTAGCTCAGCGCGAGATACATCATCGGACGGATGACGATCTGGCCGTTCTCGACCATCGGGCGTTCCTGGATCTTGTGCATGCCGAGGATGCCCGATTGCGGCGGGTTGAGGATCGGCGAGGACATCAGCGAGCCGTAGACGCCGCCATTCGAGATGGTGAACGAACCGCCCTGCATCTCGGCCATCGAGAGCTTGCCGTCGCGGGCCCGGGTGCCCATCTCGGCGATCGTCTTCTCGATCGAGGCGAAGCTCATCTGGTCGGCATCGCGCACGACCGGCACGACGAGGCCCGAGGGCGTGCCCACCGCGACGCCCATATGGACGTAGTTCTTGTAGACGATCTCGTTGCCGTCGATCTCGGCATTGACCTCGGGGACCTCTTTGAGCGCGTGGCAGCAGGCCTTCACGAAGAAGGACATGAAGCCGAGCTTCACGCCGTGCTTCTTGAGGAAGAGATCCTTGTATTCGTTGCGCAGGTCCATCACGCCCGACATGTCCACCTCGTTATAGGTGGTCAGCATCGCGGCGGTGTTCTGGCTGTCCTTGAGGCGCTTGGCGATGGTGGCGCGCAGGCGGGTCATCTTCACCCGTTCCTCGCGCGAGGCATCGTCGGCATTGACCGGGCCGCGCGGCGCCTGCGCCGGGGCGGGGGCGACCGAGACCGAGGCCGCCTTCGGCGCGCTCGCGGCCTTGGCGACGTCTTCCTTCATGATCCGGCCGTCCTTGCCGCTGCCTTGCACGCTCGCGGGCTCGATGCCCTTCTCGGCCATCGCCTTCTTCGCCGAGGGCGCGTCCTCGACATCCTTGCCGCCCGCTGCGGGAGTTGCGGCCTTGGGGGCCTCGGCGGCTTTCGGGGCGGCGGCACCGGCGGCGGCGCCTTCCGCGATCACCGCGAGCTTGGCCGAGGCGTCGACGGTCGCGCCTTCGGCGGCCACGATCTCGGTGAGAACGCCGGCGGCGGGGGCAGGAACCTCGACCGACACCTTGTCGGTTTCCAGCTCGCAGAGCATCTCGTCGGCGGCGACGGTGTCGCCCAACTTCTTGAACCACGTCGAAACCGTGGCCTCGGTGACCGATTCACCAAGGCTGGGCACCATCACATCGACCATTTTTCCCTCGTTCGATTGGGGTTGGGCGGATTTTTCCGCCGGTTTGTCTTCCTGTTTCGGAGCGGCGGCCGCGGCCCCCGCCTCCTCGATCGTGGCAAGGAGCGCGTCGACGCCCACCGTCTCGCCTTCGGCCGCGACGATCTCGCCGAGCGTGCCGGCGGCGGGGGCGGGGACCTCCACCGTCACCTTGTCGGTTTCCAGCTCGCACAGCATCTCATCTGCGGCCACCGTGTCGCCCGGTTTCTTGAACCAGGTGGCGACGGTGGCTTCCGTGACGCTCTCGCCGAGCGTGGGCACGCGGACTTCAGTGGACATCTATTCAACCCTCCAGTGCATCGTTGACGAGCGCGTCCTGCTCGGCCTTGTGGCGGCTGGCCAGACCCGTGGCGGGCGAGGCCGAGGCCGCGCGGCCGGCATAGCGCGCACGGACATGTTTCGCGTCGATCTTGGCGAGCGCCCATTCGAGATAGGGCTCGACGAAGAACCAGGCGCCCTGGTTCTTGGGTTCTTCCTGGCACCAGACGATCTCGGCGCCCTTGAAGCGGGTCAGTTCCTTCGTCATCGCCTGCGCGGGGAACGGGTAGAACTGTTCGAGACGCAGCAGGTAGACGTCGTCGAGGCCGCGCTCGTCGCGCTGCGCGAGCAGGTCGTAATAGACCTTGCCCGAGCAGATCACGACGCGCTTGATCTGGTCGTCGGATTTCAGCTCGAGATCCGAATTGCCCATTTCGGCATCGTCCCACAGCACGCGGTGGAAGCTCGATCCGGTGGTGAACTCTTCCGCCTTCGACACGCATTTCGGGTGACGCAGCAGCGATTTCGGCGTCATCAGGATCAGCGGCTTGCGGAAGTCGCGGTGGATCTGGCGGCGCAGGATGTGGAAGTAGTTCGCCGGCGTCGAGCAGTTGGCGACGATCCAGTTATCCTCGGCCGAGAGCTGCAGGAAGCGCTCGAGGCGGGCCGAGCTGTGCTCGGGGCCCTGGCCTTCGAACCCGTGCGGCAGCAGGCAGACGAGGCCCGACATGCGCAGCCATTTGCGTTCGCCCGAGTTGATGAACTGGTCGAACATGATCTGCGCGCCGTTGGCGAAATCGCCGAACTGGGCTTCCCAGAGCGTCAGCGCCTTCGGTTCCGCCAGCGAGTAGCCGTATTCGAAGCCGAGCACCGCGTATTCCGAGAGCATCGAGTCGATGACCTCGTAGCGGGCCTGACCCTCGCGGATGTTGTTGAGCGGGTAGTAGCGATCCTCGGTATTCTGATCGATGAAGGCCGAGTGGCGCTGCGAGAAGGTGCCGCGGGTCGCATCCTGACCCGACAGACGCACCGGGTAGCCTTCGGTCACCAGCGAGCCGAAAGCCAGCGCCTCGGCGGTCGCCCAGTCGAAGCCGGTGCCGGTCTCGAACATCTGCTTCTTGTTGTCGAGCAGGCGCGTGACCGTCTTGTGCAGCGCGAAGTCCTTCGGCGCGCTGGTGAGCGCCTTGCCGACCTCGGCCAGCGTGTCGGGCGAGATTGCGGTCGAGCCGCGCGAATACTCGCCCTTCTCCTGTTCGAAACCGGACCAGCGGCCATCGAGCCAGTCGGCCTTGTTGGGCTTGAACACCTTGCCCGCCTCGAACTCCTCGTTGAGATGCGACTGGAAGGCGGCCTTCATGTCCTCGATCTCGCCCTCGGGGATGAGACCGTCGGCGACGAGGCGCTCGGTATAGAGCTGGAGGGTCGTCTTGTGCGTCTTGATCGACTTGTACATCACCGGGTTGGTGAACATCGGCTCGTCGCCTTCGTTGTGACCGAAGCGGCGGTAGCAGAAGATGTCGATCACCACGTCCTTGTGGAACTTCTGACGGAACTCGGTGGCGACGCGGGCTGCGTGCACCACGGCTTCCGGATCGTCGCCGTTCACGTGGAAGATCGGCGCCTCGACCATCAGCGCGATATCGGTCGGGTAGGGCGAGGTGCGCGAGAAATGCGGCGCGGTCGTGAAGCCGATCTGGTTGTTCACGACGATATGGATCGTGCCGCCCGTGCGGTGCCCGCGGATGCCCGAGAGCTGGAAGCACTCGGCCACGACACCCTGACCCGCGAAGGCCGCATCGCCGTGCAGCAGCACCGAGAGAACGCTGGTGCGGCCGTCCTGATCGTGGAGCTGGTCCTGCTTGGCGCGGACCTTGCCGAGCGCGACCGGGTTCACCGCCTCGAGATGCGAGGGGTTGGCGGTCAGCGACAGGTGGACCTTGTTGCCGTCGAACTCACGGTCGGCGGAGGCGCCGAGGTGATATTTCACGTCGCCCGAACCGTCCACGTCCTCGGGCTTGAACGAGCCGCCCTGGAATTCGTGGAAGATCGCGCGATAGGGCTTCTGCATCACGTTGGCCAGAACCGAGAGGCGGCCGCGGTGGGGCATCCCGAACACGACTTCCTTCAGGCCGAGCTGTCCGCCGCGCTTGATGATCTGTTCCATCGCCGGGATCAGCGCTTCGCCGCCATCGAGGCCGAAACGCTTCGTGCCCATGTATTTGACGTGCAGGAATTTCTCGAACCCTTCCGCCTCGACGAGCTTGTTGAGGATCGCGCGGCGGCCGGTCTTGGTGAAGGTGATCTCCTTGCCGTAGCCCTCGATCCGCTCTTTCAGCCAGGCCGATTGCTCGGGGTCGGAAATGTGCATGTATTGCAGCGCGAAGGTGCCGCAATAGGTGCGCTTCACGATGTCCATGATCTGGCGCATCGAGGCGACCTCGAGGCCGAGCACGTTGTCGATAAAGATCGGGCGATCCATGTCGGCATCGGTGAAGCCGTAGCTTTTCGGATCGAGCTCCGGGTGGCTGTTCTGTTCGCGCATCCCGAGCGGATCGAGATCGGCGATCAGGTGGCCGCGGATCCGGTAGGCGCGGATGATCATCAGCGCGCGGATCGAGTCGAGCACGGCACGGCGGATCGCCTGTTCGTCCACGGCGACCCCGGCCTCGGCGGCCTTCTTCTTGATCTTCTCGGCGGCGGCCTTGCCCTCGGCCATCACCGGCCATTCGCCCGTCATCGCGGCGGTGAGGTCATCCGCGGAGGCCGGCGGCCAGTCGGCGCGTTCCCAGCTCGCGCCCTGCGCGGATTTCTTCACATCCTGGTCGGGATCGCCGAGCGAGGCGAAGAAGGCGGCCCAGGCGGTATCGACCGAGGACGGATCCTCGGCGAAGCGGGCATAGAGCTGCTCGACATATTCGGCATTCGCACCTTGCAGGAACTGCGAGGCATTGAACTGGTCATTGGGGGATTGGTCGGTCATTTTTCCTCACCTTGAAGCGGTGAATATCAAAGTCTCGAGCGGCCCGGTCACGGTTGGGTCGCGGCTCTCGGGGATCGGCGGGTGCCGCAGATCCGGTTCGTTGACGCAGCCAGTCGGCGGATGCTGCGGGGCATGGCGGCTTTCCTTTTCGTCGAGCGCGACATCGTGCTGAGCCCTTTCACCGGCGCGAATGCCTGAGACGGGCCATCCATTGGCTTTGCGATGTAGGTACTGTTGACGCTGGTTCCATACCCTGCGCGGCTCCGTGCGATTCTGACGGGGCAATCTGGACGGGCAGGGGGGCAGTCGGACGGGGCGATCGGCGATTGTGGCTCGCCCGGAAGGCGCCGGACCGCGATGCTCCCTGCCAGCAGAGCGCAGCCGACCTGCCCGTCGAGCGGGCGGGTTGCGCGCCGTGCCTGTCGCAGCAGCATGGGTCCGGTCCTTTCCTTGCAGCGCGGGGCCGTGCGCGACGGCCCCCGCAGTTTCCTTGCGACGGGCTTACGCGCCCTTGATCGCCTTCATCACGGCTTCGCCCAGCGTGGCGGGGCTGTCCGCGACCACGATCCCGGCCGATTTCATGGCCTCGATCTTGCTCTCGGCGTCGCCCTTGCCACCGGCCACGATGGCACCGGCATGGCCCATGCGGCGGCCCGGAGGGGCGGTGCGGCCCGCGATGAAACCGGCGGTCGGCTTCCAGCGGCCCTTCTTGCGCTGCTCGGCGAGGAATTCGGCCGCTTCTTCTTCGGCCGAGCCGCCGATCTCACCGATCATGATGATCGATTCCGTTTCCGGATCGTCGAGGAACATGTCGAGCACGTCGATATGCTCGGTGCCCTTGATCGGGTCACCGCCGATGCCGACGGCCGAGGACTGGCCCAGACCCATATCGGTGGTCTGCTTCACGGCCTCGTAGGTCAGCGTACCCGAGCGCGACACGACGCCGACCGAACCACGCTTGTGGATGTGGCCGGGCATGATGCCGATCTTGCAGGCGTCGGGCGTGATGACACCGGGGCAGTTCGGGCCGATCAGGCGCGACTTGCTGTCGACCAGCGCGCGCTTGACCTTCATCATGTCGAGAACCGGGATGCCTTCGGTGATGCAGACGATCAGTTCCATCTCGGCGTCGATCGCCTCGAGGATCGAGTCGGCCGCGAAGGGCGGGGGAACGTAGATCACCGACGCATTCGCTTCGGTCTTGGCTTTCGCCTCGTGGACCGAGTCGAAGACCGGCAGGCCGAGATGCTCCTGGCCGCCTTTGCCGGGGGTCACGCCGCCGACCATCTTGGTGCCGTAAGCGATCGCCTGCTCGGAGTGGAAGGTGCCCTGCGAGCCGGTGAAGCCCTGGCAGATGACCTTGGTGTTTTCGTTGACGAGAACTGCCATGTGATTAGCCTTTCACCGCTTTGACGATTTTCTCTGCGCCATCCGACAGGTTGTCGGCGGCGATGACGTTCAGGCCGGAATTCGCGATGATTTCCTTGCCCTTTTCGACGTTGGTGCCTTCGAGACGCACGACGAGCGGCACTTCGAGGCCGACTTCCTTCACCGCGGCGATGACGCCCTCGGCGATGATGTCGCAGCGCATGATGCCGCCGAAGATGTTGACGAGGATGCCTTTGACGTTCTTGTCCGAGGTGATGATCTTGAACGCCTCGGTGACCTTCTCCTTGGTCGCGCCGCCGCCCACGTCGAGGAAGTTGGCGGGCTCGGCACCGTAGAGCTTGATGATGTCCATGGTGGCCATCGCGAGGCCCGCGCCATTCACCATGCAGCCGATCTCACCGTCGAGCGCGATGTAGTTGAGGTCGTATTTCGAGGCTTCGAGTTCCTTGGGATCCTCTTCGGTCTCGTCGCGCAGCGCCTGGATGTCGGAGTGGCGATAGAGCGCGTTGCCGTCGAAGCCGAGCTTGGCGTCGAGAACCTTCAGGTTGCCGTCGGTCATCACGATCAGCGGGTTGATCTCGAGCATCTCCATGTCCTTCTCGGTGAAGGCACGGTAGAGATTGCCGAGCAGCGCGACCATCTGTTTGACCTGCGGACCTTCGAGGCCGAGCGAGAACGCGACGCGGCGGCCGTGGAAGGGCATGTAGCCGGTGGCCGGGTCGATCGAGAAGGAGAGGATCTTCTCGGGGGTCGACGCGGCGACTTCCTCGATATCCATGCCGCCCTCGGTCGAGGCCACGATCGAGATGCGCGAGGTGACGCGGTCGACGAGCAGCGCGAGATAGAGCTCGCGCTCGATGTCCGAGCCATCTTCGATATAGATGCGGTTGACCTGCTTGCCCGCCGGGCCGGTCTGGTGCGTCACGAGGGTCTTGCCGAGCATCTGCTTGGCCAGCGTCTCGGCCTCTTCGACCGATTTCGCGAGGCGCACGCCGCCCTTTTCGCCGGCTTCGGGTTCCTTGAAGTGGCCCTTGCCGCGACCGCCGGCGTGGATTTGCGCCTTGACGACCCAGAGCGGCCCGTCGAGCTCGCCCGCGGCGGTTTTGGCTTCTTCGGCCTTGAGCACAACGCGGCCGTCCGAGACCGGTGCGCCATAGCTCTTGAGAAGCTGTTTGGCCTGATATTCGTGGATATTCATCCTTGGATACCCCATGCTGGTGCGATTTGCAGGGGTTCTAGGCTGTTTGCGCCTTGCGACAAACCGAAATCACGAGTTTTCGCGCTGCTCGGGCGGAAAAACGCACATATGTGATCACGGCAAAGAAAGGTGTGATCACAAAAGCGAATTCGAGCCTGTTGCGCCGTGGCACTGGCACGACTCGGGAAAATCGAGTCAGGTGCGCGGAGGCAGACAGGAGCAACGTGACAGGCCGATGACGGAAACGGAAGCAATGCCCCGCTGGGGGGTGGTCGCCACGGTGGACGAGCCGGCGGCGCTGGTCGCGGCCTATGCCGCGCATCACCTCGCGATCGGGGCGAGCGCGGTGCATGTCTTTCTCGACCGCCCGAACCCGGAGGCGGAGGCGCTCCTGGCCGGGGTCGAGAAGGTGTTCGTGCATCATTCGGGCGAGGATGGATGGGTGCGCGGATGGCGCAGCAAGCGCCCCGCCCGCCATCAGGGGCGCCAGAAATACAACGCCACCCGGATCCTCGACGAGACCGACCTCGACTGGCTGATCCATTGCGATGCGGACGAATATGTGAGTCTCGAGCGCCCGCTCGAATGGGAGCTGGCCAAGACCGGTCCGCAAAAGGCGTGGCTGCGTCTCGAGGTGGATGAACGCTGTCACGTCAGCAAGGCGCCCGGCGCCGATATCTTCGGCGGGGTCTTCCGTCGTCGCTGGAACGGGTTCAAGGAGGAGGGCCTGCTGTTCTACGGCCTGCGCGCGCGCTACCTCAACAAGGGGCTCGCGGGGCATGTTGCGGGCAAGCCGGTCGTGCGATCCGGGCGGGGCTATGCGATCGGGGTGCATTTCCCGCTCAGCAACTGGGACAGCAAGGTCAACGATCTGCCCTATCGCCCCAGCTATAACGGCCGGCTGATGCATTTCGACGGGCTCACGCCGCTGCATTTCATTCTCAAGATGCTGCGTCGCGCGACGACGAAGGTGACGGGCGAGCCGGTGCCCTATGTCGGCTCGCGCCGGGCGCAGTTCGATGCCGCGGCCTTGCGGGCGGACGACCCGGTGGAGTTGCTGAGGCTGTGGTGGGATGTGCAGGGGATCCGCGACTACGAGGCCGAGGAACTGGAGGCACATGATCTCCTCGTGCGTCCCCAGGTGACGATCGCCGAGGAGACCCGCGCGCTGTTCGGGGATCGGGTCGATCTGAGCCCCGCGGGGTTCGACCGGGCGCTTGTCGCACATGAGGCCGAACTGATCGCGCGGCTCGGGGCCGAGTTCGGCTTCGATCCGGAGTCGTTGATGTCGAAATGAAACGGGGCGCGGTCGAAACCGCGCCCCGTCATCGCATTTCTGTCCGGTCGGATCAGGCGAGCGAGCTGTCGATGCCCTTGCACGCTTCGACCAGGCCCTTCACCGCGTCGACCGATTTGTCGAACATCGCCTGCTCATCCTTGTTGAGCTTGATGTCGATGACCTTCTCGATGCCGCGCGCGCCGATCACGGTCGGGACGCCGACATAGAGGCCGTCGAGGCCGAGCGCGCCTTTGACATAGGCCGCGCAGGGCAGAACGCGCTTCTGGTCTTTCAGATAGGCTTCCGCCATCTCGATCGCGGAGGTGGCCGGGGCATAGAAGGCCGAGCCGGTCTTCAGCAGGCCGACGATCTCGGCGCCGCCGTCGCGGGTGCGCTGGATGATCGCGTCGAGTTTCTCCTGGGTGGACCAGCCCATTTCGACGAGGTCGGGCAGCGGGATGCCGCCAACGGTCGAATAGCGGGCGAGCGGCACCATCGTGTCGCCGTGGCCGCCGAGCACGAAGGCGTTGACGTCGCGCATCGAGACGCCGAATTCCAGCGACAGGAAGTGACGGAAGCGTGCCGAGTCGAGCACGCCGGCCATGCCGACGACCTTCTCATGCGGCAGGCCCGAGAACTCGCGCAGCGCCCAGACCATCGCGTCGAGCGGGTTGGTGATGCAGATCACGAACGCGTCCGGGGCATGGGTGGCGATGCCTTCGCCCACCGATTTCATGACCTTGAGGTTGATGCCCAGCAGGTCGTCGCGGCTCATGCCCGGCTTGCGCGGCACGCCGGCGGTGACGATGCAGACATCGGCGCCCGCGATATCGGCGTAGTCATTGGTGCCCTTGAACGAGCCGTCGAAGCCCTCGGCCGGGCCCGACTCCGCGATGTCGAGCGCTTTGCCCTGCGGCGTGCCTTCGGCGATGTCGAACAGAACGACGTCGCCGAGTTCCTTGATGGCGGCGAGATGAGCGAGCGTGCCGCCGATCTGACCGGCGCCGATAAGGGCGATCTTGGGTCTGGCCATTTGGTCCTCCGGGTGGATGGATGGGTAAATCTGACGCAGGTGAACTAGCTCTTTGGTTCCCAAAGGGCAAGGGCGCTGCGCCGCGGCAGGGTGCGCTGTATGCAAAGGTATGCAAAAATTGATGGCCTGCAGCGCTTTCGCCGGCGGGGCGGTTCTCATTTCCCCAAGCCCGTGTCACCAAGAGCGCGCCCGCGCGGCCGGGTGATTCTCGGGGAGGACAGCTGGTGATCATGGATCTGACGGTGACGGGCTGGGCGCTGGCGCTGCTCGCGGCGGTGATGGTCGGTCTGTCGAAGGGCGGCATCCCGATGGCCGCCTCGATCTCGGTCCCGGTGCTGGCGATGGTGATGGACCCGATCACCGCGGCGGGACTGCTGCTGCCCGTCTATATCATCGCTGACATGTTCGGCCTCTGGGCCTACCGGAAGCATTTCGACAAGCGCGTGCTCGTGATCATGGTGCCCGCCACCACGATCGGAATCGGGATCGGCTGGGCCACCGCCGAGATCATCCCCGAACGCTGGGTGACGCTGCTTGTCGGGGTGATCGGGGTGCTTTTCGCACTCAACGCCCTGTTGCGTCACCGGTTCGGAGCGCGGCAGGAGGCGCGTGTCGCGCCCGGCCTGTTCTGGGGGACGATCACCGGGTTCACCAGCTTCGTGAGCCATTCCGGCGCGCCGCCCTACCAGGCCTATACGGTGCCGCTCAATCTGCCCAAGCAGGTCTTCGCGGGCACCGCGACCGTGCTCTTTTCCTATGTGAACCTCGCCAAGCTCGGGCCTTATATCGCCTTGGGAGAGGTGAACTGGCACAGCCTGGGGACAGCGCTGATCCTCGCCGTGCCCGCCTCGGCGGCCGTGTTCCTCGGGGTCTGGCTCGTCAAGCGGATGCCGACCGAGATTTTCTACAAGGCGGTGATCTGGGCGCTTTTGCTGATCTCGCTCAAGCTGATCCAGCAATCGGTGATGGCCTAGAGCGCCGAGCCCTGCACGGGCAGGGTTTCAGAGAGGCTTTCATAGGCCTCACCCGAAGCGAAGAGGCAGGTCGCGCCCCCGGGTTTCGTGACCAGAATGCTCCAGCTCCCGCTATCGGCCGCGAAGATCTCGAGCACGGAATTGTTCGCCGCGAGGGCGACCGCCCGACGGGTTTCGCGATAGCGTTCATGCAGCTGGCCGATCAGGTCGCTGCGCGTGCCGCAGGTCATTCCCTGAGCCTGGGCGCGGTGGGAAAACGGGATCAGCAGGGCGAAGCCGAGCGACAGGGCGATCAATTTGTTCTGCATGGCGTTCTCTTTCGATCGGATTGCATCAGCGTGACGGCAGGAGCCCGAAGAAAGGGTTAACGCCACGCGCCCGAGCCTTGGGCGCCGCATGTGGGACCGCGTTTTTCTGCGACGCGGCAAATCGGGGCTTGTTGATTCTGTCCCGTTTGTGCGATCAGGCGAAAGAAAATTGCGAGATGGAGAATCAAATGGCCCGCCCGACCCGTTCCGTGCTCTATATACCCGGCTCCAAGGAGCGTGCGCTGGAAAAGGCCACCGGGCTCGCCTGCGACGCGATCATCTTCGATCTCGAGGATGCCGTGGCGATCGAGGAGAAGTCGAAGGCCCGCGCGTTGCTGGCCAAGACGCTGACCGAGGTCGATTACGGTGCGCGGATGAAGATCGTGCGGGTGAACGGGCTCGACACCGAATGGGGCAGGGATGACATCCTGACCTTCGCCGAAGCGATCCGGGCGGGTGCCAAGGTCGATGCGATCCTGATCCCGAAGGTCTCGAGCCCCGCCGATCTCGACGCGGTCGCGGACCTGATCCAGGGCGTGCCGCTCTGGGCGATGATGGAGACCGCGCTCGGAATGCTGAATGCGAGCGCGATCGCGGGCCATGCGCGGCTCGAGGGGATGGTGATGGGCACGAACGACCTCGCCAAGGAGCTGGGCTCGCGCTTCCGCCCGGATCGTCTGCCGATGCAAACGGGGCTGGGGCTTTGCGTCCTCGCTGCGAAGGCGCAGGGCAAGATCATCGTCGACGGGGTCTATAATGCGTTCAAGGATGACGAGGGCCTCAGGGCGGAATGCGAGCAGGGCCGCGACATGGGCTTCGACGGCAAGACGCTGATCCATCCCGCGCAGCTCGAGATCTGCAATGCCGCCTTCGCGCCCTCGGAGGCCGAGATCGACCTCGCCCGCCGCCAGATCGCTGCCTTCGAGGAAGCCGAGAAAGTCGGGCAGGGTGTCGCAGTCGTGGATGGCAAGATCGTCGAAAATCTGCATATCGTGACCGCGCGGCAGGTCCTCGCCAAGGCGGAGGCGATTGCCGCGCTTGGCAGCTAAGGGGCAATCGCAATGGCACTTCTCATCCTCGGCGTCCTGATCTGGTCGCTCGCACATATGGCGGAACGCATCTTCCCGGGCTTTCATCGCGCCCTGAGAGGCGCCGAGCGCCCGATGGTCGGCGCGCTGGTCCTGGTCAGCGTCGTGCTGATGTTCATCGGCTGGCGCGCCACCGATCCCACCTTTCTCTGGGCGCCCAATGCCGCGCTCAAGGGCATCAACAACCTGCTGATGCTGTTTGCGGTCTACCTGTTCGCGGCCTCGGGGATGAAGCTCTGGATCACCCGCAAGATCCGCCATCCGCAACTGACCGGCGTGAAGACCTGGGCGATCGCGCATCTCCTGGTCAACGGGGATATCCCGGGATTCGTCCTGTTCGGCGGCCTGCTGATCTGGGCGGTTCTGGAGGTCATCCTGATCAACCGCCAGACCAAGTGGACCCCGCCCACCGGCCCGGTGAATGTCGGCAAGGAGATCGGCGGGATCGTCGGCACCCTGATCGTCTATGCCGCGATCGCGGGCATCCACTACTGGTTCGGCTACCCCGTTTTCGGAGCGTGACATGAAGATCTACCGTTTGCTGACCGAGGACGACACCTCGGCCTTCTGCCACAAGGTGTCGCTCGCGCTTTCGAAAGGCTGGGAGTTGCAGGGCGATCCGCAATACGCCTTTGACGCGGCGCGCGGCGTAATGCGCTGCGCTCAGGCCGTCACCAAGGACATCGCGGCCGACTATCACCCCGACATGAAGCTGGGAGAGCAATGATGGGCAAGACCAATCCGGGCCGCTTCTTCGAGGATTACCGCCTCGGCGACGTCATCCGCCACGCGGTGCCGCGCACCGTCGCGGAAGGGGAGCGGGCGCTCTATCACGCGCTCTACCCGGCTCGGCATGCCCTCTATTCGAGCGACGAATTCGCCTCGGCCTGCGGGCTCGAGGGCTCGCCGCTCGACGATCTGCTCGCCTTCCATGTCGTTTTCGGCAAGACCGTCCCGGATGTCTCGCTCAATGCGGTCGCCAATCTCGGCTACGCGCAGGGGCGCTGGATCCGGCCGGTCTATCCGGGCGACACGCTGCGTTCGGAAAGCGAGGTGATCGGCCTCAAGCAGAATTCGAACGGAAAGTCGGGCGTGGTCTATGTCCGCACCCGCGGCTTCAACCAGATGGACGAGGTCGTGCTCGACTATGTCCGCTGGGTGATGGTGCGCAAACGCGATCTCGACGCGCCCGCGCCCGAGACGGTGATCCCGGAGCTGGCGCAGGTGGTGGCGCCCGACGATCTGGTGATCCCGGAAGGCCTGACCTTCGAGAATTACGATTTCGAACTGGCGGGCGAGCCGCATCGCTGGGGCGATTACGAGATCGGCGAGAAGATCGACCATGTCGATGGCGTCACGATCGAGGAAGCCGAGCACATGATCGCGACGCGCCTGTGGCAGAACACCGCCAAGGTCCATTTCGATGCCACCTTCCGCGAGGACGGCAGGCGTCTGATCTATGGCGGCCACGTGATCTCGATGGCGCGCGCGCTCTCCTTCAACGGGCTCGCCAATGCGCAGATGATCGTCGCGCTCAATGGCGGGGCTCATGCCAATCCCTGTTTCGCGGGCGATACGATCAAGGTCTGGTCGGAGGTGCTCGACAAGGCCGAAACCGGGGTGCCCGATATCGGCGCGATCCGGCTGCGGTTGGTGGCGACCAAGCAGGGCGCCGGGGAGTTCGCCTATAAGGGCGCGGACGGCAAGTATCTGCCGGAAGTGCTCCTCGATCTCGACTACTGGGCGTTGATGCCTATCTGATCGTGCACGGGCCCGACCGGGACGAGACTCACTTTGCGCCGGTCGCGACCGAGAGCGATAACATGTGATCACACTTGGAATTTATGTGATCACAAAGCGAAAAATTCGGCTGTCTTTCGGTTCAAATCGCCGCTTTTCCGGCTCTGCCCCCGTGACTTGAGGGAAAAACACGCTAGTAAAAAGCGCAAATCCGGCCAGCTCCGTGCGGTCGCGGACCCCGTCTTGGGACGCCCCTCGCACCGAGCCCAGCGAAAAAGGGACCGATCATGGCTGAAGCGAAACAGGTTGCGCGCCCGCTTTCCCCCCACCTTCAAATCTACCGCCCGCAGATGACGTCCTTCTCGTCGATCATGACGCGGATCACCGGCAACGGGATCATCGTCGGCGTGCTCCTGCTGGTCTGGTGGCTGCTCGCCGCGGCGACGAGCCCTGACTACTTCAACTTCGTGAACGCGATCGCGACCTCGTGGTTCGGCGATCTGGTCTTCACCCTGTCGCTGCTGGGCCTCTGGTATCACTACCTCGCGGGGATCCGGCACCTGATCTTCGACACGGGCAAGTACATGGACATCAAATCCGCCGAGATGCTCGGCTGGATCAGCACCATCGGGTCGGTCGTCCTCACGATCCTCACCCTCATCATCATTCATCTGTAACGGAGGCCGAGATGCGTTACCTGACCGATCGCAAGCGCGCCGTAGGCAAGGGCGCCTCTGGCACCGGGACCGAGCACCACTGGTGGATGTCGGCTTCGGCCGTCGCGCTCGCATTCATGATCCCGACCTGGCTCTACATCGTGGGCACCACGCTGGGCGCCGACCAGCGAACCGTGATCTCAACCTTCTCGCAGCCTTTCGTGGCGATCCTCACCGCGCTGATCGCGGTGATCGGCATGCGCCACTTCGCCAAGGGCACCGAGATCTGGATCGAGGATTACGTTCACGGCACCGCCGGCAAGGCGCTGAAGATCGCGATGCATTCGCTGGCCTACGTCATCATGGCCACGACCCTTTACGCTCTGGGCAAGATGGTCTTCATCGGCCTGCTGATGGGCAACTGATAGATCGGAACGAGACGAATGGCTGCTTACGAATACGAAACGCATAATTACGACGTGGTCGTGGTCGGCGCCGGTGGCTCGGGGCTGCGCGCCACTCTCGGCATGGCGGAACAGGGGCTGCGCACGGCTTGCGTGACCAAGGTGTTCCCGACCCGCTCGCATACGGTCGCCGCGCAGGGGGGCATCGCCGCCTCGCTGGGCAACATGGGGCCGGACAACTGGCAGTGGCACATGTACGACACCGTGAAGGGTTCGGACTGGCTCGGCGACAGCGACGCGATGGAATACCTCGCACGCGAAGCCCCGAAAGCCGTCTACGAGCTCGAGCATTACGGAGTGCCGTTCTCGCGTACCGAGGAGGGCAAGATCTATCAGCGTCCCTTCGGCGGACACACCACCGAATTCGGCGAGGGCCCGCCCGTGCAGCGCACCTGCGCCGCGGCCGACCGGACCGGCCACGCGATCCTGCACACGCTTTACGGCCAGTCGCTCAAGCACAATGCCGAGTTCTACATCGAGTATTTCGCGATCGACCTGATCATGTCCGATGACGGGCAGTGTCAGGGTGTCGTCTGCTGGAAGCTCGACGACGGAACGATGCATGTCTTCAACGCGAAGATGGTGGTTCTGGCGACCGGCGGTTACGGCCGCGCCTATTTCTCGGCCACCTCGGCCCATACCTGCACCGGCGACGGTGGCGGCATGGTGGCGCGTGCGGGTCTCGCGCTGCAGGACATGGAATTCGTGCAGTTCCACCCGACCGGCATCTACGGCTCGGGCTGCCTCATCACCGAAGGCGCGCGCGGCGAGGGGGGTTACCTGACCAACTCCGAAGGCGAGCGCTTCATGGAGCGCTATGCGCCGACCTACAAGGACCTCGCTTCGCGCGACGTGGTGTCGCGCTGCATGACGATGGAGATCCGCGAAGGCCGCGGCGTGGGTGACGAGAAAGACCACATCTTCCTCAACCTCAGCCACCTTCCGCCCGAAGCGCTGGCCGAACGCCTGCCGGGCATCTCGGAAAGCGCCAAGATCTTCGCTGGCGTGGATGTCACGAAAGAGCCGATCCCGGTTCTGCCGACCGTGCATTACAACATGGGAGGCATTCCGACGAACTACCACGGCGAGGTGATCAATCCGGACGCCGACAATCCCGATGCGATCGTGCCCGGTCTGATGGCCGTGGGCGAGGCGGGCTGTGCCTCGGTGCATGGTGCGAACCGTCTGGGCTCGAACTCGCTGATCGACCTCGTGGTCTTCGGTCGCGCCGCGGCCCTGCGCGCGGGTCAGGTCGTCGATCCGACCGCGTCGAACCCCGACATCCCGAAGGCGAAAATCGACGCGATCTTCGACCGCTTCGACAAGGTCCGCTATGCCGACGGCACCGTGCCCACGGCCGAGCTGCGCCTCGAGATGCAGCGCACGATGCAGGCCGACGCGGCGGTGTTCCGCACCGACAAGACGCTGGCCGAGGGTGTCGAGAAGATGAAGGCCGTGGCCGCGAAGCTCGACGATCTCAAGGTCACCGACCGGTCGCTGATCTGGAACTCGGACCTGATGGAGACGCTCGAGCTCGAGAACCTGATGCCGAACGCGCTCGCCACCATCGTCGGTGCCGAGGCCCGCAAGGAATCGCGCGGCGCGCATGCGCACGAGGATTACCCGGACCGCGACGACGAGAGCTGGCGCAAGCATTCGATCATGCATCTGGAAGGCAACGAGGTGAAGCTCACCTACCGTCCGGTGCATCTCGATCCCCTGACCGCCGAGGATGCGGGCGGGATCAAGCTTGCCAAGATCGCGCCCAAGAAGCGGGTCTACTGATGCGGCGCGCACCGGCATATGGGCTGATGGCGGCGGGGCTCACCCTCGCCGCTTGCGGCCCCATGCCGGTCGAGCAGGCCGAACGCCAGTGCTATGCCCAGTATGCCCCGAAAGCGCCCCTCACGGGCGAGGCGGGGATGGGCGTCACGAATGAGGGGTTCCGTTCGCAGATGAAGGTCGAGGTCAATCTCGGCGTCACCGCGCATGGCGATCCCTCGAAGGCCTACAACGCCTGCGTTTACAGAAAATCCGGCCGGATGCCCACGCGGCCGCTCTATTCGTACTGACGGAAAAGGGGACCATAATGGTTCAGTTCACGCTTCCGAAGAATTCCAAGATCCGCGTCGGCAAGACCTGGCCGAAGCCGGATGGCAAGAATATCCGCAAGTTCCAGATCTATCGCTGGGATCCGGATACCGGGGAGAACCCGCGTCTCGACACCTATTTCCTTGATATGGACAAGTGCGGTCCGATGGTTCTGGACGCGCTCCTGAAGATCAAGAACGAGATCGACCCGACCCTGACCTTCCGCCGCTCCTGCCGCGAGGGGATCTGCGGCTCCTGCGCGATGAATATCGACGGGATCAACACGCTGGCCTGCATCTACGGTCTCGACGAGATCAAGGGCGACGTGAAGATCTACCCGCTGCCGCATATGCCGGTGGTGAAGGACCTGATCCCCGACCTCACCATGTTCTACGCCCAGCATGCCTCGATCATGCCCTGGCTCGAGACCAAGACGAACCGTCCCGAGAAGGAATGGCGCCAGTCGATCGAGGATCGCAAGAAGCTCGACGGTCTTTATGAATGCGTGATGTGCGCCTCGTGCTCGACCTCGTGCCCGAGCTACTGGTGGAACGGCGACAAGTATCTCGGCCCGGCGGCACTGCTGCATGCCTATCGCTGGATCATCGACTCGCGCGACGAGGCGACGCCCGAGCGTCTCGACCAGCTCGAGGACCCGTTCAAGCTCTACCGCTGCCACACGATCATGAACTGCACCAAGACCTGCCCGAAAGGTCTGAACCCGGCCAAGGCCATTGCCGAGATCAAGCGGATGATGGTCAACCGCGTGGTGTGATCGCGGATCCGCGGGCGCCTCTGCCAAACGCGAAAGGGCGGCCTCGGGCCGCCCTTTTTGCTGCGTTGCAGCAATTGCATGGCGCGGTTGCGCAAAAGGGGGTTTGAAACCGGGGCGGGATGACTAATTAGGGGCGCAGGGAGGAACTCGTAACCCGGAGAGAGTTCCATGGTGGAAATGTTCAAGATCCCGGAAGGGGTGCAACCCGTTCAGGTGGCCGAAGAGCATCTGGCCTATTACACCCCCGAGAAACCCTCGCCCGTTCTGGTCTCGGCCGAACCGGCCCCCCAGGTCACCGGCCTCGAGGCCCTCGAGCTGATGTACGAATATTACGGCGCTGCCTGAGCGCCGTATCCGAGTGCGCTTTCTGCGACTGCCCCGGTCCGACGGCCGGGGCTTTTCTTTTGCACCGCTCCTGCGAGTATGACCGCAACACAGGAGCCGTTTCATGCATCCCAAGCCCCGCCATGACGCCCCGAAGGACGCCGACGCACGCCGCGCGCTCGCGCCGGTGATCTGCTATCCGGTCGAGACCCTGCCGCAGCCCGATTTACCGGCCTATCTGGCCGCGCGTGATGGGTGGGAAAAGGTGGACGACCTGCGCGTGCCCCCGCGCGAGGCGGTGGCTTTCGAAGTGCCCGCGGGGCATTTCTTCCGGATCACTTCGGTCGAGGGCCCCCAGGTCGGCGATCTCAACCTGTTCTCGGCGGATCTGTCGGAGCGGTTCTATTCGGGCAAGACCCGCGCGCTGCATGGCTCGCATCTGAGCCGCGGAGACCGCATGTGGTCGGGCTTTCCCATGCTGCGGCCCATGGCGACGATCACCGAGGACACGCTCGACTGGTATGGAATCGACCCGCATGGCGGCTCGGTCCACGACGTGATCGGCACGCGCTGCGATCCCTACACCCATTCCCTGCTGTCGGAGGGTGGCCAATATCACCATTGCTGTCATTCGAACCTGACCCGGGCGTTGGCTGAAGCGCGCGGTCTACCGCTCGAGGAGGCCGAAACGCTGGTGCATGACGTCCTGAACGTCTTCATGTGCACCGGCTTCACCCGCGAGACGGGGCAGTATTTCATGAAGGCGAGCCCCGTGCGCCCGGGCGATTACCTCGAATTCTTCGCCGAGATCGACCTGCTGGGCGTGCTCTCGGCCTGTCCGGGGGGCGATTGCTCCTCCGAGCACAGCTCGGACGCTGCCGCCTGTTTTCCCCTCGGGGTCGAGATCTACCGCCCGCAAGGCGCGCCCGAAGGTTGGGCGCCGCCCGCGCCCAACCGCTACGATCGCAGCCACGGGCTCTAGGCGTTCGAGGTCAGCGACACGAAGACCTCCTCGAGGCCCGGCTGTTCGCTCGCGATGTCGCTGATCTGGACGCCGGCCGCGCGCAGCGCATCGAGGATATCCTCGGCCGAGGTCTCGTTGCGCGAATAGGTGAACGCCATCTGCCCGCCCGCGCGGGTCTCCAGCGTCACGCCCTCGGGCAGCCGGATCTCCTGCGACACGGCATTGCGCGGCTCGACCACCAGCGCCTTGCGATCCATCCGCTTGAGCAGGTTCGGCGTCGTGTCGCGCACGATCAGCTGGCCGTGGTTGATGATCGCGATCTCGTCGCACATCTCCTCGGCCTCCTCCAGGTAATGGGTGGTCAGGATGATCGTCATGCCCTGTTCGTTGAGCTTGCGCACATTGCGCCACAGCATCGCGCGCAGCTCGATATCGACGCCCGCGGTCGGTTCATCGAGCACAAGGATCTGCGGGCGGTGCACCAGCGCCTTGGCGAGCAACAGCCGCCGCTTCATCCCGCCCGAGAGATTGCGCGCATAGGCCTCGGCCTTGTCGCTCAGCCCGACGAGTTCGAGGATCTCGTCGGTCCAGCGCTCGGATTTCGGCACGCCGTAGAGCCCCGCCTGCATCTCCAGCGCCGCGCGGGGGCTGAAGAACGGGTCCATGTTCAGTTCCTGCGGCATCACCCCGATCGCGGCGCGCGACTGGCGCGGGTTCACATCCTGGTCGAAGCCCCAGATCACGACCTGGCCCTCGGTCTTCTTCACCAGCCCCGCGAGAATATTGATCAGCGTCGACTTGCCCGCGCCATTGGGCCCGAGCAGCCCGAAGATCGACCCCGCCGGGATCGTCAGGTCGAGACCTTTCAGCGCCTCTTTCGGTTCCTGTTTCTTCGAGCCCGCATAGGTCTTGCGCAGCCCGGTGACTTCAATTGCCTGCTGTTCCAACTTGCCCCGCCTTTCGCGATTGCTAGAATGGCGCCCGGATCTCGGGCACGGCGTCTCGTGCCCTTATATAGACGGAGCGACAATGACTGCCACCTCTTCGACCCAGGCGCCCGACGCGCCGGAAACCGAGATCGTCACCCATTGGAAGGTCGCCTGCGACGGGGGCGAAGGCGCTCTGGGCCATCCGCGGGTCTGGCTGTCGATCCCGCGTGATACCGGTTTCGTCGAATGCCCCTATTGCGACAAGAAATACGTGATCGACCGCGACCACGCGCATGACGATCACTGAGCCCTGAGGGCTTCACGAAAGAAGGGCGGCGTTCAGCCGCCCTTTTTCGTTTCCGCCGTCTTCCCGGCGGCGGCCTTCATCCGTGCGAGCAGCTCGGCCTTGGGGTCCTTCTTGCCATAGGGCGTCTTCTCGCTGCCATAGGCGTTGTGCTCGGCATGTTTCGGGGTGTTCTTCGGCGAACGTGCGCCACCCATCTTGGAATAGTCCATCATTGCGCTCCTTGGAGATTGAAGGGGAGATGGGAGATATCCGTGCCTTTGGCAAGGGCGAAGGCGGCGGGCCCGGCTCTCCGCTTCGACGCTCTTCCCCTCCGCACCCCCCTGTGGCACAACCGGGCCCAACGCGAAGGAGGCTTTCCACATGGCATTCGGCAAAGGCTGTCACCTGCATCTCATCGACGGCTCGGCCTTCATTTTCCGCGCCTATCACGCGCTGCCGCCGCTGACGCGCAAATCCGACGGCTTGCCGATCGGCGCCGTCTCGGGTTTCTGCAACATGCTGTGGAAATATATCGAGGACGCCAAGGGCTCGGACGCGCCGACCCATGCGGCGGTGATCTTCGACAAGGGCAGCCATACCTTCCGCAACGATCTCTACGATCTCTACAAGGCCAATCGCGAGGAGATGCCCGAGGAGCTGCGCCCGCAGATCCCGCTCACCCGCGAGGCGACCAAGGCCTTCAACATCGCCTGCGAGGAAATGGCCGGTTACGAGGCCGACGACATCATCGCGACGCTTGCGCGGCAAGCGCGCGAGGCGGGCGGGCGCGTGACCATCATCTCCTCGGACAAGGATCTGATGCAGCTCGTGGGCGGCGGCGTCGAGATGTTCGACGCGATGAAGAACCGCGCGATCGGCCCCGAGGAGGTCGAGGCGAAATTCGGCGTCGGCCCGGAACGCGTGATCGACGTGCAGGCGCTTGCGGGCGACTCGGTCGACAACATTCCCGGTGCGCCCGGGATCGGGGTGAAGACGGCGGCGCTTCTGATCAACGAATACGGCGATCTGGAAACCCTGCTGGCACGGGCCGGGGAAATCAAACAGCCCAAGCGCCGCCAGACCCTGATCGAGAAGGCCGACCAGATCCGGCTGTCGAAACAGTTGGTGACGCTGGACGAGCAGACGCCCCTCGAATTCACTCTCGACGATCTGGAACTGCGCGAGCCCGAGCCCGAGCAGCTCATGGAGTTCCTCAACCAGATGGAATTCCGCACGCTCACCCGCCGCGTCGCCGAGAAATTCGGCGTCGAGCCGCCGCCGGTGATCGAAACCGTCGCCGCCCCGGCGGCCTCCTCTTCCTCGGCAACGAAAGAGCCGGAGCCTGAAACGGAGCAGGTTCCCTTCGATCCCGACAGCTATGTCTGCATCCGCGATGCCGAGGAACTCGCGAAATGGCTCGACGAGGCCCGCGCCAAGGGCTGGGTCGCGGTCGATACCGAGACCACCTCGCTCGATGAGATGAAGGCGGAGTTCGTGGGCGTGTCGCTGTCCATCGAACCGGGCAAGGCGGCTTACATCCCGCTCGGGCATACGAGCGGCGAGGGCGATCTGTTCGGGGGCGCCGAACGCGTCGAAGGGCAGATGGATCTCGAGGAGGCGCTGAGCCTGCTCAAACCCGTTCTGGAGGACGACGCGATCCTCAAGATCGGGCAGAACATGAAATACGATTTCAAGATCTTCGCCCGTCACGGTATCCGCGTGGCCCCGATCGACGACACGATGCTGATGAGCTACGCGATGTTTTCCGGGCTGCACGGCCACGGCATGGATGCGCTTTCGGACCGCTATCTCAACCACCAGCCGATCCCGATCAAGGAGCTGATCGGGTCGGGCAAGAGCCAGATCACCTTCGACAAGGTCGATATCGCGAAGGCCACGCGCTACGCCGCCGAGGATGCCGATATCACCTTGCGGCTGTGGCAGATGTTCAAGCCGCGCCTGCATCGCGAGCAGGTCACGACCGTCTATGAGACGCTCGAGCGTCCGCTGGTGCCGGTACTGGCCGATATGGAGATGGCCGGCGTGAAGGTCGAGACTGCGGTGCTCTCGCGCATGTCCAACGCCTTCGCGCAGAAGATGGCGCAGCTCGAGGACGAGATCGGCAAGATCGCGGGCCAACCCTTCAATGTCGGCTCACCCAAGCAGCTGGGCGAGATCCTTTTCGACCAGATGGGCGTCGAGGGCGGCAAGAAGGGCAAGACCGGAGCCTACGGGACCGGGGCGGACGTTCTTGAAGACGTGACCACGATGGAGGACACCAATCCCGAGGCTGCGAAACTGGCCGCGCGCGTGCTCGACTGGCGGCAGATCTCGAAGCTGAAATCGACCTATACGGATGCGCTGCAAACCCATGTGAACGCCGAGACCGGCCGGGTGCATACCTCTTACGTCATCTCGGGCGCGAACACGGGTCGCCTCGCCTCGACCGATCCGAACCTGCAAAACATCCCCGTGCGCTCGGAGGAGGGCCGCCGCATCCGCGAGGCCTTCGTGGCCGGGCCGGGGATGAAGATCGTCTCGCTCGATTACAGCCAGATCGAATTGCGTATCCTGGCCCATGTGGCCGACCTTCCGGAGATGCGCGAGGCCTTCAAGGAGGGGCTGGACATTCACGCGGCCACCGCGTCCGAGATGTTCGACGTGCCGCTCGAGAAGATGACGCCCGAGATCCGGCGTCAGGCCAAGGCGATCAATTTCGGGGTGATCTACGGCATTTCGGGCTTCGGGCTTGCGCGCAACCTGCGCATTCCGCGCGCCGAGGCGCAGGGCTTCATCGACCGCTATTTCGAGCGCTTCCCCGGCATCCGGAAATACATGGACGACACGGTGGCCTTCGCGAAGGAGCACAAATTCGTCCAGACCCTGTTTGGCCGCAAGATCCACACGCCCGATATTGTCTCGAAAGGGCCGGCCGCGGGCTTTGCCAAACGCGCCGCGATCAACGCGCCGATCCAGGGGGCGGCGGCCGATATCATCCGCCGCGCCATGGTGCGGATGCCCGCGGCGATCGAGGGGCTGCCCGCGACGATGCTGCTGCAGGTCCATGACGAACTGATCTTCGAGGTCGAGGAGAAAGCGGTCGACAAGCTGATCGACGCGGCGCGCGCGACGATGGAAGGGTCGGCGGAGCCGTCGGTGAAACTCTCGGTGCCGCTCGTGGTCGATGCGGGGCAGGGCGCGAGCTGGGCTGCCGCGCACTGAGCCTCAGTCCGCCCGCGTCACCTTCGCGGTGGCGCGGCGGGCAATCGGGGCGACGAGCAGCACCGCCGGGTAGGAGAACATCCAGCTCGACAGCCAGGCCGAAACCCAGAGCACGTGGAAATCTGCGCTCAGTCCCGTCAGCCGCAAGGTCGCGATGCCGGAGACGAGCAGGGACATGATGCAGGACAGAAAGAAACTGAAGACGAGATGGGCATAGCGGGCAGGGATCATGGGCGTGTCTTTGCTGGCGGTCACGGTTGCTCGCAGTTTGGTGAACTTGCCTTGCTCTGACAACGCACAACCTTCTGTGTATCGGTGCGGCAATGAGCGGGCGCCGAGCCGCATTGACCTTGCGGCGCAGGAGCAATGAGATTCACCCCGCCCAAGCGGGCGCGAGGCAACAGGAAAGGCGCGGGCCGGAATGCCACATGACCACCATCATCATCACCACCACCATCACCTGAACGATGATGTGGGCGATCGGCGGGTTCTCTTCGCGGTAGTGGTGAACGTCGTTCTCACCTTCGCCCAGGTCTTCGGCGGCTGGATCGCCGGCTCGATGGCGCTCGTGGCCGACGGGGTGCATAATTTCTCCGATGCCGCGGCGCTCGTGCTGGCTTTCGGGGCGCGCCGGCTGGCGCGGCGCGGCGCGGATGCCGCGATGAGCTTCGGCTGGTCGCGCGCCGAGGTGCTCGCCGCTTTCGTCAACTATATCGCGCTGATCCTGATCTCGGTCTGGCTCGTTTTCGAGGCCGTGGGTCGGATCATCTCGCCGCCGCAGGTGGATGGCTGGATCGTGGTCTGGCTGGCCTCGCTCGCGCTGGTGGTCGACCTGGCCACCGCGGCGCTGACCTTCGCGCTCTCGAAGCATTCGCTCAACATCCGGGCGGCCTTCCTGCACAATCTCGCCGATGCCGGGGCCTCGGTCGCGGTGATCGTGGGCGGCGTCCTGATCCTGCTCTATGACTGGCGCCTGGTCGATCCGGTGCTGACGGTCGGGATCTCGGTCTTCATCCTCTGGCATGTCCTGTCCGACCTGAAGCCGGTCCTGCGCATCCTGATGCTCGGTGCACCGCCCGAATCCGATCGCAACGAGGTCTCGCAGGCCCTGGGTGAAATCGACGGGGTGGAGAGCGTCCATCACGTCCACCTGTGGCAGATCGACGAACGCCGGGTTTCGGTGGAGGCGCATCTGGTGCTCGCGGAGGGGCATGACTACGCGCCGGTGATTTCGCGCGCGAAACACATGCTCGCGGACCGTTTCGAGATCCACCACGCCACCCTCGAGCCCGAGCGTCCGGGTCTGGGATGCGCCGATCAGCCCGCGCATTGAGCGCGGGTTGATCGTCTCAAAGTTCGGCGGCAGGCAGGATCGGGAAGAAACTGCCTGCCGAGATCACGCCCAGCCAGTCCTGCCCTTCATGGGCGCGGGTGACCGCGAGATCGACGAGCCGGTAGAAGCTCTTGCGGTCGATCAGCGCCTCCAGCCCGCGGCGCGCATGGAGATAGGGGCGGGGCTCGCCCTCGGGTGAATGCTCGACCCGGATCGCGTGATCGGCATCGGCGGTGACCTCGTCGCCGACATTCGTCACGAAGCGAATCGTCTGCGCGTCGCCGCTGCCCGTCGCTTCGAAATCCACCGCGATGAAGGGCGCATCCTCGACCCGGATGCCGACCTTCTCGACCGGCGTGACGAGGAAATACTTGCCGTCCTCCAGCTTGAGGATCGAGGCGAAAAGCCGGACCAGAGGCGCCCGCCCGATGGGCGTTCCGAGATAGAACCAGGTGCCGTCGCGGCGGATTTCCATGTCGAGATCGCCGCAGAAGGGGGGATTCCACAGATGGACCGGCGGGGGCCCTTTCCGGGTGGCCTTGCGCGCGGCATCGGCCAGTCCTTCTGCCGTGGGGGAAGGTGTCGGCGGGGTCGCTTTGTGATCCGTCATCTGATCTTTGCCGTTGGTTGAAACGCGGTAATCTGCTTTGCTGGAGAGAATAGGGAACGACAGGGAGATTGTCATGGCCGAGCCCGAACAGCTGATGAACGATATCGAGCGCCTCGGCGCGAAGCTGGCGCAGGCGCGGGCCTCGATTGACCGCCGATTCATCGGGCAGGACCGGGTGGTGGAGCTGGTGCTCGCGGCGATGCTCTCGGGCGGTCACGCGCTGCTGGTGGGGCTTCCGGGGCTCGGCAAGACGCTTCTGGTCGAGACCCTGTCCACCGTGATGGGGCTGAACTCGAACCGGATCCAGTTCACGCCCGACCTGATGCCCGCCGACATTCTCGGCTCCGAAGTGCTGGAAACCGCGCCGGATGGCTCGCGCGCCTTCCGGTTCCTCGAAGGCCCGGTCTTCTGCCAGTTGCTGATGGCGGACGAGATCAACCGTGCCTCACCGCGCACCCAGTCGGCGCTCTTGCAGGCGATGCAGGAGCGCGCGGTGACGATCGCCGGGCAGCACCGCCCGCTCGGCCCTCCGTTCCACGTTCTCGCGACCCAGAACCCGATCGAGCAGGAGGGCACCTATCCCCTGCCCGAGGCGCAGCTCGACCGCTTCCTCGTGCAGATCGATGTCGATTACCCCGACCGCGAAACCGAGAAGAACATCCTGCTCGCGACGACCGGCGTGCTCAGCGAGGCCGCCCATGCGGTCTTCACCCCGCAGGAACTGATCGAGGCGCAGGGTGTCGTGCGGCAGATGCCGGTCGGCGAGAAGGTGGTCGATGCGATTCTCGATCTCGTGCGGGCCTGCCGTCCGCGCGAGGCGGAAGCCTCGTCGGCGGTGCGCGATGCGCTGGCCTGGGGGCCGGGACCGCGCGCGGCGCAGGCGCTGATGCTCACAGTGCGCGCACGGGCGCTGATCAACGGCCGTCTCGCGCCGACGATCGAGGATGTGCAGGCGATGGCACGCCCGGTTCTGATCCACCGCATGGCGCTGAGCTTCGCCGCGCGTGCCCGTGGCGAGACCCTGCCCGAGTTGATCGGTCATGTTCTCGCAGAGGTCACCGGTCCGGAAGCGGCCGGTGCCGCAGCTTGACCGCGCTGCCCGATAACCCGACGCGCGCGTTGGGGCTGCGGCGCGAGGCCGAGTTCGCCGCCTCGGCGCTGCCGCCCCTCCTCGTGGCCGCCGAACATCTGGCCGCGACGGTGCAGATGGGCGCGCATGGCCGCAGACGCGCGGGCACGGGGGAAGAATTCTGGCAATATCGCCCCGCCCATGCGGGCGACGAACTGCGCTTCGTCGATTGGCGCCGCTCGGCGCGCTCGGACAGCCAATATGTGCGCGAACGCGAGTGGCAGCTTGCCCAATCGGTGCATCTGTGGGTCGATGACGCGGCCTCGATGAGCTTCACCGGGGCCGAGAGCGGACGCGACGCACGGGCGACGAAATCCGAACGCGCCCGGCTTCTGGCGCTTGCGCTCGCGGTGCTGATGGTCCGGGGCGGCGAACGGGTCGGGTTGACGGGCATGATGGCCCCGCCCCGTCCCGGACGCGCGCAATTGATGACCCTGGCGGGGCTTCTGTCACGCGACGAGAGCGGGCAGGATTACGGTGTGCCGCAAACCGCGGGTATCTCGGCGCAGGCGCGCGCGGTCTTCCTGTCGGATTTCCTCGGCGATCTCGGCGCGCTGGAAATTGCGCTCGGCCAGCTCGCCGATCGCGGGGTGCAGGGCGTGATGATGCAGGTGCTCGACCCCGACGAAGAGGCCTTTCCCTATGACGGCCGGACGATCTTCCAGTCGATGGCGGGCGGGCTCGTGCATGAAACCCGCAAGGCGGGCGATCTGCGCGGCCGCTATCTGGAACGCCTGGCCGAGCGACGGGACCGGCTCGCCACGATGGCGCGCAATGCCGGCTGGCAATTCTCGACCCATCACACGGGCGACCCGGCGCAGGCCGCGCTTCTATGGCTTTATTCCGCGCTGGAGAGGGGGCGCTGATGTGGATGCTCGGCCCCGTCGGTTTCACCGCGCCCTGGCTCTTGCTGGGGCTCGGCGCGTTGCCGATCCTTTGGCTGATCCTGCGCGCGGTGCCGCCCGCCCCGATCCGCCGCCGCTTCCCCGGCGTCGCGCTGCTCCTAGGGCTCAAGGATGAAGAGGTCGAGGCCGCGCGCACACCGTGGTGGCTTCTCGCGCTGCGGCTGCTCGCGCTGGCGGCCGCGATCATCGGTTTCGCCGGACCGGTCCTGAACCCGCAGCGCGCGGAGCCGGGTTCCGGGCCGCTCCTGATCATCGCCGACGGGAGCTGGGCCTCGGCGCGCGACTGGCCGCGCCGGCTCGAGCGGATGACTTCGGCCCTGAAGGAGGCGCAGCAGGCGGGGCGCCCGGCCGCGGTGATCTCGCTCTCCGACCCGCCGCCCACCCAGGTCAGCTTCAGTGACCCTGCGGCGCTGATCCAGAGCCTGCCGGGCCTGAAGCCGCAGCCTTGGGCGCCGCAGGGCTTCGACAGCGCGAACCTGCCGTCGGGGAGTTTCGAGACGCTTTGGCTGTCGGACGGTCTGGCGCGGGACGGGCGCGCTGGGCTTCTCGCGGCGCTCGAAGGTCATGGCCCGGTGAAGGTCTGGCAGCCCCAGCTTCCGGTTCTGGCGCTCGGTGCGGCGCGGGTGGAGGACGGGGCGCTGATATTGCCCGCGCGCGCCTCCAGTGTGCTCTCCACCCCGCGCGAGGTCGCCGCGATCGGGCGCGATCCGGCCGGGGTGGAGCGCGAACTGGCCCGCCTGCCGCTCGATTTCGGCGGCAAGACCGAGGCTGAATTGCGTTTCGAGCTGCCGCCCGAGCTGCGCAACCGGATCACCCGCTTCGAGATCACCGGCATCCGCTCGGCCGGCGCGGTGAGCCTGACCGACGACGCGGTGAAGCGGCGCAAGGTCGCGATCCTGTCGGGCGCGCGCGACCGCGAAGGGCTCGAATTGCTCTCGCCCACGCATTACCTGCATCAGGCCCTCGCGCCGAGCGCCGACCTCATCGACGGCACGCTCGCCGACGTGCTGGGGGCCGATCCCGACGTGATCATCCTCGCCGACATGGCCGATCTGCCCGAACAGGCGAAGCTCAAGGACTGGGTCGAGAAGGGCGGGTTGCTGATCCGCTTCGCCGGGCCGCGCATGGCCAATGCCGATCTCGAAACCGACACGCTCTTGCCGGTGCGACTGCGCGCGGGCGGCCGCTCGATCGGGGGGACGATGAGCTGGGGCGATCCGCGCGCCATCGCGCCCTTTCCCGAGGGCTCGCCCTTCGCGGGGCTCGAGGTGCCCGGGGACGTGACGGTGAAGGCGCAGGTCATGGCCGAACCCGCCCCCGATCTTGCCGAACATACGATCGCGGCGCTGACCGATGGCACGCCGCTCGTGACCCGCGCGAAGATGGGGCAGGGCGCGGTCGTGCTGTTCCATGTCAGCGCGAATGCCGAATGGTCCTCGCTGCCGCTCTCGGTGCTGTTCCCGCAGATGCTCGAACGGCTCGCGGTCTCGGCGCGCCCGGCGGTTCCCGAAGTAGCCGATCTCGCCGGGCAGACCTGGGTGCCGCAGAAGCTGCTCGACGGCTTCGGGCGGTTGCAGGATGCCGGCGATGCTGCGGGCGTGCCCGGCGAAGAGCTGGCGAAGGGCCTGCCCGGCCCGAAGTTGCGCCCGGGGATCTACACCGCCGAGGAACGCTCGGTCGCTCTCAATGCGGTGCCGCGCGATGCGACTCTGGAGCCTGCGAGCTGGCCCGCCAATGTGCCCGTCGAAGGTGCCGCCGAACAGCGCGAGATGCCGTTCAAGGGGTGGCTTCTGGGGGCGGCGCTCGGGGCGCTTCTGCTCGACATCCTCGCCACGCTCGCGCTGTCGGGCAAGCTGTGGGGGCCGCGCGCGGTGAAGGTGGCGAGCCTTGCGGCCGCGCTCGCGCTTGCCGGTTTGGCGCCGCCGCAGGCGCGGGCGGAGATGAGCGAGGCCCGCGCGATCGAGGCCGCCTCGAATGTGGTGCTGGCCGCGATGCCCACCGGCGATGCCGAGGTGGACCGGATCTCGATCGCGGGGCTCAAGGGGCTCTCGGAGGTGCTCAACCGCCGTACCACGGTCGAACCCTCGACCCCGATGATGGTGGACCTGCAGAACGACGATCTGGCCGTCTATACCTTCATCTACTGGCCGATCACCGCCGATCAGCCCGCACCCTCGCCGACCGAATATGCCAAGCTCAATCGCTATCTGCGCGGGGGCGGCATGATCCTCTTCGACACGCGCGATGCCGATGTCTCGGGCTTCGGGACGGCCACGCCCGCGGGCAAACGCTTGCAGGCGCTCGCCGCCCCGCTCGACATCCCGCCGCTCGCGCCGATCCCCGCCGATCATGTGCTCACCCGCACCTTCTACCTGCTGCAGGATTTCCCCGGCCGCTATGACGGCACGATCTGGGTCGAGGCACCGCCGCCCGATGCGGTGCGTGCCGAGGGCATGCCGTTTCGCAACCTCAATGACGGGGTAACCCCGGTGGTGATCGGGGGCAATGACTGGGCCGAGGCCTGGGCGATCGACGATCGCGGGCTGCCGATGTTCCCGGTCGGGCGCGGCCGCACCGGCGAGCGTCAACGCGAGATCGCGAACCGGTTCGGGGTGAACCTGATCATGCATGTGCTCACCGGCAACTACAAATCCGACCAGGTCCATGTGCCCGCGCTGCTGGAAAGGCTGGGGCAATGAACGGGCTGTCGATCATCTTCGCGCCGCTGCTGCCTTGGCCGGTGATCTGGGGCGCGGCTGCCGTGGCGGGCGTCTTCCTCGTTCTCGCGCTCTGGCGCGGGCTGCGGGGCTGGGCGTTGCGCGCGCTCGCCGCGCTGGTTCTGCTTGCCGCGATCGTGCAGCCTTCGCTGCAACGCGAGGAAACGACGCCGCTGTCCGATATCGTGCTGCTGATCGACGACCGATCCGCCTCACAGCGGCTCTCGGACCGGGCGCAGCAGACCGATCAGGCGGTGGCTTCCCTTCAGGCCCAGCTCGACGCGATGCCCAATGTCGAGACGCGCCGGATCACGGTACCGGACGGGGCCGACAATGCGGGCACGGAGCTGGGCTCCGCACTCGCCGAGGCGCTTGCCTCCGAGCCGCGCGCGCGGGTGGCGGGGGCGCTGATGGTCACCGACGGTCAGGCGCATGATGCGCAACTCGCGCCGGATCTTCCCGCGCCGCTGCAACTGCTGCTGACCGGCAAGCGCACCGACTGGGACCGCCGCGTCCTGATCGAGACCGCGCCGACCTTCGGCATCATCGGCGAGGAAACCTCGATCAAGCTGAAGATCGAGGATATGGGCGCGGTGCCCTCTTCGACCAATGGCACCGCCGATCTGACGATCTCGATCGATGGCAAGAACCCGAAGAAATATACGGTGCGCACCAATCGCGATCTGGAACTGCCGCTGACGCTCGAACATGGCGGACAGAACGTGGTGCAGTTCACGCTTGCGCCTACCAAGGGCGAGCTGACCGACCGCAACAACACCGCCACCGTGCAGATCAACGGGGTACGCGACCGGTTGCGGGTGCTTCTCGTCTCGGGCGAACCCCATGCGGGCGAGCGTACCTGGCGCAATCTTCTCAAGTCGGATGCCGGCGTGGATCTGGTGCATTTCACCATCCTGCGCCCGCCGGAGAAGCAGGACGGCGTGCCGGTGTCGGAGCTCTCGCTGATCGCCTTCCCGACGCAGGAACTCTTCATCGACAAGATCGACGAGTTCGACCTGATCATCTTCGACCGCTACGGCGCGCGCGGTATCCTGCCCTCGGCCTATTTCGACAATATCAAGGATTACGTCGAGCGCGGGGGCGCGATCCTCGTCGCCGCCGGGCCGGAATTCGCGACCGTCGAGAGCCTCTTCCAGACCAGTCTCGGCACCATCATGCCCGCGCGCCCCACCGGCCGCGTGATGTCCGAAAGCTTCCTGCCGCGCCCGACCGAACTGGGTCTGCGCCATCCGGTCACCGCGGGCCTCAAGGGGGCGCCGAAACCCGAAGGGGAGGGCGAGGACAAGGGGCCGCATTGGGGCCACTGGCTGCGCCAGATCGAGCTTTCCGACCCGACCGGCGAGGTCGTTATGTCGGGGGCGGAGGGAAAGCCGCTCCTCGTGCTGTCGCGCGAGGGCAAGGGGCGCGTGGCCCTTCTCGCCTCGGATCAGGCCTGGCTCTGGGATCGGGGCTATGACGGGGGCGGGCCGCAGCTCGAATTGCTGCGCCGGATCGCCCATTGGGAGATGAAGGAACCCGAGCTGGAGGAAGAGGCGCTCTATGCCGAGATCGACCCGGGCGCGCTTTCGATGCGGATCGTGCGGCGGTCGATGAAGGACACGGTTCCCCCGGTCACGATCACGCTGCCGGATGGATCGACCGAAGAGGTCACGCTTTCGGAAACCGCACCGGGCCGTTTCACCACGCGTTGGACCGCGCCCGAGCCGGGGCTCTACCGCCTGCGCGACGGCGATCTCGAGCGGGTCGTCGCGATGGGCCCTGCCAGCCCGCGCGAATTCGAGCAGACCATCGCGAGCGGCGATCCGCTCGCCAAGGCCGTCGAGGCCTCGGGGGGTGGCGTGACCCGGCTCGAGGAGGGCATCCCGCGTATCCGCGAGGTGCGCGCCGGGCGTCCCTCGGCGGGGCGCGGCTGGATCGGGATCACCCCGCGCGGGGCGAGCGCGACGACGGATATCCGTGTCCAGCCCGTGCTGCCCGCCTGGGCCTGGCTCTTGCTCGCCGGGCTCCTCACCCTCGGCGCATGGCTCGTCGAAGGGCGCAACCGTCCGACCGGCGGCCCTACGAAAGCCTGATCCGAGGGGCAGGGGATTGCCCGTCGCACCCCGTGCGTGTAGCTGTGTTAGCGATATCAAGGCGAGGAGGCCCCGATGATCCTGAGCTGTGGCGAAGCGCTGATCGACATGCTGCCGCGGGAGACGGCGCAAGGAGAGGCGGGTTTCGCGCCCTATCCGGGCGGGGCGGTGTTCAACACCGCGATCGCCCTGGGGCGCCTTGGTGCGCGGTCGGGCTTCCTGTCGGGGCTCTCCGAGGATCTGTTCGGCCAGATGCTGATCCGCTCGCTGTCTGAAAGCGGCGTCGATGCCGGGCTTGCGGTGCGTTCCGACCGGCCTACCACGCTTGCTTTCGTGACGCTGACGGACGGCCATGCGAGCTATGCTTTCTACGACGAGAATACCGCCGGCCGGATGCTGCGGATCGAGGATATTCCCGAGATCCCGGCCGAGGTGAGCGCGATGTTCTTCGGGGGCATCTCGCTCCCCGTCGATCCCTGCGGGGCGGCCTATGAGGCGCTGATGCTGCGCGAGGCGCCGAGGCGGCTCACAATGATCGACCCGAATATCCGGCCCGGTTTCATCCGCGACGAGGCCGCCTATCGCGCGCGGCTCGACCGGATGATCGCCGTGGCCGATATCGTGAAGCTCTCCGACGAGGATCTGCGCTGGCTCGACGGATCGGGCACCATCGCCGATCTCGCGCGGGGTCTTCTCGAACGCGGTCCCAAGCTGGTCTTCGTCACCGAGGGCGCCACCGGCGCGCATGGCTTCGCGGCCGGGCAGGAGGTCTTCGTGCCCGCGCGCAAGGTCGAGGTGGTCGACACGGTGGGCGCCGGGGATACGTTCAATGCCGGCGTGCTCGCGGCGCTTGAGCGCGCCGGGGCGCTCGACAAGGCGGCGATCGCCGCCGCCGATGAGAGCCTGATGCGCGCCTGCCTCGAACTGGGCGTCGCGGCCGCGGCCGTCGTCGTGAGCCGCGCCGGGGCCAACCCGCCCTGGGCCGAGGAGCTCGCATGAGAGCACTGATCCAACGGGTTTCCAGTGCCTCGGTGACGGTTTCGGGGCAAAGAATTGCAGAAATCGAACAGGGGCTGCTGATCCTCGTCTGTGCGATGGCGGGCGATGACGAGGCTGCGGCGATGAAACTCGCCGAGCGCGTCTCCAAGCTGCGCATCTTCAAGGACGAGGCGGGGAAGATGAACCTGTCGGTCGGTGATGTGGGTGGGGCCTGCCTCGTCGTGAGCCAGTTCACCCTCGCCGCCGACACGTCGCGCGGCAACCGTCCGGGCTTTTCCGCCGCCGCGCCGCCCGAGGAGGGCAAGCATCTCTACGAGCAGTTCGCGAACCATCTGGGAAAACTCGGCCTGCCGGTCGGGACCGGTGAATTCGGCGCGGACATGAAGGTCGCGCTGCTCAATGACGGCCCCGTCACGATCTGAATGGACAGCGCCGACCGGCCCTAGAGGGTCGCGCCTTCCTCGAGCTTCAGCTTCACCTGGAGCAGGACCTCCTGCAGCGCCTGCGCTTCCTTCAGCATCCGCTTGGCCTCGTTGAGGCTGATCGTCCCGTCGGCGATCGAGAGGTGATATTCGGCCATCAGCATCGCGAAGCGCTGGCTCAGCGCAACGACGTCGGAATTTATATTGCCCTCCGAGGCATTCCGGTTGGCCTCGTTCCAGCTCACGGTGACACCGGCGAGATCGGCGAGCGCCACCGTCATGTGAGGGAAATCCGCTTCCGCCTCGAGCCGCGCCGCCACGTCGACCGGCATGTACCTCTCGGCATTGTCCGGGTCGTTCGAGTAGTACCGGCCGAGCGTCGCTTTCGACTTGCCGCAGATCTCCGCAGCCTTCTCGATCCCGATCTCCTTCACCAGAGCTTCGCTGTGTTTCTTGAGGTAGGAGCCGATGCGGTCGCTCATTCTGTGTCTCCGAGGGGGAAAGCTGTCACTGCTTTCCCATTAAAGCCGAAGTCGAAAATTTGTCACATGATTACTGTCGGACGGCGCGGAGAAAGCCGACGGCGAATTGCGAGTTCGCCCCGGGCATCAACCCCTTCAAACCCGGGGCGGCGGGCTCCGCCGGGCGGAAGAAATGCCGCCCGGTGGAGCCTTGCCCCGCCCTGATGCACGGGCTATTTCAGGCCATGGCCAAGCTCTATTTCCACTACTCGACCATGAATGCAGGCAAGAGCACGATCCTCTTGCAGGCCTCCCATAACTATATCGAGCGCGGGATGCAGACTCTGCTCGTCACGGCCCGCCTCGATGATCGCGCGGGGGCCGGCCGGATCGCGAGCCGGATCGGAATCGGGGCGGAGGCTGCCTCGTTCGATGTCGAGACCGATATGTTCGAAATGATCAAGTCGAAGCTCGATGCGGGCCCCTGTGCCTGCATTTTTGTCGATGAAGCGCAATTTCTTACTGAGGAGCAGGTCTGGCAACTGGCCCGCGCGGTCGACGATCTGCACGTGCCTGTGATGTGCTACGGGCTGCGGGTGGACTTCCAGGGCAAGCTTTTCCCCGGCTCCGCCGCGCTTCTCGCTCTGGCCGACGAGATGCGCGAGGTTCGCACGATCTGCCATTGCGGCAAGAAGGCGACGATGGTGGTGCGTATGGGACCGGACGGGCAGGCCCTTCGCGACGGCGATCAGGTCCAGATCGGCGGCAACGAGACCTATGTCAGCCTGTGCCGCCGGCATTGGCGCGCCGCGATGGGCGAGGACCTGGCCGAGACCGGCCGCTAGATCCGTTCGACCACGATCGACCCCACCGAGTAGCCCGCACCGAAGGAGCAGATCACACCCAGATCGCCGGGCGTGAAATCGTCGGAATACTTGGCAAATGCAATGATCGACCCGGCCGAAGAGGTGTTGGCGTAATCCTGCAGGATGTTGGGCTGTTCGCCCGGCTCCGGCTCGCGGCCCAGAACCTTGCGGCCCAGGAAATCGTTCATCGTCTTGTTCGCCTGATGGAGCCACAGACGGCGCAGGTCTTCGGGTTTCACGCCGGTTTCCGACAGGTGCCCGAGGATATGCCCGGCGACCAGCGGCATCACTTCCTTGAAGACCTTCCGGCCCTCCTGCATGAACTGCATGTCGCGCCGGTCGGCCACGCCGTCGGGCCGACTGCGGCGCAGGAAGCCGTTATTGTTGCGGATGTTGTTCGAGAATTCGGTGGCGCAGCGGGTCGAGCGGATCAGGAAACCGTGGGGCGCATCCTCGCGCCGTTCGATCAGGGTGGCGGTCGCGACATCGCCGAAGATGAAATGGCAGTCGCGGTCGCGCCATTCGAGATGCCCGGAGGTGATCTCCGGGTTCACCACCAGCGCGCGGCGCACCGAGCCAGTCCGGACCATGTCGGCCGCGGCCTGGATACCGAATGTGGCCGAGGAACATGCCACGTTCATGTCGAAGGCAAAGCCGCCCGCGCCGAGCAGTTTCTGGATCTCGATTGCGATGGCCGGGTAGGGGCGTTCCATGTTCGACGCCGCACAGATCACGAGGTCGACGTCCTCCCCGTTGCGGCCCGCCATCTCGAGCGCCTTGTGGCAGGCATCCAGCGCGATTTCGGCCATGATCGAGGGCTCGTCATCCGAGCGCTGGCGCAGTCGCGGATACATCCGTGCGGGATCGAGCACGCCTTCCTTGTCCATCACGTAGCGCTGTTCGATGCCGGAAGCCTTGAGGATGAACTCCTCGGAACTGTGCTCCTTCGGCGCGATCTCTCCCGATGCGATCGCCTCGGCGTTCTCGGCGTTGAACCGGTCGGCATAGGCGTTGAAGGCCGCGACCAGTTCCGCATTGGTGATGACGTTCTCGGGGGTGAAGACCCCGGTTCCGGTGATGACGGCTTGATGCATCGCTTCCTCCTTGACCGACAGTCCGGCCAAGGAGGGCAAAGGTCAAGCGCTCACCCGGTTGGGAGGCTCCTTGCCGTCGCGAAAGGCCACGAGATTGTCGACCGCCATATGGCCCATCGCGTCGCGCACCTCAAGCGCCGCGGTGCCCAGATGGGGCAGCAGCGTCACGTTCTCCATCTCGCGCAGAGCCTCGGGCACATAGGGCTCACGCTCATAGACATCGAGCCCCGCGCCTGCGATCCGGTTTTCCTGCAGCGCCGCGATCAGCGCGGCCTCGTCCACGATATCGCCGCGGGCGATGTTGATGAGGTGGGCGTGAGATTGCATTTTTGCGATCTCCTCCGCGCCGATCAGGTGATGCGTCGCAGGGCTTGCGGGCACGGCGACGACGACGAAATCGCAGGATTTCAACAATTCGTCCTGTTCCACCTGGCGGGCGGGCAGGCCCGGGTCGGGCAGGGGGGTGCGCTTGGTGAAGAGAACCTCCATGCCGAAGCCGTAATGGCAGCGCTTCGCGATCGCCGTGCCGATCCGTCCCATGCCGACGATGCCCACGCGCTTGCCCGAGACGTGATGGCCAAGGAATTGCGTCGGCGTCCAGCCGGTCCAGTCGCCCCGGCGTACGAAGCGTTCCCCCGCGCTGGCACGCCGCGCACTCATCAGGATCAGCATCACCGCGATATCGGCGGTCGCATCGGTCACGGCGCCGGGCGTATTGGTCACGGTGAGGCCCTTCGCCTGCGCCGCAGCGACGTCGATATGATTGTAACCGACGCCGAAATTCGCGACGATCTTCGCGCGCGGCATGTCGGCAAAGGCGGTCGCGCTGAGCTTGTCGCCCAACGTCACGAGAAGCGCATCGTAATCGGCAAGCGCCTGATGCGCTTCCTCTTCGCTCATCGGGGCCGCGCCGTTGCGGAAGGTTGCGTCGAATTCGCGGGCCACTCGGGCCTCGACCGCGTCGGTCAGTTTTCGGGTCACCAGCAATTTCATCAGAACATCCTTCCACCGATCGGCACGTCCTGATCGGGACGCAGCAGAACCACCTCGCCATCGGCATCCGGGATGCCGAGCACCAGAGCCTCGGACATGAAGGGGCCGATCTGGCGCGGCGGGAAATTGACGACGCCCAGAACCTGACGGCCCACGAGGTCGTCGGGGCTGTAATGGGTGGTGATCTGGGCCGAACTTTTCTTCACCCCGATCTCGTCGCCGTAATCCACCCAGAGCTTGATCGCGGGTTTGCGCGCCTCGGGGAAGGGCTCTGCCTTCACGATACGGCCGACCCGGATATCGACCTTCAGGAAATCGTCGAAGCTGATTGTCATTTCCCCAGCTCCCGGTTGCGCGCGATATTGGCCGCGACGGCGCGGCGCATCAGCGGCGGCATCCCGGTTTGCGGGTCCATCAGCACCTCGAGCGCGGCCGCGGTCGTGCCGCCCGGGGAGGTGACGTTCTCGCGCAGCTTCGAGGGCGTCTCGTCGCTTTGCTCGGCCAGCGCGCCCGCGCCCGCCACCGTGGCCTTCGCGAGTTGCAGCGCCAGTTCGGGCGCGAGCCCTTCGGCCTCGCCCGCCGCGGCCATCACCTCAATCAGGTGGAAGACGTAGGCGGGCCCCGAGCCCGAGACCCCGATCACCGCATCCATCTGCCCTTCGTTTTCAAGCCGCACGACCTGGCCCACCGCCGACATCAGCGCCTCGGCCGTATCGAGATCGCCCGTCATCGCCTTCGGGTTGCCGACGATCGCGGTCACGCCGCGCCCGATCGCGGCCGGGGTGTTGGGCATGGCGCGCACGAGGCGGGTCTCGCCCCCGAGCATCCGCTCATATCCTTCCATGGTGATCCCGGCGGCCACCGTCACGAAGAGCGTATCGCCTCCCGCCATCGCCTGAAGTTGCGGCAGCGCATCGGCCATCATCTGCGGCTTCACCGCGAGCAGGACGACCGCAGGCTCGGCCGGCAATTCGGTGTTGAGATGAACGCCGGTGCCCGTGAGCCAGCCGGAGGGATTCGGGTCGATGACCCAGACGGCGTTCGCGGGCAGACCGCCCTTCAGAAGGCCCTCGAGGATCGCGCCGCCCATGCGACCGCATCCCAGAATGACCAGACCACGTTCGGAAATCGTCTCGAAACTCATGCTTCCCCCTTTGGTTCGGGGGGCAGATTAGGCGCGGCCATAAGCCTCCGCAATGGCCACCTGCATCGCATCTTCGGGATCGCGTTCGCCCCAGGTCGCGAGCTGGAAGGCCGGGTAGAACCGCTCGGAGGCGACGACCGCGGCGCCGATCAGCCGGTCGATCTGCTCGGGCCCCGGCATCTGCCCGCCCGAGAGCACCAGACCGTGCCGCCACACCATCAGCCTCTGTTCGGGCCAGAAGGTGAAGGCGCCGGTCCAGACGCGATCGTTGATCCGGTTCAGGAGCTCGTAGAGAGCACCCTCGCGGCGCGGGGGCGGATCCATCTCGAAGGTGCAGATCAACCGCAGGGTCTCGTCCATCTGCGACCAGGCCAGCGTGATCGAGTAGGTTCGCCACTGACCCTCGACCGCCATCGCGATCTGGTCGTCGGTGACCCGGTCGAATTCCCATTCATGGGCCTCGGCCAGCGTCTCGACGATGTCGATCGGATGGACGTCCTCGGCGTACAGATAGTCTTCGCTCAGCGCCATGCTCGTATCCCCCTGCCTGTTTGCAGCCCTGGAGTGCAGCTCCCCTAGGGTTCGGCGGCTTAACAAGGATCGGCGTCAGTCATGCCGTTCCCTACTAGATATCGTGTAGGCGCTATGGGATTCTGTAAAGCAATTTCTGGTGGATAAGGTACCCCTCACCCCCGAAATCTGGGGATAGTCTGTCCACAGGCTGTCTCGCGGGGGACCGTTTCTGTGGGTAAGTCACTGTCAGGGCAGGGAAATGAAAAAGCGCCCTGAGCGGGCGCCTTCAAGGGACGGTTTGGTGGAGCTGAGGGGGATCGAACCCCTGACCTCGTCATTGCGAACGACGCGCTCTCCCATCTGAGCTACAGCCCCTCACCGTGGCCGGGTATTTCGCGCAAGGGACGGGCTTTGTCAAGCGGCCCGCCCCTCGCGGCACGAAAATTTTTACGCAGCCACGGGGAGATGCGTTTTCACGAAGGACACCAGTTCGGCGGCAGGGCGGGCGCCCGCGGCACGCGCGACCTCGCGGCCCTTGCGGAACAGGATGAAGGCGGGGATCCCCTGGATCCTGTAGCGCTGCGTCGCGGTCGGGTTCACCTGCGTGTTGATCTTGGCGAGCCGCACATGCGGGCTCAGCTGGCCCGCGGCCTGCTGGAATTGCGGCGCCATCGCGCGACAGGGGCCGCACCAGGGCGCCCAGAAATCCACCAGCAGCGGCAGGTCGTCCTTCTCGGCCTTGGCGAGGGTGGCGAAATCGACCTCGGCCACTTTGCCCGAGACGAGCTTGCCGCCGCAGGTTCCGCATTTGGGCCCCGCGCTGAGCTTGTCGGCAGGCACCCGGTTCGCCTGCCCGCAGTCGAGGCAGGTCACACGATAGGATTGGGCCATGTCACCCCTCCGTTGCATTCACGTTGCAAAAGATATCGGGAACCGTCCGCAAGAATGCAAGGAGACGACATGATCCGCTGGAAAGACCTGAGTGCGGAACGCCAGATGGACCTGCGCGCCGCCTATGAGATCGAGATGGCCAAGCAGAGCAAGACCTGCTCGCTCGACGAGAAGGTGGCCCGCTTCGCCGAGTGGCTCGCGCCGCAAGGGATCGCCTTCGACTTCGAGGATCTGGCCGCGCGTTGCTGAGCGCGCGCTGGCGCCCGACACCCGTCACCGCGACTGGAAATAGGCGATGGCCCCGATCACGATGACGGCCAGAAGCAGCGCGAAGGCGATCTTCCAGGCCGACCAGGGCCGATCGCCCTGCACACGGCCGGTCTGGGCGTTGACCACGAACCGGTAGGATCGGTCCCGGAACCGATAGGCGGCGGTCCAGACCGGCAGCAGGATATGCTTGAAGGTCTCGTCCGAGAAACGCGGATCCATCGAGGCAATCTGCTGCTCGTCCCCGCCGATATCGCGCCGGATATCGGTCTGGATCACGCGGATCATCTCGGCCTGCGCCGCATGATGGCCCTCGTGCAGCTCGACCGTGTAGCCCTCGGCGGAGAAGCCTGCCAGATAGTCGCGCCGATAGGGTTCGAGTGCGCTCAGATCCCAGGGCTGCAACGCCTGCACGTAACCCGGCGGCAGCGAGCGCGCGGCATAGATCACGACATCGTCGAAATCGCGCGCGACCTGTCCGGCCACCGGCGTCCAGCGGATCCGCCGGACCTGCTGGGTGCGCGGGCCCTTGTCGGTCTGGACGGTGCGCGATTCATAATAGGCGTCGCCCCTCTGGCCGGTATAGCGCGTGCGGGTTGCGGCATCGAAGGTCCAGAACGGCGCGTAGATGCCGCTCATCCTCCGTCCCTTGCGGGCGTATCTGGTGAGGCCGTTGGGCGCGAACCACAGGCTCCCGAGCCATTTCGACAGCGCCGCCCGGGCCTGATCTTCGGTCAGCTGGAAGGGCAGCACGCCCTGCGGCTTGATGAGACGCCGCGTGCCGGTATCGGTCACCACGGGCGTGGCGCAGAAGGGACATTCGGTGGCGTGCTCGCCATTGTGCAATTCGATCGTCGCGCCGCAATTCGGGCAGGAGAGCGTCCGGAGCTCTTCCATCTCCGGCTCGGGCAGGCCCTTGGCGAGCGTTTGCGCGAGCGGGATTTCCCGCAGTCGCGCCATGCCGCGCCCGGTGGCGGCGGGAATGTCCTGCACATGGCCGCAATGGTCGCAGACGAGCCGGGTCTGACCCGGCGCGAAGCGCAGATCCGCGCCGCAGCTTTCGCATTGATAGTGGCTCTCGCCGCGTGGATCGGCGGGGCCGCTCCCGGACGAGCGGCCCACTTTCGGGATCTGCATCATGGTCTCAGCCCGCGGGCGGTGGTGGCGGAGGCGGGGCGATGGTGAAAAGCTGCGCGAGTTCGGTCACGTCCTCGGCGCGCTTCCAGCCGTCCTGACCGGGCGTCCAGACGAGGCTGTCCCGGGTAAGCGTGCCCTCCGAGACCATCCGGCCCAGATGGCCGCGACCATAGGGCCCCTGCGTCTGCCCGTTCACGGCCAGATGCCAGACCTTCTCGACCGGCGGGGGCGGGGGAGGCGGGGCGGCGGCTGCCGGCTGGGTGGGGGGCTGCCCCCAGGGGCCGGCCCAGCCCATCTGGTTGCCCATCGCCATGCCCACGCCCGCACCCATCCCGGCGCCCATGGCAGCGCCCATCCCGGCACCCGCGCCGGAGCCCGGCTGGCCCATCGCCTCGGCGGCGTTGAACTGCATGTACTTGCCCAGATCGCCCACGATGCCCATCGAGGTGCGCTTGTCGAGTACGGCTTCGACCGCCTCGGGCAGCGAGACGTTCTCGATGTAGAATTCCGGCAGTTCCAGCCCGTAATTGCCGATCGTCGGCGCGATCGCCTTGCTCACGAGCTTGCCCAGATCGGCGGTGTTCGCGGCCATGTCGAGCACCGGGATGCCCGAGCCCGCAATTGCGCGCGAGAATTCCTGCACGATCACGTTGCGCAGCTGGTAGCTGATCTCGTCGGAGGTGAATTCGCCATCGGTGCCGACGATCTCGGTCAGGAACTTGCCCGGATCGGTGACGCGCATCGAATAGGTGCCGAAGGCGCGGATGCGCACCGGGCCGAATTCGGGATCGCGCGCGATGACCGGGTTCTTCGTGCCCCATTTCAGGTCGTTGAACCGGGTCGTGTTGACGAAGTAGATCTCGGACTGGAAGGGCGAGCGGAACCCGTGATCCCAGTGCTGGAGCGTGGTCAGGATCGGCAGGTTGTTGGTCTCGAGCATGTAGAGGCCGGGGCCGAAGATATCGGCGAGCTGCCCCTCATGGACGAAGATCGCCGCCTGACCCTCGCGCACCGTCAGCTTGGCGCCATACTTGATCGCATGGCCCTCGCGCTCGAACCGCCAGACCATCGTGTCGCGCGTGTCGTCGGTCCAGCCGATGACGTCGATGAACTCGCCCGAGAGGAAATCGAGAATGCCCATGTTGCGGTTCCTTTCCGCTGTTTCAGCTCTCGCCGCCCATCAGTTCGGCGGCGATCTTTTCGACGATCGGGCGCGCCTCGGCCTCGGTCATGCCGGGGCGCAGGCGCGGGTCGTAGAGCATGCGCAGCAGCAGCTCGTCGTGATGGGTGAGCAGCGAGAATTCCTCGTCGTCATTGAAGATCGAGGGCCGCGCGCGCGGCGAGTCGTTGGCAAGCCCCAGCCCCTGCGCGAGCTCCTCGTGGATGCAGCTCGTGCGCAGTTCCGGCGGGTGCTCGCCACGGATCACCGCAACCGCCTCGGTGTAGATCGGGCTGTCACCCTCCGAGAAGGCGAAGACGACGCAATAGGTCGAGAGCGGCAGATCGGTGATCGCATCGACGCTGGCATTGTCGATCCCCGGCACCAACTCGCGCAGGCGCGGGCCGATATCGCGGCGCTCGTCCTCGTTGAGGAAGAGCACGTGGAAATTGCCATGCGCATGCACGACGCTGACCGGGTGTTTCGAGGCGCGCGCGAGCTTGCTGGCATAGGCGGTCACCTCGGCGCGGTCCGAGATCCGGTCGGCGCGCGGGATCGAGGGGCCGAAGGCGATATCCATCCGCACCGGCTTTTCCCAGCGGCGCAGCCGCGACGGGGTCTGGCGCGCAATGAACCCGCCGCCGCGGGGCGTGTACTCGTCGTAAAGCGCGATCTTGACGAAATCCTCTACCAGCTGCCGGGTCGTGAAGGGCGCATCGCGCGGGGCGACGTCGGTGCGCAGCTGGCCGCGGGCTTCCATCTCGGTCGCGGTCTTCGTGTAATAGGACTGCATCTCGCGCGAGAGAGCGCTTTGAGGCACGACCGGTCCGCGTTCGAATTCCGCCGGGGGCTGGAGCGGCCGCGGCGCCTTGCGCGGCGCGTTCGGTGAGGTGCCGAAGCTCGTGATGCAGCCCGACAGCGCGAGGCACCCCGCGATTCCCGCCAACCAGCGCAAGGCCCGCATCTGCATCATCCGGCAGCTCCACCCGCCTGAGCGGAGGATTTCGCCGCAGCGAGCGTGTCGCGCAGCTTGTGTTCCATCTCGACCAGATCCTTTTCGGCGTCGGCGCGCTTGCGCTTGCCCTCGTCGGCGATGCGCAGGCTGTCCTCGATCGTCGCGATCAGATCCGCATTGGCCGCCTTCACCGCCTCGATATCGAAGACCCCGCGCTCCATCTCGGTGCGGATCTCGGCATTGGCCTCGCGCAGGTTCTTGGCGTTGGAGCGCAGCAGCTCGTTGGTCAGATCATTCGCCTCGCGCACCGCGCCGGCCGCCTCGCGCGAGCGCTGGATCGTCACCGCCTGCGCAAGCTGGGTCTCCCAGAGCGGGACGGTGTTCACCAGCGTCGAGTTGATCTTGGTGACAAGGCTCTTGTCGTTTTCCTGCACCAGCCGGATCGAGGGCAGGGACTGCATCGTCACCTGCCGGGTCAGCTTCAGGTCATGCACGCGGCGTTCCAGATCGTCGCGTGCCGCGCGCAGGTCGCGCAGGGCCTGGGCCTTGAGCACCTTCTCGTCTTCGGGAGCGTCTGCGACGGCCTTCTCGAGCGCGGGGATGTCGGTCTCGTCGATCTCGCGCAGCTTCTCGGTGCCCGCCGCGATATAGAGCGCGAGCTCGTCATAGAAATCCAGCGTCTTGTCATAGAGCATGTCGAGCGACTTGATGTCCTTCATCAGCTTGTGCTCGTGGCTCAAAAGCTCGTCGGTCACGCGGTCGATCTGGCCCTGGACCTCCTCGAAGCGGGCGACGAAATTGGCGAAGGGCGCGGCGCGGCCCAGAAGCTTCTCCCACCAGCTGCGCTTGCGGCGCACGTCGAGCTCGCTCACCGCGAAGCCCCGGATCGTGGTCACGATCTGGCGCAGGCTGTCGCCGGCCGGGCCGACATCCTTGTTCTTCACCCCCGAGAGCATCTCCTGGCTGATCGCCTGCAGGTCGGTCTGTGCCCGCGAGCCGAATTGCACGATCGAGCCGGTATCGCCTAGATCGAGCTCGGCCATGCGCGCGCGGATCTGTTCGGCCGTCTCCGGCGGGGCCTGATCGAGCGGCGTCACCGCCTCGGCCGGGCCCGGTTCCGGCAAGAGCGCCCCGGTCAGCCCTTCCACCTCGGTCATCAGCTCGGTCGCCTTCTGGCGGGTCGTCTCGGTCATCGCTGGCCTCCCTTGGGCTCATCCGGGCGCGTGGCCCTTGTTTCTTCCACTATCACTCGCGAGCGGCGCGCGGTGCAACGCCCTCGCGCGCAAGCCGGTCGCGCAGGACCTCGATCTCGATCTCGAGCCCTTCGCGCCCGTCCTCGAGCATCTTCTTCGTGCGGGCGGTGAAATTCGCCTCGAGATCGGCAAGCAGGGCCTCGTAATCCGTGCGCGCCTTCTGATCGCGGGTGGTGCGCCAAAGATCGGCGAACTTGATCGTCGCGTCGCGCGCGCCCTCGAGATAGACGGTCATGTAGCGCCGCGCCTGAGCGAGATCGCCCGGGTCCTCCTCGACCGCGCGGAAGAGATCGCGCGCGGTCGTCGCGAAAGCATCGACGCGCGAGACCAGCGCGCGCTCGCCCGACGGGGCGATGGCACTGCGCATCTGCGCGAGATAGGCCTCGCCTTCCTTCACCACCCGGGCGACGCGATCCTGCTGGAACCGGTCGATGCCTTCCATGCCCTTGTCCTCGAGCGGATCGAGCCCGAAGGCCACGAGCGAGATCACCGCACCGACGAGCCCGATGGCCGCCGCCCCGAAGAGGCCGAGTTCCGGGGCCTGCGCCCCGAGCGCGAGACCGAGCCCGTACACCGCCGAGCCTGCGATCTTGCGCGGAAAGGCCGGCCGCCGGGACGCGGCGCGGGCGGCATAGGCGAACTCGGCGCGCAGGCCCTCGCGGATCGTCCAGGCCGCGCCCGCGATCAGCGCGAACGCCCCGAGCGCGCGTGCGAGTGTAACGGGGCCGTTGCCGAAGGCGGCAAGAAGGAAGGGAAGGGCCGCGGCCACGATCCAGAACGGTCGTCCCTCGTGGGGATGGCGCGCGCCGGGACGCCGATGCGGCGGGACCGAGAGCGCATCATTGAGGTCAGGTTTGGTCGAACCGCCCTCGGGGCTGTACTTGCCGCCATATCGCTGGGCCATCAGACGCTCCCCGTGAGCGCGACCGACAGCGTCAGCGCGATCATCAACCAGAAAGCGATCGTCTTTTGCGCATTACGCGACATCGCGAGCCTCCGCCCGGCGCGGGATTTTTCGCACCATACCTGAATTTATAGGAAGAGCGGCGGAGTTGCGCCAGAGGTGGGCTGTGAAATTCGCGTAAACCCGCCGAGGGAATTCGCGTGGAATTTTCCCCTCGACGGATATGTCCTGGCCGGTCAGCCGCGCGGTTTGCCGCGCGGTGCGCCTTTCGGCCCGTTGCCCGGTCCGCGTCCGCCGCGCTTGTCGTCTCCGTCGCGATGCGACTTGAACCCGCCCGCGCGCGGTTTCCCGCCCGGCTTTCCGCCATGCGACTTGAAACCCTCGGCGCGCGGCTTGCCACCCGGCTTGTCCCCGCGCGAGCGGAACCCTTCCGAGCGCGGCCGATCACCTTCGGGACGGTCGCCCCGCGGCTTGCCGAAGCGGGGCTTGTCGCCTTGATCGCGGTCGTCGCGGTCGCGGTTGAAACGGGGGCGGTCGCCTTGCGGACGGTCGTCCCGATCCTTGCGGAAACGCGGCTTGTCCCCCTGCGGGCGGTCGTCGCGATCACGCGAGAAGCGCGGCTTGTCGTCGCCGTCGCGGTTCGATTTGAACCCGCCGGAGCGCGGCTTGCGCGGAGCGCCGTCGCGCGGTCCATCCGTGCGCGGTTTGGCGAAGCGCGGCTTGCCGCCCTGATCGCGATCGTCGCGGTCGCGGCTGAAACGGGGGCGGTCGCCCTGCGGACGGTCGTCGCGCTTCTTGTCAAAGCGCGGCTTGTCTTCGCGGCCCCGGTCATCCCGGTCACGATTGAAGCGCGGCTTGTCGTCCCGGCCGCGGTCGTCACGATCCCGGTTGAAACGCGGCTTGTCGCCTTCGTCGCGATGCGATTTGACCCCACCCGCGCGCGGCTTGCGCGGCCGGTCCTCGCGCGGGCCGTCCTCGCGCTTGCCGAAACGCGGCTTCTCGCCACGCGGTCCCCGCTCGGGGCGCGCGTCGCCGTCGCGACGGGGCTTGCGGTCATGGCGCTCGGGCTCGCCCTGCTGGGGCGCCTCCTCGAGAAGCCCGCCGAGCTGGTCGCGCAGCATCCGGCGCTTCACCTCCATCACGTCGCCCGGATTCATGTCCATCAGCCGGAACGGGCCGTAGCTGATGCGGATCAGGCGGTTCACCTGCAGGCCGATCTCGGTCATCGCGCGGCGGATCTCGCGGTTGCGACCCTCGCGGATCCCCACGGTCAGCCAGGCATTCGCGCCCTGCTGTCGGTCGAGTGTGACCTCCATCGGCAGGAATTCCTCGCCCTCGATGGTGATGCCCCGGCGCAGCGGGTCGAAGGTGGCCTCGGTCGGGCGGCCGTTCACGCGAACGCGGTATTTGCGCAGCCAGCCGGTCTCGGGCAGTTCCAGCCGGCGCTTGAGCCCGCCATCATTGGTCAGCAGCAGCAGCCCTTCGGAATTGAGGTCGAGCCGGCCGATGTTGAGCACTCGCGGCATCCCCTCGGGCATCTCGTCGAAGATCGTGCGGCGGCCCAGTTCGTCCTTCTCGGTCGTCACCAGCCCGAGCGGCTTGTAATAGAGCCAGAGCCGGGTTTCCTGCGGGGCGTCGATCGGCTTGCCGTCGATGGTGATCTTGTCGCCGGGCGCCACGTCGCGCGCTGGCGTGTCGATCTGCTTGCCGTTCACGGCGACCTTGCCTGCAAAGATCATCTTCTCGGCGTCGCGGCGCGAGGCCACGCCGGAGCGCGCGATCACCTTGGCGACGCGTTCGGTCTGGACGGGTTTCGGGGCGGGGGTGTCGGTCATCTGTCGGTTCCTTCTGGGGGAGGGGGCGCCGGAGTCGCTCGGGCGCGAAGGCCGCGCTCTACACCTTTCGCACCCGCTTGGGAAGCGTCTTGATAAGAACGCGTCGGCAAGCGATGTAGAGGCATGGTATTCCGGTCCTTCATGCAACAGGCGCTCGACGAGGCGCGGGCGGCGGCGGCGCGCGGCGAGGTCCCCGTCGGCGCGGTGGTCGTGTCGCCCATGGGCGAGGTCGTGGCGCGGGCGGGCAACCGCACCCGCGAGCTTGCCGACCCGACCGCGCATGCCGAGATCCTCGCGATGCGCGCGGCCTGCAAGGCGCTCGGCTCGGAGCGCCTGCCGGGGCATGATCTCTATGTCACGCTCGAACCCTGCCCGATGTGCGCCTCGGCGATCTCCCAGGCCCGGATCGCGCGGCTCTATTACGGGGCGGCGGACCCGAAATCGGGCGGCGTCGCGCATGGGCCAAGGGTCTTCACCCATCCGCAGAGCCATCATGTGCCCGAGGTCTATGACGGGATCGGGGCGGCGGAGGCCGAGGCGTTGCTGAAGGCGTTCTTCGCCGCGAAACGCTGAGGCGCAGCGCGCGGCCGATGCCCGTATCATCGAGCGACCCGAGGGGGTTCTCGATCATCCGGGCGGGAACGACCCAGCGTCTCCCCTTGAACCCGTCCGTCCCCTCGTCGATAGTCACCTCGACCCGAACCAGTGGACAATTTCATGAGCGTCTCCGACGACCACCTCCTCAAGCAGGCTCGCCAGTTCATCGAGGCGATCCCCCATGCGCGGGCGCTCTCGATGGAGCTCGACGCGATCGGCCCCGGCACAGCCACCCTCTCGATGCCCTATGATCCCCGCTTCATCGGCGATCCGCGCACCGGCGTCATTCATGGCGGCGCGGTCTCGGCGCTGATGGATACCTGCGCGGGGGCGGCGGTGATGAGCCATCCGGAGGCGGGAAGCGTAACCGCCACCCTCGATCTGCGTATCGACTACATGCGCCCCGCCAAGCCGGGCCAGCGGATCACCGCGCGCGCGGAATGCTACCATGTCACCCGTTCGGTCGCCTTCGTGCGCGCCACCGCCCATGACGAGGAAGAGGGGCTGCCGGTCGCTGCCGCCACCGGCGCCTTCACCGTGGATCGCCGGGAGGTGCGCAAATGAACCGTGGCAAGCCCGAACCCGTCCAGGCCGTTAAGCAACGCCGCGATGGTGCGCTCAAGATGCTCGTCGAGGGCGTGCCCTATGCGCAGTTCCTCGGCATCCATTTCGACCGGCGCGGCGACGAACTCACCGCTATCCTGCCCTTCGAGAACAAACTGATCGGCAACCCGATGCTGCCCGCGCTGCACGGCGGCGTGACGGCGGCCTTCCTCGAAGTCACCGCGATCATCGAACTGAGCTGGTCCTATCTCTGGGAAGATATCGAGGCCGGCCGGATCGACCCGGCGACGCTCGATCCGAAGCATATGCCGCGGCTGCCAAAGACCATTGATTTCACCGTCGATTACCTGCGCTCGGGCCTGCCGCGCGACGCCTATGCGCGGGCGCGGGTGAACCGTTCGGGGCGGCGCTATGCCTCCGTGCATGTCGAGGCCTGGCAGGACAACCGTTCCCGTCTGTTCGCCCAGGCGACGGGGCATTTCCTGATGCCTGCGCGCGATGTCTCGGGTGAGAATGGCTGAGATCACCCATGCCCGCGTGTTGAAGATCGCGGGCCCGATCGTTCTCTCCAACGCCACGATCCCGATCCTCGGCGCTGTCGATACCGGGGTGGTGGGCCAGCTTGGCCTGCCCGCCCCGATCGGCGCGGTCGGGATCGGTGCGGTGATCCTGTCCTCGATCTACTGGGTCTTCGGCTTCCTCAGGATGGGCACCACGGGACTTGTTTCGCAGGCGCATGGCACGGGCGATACCGGCGAGGTCTCGGCGGGGCTTCTGCGCGCGCTGATCGTGGCGGGGATCGCCGGGCTGTCACTGATCGCCTTGCAGATCCCGCTTTTCTGGGCTGCCTTCAAGATCGCCCCCGCGAGCGCCGAGGTCGAGTCGCTCGCGCGCGATTACCTCCAGATCCGGATCTGGGGTGCGCCGTTGACGATCTCGCTCTATGCCTTCACCGGCTGGCTGATCGCGCTCGAGCGCACCCGCGGGGTTCTGGCGCTGCAGGTCACGATGAACGGGCTCAACGTGCTGCTCGATCTGTGGTTCGTGCTCGGCCTCGGCTGGGGCGTGAAGGGCGTGGCCGCGGCGACCTTGATCTCCGAGATCGGCGGCGTGACGCTCGCGCTCTGGTTGGCGCGCGGGGCCTTTCTGGGGGGCTTGTGGCGGGCGCGGGCGATCTTCGACCGGCTCAAGCTCGTGACGATGGCGCGGGTGAATACCGACATCATGATCCGCTCGGTCCTGCTGCAGGCAAGTTTCACCGCCTTCCTGTTCCTCGGTGCGGGGCAGGGCGATGTGACGCTCGCGGCCAATCAGGTGCTGGTGCAGTTCCTGCAGATCACGGCCTTCGCGCTCGACGGGTTCGCCTTCTCGGCCGAAAGCCTCGTCGGTCAGGCGGTGGGCGCGCGGGCGGTCGGGCGCCTGCGCCGCGCGGCGGTCGTGTCGTCGCAATGGGGCGTCTTAGGGGCCGTCTTGCTGGGAGCCGCATTCTTCTTCGCGGGGCCGTCGATCATCGACGTGATGACCACCGCACCCGAGGTGCGCGTCGAGGCGCGCGCCTATCTGCCCTGGATCGCGGCGGCCCCGTTGATCGGCATCGCGAGCTGGATGCTCGACGGGATCTTCATCGGCGCCACGCTGACGCGCGAGATGCGCAATGCGATGCTGGTCTCGGTCGCGATCTACGCAGCGGCTCTGTCGCTTCTGATCCCGGCCTTCGGCAATCACGGGCTCTGGGCGGGGCTGATGGTGCTCAACGCGACGCGCGGGATCACGATGGCGCGGCTCTATCCGAGGGCCGAGGCGAAGGCCCGCGCCGTCTGAGCGATCAGGCGTGCCCGCTCACAGCGCGATTTCGAGTGGCAGGAACCCCTCGTCGTCGAGCGGAAGCGGCGTCACCGACATCCCCGCGCGCCGCAAGTCGGACAGATGAGAGACCGCCCCCGGACCCGTCTGGCAGATCACGCGGGCGCCGGGTATCGGCGCGAAGCGCCAGACCGGACGCGCAGCGGGTGCGGGATCGGCGTGCGGGCGCTGGATCTCGGCCAGAAGAAGATCGCGGATAGGTGCCGGTTCTCTGGTCAGGGAAACCGGGCGTCCTCTCGGTCGGAAACCGCCCCCGCCCGCGAGCCGGAAATCGCTGCTCAGGACGACAAACCGTTCCTCGTCGGCGATCTTGCGTCCCGCGTGGTGGAGATCCCGGATCCTGCCCGTCCCGGACGCCATCAGCCTGCCCGTCGAGTCGTAGCGGGCCGGGGCAGACAGGTCGATCTCGTAGGTGAGGCCCGGGAAGACGTCGAACTGGTAGCTGGCGAAGGTCGGATCCAGAAGTTTTGCGCCCGTTCCGCCGGGGAGCTGGCGCTGAAAAACCGAGGCGGCCAGTTCGAGCCAGTCGCGCAACTCCGTGCCCGAGATCTCAACCGCCCCGATCGCATTGTTGTAGAGGTAGAGGTCATCGAGATGGTTCGCGCGCAATTTCCCGGCCGGAATGTCGACATAGTTCCCGGGCCCGCCCAAGCCCCCCGCCTTGAAGGCCGAAACCGCCGCGATCATCGGCAGGTGCCGTTCCGGCCGGTCCACCAGGCAGTCTCGGGCGTGGCGCAATTTGGCCCGCGCGATCAGCGCCAATGTCGGGTCGGGACCGAGCGTCGCGAAATAGCTGTGCAGCGGATGCAGGCTCACCCCGATCTCCCGGCGGATATGGGTAAGCGTACGCGTATGGGCATCGGCGCTCAGTTCGAGGATCGCGGGGCATTCGCAATCCCGGACATCTCCGGCCTGCCGCAGGTTCGCGGCGTGGTTCCGGATCGACCAGCGGCCGTCGCGCTTTTCCAGCGAGAGGTCGAGAACCCCGATATGCGTTCCTCCCGTTCCCGCATTGATCGCGGGTTTGCCATGCAGGGTGCTCGCATGCGGATCGATCCCGCCGTCTCCCGTCTGCTGCGGGGCGGGAAAGGTGCGATGGTCATGCCCGAAGAGGATCACGTCGATCCCGTCTATCTGGGCGAGGCCCTGCGGGCCAAGGCGCGCGGGTTGCGAGGCATGAGAGATGTCCTGCCCGAGGATCGGTGCGATCCCCGTATGCGCGAGCGCGATCACCAGATCGGGCATCGCACGACGGATATCGGGCATATGGTCACTTGCGGCGTCGAGCAGGCAGGTGGTGTGAAGCCCGGCGTTCGGGGGCATCTGCGGCAGCGGCGGGATCGGCGGCGGCAGAAAGCCGATCACCGCGATGCGCAGCCGGTGAGTGCGGCCCGCATCATCTGTCATGTCCCGCTCGAGCAGCACCCAAGGTGCGATCCCCTTCGGCAAGTTCCCCTCGGACCCTCCGCGCGCCGCGAGATTGGCGCCCAGAAAAGGAAAGCGCGCCTCGTTCCGGGCCTGTTCGAGGCGCGCCGTTCCGAAGTCGAATTCATGATTTCCGAGCGCGGCCGCATCGTATCCGACCGCATTCATCACCGCGATCATCGGGTTCGCGATGCCCTCCACATGCGGCTCGGCCTCACCCCAGATCTGGGTCATCGGCGTGCCTTGCAGGAAATCGCCGCAATCGAAGAGGAGCGAGTTGGAGGCTTCGTCGCGGGCGCGCGCGATCTCGGGGGCGAGGGCTGCGAGCCCCGTGCAGGGCGCGGGCCGGTCGTTGAAGTAGTCGTAGCTTCGGACCTGCCCGTGAAGATCGGTCGTCTCGATGAGGCGCAGGGCAAGGGTGACCTGCGTCGGTTCAAGCTCGATATGTTGCCCGGCCCCCAGCCGGTCAGGCAAATATCCCATTCCCTTCCCTTCGCCGCGCTTTTCCTGCGCGATCCGTGGCGACCGGGACCCGGTCTTTATTGCTCCCTGCTCGTCAACTTAAAGTAGAAACGCTTATTTACCTAGAAAATATATGCGTCGCGCGGGCAGGGCGGGCGCCCCTGCGCTGTCAATTTCACGTTTGGGCTCTGGTTTCCCCGTCTGCCCCATGCGAAGCAATTGCCGAATGGAGGTGTTCGCATGACCGATCTTTCCCGCCGGACGCCGATCCCGGAGGTTGCGCCCGATGCCTGGGGTTGGGGACGGACAGACCCGAGCGGTCTCGCCTTTGCCGAACGCTCGGGCCTGCTGGAGCGTGCGGCGCATCTGCGCGCCGACCCCGAGAGGGTCGCGACGCTGCGGCGCCGGAAGGATACGCACGTGCTCGCTCTGTGGCGCGGACGGCCGCTCTTCGAGGGCGGCGCGCTGCATCTCCTGCCCCATGATCATCCGCTGCTGGACGAGGCCGAGGGGCTGGAACTGTTCCTTGGCTGCGCACAGGGGCGGCCGGTCTTCGCGCGGGATGTCTCGGCGCTCGAACCCGACGGAGACCGTCCCAGCGGCGCGGCCTTCTTCGATCCGAGCGAACAGCACCATCCGGGCCTGCCCCACGGCGTCGTCTTCGCTGAACTGCGCGGGCGGCTCGCGGTTCTGACCCCGCTCGAGGCCGAGATCGCCGCGACGGCGCGGGCGATGCTCGAATGGCACCGGACGCATGGTTTCTGCGCAGCCTGCGGGGTGAAGAGCGACCCTGAGGAGGCGGGGTGGCAGCGGCGTTGCCCGGCCTGCGAACGGCGCCATTTCCCGCGTACCGATCCGGTCGTGATCATGCTGATCACCCGCGGCAACGAACTTCTTCTGGGACGCGGGCCGCACTGGCCCGAGACGATGTATTCCGCGCTGGCCGGTTTCATGGAGCCGGGAGAGACGCTCGAGGCCGCGGTGCGCCGTGAGGTCTTTGAGGAGGCGGGGGTGCGGGTCGGACCGGTGCGCTTCATCGCCTCGCAGCCCTGGCCCTTTCCGGCGTCGCTGATGCTGGGCTGTCACGGCATCGCCACCACGACCGAGATCACCATCGACCCGGTGGAGATCGCGGATGCGCGCTGGATCTCCCGCGAGCGGCTGGTGCGCGTGATGGCCGGGCGCGATCCCGAGATCAGCCCGCCGCGGACGGGTGCGATCGCGGGCTGGCTGATGCGCGAGTGGCTTGCGGACCGGCTCGATTGACGCCACTTTGCGGCGCACAGCGTCGCCCCCTCAAGTACCGCCCCCGCCCAAGGACATTGGAATGAAGCTCTCGACCCGCACCGACATCGCCGCTCCGCAGGACTTCGTCTTCGAGCGTCTGGCCGATTTCGGGTCCTTCGAACGCGACGCGATGCGGCGCGGGGTCACGCTCAGGCGGCTCGACGCGCTTTCGGTTCCGGGCGCCGGCATGTCCTGGGAGGTGGGCTTCCGGTTTCGCGGCAAGCAGCGACAGGTGCTCACCGATATCCGCCGCTACGAGGAGCCGGAGTTTCTCGAATACGCGGGTGTGTCGAACAGTTTCGAGGCGGGGCTCGAATTCGTCCTCACCGAGCTTTCGAAGACCCGGACGCGGCTTCAGATCGGGCTCGATGTGCGGCCGCGCTCGCTCGGGGCGCGACTGATGATCCAGTCCGCCAAGCTCGGCAAGGGCAATCTCGAACGCCGCTTCCAGGAGCGGGTCCAGCAATTCGCGGAAGATATCGAGCTTCAGGCCGAGCGACGCGCGCGCGGGGCCTGACGCGCTCAGCCGTCGCGACGCGGATCGGCCGGGTAGACCCCGAGGATCTCGAGATAGTCGGTGAAATAGTCGAGCTCTTCGAGCGCGCGCGCGAGCGCGGGGTCGTCGGGGTGACCCTCGACATCGGCATAGAACTGGGTCGCGGTGAAATTGCCGCCCACCATGTAGCTTTCGAGCTTGGTCATGTTCACGCCGTTGGTCGCGAACCCGCCCATTGCCTTGTAGAGCGCGGCGGGGATGTTGCGCACGCGGAAGACGAAGGTGGTCATCATCTTGTCGCCGCGGCGCGTCAGGTCGGGCTCGCGCGCCATGATCAGGAAGCGCGTGGTGTTGCGCGAATGATCCTCGATATGGCGGGCGAGCACCTCGAGGCCATAGATCTCGCCGGCGAGTTCCGAGGCGAGTGCGGCGACCGACTTGTCGCCCTTCTCCGCGACGATCTGCGCCGAGCCTGCCGTATCCGCGCCGGTGATGCGGTGAATGCCATGCTCGGTGAGGAACGCGCGGCACTGGCCCAGGAGCACGGTGTGGCTCATGGCCTGCTTGATGTCGGAAAGCTGGGCGCCGGGCACCGCGAGCAGGTTGATATGCACCCGAACGAAGGCCTCGTCGACGATATGCAGCCCGGAGGAGGGCAGCAGGTAATGGATGTCGGCGACCCGGCCATAGGTCGAATTCTCGACCGGAAGCATCGCGAGATCCGCCTCGCCGCGCTTCACCGTGTCGATCACGTCCTCGAATGTCCGGCAGGGGATCGCCTCGAGCCCCGGGCGGGCGTCGCGGCAGGCCTGATGCGAATAGGCGCCCGGTTCGCCCTGAAAGGCGATCCGGCCCGTGCGCTGTCCCTCGCTGTGTCCGCCCATCACCCGTCCCTCCGCTTTCGATGCCGTATCGACTGCCTAGCCTGCCCTCGCGGCAAAGAAAAGAGGGCCCTCCCGATCGGCCTCACGCGGCGTCATTCCCGCAATTGCGTTCCGAAATCGGATCACATCCGGTAAAGTTCCCTTGATCTGAAAAGGCCTCTGCGGATAGATGCGCGGGAGGACGACGCATATCAGGGACGAGACATGTTCAACACCATGACCTTCACCAAGGCAGCGGGCGCGCTTTTGGGTGCGTTCTTGCTTTTCCTTCTCACGTCCTGGGCTTCCAGCGGGCTCTACCATGTCGGCGAGGCCGAGGATTCCTCGGGCGGCGATCACGAGGTGGCACAGTCCGACAAGCCGATGATGTCCGCCGCGCCGGGTGATCTGCTGGCCAAGGACGACACCGGTGGCGACGCCGCGGCTGCGGAGGAAGAGACCCAGATCGCGCTTGGCGACGGGGATCCGGCGAAGGGCGAGAAGATCTTCGGCAAGTGCAAGGCCTGCCACAGTCTCGAAGGCAAGAACGGCGTCGGCCCGCATCTCGACGGTGTGGTGGATCGCGAAGTGGCCGCCGTCGACGGGTTCAACTACTCGGATGCGCTCAAGTCGCATGGCGGCACCTGGACGCTCGAGGCGCTCAACGAGTGGCTGACCAATCCGAAAGACTACATCCCGGGCAACAAGATGTCCTTCGCGGGCCTCAAGAAGGCCGAGGACCGCAACGACGTCATCGCCTATCTTCAGGAACACTCGAATTAAGGCGATACGCCGGAACTCGCTCAAAGGGCCGCTCGTGAGGAGCGGCCCTTTCACATTCCGGCCCGCACCCTTACAGATTCGTAACTTGCCCCGTTACGCCCTTGGCTTTTAGCTTGGGTGGACGCGGCCGGAGGTCTTTGAGCAGGGAGTAGCCGAGTATGCGGGAAATGCGCGTGATGAGCGGGGATGCCGGAACCGGCTGGATGCAGGGCGGGATGCGCGGGTTCGGAGCGCTGCTTCTGGGCGGCATCGTCTGGACCACGCTTGCGCTCGGGGCCCATGCGCAGGACCAGAGCGGTGACACCATTACCTCCTACGGCATCGCCACGCTCGGCTCGCTCAAGTACCCGGCGGATTTCCCGCATCTCGATTACGTCAATCCCGATGCGCCCAAGGGGGGCGAGATCTCGGAATGGGCGCCGGGCGGGTTCGACAACTACAATCCCTATTCGATCCAGGGGCGCGCCGCGGCGCTTGCTTCCGCGCCGCTGGAATCGCTGATGGAGGGGACGGCCGACACGGTGGGCGAGCTCTACTGCCTGCTGTGCAAGAGCCTCGAATATCCGAAGTCGAAGGATTGGGTGATCTTCACCCTGCGTGACGGCATCAAATTCTCCGACGGCACGCCGCTGACCGCCGAAGATGTCGTGTTCTCCTACGAGCAGCTGCGCGACAAGGGGCTCAGCTCGTTCCGCGCGGTGATCTCTCAGCAGGTGAAATCGGCCGAGGTGATCGACCCGACCCATGTGAAGTTCACCTTCCTGCCGGACTATCCGCGCCGCGACCTGATCCAGTCGGTAGCGACTCTGCCGGTGTTTTCGAAGGCCCAGTTCGAGAAAGACAAGATCGACCTGTCGCAGACCTCGGACGAGCCTTTCATCGGCTCGGGCCCCTACATGTTCGACAGCGTGAAGAACAACCGCTCGATCACCTGGAAGCGCAATCCCGACTATTGGGGAAAGGACCTGCCGATCAACAAGGGGCGGTCGAATTTCGACAAGATCCGCATCGAGTATTTCGGCGATTACCAGTCGGCTTTCGAGGGGTTCAAATCCGGCACCTACACCTTCCGCAACGAAGCCAGCTCGATCATCTGGGCCACCGGCTACGATTTCCCCGCGATGCAGACCGGAGAGATCCAGAAAGCGGAGCTTCCGAACGGCAATATCGCCTCGGGGCAGGCCTTCGTGATCAACCTTCGCCGGCCCAAATTCGACGATGTCCGGGTGCGCGAGGCGCTCGACCTGATGTTCAACTTCGAATGGTCGAACGAGACCCTGTTCTACGGGCTCTATGACCGGGTCGAGAGCGTCTGGGAGAATTCCGAGCTTCAGGCCAAGGGCAAGCCCACGCCCGAAGAGGTCAAGATCCTCGAACCGCTCGCCAAGGACCTGCCGGAGGGCATCCTGACCGACGAGGCGGTGATCCAGCCGGTCTCGGGCAAGCGTCAGCTCGATCGCAAGAACATGCGCAAGGCGGCCAAGCTGCTTGAAGAGGCGGGCTGGAAGGTCGGGGATGACGGGAAACGCCGCAACGCGAAAGGCGAGGTTCTGAGCGTCTCGATCCTCAATGACAGCCAGACCTTCGACCGCGTGATCAATCCCTATGTCCAGAACCTGCAGGCGCTCGGGATCGACGCGCGGATGGACCGCGTCGATGACAGCGAGTTCGAGAACCGCCGCCGCAGCCACGACTTCGACATGATCACCACCCATCTGGGGCAGGACTACATCCCGGGCGCCGATCTTCAGCAGTATTTCGGCTCGAAGAACACCGATGACGTGTTCAATGCGATGGGGTTGAAGAACCCGGCGATCGACAAGCTGATCTCGCTGGTCGAGCATGCCAGCACCCATGAGGAGCTGGTGCCGCGCGTCCATGCGCTCGACCGCGCGCTGCGGGCGCTGCGTTTCTGGGTGCCGCAATGGTACAAGCCGACCTACACCGTCGCTTACTGGGATCAGTACGACCACCCGAAAACCCTGCCGCCCTATTCGCTGGGAGAACTGGATTTCTGGTGGTATGACGCCGAGAAGGCCAAGAAACTGGAAGCTAGCGGCGCGCTCAAGCCGTAAGCGATAACGAGCAGAGGGCCAAGAATGGGCGCCTATATCCTGAGGCGATTGCTGATGGTGATCCCCACGCTTCTGGGGATCATGATCATCAACTTCACGCTGACCCAGTTCGTCCCCGGCGGGCCGATCGAGCAGGTCATCGCCCGCGTCCAGGGCGAGGCGGATTCGATGCGCAACATCTCGGGCGGCGGCGATGCCGGCAGCCAGAACCAGGGCGCGGTCGAGGATAGCGGCTATCAGGGCGCGCGCGGCATCTCGCCCGAGCTGCTCAATCAGCTCGAAGTGCAGATGGGCTTCGCGCGCATCACCTGCGACGCGGGGTTCACCGGCACGCCCGATCTCAAGAATCCCGCCTGTCACAAGGAGAAGATCCCCGCCTGGCAGCGCTTTGCGATCATGATGAAGGGCTATCTGACCTTCGATTTCGGCAAGAGCTTCTTTCGCAACGAATCCGTGGTGAACCTGGTGATCGACAAGATGCCGGTCTCGATCACGCTCGGACTGTGGTCGACGCTGCTCGCCTATATCATCTCGATCCCGATGGGCATCCGCAAGGCGGTGCGCGACGGCACGCCCTTCGACACCTGGACCTCCGGCGCGATCATCGTGGGCTACGCGATCCCGGGCTTCCTCTTCGCGGTGATGCTGATGGTGCTCCTCGCGGGCGGCAGCTACTGGAAGATCTTCCCGCTCCGGGGCCTGACATCGGACAATTTCGACCAGCTCTCGATGGTGGGAAAGGCGTTCGATTACCTCTGGCACATCGCGCTGCCGGTGACCGCGACGACGATCGCGAGCTTCGCCACGATGACGTTGCTGACGAAGAACTCCTTCCTCGACGAGATCAACAAGCAATATGTGATGACCGCCCGCGCCAAGGGCCTGTCCGAGAAGAAGGTGCTTTACGGGCACGTGTTCCGCAACGCGATGCTGATCGTGATCGCGGGCTTCCCGGCGCAGTTCCTCGGCATCTTCTTCGGGGCCTCGATCATCGTCGAGACGATCTTCTCGCTCGACGGGCTGGGGCTGCTGGGTTTCCAGGCGGCGGTCGAGCGTGACTACCCGGTGATCTTCGGCACGCTCTACATGTTCGGCCTGATCTCGCTCGTGGTGAATATCATCTCCGACATGATGTATGTCTTCGTCGACCCGCGGATCGATTTCGAGAAGAGGGACGGATGATGCGGCTGAGCCCTCTCAATCAGCGCCGCTGGCGCAACTTCAAGGCCAATCGGCGGGCCCTGTGGTCGCTGGTGATCTTCGGCATCCTCTTCCTCGCGGCCCTGTTCGCGGAGTTCCTCGCCAACGACAAGCCGATCGTGGTGAGCTATCGCGGGCAGCTCTATTTCCCGATCTACAAGTTCTATCCCGAAACCGCCTTCGGCGGCGATTTCCGCACCGAGGCGATCTATCGCGACCCGGTCGTGCAATGCCTCATCGAGACCGGCGGCAACGAGACCTGTTTCGATGCCGACGATCCGCAGGCGCTGGCGAAGGACGCGCTGAAGACGGGAGAGATCGACGGCGAGGCCATCGACAAGGGCTGGATGATCTGGCCGCCGATCCCCTACAGCTACAACACGATCAACGATGTGGGCACCGCCCCTTCGTCCCCCGATGCGCAGCACTGGCTCGGCACCGACGACACCGCGCGCGACGTGCTCGCCCGGGTGATCTACGGCTTCCGCACCTCTGTCCTGTTCGCACTGATCGTGACCGGCATCGGTTCGCTCATCGGGATCGCGGCGGGCGCGGTGCAGGGCTATTTCGGCGGCAAGGTGGATCTGTTCTTCCAGCGGATTCTGGAAATCTGGTCCTCCACGCCCTCGCTCTACGTCATCATCATTCTCTTCGCGATCCTCGGGCGCAGCTTCTGGCTGCTGGTGATGGTCTCGATCCTGTTCGGCTGGCCGGCGCTGGTGGGCGTGGTGCGCGCCGAGTTCCTGCGCGCGCGCAATTTCGAATATGTCCGGGCGGCGCGTGCCCTGGGCGTCTCCGACCGCGTGATCATGTTCCGCCACATCCTGCCCAATGCGATGGTGGCGACGCTGACCATGCTGCCCTTCGTCATCACCGGTGCGATCGGGGCGCTCGCCTCGCTCGATTATCTGGGTTACGGATTGCCATCCTCCGCGCCGTCGCTGGGAGAACTGGCGCTGCAGGGCAAACAGCACCTGCAGGCGCCATGGCTCGCCTTCTCGGCCTTCTTCACCTTCGCCATCATGCTTTCGCTTCTCGTCTTCATCTTCGAGGGCATCCGTGACGCGTTCGATCCCCGAAAGGTGTTCCGATGAAAACGGTTCTCGAGGTCGAAAACCTGAAGGTCTCCTTCCGGCAGGAGGGGCGTGAGATTCCCGCCGTGAAGGGGGTGAGCTTCACCGTGGGGGCCGGCGAGACGGTGGCTCTGGTGGGCGAATCCGGCTCGGGGAAGTCGGTGACCGCGCTCTCGACCGTGGCGCTGGTCGGCGGCAACGCGACGCTCCAGGGCTCGATCCGCTACGAGGGGCGCGAGATGATCGGCGCCTCCGAGCGCGAGCTGATGGCGGTCCGGGGCAACGATATCAGCTTCATCTTCCAGGAGCCGATGACCTCGCTCAACCCGCTCCACACGCTGGAAAAGCAGATCACCGAGAGCCTCGCGCTGCATCAGGGCCTGCGCGGCGAGGCGGCGCGCGCGCGCGTCATCGAGCTGCTCGCGAAGGTCGGCATCCAGAACCCCGAAAGCCGTCTGGCGGATTACCCGCACCAGCTCTCGGGCGGGCAGCGCCAGCGGGTGATGATCGCGATGGCGCTCGCCAACGGGCCCGACCTGCTGATCGCGGACGAGCCGACGACCGCGCTCGACGTGACGATCCAGGCGCAGATCCTCGAACTGCTCGCCGATCTCAAGCGCGACATGGGGATGAGCCTGCTGTTCATCTCGCATGACCTCGGCGTGGTGCGCCGCATCGCGGATCGGGTCTGCGTGATGCAGAACGGCGAGATCGTCGAGCAGGGCCCGACCGAGGAGATCTTCGCCAATCCCCAGCATCCCTACACGCGCAAACTGCTCGCGGCGGAGCCGACCGGCATGGCCGATCCGGTGCCCGCATCCGCGCCCGAACTGGTGCGCACCGAACATCTCAAGATCTGGTTTCCGATCCAGCGCGGGCTGCTGCGCAAGACGATCGGCCATGTGAAGGCGGTCAATGACGCCTCGCTTTCGGTGCGCGCGGGCGAGACGCTCGGCATCGTGGGGGAATCCGGGTCGGGCAAGACCACGCTCGCGCTCGCGATCATGCGGCTCATCGCCTCCGAAGGCCTGATCGTCTACGAGAACGAGGATATCTCGAAATGGCATGCGGGGCGCCTGCGCGCGCTGCGCCGCGACATGCAGATCGTCTTCCAGGACCCGTTCGGCTCGCTCTCGCCGCGCATGACGGTCGAGCAGATCATCGGCGAGGGGTTGACCGTTCACGGCGTCGATCCGGGGCGCAACCGCCGCGAGATGGTGGCCGAGATCATGGAGGAGACGGGCCTCGATCCGGCGATGATGGAGCGCTACCCGCACGAGTTCTCGGGCGGCCAGCGTCAGCGCATCGCGATCGCCCGCGCGATGATCCTGCGGCCCAAGGTCGTGGTGCTCGACGAACCCACCTCGGCGCTCGACATGACGGTGCAGGTGCAGATCGTGGACCTGCTGCGCAACCTGCAGCGCCGTCACGGGCTCGCCTATCTCTTCATCAGTCATGACCTGCGGGTGGTGCGCGCGCTCAGCCACAAGATCATGGTGATGAAGCGCGGCGACGTGGTCGAGGCGGGCAATGCCGAGGATGTCTTCGCCAACCCGCAGACCGAGTATACGCGCCAGCTCATGGCCGCCGCTCTGGGCAAGACCGCGCTCGAGCCCGAAAGCGCATGAAGATCCTCTTCGTGCACCAGAATTTCCCGGGCCAGTTCGTGCATCTGGCGCCGGCTCTGGCAGCGCGCGGTCATGACGTGCTCGCGCTCACCGCCGAGACCAATGAACGGCCCTCGCCGGTGAACGTCGTGCGCTATCGCAAACCCGAGCAGGTGAAGCTCTCCTCGCGCCTCACCCGGCTTTACGCCGAAAACGCCGAGCGGGGCGTGAAGGCCGCCTTCGCCGCGCGACAATTGCGCGAGCGTCACGGGTATGTGCCCGACGTGATCTTCGGCCATTCCGGCTGGGGCGAGACGCTGTTTCTGCGCGAGGTCTGGCCCGAGGCGAAGCTGCTCGTCTATGCCGAGCTGATGTATCGCACGACCGGGCTCGACACCGATTTCGACCCGGAATTCGCCCGTTCCGGCCTGGAGAGCCGGATCTCGACCGCCGCGCGTTCGGCCCATCTGATCCAGGCGATGGTGCAGGCCGATGCGGGGCTCGCCCCGACCGAGTTCCAGGCCGCGACCTTCCCGCCCGAGCTGCGCGACAAGCTCACCATCTGCCATGACGGGATTGACTGCGCACGGCTCGCGCCGAACCCGGGCGCCCGCTTCACCGTGCCCGGCACCACGCTCGCCTTCCGGCCGGGCGACGAGGTGCTGACCTTCGTCAACCGCTCGCTCGAACCCTATCGCGGCTATCATACCTTCCTGCGCGCGCTGCCCGACGTTCTGGCCGCACGCCCCGACGCCCATGTGCTCATCGTCGGCGAGGAGGGCCAGAGCTATGGCGGTCCGCCCAAGGACGCGCAAAGCTGGAAACGGAAATTCCTCGACGAGGTGGCGGACCGGCTCGATCTCGGCCGCGTCCATTTCCTCGGACGGATCCCCTATGGCGATTACGTCAACCTGCTCCATGTGAGCCGGGTCCACGCCTATCTGACCTATCCCTTCGTGCTCAGCTGGTCGCTGATGGAGGCGATGGCGGCGGGCTGCGCGATCGTCGCCTCCGATACCGCCCCGGTGCGCGAGGTGATCGCCGATGGCCAGACCGGGCGGCTCGTCGATTTCTTCGACATCCCCGGCTGGTCGCGCGCCTTGACCGAGGGGCTGGCAGAGCCCGGGAGTTTCGCGCCGATGCGGGCCTCCGCCCGGGCTTTCATCTGCGAGCATCATGATCTCAAGAGCCGCTGCCTGCCGCGCCTGATCTCCTTCGTCGAAGAGGCGGCCGCGCAGGGCTGATCCCATCCGGGCCCGCGCATGACTCGACTCCGGATGCGGACAGACCTAAAAAGAACAAAATAAGAACATTTGAGTCGGAAGACACGGGTCTGGAGATGTTCGACGGGAGATCGCGGCGCATCATGTCGATCTGGTTTCCCCGGTTGGCGAGCGACCGGGTTCTGCGCGCATGCCCGCTCGAGGCGCCCTTCGCGCTGATCTGGCGCGAGGGCAATACCGACCGCATCTCCTGTCTCAACGCGGCGGCCGAAGGGCAGGGGCTCGCCTGTGGCATGGCACTGTCGGAGGCGCGCGCCTTCTGCCCCGCGCTCCGGACCGCACCCGCCGATCCGCCCCGCGAGGCCCGGTTCCAGGAGAGCCTGCGCCGCTGGGCCACCCGCTATTGCCCCTGGGTGGGGCTGGAAGGCGCGGATGGCCTGGTGCTCGACATCACCGGCTCGGATCACCTCTGGGGCGGCGAGGAGGCGATGCTGGGCGAAATGCAGGGCCGGCTCGCCCGCGCCCGGATCACCGCCCGGCTGGGGCTCGCCGATACCCGAGGGGCGGCCTGGGCGCTGGCGCATTTCGCCCCCGGGCGGGCTGCGCCGGGCGCGGGGATGCGCGCGCTCGCGCCTCTGCCCGTGGCCGCGCTGCGCCTGCCGCCCGAGACGGTGACGGGCCTGCAACGGCTCGGGTTGCGCGACATCGGGGACCTGACCCGGACGCCGCGTGCCCCTCTGGCACGGCGCTTCGGCAAGGGGCTGATGGCGCGGCTCGACCAGGCGCTGGGCGCCGCACCCGAACAGATCTCCCCGCGCGCCGATCCCCCCCATTACGGAGTGCGGCTCACGCTGCCCGAGCCGATCGGGGCCCGGGAGGACGTCATGGAGGGCGTGCGGCGCCTGCTCGCGCGTCTCTGCGCCAAGCTCAAGGCGCGCGAGGCGGGGGCCCGGGTGCTCGCGCTCACCCTGCGCCGGGTCGATCAGGCCAGCCAGCAGGTCGAGCTGCGCCTCGCCGCCCCCCTGCGCGACCCGCAGCGCATCGCGCCGCTCTTCGCGCGCGGGCTCGAGGATGTCGATGCGGGTTTCGGGATCGACCAGATGCGGCTCGAGGCCACGCAGGTCGAGCCGCTCCCCATCCGCCAGATCGGCGCGGTGGCCACCGAAACCCGCGACCGGCTGGGCGATCTGATCACCCGGATCGGGTTGCGGATCGGGCTCGAGAATGTCCAGCGCTGCCTGCCCGCCGAAAGCCATATCCCCGAACGCAGCTTCCTGATCGCGCCGGCCGCCTTCTCCGAACCCGAGGGAAACTGGCACCCGCCGCAGCCCCGCCCGCTGCGCCTCTTTGCGCCCGAACCGCTCAGTGCGGACAGTCCCGATCCGCCCCGCCGCTTCCGCTGGCGCCGCCTGAGCCTGACCACCGAACGCGCCGAGGGGCCCGAGCGCCTCGCGCCCGAATGGTGGTTCGACGATCCGAACTGGCGGCGCGGGGTGCGCGATTACTGGCGGGTGGAGACCGGGCAGGGCTGGCGGCTCTGGATGTTCCACACTCCGCAGGATCCGGGCTGGTTCGTCGAGGGGATCTTCGCATGACCCGCCCCTTCCTCTTGACGGAAATATCCCGGGGGGCGCCCGAGGGGCGCGGGGGCAGCGCCCCCTCCACGCCCGTCCTTTCCGCCGCCTATGCCGAACTCTGCACCCGTTCCAACTTCACCTTCCTCAACGGAGCCTCGCATCCCGAGGAACTGATCGTGCGCGCCGCCGAGCTGGGGCTCGAAGCCATCGCGATCACCGATCGCAACTCGCTCGCGGGCGTGGTGCGCGCCTTCTCCGCGCTCAAGGAGCTGAGGCGCGAGGCGGATGAGGCGCTGCGCATCCGCTCCGAGACCCTGCGCGATGAGAGCTCGCGCCAGCCGATCGGATCGCCGCAGGACCTGGCGCGTCCCGCCACCGCGCGCTTGCCGAAACTGATCACCGGCGCGCGGCTGGTGCTGAGCGATTGCCCGGTCGAATGGGTGGCGCTGCCGATGGACCGCGCGGCCTATCACCGGCTCAGCCAATTGCTGACCCGCGGCAAGCGCCGGGCGGGGAAGGGGGAGTGCCATCTCACCCGCGCGGATTTGTTGGAAAGCTGCGAGGGGATGATCCTGATCGCGCTGCCGCCCGCCGATCTGGCCCGTGCCGCGCGCCCGTTGCAGGAGATGCGGCGGCGCTATCCGGGGCAGGTCTTCCTCGGCGCGCCGCCGCGCTATGACGGATCGGATCAGCCTTGGTTCGATGCCTGCGCGGCGCTGGCCTTGAGGACCTCGGCGCCGATGGTGGCCTTGGGGGACGTGCTGATGCATCGCGCCAGCCGCCGCCAATTGGCCGATGTGCTCACCTGCATGCGCGAGGGCTGTACCATCGACAGCCTCGGTACCCGTGCGCTGCCCAATGCCGAGCGGCGGCTGAAGGGGCCGCAGGACATGGCGCGGCTCTATCGCCGCCACCCGGCCGCGCTGCGCCGCACCCTCGAGATCGCCGCGCGCTGCGGCTTCGACCTGTCCGAACTGAGCTACGAATATCCCGACGAGGTCGCGCAAGACGAGCCCGCGCAGGACCGGCTCGACCGGCTCGCCCGCGAGGGGCTGGCGCGGCGCTGCCCGGCGGGCATCCCCGAACGCCACGGGGCCCTTCTGGACAAGGAACTGCGCCTCGTCTCCGAGCTCGGTTTCGCCGCCTATTTCCTCACCGTCCACGATATCGTCCAGCACGCGCGCAGCCGGGGCATCCTGTGCCAGGGGCGGGGCTCTGCGGCCAATTCGATCATCTGCTGGGCGCTCGGCATCACCGATGTCAGCCCCGACCAGATCGGCATGGTCTTCGAACGGTTCGTGTCGAAACACCGCGGCGAGCCCCCCGATATCGACGTCGATTTCGAGCATGAACGCCGCGAGGAGGTGATCCAGTGGATCTACGAGCGCTACGGCCGCGAGCGCGCCGGGCTTTGCGCGACCGTGATCCATTTCCGCACCCGCGCCGCGATCCGCGAGGTCGGCAAGGTGATGGGGCTGAGCGCGGATGTGGCCGCCAGCCTCGCGGGCCAGATCTGGGGGATTTCGGGCAAGGGGCCAGACCACGCGCGGTTGCACGAAGTGGGCCTCGACCCGAGCGACCGGCGGCTCTCGCAGACGCTCAAGCTGATCCGCGAGATCATCGGATTTCCGCGCCATCTGAGCCAGCATGTCGGCGGCTTCGTCATCACCAAGGGCCGGCTCGACGCGCTCTGCCCGATCGAGAACGCGGCGATGGAGGGGCGGACCTGCATCGAATGGGACAAGGACGATATCGACACGCTGGGCATCCTCAAGGTCGATGTGCTGAGCCTCGGGATGTTGACCTGCATCCGCAAGTCGTTCGACCTTCTGGCAGCCCACGAGAAGACAGAGCTCAGCCTCGCCGCCGTCCCGCAGGAGGACGCGCCGACCTATGACATGCTGTGCCGCGCCGATGCGGTGGGGGTGTTCCAGGTCGAGAGCCGCGCGCAGATGAACTTCCTGCCACGGATGCGCCCGCGCACTTTCTACGACCTCGTGATCGAGGTCGCCATCGTGCGACCCGGTCCGATCCAGGGCGGCATGGTGCACCCTTACATCAACCGAAGGCAGGGGCGCGAGAAGGTCGATTTCCCCTCGGCCGAACTGGAGGGCGTGCTGGGCAAGACCCTCGGCGTGCCGCTGTTTCAGGAGCAGGCGATGCAGATCGCGGTGGTGGCTGCGGGCTTCACGCCCGAAGAGGCCGACCGATTGCGCCGTTCGCTTGCGACCTTCCGCAAGATGGGCACGATCGGCACGTTTCGCGACCGGTTCGTGGAAGGGATGCTGGCGCGCGGCTACGCGCCCGATTTCGCCGATCGCTGCTTTTCCCAGATCGAGGGCTTCGGGGAATACGGCTTTCCCGAGAGCCATGCCGCGGCCTTCGCGCATCTCACCTATGTCTCGTCCTGGCTCAAATGCCACCACCCCGCGATCTTCGCCTGCGCGCTGCTGAATTCACAGCCGATGGGCTTCTACGCGCCTGCCCAGATCGTGCGGGACGTCCGCGAACACGGGGTCGAGGTGCGGCCCGTCTGCATCAACCATTCGGACTGGGACAACACGCTGGAGCGCCGCGCCGACGGGGCGCTGGCGCTGCGTCTGGGCTTTCGGCAGATCAAGGGATTTCGCGAGGAGGATGCCGGCTGGATCGCCGCCGCGCGCGGCAATGGCTATCCCGATCCGGAGAGCCTCTGGCTGCGCGCGGGCACGCCGCCGCATGTGCTCGAGCGGATCGCCGAGGCGGACGGTTTCGCCGGGATCGGGCTGACGCGCCGCGATGCGCTCTGGGCGGTGAAGGCGATCCGGGCGCCCGCGCCGCTGCCGCTCTTCGCCGATCCGCTGGACGGGGAAGGGGGGCGCGAACCCTCCGTCGAGCTGCCCGCGATGCATCTGGGAGAGGAGGTCGTGGAGGATTACGTGGCGCTCAGGCTGTCGCTCCGGGCCCATCCGATGGAGCTTCTGCGCCCCTCGATCGAGGGGCTCACACCCCATGCCGACCTGGCCGCGATCAGGCAAAGCCGCGTTACCGTCTGCGGCCTCGTCATCACCCGGCAGCGCCCCGGAACCGCCTCGGGCGTGATCTTTCTCACCCTCGAGGACGAGACCGGGGTGAGCAATGTCGTGGTCTGGCCCAAGCTCTATGAACGCTTCCGCCGGGCGGTGATGGGAGGGCGGCTCCTGCGGGTCTCGGGGCGGCTCGAGCGGGAGGGGATCGTGGTCCACCTGATCGCCGAAGTCATCGAGGACCTTTCGCCCCGGCTGGCCGATCTCGGGCACCCTCTGGACGACGTGTTGGGCCTCACCGCGCCGCAGGCCGACGATGCGCCCAGATCCCGCCCGCAGACCACAGCGCGTCATCCGCGCGAGCAGGCGAAACGGCTATTTCCGAGCCGCGATTTCCATTGAGGGCCTGGGGTCGCCCCGCGCCTTCACGGCGCGGGCAGGTTCAGCGCTGGTAGCAGCGCGACTTCGAGCCGAAGCCGGAGGGCGAGCAGACCCAGCTGCCATTGCCGAGCGAACGCGCCTGCGCGGTACGCTCCACCGGGCGCGGATCGGGGTTGCGGCGTGCAAGCCAGTCGAAGCGGGCGCTGCCCTTGCCGGCATGGCTCTTGACCGTGACCTTGACCGGAGAAAACTCCAGAAGGCGCGCCTGTTGTGCCTGCGCCGTTCCGAACGAGGCCGGGAGGAGGAGCGTGGCCGCCACCAGACCGCTGGCCGCGGTGCGCGAAAACATGGAACTGATACTCATTGTGCTCTGCCCTTTTGCGATCACTGGACCGACCCGCGTGCCGCGAGACGGTTCGTTTCCGTTCTCATTGGACGCAGGAATGAGGGATCGAGCTTAGGGGGTCAAGTTGGCTCCTCCCGTGGCGTAAAGATGGCGATTCCTGGGCGGGCCTGAAAAACTCCGCGCAGGAGGATTTCCTGCGCGGAGTCAATATCTTGTATGGATATGGTGGGGTCGGCGAAAATTCGCCACTACCCGTGGTAGGTCATTTCAGAACCTGGTTCTTGATTCTCCAGTCGGGCGTGCCGAATCCCTCGGGCCACGGATAGACTTCGACCTGGTTGAAATAGACGACGCCGACGAGATTGGGATATTCCGGCATCTCCTGGCGGACCCGGTTCTTCCACATGTCCACATAGCCCTGATCCCCGACATAGCCGAGTTCGGCCACCGAAACCGGCTTGCCGAAAGCCGCCGCACGCTCGTAGCGCGGCTTGAAGATCTCGTCGAAGGTCCGGTCATGACCGTATTTGGCCTGATCCCAGGCCTGGAGGCCGAATACCGTGAGGCCGACGATATCCACGTAATCGTCTCCCGGATAGTACTCGGCCATGTTCTCGTCCCCGAGCGGCGACCACATCAAGGTGATGTTGGGCGCGGACTTTTTGCACAGGTCGGTCATGCGGTGATAGGCGGAGATGTAATCCTCGGGGTTCCAGTCGGACCAGATGAACTGACCGCTCTGATCGTCCATCTCATGGGCGAAACGGAGCGTGACCGGGCTCTTGAGCGTGGCGAGCACGTCGCAGATCGCGGTCATGTTCGCATCATATTCCCCGCTGGCGATGCCACGCCGCAGGTATTGCGCGGTGTTGCGTTCCGAGCGCGACCAGGTCCAGGGCTCGACCGTCACGAGCAGCGCGCGGTTGCGCTCGAGTGCGTATGCATCCGCGTCATTGAGCGAGGGCAGGTACACGTCTTCCCAGGGCAGGAAGAGATGTTCGATGACCACACCCGGCTTGTCGGCGAAATCCCCGTCGGGATCGTAGACGCCGAAGGGCAGGGTCCCGGGAGGCACTTCGACCGTGGCTGCCTGCGCGGGCGCGCAGAGCAGGGTCAAACCAAGCGACGCCGCTCCCAATGCGGGGCCGACCTTCCGTAAGAGCGACAAAATCATTTTTCCGTTCCTCCTTCTAAGCTCCCCCTGGACATCAATTCGTCCAGCCGGGAGAAATCCTGAACTTGGCCTTTCCCGCCGCCCCGATGCCCGCGCCCGAAACGAGATACTCCACGCGGGTCAGGTGCAGCGGCTTCAGGCCGACCAGAAGCGCGTGAAGGCTCTCGTTCCCGCGCAGCCAGATCGCGCTGAAGCCGAGAATGAAAATCATGCTGAGCGCGCCCATCTGCAGCGCGATGTCGCGCGACCAGAGCGAGACGTCGAAAGATGCGGACCGTGCGACGGAGCCGAACATCACGCTCAGCAGCACGAAATAGAAAAGCGTGTTGAGCAGCGCGAGCAGGTAGAAGCCGCGCGCCTCGGTGACGTTTCCCGAGAAGATCACCGGCAGCGCCGCCCCGACCGCGAGCCCGCTATAGACGCCGATCACCCGCGCGGGCAGACGCGCCGAGGCGGCCGATCCTTTCGGCGTGATGCGGAAATCGACGAAATTGCCGGTGATCCGGTCGCGCAGCGCCATCACGCAGCCCCAGAAGACCCAGGGCCACTGCATCATCACGAAAAGCGCCTTTTCCCAGGCGATGACCTTCGCCGTGCTCGGGCGCATCAGCCCGTCGCGCCGGAGCTGATAGGCGATCAGCACCAGCATGAAGCCGGCCGGGAAGGCGTGGCCGATGAAGCCCGGATATGTGACATCCGCGAACCGCATGTCGAAGCTGACGGCGACGATCGGTGCGAAATACATCACCGACATCGCGACGGCGAAGACCACATACCAAGTCTGGCACAGGACGAAGAGGAATTTCAGTCGCAATGGCAGGCTGGAGAGGTAATTGGGCGTGTAGCGCAGCAGAAGCGTGAAGAGCGAACGCGACCATTGGAATTCCTGGGTCACGAGATCGGTCACGCTGGACGGCCCGTCGCCGATCGCGATCGCGTCGATCGCGTGGACGCCACGCCACCCGGCGGCGTTGATCAGCATCGTCGTCGAATGATCCTCGGCGAGTTCCGGGCCGAGCCCGCCCGCCTCCTTCAGCGCTTTCGTCCGCACCGTGTAATGCGACCCGATGCACATCGGCGCGAAGACTGCCGTGTAGCCTGCCTGAAGGACGCCGTGGAACGCCGCCTCCGAAAAGAGGCGGGTGCGCGCGGCCCAGCTCTGATCGGCATTGGCGGCACAGATCGAGGGCGCGCTGACATAGCCCACCGCCGGGTCGTCGAAGGGGCGGAGCATTTCAAGCAAATAGCCCCGTTGGGGCACATGGTCGGCGTCGAGCTGACTGACGATGTCGTAATCCCGGTAGCCCCATTTGTCGTAGAAATAGGCGAGATTTCCCTCCTTGCAGCGCGTTCGCCGCGGCCATTCGGTCTGGTGATACTCCGCCACGCCCTTTCGCGACGACACCTTCACCCCATGCGCCGCGCACCAGGCGAGGGTTTCGGGCGAGGGATCCTCGTCGGCCAGCCACGTGTCATGCGGGTAATCCTGCGCGAGCATCGCCTCGAGCGTCTTCTGGACCACCGCAAAGGGCTCGGACGGGGTCTTCGTGGTGATCATCGCGACCCGCCAGCGCCCCGGCTCCGGATCGGGCGAGGTCGAGCGCCGCGCATGCAAGAAGACGGCGATGAAATAGGCCTGCATCGCGAAGAGCCAGATCAGCGTGCCGGTGATCACGAGATAGGGGAGCCAGCCCAGCACGTGAAACGGGTTGAGCCACCAGGTCCAGAAATAGAGCGCGCCCAGGCCCCAAAGGACAACCATGACGCGGTAGCGAAGAAGTTGCTGGCGGGTGAACACGGGCCCGAGATAGCCGGCCTCCTCGGCGGCGCGTATCTCGGGTCTCAGCATCAGGCGACGCCTCCTATTTCCTGACCGAGCACGGCATCGCGAAAATACGTGATCGTCGGCAGCAGCCCGGCGCGCAGCGCGACCTTCGGGGCCCAGCCCAGCGTCACGCCGGCCCGCGTGATGTCGGGGCAGCGCTGCAGCGGATCGTCGATGGGCAGCGGCTTGTGGATGATGGGCGACTGCGCGCCGCAAATCTCGCGCACGATTCGGGCGATGGCGGCCACGGTATATTCGCCGGGATTCCCGAGATTGACCGGCCGGGGGCCCACGGTTTCGCTTTCCATCAGCGCGATCATCCCCGCAAGAAGGTCATCGACATAGCAGAGCGAACGGGTCTGCATGCCATCACCATAAATTGTGATTGGCAATCCGGATATAGCTTGCGTGACAAAATTCGAGACCACCCGCCCGTCATCTGGTGCCATGCGCGGACCGTAAGTGTTGAAGATCCGGGCGATCCGGATGTCTGTGCCATGCGTAAGGTGATAATCGTGAAACAGCGTCTCGGCCGCCCGCTTGCCTTCGTCATAGCAGGAGCGCGGCCCGACCGTATTGACCACGCCGCGATATTCCTCGGGCTGCGGGCTGATGTCCGGGTCGCCATAGACCTCCGACGTCGAGGCCTGAAGGATTCGCGCCCCCTTGCGATCCGCCAGCGCGAGCATGTTGAACGCCCCGAGAATGCAGATCTGGAAGGTGTTGATCGGATCGCGCTGATATTTCGGCGGCGAGGCCGGGCAGGCGAGGTTGTAGATGCGATCGAGCGGCCCGGAATGGGAAAACGGAACGATCACGTCGTGTTCGACGAAACTGAAGCGCGGATGCCTCTCCAGATGTGCGATATTGCGCCGCCTGCCGGTCTGGAGGTTGTCGAGGCAGATCACCTGGTGACCTTGCTCGATCAGCCGATCGCAAAGATGAGATCCCAAGAACCCGGCTCCTCCAGTGACGAGGCAACGCAAGTTGCGCCGGCGTCGCTGACGCATGTCTCTCAAGCGCGCATATGCGCGATAACGCGGCATTTCCGTCATGGTTCTTCCCCCCACAAGAAGAACGGGTCCCGGCTTCCGCGCTCCGGAATTCAGAACGACGTCAGGCTGACGCCTGCGCGGAACGGGAACCCTTTAAAAATACTAACGAAAATTTTCAGAGCTGCGTTGAACCAGATCAAGGAAAAGCAGCGCCCGAGGAGGGACAATTCGCTCGCCGCGAAAATTCCTCCCTTCGATTCAATGAGGAATGCACGCTATGGTTGAATTGGCTGGCTCCGAAATAGCCTTCGCAATTCGCGAGCGCCGCTCTCGATTCGGCCGATGAACCGAATGGCCGCCTCCCCTCGTCATCCGGGTAAAAGGCAGGTCAGGGGAGACCGAACGGCCAGGTACCCTCAAAGCGCAGAGAGGTTTTCCGTGAGGTCGTGCAGGTGTTGCGTGACGCCCAGAAGGTACTGGGCCTCCGTCTCCGTGAAAGGGGCCGAGCTGCGCGTAAAGCCGGAAATCGAGCGCGAGCTGTTCGGACCGACCGAACAGGTCAGACCGTTCTTGAGACCGTATTGCGCGGCCTCGGCAAGGATGCCGTTCGGGTCGTCGAGATCGGCCCACCGCACGATGCCGCGCTCCCGGAGACCCCAGAGCACGACCGGGTCCTCGATCATCATCCCCTTCTCGCTGTAGCGGTCGATCCAGGCCTGCGGATAGGTCCGGTACAAGATGTTGGGACGGGTGAAGCGAATATGTAGCGCGAAAGCAAAACCCGTATCGCAAATAGTTGCCAGCTCATCGAGAGCCTTAGCGATTTCGTGACGGTTTGCTGTTTCCATCTCCGGCATTCGTCTTTAGGTTGTCAATGTCAGGCCGGATCGCGACCGGGGGAACGGTAGGCCTTGGCCAGGAGGAGCGCAAGCGATTTGACCATTTGATGGAACTCAAGGACTGCGACACCCGGTTGGATGAGATCGCTCCTGCTGGCTATTACGTGGCGTTGCGGGTCGGCTACTCGTTCCCGGAAGCAGAGCTCAATCGCCTCAATGCCGACTGGGTGGAGATTTACACGCAAGAGGGACTGGTGGTTCAGGATCCTTCCATGCGTTGGGTCTATGGCAATGTGGGCTGGATCCGGTGGGACGAAATGACGCTCCCCGATCCCATGAATGTCGGCGCGATGGCGCGGCGGATGGGGTTGCATTACGGGGCGACGATTTCCTTCAATTCGGCGGACGATATCGGGCGGCGCAGCCACGCGGTTCTCTTTCGCAGCGATCGCGATTTCACCGATAAGGAGCTCGACGAAGTGTTCGAGCTCGTGCGCAGCCTGCATCTGGATGCCTCGCGCCGGTCGCTGACCCCCGCGGAGCTCGAGGCGATCCGATTCCGCGCCGACGGCCTGCTCATCAAGCAGATCGCGGCCGAACTCGATATCAGCGAGAGCGGGGTGAAGGCGAGGCTCGCCTCCGCCTCCCGCAAGCTCGGGGCAAAGAACGCGATCGAAATGCTTACGATCGCGACCTCAAGGCGACTGATTTAACGCAGATCAACCATAAATGGTGAGTCGTTCACTATTTCGTGGGCACGATGGAGTCATCCAGAAGGAGGCTCCAATGCAGAACTGCATTTTCGAATTTTCCCAACTTCATCGCTTTGGCACCGCGTTCTACGACTTCTTGCGGCTTCGCAAGGAGGTGTTCGTCGACGAGCTGGGCTGGGACGTTCCCCATAATGACGAGGTCGAGATGGACCAGTACGACACGCCGCTGGCCCATTATTCGCTGGTTCTCAAGGATGGCAAGGTCGTGGGCGGAGCACGCGCGATGTCCACCGCCGCGATCTGGGGCGGCAGCACCTACATGCTGCGAGATGCGCATCTGGGCAAGCTGCCCCATATCCCCCCGGAAATCCTGCCCGACGAGATCGCGAGCCCCAATGTGTGGGAATGCACCCGGCTCGTGATCTCAAGCGAGCTGACGACGCAGGCCGAGCGGGCGACCTGCCTGCGGATGATCGTCGACGGGCTTGTCGAGCGTGCGCTCGAACGCGGCGCGCAGGAGCTGATCTGCCTGTCTTCGCTTGCGCTGATGCGGGCGCTGCGCCAGCTCGGATACGAGGTCACAAGGATGGGGCCGATCTATCGCAACGACGAGGATGGCCGCCAATATGCCGCGCTTCGCATGCCGGCGGACTATTCGACGCTCCGACAGGCCGAACTTGCCGAGGCCTGCCTGCTGGCGGAACAGTCCAGTGTGATGGCCTACCAGCCGGCGGCCTGAGCCGAGGCGTTTCTCCCAAAGAAGAGAGGCGCCCCGGTTTCCCGGAGCGCCCCTCTCGCATCATTTTGTCGGATCTCAGCGGACGACGAAGACCGACGAGGTCGAGTGGCGCACCACCCGTGCGGCATTGGGGCCGAGCAGGTAATCCTTCAGGTCCGGCCGGTGCGCGCCCAGCACGATCAGATCCGCCCCGTCCTTCTCGGCGAGGCTCAGGATCTCGTGGTAGGCGGTCCCGACACCGACGATATGGCGTACCTTGACGTTGCGTTCCGAGCCCACGACTTCGCCGACATATTTCTCAAGCAGGTCATGCGCATGCTTCTTCGCTTTCGCCGTGTGGTCCGCCGAGAAGAAGGCGCCCACCACCGCGGAACCGTAATCGGGCACCACGGTGACGACGTCGAGCTGGGCGTTTTCCATATCCGCCAGCTTGGCCGCCCATTCGAGGACCTTGCGCTCGGGTTGGGGGCGGTTGATGTCGATCGCGCAGAGAATGGTCTTGGTCATGCCGGTTCTCCTTGGGCAAAGGCCGCGTCATCGTCTTCCTTGCGGCGATATTGCAGGAAAGCGATGAGGCCGAGAAGCAGGAAGGCGGGAATGAACATCAGTTCCTTCGGAAGCTGGTCATTGGGCACCTTCACGTTCGACAGCGTCACGGGCATGTCGCCGTAGAAGTCGAAGCCTTGCAGCTTCTGCTGCAGTTCCGAGCCGAACATCGGCTCGTCCGCGACCATCTTGCCGTCCTGATCGGTCACGCTCAGGCCGAGCGCGTCGAGACGCGCCTGACCGTCAGCGCCCTCGGGGACCTTCACGAGCACGGTCAGGTCCTTGGGTTTCTCGGTGTCGTAATCGGGACCCGAGAAGACCAGACGCAACTCGCGTCCCACCGGCGCCTTGTCGAGACGCTGCACGATATTGGCCGGCGGGATGTCGGTATAGGGCGGCTCCACCATGTCCATGAAGAAGCCGGGGCGGAACAGGGTGAAGGCCACGAGAAGCAGCGCCACCGTCTCCCAGATCCGCGAGCGGGTGATGAACCAGTTCATCGTGCCCGCGGTGAAGACGAGGATGCCGATCGTCGCGATGATGAAGACGAAGATCGCCTGATACCAGGTCACGTCGATCAAGAGCAGGTCGGTGTTGAAGATGAACACGAAGGGCAGGGCCACGGTGCGAAGCGAGTAGAAGAAGGCCGTGAAGCCGGTCTTGATCGCATCGCCCCCCGAGACGGCCGCGGCCGCAAAACTCGCCAGCCCCACGGGTGGTGTCACATCCGCCATGATGCCGAAGTAGAACACGAAGAGATGCACCGCGATCAGCGGCACGACGAGCCCGGACTGCGCGCCGAGATGGACGACCACGCCCACCATGAGCGAGGAGACCACGATGTAGTTCGCGGTGGTCGGCAGGCCCATCCCGAGGATCAGCGACAGGATCGCGACGAAGACCAGCATCAGGATCAGGTTGCCGCCCGAGAGGAACTCGACGAAATCGGCCATCACCTGACCGATCCCGGTCAGCGAGACGGTGCCCACGATGATGCCGGCGGTCGCGGTGGCGAGGCCGATCCCGATCATGTTGCGCGCCCCGTCGATCATCCCGCCGAGAAGGTCGAACAGGCCCTCGCGGAAGAAGCCCATCGGGTTCGTCTGACCGCGGAAGAAGGCCTTGAGGGGCTTCTGGGTCAGAAGGATGCCGAAGAGCAGGAACGACGCCCAGAAGGCCGAGAGGCCCGGCGATTTGCGCTCGATCATCAGGAAGTAGACGAGCACCACGATCGGCAGCAGGAAGTAGAGGCCCGCCTTGTAGATCTCGCCGATCTCGGGGAGTTTCACGATCTCCGAGGTCGGGTCGTCGGGTTCGAGATCGGGTGCCTTCGCCGCCACCCAGACGAGCGCGACATAGGCGAGGATCACCATCAGCGCGAGAACCCAGGCGGCGCCTTCGGGCACCAGCGAGGTGACGAGCCGGACCGGGTATTGCGCCGCGTAGCACAGCGCCGCGAAGCCCGCGAAGAAGGCGAACATGCCGAAGGCCGTGCGCCAGACCGATACCACGCGGTCTCCGATCGTCGGCATCCGGCTTTTCACCGCCTCGAGATGCACGATGTAGAACAGCGCGATGTAGGAGATGATCGCCGGGATGAAGGCGTGCTTGATCACCTCGAGATAGGAGATGCCCACATATTCGACCATCAGGAAGGCGGCCGCACCCATCACGGGCGGCATGATCTGGCCGTTGACCGAGGAGGCCACCTCGACCGAGCCCGCCTTTTCCGCGCTGAAGCCCACGCGCTTCATCAGCGGAATGGTGAAGGTGCCGGTGGTGACCACGTTGGCGATCGACGAGCCCGAGATCAGGCCGGTCGCGGCCGAGCCGACGACGGCGGCTTTCGCCGGACCGCCGCGCAGGTGACCGAGCGCGCCGAAGGCCATCTGGATGAAGTAGTTGCCCGCGCCTGCTTTCTCGAGCAGGGCGCCGAAGAGCACGAAGAGGAACACGAACTTGGTCGAGACGCCGAGCGCGATCCCGAACACCCCTTCCGAGGTGATCCACATATGGCTCATCGCCTTACGCAGCGAGGCGCCGGCCCAGCGGATCTGCTCGGGGAAGAAGTCCGAGGAGCCGAAGAAGACATAGGCCAGGAAGAAGATCGCGAGCGCGACCATCACCGGGCCGAGCGTGCGATAGGCGGCGATGAAGAGGAAAATGAGGCCCACGAGCGAGACATAGGCATCCGTGGTGTCGGCGAGCCCGCCATTGTCGACGATCTTCTGGTAGAAGAAATAGCCGTACATGGCGATCAGCGCGCCGCCGATGGCTAGGATCCAGTCATACCAGGGAACGTAATCCTTGGGCGAGCCCTTGAAGAGCGGATAGGCCATCGCCGATAGGAAGATCGCGTAGGCCAGGTGGATCTGGCGGGCGTTGTTGATGAGATCGCCGGGCAGCACATAGGGCCCGATGGGCGAGGCCAGCAGGACCTGGAAGACCGACCAGCTCAACGCGATGATCGCGACCATCAGGCCGACCATGCCTCTGGGGCTGCGCGCCCCGCTGTCAGAAGCCTGGACGAGCTCCTGCAATTCCTGTTCGTTCAAGGCGCGATTTTCCGCCATTGTTCCCCCTTGCGGCCCGCGGGCCGTCCGCTTGTTGCGGTTTAGTATAGTTGGAAAAACAAAATGGGCGGGCACGAATCCACGCGCCCGCCCCAGTTATGCGCGGCTTATTTGATCCAGCCGCGTTCTTTGTAGTACTTCAGCGCGCCCGGGTGGATCGGGGCGGAGAGGCCCTTGGTGACCATCTCTTCCGGCGTCAGATGCGCGAAGGCCGGGTGAAGCTTCTTGAACTCGTCGAAGTTGTCGAAGACCGACTTGACGAGCGCATAGACCACGTTGTCGGGCACGTCGGCCGAGGTCACCAGCGTCGCGCGCACACCGAAGGTGTTCACGTCATCGGGGTTGCCGCGATACATGCCGCCCGGGATCACGGCCTTGGCGTAATAGGGGTTGTCGGCGACGAGCTTGTCGACGGCGTCACCAGTCACGTTGACCAGCGTGGCGTCACACGACGTCGTGGCTTCCTGGATCGAGCCCGAGGGGTGACCCACGGTGTAGACCATCGCGTCGATCTGGTTGTCGCACAGCGCCTTGGACTGCTCTGCGGCCTTCAGCTCGGTCGCGAGCGCGAAGTCGCTGCTTTTCCAGCCCATCGCGTCCATCAGCACTTCCATCGTGCCGCGCTGGCCCGAGCCGGGGTTGCCGATGTTGACGCGCTTGCCCTTGAGGTCGGAGAAGTTCTTGATACCGCTATCGGCGCGGGCGACGACCGTGAAGGGCTCCGGGTGGATCGAGAACACCGCGCGCAGTTTCTCGAACGGCCCCTTGTCGGAGAACTTCGAGTCGCCCTTGTAGGCGTGGTACTGCCAGTCCGACTGCGCGATGCCGAAATCCAGCTCGCCGTCGCGGATGGTGTTGATGTTGTAGACCGAGCCGCCCGTCGATTCGACCGAGCAGCGCACGCCGAATTCCTTGCGGTTCTTGTTCATCAGACGGCAGATCGCGCCGCCGGTCGGGTAGTAGACGCCCGTGACGCCGCCGGTGCCGATGGTGATGAAGGTTTCGTCCTTCGCCTGCGCGGCCGGGGCTGCAAGAGCGCCCACCACTGCGGCGGCAAGGCCGAGTTTGAAGAGTTTTTTCATGTTTGACTCCCGTTGGTCGTTTGGGTCTTGGTTTACGGTGACGCCTCGGTCAGCGCGCGAAGACTTCCTCGAGAAGCCTGTTGCGCCTTTCGACCTCGGCGATCCGTTCGGTGGCGCGGGGACCCGCGCGTTTCGCCACCAACGCCAGGATCGCTTCAAGCAGAAACAGCGTGGCGACGTAACTCGTGTAGAAATGCGGACTGTCGGTCGGGACGATGAAGCTCGCATCCGCCGCGTGCAGCGCCGGACAGCTCCGGCTGTCGGTGATCAGCGCAACATAGGCGCCTTGCTCATGGGCGTGGATCGCGCCGCGGATCGAGGAGCGGGCGAAAGGCGGCTTGGTGATGACCAGAACCGCGTCGCGCTCGTCGAGCCCCGCAAGCGTCGCCCCGAGCGACGAACCGGCCCGCGCGCCGATCTCCCAGTTGTCGCCGAAGAAATTGGCGATATAGGCCGTGTATTCGGCGATGCCGGTCGAGCCGAGCGCTCCGAGCAGAACGACCCGCCGGGCCTTGGCCAGCCGGTCGGCGACCGCCTCGAGCTGACCCGGTTCGATCGAGCCCGCAAGCGCCGCGATATTCTCCTGGCATGCCCCGGCATAGCGGGAGAGGAAGCTCTCATGGGTGTCGAGCGTGTCGTTCTGGAGCCGGTCGGCGCGGTCGGCGAAGGGCAGCATGCGGCGTCCGATCTGGCCGCGCATCACTTCGCGCAATTCCTCGAAATTGTCGTAGCCGAGCGCGTGTGCGAGACGGGTGAAGGTTGCGGGCGCGAGTTTGGCTTCGCTTGCGAGCGTCCTGAGCGACCGCGTGGCAATGCTCATGGGATTGTCGGCAATATAGTCGCCAGCCTCGCGCAGGCGCGTGCTGAGGCTGCCATATTGCGCGGCCAACCGCTGTTCGAAGCTATCGGTCAATTCCCCTCCCCAGGTACAATCACCACTCATCGCGTCGAGGTGAGCGTTTCATCTGTTTCATATGTTGTCAATCAATAAAACATATGTTTCATGGTTGTTCAGCGATCCTCACGCTTTCTTGTCCCGAAGGAGGGGCCGACATGAGCCACGTATTCCCCCGCCACACGAAGTCCAATCTGCCCTTGGCGGCAAAGGGGGATGGCGCCTATATCCTCGACGCGAACGGCAAGCGTTACCTGGATGGATCGGGCGGCGCGGCGGTCTCGTGCCTTGGCCATTCTGACGCGGACGTGATCGCGGCGATCAAGGAACAGCTCGACCGGATCGCCTTCGCGCATACGAGTTTCTTCACCTCCGAGCCGGCCGAGCGACTGGCCGACCGGCTCATCGCTCACGCTCCGGGGAGCCTCGACCGGGTCTATTTCACGTCCGGGGGATCGGAGGCCGTCGAGTCGGCGCTGAAGATGGCGCGGCAGTATTTCCTCGAGAAAGGCGAGCCGAAACGCGCCCGTTTCATCGCCCGGCGCCAGAGCTATCACGGCAACACGCTGGGCGCGCTCGGGACCGGCGGCAACGCCTGGCGGCGCGCGCAGTTCGAGCCGCTGATGGTCGAGACCAGCCATATCGCGCCCTGCCACGAATATCGCTGGCGCGAAGAGGGGGAAACCTCCGAGGATTACGGCCTGCGGGTCGCGAACGAGCTTGAAGAGGAGATCCTGCGCCTCGGCCCGGAAACCGTGATCGGCTTCGTGGCCGAACCGGTCGTCGGCGCGACGATGGGTGCGGTGCCGCCCGTTCCGGGCTATTTCAAGCGCATCCGCGAGATCTGCGACAAATACGGCATCCTGCTGATCCTCGACGAGGTGATGTGCGGCATGGGCCGGACCGGCACGCTCTTTGCCTGCGAACAGGACGGCATCGCGCCCGACATCGTGACCATCGCGAAAGGTCTGGGCGCCGGGTATCAGCCGATCGGCGCGGCGCTCTGCACCGCAGAGATCTACGACGCCTTCGTTCAGGGTTCGGGCTTCTTCCAGCACGGCCACACCTATATCGGCCACCCGACCGCGACCGCCGCCGGCGATGCGGTGGTGAAGAAACTGACCGAGGGCGGTATGGTGGCGCGCGCCGCGCAACAGGGCGAGAAGCTCGACGCGGCGCTGCGCGAAGCCTTCGGCGCGCACCCCCATATCGGCGATATCCGCGGGCGCGGCATGTTCCGCGGGCTCGAGATCGTCGAGGACCGCGCGACCAAGGCGCCCTTCGATCCGGCCCGCGCGATCCACAAGAAGCTCAAGGCCGCCAGTTTCGAGGCGGGGCTGATCTGCTACCCGATGGGCGGCACGATCGACGGCCAGACGGGCGATCACATCCTGCTCGCGCCGCCCTTCATCATCAGCGACGATCAGATCGGCGAACTCGTCGACAAGCTGGGCACCGCGGTGCGGACTGTCCTGGGATGAACCTGCCGCGCATCATGGTGGCTCCGAACGGAGCCACGAAGACCAAGGCCGACCATCCCGCGCTGCCTATCACGCTTGACGAGATCACCGAAACCGCGCGGGCCTGCCGCGCGGCGGGGGCCGGGGCGCTGCATCTGCACCTGCGCGACGACGCGGGCGGGCATCTTCTCGACAGCGGTGCCTATCGCGAGGCGCTGGCCCATCTGCGCCCGCGCCTGGGCGACATGGCGGTGCAGGTCACGACCGAGGCTTCGGGCCGCTACGCGCCCGGGCACCAGCGCTATGTGGCGCTGCAGTCGGGTGCGGATATGGTGTCCGTTTCCACCCGCGAGATGCTGCGCGACGAGGCGCGGCTCGCCACCCGTTTCTATGAAGAGGCGGAGGAGCGGGGCATCGCGGTCCAGCATATCCTCTATACTCGCGAGGATGCCGAGGCGCTGGCGCAGGTTCTGCCCGCGCGGCTCTTTCGCAGCCCCACGCTGCAGCTGATCTTCGTGATGGGGCGCTATATCGAGGGGCAGGTCTCGACGCCCGCGATGTTGTCGCCCTTCCGCGACTGGATGCGCGACGAGGCGATCACGCCCGACTGGGCGATCTGCGCCTTCGGTCAGGGCGAGACCGCCTGTCTGCGCGCCGCGCTCGAGGCCGGCGGCAAGGTTCGCGTCGGTTTCGAGAACTCGCTGGTGATGGAAGACGGACGGCCCGCACGCGACAATGCGGAACGCGTCGCCGCGATCGCCGCGCTTCAGTCGAGCGCGGGATGCCCGGTTTCGGGACAGTCGGCCAGATCCGAGCGGTTGGCATCGGGCAGCTGACGGGCGATCTCGCGCAGCGCACCGCGCACCCCTTCCTCCGTCACCGGATGGTAGAAGGGCATCGCGAGCATCTGGTGCGCGGTCAGTCCTGACTGGATCGCCAGCCCGAGAAGATGCGCGAAATGCTCGCCCTCGGGCAAAGCCAGCTCGGCCCCGAGCAGCTTGCCGCCGCGCCGCTCGGCATAGATCCGGACCAGACCATGTGCTTTCTCGGCCATCCGCGCGCGGGGCTGGTGCGAGAAATCGAAAGAACCGATCAGGATTTCCTGCCCCTCGAGGTCCTTGAAACCCTGTCCGATCCGCGCCGCATTGGGCGAGGAGAAGACGATGCCGAGCGAGGTCCGGCGGCAATAGGCGCGCGGGGTCTCGGCCAGCGCATTGCGGCCCGCGATATGGCCCTCGTCGGCGGCCTCGTGCAGGATCGGCCGGATGCCGTTCGCGTCGCCCGCCATGAAAACCGGGAGATCGCCGATCTGGGTTGTCGCGGGATCGACCGGGGGCATGCCGCGTTCATCGAGTTCAACCCCGAGTGTCTCGAGCCCGAGCCCGGCGATATTCTGCCGGCGCCCCATCGCGGCCAGAACCGCATCGGCCTCGAAGGCGGCGCCGTCGCCCCCCGTCACCCGCAGGCCGGTCTCCGTCTCGGTGATCTCGGCATTCGCGCCCAGATGCAGCGGCAGATCGGCCTCGACCCGCGCACGCATCACCTTGGCGACCTCCGGGTCGCTCACCCCGGCCACGGTCTCGAGCGCGTCGAAGCCCTCGACCTCGATCCCGAGCCTTGCCATCGCCTGGGCAAGCTCCACCCCGATCGCCCCCATGCCGATCACGGCGATGCGGCGGGGCAGGTCGGGCAGTTCGAACAGGCTGTCGGTGGTCAGGATCCGGTTGCCGAAACGATCCCACGGTTTCGGGACGACGGGCGAGGAGCCGGTGGCAAGGATGATCGCATCGGCGGTCATCTCGCCCATGCCTTCGATCTCGACCCGGTTCGGCCCGAGCAGACGGGCGCGCGCGGAGATCGCCTTCTCGCCAAGCTCCTCGGGGATCGAGCGCGGCGAACGGACGAAATTGTCGCGCATCCGGCGTATGCGGGCCATCACCGAGGGGATGTCGATCGCCAGCCCCTCGGCCCCGGTGATCCCGAACTGCGCGAAATCGTGACGGCGATGAAAGGCGTTGGCGGCCTCGATCATCACCTTGGAGGGCATGCAGCCGCGCGCGGCACAGGTCGTGCCCCAGTCGCCTGCATTGATGATGCGGAAATCCTCGATTCCCCGGCGCACTTCGCGCAGCGCGGAAATTCCTGCCGATCCGGAGCCGATGATGATGACGCGGGTGTGCTGAGCCATGGAGCCTCCGGAGATTTTACGAGCAACGTTCTAGCGCGGGGCGTGTTCCGTCCCGCCGGTCATGTCGGGCGCGGGCGGAAGGACGCGCAGGTTTCGCATCGCCAGGATCTGGGCGAGGGCGTGGTGCGGCGCGATGGTGCGGAAGATGTCGCGCATCATCTTCGCATCGGCCGCCACCCCCTTGCGCCAGTTGCCGAGCTTGGCCGATTTCATCGGGCTGTCCACCCCGGGCCATGCGACCACGGCGATGCGCGCGGCATGTTCGATCCAGAGCCGGTTCATGAAAACCTCGAGCCCGAACCGCGGCAGCGCGTGCAATTCGTCGAGACGTGCGGCCAGCATGTCACGCGGCAGAACCCGCTCGCCCGAGATGTAATCGAGCCCGATCGCCCGCCAGGTGCGTGGCGCATTGCGGCGCAGGCTGATCGAGACATCCGAATGGCCTGCCGCGACCGGCGCGATCAGGGCCCCCAGATCGCGATGCGTCAGCCCGAGCAGGTCGCTGTCGAGCAGCAGGAGATGGCTTCCGCGGGCCTCCGCGATGCCGCTGGCGACGGCGCGGGTCTTGCCGCCGTTGCGGCTCTGGCGGAGCACGCGCAGATGGTCGTTCCGGTCGAGATACATCTCGGCGATCTCGGCGGTCCCGTCGCTCGAGCCGTCATCGATCACCACCACCTCCGAGATCTGGGGATGGTCGATCACCCGGTCGAGCACCGCCCCGATGCGCGGCGCCTCGTTATAGGCGGGAATGATGCAGCTGACCTTGGTCATCCTTTGCGACTCCTGCGGCGAAAATACCAGATCGCGAGCGCGACGAGAATTGCGCCCAGCAGGATCAGCGAAATCCGCGTAATCCAGCTGTCGATGCGCCCGTAATAGGAGCCCAGCTCATAGCCGAGCCCCGCGAAGATGAGCGATTTCGGCACGGTCGCGAGCAGATTGGTGAACATGAACACCCAAATGTTCATTCGCGCGACCCCTGCGGCCACGAGAACCGGGCCGCCGGCCGAATGGGTCCATTTTCCGAACAGAAGCGTGCGCACGCCCTTGTTCTGGAAATGCCGCCCCGTGCTGACGAGCCGCGCCCGGTTGAGTCCGAACTTGTCGCGCCAGCGCTTGGGCAGCCGGTGCAGTCCCCAGCGACCCAAGGCGTAGAGCCCCATGTCCCCGACAAGATCCGCGACGATCACGGTGACCACGACCGACCACAGGCTGAACAGGTTCTGGCTCGCGAGCCAGGCCGCGATCACGGTGACGATCGGCCCTTCGAGGACCGCGATCGGGGCGACGACCGCGAGCCCGTGCTTCGCCATGAGGGCGGTGACGGTTTCCAGTCCGATCATCGCGGGATCACTCGGCGGCCGGCAGGTCGCGGCTTACCTCGCGGTGGGACATGTCGTTGCCGCGCCAGGTGAAATCGCGCCCGAACCAGGTCGCCACCCAAAGCGCGGGCAGGAGGGCGTCGCGGAGGATGAAGGCCAGAAGGTCGCGCAAAGAGGCGGGCCAGTGCGCGCGGCGCGCGAGCATCAGTTCGACCCCGTACCAGACGAGGACGAGGGCCGGAAGGGCGAGCCAGGGCAGGGCCCCGAGCGCCGCGAGAAGGACCGCCGCGACGAAGGGGAAGAGCGGGCCTTGCGCGGCTTCGGCGATGAAGATCAGCGGGAAACCGTCCCGGCGCACCTTCGACCAGCGCAACTGGCGGTCCCAGACTGCACGGGCCGAGCGCTTGCCGATCGGCTGGGCAAAGAGATGGCGCGTGATCCGGACCTTGAGGCCCTGGGCGCGCACGAGCTTCGTCGAGGCGACGTCCTCGGCCATGTTGCGCCCGAGCGCGGCGAAACCGCCGCCCGCTTCGAGAATGTCGCGACGCCAGAACAGCGACTTGCCCTGCGCGAACCCGAAGCCGAGCATATCGGCCGTCACCTGCCAGCGCGCCTGGTTGGAGTTGAGGAAGGCCGCTTCGACCGCGCCCCAGAAATTCGCGGGGGTCTCGCCGACCGGCGGGGCCGAGACGAGACCGGTGCCGGGGCGCCATTCGGCCAGGAGCCGTTGCAGGTAGTCGCGCGGCAGCATCAGGTTGCTGTCCGCCATGGCAAGCCACTCAGCCTGCGTTGCGGCAAGCCCCTTGTGCAGGTTGTTGAGCTTCGGATTGGCAGACACCGCATCGAGCCCGGTCAGCAGGCGCGCGCGCACATCGGGGCGGGTCTCGATCAGGCGGCGCACGAGGGCGCAGGCCGGGTCGTCCTCGGAGGGCGCGCAGAAGAGGATCTCGTAATCGGGATAGTCGAGGTCGAAGGTCGAGCCGAGCGTCTCCTCGTCGAACGGATCCAGGCCGCAGACCGGTCGCAGCACCGCCACGAAGGGCCGATCGGCCGGCGCGCGGCGTGCGGGGAGGGACTGCCGCCACGCGGTCAGGGCGGAGCTGATCAAATGCGCCGCCAGTGTGAAACCGAGGATACCGAACAGAAAGCTCGTCAAAATCGTCATGCACGTACCTTTGCCACCGCAGGCGCAGCGGAGGTGGCCCCGACGGGCGCCGACGCGGGCGCGGCGCTCCATTGAAGCAGTTGCAGCGCCCCGGAGTGATCTTCGGCCAAGGCGGTCAGACTGTCCACCCAGTCGCCGCAATTGGCATAGGTCAGCCCGTCGCTCTCGCGCAGGGCGGGCTTGTGGGAATGGCCGCAGACGATGCCGTCCACCTGTGCGGCCTCGGCCATCGCGATCAAGCGGCGCTCGTAGCCGCTCCCGCGCGCGATGATGTGGTTGATGCCCGCGATCGCGAGCTGGATCAGGCTGCGCTCGGTTTCCGTGCGGTTGAGCCGGCGGCGCAGCCAGGCATCGAGACCGCGAAACAGCGCGTCCATCCGGCTGCCGAAGCGGGTCATCGCGTGCCAGCGCAGGATGCGCGCGTCGCATTGATCGCCATGCAGCACCAGGTAGCGTTGGCCGTCCGCGCCGACATGGGTCACGATCTCGGCCAGTTCGAAATTGAGGAAGTTCATTCCCGGCGCGCGCATTGGTGCGTCATGGTTGCCCGGCAGGTAGACGACGCGCGTCCCGGTCTCGGCATGCGCCTCGAGGGTTTCGATGATCTCGCTGTGGCGGTCGTCCCATTGCACGGTGCCGCCGTGCCAGAGATCGAAGATGTCGCCCACGAGATAGATCGTCTCGGCCTCGATGCCGCGCAGAAATTCGAGAATTGGCGCGGGGTTGCAGCCGCGCGAACCGAGATGGAAATCGGACAGGAACAGGCTGCGGAAGCGTTGGCGTGCCGGGGAGCGGGGAGGGGGGGCGTCTCGGGTCATGGCGCGGCTCCGGTCATCTCGAGTTTCGCAAGCCGCAATGGGCGCGGGCGGGCATTGCGGGAAGGGCCGGGCTGCAACGCTCGCCGAAGCTGAGAATATGTGCCATGGCTGCTCTTCACCTGTTCGTTCCCCGTTGCGATGGGCCTGTGAGGTGACGCCTGCGTGACGCCTCCATGAAACTGTTGTGTCAGCTAGATCATTGGCCACCGGGATCAACCGAAACGCGCCCGAAGGAAAAGCAATTTGTGGTGAGTGTACTCGATCTTGCGGTGCCCGTACACGGTTTGCATAGTGATGCCACAGGATCTGGATGAAAAGGCGGCAACCGATGACAGGATATCTGACGACCCATGTGCTCGACACGGCGCGCGGTTGCCCGGCGGAGGGGCTGCGGATCACGCTCTTCGCGATCGAGGGGGGAGCGCGGCGGCAGATCGCTCAGGCTGTCACAAATGCCGATGGCCGCGCCGACGGGCCGATTCTGCCCGCTTCCGAGTTCCATCCGGGCCGCTTCGAGCTGGTCTTCGCCGCGGGAGATTACCTGCGGGCCAGCGGCCTCGAGGCGGAGGAGCCGCTCTTTCTCGACGAGATCCCGATCCGCTTCGGGATGAGCGATCCCCAGGCGCATTACCATGTGCCGCTCCTGCTCTCGCCCTACGGCTACTCGACCTATCGCGGAAGCTGAGGTCGCGCCGCTCCGGCCGCGCAGCGGGACTGCGCGGAATTTGAGCGTCTGGACAAAAATCATCCTCTCCATGCGCGCGGTCGCTTGCGCTCGGACGAGGCTTGGGGAAGGCTGAGCCGAAACGAGCGGGGGATGACGGATGGACTACACGTTCTGGCTGGAATGGGCGCAATTCGCGGTGCGCTGGCTGCACGTGATCGCGGCGATCGCCTGGATCGGTTCGTCCTTCTACTTCATCGCGCTCGATCTGGGGCTGGTGCCGGAGCCCGGCGCGCCGAAGGGCGTGCACGGGGCGGCCTGGCAGGTCCATGGCGGCGGATTCTATCACATCCAGAAATACCTCGTCGCACCCGAGCGGATGCCCGACCAGCTCACCTGGTTCAAATGGGAAAGCTATGTCACCTGGCTCTCGGGCTTCGCGATGCTCGTCGTGCTCTACTGGAGCCAGGCGCAATTCTACCTGATCGACCCGCGGGTGATGAACCTGCCGGTCTGGGGCGCGATCCTGATTTCGGTGGGCTCGCTGGCCGTGGGTTGGATCCTCTACGACCTGATCTGCAAGTCGCGCTTCGGCGAGGACAACACGCGGCTGATGCTGGGGCTCTACGTGATCCTCGTCGCGATGGCCTGGGGCTACACGCAGGTGTTCTCGGGGCGCGCGGCGCTTCTGCATCTGGGCGCCTTCACCGCGACGATCATGACCGCGAACGTGTTCCTCATCATCATCCCGAACCAGAAGATCGTGGTGGCCGACCTGGTCGCGGGCCGCACGCCCGATCCGAAATACGGAAAGATCGCCAAGCAGCGCTCGACCCATAACAACTACCTGACGCTGCCCGTGATCTTCCTGATGCTGTCGAACCACTATCCGCTGGCCTTCGCGAGCGCATATAACTGGCTGATCGCATCGCTCGTCTTCCTGATGGGGGTGACGATTCGGCATTTCTTCAACACGCATCACGCCCACAAGGGAAAGCCGTGGTGGACGTGGGGCGCGACGGCGGCGCTGTTTCTCGCGATCATCTGGCTCTCCTCGATCCCGAAAGCCGATTTGGGCGGCGATGAGGACGGCACCGCGATGCTGACGCCCTTCGAGCAGCGCTTCGCACAGGCGCCCGGTTTCGATGACGTCCAGGATATCGTGATGGGACGCTGCTCGATGTGTCACGCCAGCGAGCCCGGTTTCGACGGGATCGGCCAGGCGCCGAAGGGCATCCATCTCGAAACCCCGCGCGAGATCGCGGCGGCCGCGCGCCAGATCTATGTGCAAGCGGGGCTCACCGACGCGATGCCGCCCGCGAACCTGAGCTACATGGAGCCGCAGGAGCGCGCGGCGATCCGGGCGTGGTTCCGTGCAGGCGAGGCGGGCGAGCGGATGCAGGCCGCGGCGGAGAGCGCGGGCGACGGGGCGTCGGGTTGATCCGCGCCGCGCAATTGACGCCACGCCCAGCTCCCCTGTGTTGCAGCGATTGACCGGACGCCCTTGAAGCTCCCGAGCGGCGTCACTAAGACTTCTGTAAAGAACCGAGGATATGGAATTCCCATAAGCGCAAGAAGGGCACCGAGATGAAAGATCCCCACGACCTTTACATGAACACGCTGGTGCCGATGGTTGTCGAGCAGACCTCGCGCGGCGAACGCGCCTACGACATCTATTCGCGCCTGCTCAAGGAACGCATCATCTTCCTCTCGGGGCCGGTGCATGACGGCATGTCGACGCTGATCTGCGCGCAGCTGCTGTTCCTCGAGGCGGAGAACCCGAAGAAAGAGATCGCGATGTATATCAACTCGCCGGGCGGCGTGGTGACGTCCGGTCTGTCGATCTACGACACGATGCAATACATCAAGCCGAAGGTCTCGACGCTGGTGATCGGGCAGGCCGCCTCGATGGGCTCGCTGCTGCTGACCGCGGGCGAGAAGGGGATGCGTTTCTCGCTCCCGAACAGCCGCGTGATGGTCCACCAGCCCTCCGGCGGCTATCAGGGGCAGGCGACCGACATCATGATCCATGCCCGCGAGACCGAGAAGCTCAAGCGGCGCCTGAACGAGATCTACGTCAAGCATACCGGCAACGATTACGAGACGGTCGAGGCCGCGCTCGAGCGCGACAACTTCATGTCGGCCGAGGATGCGAAGGAGTGGGGGCTGATCGACGAGATCCTCGAGAGCCGCGCCCCCGGCGAGGGCGAAAAGTGATCCTCCGGCCCATGGCCGGGGTGATTTTGACATTGAGGTGACGATTGGCCTGTCCTAGTCTCAAGGGGACAGGCCAATTCACAGCCGGGGCAGAGCCCGGCAGCAGAGGTATTAGATGGCGAACTCGAACGGCTCCGACAGCAAGAACACGCTCTACTGCTCGTTCTGCGGCAAAAGCCAGCATGAGGTCCGCAAGCTGATCGCGGGCCCGACCGTGTTCATCTGCGACGAATGCGTCGAGCTGTGCATGGATATCATCCGCGAGGAAACGAAATCGGCCGGCCTCAAATCCACCGATGGCGTGCCGACCCCGCGCGATATCTGCAAGGTGCTCGACGATTACGTGATCGGGCAGGAACATGCCAAGCGCGTGCTCTCGGTCGCGGTGCACAACCACTACAAGCGTCTGAACCACGGCACGAAGACGGATATCGAACTGGCGAAGTCGAACATCCTGCTGATCGGCCCGACGGGCTGCGGCAAGACGCTTCTGGCGCAGACGCTGGCGCGCATCCTCGACGTGCCCTTCACGATGGCGGACGCCACGACGCTGACCGAGGCCGGTTATGTGGGCGAGGATGTCGAGAACATCATCCTCAAGCTCCTGCAGGCATCCGAATACAATGTCGAGCGGGCGCAGCGCGGCATCGTCTATATCGACGAGGTCGACAAGATCACCCGCAAGTCCGACAATCCCTCGATCACCCGCGACGTCTCGGGCGAGGGGGTGCAGCAGGCGCTCCTGAAGATCATGGAGGGCACCGTGGCCTCCGTGCCGCCGCAGGGCGGGCGCAAGCATCCGCAACAGGAATTCCTGCAGGTCGACACGACCAATATCCTCTTCATCTGCGGCGGCGCCTTCGCCGGCCTCGACCGCATCATCGCGCAGCGCAACAAGGGCTCCGCGATGGGCTTCGGCGCCGATGTGAAGGATGACGACGATCGCGGCGTGGGCGAGATCTTCAAGGAGCTCGAGCCCGAGGATCTGCTGAAATTCGGCCTGATCCCGGAATTCGTCGGGCGTCTGCCGGTGATCGCGACGCTGACCGATCTCGACGCGGATGCGCTCGTGACTATCCTGACCGAGCCGAAGAACGCCCTGGTCAAGCAGTATCAGCGCCTGTTCGAGATCGAGGGCGTGCAGCTCAGCTTCACCGAGGAGGCCCTGCGGGCGATCGCCAAGAAAGCGATCGAGCGCAAGACCGGCGCGCGCGGGCTCCGCTCGATCATGGAGGACATCCTGCTCGACACGATGTTCGAACTGCCGGGCATGGACGATGTCGAAGAGGTCGTGGTGAACGAGGAAGCCGTGACCCAGTCGGAGGCGAAACCGCTTCTGATCTATGCCGAGGCGAAGAAAGAGGGCAAGTCGGCGGGCTGACCCCGCGCGACAGACCGGAATGCGAAGGGCGGGCGCAGGCTCGCCCTTTCGATTTTTGCCTCCGCCGCCACTGGACCTTCACGCGTCAACGGATATAACTGGCCTGACGCATTGCGGAGGTTGTCCCCATGAAATTCCTTCTTCGGCTTCTCACCTGGTGGAACGGTCAGACGCTCGGAACCCAGCTCTTCACCGCGCGAAAGGGCGTGAAGGTCGGCGAGGACGATCAGGGCAACATCTACTACCGCACCCGCGACGGCAAGAAACGCTGGGTGATCTATAACGGCGAGAGCGAAGCGAGCCGGATCCCGCCGGACTGGCATGGCTGGATCCACTTCACCTATGACGAGCCGCCGACCGAGATGCCGCTGCTCCACAAACCGTGGGAAAAACCGCATCACCCGAACTTCACCGGCACCGAGGCCGCCTATGTGCCGCCGGGCTCGATCCGACTCGCCCATCCGGTGGCGCGTCGCGATTACGAAGCCTGGCAGCCGGAATGATCCGCTCCGGCGGAATCGCGAGATGAACGAGAATCGCGTCGAGGTCCTGACCGGGGCGATGGTGCTTCTGGTGGCGCTCGGTTTCCTGGTCTGGGCCGGGCGTGGGCTCGGGATCGGCCCGGAAGGTGGCTCCTATCCGCTTCACGCCTCCTTCCGCTCGATCGGCGGCGTGGTTCCGGGCACGGATGTGCGGCTCGCCGGTGTCAAGGTCGGCACCGTCACCGACGTGAAGCTCAACCCGAAGACCTTCTTCGCCGATACCACGATCTCCGTGCGCGAGGGGGTGACGCTGCCCGAGGATACGGTGATCGCGGTGACCCAGGACGGGCTCCTCGGCTCCAATTTCATCGAGCTCATTCCCGGCGGCGCGCTCGATGATCTCAAGCCCGGCGACGAGATACTCGACACGCAAAGCGCCGTCTCGGTGCTCAACCTGATGCTCAAATTCGCCGGAGGAAACGGCGAAGGGGGAAGCCAATGATCCGCGCGCTCGCACTCATGCTGGCGCTTCTGCCGACCGCTCTGGCGGCGCAGGACCTGCAGTCCAACATCACGCCTGACGACCAGATCCCCCCCGATGAGCCGACACAGGGCCTCGCGGACGGGACCGGGGCGACGCTGCGCGGGCTCGACAAGGTCTCGGGCACCGCATCCGACATCACCCTCGCGGTCGGCCAGAGCGTCGATTACGGCTTCATCACGATCACGCTGCGCGAATGCCGCTACCCGGCGGACGACCCGTCCTCGGATGCCTATGCCTTCGTCACGGTCACCGAGAAGGGCAAGCCCAAGCCGGATTTCTCGGGCTGGATGATCGCATCGAGCCCTGCGCTCTCGGCGCTCGATCACCCGCGCTATGACGTCTGGGCCATTCGCTGCAAGAGCGACTGAGGGTCGGGCGTCTCGGGCGCCGCGAAATCGCCGCGCTCATGCAGGGCTTGCGCGAGCCGTGCGCGATATTCGAGCCGCGGGATCTCGATCGCGCCCATCCGTGCCAGATGCGGCGTGATATATTGCGTGTCGAAGAGCGAGAACCCGCCCTGCCGCAGCCGGTCCACTAGGTAGGCGAGCGCGGTCTTCGAAGCATCGGTTCGCCTCGAGAACATGCTCTCCCCGAAGAAGGCGCCGCCCAGAGTGATGCCGAAGATGCCGCCCGCCAATGCACCGTCCTGCCAGACCTCGAGACTATGGGCGAAACCCGCAGCATGCAGCTCGTCATAGAGGTCGAAGAGCGGTCCGTTGATCCAGGTCTCGTCGCGATCCGCGCAACCCTCGACCACGCCCCGAAAATCGCGGTCGATCGAGATACTGTAATTCCCGCGCCGGATATTCTTCGCCAAAGAGCGCGAAATGTGGAAATTCTCCAAGGGAACGATTCCGCGCCGCGCCGGGTCGAACCAGTGCAGCTCCGGGTTTTCGCGGCTTTCGGCCATCGGAAAGATGCCTTGGGCATAACCTGCCAGCAGAAGTCGCGCGCTCAACCGGTCCGTCATTTTCTTGCCCGCATTTTCCCCTAGGCCTAGGCTCGATCCAAGATGAACCAGAGCGAGGCCGAGCGCAAACATGGGTTTCTATGATTTCCTGCCCGAGATCGACCGCTATTCCGACGATCCCGGCACGGTCGAGCGGATGAACCTGCGGCACAAGATGATCATCAAGCCGCTCGAGGCGGAGATCGCGGGCAAGCGGGTGCTCGATCTCGCCGCCCATGACGGCCGCTGGGCCTACGCTTTCGCCGCCGCCGGCGCGCGCGAGGTCGTGGGGATCGAGGGGCGGCAGGAACTGATCGACCGCTTCTCAGAATTTCCGCGTGGGCATCTGCGCGAGAAGGTCTCGCTGATCTGCGACGACATCTTCGACGGCATGCAAAAGCTCATCGACCGCGGCGAGCGGTTCGACGTCGTGGGCGTCCTCGGCATCCTCTACCATGTGATGGATCATTTCCGCCTGTTCCAGCTCGTGCGCAAACTCGGCCCGGAACTGGTCATCGTCGACAGCGAATTCGCCCAACGCCCGGGCCAGGTGATCATGCTGGTGCGCGAGCGCACCGATAACGAACTCAATGCGATCCCCCAGATCGAGGGGCAGGAAAAGGCGCTGATCGGAATCCCCTCCTTTACCGCGATGGAGGCGATGGCCGACGTGCTCGATTATGACTGCCATTGGCTCGACTGGAGCGAAATCGGGGCGGGCAAACGCCGCCATATCGGCGATTACTACCGCGCCTCCGACCAGCCCAAGCGACGCGGGACCTGTCTGCTCACCCCGCGCTGAGCGGGCAAGGATGCGGCTTCCTCTTGACGTAAATATCCCGGGGTGAGGCCGCAGGCCGAGGGGCAGCGCCCCTCTCGATGCGGCAAAGAAAAACGCCCCCGTGGCGGGGGCGTTTCGATAGTGCCGGGAAACCGTTCGCTCAGAGGTTTCGCTCGAGCCACTTTTCCAGCCAGTGGATCGAGTAGTCGCCCTTCTGGATGTCGGGTTCCTCGAGCAGCGCATTGAAGAGCGGTACGGTCGTGTCCACCCCGTCCACGATCAGCTCGCCAAGCGCCCGTTTGAGCCGCTGCAGCGCCTCGTGGCGATCCCGGCCATGAACGATCAGCTTGCCGATCAGGCTGTCGTAATAGGGCGGGATGGTGTAGCCGTCATAGAGCGCGCTATCCATCCGTACCCCGAGCCCGCCCGGCGCGTGGTAATGCGTGATCTTGCCGGGGCAGGGCGCGAAATTCGGCAGTTTCTCGGCATTGATCCGGACCTCGATCGCATGGCCGCGGATCGAGAGCTTGTCCTGCTCGAACTCCATCTCCTCGCCGGCGGCGACCCTGATCTGCTGGCGCACGAGATCGACGCCGAAGATCGCCTCGGTCACCGGGTGCTCCACCTGCAGGCGGGTGTTCATCTCGATGAAGTAGAACTCGCCGTCCTCGTAGAGGAACTCAATCGTGCCCGCGCCGGCATAGCCCAGCTCGCCGATCGCCTTGGCGCAGATGTCGCCGATGCGGGCGCGCTCTTCGGGGGTGATCGCGGGGCCCGGCGCTTCCTCGAAAACCTTCTGGTGCCGGCGCTGGAGCGAGCAGTCGCGCTCGCCCAGATGGACGCCGCGGCCCTTGCCGTCGCCGAAGACCTGGATCTCGATATGGCGCGGGCGCTGAAGGTATTTCTCGATATAGACTTCCGCATTGCCGAAGGCGGCTTTCGCCTCGGAGCGCGAGGTGCGGAAGGCGACCTCGAGATCCTCTTCGGATTTCGCGACCTTCATGCCGCGACCGCCGCCGCCGGCGGTGGCCTTGATGATGACCGGATAGCCCATCTCGCCCGCGACCGTCTCGGCCGTCTCGAGATCGGGCACGCCGCCCTCGGAGCCGGGAACGACCGGGATGCCCAGCTTCTTCGCGGTTTCCTTGGCGGTGATCTTGTCGCCCATGATCCGGATATGCTCGGCCTTGGGGCCGATGAAGGTGATCCCGTGATCCTCGAGCACCTGCACGAAGGCGGCGTTCTCGGAAAGGAAGCCGTAGCCGGGGTGGATCGCCTGGGCTCCGGTGATCTCGCAGGCGGCGACGATCGCGGGGACGGAGAGGTAGGACTGGGCGGAGCTGTTGGGCCCGATGCAGACCGACTCGTCGGCCATGCGCACATGCATCGCGTCCGAATCAGCCGTCGAATGGACCGCGACGCTCGCGATCCCCATCTCGCGGCAGGCGCGGATCACGCGCAGCGCGATCTCGCCGCGATTGGCGATCAGGATCTTGTCGAACATTCGAAAGCTCCCTTACTCGACGATCATCAGCGTCGTGCCGTATTCCACCGGCTGGCCGTCATCGACCAGGATGCGCTTGACCGTGCCCGATTTCGGCGCGGGGATGTGGTTCATGGTCTTCATCGCCTCGACGATCATCAGGGTCTGCCCCTCTTTCACCTGATCGCCGATCTTCACGAAGGCGGAGGCGCCGGGCTCGGCCGCGAGATAGGCGGTGCCCACCATCGGCGAGGGTACGGCGCCGGGATGATCGGCGGGATCCTCGGAAGCTGCGGCCGGGGCTGCGGCGGGTGCGGCTGCTGCCGGGGCGGGAGCGGCGGCCGGTGCCGCGGCGGCCACAGGGGCGGCGGGGGCCGCGGTGTGAACGATGTTGGTCTGTTTCGACACCCGCACTTTCAGGCTGTCATCGGGAGCGTAATCGCGCGTCACGGCGATTTCGGTCAGGTCATTGGCGTTCAGAAGCTCTGCCAGGGCCTGGATGAAGGCCACGTCGTTATCACGGGTGTTCTTGGTCATGCGGTCCTCGAGGGGTGCTTTTCATTTCTGGCCCATTCTGCGGGGCCCTTCGGATATTGCAGGGCGTTATACGCGAGGCGAGGCGCGGTGAAAAGCCGGATCGGCTTTCGCAGCGTCAGGGCCTCGCGATGTCGTGACTGCCTCGATTTTGATCGTTCGTCGGCTCGGGGCGCTCAATGCGCGGGCAAAGCATTGGACAAACGTCCGCTGCTGCGATGCGGCATATTTTACCACTTGATAAAAATTCAACCTGTGTCAGCGTGGTTCCATAAAAAAACATGACAGGGAGCCCGCAAGTGTCCAACAGCCAGCTCACCGAAGGGATCGTGCCCGGCCGGCTCGACCCGGAAAGCTATTGCACGAACTTCGCCGATCACGCGCCGCCGCTGGGCGCGCAGGAAGCCCGGATCGCCGCCGACCGGTGCTATTTCTGTCACGACGCGCCGTGCATGGAGGCCTGCCCGACCTCGATCGACGTGCCGCTCTTCATCCGGCAGATCTCGACCGGCACGCCCGAGGCGGCTGCCCGGACGATCTTCGAGCAGAACATCCTTGGCGGCATGTGCGCCCGCGTCTGTCCGACCGAGACCCTTTGCGAAGGGGCCTGCGTGCGTATGGATGCAGAGGGAGAGCCGGTCGAGATCGGCGCGCTTCAGCGCTATGCGACCGACACGCTCATGGCCAGGCAGAACCATCCCTTCGCCCGCGCCTCCCGTACCGGCAAGTCGGTGGCGGTGATCGGCGCAGGGCCTGCGGGTCTGGCCTGCGCCCATCGCCTGGCGATGAAGGGGCACGAGGTCACGATCTACGACGCGCGCGCCAAGCCGGGCGGGCTCAACGAATACGGGATCGCCAGCTACAAGGCTCCGGGTGGCTTCGCGCAGGCCGAAGTGGCCTGGCTCGCGCAGATCGGCGGGATCACATTCGTCGAGAACTGGCAGCTTGGCCGGGCCGGGGACGGCGCGCTCTCCGATCTGATGGCCGATCACGATGCGGTCTTCCTCGGGGTCGGTCTGTCTGGCGTGAACGCGCTGCGGCTCGATGGCGAGGACAAGGAGGGCATCCGCCCCGCGACCGAGTTCATCGCCGAGCTGCGCCAGGCCTCCGATCTGGCCAAGCTGCCGATCGGGCGCGACGTCGTGGTGATCGGTGGCGGCATGACTGCGGTGGACGCGGCCGTCCAGGCGAAATTGCTGGGTGCACTGAACGTGAGTCTCGTCTACCGCCGCTCGCGCGCCGAGATGCCCGCAAGCACGGTCGAGCAGGAGCATGCGCTGACCCACGGCGTCACCATCATCGAAAACGCGGCGCCGATCGCCATTCACGGCAATGGCGCGGTGCGCGAGATCGAGTTCGCCTATACCCGCAAGGGGGCGGAGGGGCTCGAGATGACCGATACCGGTTTCCGCCTCAAGGCCGATCAGGTCTTCAAGGCGATCGGCCAGACGCTGGGCGACACGCCGCCGCAGGTCGAGGTCGCAGGCGGCAAGATCAAGGTGGACGGTGCGGGCCGAACCTCCGCGGAACGGGTCTGGGCGGGGGGCGATTGCACCCATGCCGGCGAAGACCTGACCGTGACGGCGGTGGCGCAGGGGCGCGATGCGGCCGAAGACATCCACAATTTCCTGATGGAGGGCTGAGAAATGGCCGATCTGCGTTCCGAATTCATCGGTATCAAGTCCCCGAACCCGTTCTGGCTCGCCTCCGCGCCGCCGACCGACAAGGAATACAATGTCCGCCGCGCCTTCGAGGCCGGTTGGGGCGGTGTGGTGTGGAAGACGCTGGGCTCCGAGGGCCCGCCTGTCGTCAACGTCAATGGCCCGCGCTACGGCGCGATCTATGGCGCGGACCGGCGGCTGCTGGGGCTCAACAATATCGAGCTGATCACCGACCGTCCGCTGCAGACCAATCTGCGCGAGATCAAGGCGGTCAAGCGCGACTATCCGGACCGGGCGCTGATCGTGTCGCTGATGGTGCCTTGCGACGAGGAGAGCTGGAAGGCGATCCTGCCGCTGGTCGAGGAAACCGGCGCCGACGGGGTCGAGCTGAACTTCGGCTGCCCGCATGGGATGGCCGAGCGCGGCATGGGCTCGGCGGTGGGGCAGGTGCCCGAATATATCGAGATGGTCACGCGCTGGTGCAAGCAATACACCCGCATGCCGGTGATCGTGAAACTGACGCCCAACATCACCGATATCCGCCGCCCGGCCGAGGCCGCCAAGCGTGGCGGGGCCGATGCGGTCTCGCTGATCAACACGATCAACTCGATCACCTCGGTCGATCTCGATGATTTCGCGCCCGAGCCCACCATCGACGGCAAGGGCACACATGGCGGCTATTGCGGCCCGGCGGTGAAGCCGATCGCGCTCAACATGGTGGCCGAGATCGCGCGCTCGTCCGAGACGGCGGGGCTGCCGATCTCGGGGATCGGCGGGGTCACCACCTGGCGCGACGCGGCGGAGTTCATGGCACTCGGCGCGGGCAACGTGCAGGTCTGCACCGCGGCGATGACCTACGGGTTCAAGGTCGTGCAGGAGATGATCTCGGGGCTCTCGGATTACATGGACCGCAAGGGCTTCGCCTCGACCTCCGATCTGGTGGGGCGCGCGGTGCCCAATGTCACCGATTGGCAGTATCTCAACCTCAACTACGTCACCAAGGCCGAGATCAATCAGGACGATTGCATCAAGTGCGGGCGCTGCTATGCGGCTTGCGAGGATACCTCGCATCAGGCGATCGCGATGAGCGAGGACCGCGTCTTCACCGTGAAGGACGAGGAATGCGTCGCGTGCAATCTGTGCATCGATGTCTGCCCGGTCGATTGCATCACGATGCGCAAGCTCGACAAGGGCGAGGTGGATCCGCGCACGGGGCGGACGGTGGGCGATTACGCCAACTGGACGACCCATCCCAACAACCCTTCGGCCAATGCGGCCGAATAGGGCGGGGGCGGCCTAGCGCGTCACGTCCACCTTGGGCGTGACATAGGCCGCGACCCGGGGCCAATCCTCCCGCGACGCGCCGTTCCGGTTCTCGGGCGGCGCGTCCGCGTTTTCAGGGGCGGGCTCGGGGGCGTCTGTCTCCGGCTCCGAGCGCCCGCTTTCCTCGCGGGCTTCGACCGGCTCCGGAGACGCGATCAGGTCAGGGGCTTCCCGCAGCGCGGCGGCTTGCGCCTCGAGAGGCGTGACATCGAAGGTCGGAGGCGGCCCCGTCGGCGCGTCCGGATCGGGAGGCGCCTCCGGCGAGGCACCGGCCGCGCCATCCGGCGGCTCTCCTGCGCCTTTCTCCTCCGCGTCCGTCTTTCGCAGGGCCACGAGAGCCTCGAGCGTGCGCACCTGCCGCGCGTGATCGCCCGGTGTCTGCGTATCGACATTCGCGCCCCTGCCACCGCCGGCATCGGCCGGCTTCTCCGCCGGTTCCACCGTCGTTGCGGGCGCCTTCTTCGGCGTCGCGGCTACCATGAGCGGCGACCATCCGATCTGGGGCATCAGCCCCGAAATCCGGTCCATCCCCAACTCCCGTTCCAAACATTCCCACCCCGGCGATTCTGCGCCCGCGGGGTTTACCAATGGTGAACGGCCCCCGGTTTTTTCAATGAGGGTTAACGGCGTGGCGCGCTCAGGGTGTCAGAAGCCGGGTGAAGAGCATGTCGAGAAACTTGCCCGCCCCGTCGAACGGATCGGTGTCGGGACCGAGCACGGCGCGCACCTGAACGTCGAAATCCGCGTAATGCTGGGTAAGCGCCCAGATCGAGAAGATCAGGTGATGCGGGTCGACCGGGGCGAGCTTGCCTTGTGCGATCCAATCGCGGATCACCGCGGCCTTGTCGTCCACCAGAGCCTTGAGATCGGTGCTCAGGCCATCCCCGATCCGGGGCGCGCCCTGCAGGACCTCATTGGCGAAGAGACGGCTTTCGCGCGGCATCTCGCGGCTCATCTCGAGCTTGCGGCGCATGTAGGACATGATCTCGTCGCGCGGCTCGCCTTGCGGGTCCATCGCGCGCAGCGGGGCGAGCCAGATATCGAGCAGCCCGGCCAGCAGTGCCGCGTGGATCGCCTCTTTCGACGGGAAGTAATAGAGCACGTTGGGCTTGCTCAGCCCCGCCTCGGCGGCGATCTGGTCGAGCGTCGCGCCCCGAAACCCCTGTGCGGAAAACACCTCGAGCGCGGCATCGAGGATCTTCTTGCGATTGACCTTCTGAATCCGGGTCCGCGGTTTGTCGTTTTCGTGTGTAAGGTCCGTGGCTCCGCCGGACTTCGGATCGTCGGTCAAGTCTCATCTCCTGGTGCGATCCGGAGCTTAGCCGAAGGCTCGATCTGCGATCAATCTCACGCGGGGGTGACGCCGGGGAAATGATGCGATAAAGTCGCGTGCTTGACTGGCTTCCCGGCTGTGCTAGCGTGACCCTGACCAATCGGTCAGATTGTTGTTCCCGGCCGTGGCGAGACCCGGCCGCCCGACCGGAGTTTTCCATGGCACTCGACCGCAAGACCCCCAATGACCTGAACGCCTTCTGGATGCCCTTCACGGCGAACCGGCAGTTCAAGCAGAACCCGCGCATGTTCGTGGGGGCGAAGGATATGCATTACACGACCGCCGACGGGCGCCAGGTTCTCGACGGGACCGCGGGGCTGTGGTGCTGCAACGCGGGCCATTGCCGTCCGAAGATCACCGAGGCGATCCAGAAGCAGGCGGCCGAACTCGATTACGCGCCCGCCTTCCAGATGGGGCACCCGATCGCCTTCGAACTGGCGAACCGCATCCTCGACATCGCGCCCGAGAGCATGGCGCATGTGTTCTACACCAATTCCGGGTCTGAATCGGTCGAGACCGCGCTCAAGCTCGCCATCGCCTATCACCGCGCCCGCGGCGACGGGGCGCGCACCCGTCTGATCGGGCGCGAACGCGGCTATCACGGCGTGAATTTCGGCGGGATCTCGGTGGGCGGGATCGTGACCAACCGCAAGGTCTTCGGGCCGCTGGTGCCGGGCGTCGACCACCTGCCGCACACGCATCTGCCCGAGGAGAACCGCTATTCGCGCGGCCTGCCCGAGCATGGGGCCCATCTTGCCGACGAACTGGAGCGGATCGTGGCGCTCCACGGGGCCGAGACCATCGCCGCGGTCATCGTCGAGCCGGTGGCGGGTTCGACCGGCGTCCTGCTGCCGCCCAAGGGCTACCTGCAGAAGCTGCGCGCGATCACCAAGAAACACGGCATCCTGCTGATCTTCGACGAGGTGATCACCGGGTTCGGCCGCACCGGCGCGGCCTTCGCCGCCGAGAAATACGGCGTCATGCCGGACATGATCACCACCGCGAAGGGCCTGACCAACGGCGTCATCCCGATGGGCGCGGTGCTGACCTCGGCCGAGGTGCATGATGCCTTCATGAATGGCCCCGAGCACATGATCGAGCTGTTCCACGGCTACACCTATTCGGGCAACCCGATCGCCTCGGCGGCCGGGATCGCGACGCTCGAGACCTACAAGGAAGAAGGTCTCTTCGAGCGGGCCGCGGAGCTTGCGCCGTACTGGGAGGATGCACTCCATTCGCTCAAGGGAGTGCGCCACGTCATCGATATCCGCAACGAGGGCCTGATCGGCGCGGTCGAGCTCGAACCGATCGCGGGCGAGCCGACCAAGCGCGCCTTCTCGGCCTTCCTCAAGGCTTACGAGAAGGGCATCCTGATCCGCACCACCGGCGACATCATCGCGATGAGCCCGCCGCTGATCATCTCGAAAGAGCAGATCGACGAGCTGGTCGGAACACTGAAGGACGTGCTCGAAGAGATCGAGTAAGTCTCTGTCACAGCCGAATGTATCGACGCCCGGGCATGGACCCGGGCGTTTTTCGTTCGCTCTGCTCCCGTTTCCCTGCGCAGCGGTTCAGTAAGGGTTCTTCGCCCCGCGATCCTCCGACAGGGATTGCTGCGACCGCTTCACCAGCAATTCGATCGCATCGGCCAGATGTTCCTCGCCGATCGCCCGGTCGCCGCGCGCGACGCGGATCCGGTGCGCCTCGATCATCACATCGGCATGGGCGTGGCCGCGCGGGGGCTCGAACTTGTAGGCGGCGAGTTCGATCAGCAACCCTAGCGGATCGGTGAAATAGATCGAATCCATGAAGCCGCGATCCTTCACGCCCGAATGGGGGATCCCGCGCTCGTCGAGCCGCGTCACCGCCTGGCGGAAGGTCGCAAGGCTGACCGCAAAGGCGATGTGATGCACGCAGCCCGGATCGGTCGGCGTGCGCTCATGCACGGGCTTGCGCGATTCCTTGGTGAAGATGGTGATCAGCCGCCCGTCACCGGGATCGAAATAGAGATGGCCCTCATCGGCATTGTCGAGATTGGGCTGGTCGAAGACGAAGGGCATCCCCAACACCCCTTCCCAGAAATCGATCGTGCTTTGCCGGTCCGCTCCGGTGAGCGTGATGTGGTGAACCCCCTGTGTCTGCAGCTTGCGCATCTGTCCCTCCGTTCTGCCCCGACCAAGGTAGCGCATATGACGGGAGAGGGTAGGCGATTGCACGCGGATCGCCGCAGCGGACGCAGACGCCCCTTGCGGCGGCAAAGCGCGACCCTATGCTGCGCGCGAGCTTCGATCATGAGTCTTCCATGCTGCGTCTCGTCCTTCTCCTCGCATTCCTGATGCCGGTGCCAGCGATGGCCGGGCTGGTCTCGTGCCACACTTCGGTGCGCGGCACGGGATATGATTTCCGCTACGATCCGGACAATGCCGCGCTGAAGGAAAGCCGGACCCTGCGCGCGAAGGTCTTCGGCGAGCCGGGCGACGTCACGTGCCCCGCGCTCGTCACGCTGCGCGCCCTGACGCCCGAGTTGAACGATGCCGAGCGCGCGCCCTTCTGCCTGCAATGGGATCCCAGGAAGAAGACCTATCTCGGCTATGATGCGGGCGAGCGCGACGCCTATGGCAATTGCCGCGAGCCCTCGAAGAGTTTCTGCGAACGGATCGTCGGGACCGCGAAGGCGGTCTCGGATTTCGGCTCGGACGTGCAGGATCAGGCGAAGGACGCGGCCGGTTCGGTGATCGGCGACAAGTTCGGGGCGAAGGTCGTCAATAGCCAGTCCGGGCGGTTGCGGGACAAGTTGCTCAAGGCGGGGATGGGCGTGCTGGCGGCGGCCTCGCCCGAGGCGATCGTTGCCAGCGCGGTGATCGTGGGCGGGACGGCCTATGTCTGCTCGGAGAAGGGCGCGAAGGGGGCGGGGGCCGAGGCGGCCCCGGCGCCGGAACTGAAAGACGGCGCGGAAATCGACGAGGGGGCGGACCTCCTCGGCGCGAAGCTGCCCGGACAGGCGCCCTCGCCGGAGGTCTCGGGGATTTCCACCGCGCCGGTCGAGGTCAGCCCGCTTCCCGCGCCCGAGCCAAAGGCCCCCGACACGGAATAACCCGCCTCAAGCGACCCCGATCCCGCGCAGGACGATCCCCTTCACGCTGGCTTTCGCGGCCTCCCATTGCGCATCGGTCAGGGGTTTGCCGCCGTTGAGCGTCTCGATCTGGTGGCCGAAATCGGCGTAGTGCTGGGTCGTGGCCCAGAGCATGTAGAGCAGGTGATGCGGGTCGACATCGGTCATCTTGCCCTCCGCGATCCAGCGGCGGATGACCTTGGCGCGGCCCTCGGTCCAGGCGCGCAGCGTGGTTTCCAGATAGTCCTGGATCACCGGAGCGCCATGCATCACCTCGGAGGCCCAGACCTTCGAGCCGTTCGGATGGCGGCGCGAAATCTCCATCTTGGCGTCGATATAGGCGCCGATCCCCTCGGCCGGACCCGCAGCCTCGTCGAACACGTCTGCCGCCTGGAGCCATATGTTGAAGATGCGTTCGACGACCCGGCGATAGAGCGCCTCCTTGGTCTCGAAATAGTAATGCAGATTGGCTTTCGGCAGCCCCGCCATGTCCGCGATCAGCTGCATCGTGGCGCCGCCGAACCCGGCCTCGGCGAAGACGGTTTCCGCCGCCTTCAGGATCGCCTCTTCCGTCGCGCGCCGCGCCGCGGCCCGGCTGCCCGCGGTGCCTCGCCCATTTTTTATGCGCTTGGCGCGATCTGCATCTTTCATGCGCGGTCCGCCCTGTTTTTCGTTGACCGGATGGTCAGATCGTGGCCCACCCAACCTGACCATACGGTCAGAAAAAGATTCGTCGCAAGAGGGCAAAGGCCCCGCAGCCGACAGGGAGATCGAAAAATGCCAGCACCCGGAGAAAACCTCCGTATCAATCCCGATCGCCTATGGGACAGCCTGATGGAGATGGCCAGGATCGGCCCCGGCGTCGCGGGCGGAAACAACCGCCAGACGCTGACCGATGCCGATGCCGAGGGCCGCGCGCTGTTCCAGAAATGGTGCGAGGAGGCCGGGATGACGATGGGCGTCGACTCGATGGGCAACATGTTCGCCACCCGCCCGGGCGAGGATCCCGAAGCCTTGCCAGTCTATATGGGCAGCCATCTCGACACCCAGCCCACGGGCGGGAAATATGACGGGGTTCTCGGAGTGCTCGGCGGGCTCGAGGCGGTGCGCACGATGAACGATCTCGGGATCAGGACCAAGCACCCGATCGTCGTCGCGAACTGGACCAACGAAGAAGGCACCCGCTTTGCCCCCGCGATGCTGGCCTCGGGCGTCTTCGCGGGCGTGCACACGCAGGACTGGGCCTATGACCGGGTCGATGCGGAGGGCAAGAGCTTCGGCGACGAGCTGAAGCGGATCGGCTGGGTCGGCGACGAGGAAGTCGGCGCACGCAAGATGCATGCGATGTTCGAGCTGCATATCGAACAGGGACCGATCCTCGAGGCAGAAGGCAAGGATATCGGCGTCGTCACCCACGGCCAGGGCCTGAGCTGGACCCAGGTCACGATCACCGGCAAGGACAGCCATACCGGCTCGACCCCGATGCCGATGCGCCGCAATGCCGGGCTGGGGATGGCGCGGGTGCTCGAACTGGTCGACGAGCTCGCCTGGTCGCACAAGCCCCACGCGGTCGGCGCGGCGGGCCATATCGACGTCTATCCGAATTCGCGCAACGTGATCCCCGGCAAGGTGGTCTTCACCGTCGATTTCCGCTCGCCCGATCTCGCTGTGATCCAGGATATGGAAGCGCGCCTGCGCGAGGGGGCCAAGAAGATCTGCGACGAGATGGGGCTCGGGGTGGAGTTCGAGAAGGTCGGCGGCTTCGATCCGGTCGAGTTCGATGCGGACTGCGTGAGCGCCGTGCGCGCCGCGGCCGAGCGGCTCGGCTATTCCCACATGAACATCATCTCGGGCGCGGGCCATGACGCGTGCTGGATCAACAAGGTGGCGCCCACGGCGATGATCATGTGTCCCTGCGTGGACGGGCTGAGCCACAACGAGGCCGAGGAGATCTCGAAGGACTGGGCCGCGGCGGGCACGGATGTGCTGTTCCACGCGGCGCTCGAGACGGCGCAGATCGTGAGCTGAGGGACCGGCCGGGGGCGCTGCCCCCGGACCCCCGGGATATTTCTATCAAGAGGAAGGGCGGAGGCCCGTCCGAGGAGGACCTCAATGACCAAAGTCATCAAGAACGGAACCATCGTCACCGCGGATCTGACCTACAAGGCCGATGTGCTGATCGATGGCGGCAAGATCATCGAGATCGGCGCGGATCTGAAAGGCGACGAGGTGATCGACGCGACCGGCTGCTATGTGATGCCGGGCGGGATCGATCCGCATACCCATCTCGAGATGCCCTTCATGGGCACCTATTCGGCCGATGATTTCGAGAGCGGCACCCGGGCGGCGCTGGCGGGCGGGACCACGATGGTCGTCGATTTCGCGCTGCCCGCGCCGGGTGAGGGGCTGCTCGATGCGCTGAAGAAATGGGACAACAAGTCGACCCGCGCGCATTGCGACTATTCCTTCCACATGGCGATCACCTGGTGGGATGAACAGGTCTTCAACGAGATGAAGACGGTGACCGAGCGCGGCATCAACACCTTCAAGCATTTCCTCGCCTACAAGGGCGCGCTGATGGTCAATGATGACGAGCTGTTCGCCAGCTTCAAGCGCTGCGCCGAGCTGGGCGCGATCCCGCTGGTCCATGCCGAGAATGGCGATGTCGTGGCCGAGCTGTCGGCCAAGCTGCTCGCCGAGGGCAATACCGGCCCCGAGGCCCATGCCTATTCGCGTCCCTCCCAGGTCGAGGGCGAGGCCACCAACCGCGCGATCATGATCGCCGATATGGCGGGCGTGCCGCTTTACGTCGTGCACACCTCCTGCGAGGAAGCCCATGAGGCGATCCGGCGTGCCAAGATGACCGGCAAGCGGGTCTGGGGTGAGCCGCTGATCCAGCATCTGGTTCTCGACGAGAGCGAATATTTCAACCAGGACTGGGATCACGCCGCGCGGCGCGTGATGTCGCCGCCCTTCCGCGACAAGAAGCATCAGGACAGCCTCTGGGCGGGGCTCGCGAGCGGGACGCTGTCTTGCGTGGCGACCGACCATTGCGCCTTCACGACCGAGCAGAAACGCTACGGCGTGGGCGATTTCACCAAGATCCCGAACGGCACGGGCGGGCTCGAGGACCGGTTGCCGATGCTGTGGACGGCGGGAGTGAATACCGGCCGCATCACGATGAACGAATTCGTCGCCGTGACCTCGACCAATATCGCCAAGATCCTCAACTGCTATCCGAAGAAGGGTGCGGTTCTGGTGGGCGCGGAGGCCGATCTGGTGGTGTGGGACCCCGAGGCGAGCAAGGTGATCTCGTCGGGCACGCAGCAATCGGCGATCGATTACAACGTCTTCGAGGGCAAGGAGGTGAAGGGCCTGCCGCGCTACACGCTGAGCCGCGGGGTCGTCGCCTGGGACGAGGGCAAGATCGCGGCGCCCGAGGGCCATGGCGAGTTCGTCGCGCGCGATCCGGGGATGCCGGTGACGAAGGCTCTGAGCACCTGGAAGGAGCTGACCGCGCCGCGGCCGGTGCAGCGCTCGGGCATTCCGGCGACCGGGGTGTGAGGGCGATGCCCGCCCCCCCGAGCGCCGGGGTTCTGGAAGCCGCCGTCTATGTCGAGGATCTCGACGCGACCGAGCGCTTCTATTCCGGGGTGCTCGGGCTGGAGCGGATCACCCGTGTCGAGGGGCGGCATGTCTTCTTTCGATGCGGCGAGAGCGTGATACTGGCCTTCATCGCCGCGGCGACGCGGCGGCCCCCGGCGCAGGATGCGGCCCTTCCGGTGCCGCCGCACGGGGCGGTCGGGCCGGGGCATGTCTGCCTTGCCGCGGATGGAAACGATCTGGATGAATGGGAAAGACACTTGAAGAACAGCGGTGTGGATATCGAAGCCGATTTCAAATGGCCCAACGGGGCGCGCTCGATCTATCTGCGCGATCCGGCCGGCAACAGCGTCGAGATCGCGGATCGAACCCTGTGGAGGCGCGGATGACCGAGAAACCGGTGATCGAGGCGAGCAATCTCTCGCTGACCTTCCAGACGGGTGACGGGCCGGTCCATGCGCTCAAGGATGTCGATCTCGAGATCGGCAAGGGCGAGTTCGTCAGCTTCATCGGCCCTTCGGGCTGCGGCAAGACGACCTTCCTGCGCTGCATCGCCGCGCTCGAGACGCCGACGGCGGGCAGGCTCACGGTGAACGGGATGAGCCCCGACGAGGCGCGCAAGGCGCGCTCCTACGGCTATGTGTTCCAGGCGGCGGGGCTCTACCCGTGGCGAACGATCGCGGGCAATGTGCGCCTGCCGCTCGAGATCATGGGCTATTCGAAGGAAGATCAGGCGGCGCGCGTCGAGAAGGTGCTCTCGCTCGTCGATCTCGAGGGATTCGGCAAGAAATTCCCCTGGCAGCTCTCGGGCGGCATGCAGCAGCGTGCGAGCATCGCCCGCGCGCTCGCCTTCGATGCCGAGATCCTGCTGATGGACGAACCCTTCGGCGCGCTCGACGAGATCGTGCGCGACAAGCTCAACGAGGAGCTGCTGAAGCTCTGGTCGGCGACGAACAAGACGATCGGCTTCGTCACCCATTCGATCCCCGAGGCGGTCTACCTGTCCACGAAGATCGTGGTGATGTCGCCGCGGCCGGGACGGATCCACGAGGTGATCGAGAGCACCCTGCCGAAGGGGCCGCGCCCGCTCGATATCCGCGACAGCGAGGAATTCCTGAAGATCGCGCATCAGGTGCGCGAGGGGCTGCGGGCGGGGCATGCCTATGATGAGTGATGTGCTGATCCCGGCCCGGGCAGGGGGGGCGTCCGCCCCCCTCTGGCTTCGCCATTCACCCCCCGAGGATATTTGCGGCATTTGGAAGGGGAGGGCTTTGCTGTGAAGATGGTGGCGCCTATCCTGGCGGTTCTGGCCGCGATCGTTCTGCTCTGGTACGGGGCGGCGGTCGGACTGAACGCGCAATGGACCTACGATCAGGCGGCGCGGGCCGGGGAGACGGTGACGTTTTCCGAGCTTGTCACCGACACGATGAACCAGAAGCGCCCGGTCCTGCCCGCGCCGCATCAGGTGGCGCAGGGGCTGTGGCAGGGCGTCTTCGGGCAGAAATTCACCTCCAAGCGCAGCCTCATCTTTCATGGCTGGATCACGCTGTCCGCCACGCTGGCCGGGTTCGCGCTGGGCACGGGGCTGGGGATCGTGCTCGCGGTGGGGATCACCCATAGCCGGGCGATGGATCTGAGCGTCATGCCCTGGGCGATCGCGAGCCAGACGATCCCGATCCTGGCGATCGCGCCGATGGTGATCGTGGTGCTGGCGAGCCTCGGGATCACCGGTCTGCTGCCCAAGGCGATCATCGCGGCTTACCTGAGTTTCTTCCCCGTGCTGGTGAGCATGGTGAAAGGGTTGCGCGCCCCCGACAACATGCAGCTCGACCTGCTCAAGACCTACAATGCGAGCAAGGGCGAGACCTTCTGGAAGCTGCGGCTGCCCTCCTCGATGCCCTATCTCTTCGCCTCGCTGAAGGTCGGGGTCGCGGCTTCCCTGGTCGGCACCATCGTCGCCGAGCTGCCCGCCGGGGCCACGCGCGGTCTTGGTGCGCGGCTTCTCTCGGGGAGCTATTACGGGCAGACGGTGCAGATCTGGTCGGCGCTTTTCGCGGCCGCCGCGCTCGCGGCGCTTCTCGTGATCGTCGTGGGCGCGATCGAGCGGATCACGCTCAAGCGGATGGGGATGGTGCGATGAGCTGGCTTGTCTTCGCGATACTCTTCTGGCTCGCGGCCTGGGCCCTCAACACCTGGCTTGCGCGCGCGCACGGGTCGCAACGCTGGGCGCGGATGCTGATCCCCGCGCTGTTCGGGATCACGATCCTGATCTTGTGGGAAGGGCTGGTGCTGGGGCTGGGGATCAGCCCGGTCATCCTGCCCGCCCCGAGCCAGATCGCGGCGAGCTTCGCGGCCTCGACCGAGATCCTGCGCGAGGATTTCGTGCAGACGATCCTCAAGGGCGCGCTCTCGGGCTATCTCATGGGATGCGGGGCGGCCGTGGTGGTCGCGGTACTGATCGACCGCTCCCCCTTCCTGCAACGCGGACTGCTGCCGGTCGGCAATTTCGTGGCCGCCCTGCCGATCGTCGGGATCGCGCCGATCCTCGTGATGTGGTTCGGTTTCGACTGGCAGTCGAAGGCGGCGGTCGTCGTGGTGATGGTCTTCTTCCCGGTGCTGGTGAACATGGTGGCGGGGCTCGCCGCGACCGATGCGCTCCAGCGCGACCTGATGGCGACCTATTCGGCCAGTTACTGGCAGGGGCTCGTGAAGATGCGTCTGCCGGCGGCGATGCCGTTCCTCTTCAACGGGCTCAAGATCGCGACGACGCTGGCGCTGATCGGCGCGATCGTTGCCGAATTTTTCGGCAGCCCGACGCGGGGAATGGGCTTTCGCATCTCGACCGCCGTGGGGCAGCTTGATCTGCCGCTCGTGTGGTCGGAAATTACCGTTGCGGCATTGGCGGGCTCGGGCTTCTATGGGCTGGTGGCCCTGATCGAGAAGCTGGTGACCTTCTGGCACCCGTCGCAGCGGGCCCGTTCTTGAGGGCACGAGCCTGACAGACAACCAAAATCCCGGGCGAAAGATCCGGGGCCAACAGTGGAGAGAGTGAAATGAAGAAACTGATCGCGGGGGTGGTGGCCAGCCTCACCATGGCGGGCGCCGCCTGGGCCAACGAGGATGTCACGCTGCAGCTCAAATGGGTCACGCAGGCCCAGTTCGCGGGCTATTACGTGGCGCTCGACAAGGGCTATTACTCGGATGCCGGGCTCGATGTCACGATCAAGCCGGGCGGCCCCGATATCGCCCCCGAGCAGGTGATCGCGGGTGGCGGCGCGGATGTGATCGTCGACTGGATGCCGGCCGCTCTGGCTGCGCGCGAAAAGGGCCTGCAGCTGGTCAACATCGCCCAGCCCTTCAAGAAGTCGGGCATGATGCTGACCTGTCTCAAGGAAAGCGGCATCACCAGCCCGAAGGATTTCCCCGGCCATACGCTGGGCGTGTGGTTCTTCGGCAATGAATACCCGTTCCTGAGCTGGATGAACCATCTCGGGATCTCGACCGAGGGGGGCGACGATGGCGTCACGGTCCTCAAGCAGGGCTTCAACGTCGATCCGCTGCTGCAAAAGCAGGCGGCCTGTATCTCGACCATGACCTATAACGAATACTGGCAGGTCATCGAGGCGGGCATCAAACCCGACCAGCTCGTCACCTTCAAATACGAGGACGAGGGCGTGGCGACGCTGGAGGACGGCCTCTATGCGATGGAGGACAAGCTCAAGGATCCGGCCTTCGTCGACAAGATGGCGAAATTCGTGAAAGCCTCGATGGAAGGGTGGAAATACGCCGAGGAACATCCCGACGAGGCCGCGCAGATCGTGCTCGACTATGATGAGACCGGCGCGCAGACGCTCGAGCATCAGCAGCGCATGATGGAAGAGGTCGCGAAGCTGACCGCGGGCTCGGATGGCGCGCTCGATCCGGCCGATTACGAGCGCACCGTCGACGTTCTGATGTCGGGCGGCTCGGATCCGGTCATCACCAAGAAACCCGAAGGCGCCTGGACCCATGCGGTCACCGACAAGGCCGGCCTGAAGTAAACCTTTGCCGAATTCAGAGTCTGCGCCCCCCGGTCCCTGGATCGGGGGGCGTTTTTCCTGAAGGGTTTGTTAACCGGAATCGGGTTCTCTGAGCGGATCGGCAAAGGAGAATGCGATGGTCGATGTCCGGCATCATCCGAACAAGGCTGCGCGACCCGGGGGCGGCGCGGGGGAGGATCCATCCTTGCCGATGCGGGCCTATCTCGCGTTTGCGGTCGGCGCCGTGATGCTCGTCGGACTGTTCTGGCTCACCTGGCGCAGCCAGTTCGCGGCTCCGCCCGGCTATCTCTTCGATACGCCCAGTCAGCCGGTCGAAGCGGCCTATTGCCTCGCGGTGGCGCGCGGTGTCGCGCCGGGCGCGACGGGAGGCGGCTATCTGGGCGAGGCGCATGATTTCTGGCTCCAGCGCGTGCGCGATTTCGGCGGCGACCTCGCGGGTACGTTGACGCTCGGAGAGAAGCTTCTGGGCGATCATCTGGGCACGCAACGCGGCGCGGTGCGGCTTTGGCTGATCGAGGCGATGGATGCCTGCTCGAATCGGGCGCTCAATTACGGCGCGCATTTCGCGGCATTCGACTAGCCGTCGCGTGGGGGCGGCGCTGTCGGGCCGGACGGATCGGGCGCGGCGAGCAGCGCAGCTTCGTCGGGGCTGATCTCGGCGCGGGTGCGCGGCAGGGCGTGGGGCATCTCTGCCTGAATCCAGGCGATCAGCTTTTCGCGCATCTCGCAACGCAGATCGAAGGTGCGCCCGCCATTGCGGGCGGAGACGAGCACCCGCACCTCCATCACCCGCTCGCGGAAATCGGTCACCTGGACGGCGAAGACCTTGCCATCCCACAGGCTCGAGGCCTCGGCAATCTCGCGGGCCCTGGCGCGGATCGCCTCGATATCGGCGGAATGGTCGAGATAGAGCATGACTGTGCCGATCAGGTCTGCGCTCTCACGGGTCCAGTTCTGGAACGGGCGCTCGATGAAATAGGAGAGCGGCACGACAAGACGCCGCCAGTCCCAGATCCGGATCACCACATAGGTCGAGGTGATCTCCTCGACATTGCCCCATTCCCCCTCGACGATCAGCGCGTCATCGATCCGGATCGGCTGGGTGATCGCGAGCTGGATCCCCGCGATGAGGTTCTTGAGAACCGGCTGGAATGCGAGACCCACCACGATCCCGGCCGCCCCGCCCGCGGCCAGAAGCGATAGCCCGTATTGCCGGACCTGAGGAAAGGTCATCAGCGCCGTCGCCACGGCGAGGATGACGATCAGCACCTTCGCCACCCGCATCAGGATCCGCGCCTGCGTCACATGTTTGCGCGCAAGCAGATTGTCCTCGGCATCGAGCTTGAAGCGGCGCAGGTGGATCGTCGTCCAGATGTAAAGCGCGGTATAGGCGATCCAGGCGAGGCAGAGGATGAGCGCGACGAGCAGCATATGCCCGATTGTCTCGGCGGTCTGCGCGCTTGTCGGCGCGAGCCCGTTCGCGAAGGCGATAGCGGCGATCAGGAGGATGAGCCGGGCAGGCCGCGCCCCCCGCCCCACGAGCGAGCGCCAGAACAGATCACGCTCGGCCACCGCCCGGGTCAGGGCGGTGAATACGAGCCTGAAGAGGACGAGCGCCATGAGCGCGGCGGTCAGATAAGCGCCGAGCGCCACTGCCCAGGCGGGCAGGACCTGTGTCGCTGCGCCGATCGCGCCCTCGAGATCGCTTTCGATCTGGCTGGGATCCATTCCGCCTCCCGGTTTCGCCGCGGTGCCGCAAAGGATGATGGCACGGGCGGCGCCTCTGTCAAATCACGGGGGGCATTGATCGAAATCACGGAACCGGGCCGAAGCCTGCCCTAAAGTCACCCTACAGGGAAATCACTCCCGCATTGATGGAATGGAGGGAACATCATGAAACACCATCAGGGATCGCGCGTGCTCAAGTTGATTGCGGCGCTCGCGCTGCTCGGGCTTTCGGCCTGCACCCAGCTCGAACAGGATGTGGGCGAATGCGAGCCGGGCGTCGAAGGTATCTCGGGAATGGCGACCGTTGCGCCGCATGGCACCGGGACCTGCTGAGGCTGCCTTGTAAAGCGCTGTAAAAGGCTTTTGTCCTCCTGTACTTGGCGGTAAACTCCGCGCAGGAGGAACTCGATGGCCCGTCCCGCGCTTACCGGCACCCGCATTCGCGAACGGCGCACTGCGCTAGGCGTCAAGCAGGCCGATCTGGCCCGGGCGGCGGGGATTTCCGCCGCCTATCTCAATCTCATCGAACATAACCGGCGCCGGGTGAGCGATGCGCTGATCGAACGGATCGCGCAGGCCATGGGGGTCGACCCAGTCGCGCTGTCCGAGGGGGCGGAAGGGGCGCTGTTCGACGGGCTGCGCGAGGCGGCCGCCGCGGCGGAGGTCGAAGGCGCCGCACAGTTCCAGGCGCCCGATCTCGACCGGATCGAGGAATTCGTCGGACGCTTCCCGGCCTGGGCCGCGCTTCTCGCGAGTAGGCAGGCCCGGCTCGCGGCGCTTGAACGCGTGGTCGAGACCTATGCCGAGCGGATGGCGCAGGACCCGTTTCTGCTGACCTCGCTGCATGAAGTGCTCTCGGCGGTGACGAGCCTGCGCTCGACCGCTGCGATCCTCGTCGAGACCGAGGATATCGAGCCGGAATGGCGCACCCGCTTCCTCAACACGATCCAGGAGGAGAGCCTGCGCCTGTCCTCCACCGCCGAGGCCTTGGTCGGCTATCTCGATGAGATGGAGACCGCGGAAACGGGCCTCTCCTCGCCGCAAGAGCAGCTCGAGAGCTGGCTCGAGGCGCGGGCCTGGCATATTCCCGAAATCGAGGAGGAGGGCGCCGATCCCGCGGCGCTGATCGCGGCGGCGCCCGAACTTGCCTCTTCCGCCGCGCGCGAGCTGGCCCGGCAGCACCTGATCGAGCTTGCCGAGGAGGCGCAGCTGCTCCCGCTCGAGCCCTTTTCTGCGGCGCTTGCGGAGCTCGGGCCGGAGCCCGGTGCCCTTGCCGCGCGCTTCGGAGTCGGGCTCGGGACGGTGATGCGGCGGCTCGCGGCGCTGCCGCCCGGAACGGCGGGGCTCGGACAGCCGGGGCTGGTGATCTGCGACGGTTCGGGCACGCTCACCTTTCGCCGCGCCGCGCCCGGATTCGCCTTGCCGCGTTTTGCGGCGGCCTGTCCGCTCTGGCCGCTCTACGAGGCGCTTGCGCGGCCGATGCAGCCGATCCGGGCGCTGGTCGACATGGCGGGCCGCCTGCCGCAGCGCTTCCTGACCTACGCGATCTGCGAACCCCGCCCGACCGGCTTTGACGGGCCCGTCCTGATGCGCTCGACGATGCTGATCCTGCCCGCGCCGGGGGGCACATCGGCGGCGCCGGCCCGGGCGGTCGGTGCCTCGTGCCGGATCTGTCCGCGCGCCGAATGCCCGGGCAGACGCGAACCCGCGATCGTGAGCGTGGCCTGAGGCGGGGCGGTCTCGCGGCGGCTAGCATTTGACAGCGCGCGGCCTGCCCGCAATAGTTGAGCGAGGGGGAGAGAGGCGATGGCAAACAAACAGGTTTTGCTGATCGAGGACGAGCCGCATATCGCCGAGGCGATCCGGTTCATCCTCTCGCGCGCGGGCTGGGGCGTCTCGGTGCTCGGCGATGGCGCGCAGGCCTTGCAGCGGATCGCCGAGGAAGGGCCCGATGCCGTGATCCTCGATCTGATGCTGCCGGGACGCTCGGGCCTCGAGATCCTCGCCGATCTGCGCGCCGATGCCGCTCTGTCGGAATTGCCGGTTCTGATGCTCAGCGCGCGCGGGCAGGGGCGCGACCGCGAGGCCGCGGCACGGGCGGGCGCGACGGACTTCCTCGCCAAACCTTTCGCCAATGCCGATGTGCTGGCGCGGCTCGAGGCGATCACGGGCGGCGGGGCCGCCTATACGGAGACCGCCTGATGCCGCAAACGGGCCAGCCGCTCTTTCTCGCCCGCAGATCCTATCGCCGTCGCCGCCTGATGGACGCGGCGCGGCTGCTGCCGGTGCTGGGCCTGATCCTGATCCTGTTGCCGGGACTCTGGCACCCGGCCGATACGCCCGCGCCGGATACCGGGCGCGGCGGGCTTTATCTCTTTGCCGTCTGGATCGCGCTGATCGGTGCGGCGTTCCTGATCTCGCGCGGCCTTGCCCCGGTGCTCGACGCCGAGGAGATGCCCGAGGGCGGCCACCCGGCGGACGCATCGCACGCGCCCGACGTGGAGGGCTGAGATGCCCTTCGACATTCTCGTCGCGGTTTGCCTCGGCTACGTCATCATCCTCTTCACCGTCGCTTTCCTGGCCGAACGCCGCGCCGAGCGCCGACGGATGCATTTCCTGCGCTCGCCCGTGGTCTACACCCTGTCGCTCTCGATCTATTGCACCGCCTGGACCTTCTACGGCGCGGTTGGATATGCGGCGCGTTCGGGGCTCGAATTCCTGACGATCTATCTCGGGCCCACCCTCGTCTTCGTGGGCTGGTGGTGGATCCTGCGCAAGCTGGTGCGGATCGGCCGGACCCATCGGGTGACCTCGATCGCCGACCTGATCTCGAGCCGCTTCGGCAAGTCGAACACGCTGGGCGTGATCGTGACGCTGATGTCGGTGGCCGCCGCGACCCCCTATATCGCGCTGCAACTGCAATCGGTGACGCTCTCCTTCGGGGTCTTCGCCGCCGGCACGCCCGAGGGCTGGGCGCTCCCCGATCAGGGGGCGACCGCGCTGTGGATCGCGGGCGGGCTCGCGATCTTCACGATCCTCTTCGGCACCCGCAATCTCGATGCGAACGAGCGCCACCACGGCGTCGTCACCGCGATCGCGCTCGAGGCGGTGGTCAAGCTCGTGGCCCTCGTCGCGGTGGGCATCTTCGTGGTCTGGGGGCTGGGAGGCGGGCCGATCGACATGCTCGCCCGGATCGACGCCTCGAAGATCGCGGAATGGCATCTCGTACCGGGCCGTTTCGCCGGGCTCACCTTCGTCTCCGCCGCCGCGATCCTGACCTTGCCGCGAATGTTCCAGGTGCTCGTCGTGGAGAATGTCGAGGAACGTCACCTTGCGACGGCAAGCTGGGCCTTCCCGGCCTATCTGATGCTGATGAGCCTCTTCGTGGTGCCGATCGCGGTGATGGGGCTCGAACAGCTGCCCGCGGGCTCCAATCCCGATCTCTTCGTCCTCACCCTGCCGCTTCAGGCGGGTCAGGGGAACCTTGCGCTGCTGGCGTTTCTGGGCGGGTTCTCCTCGGCCACCTCGATGGTGATCGTGGCGGCGATCGCGCTGGCCACGATGGTGTCGAACCATATCGTCACCCCGCTCTGGCTCGCGCTGCGCCGGTCGGATGCGCGCGGCTCGGGGGATGTGCGCGGGCTGGTGCTCGCCTCGCGGCGGGTGTCGATCATCGCGGTCCTCGCGATGGGCTATCTCTATTACCGGCTCTCGGGCGGGTCGGAGGCGCTCGCCGCGATCGGCCTGATCGCCTTTGTCGGCGCGGCCCAGGTCCTGCCGGCGCTGCTTGGCGGGATCTACTGGCGCGGGGCGACCCATGTCGGGGCGACGGTCGGGCTGGTGACGGGCTTCGCGCTCTGGGCCTACACGCTTTTCCTGCCCTCGGTGGGCGAGGTCGGGGTGCTGCCGCAATCGGTGCTCGATTTCGGCCCGCTCGGCCTGTCCTGGCTGCGGCCGAACGCGCTGTTCGGGATCGAGGGGATCGACCCGCTGCTGCATGCGCTGTTCTGGTCGCTGCTGTTCAATACGCTGGGCTTCCTCGTCTTCTCGATGCTGTCCTTCCCCGGCCCGATGGAACGGCTTCAGGGGGTCGCCTTCGTCAATGTCTATGACCAGAGCCCGGCGGCGCGCTCCTGGGTGCGCGGGGGCGCCGAGGCCGAGGATCTGCTCTCGATGGCGCAGCGCATCCTCGGTGCCGAACCGGCCCAGCATTTCTTCCAGGCGCAGGCGGCGGCGCAGGGCAAGGCGGGGTTCCTGCCCGACACCACGCCCGATTTCCTCGCCCGGCTCGAGCGCAAGCTGGCGGGATCGGTCGGGGCGGCGACGGCGCATGCGATGATCTCGCAGCTCACCGGCGGCAGCTCGGTCTCGATGCAGGACCTGATCGCCGTGGCGGGGGAAACCGCGGAGGCGAAGGAATATTCGGCCCGGCTCGAGGCGAAATCCGAGGAGCTCGCCCGGACCGCCCGCGCCTTGCGCGAGGCCAATGACAAGCTGCGCGAGCTCTCGGTCCAGAAGGATGCCTTCCTCAGCCAGATCAGTCACGAACTGCGCACGCCGATGACCTCGATCCGCGCCTTTTCCGAGATCCTGATGGAGCCGGACCTGCCCGACGCCATGCGCGCGCAATATGCCGAGATCATCCATGAGGAGGCGCGCCGCCTCACCCGCCTGCTGGACGATTTGCTGGATCTCTCGGTGCTCGAGAACCGACAGGCGCAACTCAATATCTCGGTCGCGAACCTGCATGACCTGATCGGCCGGGCTGTGCAGGCCGCCTCCTCGACGCGGCCCGAGCGCAAGTTCCGCATCGAGCGCGATTTCCCGACCGAGCACATGCCGATCTTCACCGATACCGACCGGCTTGTGCAGGTCTTCATCAACCTCGTCTCGAATGCGCGCAAATATTGCGATGCCGAGAAACCCGTGCTGCGGATCGAGGTGAAGAAGCGCGGCAAGCGCGTTCAGGTCGATTTCATCGACAACGGATCGGGCATCCCGAAACAGTCGCAGAAGCTGATCTTCGAGAAATTCGCCCGCCTCACCGATGAGAGCCGCGCGGGCAGCGCGGGGCTTGGTCTCGCGATCTGCCGCGAGATCATGGCCAATCTCGGCGGCACGATCGATTACCTGCCGGGCCAGGGGGGCGCCGCCTTCCGCGTCAGCCTGCCGCTGCGGCGCAAGGACCCGGCCGCACCCCCGCTCGAAGAGGCGCGGGCCTGAGCGGCCGGGCAAGCCTTTTCAATCATTTGTAAACCCCGATCTGCCAAGTCTGGGCCAGCAAGGTCCCGATCCGGGGCGGATGGAGGCAATGACTCAGGAGCGCGAGAATTCGGTGCTGCGCCGGAAGGCCGAGGCGGGCAGGGCCGTCCCGGAGACGCGTGCCATGACGCCTGAACGCGCGATCGGGCAGGCGCTCGCGCGCGTGGCGCAAGAGCAATTGGATCTCGATCTCAGGGTGGCCGAGCTCTCCGACCTGCGTCGCTCCCTCGCGGAACTCCCCGAGATGCTTCCCGATCTGTCGCTTCTTGCCGTGATCGAGGGGCCGCAGGAGGCGCTCGGTCTCGTCGCGCTCTCCCCCGAGGTTCTTTCCGTCCTGATCGAGATGCAGACGACTGGCCGCCTCGGGCGCGCGCCGCCCGCACCGCGCAAGCCGACCCGTATCGACGCCGCCATGGCGGTGGAGTTTGTCGACGGGCTGCTCGAAGCGGTGGAGGAGGCGCTGATCGAACAAGAGGCGATCGCCTGGGCCGGAGGCTTCCGTTTCGCCTCGCATCTCGACGATCCGCGTCCCCTCGGGCTCCTGCTCGAGGATGTCACCTATCGCGTCTGGCAGGCCACGCTCAGCTTCGGCGCGGGCGAGCGGGAGGGCACGTTTTTCTGGGCCGTCCCGCAGACCGGTCGCGGGGCCGGGCTCCGGCGCATGCCAGACGGGGCCTCGGCGCAAGCGGTCGGGGGCGCGGGGTCGGACGCCGATGCGCCGGGCTGGCAGGCCTCGCTCGAACGCGCGGTGATGGGTGCTCCCGCGCAACTCGAGGCGGTGCTTCACCGGGTGACCTTGCCGCTCTCGGCGGTGATGGAATTTTACCCGGGTCTCGATCTGCCGCTGCCCGCCGACGCACTCGACCGGCTCACGCTCGAGGCGCAGGGACGGCGCCGGCTTTCGGGGGCGCGGCTCGGCCAGAGGCGCGGCATGCGGGCCTTGCGCCTGACCGGGGAGGAGGAGGCACCGGATCTCGATGCGTCCGACGACCGCTTCGGTGGCGGCGGGTTTTCGGCCGGCGCCTCGCCTTTTCCGGAGGTGGAGCCGATGGAGCCTGCTCTGGGCGGGCTCGGGGACCCGATGAATCCGGCCTACGGGCTACCCGACGGGGATGCGGCGTTCGGGGGCACCGAAGAGGGAGAGGCACCACCGCTTCCCGGCCTGCCGGAGATGGGGGACGATGCCGAGGGCTTCGGCGCGATGCCGATGGGCGGGTTCGCCGAAACCGAGCCGGGCGATGCGCCGGATTTTCCACCGCTCAAGATCGGCTCGGGTCTTTGATCGGCGGGCTCAGCGTGCTGCTGGCGGTGGGGCGGGGCGGCGGGGCTCGCCCGGGATCGTCTCGCAGGGCGGCACTTCGAGCGTCGAGCGATCGAGCACCGACAGCCAGGCGCGCATCCGCGGCGTGATCGCCATTCCGACGCCCATCGCGATCGCGAACAGCCAGCCCTGCCAGCCGTTGAAGCTGAGCGACGCCATGGCCGGCCCCGGGCACAGCCCCGCAAGCCCCCAGCCCGCGCCGAAGAGCAGCGAGCCGAGCACGAGGTTGCGATCCACCAGGCGCGGGAACGGCCCCGGCATCGGCGAGCCCAGAACCGCCTTCTCGCGCCGTTTCGCGACGATCCAGACGAAGAACATCACGCTGACCGCGCCGCCCATCACGAAGGCAAGCGTCGGGTCCCACGCGCCGAAGACGTCGAGCCAGCCCTGCACCTTCGTCGTGTCCACCATCCCCGCCACGAGCAATCCCGCGCCGAAGAGTCCACCTGAGAAAAAGGCGATGAGATTTCGCATCTCAGATCACTCCCAGCAGGTGGCGGAAGACCACGAGCGAGAGCCCGCCCCCGAGAAGGTAGAACGCCGTGGCCACGATCCCGCGCAGCGACAGGCGCGACATGCCGCACACGCCATGACCCGACGTGCAGCCATTGGCGAGACGGGTGCCCAGACCGACCATGAGCCCCGCCGCGATCAGCACCAGCGCCGAATTGCTCACATGCGTGTCCACCACCTTGTAGAGCGGCACCAGCAGGGGCGGTACCGCGATGAGCCCGCCGATGAAGGCGACGCGCTCGGACACGGTGTCGCGCCCGGTCCCGTCGATCAGTCCGCCGATGATGCCGCTCGCGCCGAGAACGCGGCCGTTGATCAGCAGGTACACTCCGGCCGCCGCGCCGATCATCAGACCGCCGACGAGCCCCCAGATCCAATCCTGATGCATGAGCTCTCCCTCTGCTCGCATTGCAAGATGCGTGAGCGTCTCCCTCGCCCGCGCATTCTCGATGCTAGTGCCCGTTCCGGTTGTGGCGCAAGGATTTTGACCGACCCGGAGCGACGCCCTGCCGATTGACTTGTATCAAGGCGGGGAAAGCCCTTAAACCGCTTAAAGGGAGCGGAGAAAGGGAGATGCAGATGAAATCAGTCGAAACGCGCAAATCTGAGCTTGAGACCCGTCGGGCGCAACTGGTCGCACGGATGAAACAGGTCGATACCGAGCTCGACAGCCACGACGAAAAGGACTGGGACGACGCCGCGGTCGAGCAGGAGCAGGACGAGGTTCTCGAGGATCTCGGCGAAGCCGCTCAGGCCGAGTTGCGCAGCATCGAGGCGGCCTTCGCGCGGATCGAGGAGGGTGAATACGGTTTCTGCGTCACCTGTGGCGAGCGGATCGACGAGGCGCGGCTCGACCTGCTGCCGGCGACGCCGTTCTGCAGCACCCACGCCCCCGGGGCCAAGGTCCGTCAGCAATAGTCTGCTCCTGCGGCACTGAGCCACGCAATCCGTCCGCATCGGCGGGCGGATTTTCCTTTGTCTCCCGGCGCGTAACCCTTACACTGCTTGAAAAATGGCGGCACGGGGCAGCGGCCGGGGGCAGGAAGACATGGCGAGACGGGTGAGATTGCGGACCCAGGACGGGCTGGCCTGGATCACGTTATGCGCTCATGACGAAAATGGCGTCCCGCTCGGTTTCACACCCGATCTTCGCAGCGCGATCGCCGAGGTGCTCGACCTCGTGGAAGGCGACCGGCATCTGCGCGGCGTGATCGTGCAGGGGGACGCGGATGGCTGGCCCGTGGCTTCCGACCCGATCGACGATTTCTCCACCGATTTCGACGCGCCCGATCTGGGCGCGCTGTGCTCCCGGCTCGCAGGGCTTGGCCGTCCCGTCCTCGCGCGCCTGTCCGGCGTGATCTCGGGTGGCGCGCTGGCCCTGTCGCAGGTGGCCGATCTGCGTATCGCCGAGGCCGGAACGGTGTTCGTGACCCACGCCTTCGCGCTCGGAGCCTTTCCGAGCGCCGGGACGCTCGTGCGGCTGGCACGTCGCGTGGGAGGGGCGCGGGCGATTTCCTTCGTGACGGGGGGCGGCCCCATCGAGGCCACGGCGGGGATTTCGCGCGGGCTGTGCGATCTGACGCTCACCCATCCCGACCCGGCGCAGATCAGCGCTGCGCTCAAGCTGCTGATCAGCGAGGGCGTGCCCCGCGCCGACGCGGCGCTCGACGATCCGGGGGGCTATCTCTCCGCGCTCGCGCCCTTGCGGGAAACCTTCGCCGAGACCCCCTTCGCCGAGGTCGGGCATCGCTTGCTCGAGGTTGTCGAAAGCGCGCTTCTGCTGCCGCTCGACGAGGCGCTTTCCTTCGAGCAGGTCGCTTTCGAGGAGCTGTCCGCGGAACCGCTCTCGCACGCCCTGCGCCACGCTGCGGCCTGCGAGGTCCTCGCGCAGCATCTGCCCGGCGAGTTGCGCCCGCTCGACCCGCCCGCACCGATGCGCATCGGGCTCTGGGAACAACCAGCATCGCTTGCCGCGGCATTCCTAGAGGCCGGACACCAGGTTGCGCTCGGGGCCAGCGATCTGGATTCGGTCGAGCCGATCTTCGCGAGCATCGCGGAGATTCAGGAGGAACGGGTACGGCAGGGCGCGCTCGAGGCGGACCGGCAGGAAATCGACTGGGCCCGGCTCGGTGTTGCGGTCGGGGCGGCAGGGTTTTCGGGATGCGACGCGCTCATCGTGCCCGGCGACGCGAATGAGGAATGGCCCGAGGCGGCCTTGCTGGCCGAGACGCGCGCCAACGCGCCCGCCCCGGCCTCGGTCCCGATCCTCATCCGCGCGGGAGGGATCTGCGAGATCGTCCCGGCCGCGGATCAGGACCGCGAGGCATTGCGCCGTCTGGCCGCTCTCCTGCGGCAGGGCGATGAGCGGGTCGTCCTCGGAGGCCCGGGCGCAGGCGGCATCGTCGAGCATCTGCGTCTCGCCTATATCGCGGCGGCCGAGCGTTCGGTGCTCGCGGGGGCCTCGGTCGCGCAGGTCGATATGGCGCTGCGCCGCGAGGGGTTCATCAAGGCGCCGCTGCGGCTTGCCGACGAGATCGGGATCGACAGGGTCATGGAGCAGTTCGCGCGACTCAAGCGGGCGCCGGGGCCTCTTCTGAGCCTGCTCGCGCTCGAGGGGAATTTCGGACGCAGGCACGGTCGGGGCTTCTACCACTGGTCGGGTGGCGAGGCGCGGCCCGTGCTCGAACAGGGCGAGGTGCTGACCGCGCTGCGGCGCGAGGCGGGCATCGTCCCGCGGCGGCTGTCCAATTCGCAGATCCGTGCCCGCGTCATGGCCGAGCTCGCCAATGAGGGCGCGTGGCTTCTGCAGCATTCGCGGATCCACCGCGCCTGCGATGTCGATTTCGCGGCACGCCATGCGCTCGGCCTGCCCGAGACGCTGGGAGGGCTGATGTTCGCGGCCGATCGGGAGGGGCTTTTGACGACCCGCAAGCTGCTGCGGACCCTGCGCGAGGAAGGGGCGCGCGAACCGGCGACCCTGTGGGATGTCCTGATCCGAAACGGCAATCGCTTCGCCGATCTGGGCTGACGTCCCGGGGCGAGGCTCAGCTCAGGAAGATCCCGACCACGACCATCATCAGCCCGATCACCGAAACGAAGAGCGCGCCCAGGTTGATCGCGACGATGCGTTGCAGCCGCGCGCGCAGCTCTGCATCCTCGAGCCCGGCGCGTTTCGCCTTGGCCACCGTGAAGATGCACCAGAAGATGCCCGCAAGCCCCGCGACCGATACCGCCGCGCCTGCCCAGATGAGAAATTCCATCGCTCTCTCCGTAACTGCGCGCCTGCCCTAGCCGAGCGGGACCGCCAAGGCAAGAAAAAGGGAGTGGGACTCACCGTATCAGCCGATCCGCAACGGCGGCCCTTGATGCGCGCGCGCCCGCGGGCTAGTCAGAGCGCCGACCCGAATTCCCAGAGCAGGAGAGGCCGATGCCCAACGATGCCGCCTACAATGTCGCCGCCGACGAGCTGCGTCAGTTCATCGAGCAGTTCGAAAGCCTCGAGGCCGAGAAGAAGGACATCACCGAGCAGCAGAAGGACATCATGTCCGAAGCGAAAGCGCGCGGCTACTTTTACCCTCAGAAAAATGTGATGTAAGCATTATATCAATATCTTAGATGTAATACATGTCGCGCGAAATTGTAATCGGCGACGGCAATAGCAGGCGGAGACAGACATGGAAGATGAAATCGAGACGTCGAACTACAAGGTAACCGCGGGCGAACTGCGACAGTTCGTAGAGCGCATCGAACGGCTGGAGGCTGATAAGAAAGACATCGCGGAACAGATCAAGGAAGTGTTCGCGGAAAGTAAGTCGCGCGGATACGATCAAAAGGCCCTTCGTGCGATTATTAGCCTCAGGAAGAAGGACAGTGATGAGATTGCTGAGCAAGAAGCCGTGCTGCAACTCTACAAGGAAGCGCTCGGCATGAGCTGAAGGCGTCATTCGGGCTTCGTATGAAGTAAGAAATCTCGTCAGCTGGAAGCACGTAGCCTGCCAGACTTTTCTCCTCTGGCAGGAGTGGCGGCGTAGCTAACAGCTTTTGCAGCCGGCGGGTGGGCTGGCGGCCACCAAGCACTTGGCCAGAGTTGTCGGCCTGAGCGATCGAGGCATCGAGGTTGTCGGCGCAAAGAGCGTCCGGAACACGAGGCGCTGTTGCCTCGTCAGAGCTGCCGACCTGATTTTCGTCTGATGTTCTGATTGCGGGGCACAAGGCACCCCCACGATCAATCCAGTGCTCACATCATACCAAACCCGAGGTAGCTCGCAGGCACTTCCTCTGTCAGCCAGACCCCGTTATCCGCCCGATAAAAAGCATATCCGTCTGCGTGCATACGCCCAGCGTCCACTCTTAGAACTGTCGGCTTTCCGTGCCGCTCGCCAACGCGCGACGCCGTTGCGGGATCTGGCGAAAGGTGCACCTGACGACGGCGGCCTGACACGAGCCCAGTCGCAAATTATGGCATCGAGATTTCGAGACGCGGTGCCGTGATAAAGAGTTTCCGGGGGCTCAAGAGCCGGCAAGCCAAGGTCTACATCGATGGAATGGCCCTGAGCGGCGCGGATCATGTCGCCTCTCAAAGTAAAGCGAGACTTATCGTTCGTCGCGACGATTTCTTCGAGCTGGCTCCTCGTCAGCGGCCTGCCAGCTTTCTTAATAGCGCGCAGCAACTCGTCGACGCGCACCCACCCCTGCTCTCCGAGCGACAGACCAATCTCATCTGGCGCGTGCCGCAACACGCGAGCGAGGAATTTGCTGTCGTTGCTCATCTGGCACTCTGCAAAGGATCAAGATGTCCGAAAGCTAACGCTCGTCGACGATCGGATAAAGCGGAACCGACTCACGGTTCCTTTCAACACATTGGAGCGAGTGACTCGGGAGCCCGATAATCTTCAATATGAAGGGCAAAAGTTGACTAGCTCGGTTGTTGCCGCGGTAGAGACGGGCGGATTCCGGACTTCCGCTACAAGCGCAAACTCCCGCTTACCAAAAAATGGGAGCAGACCTCCCACTTAACCTCGTCGACCCAACTGGCGCAACGCGTGCAGATGGAAAGAAACAATTCATCTACGACCACCATCTTTGCGTAAGCGGTGTCTGAGCGGCACGTTGTCTGCGTCGGCGCGGACTGCGAGGTGATACCCATCTCAAGATGGGAGTGCGTTTCGCAATGGATGCTCAGACTGCGTTTCTCAGATCGCTGGGAGTTGAGATCTTCGAGAGCGGGCACCGCCGGTGGCCGGAGAAGGTGAAGGCACAGGCTGTCGCGGAGACACTTGAGCCGGGCGCGACGGTCAACGCCGTGGCGGCGCGTTACGGGATGAAGCCGAACCAGTTGTCGGCGTGGCGATGCCTGGCCAAAGAGGGCAAGCTGGTCCTGCCCGCCGCCGAGATGTCGGATGAGCCGACTGCCTTCGCGCCGGTTGTCCTGTGCGAGCCGAAGCCCCCGCAGGCGCCGCAGCCCTCGAGGCAGTCGGACGACAGCCTGCGCCTCGTCTTCGGTGACGTGACGATCGCGCTTGCCGCCGACACCCCGGCGGTGCGGATTGCCGAGATCGTCCATGCGCTCGGGGCGTCCTCGTGATGATGCCGTCCCACACCGTCCGTATCCTCGTGGCGACCCAGCCGGTCGACTTCAGGAAAGGCCACGACGGTCTCGCCGCGCAGGTCGCATCGGTCCTAAAGGAGGATCCGTTCACTGGCACCGTGTTTTTGTTCCGGGCGAAGCGTGCAGACAGGCTGAAGATCCTCTTCTGGGACGGCACCGGGCTGGTGATGGCCTACAAGCGGCTCGAGGAGAGTTCCTTCACCTGGCCGGCGGTTCGGGACGGCGTGATGACTTTGAACCGGGCGCAGTTCGAAGCCCTGTTCGCCGGTCTCGACTGGCGCAAGGTGAAGGCGCTGGAGATCCGCCGCCCGGCTGCGGCAGAGTGAATCAGGCACGAGAAAAGGCGGGCCTTCGAGACGGCTTCGCGGTAGCCTCCGGCCATGCCATCCACCGCGATCATTGACCTCTCCGCAATCCCCGAGGCGCAGCGCGAAGCTGTCGCCGCGCTGCTGCGCGAGCATGAGGAGCTCAAAGGTGAGAGGGTCAGCCTCAAGGAGATCATCAAGCGCCTCGAGCATCTGGTCGCCGAACTCAACCAGGCAGTCCACGGCAAACGATCCGAGAAGCTCAGCGAAGATGACCGGCAGCTGGCGTTCGAGGATCTCGAGATTGCGGTCGCCGAAGCCGAGGAGAAGCAGGAGACGCAAGCGCCGTCCGAGAGCCGCCCCCGGCGTGCAGCCCGGCGCAATCGAGGCAACCTGCCCAAGGACCTGCCGCGCATCGAGCGCGTGATCGAGCCGGACAGCCTACAATGTCCTTGTGGCTGCGGGGAGATGCACAAGATCGGCGAGGACCGCACAGAGCGGCTGGACATCGTGCCCGCCCAGCTGCGCGTGCTCGTCACGGTTCGCCCCAAATACGCCTGCCGCGCCTGCACTGATGGCGTGACCCAGGCGAGCGCCCCGGCGCATCTCATCGACGGCGGCCTGCCGACCGAGGGCGCCATCGCGCATGTCCTGGTCAGCAAATACGCGGACCACTTGCCCTTGTATCGGCAGAGCCGGATCCTTGCCCGATCGGGCATCGAGATCCACCGCAGCACGCTGGCCGACTGGGTCGGCACCGCCGCCTTCCATCTCGGCCCGGTGGTCGACCGGCTGGCCGAGCACCTGAAGACATCGACGAAGCTGTTCATGGACGAGACCACCGCCCCGGTGCTGTATCCGGGGCGCGGCCGGACCAAGACGGGATATCTCTGGGCGCTCGCCCGTGACGACCGGTCATGGGGCGGAGATGATCCACCGGGCGTGGTCTTCTTCTACGCGCCCGGCCGCGCCGGGGAGAACGCGGAGAAGATTTTGCACGGCTTCGACGGCATCCTGCAGATCGATGGCTACCAGGGTTGCAACCGTTTGACGCGTCCCAACCGCAAGGATGGCGACCCGGTCCGCGTGGCGCATTGCTGGGCCCACGCGCGGCGCAAGCTGAAGGAGGTCTTCGACCGCGACGGCTCCGAGATCGCCGCCGAGGGGCTGCGCCGCATCGCCGAGTTCTACAAG
>NZ_AQRC01000002.1 GCF_000737065.1 Thioclava atlantica | reverse complement strand
CGCCGAATGGGCCGGGGCGAACGTGCAGGCCAACGCGATCGGGCCGGGCTACATGAAGACCGACATGACGCAGGTGCTGCAGGACGACCCGGCCTTCGACGGCTGGGTTCGTGGCCGCACCCCGGCCGGGCGCTGGGGCGATCCCGAGGAACTGCAGGGCGCGGTGGTTTTCCTCGCCTCGCCCGCCTCGGATTATGTGAACGGCCAGATCCTCTATGTCGATGGCGGCATGACCGCAGTTCTCTGATCCTCTTGATCCAGGTGGATGTCTCGATGCATAACGTGCGGTTCGCGCCGGGAACTCGCACGATCATTCGCGACCGATGCCGATGAGGAGGCGGCAGCCTCCCAAACGGCTGTCAGTCAGGTCCGCAAGGCGATTGAGGTTCGTCTCGTCAGGCGGAGTTGAGTTGACCCCATTTCCTGTTTCAATCTTGAGCCCCCGCCCTCCGATGCGGAGGCTTCTTTGCGATCATGAGACGCCACATGTCTTTCATCCAGCCGCGGATGGAGCCCGGTTGGTGTGCTCTGTCTGCCGAGTTTGGGCCGCCGGACGCGGGAGTATGCCGAGTTCCTTCCGATGGAGGGCGGCTCGCGCCTCATGGCCACCGCGTCATCCCGCAGTCGGGAGACCATGCGAAAAGGGCGCCCCGCGGGGCGCCCTTCGCTTTGCTCGTCGGCCTCGGTATCAGTTCGAAGCGACGCGGAGCAGGTCGGTGATGTTGCGCACGACGGTGCGGCGGTTGGCCTCCGAGGCCCCGTCGGTCTGCACCTTCAGGTCCTGCTCGCCGTAGCCCTGCACCACGAGGTTCTCCGCCGGGACGTTGAAATACTCGCTCAGAGCCAGCGCGACCGATTCCGCACGGCGGTCCGAAAGCGCGAGGTTGTAGGCGGCGCTGCCCACGGCGTCGGTGTGGCCCTCGACGAGGAACAGCTCGCGCGGGTTCTCCGCGATGCGCTGCTGGATCGCCTGACCGAGCGCCGAGAGGGCGCGGGCCTGGTCGGGCTGGATCGCGGCCGACCCGGTCTCGAAGGTGATGTTCTCGACCGAGACGGCGGGGGCGAGGGCTCGCACCTGCGGGATGTTGCGCACCTGCGAGAGGGTGAAGGCACGGTCGACGCCGGACTGGCGGGCGAGCGCGTCACGCAGGGCCTGCTGGTTGCTCGACGAGATCGTCGCGACGGGCTTTGCCTTCGGCAGTTTCGAGACCACCACCGGCTGGCCGCCGGCCGCGTCGTCGATGAGCAGGTACTTGCTGCCATCGGGCTGGATCAGCGTGCGCTTGAGGATCCGGCGCTGCGCGTCATAGACGGTCACGATCTGGCTGCCGTCCTGCTTGGTCACGATGGTGCGCGAGGAGCCGTCGGCGAAGTCCTGCGTGCGGATCGTCGAACCCGGCTGACGCAGGAGGGTGTTGTCGTCCTTCACCAGCTGGTAGGACCCGTCCGGGTTCTGCACCACCACCCGGTCGCCCGAGTTCACCGCGACTTTCGAGCCGTTGTTCAGGATCGCGCCGACGGCGAGGGCGCCGAGACCAGCGATCGCTGCGGTTTCGAGCGCGCTCATCCCGTCTTTCTTCTTCGCCGTGTCACCCGAGGCGGTCGCAGTGGTCTGTGCCTGTGCGGAGGGCTGCGCGTCCACCTGCGTCGAGAAATCCTGCGAGGCGCTGCGCGCGTTCTCCTCGGTCACGGTCTCCTCGGTCGTATTGACCTCATCGGCCGCGCCATCGGTCGGGGCCTTGAGCGCTTCGTTCTGAACGGCTTCCCCTTCGATCGCCTGCTGGGTGTCGCTCAGCGCATTCTCGAGCGTCTTGGCGGCTTCGGTCGCATTGGGGTCCTGGGCGGTCGTGTCGCTCGAGGCGGTTGCGTCGGCCTTGGCCGACCCGTCGGTCGCGGCCGTGTCATTCGTCTGGGTGGAGTTGGCTTCGGACTCGGCGCCCGTGGCCGCGCTGCCGTCCTGCGTCACTTCGGTATTCGACGTCGTGCCGGCATCGGCGCCAGCGTCCGTCCCCGTGTCGGTCGCGGTGGCAGCATCGGTCTGATCCATCGGTGCCGCCTGCGGCTCGCTGCTCGCGGACGCTTCGGGAGTCTCGGTCGCCTGATCGGTGGTCTGGTCCACCGGAACAGGGGCGTCCTGCGACGTCGTGTCCGGCGTGATTTCCTCGTTCGCGATATCCGAGCCGCTGGTTTCGGGTTGCAGCGGGACCGCATCCGAGGTGCCCGCGTCGGTGGCCCCATTGCCGTTCTCGGTGGTGTCCGTCTGGACCGCGGCGTCAGTGTTGGTATCGGTCGCCGCGGTGCCGGAAGCGGTGTCGCCCTCGGGGGCCACCGTCGTCGTGCTCGTTTCCGAGCCGCCTTCGATCGCGGCTTTCGCCGCAGCGTCTTCCGAGCCGCTGTCGGTGGTCGTCGCGGCATCGCTCGTGGCTGCGGGGTCCTGCTCGGCGGGCGGGTTCGCGCCCTCGATCGCGGCCTTCGCAGCCTGATCGGCGTCGCTGTCGCTCATCGGCGCGGTGGACCCGTCGCCGGAGGTCGAGGCGGAGCCATCCGTGGAGGTATTCGCATCCGGGGCGGGCTCGGTGCCCGCGCTGGTATCGGCGTTCACGCTGCCGTCGGTCTCCGCAGAGCCGTTGGCCTGGGTGTCGCTTTCCGGGGTGGTCGTCGCGGTGCCTTCGCAGGAGGCCGTCGCCTCCTCCATCGTCTTGCCATTCGCCATCTCGCTCGCGACGCAGCCGGTATCGGCGGCGGTCTGGGCGAGAACCTGAACCGGGATCACCGCAGGGCTGAGGGCGGCAAGGCCCGCCACGAGAGCAGTGGTCGTTTTGAGCTTCTTCATGGTAACTCCCTTCATCGCGGCAACTGGCCGCAGGTCGGGGATAAGAACGTGTCACGGCTCTGTGCGTTCCCTGTGACGCGCCGGACCGGCGGAAAACGGCGAATTGCGGTCGCGCAGTTCCGCTCCGCGTATCGCTGGGTGAAGGCGGCTCATGCGGTTTGCTTCGCCTGCTCGATCTGGTCGACCCTGAGCATTCTCCTCATAGCCTTCTCAAGGAAACGCTCCGAGAGGCTATGGCGCTACTGAGCATGGCGCATTTCCTGAAGCAGATCTTGGGCGTGTGGACCCGTTTGCCTGCTTCCGACGAGTGTGGATTGTGGGGCGGCAGCGCTGTTCAGCCGAGGCAGCGTCGCCGCGTGTGGCGCTCCAGTGGTGCGCAGAACCCGAGGGCTTCGGGATGCGGAGAACCTCGTCGCCGACGCCAAATTTCGGCGTCTGAGCGCAACATCCCCGTGCTTCTATTGATCGCGGTCATGTCGTAGCGCGCCGAGGGATGGGAACATCTCCTCATGGAAAACCACCGCACCATCCCGATCAAGATCCCGGTGACGGATCTCGAAACGCCGTTGCCCGGTGATCTGACGGTCTCCGGCACGGACACGGGGCTCGTGATCTTCGCCCACGGCTCGGGGTCGAGCCGGATGAGCCCGCGTAACCGCGCCGTCGCCCGCGCTCTGGCGCAGGCGGGGCTCGCGACCCTGCTGTTCGACCTGCTCACCGAGCCCGAAGCGGCGGACCGGGCCAATGTCTTCGACATTCCCCTTCTCGCGGGCCGGGTCGCGGACGCGGTCGCCTGGGCCCTGGGCGATCCACGGCTGTCCGGCCTCACGATCGGTCTCTTCGGGTCCTCGACAGGTGCGGCCGCGGCGCTGGTGGCTGCGGCGCGGCTGGCCGAAGATGTCGGAGCGGTAGTCTCGCGCGGCGGCCGTCCCGATCTGGCGGGTGACGCCCTTGAGCAGGTGACCGCGCCGACCCTGCTCATTGTCGGCGGGGCGGATCACGCGGTGATCGATCTCAACCGGGCGGCCTATGCGCATCTGCAATGCGAAAAGCGGCTCGATATCGTGCCCGGCGCCACGCATCTCTTCGAAGAACCCGGCACGCTGGAAACCGTGATGGATCTTGCGGCCAACTGGTTCACCGATCATCTGGGGCGGCGCAGGTGAGCCGACCCCCCGACTGCCTGCGCCTGTTTCTCGCGGGCGACGTGATGCTCGGCCGGGGCATTGACCAGATCCAGGCGCAGTCCTGCGATCCGCAGCTTTTCGAGCGCTTTGTCCCATCGGCACAGGATTACGTCACCTTGGCCGAACGCACGAGCGGCGAGATCCCGCGCGGCGTCGGGCCGGATTACGTCTGGGGCGACCTCCTGGAGGACCTCGAGGCGCGCACGGTGGATCTGCGGCTGGTGAACCTGGAGACGACGATCACCTCGGACGGCGAAAACGATCCGCGCAAGGGGATCCATTACCGGATGCACCCCGCCAATGTCGCCCTGCTCACCGCCGCGAAGGTCGATGCGGTGACGCTTGCCAACAATCACATGCTGGACTGGGGGCGGGGAGGTCTCGCCGAGACGCTCGCCACGCTCGATCGGGCCGGCATCGCCCGAGCCGGGGCGGGGTGGGACGAGGCGGAGGCCTTTGCGCCCCTGCGGATGCCGCTCGCGGGCGGCGGTCGGTTCGTGGTGTTCAGCGTCGCGCTGGGCGACAGCGGAGTGCCCGCCTCATGGGCAGCCACGCCGGACCAGCCGGGGGTGGCCTGTGCCGAGCCGCGCGATGTGGCCGCCCGGCTGACAGCGCAGCTTTCGGAGATCCGGCAGCCCGGCGATATCGTCGCCGTGTCGATCCACTGGGGCGAGAACTGGGGCTATCGGGTCGCTCCGGCCCATCGCGCGCTGGCCGAGGCGGTGGTGGGGCAGGGGGTCGATCTGATTTTCGGTCATTCCGCGCACCACCCGCGCGCGGCAGCGGTGATGCGGGGCCGGCTGCTGCTCTACGGGGCCGGCGATCTGGTCAACGATTACGAGGGGATCGGAGGGCAGGAAGATTTCCGCCCCGAACTCGTGCTGGGCTATGTCGCCGACTTCCGGCGCGACGGCGGCGCGTTGGTCGCGCTGGAGATGTTGCCCTATCGGCTCCATCGGTTCCGGCTCGAACGCGCGGACCGGGAGGCGCGGGACTGGCTGGCTGGCCGAATGGACCGCGAGGCGAGGGCGTTCGGCGGGCGGGTGAGAGCAACGGCGCAAGACACGCTCCGGTTCGAATGGGATGAGCCATAGGCGAGGCGTATCCGGGCGCACTGTCTGGGGGTCGATACGGTGGCGATCGTGTGGGTCTCGCGCTCGTGGCGGGGAAAGTGCCGGGAGACTACGGCCCCCGCATTCGCTACTTTTCCGAATTTTTCTTGGGACACCTGTCGCGCCTCACCTGCGCCGTGTCCTTTCAGGAGGATCGTTCTTCCTGCGCTGCGGTGCTCACTCCCGCTCGGGTTCGGGGTCGAAGAGCTCGGCGTGATCGCTCCGGATACGGCCGATCTGGTCGAGGATGCGGGCGAGGTGATCGCGCATCGCCTGCGTAGCTTGCTCGAGGTCGCGCGCCTCCAGCGCAGCCAGAATTTGCTGGTGGTCGTCGAACGCGTCTCGCGAGGCGAAGGAGAGCGAGAGCATACGCACCCGGTCCATGTGGCCCTTGTTCTCCGCGATCAGTTCCCAGGTGAAATCGAGCCCCGAGCGAATGCAGATCTCGCGGTGGAACTGGTCGTCGAGCTTGTGAAACAGGACCTTGTCGCCTTGCTCCATCGCCTTGCGCTGCTCCTCGATGAGGTCGCGCAAGGCGGCCAGATCACCCTCGGTGAGCGCCTCGGTCGCGACCCGTACCGTTTCCACCTCGAGCGCGGTGCGGATGAAGCGCGCCTGCATCACCGCCACCGCGGAAATCAGCGAAACCGTCGTCGCGCGCTGGGGTCGAATCACGAGGAAACCCTGCTTGGACAAGCGGTAGAACGCGTCGCGCACGGGCTGGCGTGACACCCCCATCTGCTTGGCGACGTCGACCTCGGAGAGCTTCGTGCCCGGAGGCAGTTCCAGCGACAGTACCTGCCTGTGGAGATGGGCAAAAACCTGATCCGAAACCGTCGGGCGATTGGTCAGTTCAAGCGGAGGCAGGAACACGGGCGCGGGCATCATTACTCCTCATTGACGACAAGAGCATACTAGCATATTAGTTTATCAGGCTGGCGAAAGTCCACCACCGAAACGATACACACGGGGGGAAAGAGACACCATGACGCTCTTGCACGAGGATCGACTCTTGCCGGTAGAGCCGGGGCTTCGGACCCTCGCGCGTGATCTCTACACCGCGGTCAAGGACGCGCCGATCGTGTCCCCGCATGGACATACCGACCCGCGCTGGTATGCCGAGGACACCCCGTTTCCCGATCCCGCGCAGCTCCTCGTGACGCCCGATCACTACGTGTTCCGGATGCTGCATTCGCAAGGCGTCGCGCTCGAGGATCTGGGCGTTCCGCGCGCCGATGGCGGGGTGAGCGAAACCGACGGCCGCAAGATCTGGCGCCTCTTCGGGCAGAATTATCATCTGTTCCGGGCGACGCCTTCGCGGATCTGGCTCGATCATGCGTTCGAAACCGTCTTCGGATTCACCGAACGGCTGAGTGCGGCCAATGCCGATATGTATTATGACCGGATCTCGGAGGCGCTCGAGCGCCCCGAGATGCGCCCGCGCGCACTCTTCGAGCGGTTCAACATCGAGGTGATCGCGACCACCGAAAGCCCGCTCGACGATCTGAAATGGCACCGCAAGATCCGCGAGAGCGGTTGGGGCGGGCGCGTGGTCACCGCCTATCGCCCCGATCCGGTGGTCGATCCCGATTTCAGCGGCTTCGCGAGCAATGTCGAGGAATTCTGTGCACTGGGTGGGCAATCCAGCACGTCCTTTGCCGCCTATCTCGACGCGCATCGCGACCGGCGGGCCTATTTCGCGTCCTTCGGGGCGACCTCGACCGATCACGGCCATGCGACGGCCGCGACGCTCAATCTCGATCGCGCGGCGACCGAGGCGCTTTATGACAAGGTGCTCTCCGGCAGGGCTGATGCGGCCGAACGCGAGGCCTTCCGTGCCCAGATGCTGACCGAGATGGCGAAACTCTCGGTCGAGGACGGGCTGGTGATGCAGATCCATCCTGGCGCCGCGCGGAACCATTCCGGCCCCGTGTTCGAACGGTTCGGGCGCGACAAGGGGTATGACATTCCGACGCGGACCGACTATGTGCGCGCGCTCGGCCCGCTGTTGGAGGCGGTGGGCGAGGAGACCGATCTGCGCGTGATCCTGTTCACGCTCGACGAGTCATCCTATGCGCGCGAACTGGCGCCCCTCGCGGGGGTCTATCCCTGCCTGCGGCTCGGTCCGGCCTGGTGGTTCCACGACAGTTTCGAGGGCATGTGGCGCTATCGCCAGATGACCACCGAAACCGCGGGGTTCTACAACACCGTGGGCTTCAATGACGACACCCGTGCCTATCTGTCGATCCCCGCGCGCCACGACGTCGCACGCCGGGTCGATGCCGGATTCCTCGCAACGCTGGTCGCCACGGGGCGGCTGACGGAGGAGGAAGCATACGAGGTCATCCAAGACCTCGCGCACAGGCTTGCGCGCCAAGCCTACAAGCTCTGAGAGAGCACTTTCTGGGAGGAGAGAGAATGACGAAAACCCTGACAACCCTCGCCGCGATGCTGGCCTCGGTCGCTTTCGCCGGCGCCGCATCGGCCTGCGACATGACGCTGCGCTCGTCGGACACCCACCCCGACGGTTACCCGACCGTCGAGGCGGTGAAAGCCATGGCCAAGGAGGTCGAGGCCAAGACCGATGGCCGGATCTGCATCGAGGTCTATCCCTCGGCCCAACTCGGCGAGGAGAAGGACACGATCGAGCAGACCCAGCTGGGGGTGATCGACATGGTCCGCGCCTCCTTCGGCACGTTCAACGACATCGTTCCGGAAACGCAGTTGTTCTCGCTGCCCTATCTGTTCCGCTCGGTCGAGCATCAACACCACGTTCTCGACGGCCCGATCGGCGCCGAGGTCGGCAAGGCCTTCGAGTCGCATGACCTGGTGCAGCTGGCGAATTACGATTCCGGCTCGCGCAGCTTCTACAACTCGAAGCACCCGATCAAATCGATCGCCGACCTGCAGGGGATGAAGTTCCGCGTCATGCAGAACGACGTTTTCGTCGACATGATGAAGGCACTCGGGGCCAATGCGACGCCGATGCCCTATGGCGAGGTCTATTCCGCGATCCAGACCGGGGTGATCGACGGGGCCGAGAACAACTGGCCCTCCTATGACAGCTCGGGCCATTACGAAGTGGCGAAATACTACACCCTCGACCAGCACCTCATGGTGCCCGAACTCGTGGCGATGTCGAAGATGACCTGGGACAAGCTGAGCCCCGAGGATCAGGCGGTGATCAAGGCGGCCGCGAAGAACTCCGAAACGCTCGAGCGCAAGCTCTGGGCCGAGCAGGAGAAGAAATCCGAGGAAAAGGTCGTGGCCGCCGGCGTGGAGGTCGTGTCGGATATCGACAAGCAGCCCTTCATCGACGCGATGAAGCCGGTCTACGACAAATACGTCACCACGGCGAAGGCCAAGGATCTGGTGGCGCGCATTCAGGCGACCAAGTGAGTTGACCTGCGGCCCTCCGCCGGCTGACGGCGGAGGGCTATCCCTTGCTTCGGAGATCCTTCCAATGCGCGACGTCTTGGAGAAACTGGCCGTCTTCACCGGCTGGCTTGGACAGCTTGCCCTGTGGTTGTCGGGCATCGGTCTGGTGCTGATGACGGCCTTCGTCTTTGCCCAGGTCTTTTACCGCTACGTCCTGTCCTCGAGCCTGTTCTGGGCCGAACCGGCAAGCGTCATCCTCATGGGGTGGTTCATCTTTCTGGGGGCGGCCGTCGGTATTCGCGAGGGGTATCACCTGAGCTTCGATGTGCTGCTCTATGTCCTGCCCGAGAAGCTGCGGCTGCTCTGCCATTCGATCTCCGATCTGGTGGTCGGCGCCTTCGGCTTCGGAATGCTCAAATACGGCTGGCAACTGGCGGACAAGATGGCGCCCACGACAATTTCGGGAATCGGCATCTCCGGCGCCTTCCGCTTCATGCCGGTCGCGGCGGGCGGGGCGCTGCTGATGATCTTCTGCGCGGAGCGGATCCTGCGAAGGCTGGCAGGGATGACGACGGTGCGCTTCGGCGACGATCACGAGGCGGACGAGCCCGAAGGCCGCGCCCAGACCAGCGGGGAGAACTGATCTTATGGAACTCTGGATCCTCTTTGGCACCTTCACGGTATTGCTGTTGATCGGCACGCCGGTGGCGTTCTGCCTCGGTGTCGCCTCCTTCGCGACGATCATTTATATCGGCCTGCCGCCGGTGGTGGTGTTCCAGCGCCTGAACTCGGGCGTGTCGGTCTTCGCGCTCATGGCGATCCCGTTCTTCATCTATGCGGGCGACCTGATGGTGCGCGGCGATATCGCGCGCAGGCTGGTGGCGCTTGCCGGCGCGCTGGTCGGGCATATCCGCGGCGGTCTGGGGCAGGTGAACATCCTCGCCTCGGTCATGTTCGGCGGCGTCTCGGGATCGGCGGCGGCCGATGCCTCGGCGGTCGGGGGCCTGATGGTCCCGCAGATGCGAGAGCGCGGCTATGGCGCGGATTACGGCGTCAACATCACCGTCACCGCCGCGATCATCGCCCTGATGCTGCCGCCCAGCCACAACATGATCATCTATTCGATATCGGCGGGCGGGAAGATCTCGATCGCCGATCTGTTCACCGCCGGTATCATCCCCGGGCTGCTGCTCGCGCTCTCGCTGATGGTGGCGGCCTATTTCGTCGCCAAGCGCCGCGGCTACCCGACCGAACCCTTCCCCGGTCGCCGGGCGCTGGGACGGCTGTTCTGGAACGCGGTGCCCGGTCTGATCATGATCCTGATCATCTTCGGCGGCGTGCGCTCCGGCATCTTCACGGCATCGGAAAGCTCGAATATCGCGGTGGTCTACGCGCTGCTCGTCACCGTGTTCCTCTACCGCACGATGACCTTCCCGGAATTCGTCGAGGCCACCAAGGCGGCGGTGCGCACGACCGCGATGGTGCTGATGGTGATCGGCTGCGCGGCCGCCTTCGGCTGGTTGCTCGCCTATCTGCAGGTTCCCGCGAAACTCATCCATGTGCTCGAGAATTTCTCGCACAACCCGATCGTGATCCTGCTTTTGATCAACCTGTTGCTGCTCGTGCTGGGCACGTTCATGGACATGTCGCCGCTGATCGTGATCACCACCCCGATCTTCCTGCCGGTGGCCGAGGCCTTCGGCGTGAACCCGGTGCATTTCGGCGTGATCCTGGTGCTCAATCTCGGCATCGGCCTGTGCACGCCCCCCGTCGGTGCGGTGCTGTTCGTCGGCTGCGCGGTGGGCAAGGTGCCGATCTCGACGGTGATGAAGTCGATCTGGCCGTTCTACCTCGCCGCCTTCGCGACGCTGATGCTGGTGACCTACATCCCCGCGCTGTCGCTCTGGCTGCCGCATATGTTCCATTGAGGAGGGCGCCGATGGCCTATCCCGTCACCTATCCCGATCGCGGCGTCGCGCGCCAGGTTCTGGCCGAGAGCCCGGAGCTGATGCTGGTCTCCGTCCGCTTCGAGGAAGGAGCCGAGGGCGCACTGCATTCGCATCCCCATGTTCAGGCCAGCTACTGCGCCTCGGGGCGGTTCCGGTTCCGTCTCGGCGGGGCCGAGCACGAACTGCGCGCGGGCGACAGCCTGATGATCCCGTCCGGGGTCGAACATGGCTGCCTGTGCCTCGAGGCGGGCGAGCTGATCGACAGCTTCACCCCGCGCCGCGACGATTTTCTTTGAAAGGATTGACCATGCTGAGTGTCGAGACCCGTCACGCGATCCACCCCGAGCACGCGCGCACCATGGGCACCGAGGAGCTTCGCCGCCATTTTCTCGGCGAGGGCCTCTTCGCGCCGGGCGAGATCCGCCTGATCTATACCCATTACGACCGCTTCACCCTTGGCGGGGCGGTGCCGGACGGGGCTCCGCTGACCCTCGACAAGGTCGAGGAGACCAGGACCGCCACCTTCCTCGAGCGTCGTGAGCTGGGCGTGGTCAATATCGGCGGGCCGGGCAAGGTGTCCGCGTCGGGCGAGAGCTGGGAGATGGGGCGCGGCGACGTGCTTTACCTCGGCATGGGGGCGGGGCCGGTGACATTCGAGGGCGAGGGGCGGTTCTACTTGACCTCCGCGCCCGCCCACCGGACCTTCCCCAACCGCCTGATCAAGCTCGAGGACGCGAACCGGGTCGAGCTGGGCGCGGCCGAAACCTCGAACAAGCGCATCATCAACCAGTTCATCCACCCCACCGTGATGGAGAGCTGCCAGCTCGTGCTGGGCTATACCCAATTGGTCGAGGGCTCGGTCTGGAACACGATGCCCGCCCATACCCACGACCGGCGCATGGAGGCTTATCTCTACTGGGGCATGGCGCCGGAATCGCGGGTGATGCACCTGATGGGCGAGCCGCAGGAAACCCGCCATCTGGTGATCGCCAACGAAGAGGCTGCGCTCTCGCCGCCCTGGTCGATCCATTCGGGGGCCGGGATCGGGGGCTATACCTTCATCTGGGCGATGGCGGGCGACAATGTCGACTACACGGATATGGATTTCGTGCAACCGGCGGAGCTGAAATGACCCCGTTTTCGCTCGAAGGACGTCGCGCGCTGGTGACCGGCGCCAATACCGGGATCGGGCAGGCGATCGCGATCTCGCTTGCCGCGCAAGGCGCGCAGGTGACCTGCGCGGGCCGGCGCGACTGCGCGCAGACCATCGCCGCGATCCGCGATGCGGGCGGGGAGGCCGAGGGTTTGCGTCTCGATCTCGCCGACCCGATGGCGGGGCAGGGCGTGTTCGAGGGGCAGGGCTATTCGATCCTTGTCAACAATGCGGGCATCATCCGCCGCGAAGACAGCCTCGATTTCACCGAAGCCGACTGGGACGCGGTGATGGATGTGAACCTCAAGGCGCTGTTCTTCACCACGCAGGCATTCGCGCGCGCCGCGCTGGAGGGCGGGACCACCCCCGCGGCTGTGGTCAATATCGCCTCGCTTCTGTCCTTTCAGGGCGGGATCCGCGTGCCTTCCTACACCGCGTCGAAACATGGCGTCGCGGGGCTGACCAAGATCCTCGCCAATGAATGGGCAGCCAAGGGGATCAACGTCAACGCCATCGCGCCCGGTTATATCGCCACCAACAATACCGAGGCCCTGCGCGCCGATGGCGCGCGCAATGCCGCAATTCTGGAACGCATCCCTGCCGGGCGCTGGGGCGAGCCGCACGATATCGGTGCCACGGCCGCCTTCCTGTGTTCGCCCGCCGCGCGCTACATCCACGGCGCGGTGCTCAATGTCGATGGAGGTTGGCTTGCCCGCTGAACGTCTCACCCGCACGCGACCCGCGCCGAAACCCGGCATCGTCCATCTCGGGCTGGGCGCGTTCTTCCGCGCCCATGGCGCCGTATATACGGAGAAGGCGATCGCGGCTTCGGGCGGCGATTGGGGGATCATCGGCGTTTCGCTGCAATCGCCGGGGATGCGCGACCGGCTGGCGCCGCAGGAGGGCTGCTATACGGTGCTCGAACTGGGCCCCGAGGGCGAGACCGCGAGCCGCGTCGAGGTGGTCACGGATGTTCTCGTCGCGCGCGAAGATCCCGCGCGCGTTCTCGAAGCCATGGCCGATCCCGCGATCCGGATCGTCACGCTCACCGTGACCGAAAAGGGCTATTGCCACGAACCCGCGAGCGGTGCGCTCGATCCCGCACATCCCGATATCGCGCATGACCTGAGCGAGCCGTTGCCGCGTTCGGCACCGGGCTATCTGGTGCGCGCGCTGGAGTTGCGCCGGGCGCGTGGGCTGCGCCCCTTCACCGTTCTGAGTTGCGACAACCTGCCGGAGAACGGTCGGATGGTGCGCGGCGTGGTGCTGGACCTCGCGCGGCGGATCGACTCCGATCTGGCCGCCTGGATCGAGGCCGAGGCGCGGTTTCCGGCCACCATGGTCGACCGGATCGTCCCCGCGACCAAGCCCGAGGATATCGCGCGGCTCGAAGAGATCGCAGGCTGGCACGATGCCGCCCCGGTGATGTGCGAGCCGTTCAGCCAATGGGTGATCGAGGATGATTTCGTCGATGGCGCACGGCCCGACTGGGGCTCGGCCGGGGCCGAACTCGTCGACGACGTCACTCCCTATGAACATATGAAGCTGCGCATGCTCAACGGCACGCATTCCGCGCTCGCCTATCTGGGATACCTCGCCGGGCACGAGACCATCGCCGATACCATGGCCGACCCGGTGCTCGCGCGCTTCGCGGGCCATCTGTGGACCGATGAGATCATCCCCGTGCTGACCCCGCCGCCGGGTGTCAGTCTCGCCGAATATGCCGCGGCGCTGGCGGCGCGCTATTCCAATCCGGGCATTCGCCACCGGACCTGGCAGATCGCGATGGATGGCAGCCAGAAACTGCCTCAACGTCTTCTGGGCACGGTCGCCGAGAACCTGGCCGCGGGGCGCAGCTGCCGGGGGCTGATGCTCGCGATCGCCGCCTGGATGCGCTATGTGGGCGGCATCGACGAACGGGGCGCACCGATCGAGGTGAAGGACCCGTTCGCCGCGAAACTGCGCGCGCTCTCCGACAGTGCGGAAGATCCAGCGGCCAAGGTCGCGGCGCTCTTGTCGCTGCGCGCGGTCTTTCCCGAGGCTCTGGCCGGGCAACTCCAGGAACCGGTTACGCGCGCCTATGAGGGTCTGGTGCAAAACGGCGCCCGTGCCGCCTGTGCGGAGGTCGCGCGATGATCGAGAGCTGGCGTTGGTATGGCCCTGATCTCGACGCGCTCTCGCTGCCCGAAATCGCGCAGACCGGGGCGTCGGGCATCGTCACGGCGCTTCACGAGATAGCCTATGGCGAGATCTGGCCGCGCGAGGCGGTCGCCGCGCGCCGCGCGCAGCTCGAGAAGGCGGGTTTCCATTGGAAGGTGGTCGAGAGCCTGCCGATCCACGAGCGCATCAAGCGGGGCGAGGGGGATCTCGGGCCGCTCTTTGCCAATTACCGCCAGTCGATGGCCAATCTCGCCGCCGAGGGCGTCACGACGATCTGCTACAATTTCATGCCGGTGCTCGATTGGACCCGCACCGATCTGGCCCATCCGCTGCCGCGCGGCGGCTCCTGCCTGCGCTTCGAGGCCTACCGGATGGCCGCCTTCGAGATCCACATGCTGGGACGCGAGGCGGCGGAAGATGCCTATGACGCACCCACACGCGCGCGCGCCGCAAGCTGGTTCCAGTCGGCAAGCGAAGGCGAGCGCGACGCGTTGCTGCAGGCGATCATGGCGGGGCTGCCCGGTGCCTTCGACCGCTATGACATCGCCGGGCTGCGGCAACAGATCGCGCTGTATGACGGGATCGGTCCCGATGAGATCCGGCGCAATTTCAAGCGTTTCCTCGATGAGGTCATTCCGGCCGCGGAAGATCTGGGCCTGCGCTTCGCGGTGCATCCCGACGATCCGCCGCGCGACATTCTGGGCCTGCCGCGGGTGGTCTCGGATGCGGAGGACATCGCGTGGATCCTGACCGCCCATGACAGCCCCGCCAACGGGCTCACCTTGTGCACCGGTTCGCTCGGGGCGAACCCGGCCAATGATCTGCCCGCGATCGCACGGCGCTTTGCGGATAGCATCCATTTCGCGCATCTTCGCAATGTGGTGAAGGATGCCGATGGGAGTTTCGAGGAGGCTGCGCATCTCGAGGGCGATACGGACATGGTCGCGGTGATCGCGGTGCTCCTCGAGGAAGAGGCGCGTCGGCGTGCGCTGGGGCGTGGCGATGCCGCGATCCCGTTCCGCCCCGATCACGGCCATGTCCTGCTCGACGATGTCGACCGGGCGGCCTTTCCGGGTTATCCGCTGATCGGACGGATGCGCGGGCTGGCCGAACTGCGCGGGGTGATCGCCGCCCTGCGCGCACAGGGGCGGGCCGATGTCTGACGTGATCGTCCTGCATCCCGGCGATACCGTCGCCGTCCTGCCCGCGCGGGCCGAGGCATGCAGCGCGCCGCTCGGCTCGGGCGTTCCGCTCGGGGCGCCGGTGGCGGCTGGCCACAAGATCGCCCGCAAGGCGATGGGGCAGGGCGATCCGGTGATCAAGTTCGGCCAGATCATCGGGCGCGCGAGCCGGCCGATCGCGATCGGCGAGCATGTCCATACCCATAATTGCGCCTTTTCCGGTCACGACCGCAGCCATCGTGTCGGGGCCGATCTGGCCCGCGCCGAGGCTGCAATCCCGAGGGGGAAGGCCCGAAGCTTCAAGGGCTATGTGCGGGAAGATGGCCGGGTGGGAACGCGCAATTTCATCGCGCTCTGCGCCACCGTCAATTGCTCGGCCACCGTGATCAGACGCGCGGCGGCCGAGATCGAGGCGGAGGGCACGCTTGCCGGTTATCCCGATGTCGACGGGATTGCGGCCTTCGCGCATGGCACTGGCTGCGGCATGGCTTCGACCGGCCGCGGTGCCGAAATTCTCGAACGGGTGCTCTGGGGCCATGCCACCCATCCCAATGTCGGCGCCGCGATTTTTGTCGGCCTGGGCTGCGAGGTGATGCAGATCGGCCGGATGCAGGCCCGTTTCGGAGAAGCCGGGACCGAGCGGTTCCACGCGCTCACCATTCAGGAGACCGGCGGAACCCGTGCCACGATCGAGGCGATCAAGGCGAAGGTTCGCGACATCCTTCCGCAGGTGAACGCCACGGGCCGCAGCGATTGTCCGGTCTCAGCCTTGCGGATCGGCCTGCAATGCGGCGGCTCGGATGGATTTTCCGGGATCACCGCGAACCCCGCGCTCGGCGTCGCCTCGGACCTGATCGTGGGGCAGGGCGGCGGCGTGATCCTGTCGGAAACCCCCGAGATCCACGGCGCCGAGGAGTTGCTGTTGCGGCGCACCACCCCCGAAGTGGCGCGACAACTCACCGACTGCCTGCAATGGTGGGAAGAGTATTCCGCGCAGGGCGGCGGCTCGATGGACAACAATCCCAGCCCCGGCAACAAGCAGGGCGGCATCACCACGATCCTCGAGAAATCCCTCGGCGCCGTGGCCAAGGCGGGGGCGACACCGCTGCGCGCCTTCTACGACTATGCCGAGCAGGTCACCACGCCGGGATTGAGCTTCATGGACAGTCCCGGCTACGATCCGGTCTCGGCGACCGGCCAGATCGCGGGCGGCGCGCAAATCGTCGTGTTCACCACCGGGCGCGGCTCCGCCTTCGGGTCGAAACCCGCGCCGACGCTCAAGCTGGCGACCTCGGACCGGCTGATGGCGGCGATGCCCGATGACATGGATCTGGGCTGCGGCGACATCCTGAGCCGAGGGGTGGCGATCGAGGACAAGGGAAAGGAGATCTTCGAGGCGATCCTGCGCGTGGCCTCTGGTGCGCGGACGAAATCGGAGATCCTGGAGCTGGGCGATAATGAATTCCAACCCTGGCAACTGGGAGCGGTGATGTAATGGGAAGACCGGTGATTGCCTGTGTCGGCGAGGCGATGGTGGAACTGTCCTTCGACCGTGCCGAGGGACGGATCGGCTTCGCGGGCGATACGCTCAATACCGCGGTCTATCTCTCGCGGGAGATCGGCAAGGCGGGGCAGGTCGAATTCGTGACCACTCTGGGCCGTGACGGCGTCTCGGACCGGATGATCGCCTTTATCGAGGCGGAGGGCGTGGGCACGGCGCGCATCCGCCGCCATCCCGAGCGCCTGCCCGGGATCTATGCCATCGCGGTCGACGCGCAGGGCGAGCGCAGCTTCTCCTACTGGCGCGACCAGTCGGCGGCGCGCACGTTGTTCGAGGACGGGTTCGCGCAGCTGGCGGGTGCCGACCTGATCTATCTCAGCGCCATCACGCTGGCGATCCTGCCGCCCGAACGCCGGTATGCGCTTCTGGATCATCTGGCCGCTCACGAGGCGCGGGTGGCCTTCGATTCCAATTATCGGCCGCGGCTGTGGGAAGATGCACGGACGGCCCGCGAGGTGACGGAAGCCGCCTGGCGGATCACCGATATCGCGCTGCCTTCGCTCGATGACGAGATGGCGCTGTTTGGTGATGCCGACGCGCAGGCGGTGCGGGCGCGTCTCAACGGCTGGGGTGCGCGTCAGGGCGCGTTGAAGATGGGCGCGCGCGGGGCGTTGCCGCTTGATCCGGCGGTCACCTGCCCCGATCTGCAGGCGGCCGAGACGGTGGTGGACACGACCGCGGCGGGCGACAGTTTCAACGGAGCCTGGCTGGCCGCCCATCTCAACCAGCTTACGGATGCGGAATGTCTGCTTCGGGGCCATGCGCGCGCGCTTGACGTCATCGCACGGCCGGGCGCGATCCTTCCGCGCTGAGCGCGATGATCCAAAGCGCGAGCCTCAACGCGACGGAGCGTGCAGGATAGGGTGAGGCCGTCCTGTGGGGAGGATTCCGCTCCAACTGCGCGCGATGCGGTGACCTCTCCGACGAGTTCAAGCGCCAACGGGCGGGGCGTTTGGGAAACGCCACGACAGATCGTGATGATCTGCCGGTGCCGGGCCGTCACGGCTCGCCGGTAAAGGCGGGCCATGTCGTCTTCCCCGAGGCGCGCAGCGCGTCGCAAGGCCAGATCGCCCTCGACCTTCGACGGGGCGAGAGACTTACCCGAAGGGATCGTCGATCAGATGGGTCGGTTTCGCGAACTGCCGCAGCTCGTCGATATTCGTGAGCGTCACGTGGCTTCCCTCGACCTCCACGCCGTAGGGCTGGATTTGCCGTAGCGCGCGGCTGAGGTTTTCCGGGGTCATGCCGAGATAGGAGGCGAGCCGCCGCTTCTCGATCCCCAGATCGAACGAGGCCACGCCCCCCGCGGCCTCGCTGCGGTAGATGAAGTAATTCGCGAGCCGCTCGAGCGAGGTGCGCAGCTTCAGGTTCTTGGTGTTCTTCACGACCCGGCGATAGGCGTTGGCGAGTTCGCCCACCACCGCCCGCGCGAATGTCGGCTCGACATCGAAGATCGCGCGCACGTCCTCGGAGGGCACCAGCACGATGCGGGATTTCTCGAGCGTGCGGGCCGACATCAGATAGGGCGCGTTGCGGATCGTCGCCGCGAGGATGAAGGTCGCGACGGGCTCCACTGTGGCCATGGTCGTCTCGCGGCCGTTCCAAGAGGCGAAGAGCTCCACCGAGCCGGAGATGACCACATGCAGGAAATCGCTCGTTTCCCCTTCGCTGATGAGTTCGATCAGCGGCGGGAAATTCTGCACATAGGCGCCCCGCATCAGGGCGGCGAAATGCGCGTCATCGAGACCCGAGAAGAGTTCGAGCGAACGAATCTCGGCGGCTTCCTCGTCTGTTACCCGAATAGTCATCCTGCACCTCCGGGATCCAAGACGCCCCTATAATTGATAAATGTCAAGCGTCGAATTGATGCGACCATAACGGAAACTTGATCTTGACGTCAGGTTAGTATGACCGATCTTGAGCCGCCGTTTTTTTCGCTGCGCGTGCATTCAGGATTTGATCGAAATCAAGCTCCTCGTGCCGCTACTCATGTTCCGGTTCCCGCAGAACCTTCCGATGCGAAGTCGGAACGGAATTCTGGAGGGACATCATGCACACACTCGATGGAGTCACACGCTCCGACCAGTATCGGGCGCTAGGGCTCAGCACCTTCGCCTTCACCGTCTGTTTCGCGGTCTGGACGATCTTCTCGATCATCGGCGTGCGGATCAAGCAGGAACTGGGCCTGTCGGACACCCAGTTCGGCCTGTTGGTCGCGACGCCGGTTCTCACCGGCTCGATCAGCCGGATCTTTCTCGGTGTCTGGACCGAGCAGTTCGGCGGCCGGATCATGTTCCCCCTGCAGATGCTGATCACCTCCGTCGCGGTCTGGCTGCTCGCGACGGTGCACAGCTATGAAGTCTTCCTGATCGCCGCGCTCGGCCTCGGCCTTGCGGGCGGGTCGTTCATCGTCGGTGTCGCCTACACGTCGCGCTGGTTCGAGAAAGAGCGCCAGGGCACCGCGCTGGGCATCTTCGGCGCGGGCAATGTGGGCGCGGCCGTCACCAACTTCGCGGCCCCCTTCCTCGTCGTCGCGCTCGGCTGGACCGGCACGGCGAAGGTCTACGCGGTCGTTCTGGCCGCGACCGCCGTTCTCTTCTACCTGCTCGCCAAGACCGACCCGGTGCAGGAAGAGCGCAAGAGAACCAAGGCCAAGCCCGTCTCCGCCGGCACGCAGCTCGAACCGCTGAAGAACATGCAGGTCTGGCGTTTCGCGACCTATTACTTCTTCGTCTTCGGCGGCTTCGTCGCGCTCGCCTCCTTCCTGCCGCGCTATTACGTGGGCGCCTACGGGCTGCCGCTGACCACGGCGGGCGTGTTCGCGGGCTTCTACTCGCTGCCCGGCTCCGTCTTCCGCGCCCTGGGCGGCTGGATGTCGGACAAATGGGGCGCACGCTTCGTGATGTATCTGACCTTCCTCGTCTCGCTCGTGCTGCTCTTCGTCATGAGCTATCCCGAGACCAGCTACACGGTCGCGGGCATCCACGGACCGATCGCCTTCACCTTCGGATTGAACGCGACGATGTTCATGCTGATGACCGTGGTGCTGGGCTTCGTGATGAGCCTCGGCAAGGCGGCAGTCTACAAGCATATCCCGGTCTATTACCCGCACCATGTGGGCGCGGTGGGCGGCCTCGTGGGGATGATCGGCGGCCTGGGCGGTTTCTTCCTGCCGATCGCCTTCGGCTTCCTGCTCGACCGTACCGGGGTTTGGACCGCGCCCTTCATGCTGATGTTCGTGCTGGTTCTGGTCTCCACGATCTGGATGCATGTCGCGATCCGTCGGATGGAGCGCGCCCGTCACCCGGCTCTCGCCGAGGAAACGCATCTGTCCGATCTGCCGGAGACGCCGCTTGCGGCTCCGCAGGACGCGCCCGAGCGCGAACCCCGCGTCGTCCCGCATCCGGCGCGCTGATCTTGCGCCCAGGCGGGCCGGTGCTCGGCCCGCCCCTTCCCAAAGAGCTTTCAAAGGAACAAAGCCATGGCCACCACTGTCGCAACCTCCGGCCAGAGCGGACACCTTCTGACCGATTGGCGGCCCGAAGATCCGGCCTTCTGGAAAGAACGCGGCCGCGCGATCGCGACCCGCAACCTCTGGATCTCGATCCCCAACCTTCTCCTCGCCTTCTCGGTCTGGATGGTCTGGTCGGTCGTCGTCGCCAAATTGCCCGCGATCGGGTTCAACTACGCGACGGGCCAGCTCTTCTGGCTGGCAGCGCTTCCGGGCCTCTCCGGGGCGACGCTGCGGATCTTCTACAGCTTCATGATCCCGATCTTCGGCGGGCGCAAATGGACGGCGCTCTCGACCGCCTCGCTGCTGCTTCCCGCGCTCGGGATCGGCTTTGCGGTGCAGAACCCGAACACGCCCTATGTCGTATTCCTGCTGCTCGCGCTCCTGTGCGGCTTCGGCGGCGGCAACTTCGCCTCCTCGATGGCCAATATCGCCTATTTCTACCCGAAGAAGACCAAGGGCAACGCGCTTGCGCTGAATGCGGGTCTGGGCAATGCGGGCGTCTCGGTGATGCAGTTCGTGGTGCCGATCGTCATCACCACGGGTGTGTTCGGCGCGCTTGGCGGCGAGCCGCAGCAACTCAGCGCCGGCGGCGAGCTCTTCTTGCAGAATGCGGGCTTCATCTGGGTGCCCTTCATCGTGATCTCGGCGCTTGTCGCCTGGTTCGGGATGAATGACATCGCCTCGGCGAGCGCCTCGTTCAAGCAGCAATCGGTGATCTTCTCGCGCTTTCACAACTGGGTGATGTGCCTGCTCTATACCGGCACCTTCGGCAGCTTCATCGGCTATTCCGCGGGCTTCCCACTGCTGATGAAGACCCAGTTCCCGGATGTGAACGCGCTGCAATACGCCTTCCTCGGTCCGCTCGTGGGCGCGCTGAGCCGGGCGGCGACGGGCTGGGTTTCGGACAAGTTCGGCGGCGGCCGGGTGACCTTCTGGACCTTCCTCGGGATGATCGTCGCGGTCTGGGGCGTGCTGCAGTTCCTGCCGTCGGCGGGCGATGCGGGCAACTTCTGGGGCTTCTTCGCCTGCTTCATGGCGCTGTTCTTCCTGACCGGCGTCGGCAATGCCTCGACCTTCCAGATGATCCCGACGATCATGCGCCGCGAGGTGCCCCGCCTGAACCCGGGGCTCGACGATGCTGCCACGCTCAAGCAGTCGGAACTCGAGAGCTCGGCCATCATCGCCTTCACCTCGGCGATCGCGGCCTACGGCGCCTTCTTCATCCCGAAATTCTACGGCACGTCGATCAGCCTGACCGGGGCTCCGAATGCGGCGCTGTGGGGGTTCATGGCCTTCTACGCGATCTGCGTGGTGGTGACCTGGTTCTTCTACAGCCGCAAGGGCGCCTCCGTTCCCTGCTGATGCGACCGGCGCGCGCCTCGCGTCCCTTGGCGCGCGCCTCGATACCTCTTTTTCGCTAGGAGACGCGAGATGAGCCATCTGCTCGATAGACTCAACTTCCTTCAGTCCAAGGAATTGGAGCAGTTCGCCAACGGTCATGGACAGGTGACCCGGGAGAACCGCGACTGGGAAGACACCTACAGAAATCGCTGGCGCCACGACAAGGTGGTGCGCTCGACCCATGGCGTGAACTGCACCGGATCGTGTTCGTGGAAGATCTACGTCAAATCGGGGATCGTGACCTGGGAAACCCAGCAGACCGATTACCCCCGGACCCGACCCGATCTGCCCAACCATGAACCGCGGGGCTGCGCGCGCGGCGCCTCCTACAGCTGGTATCTCTACAGCGCGAACCGGATCAAGAACCCGCTCGTGCGCGGCCGGTTGCTGAAGATGTGGCGCGAGATGCGCAAGACGAAGGCCCCCGTGGCCGCCTGGAGCGCGATCCAGAACGATCCGATCCTGCGCGCCGAATATACCCGCACCCGCGGCAAGGGCGGCTTCGTCCGCGCGAGCTGGGACGAGGCGACCGAGATCGCCGCCGCCGCCAATGCCTATACCGCCAAGACCTACGGCCCCGACCGGGTCTTCGGTTTCTCGCCGATCCCCGCGATGTCGATGGTCAGCTATGCCGCGGGCTCGCGCTACCTGTCGCTTCTGGGCGGCACCTGCATGTCCTTCTACGACTGGTATTGCGACCTGCCGCCGGCCAGCCCGCAAACCTGGGGCGAGCAGACCGACGTGCCGGAATCGGCGGACTGGTACAATGCGGGCTTCCTGCTGATCTGGGGCTCGAACGTGCCGCAGACGCGCACGCCGGACGCGCATTTCTACACCGAGGCGCGCTATCGCGGCACCAAATCCGCGGTGATTTCGCCCGATTACTCGGAAGCCTCGAAATTCGGGGATATCTGGCTCAACCCCAAACAGGGCACCGACAGTGCGCTTGCGATGGCGATGGGCCATGTGATCTTGCGCGAATTCCATCTCGACCGGCAGGCCGCCTATTTCGAGGATTACGCGCGGCGCTATTCGGACATGCCGATGCTGGTGGCGCTCGACGAAAAGGACGGCCACCATATTCCGGGCAAGCTCCTGCGCGCCTCCGATCTCGCCGAGGGGCTGGGAGAGACGAACAATCCCGACTGGAAGACCGTCGCCGTCGGAGAGAAGGACGGCGAGATGATCGTGCCGAACGGCTCGGTCGGCTTCCGCTGGGGCGAGGAAGGCAAGTGGAACCTCGAGGAGCGGGCAGGCGAGACCGAGGCCAAGCTGCGCCTGAGCCAGATCCTCGACGAGCATCACGACGATGTGGTGGGCGTCGACTTCCCCTATTTCGGGGGCGCCGCGACCGCGAATTTCGTGAAATGCGAGCATCCCGAGGTTCTCACCCGCAACGTGCCGGTGAAACGCGTCACCCTTGCCGACGGGCGCGAGGCGATGGTCGCGACGGTCTTCGATCTGCTCTGCGCCAATTACGGGCTCGACCGGGGTCTGGGCGGCGAGTGGGTCAGTGCCGATTACGGTGACGATCTTCCCTACACGCCCGCCTGGGCCGAGAAGATCACCGGCGTTTCGGCCGACAAGATCATCGCCGTGGCGCGCGAATTCGCGACCAATGCCGAGAAGACGCAGGGCAAGTCGATGGTGATCCTCGGGGCCGGTCTGAACCACTGGTACCACATGGACATGAACTATCGCGGCATCATCAACCTGCTGGTGATGTGCGGTTGCGTCGGCCAATCGGGCGGCGGCTGGAGCCATTACGTCGGCCAGGAGAAGCTGCGCCCGCAGACCGGATGGCTGCCGCTGGCCTTCGCGCTCGACTGGAACCGTCCGCCGCGGCACATGAACTCGACCTCGGCCTTCTACGCCCATACCGATCAATGGCGTTACGAGACGCTCGGCGCGGGCGAGATCCTGTCGCCGACCGCGCCCGAGGGCGACTGGGACGTGAGTCTGATCGACTACAATATCCGCGCCGAGCGGATGGGCTGGCTGCCCTCCGCCCCGCAGCTCAAGACCAACCCGCTCGAGGTGGCCAAGGCCGCCAAGGCCGCAGGGATGGAGCCGAAGGACTACGTCGCGCAGAAGCTCAAATCGGGCGAGCTGCAGATGTCGTGCGAGGATCCCGACGCGCCCGAGAACTGGATGCGCAACCTCTATGTCTGGCGCTCGAACCTGCTCGGATCGTCGGGCAAGGGGCACGAGTATTTCCTGCGCCACCTGCTGGGCACCGATAGCGGCGTGCTGGGCAAGGATCTGGGCGAGGAGGGCGGCGCCAAACCCGTCGAGGCGGTCTGGCATGACGAAGCCCCGGAAGGGAAGCTCGACCTGCTCGTGTGCATCGACTTCCGGATGTCCACCACGGCGGTCTATGCGGATGTCGTGCTGCCCACCGCATCCTGGTACGAGAAGAACGATCTCAACACCTCGGACATGCACCCGTTCATCCACCCGCTTCAGGCGGCGGTCGATCCGGCCTACGAGTCGAAATCGGATTGGGAGATCTTCAAGGCGATCGCGAAGAAATTCCAGGAGGTCGCGCCGGAGGTCCTGGGCGTCGAGACCGATATCGTCCAGGTCCCGATCCTGCATGACACCGCGGGCGAACTGGCCCAACCGGACGTGCGCGACTGGAAGAAGGGCGAATGCGACCTGATCCCGGGCAAGACCGCGCCCAACTATGTCGCGGTGGAGCGGGATTATACCGCGCTCTACGATCGCTTCGTCGCGCTCGGGCCGCTGCTCGACAAGCTCGGCAATGGCGGCAAGGGCATCGGATGGGACACCAGGCACGAGGTCGAGGAGCTGCGCAAGCTCAACGGCGTCTGGCAGGATGGCCCGGCCGAGGGTTGCGCGAAGATCCTCAGCGATATCGACGCGACCGAGGTGATCCTGATGCTCGCCCCGGAAACCAATGGCGAGGTCGCGGTGAAGGCCTGGGAGGCGCTCGAGAAACCCACCGGGCGGGAGCACAAGCACCTTGCCGAGGGGCAGGAGCACACCAAGATCCGCTTCCGCGATGTCGCCGCGCAGCCGCGCAAGATCATCTCCTCGCCCACCTGGTCGGGGATCGAGAGCGAGGAGGTCTGCTACAATGCGGGCTATACCAACGTTCACGAACTGATCCCGTGGCGCACCCTGACCGGACGTCAGCAGCTCTACCAGGATCACCTGTGGATGCGCGCCTTCGGCGAAGGCTTCGTCCAATACCGCCCGCCGGTGGACCTGAAGACGGTGACGCAGGAGGTGCTCGACGGCGACGAGAAGCATGTCGTGCTGAACTTCATCACGCCGCACCAGAAATGGGGCATCCACTCGACCTATTCGGACAACCTGCTGATGCTCACGCTCAACCGGGGCGGGCCGGTGGTCTGGCTCTCCGAGACCGACGCGCAGGCGGCCGGGATCGAGGATAACGACTGGGTCGAGGCCTATAACGTGAACGGGGCCCTCACCGCGCGGGCGGTCGTCTCGCAGCGGATGAAGGAGGGCACGGTCTTCATGTACCATGCCCAGGAGAAGATCGTGAATACGCCGGGCTCCGAGAAGACCGGCCTGCGCGGCGGGATCCACAACTCGGTCACCCGCGCCACGCTCAAGCCCACCCACATGATCGGCGGCTATGCCCAGCAATCCTACGGTTTCAACTATTACGGCACCGTGGGCTCGAACCGCGACGAGTTCGTCATCGTCCGCAAGATGAAGAAGATCGACTGGCTCGACCAGCCGGCCAAACAGGAGGCCGCAGAATGAGAGTGCGCGCACAAATCGGCATGGTGCTGAACCTCGACAAATGCATCGGGTGCCACACCTGCTCCGTCACCTGCAAGAACGTCTGGACGAGCCGCGACGGCGTCGAATACGCGTGGTTCAACAATGTCGAGACCAAGCCCGGCACCGGCTATCCGACCGACTGGGAGAACCAGAAGCGCTGGAATGGCGGCTGGACCCGGTCGCGCTCGGGCAAGCTGGTCCCGCGGCAGGGCTCGAAATGGCGGATCGTGGCGAATATCTTCGCCAATCCCGACCTGCCCGAGATCGACGACTATTACGAGCCGTTCGATTTCGATTACGACCACCTGAAATCGGCCCCCGAGATGAAGGCCTTCCCGACGGCGCGGCCGCGATCGAAGATCACCGGCGAGCGGATCGAGAAGATCGAGAAGGGGCCGAACTGGGAGGAGATCCTGGGCGGCGAGTTCTCCAAGCGCTCGCAGGATTACAACTTCGAGGGCGTGCAGAAGGAGATCTACGGGGAATACGAGAACACCTTCATGATGTATCTCCCCCGCCTGTGCGAGCATTGCCTCAACCCGGCCTGCGCCGCCTCTTGCCCCTCGGGCGCGATCTACAAGCGCGAGGAAGACGGGATCGTGCTGATCGACCAGGAGAAATGCCGCGGCTGGCGGATGTGCGTCTCCGGCTGTCCCTACAAGAAGGTCTATTACAACTGGTCGACCGGCAAATCCGAGAAATGCACGCTGTGCTATCCCCGGATCGAGAGCGGCAACCCGACGGTCTGTTCGGAAACCTGCGTGGGGCGCATCCGCTATCTCGGGGTGATGCTCTATGACGCCGACAAGATCGAGACGGCGGCGAATGTGCCTTCCGAAAAACAGCTTTACGATGCGCAGCTCGACGTCTTCCTCGATCCGAACGATCCGGTGGTGATCGAGACCGCCCGCGCCGATGGCGTTCCCGAAGACTGGATCAAGGCGGCGCAGGAAAGTCCGATCTGGAAGATGGCGATGGAATGGAAGGTCGCTTTCCCGCTCCATCCCGAATACCGGACGCTGCCGATGGTGTGGTACATCCCGCCGCTCTCGCCGATCCAGAACGCCGCCGAGGCGGGCGCGATCGGCATGGACGGCGCGATGCCCGATGTCAAAAGCCTGCGGATCCCGCTGCGGTATCTTGCGAACATGCTGACCGCGGGCGACGAGGCCCCGATCGCCGCGGCGCTCGAGCGGATGCTGGCGATGCGCGCCTATATGCGTGCCAAGACGGTGGACGGGGTGAAGGACGAGGGCATTGCCACGCGTGTCGGCCTCTCGGGCCGGGTCATCGAGGACATGTACAAGATCATGGCGCTCGCCGATTACGAGGACCGTTTCGTGATCCCGACCACGCATCGCGAACAGGTCGAGGATGCCTACGACCTGCGCGTGGGCGAGGGCTTCACCGATTGCAACGGCTGTTCGACGGGGATCTCGAAAGGTTCGCTCTTCGGCGGGCAGAAGCGGCCGCTGAAGATGCCGCAGGAGGTGAAGTGATGGAGGACCTTTCGATGGATCGCACGCTCAAGGCGCTCTCGCTGCTGCTCAGCTACCCGACGGTGGAACTGCAGCAGGCGATGCCCGAGATCGGGGGCGTTCTCGCCGCCGAACCCCGGCTCACGGCGGCGGCGCGGCGCGCTCTGCGCCCGCTCGTCGAGGATCTGGGGCAGGGGGATGTCTACGATCTCGAAGAGCGCTACGTGCTGCTCTTCGACCGCACCCGCAGCCTCTCGCTCAACCTCTTCGAGCATGTCCATGGCGAGAGCCGGGACCGGGGCGGGGCGATGGTGGACCTGCTCGAGACCTACCGCGCGGGGGGCTTCGAACCCGCCACTTCGGAGCTGCCCGATCACCTGCCGGTCCTGCTCGAATTTCTCGCCACCCGGCCGCAGGCCGAGGCGCGCGAGATGCTGCAGGATGCCGCGCATATCCTCAGCGCGGTCGGAGAGCGGCTGGTGACGCGCGAAAGCCCCTATGCGGCGGTCTTCGCGGCCCTGGTGCAGCTCTCGGGCGCGCAAGCGGATGACGCTGCGGTGGCCGAGATCCTCGCCCAGCCCGAGACCGACCCGAACGATCTCGAGGCGATCGACAAGATCTGGGAGGAGACCGAGGTGACCTTCGGCCCCGATCCCAATGCCGGCTGTCCCCAGGTGCGCGACATGCTCGCGCAGATGGACAGGCCGAACCCGCGCCCGGCGGAACCCGCGGCACAATGACGGAGGCTCAGATGAACAACTTCTTCTTCGGCATCTATCCCTATATCGCGCTCTCGGTGCTGATCTTCGGTTCGATCGCGCGCTATGAGCGCGACCCGTTCACCTGGAAGAGCTCGTCGAGCCAGCTTCTGCGCCGCAGGCAGCTCCGGCTCGGCTCGGTCCTGTTCCATGTCGGCGTGCTGACGATCTTCTTCGGCCATCTCTTCGGCTTGCTCACGCCGCTCTGGATCATCGACGCACTCGGCATCAGCCATTCCGCCAAGCAGGTCCTCGCGATGGCCGTGGGCGGGATCGCGGGCGTGATGGCGCTGGTGGGGGGCGGTATCCTCTTTCACCGCCGCTGGACCGATCCGCGCATCCGCAAGACTTCCTCGGTCGCCGATATCGGGATCCTCGGGTTGCTTCTTGCCCAGCTTGTCCTGGGGGTGAGCACGATCTTCGCCTCGGCCCAGCATCTCGACGGGCACGAGATGGTCAAGTTCATGCACTGGGCCCAGGGCATCCTGACCTTCCGCTCGGGGGCCGCGGCGCAGATCGCGGATGTCTCGCTGATCTTCAAGCTGCATATCGTGTTGGGGCTGACGATCTTCCTGCTCTTCCCCTTCACCCGCCTCGTGCACATGCTTTCGGTTCCGCTGCGCTATTTCTGGCGCCCCGGCTACCAGGTCGTGCGCTCGCGCCGGAGCGCGCCGCTTCCCGCCCATAGCGACGCGGAAATCAAGCAGGCGCGGGTCGCGGCCGCGAAGTCGCGCCAACGGCCGCAACCGGCGGAGTGATGCGATGACGAAACCGCTTTTTCCCGAGGTCGTGGTGAACGATCAGGTCATTCCCTCTGCGGCGATCGCCGCAGAGGCCCAGCATCACGACGGCCCCAGCGGCAAGCCGGGGGTCGCCTGGCGCAAGGCCGCCAACGCCCTTGCCGTGCGCGCGCTCCTGCTGCAGGAGGCCGCGCGACGCGGCCTCGCCGCGGAGCCGGTCGAACTCGCACCCGCCCAGGTCGAGACCGACGAGGAGGCGCTGATCCGCGCGCTTCTCGAAGACGCGGTCGAGATCGAGACGCCTTCCGAGACCGAGATCCGGGCCGAATGGGCGCGCGATCCCTCGCGCTTCCGCGCCCCGCCGCTCTGGGAGGCCGCGCATATCCTGATCGCCTGCGATCCCCGCAATGGCGAGGACCGCGCGGCAGGCGAGGCGCGCGCCCGCGCGCTGGCCGAAAAACTCCGCACCGAGCCAAAGAGCTTCGCGCGTCTCGCGAAGGAGGCGAGCGATTGCTCCTCGCGCGGCAAGGGCGGTGTCTTGGGCCAGCTCGGCCCCGGCGACACGGTTCCGGAATTCGAAGCCGCCCTGCGCGAGCTGTCGGAAGGCGAGATCACCGCCGAACCGGTCCTGACCCGCTTCGGGTGGCACATCATCCGGCTCGATGCCGTCGCCGAAGGCGCGGCCTTGCCCTATGAGACCGTCCGCCCCCGCATCGCCGAGGCGATGGAAAAAACCGCCTGGAGCCGCGCGGTGCGCGCGTTCGTCGCCGGGCTCGCCGCTCGGGCCGAGATCTCCGGCGCCGATCTGGCCGCGGCGTAACGGGAGGAGAAATGCTCAGCGATCTCTTTGCGCGCAACCGCGCCTGGTCCGAGAGCCGCAAAGCGGAGGAGCCGGGCTATTTCGCCCGGCTCGCCACCCGGCAGAGCCCGGAATTCTTCTGGGTCGGCTGTTCGGACAGCCGCGTGCCCGCCAATGTCGTCGCGGGCCTCGATCCCGGCGAGGTCTTCGTCCATCGCAATGTCGCCAATGTGGTGCATTCGAGCGACATGAACCTGCTCTCGGCGCTGGAATTCGCGGTCGAGAGCCTCGGCATCCGCGAGGTGATCGTCTGCGGCCATTACGGCTGCGGCGGCGTGCGCGCGGCGACCGAGGAGATGCTCGGCAGTCTCACCGATCACTGGCTGGAACCGATCCGGCGGCTCGCGCGCGCCTACGCGATCGACCTGGCGCAACTGCCCGACACCGAGGCCCGGCGCGACCGGCTGGCGGAACTCAACGTGATCGAGGGCGTGCGCCGGATCGCGGAAACCCCGATCCTGCAGCGCGCCTGGGGAGCAGATCTGCCGGTGAAGGTGCACGGGCTGATCTACGGCCTCAAGGACGGTCGCCTCACCGATCTCGACTGCACGATCACCCGTGCGAGCGTGTGCGACAGAAAGGACGCGTGAGCTGACCGAAGGCATCCCGCGGGTGGACAGTCGAAGCCTCTCCCCCGCGGTCGCGCGCTCAGTTGGAATCTCTCCACCGGCCGCCCCCCCGAAGACGGAGGCGGGCTCAGAACGCCCAGTCCTCGTCTTCGGTGGCGACGGCTTTCCCGATCACATAGCTCGAACCCGAGCCGGAGAAGAAATCGTGGTTCTCGTCCGAGCCGGGCGACAGCGCCGCGAGGATCGCGGGGTTCACCCGTGCCGCATCCTCGGGGAACAGCGCTTCATAGCCGAGATTCTGCAGCGCCTTGTTGGCGTTGTAATGCAGGAAATGCTTGACCTCCTCGCTCAGTCCCAGCGGGTCGTAGAGCTGTTCGGTGTAGCGTGCCTCGATGTCGTAGAGGTCGAACATCAGCGCGAAGGCGAAATCCTTGATCTCGGCGCGTTCGGCCGCGCTCCGGCTCTCCAAGGCGCGCTGGAACTTGTAGCCGATGTAATAGCCGTGGATCGCCTCGTCGCGGATGATCAGCCGGATCAGGTCGGCGGTGTTGGTCAGGCGCGCGCGGCTCGACCAGTGCATCGGGAGGTAGAAGCCCGAGTAGAAGAGGAAGCTCTCGAGGAAGACGCTCGCCACCTTGCGGCGCAGCGGTGTAGCGCTTGCGTCGTATTCGTCGAGGATCAGCCGCGACTTGGCCTGAAGATGCGGGTTCTCGCTCGACCAGCGGAAGGCCTCGTCGACCTCGGCCGTGTTGCACAGCGTCGAGAAGACCGAGGAATAGCTGCGCGCATGCACCGCCTCCATGAAGGCGATATTGCTCAGGACCGCCTCTTCATGCGGGGTCGCGGCATCCGCCATCAGCGCGGGCGCGCCCACGGAGTTCTGGATCGTGTCGAGCAGGGTCAGCCCGGTGAAGACCCGGATCGTGAGGGTCTGTTCCTGCGCGGTCAGTTGCGACCAGCTCTGGATGTCGTTGGACAGCGGCACCTTCTCGGGCAGCCAGAAATTCGAGGTCAGACGGTTCCACACCTCGAGATCCTTGTCGTCTTCGAGCCGGTTCCAGTTCACCGCACGCGGCACGGGGCGGGGGGCGTTCAGATCTTTCATGGCGGGCCTCACAGGGAACAGGAAACGCAGCCCTGCACCTCGGTCCCTTCGAGGGCCGACTGGCGCAGGCGGATGTAGTAGATGGTCTTGATGCCGCGCCGCCAGGCGTAGATCTGCGCGCGGTTGATGTCGCGGGTCGTTGCTTCGGCGGGGAAGAACAGCGTCAGCGAGAGCCCCTGATCGACATGCTCGGTCGCGGCGGCATAGGTGTCGATGATCGCCTCGGGGCCGATCTGATAGGCGTCGCGGTAGAATTCGAGATTGTCGTTCGTCATGTAGGGCGCGGGGTAGTAGACCCGGCCGATCTTGCCCTCCTTCCGGATCTCGATCTTCGCGGTGACCGGATGGATCGAGGCGGTGGCGTTGTTGATGTAGCTGATCGAGCCGGTGGGCGGCACGGCCTGGAGGTTGCGGTTCCACAGCCCGTCCCGCATCACCCTGTCGCGCAGCCGGGCCCAGTCCTCGCGGGTGGGCAGGTCGATCCCGAACCGCGCGAAGAGCGCCGCGACGGCCTCGGTCTCGGGCAGCCAGTCGCGGGTCACGTATTTCTCGAAGAATGTGCCATCGGCATAACTCGAGGCCTCGAACCCCCTGAAGCTGCGGCCTCTCTCGCGCGCCAGCGCGTTCGAGGCGGCGAGCGCGTGATAGGCGACGGCGGCGAAATAGGCGCGGGTGAAATCGATCCCCTCGGGACTGCCGTAATGGATGCGCTCGCGCGCGAGAAAGCCATGCAGGTTCATCTGCCCCAACCCGATCGCACGGCTTTCCTCGTTGCCCTTGCGGATCGAGGGCACCGCGTTGATCGCACTCATCTCCGAGACCGCGGAGAGGGCGCGGATCGCGACGCCCACGCTCGCGCCCAGATCCCCGCCATCCATCACCTTCGCGATGTTGAGCGAGCCGAGATTGCACGAGATGTCGGTGCCCATTTTCGCATAGCCCAGATCCTCGTCGAATTCCGAGGGTTCGGCCACCTGCAGGATTTCCGAGCACAGGTTCGACATGGTCACGCGGCCCGCGATCGGGTTGGCGCGGTTCACGGTGTCCTCGAACATGATGTAGGGATAGCCGCTCTCGAACTGGATCTCGGCCAGCGTCTGGAAGAAGGCGCGCGCGTTGATCTTGCGTTTGCGGATGCGCGGATCGTCGACCATCTCGTGATATTTCTCGCTGACCGAGATCTCCGAGAAGGCGCAGCCGTAGACGCGCTCGACGTCATGGGGCGAGAAGAGGTACATCTCCTCGTTCCTCTTCGCCAATTCGAAGGTGATGTCGGGGATCACCACGCCGAGCGAGAGCGTCTTGATCCGGATCTTCTCGTCGGCATTCTCGCGCTTGGTGTCGAGAAAGCGCAGGATGTCGGGGTGATGGGCGTGCAGATAGACCGCGCCCGCGCCTTGCCGCGCGCCGAGTTGGTTGGCGTAGGAGAAGCTGTCCTCGAGCAGCTTCATCACCGGGATCACCCCCGAGGACTGGTTCTCGATGCCTTTGATCGGAGCGCCGTGTTCGCGGATATTGGTCAGCATCAGCGCGACGCCGCCGCCGCGCTTTGACAGTTGCAGCGCCGAATTGATGCCGCGCCCGATGCTTTCCATGTTGTCCTCGAGCCGCAGCAGGAAGCACGAGACGAACTCGCCGCGCGCCTTCTTGCCCGCATTGAGGAAGGTGGGCGTCGCGGGCTGGAACCGTCCTTCCAGCATCTCTTCCATCAGCCGCATCGCGAGCGCCTCGTCGCCGCGCGCCAGCGTCAGAGCGACCATCACCACGCGGTCTTCGTAGCGTTCGAGATAGCGCTGACCGTCGCGGGTCTTGAGGGTATAGGAGGTGTAGTATTTGAACGCGCCGAGGAAGGTCGGGAAGCGGAACTTTCGGGCGAAGGCCGCGTCCCAGATGGCGCGCTGGAAGTTGCGCGAATACTGATCGAGAACGGAGGCGTCGTAATAGCCTTCCTCCACGAGATAGCCGAGCTTCTCGTCGAGCGAGTGAAAGAAGACCGTGTTCTGGTTCACATGTTGCAGGAAATACTGCCGCGCGGCCATCCGGTCGGTCTCGAACTGGATGCGCCCTTGCGCATCGTAGAGGTTCAGCATGGCATTGAGCGCGTGGTGATCGAGCCCCGCCAGATCGTTTGTCTTCAGGTCGCTGTCGAGCATTCCATCTCCCAGAATTTGTCGAGCCCGGCGCGCACGCGGGCAATGTCACTGTCCAGCCCCGCCAGCTCGAAGCGATAGAGCACGGGGATATTGCACTTGCGCGCCAGAAGATCGCCGGCGCAGGCGAAGTAGGATCCGAAGTTGCGGTTGCCCGAGGCGATCACGCCCCGGATCCCCGCGCGCCGCTGCGGATCGTTGAGAAAGCGGATCACCTGCTTGGCGACGGCACCGCGCCCGGACCCGTCGGCATAGCTCGGGCAGATCAGGACGTAAGGTGCGCGCGGGTCCGGCATCGCGGCTTTCGGCGAGATCGGGATGCGCAAAGCGGGCAGGCCGAGCCGTTCCACGAAACGCAGCGTGTTGCCCGAGCGCGACGAGTAATAGACCAGCATCGGCCGGGGCGTGCCCATCGTGCGGCTGCCGTTCAGGTCAGCTTGCCGATCATGTCGGGCCGGAAGCCCGCCCAGTGATCCTCGCCCGCGATGACGACCGGCGCCTGCCGATAGCCGAGCGCCTGCACCCGCTCCATCGCGGCATCGTCCTCGGTCAGATCGACCAGCTCGAAGCTCAGGCCGCGCGCCTCGAGCGCTCGGGTCGTCGCGGTGCATTGCACGCAGGCGGGTTTCGAATACACGGTGATGGTCATTGGTCCTGTCCCTTTCGCCAGATCTTGCGGCAGACGGGAGCAGGCTCGTGGGCAGCCGCACGGACGCGGCATTGCCACGCGCCCGGGCCCTCCGCCGCGGTCGTCGTCTATCATGCTCTGGCAGGTCTCCTGGCTCGCGGCTCGAACGCCTCCGGTCCGCCTTCCCGGCGCATGTCGCACCAGTGGCATCGGACCTCGGCTTGCCGCTTACAGTTGCGGGGGCAGCGCCGGATTTGCACCGGCTTCCCTCTTCACCCACGACGTGAATCGCAGGAACCAAAGCGTCATCATGTTGGTGTCTTCGGGGTCGGATTGTCAATATCTTGTTGTTCTCAGCGTGTGGGTTTCTCACGCGGCAAGAGGCGCTCGCGTCGCGCCTGGCCGTTCGCCAAACGCGCAGAGAGGGGCGGGCAAACTTCCCCCTTGCCATGCGGGCCGCGATTTCCGACCCGTCCGGAGCAATTCGAGGGCAGGGCGATCGCGCACAAGGTCCCGATCGCCTGAGTGAGATCGTAGGGCATCACTCACCCCCGATCCTGCGGGATGCGTGAAAAAACTGTCCAAGGCGGGTTCAAACTTGGTAGGAGGGTAAAACCCGGTCGACTCCTCCTGCGGTTGCGTGGCGAACACGCACCGGTGGCAGTCAGCCCCGAATATCCCCCCTTTACCCGCGCGACGGTCCCGCGCCGCAAAATAGAGATTCCTTCATGCAGCTTCCGCCGCGCTCCAAAATCGCCTTCCTCCTCGCGACGGCTCTTTGCATTTCGCTTCCCCTCACGGCCTCCGCGCGCCCCTGGGCCCCGATTTCCGAAGCCCTGTCGCCCCGGGACGTCCTGAGAGTTCTCATCGAGCGCTATCGCCAGGACCCTACGAGCTTCGATGCGTCCTACAGATATCTCACGCTCAACCATCCCGAGCTGATCACGGCCTTCCTGAGCGGCACGCAAACCGCGCCGCGCGTCGCAGGCAACGTCGCAGCCGCCCCGGCTTTGCCTCTGCCGATGATCCTCGGCGTGGTTGGCGCGGCGGGTCTCGCCGCGGCGGCGGGAGGCGGCGGATCCTCGGGGGCGAGTTCGAATGAGGCGAGTTCCTCGCCCATCCCGGGCAGCCCGCCCCTGAGCGGAAGCGCGGCAAGCTTCCGCACGCCCGAATACAACACCAACTGGGCGCTCGAGGCTATAGGCGCGGCCGATCGCTATGCGATGGGGGCGCAGGGGCAGGGGGTGAGGCTCGGGCTACTCGACACCGGTATCGACCTCGATCATCCCGATTTCGCCGCGAATGTGGATACGGCAGACAGCCGCAACTACATCGACGACGCGAACGGCATCCAGGACCAGGACGGGCACGGCACCTTCGTCGCGGGGCTGATCGCGGGCGCGAAGAACGACATCGGGACCCATGGCGTCTCCTTCGGCTCGCAACTCGTCGTCTATCGCGGCATTCCGGGCTCCGACGGGGCCGGGGTCGCCTCTGCGACCGATCCCTGGGTCGGTGCGATGCGTGGGTCGGTTGCGGCGAATGTCACCGCGCTCAACAACAGCTGGGCCTATGTGGACAGCCAGGGCAACGAGATCTCGATCAGCGATTTCGCGAGTCAATCCGAACTCGAGGCGTTTCTCGGATCGAGCGTGGTCTCCGCGCTGAACGATACGCGCAACAACGATCTTCTGCAGGTGTTCGCGGCCGGCAATGCCGGCAACTCGGACGTCTCCGTCACGGCCGGCATTCCCACGCTGATGACGCAGATGCAGGGTTATATCCTCGCGGTCGGCGCCGTGGATCAGACCAATACCATCGCCTCGTTTTCGAACCGCTGCGGCACGGCCATGAATTTCTGCCTGGTCGCGCCGGGGGTGAACGTCACCTCGTCCCGGCTCGGAGGCACCGCCCTTTCGCCGGTCGGCACGATGAGCGGGACATCCTTCGCAGCCCCCCTGGTGACCGGTGCGGCCGGGGTTCTCAAGAGCCAGTTTCCCGAACTGACCGCGCCGCAGATCTCGCGGATCCTGCTCGACACGGCCGACGATCTCGGCGCGGCGGGCGTCGATCCGGTCTACGGGGCGGGGCTGCTCGATCTCTCCAAGGCGGTCACGCCGCAGGGAACCCTGAGCGTGATGACCGGAAGCTCGACCCAGGACGGCTCGGTCCCTCTGACCCGGACCGCGGTGGTGGCCCGCGGCCCGCTCGCCGCCGCGTTGCCTGCCTCGCTTGGCGACCGGACCTTGATGGTGACCGATCGCTACGACCGCGGCTATTCGACGCATCTCACGGGCATCGTGCATGACGCGTCTCCCTACGATCTTCTTCGCGCCACCAGCGCCTATGTCCCGATCGCGCCGGGCTACGAGGCCGAGACCACCGAAGGCGTGCTCTCGGGCATTCGCCACCGGAGCGCTTCCTTTTCCTTCGCCTTCAATGCCGACGGCTCGGCGGGTCAGGATCTCAGCACCGCGCGGCGTCCGGTGACCTCGGCGCTGTCGCTGGTGGACCCGGTGAGCGCGCTTGCCGCGACCGCGTCCTCCGCGATCTCGGTTCCTCTCTCGCCGACGCTCTCCCTCGGCTTCGATACCGCGAGCGGCAATGCCGCGGGCAATAGCGGGTCGCTTCAGGCGCTGAGCCTCGAGATGCACCATGACGCGCTCAGCCTGTCCTTGACCGCGGGGCGCATCGTCGAAGGCGGATCGGTGCTCGGCACGGTCTTCACCGGGGCGGCGGGGGGGCAGGCCCGCGCCGATACGACCTTCGCCCATCTCGCGCTGAGCCTGCCGGTCGCGCCGCAGACGCGGATCTCCCTCGTGGCCGGGATGTCGAGCAGCGATTTCACGCAAGGCGGGATGTTCGAATCCGGGCAGGGGCTCGCGGCGCAGGGCTTCGGCATCGGCTTCGAGCGGGACTTCGCGGGCGGCACCTTCGGCATGTCGCTTTCGACCCCGCTGACGGTCGGGAGCGGCTCGATCGCCACCAGCGTCCCCACCGCGCGCACCGCATCGGTGGACGGGAAGGTCAGCACGGGGGTCACCAGAAGCGCGGAGACCATCGCGCTCCACGCCGCCGATCGGCCCGTCGATCTCGCCTTCTCGCTCAATCGTCAGCTTGGCGGCCAAATCAGGCCCGATCTCAGAGGGGCCGCCGGGGTCCGCAGCGTCGGTGGGGATGTCGCGCCTTACGCCAGCGTCTCCTGGAAGTTCACCTTCTGACCCTCGCGAGGGGCCGGGAAGCATCTCTCTTTGCAGGATGCCTTCGGGCCGCGAAACCCACGGCTCCCTTGCCGCCCCGCTGACCATGCTCAGCCATGGGGGGCGGCGCTGTTCGCTTCGCCTCCCAACCTTGCCTGCCAAAAGCCAAATTCGAGCGTGAAACCCGGCTTTTTGGGGCCGCTTTGTCCTAACGCAAGGCGCGCCACCGCGACGGATGCGACCTCTTGGGACGTATCATCCATGACCATGCGTCGGGAACGGGCGCGAAAAGAGCGGATGCGAGATGGCGGAGAAGACCCGGGAAGATATCGAAGAGATGCTCGCGACGGCGAAGCGGGGCCGGAAAGGGTGGATCTGGGGGCTCGCGGTGCTCCTGCTTCTGGCGGGTGTCGGTGCGTGGCTCTGGATCGGACGCACGCAGGAAGCGCAGCGCACGACTTATGTCACGCAGGCCGCGACACGGGGCGATCTGACGGTGACCGTCACGGCCACCGGCACCGTGCAGCCCACGACCGAGGTCGAGGTGTCCTCGGAGCTTTCGGGCACGCTTGCCAGTATCGAGGTCGATTACAATGACGAGGTCGAGGTCGGGCAGGTGCTCGCCCGGCTCGACGACACGAAATTCAAGGCGCAGGTCGCCAATGCCGAAGCCGCGCTCGCCAATGCGAAGGCGCAGGTTGCGCAGGCGGAGGCGACCTTGCGCGAGGCGAGCGAGCTCTACATCGCACAGGCCGAGCTCGAACGGCGGGGCGTCGTGAAGCACAGCGATTTCGTGACCTATGTCGCGAAGAAGGAACGCGCCGAGGCGGCGGTCGAGGCGGCGCAGGCATCGCTCACGCTGGCTCAGGCCAATCTCGCGCTTCAGAAGGATGACCTCGACAAATCTGTGATCCGCTCGCCGATCAAGGGCGTGGTGCTCGATCGCGACGTGTCCGCCGGGCAGATCGTCGCGGCCTCGCTCTCGGCGCCGACGCTGTTCACGCTGGCCGAGGATCTGCGCAAGATGCAGCTGCTCGTCGATATAGACGAGGCGGATATCGGGCAGGTCGCGGTCGGCGATGCGGCGGTCTTCACCGTCGACGCCTATCCCGGACGAACCTTCCCCGCGACCATCACCCAGCTTCGCTACGCGCCCGAGACGACGGAGGACGTGGTCACCTACAAGGGGGTGCTCGCGGTCGACAATTCCGGTCTGCTCCTGCGCCCGGGGATGACGGCGACCGCGACGATCACGGTCGAAGAGGCGAAGGACGCGCTGCAGGTGCCCAATGCGGCGCTCCGCTATGCGCCCCCGCAAGAGGTGGAAGAGACCGGCGGCAATACAGGGGGCGGGCTCATCGGGTTGATCATCCCCAGACGCTCGGGCTCGGACAGCGCGAGCGGTAGCGCGACCGGAAAATCGGTCTGGGTCCTGCGCGATGACGTCCCGGTCGAGGTCGCCGTCACGCCGAGCGCCTCGAATGGCAGGTTCACCATCATCACCGGCGGAGATCTCTCCGAAGGCGATCAGGTGATCACCGATCAGAGCGAGGCGGCAAGATGAGCGCGCCGCTGATCGAGCTGCGCGGCATCACCCGTACCTACGGCTCGGGAGAGGCGCTCGTGCGCGCCTTGGACGGCGTGGATCTGCGGGTCGAGCAAGGGGAATTCGTGGCGATCATGGGGGCCTCGGGCTCGGGCAAGTCGACGGCGATGAACATCATCGGCTGTCTCGACCGGCCGAGTGCGGGACATTACCTCTTCAACGGGGTCGAGGTCGGCACGCTCGATCAAGACCAGCGCGCACTTTTGCGCCGCCACTATCTCGGCTTCGTCTTTCAGGGGTACAATCTTCTGGCGCGCACCACGGCGCTGGAGAATGTCGAACTGCCGCTGATCTACAAGGGGCAGGGCAAGGCCGAACGGATCGCGAGGGCGCGCGAGGTGCTGGCGCGGGTCGGTCTCGAAGGGCGCGAACATCACACCCCCTCGCAGCTCTCGGGCGGCCAGCAGCAGCGCGTCGCGATCGCCCGCGCTCTGGCGGGCGATCCGATGGTGGTGCTTGCCGATGAGCCGACGGGCAATCTCGACACGAAACGCAGCCTCGAGATCATGGAGCTCATCCAGCGGCTCAACCGCGAGGCGGGGCTGACGATCATCATGGTCACCCATGAGGAGGACATGGCCGCCTTCGCCTCGCGCCTGGTCGTCTTCACCGATGGCCGCGTGGTGCGCGATACCGCCGCGCGGAGGGAGCCGGCCTGATGCTGTGGGAAACCGTCCGTCTCGCGCTCACCGCGATCAGGCGCAACGTATTGCGCTCCTTCCTGACGGTGCTGGGCGTCGTGATCGGTGTCGCCGCGGTGATCGCGATGCTGACGATCGGGCAGGGCTCGTCCGAGCAGGTCTCGGCCGATGTCTCGGCGCTCGGCGCGAATGTTCTCGTGCTGCGCTCCGGCACGAGCGGAATGGGGCCGGGCGCGCGCGACACCGCGCCGGCGCTCAAGCTTTCCGACTATCAGGCGCTTCAGGATCTGGGCAGCCTGTCTGCGGTGGCCCCCACGGTTTCGACTGCGCAAACGGCGGTCTACGGCAATGCCAACCGCACGACCTCGATCATCGGGACCACCTCCGATTATCTCGCGGTGGGCGGCTGGGAGATCGCGCGCGGGCGCGGTTTCACGAGGGCGGAGGATCGCAGCGGCGCCAATCTGTGCATCATCGGCGAAACCGTGCGGACCGCGCTTTTCGGAGCCACCGACCCGATCGGAGAGAAGATCCGCGTGAAGTCGATCTCCTGCGAGGTGATCGGCCTTCTGAGCGCCAAGGGCGCGGGGTCTTTCGGGCAGGATCAGGACGATCTGATCCTCATGCCGATCCGCACCGTGCAGCGCCGTCTTCTGGGCGATCAGGATGTCGCGTCGATCTCGGTTCAGGTCGCGCGGAACGTCTCGGTCAGCCGGGCGACCTCCGACATCGAAGGGCTGATGCGGGATCGCCGCAGGATCGCGATCGGCGAGGAGGACGATTTCTCCGTCTTCGACATGCGGGAACTGGCCTCGATGCTCAATTCGGTGAACGCGGTGCTGACCGGGCTGCTCTCCTCGGTCGCGGCGGTGAGCCTGCTCGTCGGCGGGATCGGGATCATGAACATCATGCTGGTCTCGGTGACCGAGCGCACGCGCGAGATCGGGATCCGCCTCGCGGTGGGCGCGCAGGCACGGCAGGTTCTCATGCAGTTCCTCGTCGAGGCGGTCGTGCTGTCGGTTCTCGGCGGGGTGATCGGCATTCTGTGCGGTCTGGCGCTGGCCTATGTCGGCGCCCAGATCATGGCGATCCCGTTCTCTCCGAGCCTGGGAGTGATCGCGCTCGCCTTCGGTTTCTCGGCCCTTGTCGGCATGGTCTTCGGCTATTTCCCGGCCCGGGCCGCGGCGCGTCTCGATCCGATCGAGGCTTTGCGCTACCAGTGACCCGCGCCCTGCTTCGTCAGGCCCGGGATCGCCGTGGCTTTACCGGGGGCGCTGGCGAAGGAAGCCGGATTTGGCACTCGGCGAGGACAGCACGCGCAGGGCTGTAGAGCAGTTGGGGACAATCAGCCCTTGGGATTCGTGATTGTGGAGCCATCCGCTGTTCCCACACAGAAATACCCTTTCTCGGCCCTCGATATTCCCTCTGTTTGCCGCCTCAGCGCCTCAATTTCACGGAAAATCAATAATTGGTGAACCTAGGATATAGCTTTTTACGAGGACCCCCCAAGTAAATGCCACGATTTTTGGCCCTTTTGATCGCCTTTTTCTGCCCGCGCTGTGATCCTATCGTCGAGGCTCGCCTCGATGCCCTGCAGCGCAACAATGGCTTCCCGCCCCGACGCGATCGGCGCTCCTTGCAGTCATCCCCTTTGAAGGCAAACCGCCGGTTTTCCTGACGGAGCTTCCTGCCCCGTCAGGTCAAGAACGAAAGCAGTCGGATCCCGGTCCGGCTGCTTTTCTCATGCGGGAGCGACGCCGCGAATGGGCAGCCCTTCCGCTCGATTTTCGGTTACTCAACGCCGCGCGAGTGAAGGCCAGGCCCAGGAAAGTCCCTTTGCGGTCATAAGGTCCCTTCGCCTTCCCGATCAGCAACCCGGTTGCGGTCCCGATCCGCGATGTTGCGTTCCATCAGGCGCTGGAAGAGGCGCGGCGAGGCGCGGTTGATCCACCAGGCCAGCCGCGCGACACGCCCGACAGGTATCATCGGGTGGCCCCGTTTCAGGCCGGTCACGATGATCCGCGCCGCGGCCTCCGGGGTCAGATAATCCACCCCGTCTGCCGCGGCGCCGGGGCGGGCGATGCCATCCGCCTGCCGCTGAGTCCGGCCGATATTGGTAGCCACGAAGGACGGCGCGGCGATCTGGACGCGCACGCCATGCGGGGCTTCCTCGGAGCGCAGCGATTTGAAGAACCCTTCCAGCGCATGTTTCGACGCCGCATAGGCGGTGCGGTGATAGAGCGGCGAGAACCCCGCGACCGAGGAAATCGCCAGATGCGTGCCGTGGCTTTGCCGGAGCGGTTGCAGGAAGTGCCGCGCCATCGCGGTCGCCGCGAAGTAGTTGATCTCGAACACCTTGCGATGCGCAGCCTCGGTCAGGTCAGAGAAAGGCCCGATCTGGGTGACGCCTGCATTGTAGATGACGAGATCGATCCGGGGATGGCGTGCGAGGATGTCGGCGCAGGCGCTGGCGAGCTGGACCCGATCGGTCAGGTCGCAGGCGATGGCCTCTTGATCCGGCTTGGCCGAGAGCGCGGTGATATCCCTGTCGAGAAGTATGAGATGCCAGCCTTCCGAGCGCAGTTCGGTCGAGAGCGCCTGTCCCAGCCCCCCGGCACCGCCCGAGATCACTGCGACCCGCGCGCTCATAGCCCTGCCTCGCGGGCCCAGAGATCGAAGACCTCGGCGCTGGTCAGCTCGGGCGTGTAGCCGAACACCTCCTTCAGCGCGTCATTGGCCAGCACGGGGCGGTATTGCAGGAAGCGCACCTGTTCGGGCCCGTAACGGCTGAGGCCCAGCGGATGGGCGATCGCCAGGGCCGCCTTGATCCCGAGCGCGGGCAGGCGGCGCACGGGTTTGTCCAGACGTCGCGCCAGCTCGCTCACGCCCAGTGCCCCATCGCCCGCGACGTTGAAGATACCCGGCGGGCCATCGGTCGCGGCCCGCCTCAGGATGCGGGCCAGATCGCGGGTCCAGATGAAGACGAAGGGGCTCTCGCTGCCCCGGATCGCGAGCAGGCGCGGCTTGCGAAACAGCGCCGTGATCTGGTTGTCGGTGCCCGCGCCCAGAACCGTGCCGACCCGCAGCACGACCTGTTCGAGAGCAGGGTGGGTGGCGCGCGCCTCGGCCAGCATCTCCTCGACCTGCCGCTTGTGATCGGCATAGGCAAATTCGGGATTGCCGCGCAGGGGATCGGTTTCGCGCAAAGGCACGGGATTGTCGGCGTGATAGCCATAGGCCGCGCCCGACGAGGTCACGACAAGCCGCCGCACGCCGTTTGCCAGAGCCGCATCGAGCACCTTGCGCGTGCCCTCGACATCGACCCGGTAGGCCAGATCGCGGCCCATGCCGGGGCCGGGGGTGACGATGGAGGCGAGATGCACGATCACCTCGGGCCGCTCCTGTGCGATCACTTGGGCAGGCGCATCGGTCGTCACATCCATCGCGACGAAACGCACACCCGCGGGCAGGTCTTTGGGGGCGGCCAGATCGGTCGCGATGATCTCGTGGCCGCTCGCGGCAAGCTCGGCGGTCAGCACTCGGCCGATCATGCCGCTGGCACCGGTGATCAGGATCCGGGTCATCGTGCGGCCTCCTTTCGGCTCATGACACTCGAGATCGTGAAACCGGCGATGATGTGCCAGATCCCCCAGAAGGCGGCGACGATCGCCATGCCGCCCAGTCCGCCGAAGAAGGCGAAGATCAGCACCAGCCCGAGGCCCGAGTTCTGGATGCCCGTTTCGATGGTGATCGCGCGCCGGTCGTAAGGCGAGAGACGCGCCAGCGTCGCCGCCCCGTACCCGCCCGCGAAGGCCAACGCGTTATGGAGCGCCACCATCCCCGCGATCAGCCCGACGAATTGCACGAAATACTGCCAGTTGGCACTCAGCGAGAGGGCCACGAACCCCACGAAGATCGCCATCGACACCCATTTCAATGGGTCGCGAATGCGCGTGGTGAGGTCATAGCGGTAATGGTTCAGCGTGATCCCCGCGATGAGCGGCAGCAGAAGCATCACGCCGACGGTGATCGCCACGCTCACCGGGTCGATATGGGTCGCGTGCAGCAGCGCACGGGTCGGCGCGTAAAGGCTGCCCCAGAAGGCGATATTGAGCGGCGTCAGCACGATCGCCGCCACCGTGGCGAAGGCGGTCAGCGAGACCGACAGCGCCGTGTTCCCGCCCGCCCGATGGGTGAAGAAGTTCGAGACATTTCCGCCCGGACAGGCCGCGACGAGGATCAGCCCGAGCGCAATCGACGGGCTGGGCTGCAGCGCCAGCACCAGCGCGAAGGTCAGCGCCGGCAGTACCAGGAATTGCGAGGCGAACCCCACGATCAGCGCCCAGGGCCTGCGCACCAGCGGGCGGAAATCGCGGGGGCTCAGGTCGATCGCGACCGAGAACATGACGATGCCGAGGATCGCGTTGAGCAGATGCAGGGCGCCGGGGCTGAAATTCAGCCGAACCGCGTCGAGCCCGGTCATGCCGCGGCCTTCCCGCCGAGCGCCTTGATCCAGCCGGTGACCGCCTTGCGATAGGTCGCCTTGTCCACGTAATAGGCCATCCGCGCGAGCTTGAGATAGGCCATGCCGCCGGTCGCGCGCTCGAACCCTTCGGATTTCTTCGCCTTCAGACTCTTCGCGGCCTCGGTGCCATCGCGCAGCCCGCGAATGTAGCGCGCCACCATCTCGGCCTGTTCGTGACGGCCCTGCCAGCCGAGCCCGCTCGCCTCCAGCATGCCGAGCACGAAGAGGTCGTCGCGCCGGGGGTGCATCGCGTTGAGATAGAGATGCGGCGCATCGCCTTGCCAGTTCAGCAGCTCAGGCGCGATGAACGGGTAGTGCAGCTTGTAGCCGGTCGCGGCGAGGATCATGTCGTAATCGGCCTGCGATCCGTCCTTGAAATGAACCGTCTTGCCGTCGAGCCGCTCGATATCGGGGCGCACCTTCAGATCGCCATGGCCCGCGTGAAACAGCACGAGCGAGTTCACGATCGGATGGCTCTCGTAGAGTTTGTAATCGGGTTTCGGGAAGCCGTATTTCTGCGGATCGCCCACGAACCATTTCAGCAGTGCTCCGTCGATCCTGCGCTTGAGCCACATCGGCAGCTTGATCGCCCCGCCCAGCGTGTCGGCGGGTTTGCCGAAGACATATTTCGGCACGAAGTAATAGCCGCGCCGCATCGAGAGATCGCAGCTTTGCCCGTGATGGATCGCGTCCACCGCGATGTCGCAGCCCGAATTTCCCGCGCCGACGACGAGCACGCGCTTGCCGTGGAACTGCGCGGGGTCGCGATAGGCCGAGGAATGGATCATCTCGCCGTCGAAATGGTCGGGAAATTCCGGCATGTTCGGCTCGGAGAGCGTGCCGTTGGCGATCAGCACGCCGGCATAGATTTCCGAATGCTCGCCTTCGGCATCGCGCCAGCTCAACCGCCAGCCCTCGCCATCGCCGCCGAGCGGTTCAACCTTCGTCACCTCCGCGCCGAACCGGTAATGGCGGCGGATGTCGAAGTGATCGGCGAAATCGCGGAAATATTGTGCCATCTCGCGGTGGCTGGGATATTCGGCCACCTCCTCGCGCATCGGGAAATCGGCGAATTCCGTCATCCGTTTCGAGGATATCAGATGCGCCGTCTCGTACATGGTCGAGCACGCGCCCTCGATGTCCCAGAGCCCGCCCACCTCGCTGTGCAGTTCGAACCCCTGATAGTCCACTCCCTGTTCGCCCAGCACCTTGGCCGCGGCCAGACCCATCGGGCCCGCGCCGATCAGGGCGAACTTGCCCCTCGTATCTCTCATGTTGCGTCTCCTCCCAGACCCTCTTAAATTGAACCAATGTTCAAAATAAGCAAGCCCCCGTGTGATGACGAAAAAGACGACAGAGAAACAACGGGTTAGGGCGCCATCGAAGCGCTCTCTCGAGAGTCGATCACGGATTCTCGATGCCGCCGAAAGGGTGTTCGCGCGGGATGGATTCGAGGGAGCGAAGGTGCGCGAAATCGCCGCGCTGGCCGAGGTTCCGCTGGGGCTGGTGAACCATCACGGCGGCGGCAAGGAGGCGTTGTTTCGCGAAGTGGTGGAGCGGCGCGCGGAGGAGCTGACACGGCTGCGTCTCGAGGCGCTCGAGCGCGCGAAGGCGCAGGGGGCGCTCGACCTCACGGCGATCCTGGGCTGTTTCTTCCGCCCCTATCTCGAGAAGGCCGCGGGCAGCGATCCGCAATGGCTGGCCTATGCGCGCCTCGTGGCGACGGTTTCGGCCGATCACGATTGGGCGGATGTCTCGACCGATCTCTTCGACCCGACCGCGCAGCATTTCCTCGACGAGATCTGTACGCTTCATCCGGGCGTGGGCCGCGCTGTTGTCGCGGAGGCGTTCGTCTATTCGGTCGCGGCACTTCTGGCCTTTCTGACCTCGGAATGGCGGATCGCGGCGCTGGCCGCGCAAGAGGGAGCGACGGCCTCGATCGAGGGGCTTGTCGCCTTCTGTGCCGCGGGATGCGCGGCGCGGATCGCGCAGGCGGAGGGCTAGAGAGATGCTGAGCACCACTACTTTTCTTGTCATCGCTGCGGTGTTCGGCTCCGCCTTCCTGCGCGGGATCGCCGGGTTTGGCTTCGCGCTCGCCGCCGTGCCGATCATTTCGTTGATGCTGCCGCCTGTCGAGGCGGTGACGCTCGCGGTTCTGCTGCAGGTCGCGGTGGGGTGCCGCGATCTCTTCACGCTGCACGGGCATGTGCACCGCCCGTCGCTCGCGAGGCTGTCGCTCGGGGCGATCGCGGGCACGCCGCTGGGGATCTTCGCGCTCACCGCGGTCTCTCCCGATGCGGCGCGGATCCTGATCGCGCTGGCGGTACTGGCGGGGCTTGCGCTCCTGATGCGCTACAAGCCCGCCCATCCGCACCCCAATGGAAGGCTCGCGCTGATCGCGGGTGTCGCTTCGGGGGCTTTTTCGGGGCTCGCGGCGATGCCCGGTCCGCCCGCCGTGGCCTATTACCTCGGCGCAGGGACGAGCGCGGTTCAGACGCGGGCCTCGCTCTTGCTGTTCTTCTTCGTCGCCTCGCTGCTCGCCACGCCCGGCCTGATCCTGGCAGGCGCGGTGAATGCGCAGACGCTTTCGCTGACACTGATAGCGATCCCCGCGCTCGCGCTCGGGACATGGGCGGGGTCGGCGGCCTTCACGCGGCTCGACAGCGCGCAATACCGCAAGCTCGCCATCGCGGTGATGGCCCTCTCGGCCCTCCTCGCCGGGGGGCGTGGGCTGGCGGTCTATCTCTAGGCGGCGTTCTCCCGGGGGGGCACTTCGGGGCACCCGGTGGCGTGGGGCCGGTCGAAGAAGCCGCGCAGGTTTTTGCGAGCAAAGTCCGAAGGCCCTATGGAGACCCAAAGATTGCTCGGCAGGCTCCGAACGACCCTGTGCGCCATCCGGCCGAGGCTCCGGCGGTGCCGCGTGCCGACGGTGCTTGCGAGACGAAAACCTCGAGGAACGATCCCGGCGTCGAAACGTTCCTCGAACACGAGCTCGCGATCCATCACGTTTTCATGGACCCGTCCTGCAAGGCCCGCGTTGGGCCACAGATACGGTCACAGGGAGGGTAGATCGTTGACTGATCCGAATGCAGCGACAAGGCCGCGCACCATCCTGATCGTCCTCGGCGGACTGGCGGGTGCTGGCGTGGCAATCTGGAATTTCCTGACGCCGCTGACCGGCGTGACGGGCACGTTCGGCGCGGGGCTGGTGATCGCCTCGAGCGTGCTGATCGCGCTCGCGGGGCTCGCGATCCAGATGACGCGGCCCGGGCGGCTGCGCATCACCTTGCGCGTGCTCGTGGGCCTCGGGCTTCTGGGCACCGTGGCGGCTGGGTATTTCCTTCACGAATGGTGGCTGATCGCGGCGATGGGCGTCGTGCTGATCGGTCTGATCTACGACGTCGCGTCAAGCCGGCCCGCCAACGCGCATGGAGCCTACGCATGATCCGCACAACTATCTCACTCGCGCTCGCGCTGGTTCTTCTGGGCACCGCAGGACAGGCTCAGGACACGAGCGGGCAGACGTCTTCGAATACCACGCAGCCAGCCGGCACCGATGGTGCCGCCTCGGCCGTGCCGCAAGCGAACGGAGCCGGAGCGGGCCAGACCGACAATCCCAACCTCGATGCGCAAAGTCCCGCAGCCCCGCAGCAAGGCGCGCAGGACACGGTTCCCGGCGTGGCCGACCCGATCTACGCATCCGGCCCGCGCCAACGCGACGGCACGCCGCTGGTCCCCGATCAACCGGTCTGGGACAGTTTTCACGGCCAGCTCAGCGCGCAGAAATATTCGCCGCTGACCCAGATCACCCCCGAAAATGTCGGCAAGCTGCAGAAGGTCTGGCAGATCCATACCGGCGATGTCTCGGACGGGTCGGGCGACAAGCCAGCAACCGTGTGGTCGGCGACGCCGATCTTCGCCAATGACACGCTCTATATCGGGACGCCGTTCTACCGGATCCTCGCGCTCGATCCGGCGACCGGCAAGCAGAAATGGGCCTTCGATACGAAATCGACGCTCAAGGCGCTGACTCAGCCTGCGCTCAAGAACCGCGGCGTCGCCTATTGGCAGGCGAAGAACCCGGTCGCGGGCAAGCTCTGTCAGAAGATCGTCTACATCGGCACCATGGATGCGCGGCTCTTCGCGGTCGATGCCGATAGCGGCAAGCCCTGCCCGGATTTCGGCAAGGATGGCGTGCTCGACGTGAACCAGTGGAACACGGTCAATGACCGCTTCCCGCTCTCGGTGCTGCAACCGCCCACCGTCGCGGGCAACCACCTGATCCTCGGCTGGGCCGGGCAGGACTGGGAATGGGCCGAGGCCCCTCCCGGTGCGGTCTTCTCGGTCGATCCGCAAACGGGCAAGCTGCAATGGGCGTTCGAGACGCTGCCGGAGAGCATCCGCCGCAAGACCGGCACCGCCAATGTCTGGACCGCGATGTCGGTCGATCTGGGGCTGAACATGGTCTATCTGCCGGTGGCCTCGCCCTCGCCGAATTACTGGGGCGGCAACCGGACCGAGGAAATTCCCTACGCCACCTCGACCACCGCGCTCGATCTCGATACCGGCAAGGTCGTCTGGTCGCGGCAATGGGTGCATCACGACATCTGGGATTACGATATCAACTCGGCGCCGACGCTGATGGATATCACCGTGGACGGAAAGCAGATCCCGGCGCTGATGCAGGGCACGAAGATGGGGTTCCTCTTCGTGGTGAACCGCGAGACCGGGAAAGACGTCTGGCCGATCGAGGAGCGTCCCGTTCCCCAGGGCGACGGCTCGGTCAAGGGGGAGGTCTATGCACCGACCCAGCCCTTCCCGACGAAGCCCGCGCCGCTGCTCGACCAGTCGAAGAAACCCGAGGTCTGGGGCATCGCCGATCTGGTTTCGGGCGGGGCCTGTTCGAAGCTGTTCGAGAACCTGACCTATGACGGGATGTATACGCCGCCCACCACCAAGGGCGAGGGCACGCTCGCCTATCCCGACAGCGCGGGCGGCGTGCAATGGGGCGGGGTGGCCTTCGATCCCGATGCGCAGATCGCGGTCGTGAATACGTCGCATATCGTGCAATATATCAAGCTCTGGGACCGGCAGGACTACGACAAGAACGCGGGCGGGTCGGGCAACGAGAACGGCTTCTACCCGCAGAAGGGCGCGCCCTACGGGATGAGCCTCGGCAATGCGCTCAACTGGGCCGGTATGCCCTGCTGGAAGCCGCCCTTCGGCGAACTGGTCGCGATCGACATGCATACGGGCGACGTGAAGTGGCGCAAGCCCTTGGGAAGCTCCCAGAAATACGGGTTCTTCATGCCCGAGAGCATGGGCTCGCCCACGATCGGCGGCCCGGCAGTGACCAAATCGGGGCTGATCTTCATCGGCGCGACGATGGACGCCAAGGCCCGCGCCTATGACATCCAGACCGGCAAGGAACTGTGGTCGTCGCAGCTGCAGGCGCCGGTCGTCGCGAACCCTGCGATCTACGAATACAAGGGCCGGGAATACGTGGCCTTCGTCTCGGGCGGCAACTCCATCCTCAAGCCCGCCGTCGGGGATCAGGTCGCCGTCTACGCCCTGCCGCAGGAGTGAGGGGGCCTCAGGAATGAGGGGAAAGGCGCGCCGCCCGCCGCGGCGCGCCTTCGCGGCAGATCATCCGCGTAGGGAGAGCAGAACACCAATTGCCCGCCTGAGCGGTAAGCCCTTCGCCAGATCGAGGTTCGAAGGCACAGGGACTTGGGGACTTGCGATCGGTAATTGTTACTTTGTAACGCCAGTTATAAAGTAACAGGAGTTGCCATGACCGATCGTCTTCCCGTCACCGTGCTCTCCGGTTTCCTCGGGGCCGGAAAAACCACGCTTCTCAATCACGTCCTCGCCAACCGGTCCGGCCTGCCTGTGGCCGTGATCGTCAACGACATGTCGGAGGTGAATATCGACGCCGAGCTGATTCGCAACGGCGGCAGCCTCCAGCGGGGCGAGGAGAAGCTCGTCGAAATGACCAATGGCTGCATCTGCTGCACCCTGCGCGAGGACCTCCTGATCGAGGTGCGCCGTCTCGCCCAAGAGGGGCGCTTCGACTACCTGCTGATCGAATCCACCGGGGTCGCCGAACCGCTTCCGGTCGCGGCGAGCTTCGAGTTCCGGGACGAGCGCGGCGCTTCGCTCGACGATATCGCGCGGCTCGACACGATGGTGACCGTGGTCGACGCCGCGAACCTCACTCGGGATTTCAGTGCTCAGGATTTCCTTGCCGACCGCGGGGTCGAACTGGGCCCCGAAGATGACCGCTCGCTGGTGCAGCTGCTGACCGAGCAGATCGAGTTCGCCGACGTGATCGTGCTGAACAAGATCGGCGCGGCGAGCGAAGAGGACCGCGCGAACGCCCGCGCCATCATCCGCGCGCTCAATGCCGATGCGAGGGTCATCGAAACGGATTACGGACAGGTCGCGGCGGAGGACATCCTGGGCACCGGCCGTTTCTCCTTCGAGGCCGCACACCGCCACCCGACCTGGATGCAGGAACTCTACGGCTTCGCCGACCATACCCCCGAAGACGCCGAATACGGCATCACGTCTTTCGTGTTTCGCGCGGAGCGTCCCTTCGATCCGGCAAAGCTCGCGGAGTTCTTCGAGACGCCGCTGCCCGGCGTGATCCGGGCGAAGGGGCATTTCTGGCTCGCCACGCGACCCGACTGGGCGGGTGAGTTTTCTGTCGCCGGGCCCATGCTCGAGGTGCGCGGGCTCGGCTTCTGGTGGGCGGCGGTCCCGCAAGCGCATTGGCCCGAGGAGGCCCGCGAACGCATGGCCGATCGCGTCGCCCGGGAGTTCGGCGACCGGCGCCAGGAGATGGTTTTCATCGGCATGCTCGGAGAGATGAACCGCGCCCGGATCGAGACGATGCTGACCCGCTGCCTCGTGCCGGAAACCCGCTTCGTCCCGGATCTCTGGCGCGATCTCGACGATCCTTTTCCCCGCTGGGGCCGCGCGGCGTGAGGCACAACCTCGCGACCGGGTTGCGCAAACGCGCCCGCTCCGATCCGATGGCCGCCTATGATCGGCTGCCGTCTGCCGCGCGTGCCTGGGTGGCGCGCGCGGCGCTCCCCTGGTCGGCGGTTTCGGTTGCGCGGATCTGGGCGCGCGCCTTGCGCGAAACCGAAAGCGTGGACGCGGCGCTGGCCCGCTTGGATTCAGCCGAGGCGCGCACGCTTGAGCGCGACCGGATGGACCGTTCCGGGGGGTGCGTGGAAGGGGAAAGCGGTTCCGCGCGCGAAAGGCGTGCGGCGCCGCCGCGATAATCTCAGTCTGCCCGCAGGCCGGGTGCGCCTAACGCAGCTCGGGTTCTCCAAGTGCTGGCCCGCCGAGCGACCGGATCTGCCGGGACGTTCTTGCGCCCGCGATCCTTCCCGGGGCGTCCTCGACAGGGCCCCGTTAGCCTGCGCTTTCGGCGGAAATCGGGTCGGCAACCTCCTCGAGGGATTTCTGTTCCGCATCGATCCCGATGACAGCCTCGGTGATCGCCGCGACCAACATCAGCGCCCCGGCGAAGAGGTAGCCGTAGAACACGTTCCAGGCGGAGCCCGTGTCGATCAGCATTCCGAAGATCCAGGGCGAGACGATGCCGCCGGCCGCCGTGCCGATCGAATAGAAGATGGCGATGGCGAGCGCGCGCGTCTCGAGCGGGAAGACCTCGCTCACGGTCAGATAGGCGGAACTCGCCGCGGCCGAGGCGAAGAAGAAGATCACCGACCAGAGCGCGGTCAGCGTCACTGCGGAGAGAACGCCCTGGGCGAAGAGAAAGCCGGTGACCATCAGGATGATCGCGGACAAACCGTAGGTCAGGGAGATCATCGTCCGGCGTCCGATCGTGTCGAACAGGCGTCCCAGGACGATCACGCCCAGAAAGTTGCCCACCGCGAACGGCACCAGATACAGCCCCGTGTTTTTCGAAGGAACATCGAAGAAGTTCGACAGGACCAGCGCGTAGGTGAAGAAGATCGCGTTGTAGAGGAAGGCCTGCGAGCCCATCAGGACCAGCCCGAGCAGAGCCCGTTTCCGATGCGTCGAGAACATCGCCTTCATGATCTGCAGGAGGGAGAAGTATTTCTGCGGCCGGATCTCGATCTTCTCTTCGTCCGGAACCTCCGCGAGGGCCTCGCCGGATTGCTCTTTCGTGCGCTCCTCGATCTCGGCGGTGATCTTCTCGGCCTCGTCCATCCGGTCATGCGTGGCGAGCCAGCGCGGGCTTTCGGGCAGATGGCGGCGCATGAAGAGGATGATGCCACCCAGAACCGCGCCGATGCCGAAGCCGAGACGCCACCCCAGATCGACCGGGAAGAAATCGGGATTGAGCAGCACGATGGTCGACAGCGCCCCCAGGGCGGCGCCGATCCAGTAGGACCCGTTCACGCCGAGCGCCACCTGACCGCGGACCCGGGCCGGCATCATCTCGTCGATGGTCGAATTGATCGCGGCATATTCGCCGCCGATGCCGAGCCCGGTGATGAAGCGGAAGGCCACGAAGCTCCACAGGTTCCACGAGAACGCCGTGGCCAGTGCCCCCACGAGGTAGACGGCCAGCGTGATGAAGAAGAACATCCGCCGCCCGAAGCGGTCGGTGAGATAGCCGAAGAGCAGGGCGCCGATCACCGCGCCGGTTATGTAGAACGACGCGATCATGCCGATCTGCGTGCTCGAGAAGCCCAGGCTCTCGGGTTCCTGGAGCACGCTGGACACGGCACCTTTCAGGGTGACTTCCAGCCCGTCGAGGATCCAGGTGACGCCGAGCGCGATGAGGATGGTCAGGTGAAAACGCGACCATGGCAGCCGGTCCATCCGGGCGGGAATGTCGGTCTGAATTGTCTTTCCAGTCTCGCCAGCCATGACAGCTTCCTCCCCGGCCATATGCGTTTCTGGACAACACGGTTCGGTCGAGAATGTTCCTTCGCCGCAAGGAAATCACGCGCCCGTTCCGATAGGCTAGCGGCGCATGATTGCCATGAGGAAAGGGGGGCGGGAGCGTCGGCGGTGCCGCGATGGCGGGGCGATCCGCAAGACGCCCCAAGCCGCTTCCCCCTGCCGCGCCGGCGTCTTCACGGCTTCATCGGGACGCGGCGGCGGACGTCTCGCCTGTCCGCGCGACCATCCCTTCGGTTCGGCGATGGCACATGACCGCGGCCGCCGCCCGGTCCGCCAGCCGCGATCTTCTTTCAGAAGCGATGAACGATGCTGAGCGAGACGCCGGTGCCGAATTGCGGGCGGGTCGCGACGCGGCGGGTATAGAGCTCCGTCCCCCCGCCATCGACGCTCACGCTGTCCGCGCCTGTGGTGATGTCGCCGCTTGCGGGCGAGAGCTCGGTCACCATCGTCGGGACCGCCGAGAGGTAGTCCTCGTAGAGCCCGATCGAGAGGGTGGTGTCCGATCCGATCTCGCGGCTCAGCCCCAGAGTGACGCGCCCGGTCCAGGTCATCGTGGAATAGCGCTGCTCCGGGTCGGCGAAGCTTTGCGCCGCGATACCTTCGATCGTCGCGTTGTGCCAGCCTGACAGCGTCCCGTGCATCCGGCCGCGCCCCGCATCGAGCGACACGGCCAGCCGCCAGCCGTCGCCGAGATCGCGGCTTGCCCCGGCACCCAGAGTGAGCGCGAGATAGTGGCTGCGCAGCCGCTCGGTCTGGCCGAGCGTGATCGCGGGAAGCGTGGCGCCGTCGGAGAAGGGATCGAGCCGGTAGCTGACCTGCTGCGAGATCCTGCGGTCGAGGGCCAGGGTTTCGAGCCCGACACGCGGCGTCAGCGTCCAGGGGCCGGAGGTGTCGATCCGCCGCCCGATCCGCAGGCTCTGGCTCCAGCTCGTGGTGGTGTCGCGCAGCATCGTGCTCTTGCGGGTCCAGCCCGGTCCGCCGAGACCGGCCACCACGATGCCCTGCCCGTCATAGATGAGCCCGAAGCCGGCCGCCGTCAGCGACTGGCCGTCCAGCGCCATCGCGATATAGCTTCCGCCCCCTGCGGTCGGCGAATAGGCGAAGACGGTGGTCCGGTTGCCCGGCGGATCCTGCGGCGAGAAGGAGCTGCTGTCGATCCTCACGGTGGTCCCGCTCGGTCCCGGCGCCGTCACCACCGCGGTGCCTTGCGCCCCGGGCGGTAAGGTCGAGGGGGCGGTGTCGATCTTGATCGTGCCGGAGGGCAGGGTGCCGGTGCTGGCGGAGAAGGTGCTTCCGGAGGGAACGAGGCTCTCGCTGGTGCGCTTGGCCCGGAAATGACCGATCGAGCCCTCCCATTCGAGGAAGCCGTCCTTGCCCAGCGTGCAGGCGGCGCCCTCGGAGAGCGTGGAGCCCGAGGCGCGCGGCAAGCGCCCGCCGCCGGCTTCGGGGACGGCCTCGCTCTGCGCCCCCCGGGTCATGCCGAACCCGGCCGCAGCGCCGATCCCCACGAAGCGGATCTGCGGCCCCGCCGCGGCCGGCCCGGCGCTTGCCGCGATGGCCGCCAGTCCCCAAACCCACTGCCAGCCACGTCGTGTCATGAGCCACCGCCTCCATCACACCGTCGCGTGGACCGTGGCAAGGCGGGTCAGGAGCGCGATCAGCTCCTGCTGGCGGGCGGTATCCGTCTTGCGCATCACCGCGGCGAGCTGGTTGCGCAGCGTCTCCTTCGAGACCTTGCGCCGCACCGCCAGATCGCCGATCGACTCTCCGGCCAGAAGCGACACGGCGAGATCGGCTTCCTTGGCCGACAGTCCGAAGACGCGCCACAGGATGTCCTGGCTCAATTCCATCGGCATCGACAGGTTCTCGCAGACTACCGCGAAGAGCGGTCCGGTCTCGCCCGCGAGGGGGCCTTGCCCGACCAGGGGGGCGCCCTTGAGCCGCACCAGCGTGAGGATCTCGCGCAGTTCGCCCGAATGATGCGGGACCGTCATGATCGCGACCCGCTGGCTCAGGCTGTCGCGCAGCGCGGCGAACTGGTCGACGAATTCGAGGCCCGCGCCCGGATCGGTCATGTGCAGGATGCCGTCTGGTCCCACCCCGAGGACCATGCCGACACGGATCATCGACTGCGCCCGGCTGTTCATCCGCAGCACCCGCTGCGCGCCGTTGAGCAGCACGACGGGGAAGGGCATCAGATCGAGGAGGTTGGACGCAAGCTGCTCGGCCTCGCTGACCTGATCGCGCAGGCGGGCGACGCGCACCGCCAGTTCGAGCTGCGCGGCGATCCGGTGCAGGTAGTCGCGCAAGGGCTGGCGCAATTCCGCCTCGCGATGGCGCGGGTAGCGCACTTCGATCGCGAATTGACGGCTGCCCGAGCGGCAGAAGACGATGCCGGCAAAGCATTCGAGGGCAGGGCTGGCCGCGGCGAATGCCCGCGCCATATGCCCGGCCGAGGCGTCGCTGCCGCCCAGATCGCGGTCCTGGTAGACCTGGCCCACATCCATCGTCCATTGGTGCTGGGCCCATCCCTCGCTCCGGCCAAGCTCGGCCTGGAAGGCGCGGGTCAGTTCGGCGCTCCCGCCCTCGTGCAAAAGGAAATTGCCGGCCAGGCGCCTGCTGTCCTGTCCGACGATCAGCACCGCGGTGCCGGGAAAGGCGGCGGAGATCACGTTCAGCGCGGATTGGAAGATGTCGTCTTCGAACGCCGCGGCAAAAAGCGGCACGGATTCATCAGACGTGCGAGGACGCGAAGGAAAAGGCATTATGAAAATCCTTAATCCATCCCGTTCGCACCAACAGCCCATCGGCAGAATACCGCCAGTCAGGGGGTTCTCGCAACAATTTCGGCCATGTGTCGGCCGCAGAAAGACCAACAAATAAAGGTGATTTGTCGAAATAGGCGACTCATTGTAAAGGCGCGATCACTGTGCTGCTTCACAAAGCTCGCCATCCTCGGAATGCACGAGAAGCCGCACCGAAACACTGCTTCCCGCCCCCGAATTCACCACCACCGCACCGACGACCGCCGGCTCATCGGGAGAGGCGGCGAAGAGGCCGTTCTGATGCACGTTCGAGGCGCCGCCCGAGCCCTCGGAGAGGACCGAGAAACTGTAATCGCCCCGCACCGGGCGCAGGGCGCGGATGATGCCGGTCAGTTCGACCCCCGCCGCGACATGTCTGCTGCGTATTTCGCATTCGATGGACGAAGTTGTCATGGCCTGAACGCGCCCTCCTGAGAAACCCGTCAAGAGCGCGAGCACGGCTCCCACGATCAGGGAAACCGGGCCGCCGGATCTGCGACAGGCATATTGCGCAAGTTGGGTCATGGCCGCTCTCCCGCCCACCCAGATGGTGATCATTTTATCTCGAATCCGACCGTCGCCGAGGTCAGCGCCGATCCGCCGCTGCGTTGACCCGAGACGGGTGTATGCCCGGCGATATGGGTATCGGCCTGAAAGCTGGTCTCGGACTGCATGTTGCCGGTCTGGGTGATCTCGTGGCTGAAGCCGGTTCCCGACTGCACCGTCGCGGCGAAGTTGCTCTGACCGGTCTGGCTGGTCGCCGCACTGTTGCCGCTGCCGCTCTGCTGGGTGAACGACATGTTGCCGCGGCCCGCCTGCGAGGTCGTGGCGCGGTTTCGCCAGCCCTCCTGCCGGGTGAAGGAGAAATTCTGCGCCGCCGCCATATCGGAAAGCGCCAGCGTCGCGACCAGGCAGGTCGCGAGAGCGCAACCTGCCGCGGGGAACGAGCGGGGTCTCTTGATCTTCGGTGTCATCGTCAGTCTCCTCGTTTTGATGGGTTGAGGGCGGGGAGGGGGGCGGCCTCGCGACCGCCCCTCGCCAAAGCGCGCTCGGCTCAGTGCTGGTAGGTGTTCGACACGTTCCCGACGCCCTGCTGGGTCGTCGAGGAGACGTTGCCCCAGCCGCCCTGGACGGTGCCCGAGAAGTTGTGGCGGCCCGTCTGGTTGGTCTCCGAGCTGTTGCCGACCCCCGACTGCGCGGTGCCGGAGAAGTTGCCGCGACCGACCTGGCCGGTGAAGCTCGAGTTGCCGAAATCACGCTGGATGGTCATGGCGGTGTTGTGCCGGCCGAGCTGACCCGTGGTCTGCGAGTTGAAGGCGCCCGCCTGGTCGACGACGGACAGGTTCCCGCCCGCAAGCGCGGCGCCGGCTCCGGCGAGGACGAATGCGGCAGCGATGACAAACTTTTTCATCTTGAGTCTCCTGGTTTGAAGGTCTGGGTTGATCGGGTTCCTTGTCCGACCGTGAGGAAAGGCTACGCCGGCGCACCGCGTCCCGGGTGCGGGCAAGCGTCATGCGAAACGGCCCGTTCGGCACGCGAAGCGGGGGCGGGGCGGGAATTTTCATTGCATGCGGGGAAGGGACGCGCCGGTTGCGCGGGAGCGAGGCCCGTCCGGGGCTACGGACCGGGCAAACGGGGCAGCGATCGGCTCATTCGGGTCATCCTTCGCTCATCCGGGCCGGTTTGTGACCCATTCGTACCATGCCGGGCGGCTCGGTCGCTCGCGGCGGAGCCCGTCGTGGCGTGCTCCGCCTGCCGTGTGGCGTCGCCCCGATGTTCGTTTGGAGGGCGACGCGGGCACTGGCGCTCGTGGCCGGGCGGTCTGCCGTCTTCCGGGGCGCCCGGTCAGAGGCCACAAGGAGCTATGCGAGAGGGCCCGGTGTCCACCGGGCCCTCCGCTCGATCAGAACTCTTCGAGATCGGGACGTTTGCCGATGCTGACATGGTCGATCTCTTCGAGCGTGAAGCCGCGGATGATCGAGGGGATCATCATCGAGACTAGCACGAAGATCGGAAGGCCGACCACGGTGATCACCTGTTGCAGCGCGCTCAGGCCCGCATCCCCGGCCAGAACGATCAGCATCGCCGCGACCAGCCCTTCGGCCGCGCCCCAGAAGACGCGCTGATGAACCGGGCCGGGCGTCGGCGTGCCGGTGCAGAGCATGTCGACCACGAGCGAGGCGGAATCCGACGAGGTGGCGAAGAAGATCGCGACCACGATCACGGCGATGCCTTGCACGACATGGACGAAGGGGAAGTGCTCGAAGAAGGCGAACATGGCAAGCGGCACGCTGTCGGAGACCGCCTGGCTCAGCTGCCCCGCCTGCTCGCCCATCGCGGCGCGCGCGGCCGCGCCGATCCCGTCGAACTCCATAGCCTGCCAGCCGAAGATCGCAAACCAGATCAGGGTGAAGAGCGAGGGCGCGAGGAGCACGCCGAAGACGAATTCGCGCACCGTGCGCCCGCGCGAGATCCGCGCCACGAAGAGGCCGATGAAGGGCGACCAGGTCACAGTCCAGGCCCAGTAGAACACCGTCCACGACCCTTGCCAGCCCCAGCCGGGGGTCTTCGGGTTCTCGTCCGCGAGCATGTCGTTCCAGAAGGCGAGGTGGAACAGGTTGTCGAAATAGAGCCCGAAGGTCTGCACGATCCCGCGCAGCAGGAAGAGCGTGGACCCGAAAACCAGCACGAAGACCATCAGCCCGACCGCCATGCCGATATTGATGTTCGAGAGCAGCTTCACCCCCTTGTCGAGCCCGGCCACGATGGACGAGATCGCGACGACCGTGAGGACGGCGAGGATCCCGATCTTCACGACAGTACCGTCTCCGATCCCGGTCAGCGCGTTCAGACCCGCGGCGATCTGGCTCGAGCCGAGGCCGAGCGACACGGCGACGCCGAATAGCGTGCCGAGAATGGAGACGATGTCGATCGCCTTGCCGATCGGGCCGTGGATGCCCTCCTTCAACAGCGGGTAGAAGACCGAGCTCACCCGGACGGGAAGGTCATAGCGGTTGATGAAATAGGCAAAGCCGAGGCCCGGCAGGGTGAAGATCGCCCAGGTATGCAGGCCCAGATGGTAGATCGCGATCGAGATCGCGTCCTTCGCCGCGCGGTCCGAATAGGGCTCGACGCCGGGCAGGGGCGGTTTCGAGAAATGGCTGATCGGTTCGGCCACCCCCCAGAACATCAGCACCGTGCCGATGCCGCCCGCGAAGAGCATGGTGAACCAGGACAGGTTTCCGTATTCGGGGCGCGAGTCTCGCGGGCCCAGCCGGATATGCCCGTGGCGCGACATCGCGGCCCAGATCAGAAAGCCGAGCCAGATATTCACCCCGAGGATGAAGAACCAGCCGAGATCGGTGACGATCCAGGCGCGCCCGGCCGCGAACGCATCGCCGATCTGCTTTGGAAAGAGGACGAGCGCGATCACGAACAGGATCGTGGCTCCGGCTGATACGAAGAAAATCGTCGGGTCCGTCCGCAGACCGAGCCGCTTGGCGAATGCGTGCATTGTCTCTCCCCTGTCGCGCTATGATCGTGAAGCTAAACGAGCAAGGGGGGAGGTGGTTCCGGCTTCGTTTCCCTCAGGCGGGAGCGCTGCCACCGCCTGACGGTGGCGACACCGCGCATGGGCGTCTGTCGCCATGTGGGCAGGGGAGGACGCGCATGACCCGCACGTCAAAACATGTTGCAAAGACCCGACGGGCGCGTCAGAGAACTGTCTGAACAGGAAGGCCGCCACATCCGATTGAAACCGCTGGTGCGCGACCGCAAATTGATTCATTTTCTTTTCGGGCTTCACCTGGGCTCATGAAAGGTTCGTGCGCATGGATTCGCCGGAAAGCCTCAAAGAGCATCTCGTCGCCATCGTCGAGAACTCCGATGATGCCATCATCACGAAGAACCTCGACAGCATCATCCAGAGCTGGAACAAGGCGGCGGAGCGTCTCTTCGGCTATACCGCCGAGGAAGCCGTCGGTCAGTCGATCACCATGCTCATCCCTGCGGACCGGCAGCAGGAAGAGGTGGAATTCATCGCCAAGCTCAGCCGGGGTGAACGGATCCATCATTTCGAGACGATCCGGCAGCGCAAGGACGGCTCGTTCCTCCCGGTCTCGCTGACGGTCTCTCCGGTGCGCGACGCGACGGGGAAGATCGTCGGCGCGTCGAAGATCGCGCGCGACATCAGCCTTCAGCACCAGGCGGCCGAGCAACAGCGGGTTCTGCTCGCGGAGATGCGCCACCGGGTCGCGAATTCCTTCGCCATCGCCGGCAGCCTGCTCACCGTCACCGCGCGACAGGTGGAGACCGCGGGCGACCTCGCGAACCTGATGCGCGAGCGTCTCATGGCGCTCTCCGCCGCGCACAAGATGGCGGTCAGAGATCCTTCGGGAGAGCTCAGCGAGAGCGCGGATCTGCGCGAGCTCCTCGCGTCAATCATCGACCCGTTCGCGAGGGATGCCTTGCGCGAGTTCGAGATCGAGGAGCTCCGCGTGGCCCCGGCCGCCATCACGCCGATCTGCCTCGTCTTCTACGAGCTGGGCACAAATGCGGTGAAATACGGCGCCCTCGGTCAACCGGGCGGGACGGTCTCGATCCGGGCCCGTCGGCGCGGCGATCGGTTCGTGATCGAATGGGTGGAGCATTGCAGCCTCGCCGCATGTGACGAGCTCAGGGACGGGTTCGGCACCCGGCTGTCGCAAAGCGCCGTCGAAGCGACGCTCGGCGGCACGATGTCACGCCAGTTCGACCCTTCGGGCATGAAGGCGGTGATCGATCTGGATCTGGGAAAACTCACGAACTGAGTGAGGACGCGCGTGCGGCGCAGAGCCTCGCGGCACCTGGACCACCTTCCCGGCCCTAGTTCTTGAGCAGAGCCGAATAGCGCGGGTCGAAGCTGCGGCTGATCGGTTCGGCCGCCGCGCCGATCGCGACGATCCACGGGTCAGCCTTTCCGCTCAGCAAGCCCTGCTTGCCGGCCGGTTTCCGGCGCGCGTTCACATGCGCGACGAGCCTCTCGATCAGGGCCGGCGGCGCGGTGCCGCACAGGATCACTCCCTCGGGCGAAAGGGTGAGCTGCAGAAGATCCGCCGCCCAGTCGAGATGGTTCGCCGCCGAGACGATCCAGTCCTCGACCTGCTCTCCGCCGTTTGCGAGCAGATCCTCGATCCGCGCGAAAAGCCGCATGTCCTTGCGGTCGAGCGCGAAGGCGTCGCATAGCGCATTGAGCGAGACATTCTGTTCGAGCGTCGTTCCGCGCCGCTTCGCGAAGGGGCTCGGTATCATGCCGATCTCGCCCGCATTGCCGTCGCGGCCCGAGAAGAGCTCGCCATTGATGATCAGCCCGGCGCCGAGGCCGTAGCCGAGATAGATGCAGGCCGCGCTGCGCAGCCCATGCGCGCGCCCGGTCAGTTTCTCGGCCGTCGCTGCAGCTCCGGCGTCGTTCTGGAGGCTCGCTTCGAGGCCGGTTTCCTTCTCGAGATTGGCGATCAGCGGGTATTCCTGCCAGCGCGCCATCGTGTAGTCGTCATCGGTCATGTTCGCGCCGCGCAAACCGAACGGGCCGGGCATTGCCACACCGAGGCCGAGAACGCGCTCGTCACCCTTCGGATGGAGCCGCGCAAGCTCTTCCAGAGACTCGCCGATCAGGGTGCACAGCGTCCGGAAGCCGGTTTCGGGATCGCGCACGGCCAGCGAGGTTTCCCGGCGCAGAACCACGCGGCCCAGGAAGTCGACGACGACGCAATGGGCGAGATGCCGGTCGATCTGAAGCCCGATCGAGAACGCCCCGAAAGGCGCGAGGTCATAGGGCATCGCCGGTTTGCCGCGCCCTTCCTTCACCACCTCGCGTGCAATCACCAGACCTTCGCGCTCGAGATCGTCGATGATGTTCGACAGCGTCTGCTTCGCGAGCTTGGTGGCCCGCGCGAGGGCCGCGCGCGAGAGCGCCCCGTTCACCCGGATCGCGTCGATCACGACGCGCCGGTTGTGGACGCCGGCTGCACCGGAACTGGTGCCGAACATGGCGCGGATTCGTGAGGATCGGTTGTCCATAAAAAAGAGATTGACAGGAGAAACCTCTCTCCGCAATCATTAAGTCCAACAGGTGGACTAAAAAGCCTGACAGCAGCATCGCGCGGTTTTCGCCCCCTCCGCACCGGCAGGGAGCGAGGCGACGGGATGCCTGCACTGCAAAAGAGAAACGAGGCATCCCGCCTCATTCAACGATGACAGGAGAGGAAAGATGAGACTCAAGAAGACTGCCGCATTATGGGCGACCGCCGTTCTGGGCGGGCTGACCCCGATGATCGCCCAGGCGGAAACGACGCTGAACGCGCTGTTCATGGCGCAGGCCGCCTATAGCGAGGACGATATCCGGGCTATGACGAAAGGGTTCGAAGAGGCCCATCCCGACGTCAAGATCAATCTCGAATTCGTTCCCTATGAAGGGCTGCACGACAAGACGGTGCTCTCGCAGGGCGCGGGCGGCGGCTATGACGTCGTTCTGTTCGACGTGATCTGGCCTGCGGAATTCGCCCAGAACAAGGTGCTCGTCGATGTCTCGGACCGGATCACCGACGACATGAAGTCGGGTGTCCTTCCGGGGGCGTGGACGACCGTCCAGTATGACGGCCGCAGCTACGGAATGCCGTGGATTCTAGACACGAAATACCTGTTCTACAACAAGGACATGCTCGCCAAGGCCGGAATCGAGACCCCGCCGAAGACCTGGGCCGAGCTGAAGGCGGATGCGCAGAAGATCAAGGATGCGGGCATCGTCGAATATCCGATCGTCTGGAGCTGGGCGCAGGCCGAGGCCTCGATCTGCGACTACACGACGTTGCTGAGCGCCTATGGCGGCGATTTCATCAAGGACGGCAAGCCCGACTTCCAGAACGGAGGCGGTCTCGAGGCGCTGCAATACATGGTCGATAGCTACAAGTCGGGCCTGACGAACCCGAACTCGAAGGAATTTCTCGAAGAGGACGTCCGCAACATCTTCCAGAATGGCGATGCTGCGTTCGCGCTGAACTGGACCTACATGTACAACCTCGCCAACGATCCCAAGGAGAGCAAGGTCGCGGGGCAGGTGGGTGTCGTAGCCGCGCCGGGCGTGGAGGGGGTGAGCGATGTCTCGGCCGTCAACGGTTCGATGGGGCTCGGTATCCCGACCACGTCGAAACATCCCGACGAGGCCTGGGCCTATATCACCTACATGACCTCGCAGAAGGTGCAGGACGAATTCGCACGTCTCAGCCTTCCGATCTGGAAGAGCTCCTATGACGATCCGGCGGTCACCAAGGGTCAGGAAGAGCTGATCACCGCGGCCCAGAAAGGGCTGGCGGCGATGTATCCGCGCCCGATGACCCCGCATTACCAGGAAATGTCGATGGCCCTGCAACAGGGGATCCAGGAAGCGCTTCTGGGGATGAACTCCCCGGAAGATGCGCTCGGCGCTGCGGCGGAAAACAGCGGTCTCTGACCCGTTCCGTCCGGCATCGCGAGGGGGACGCTCCCGGTCGTTCCCCTCGCACCGAACTCCCCCGTTCCCGGCTTTCGCCGCCGTTCCCCTCCGTCCCGAGGTTCCCGACCCATGTTCTCCGAGCGCAGAAACTTGCGGGCCTGGCTGCTGATGCTGCCCCTGCTCGCCGTGATGATCGCCGTGATCGGCTGGCCGCTTGCCGATACCGTGCGGCTGTCGCTCACCGATGCCCGTCTCGTCGGGACCGGAGGCCAGTTCGTCGGCTTCGAGAATTTCGCAAAGATGTTCTCGAGCCGGAACTTCCAGAGTGCCTTCCGGACCACGTTGTCCTTCACCTTCTACTCGGTCTCGACCGAGATGGTGGTCGGCGTTCTCGTCGCGCTGCTTCTCAATCAGCGCTTCTATGGCCGCACGCTGCTGCGCGCCCTGATGATCCTGCCCTGGGCGCTTCCGACCGTGGTGAACGCGACCCTGTGGCGGCTCATCTACAATCCCGAATACGGTGCGCTCAATGCAGCGCTCACCCAGTTCGGCCTGATCGACGCCTACCGGTCCTGGCTCGGCCTGCCGGGGAGCGCGATGGCCGCGCTTATCGTGGCCGACGTCTGGAAGAACTTTCCGCTCGTCGCGCTGATCGCGCTGGCCGCGCTGCAATCCGTGCCGAACGAGATCCGGGCCGCCGCGATCAGCGACGGCGCCAATGTCTGGCGGCGCTTCCGCTATGTGACGCTGCCCTATCTGATGGGGCCGCTGATGGTGGCGCTGGTCCTGCGCACGATCGAGGCGTTCAAGGTCTTCGACCTGATCTGGATCATGACCCGCGGCGGTCCCGCGAATTCCACCCGCACGCTGTCGATCCTCGTCTACCAGGAAGCCTTCGCCTTCCAGCGGGCCGGATCGGGCGCCTCGCTGGCCTTGATCGTGACCCTGATGATCACCGTTCTCGCGGTCGCCTATCTCAAGATCATGCGGTCCTTCGCCGGGGGAGGGAAGTGATGGAACGCCAGTCTCGCACCTTCTCGGTCTTCGTGCATGTGATGGCGCTGCTCGTTGCGCTGATCATTCTCGCGCCGCTTGCCTGGCTCTTCATCATGAGCATCTCGTCGAACGCGGATCTCTCGGCCAAGCCCTTGCATTGGTGGCCCGAGCATTTCGATCTCTCGCGCTACGTGACCCTGCTGTCGCGTCAGGAGAACTCCGCCGGCGCGGCATTCCTCGCCTCGCTCTTCAACAGCTTGAAGGTCGCCTCCATGGCGACGCTCGCGGCGCTTGGCGTGGGTATTCCCGCAGGCTGGGCGGCGTCGCGCAACCCGCGGCTTGGCTGGTCTCTCGGGCTCGTCGTGGGCACCTACATGCTGCCCCCCGTCGCGCTGTCGGTCCCGCTCTACCTGATCCTCGCGAAATTCGGCCTGCTCAACAAGGTGTTCGGCCTCGCGCTGGTCTATCTGAGCATCCTCGCGCCCTTCGTGACCTGGCTGCTCAAGTCCGGCTTCGATCCGATCCCGCGGGAGCTGGAGCAGGCGGCGTCGATGGATGGCGCGCGTCTCGACCAGCTGCTGCGGATCGTGATCCTGCCGCTCGCGCTGCCGGTCATCGCGACGGCGCTGATCTTCGCCTTCCTGCTGGCATGGGACGAGTTCTTCTACGCGCTCCTCTTCACCTCGACGCAGGACGCCAAGACCCTCCCCGTGGCGATCGCCGATCTCGCGGGGGGACGTGTTTCCGATTACGGCCTGATCGCGACGGCCGGGGTGCTTGCCGCCCTGCCGCCCGTCGCGATCGGGATCTTGATGCAACGTGCCCTGATATCGGGCCTCACCAATGGAGGTGTGAAAGGATGACCACCGTGTCGAACCCCAGCTATGACCCGATCTCGGCGCTCTATGACGAGATGGCCCGACAGATGGGGGATGCGCAGGCGAGCCTTGAAGGCGCGCGCGATCTCGCCCGCACGATCGCCGGCTCGTTGCGGCGCACGAAGCGCCTGGTTCTCCTTGGCATGGGGGGCTCGCATGCGGTGGGCCGCGCGCTCGAGCCGAGCTATCGCGCGCTCGGGATCGACGCGATCGCGCTGCCGCTCTCCGAGCAGCTCGACGCGCCCGTGCCGCTCGAAGGTCGGACGGTCATCGTGACCTCGCAATCGGGCGAAAGCGCCGAGGTGTTGCGCTGGTTTGCGGACGGGCACGCGCCCGCCGACACGTTCGGCTCGACGATGGAGCCCAATTCGAGCCTCGCGCGGCTCGCGCCGTCGCTGATCGGGGCAGGGGGCTCCGAGATCCCCTTCGCGGCGACCCGGTCCCTGACCGTCACGCTGGCGCTGCACGCGGCCATTCTCGGCGAGCTCGGTCTCGATCTGGCGCCCACGCTCGAGATCCTGCGCAATCCTTCTCTCGCCGATGTCGATGCGGCCGTGGTGCGGTTCAACTCCGTCTCCGCGATCGTGACGTCGGGGCGGGCGCTGCAGGGCGTCGCGGAGGCGATCGCGCTCGGGCTGACCGAGCTGTCGCGCCTTCCCTGTTTCAGCCTCGAAGGCGGTCAGCTGCGCCATGGCCCGGTCGAGATGCTCGCGCCATCGGTCGGGGTGGTGATGTTCCGCGGCGACGATCCGAGCGCCGACAAGGTCACGAGCCTCGCGCAATTCGTGGCGGAAAGCGACGCGCCTCTGATCCTGTTCGACGCCTCGGGCCGCCCGCCGGTGGAGGGCGCGCTCTGCGTGCCTTGCGCGAAAGCTTCGGGGCTGGCCGCGGCGTTTTCGATCCTGCCGAGCGCGCAGCGCTTCATGGTCGATTTCGCGGCCTCGCGCGTGCCCGATGCGGGCGTGCCGGTGCGCAGCTCCAAGGTTACCCGGGTGGAATGACGATGACCCGACCCCTCGCAACCGTCGGCAACGTGAATGTCGATTTCATCCTCGGGCCGCTCGCGCCCTGGCCCAAACCCGGTTCGGAGGTGCTGTGTGCGCGCGATGAGCTACGCGTGGGCGGAGCCGCCGGGAACGTCGCGCAAGCCTGGCGCGGCATGGGGCGGCCCTTCCAGATCGCGGCCAATGCGGGCTCGGACAAGTTCGGCGACTGGCTTTGCGAAGAGTTCGGCCCCCTGGCCGCGCGCTGGCCCCGCACGACGGGGTCGACGACGGTCTCTGTGGGGCTCATTCATCCCAATGACGAGCGCACGTTTCTCACGACGGCGGGGCATCTTCCCGCGCTTGACTGGCCGCAGGTCGATGCGATGCTCGACTGGGAGGCGCTGCGCGGGGGCATCGTGATGCTCTGCGGGTCCTTTCTGACCGATGCGCTGTGCAGCGATTACGAGGCGCTCTTCGCGAAGGCGCGGCGCTTCGGGATTTCCGTCGCCCTCGATACCGGATGGCCGCCCGAGGGATGGAGCGATGCGGTCCTTGCCCGGGTGCGGGACTGGATCGCCCAGAGCGACATCGTGCTCTTCAACGAGGCCGAAGCCACCAGCTTCACCGGCCTCGCCGATCCGCTCGAAGCCGCGACCGCGCTGAGCTCGCTGCAACCCGAGGCGGGTATCGCGGTCGTCAAGATCGGCCCGAAAGGCGCGATCGCGCGCGCAGGTGACACGACACACCGCGCGGCCGCGCCCGCGGTCCGGGTCCGTGACACGATCGGCGCGGGCGACGTGTTCAATGCCGCTTTCCTGGTCGCGCTCGCCGACGGCCGCGCGGTCGGAGAGGCGTTGGGCTCTGCGGTGGGTTGCGCGTCGCGCGCGATTTCCACCGAGCCGCGTCAGTATCTGTTGCAAGAAGCGCCGGAGGTGCAGGCATGAGCGCGCTGCAGTTGAAAAGCATCCGAAAATCCTTCGGGGCGATCGAAACGCTCAAGGGGATCGACCTGACCCTCGAGGACGGAGAATTTCTCGTGCTCCTGGGTGCGTCGGGATGCGGGAAATCGACGCTTCTGAGCACGATTTCCGGCCTTGTCGACCCCACCGAGGGCGATGTCATCCTTGACGGCAAACGGCTCAACGGCGTGCATCCGAAGAACCGCGACATCGCGATGGTGTTCCAGTCCTATGCGCTCTATCCGAACCTGTCGGTCGCGCGGAATATCGGCTTCGGGCTCGAGATGCGCAACGTGCCCCGGGCCGAACGCGACAGCGCGGTGCTGGAGGCGGCGAAGATCCTGCAGATCGAGCATCTTCTCGACCGCAAGCCCGCCGATCTGTCGGGCGGCCAGCGCCAGCGCGTCGCGATCGGGCGCGCGCTCGTGCGCAAGCCGAAGCTGTTCCTGTTCGACGAGCCGCTCTCCAATCTCGACGCGAAGCTCCGGATGGAGATGCGCAGCGAATTGAAGCGGCTTCATCAGAGGCTCGGGGTCACCGTGGTCTATGTCACCCATGACCAGATCGAGGCGATGACGCTGGCCACGCGGATCGCGGTGATGAATGCGGGCCGGATCGAACAACTCGGAACGCCCGAAGAGATCTACAACCGGCCCGCCTCGCGCTTCGTGGCGGAATTCATCGGCGCCCCGCCGATGAACATTCTCGACGCGACCGCGATCGACGGCCAGATCAGCTTGGGGAAGTCCGGCGTGATCTGGCCCCGCAAGGCGCCCCGCGGCCCCTTCGTCGTGGGCTTTCGGCCCGAGGCGCTGAAGCTCGCACCGATGGAGGGGGGCTTGCCGCTCACCGGAAAGGTGGACCTGATCGAACTGACAGGCCCGGAATTCATCGTGAGCCTCGATATCGGCAACGGGGAAAAGGTCATCGCGACGATCCCGGCGGAGCATCCGGTGGCGCTGAACGAGGAACTCACGCTCCATGTCGATCCCGCGCGGTTGTCGCTGTTCGACCCGGAGACGGGGCTCCGTCTGGAAAGCTAGGGCGCAACTGCGGGCCGGTCGGGAATCGGGCGGAACGCGCGCTGTTGCTTTCCGACAATGCGCGCGCGGCAATCTCACGCCACCGTGATCGAGCAACACTCATTCATGGAGCAAAGAGATGGCTGGAATTCTTTCACGTTCGACTTCGCCCCTGCAGCCCGTGCGCGCAGTTTCGGCGGCATTCACCTTCGCCTTGGCCTGCACGGTTCTCCCGGCAGCACCCGCCCTTGCCGCGGATGAGCCACTCGTCCTCGCGCAGGGGCAATCCCAGGATCGCGATCAGGACCGCGACAAGGACCGCGATCAGGACAAGGATCAGGATCGGGATCGGGACTGGAGCGATGCGGATCGCGACCGCATCCGTGACCGGCTGCGCGACGGAAGCTGCCAGGACGTCGTTGCCGCGACCGACGAGATGCTTGCGGTGATCCGCTCCTGCCTGACGCAGGACAGGGCCCGCGACGGCAGCTGTCAGGACCGCATCGACCTCGGCCTCGAGGCGCTTCAGAGCATGCGCGACCGCTGCCGCGGCAATTGAGGAGGCAAGATCCGCGCGGCGCGGTCCCTACCGGATCCCGTTTCGGGCTGCCGGGCCCGGTGCGCCTGCGACATTCGGGGCCGTCTGCCGGGCTCGACGCCTGAAGCGATCTGCGCAAGAGTAGGGGCCGAGGCAGGCGCCCGCTTCATGCGCGGCGCTCGCACGGGCAGGAGGGGATGCGCCGCGTGGAACAATCGAGCTTCGGACGTCTGAAGACGGCCATTTTCCTGCTGGCGCTTGCCGGTCTGGTCGCGGGGCTCGGTTTGCTGGCGGTCGGGCGCGCCGATCTGGCGGAGCTTGTCTGGATCGCGGGCGTCCTTCCCGCCCTGGCCGCACTTTTCCTCGAGATCATCCGCAGCCTGTTGCGCGGCGAGGTCGGGCTCGATTTCGTCGCGGCATTGTCGATGAGCGCTGCGCTGCTCTTCGGCGAGGAGCTGGCCGCCGCGGTCGTCGCGGTGATGTATACCGGGGGCACGTTCCTCGAGAGCTTCGCCGAGGGCCGCGCCCGGCGCGAGATGCATCATCTCCTGTCACGGGTGCCCCGCACCGCGACCCGACATCGCGACGGCGGGCTCGAGGAGATCCCGCTCGACCGGATCGAGCCCGGCGACCGGCTCCTGATCCGGCAGGGCGACGTGGTGCCCGTGGACGGGGTCGTGCTGTCGGACGGGGTCTTTCTCGACACCTCGGCGCTGACCGGGGAGTCGCTGCCGGTCCGGCTCGCGCATGGGACCGAGGCGATGAGCGGCTCGACCAATGCCGGCGACGCGTTCGACCTGACCGCGATGCGCCGCGCCGAGGAAAGCACCTATGCCGGCATCGTCCGGCTGGTGGAGGAGGCGCAGCGTTCGAAGGCGCCGATGTCGCGGCTCGCCGATCGCTGGTCGCTCGGGTTTCTGCTGGTCACGCTCGTCATCGCCTCCGCCGCCTGGTGGTTCACCGGCGACCCGATCCGCGCCGTCGCCGTGCTCGTCGTGGCCACGCCCTGTCCGCTGATCCTCGCGGTTCCCGTGGCGCTGGTCGCGGGGCTGTCGCGGGCGGCGCATTTCGGTGTTCTCATCAAGGGGGTGGGACCGCTCGAGACGATGGCGCGGATCAACACGCTGATCCTCGACAAGACCGGGACCCTGACCGAGGGGCGGCCGCAGATCGTCGCGATCGACAGCCATGGCGAGCTGGAGCAGGACGAGATCCTCCGGCTCGCCGCCGCGCTCGATCAGGCGTCGAAACATCCCGTGGCCCAGGCGATCGTGGTGGCGGCGCGCGCGCGCGGGCTCGGTCTCCCCGTGCCCTCCGAGGTCACCGAAATCCCCGGCGAAGGGCTTATCGGCCATGTCGAGGGGCATGAAGTCATCGTCGGCAGCAACGGTTTCGTCGCCGCGCGGGTCGGCGAGGGGGCGAACGACCATCCCGCGCTCTCGGCAGGATCGGTGCTCGTGGCGCTTGCGGTGGACGGTGAACTGGCGGGGCATCTGGTGATGGCCGACCCGCTTCGCGAGGGCGCGGGGGTGATGCTCTCGGGGCTGCGCGGCGAGGGGGTCGGGCGAATCCTTCTGGCCACGGGGGACCGGACCGAGGTGGCCGAGCGCGTCACCGAGGGGCTCCCGCTTGACGGGCTGCGCGCCAGCCTGACGCCCGATCAGAAGGTTCTGCTGGTGCTGACCGAGCGCAAGAACGGCCCGGTGATGATGGTGGGCGACGGTATCAACGATGCGCCCGCGCTCGCCGCGGCGGATGTCGGCGTCGCGATGGGCGCGCGAGGGGCGGCGGCGTCGGCAGAGGCGGCGGATGTGGTGATCCTCGTCGACCAGATCGACCGGCTCGGACCGGGGATCGAGATCGCGCGCCGCTCGCGCCACATCGCGCTCGAAAGCGTCGTCGCCGGGATCGGATTGTCGGTGATCGGGATGATCGTGGCGGCTTTCGGGTATCTGACGCCCGTCGAGGGGGCCTTGCTGCAGGAGTTGATCGACGTCGCGGTCATTCTCAATGCGCTGCGGGCGCTGCGGATCGCGCCGCGTGCGGTGCCGATGGCCGAACCCGAAGCCGGGGCGGAGCCCGTGGCCTCGTAGGGACCGGGTGCGGCCCGTGGCAAGGGATCGGACATCCCCGCTGCTCAGAGGTCGCGCGTCACGACATCTCCCGCGATCCCGAAAACACCCGCGCGGTCGATCACGTCGAATTCCGAAGGGGAGCGCAGGCGGATGATCCCGCGCGCCTCGAGGTCGTGAAAGGCGCGGCTGAGCGATTCCTGCCGCATGCCGAGATATTGCGCGAGGTCCTTGCGCCTGATCGTGATCGCGAGCCGGATCGGCACCGCGTCGCCTGTCTCCGACCGGCACAGGATGGCGAGGAAGGCGGCGACCCGCTGTGCCGCTTTCGGTGCGCTGAGGACGAGGTTCCATTCCCGCGCCGCCTCGATGTCGTCGAGGGTGATCTGCATGAAGAGATCGGAGGCTTCGGCGGAGCGGGAGAGAATCTCCTCGAATGCGGCGCGGTTGCAGGTGACAAGCGTCGCATCGCTCAGCGCCTCGACGGCGAAAGCCTCCTCCCCTCCGGACGCATCGCCGACCATTGCGGGCGGGACGCGCAACCCGACGATATGGCGCTGACCGTCGCGCAGGGTCTTCACCAGCGCCAGCACGCCGTCGCGCAGGAAACCCAGATCCTCGCTGCTCTCGCCTTCGCGCCAGAGGATGTCCCCCGCTTTCAGCGCCCGGGTCTTCCACAGCTTCGCGAGCGCGCTCCGCTGCCCGGGCGAGAGCGCATCGAAAACCCGCTGGAGCCGTTCGGGAAACTCCCCCCGCGATCCGGTGCCGCGGCTGTCCGGAAACCGCTGGGTCTTTCTCATGGCGTCCTCCATTGGGCAGCAGAGCGGTCGGCGCGCGGTGCTGTCGGTCCCCCGGCGCCGCTCGGCTGCTGCCGGAGCGCCGGCAGGCCAATTCCTGCCGGTGCGGGGGCGGCAGGGCGAGACCCGGCCCGTCGTTTTGCGTGGCGTCAATGCGCGCGGGGCCGCGGACCCTATGTTGGCTCTTGTTTCCTAGCGATGGAGGGCAGGATGAGCGACGTGTGCGAACGACCCCCGCGAGTTCAGGCATCGAAGGCGACCACATCCGCAACCCTGACCGGCCTCGGGCCCGCTTATCCGGCAGTCCTCGGACCACATCCGCGGCGGACGCTCGCGGCGTTGATCGATCTCGGGCTGAGCGATGCCGAGATCGCCCGCTATTTCCGGCTTTCGCCGCGTGACATCGCCTGCTGGTCCGCGCGCCTTCGCCTTGCTTGAGGCGCAGCGGGCAGGGGCGTTTCCTCGCTGAAGCGCCTCGTGCAAGGGGTCCGGTCACTTCGCCGGGTTCTCCGCCGAGGAAGCCTCCGAACGCGCGCGGGCGAGGATCGCGGTCACCTCGGAATCCGGGACCTGATCGAAATGGATGTAATGCGCGCCGACCGCATAAAGATGGCTCGGCACGAGCGGGCAGATCACCTCGTCGGCCTCGCCCCTCATTTCCTCAAGCGCCGAGCGGGAGGCGACCGGGATCGCGCAGATCGTCTTTTCGGGACCGCTCTGGCGGACTGCGCGCAGCGCCGCGCGCATGGTCGCCCCGGTCGCCATGCCGTCATCGACCACGATCGCGATCTTGCCCTGCAAGGGCAGATCCGGCGCGCCATAGGCTTCGCGCCTTCGCAGGATTTCCGCCTTTTCGCGCTCGGCGATGCGGGTGAACTCCGCCTCTTCGCAGCCCGCGGCGCGAAACACGTCGGGATTGCGCACGACGACCTCGCCCTGCGGCCCGGCGATCGCTCCCATCGCGAGTTCGGGATTGTGCGGCGTGCCGAGCTTGCGCACGAAGACGAGGTCGAGCGGCAGGGCGAGCGCGCGCGCGATTTCGGCGCCGACCGGAAGACCTCCGCGCGGCAGGGCGAGCACCACCGCATCCTGTCCGCGATACTGCGACAGCCGGTCGGCAAGCGCTTTTCCAGCCTCCTCGCGATCTTCGAAACGGTCAATCTCGTCCATCTTGCCCTCCCTGAGAACTTGCCGGCATGCCCCCGGCCAGCCCCTGTGCTGATGAGGCCCGCCTGCGTCAGCGCCCGTCGGGAGCCTCCCGCTCACGTTGCGAGCGTGGCGCGCGAAGGGATCGCGGGCATTGATCCCCATCAAGGCGTTGCTCCGAACCCGGCTGATCCGCGCTTCGGAGCGAGGATGCGCAGGGCGGGGAGCCGGTCTCTGCGGGTCGGAGCAGCGCGATGCCCGGGCCCACGGGGAGCCCCTCGGTAAGCGCCGCCATGTCGTCGATCCGGATGTGATAGGGATCGAGGAGGCCCAACAGCCCGCGTTTCTCGAGCTGGCGAAGCACGCGGCAGATCGATTCCGGTGTGGTCCCGAGCAGGTCGGCAATGTCGGCGCGGGACCATTCGACGGTGAGGATGCCGGACCCGTCGGGCTGCGGCTGCCAGGGCATGAGATCGCGCATGTCGTTCAGGCACAGGCGCAATCGTTCCTCTCGCGAGAGCCGGGCCAGCATCCAGCTCATGCTCCGGATCTCGTGCAGTTGGCGGAGCACCTGCCGCGTGACCAGCTTGCGCAGGTCGGGAAGTGTGCGCGCGAGGCGCTCGAATGCGCCTCTGTCGAACCGGCACAGCGCGACCGGCGTCGCCGCCTCGAGCGCATAGCCCGCGCGCGACTCGATGCCTGCGCCGATCAGCTCGCCGGGATGCGCTATGCCGACGATCTGGCGCCGGCCATCCGGGGAGTGGCGTTGGATCCGCACGAAGCCCCGCGTCACGACGGCGTAGAATGCGGGCGGGCTGTCCTCTCTCCAGAAACGGTGATTTCGCGGATAGTTCCGGGATCGGGCGAGCGCCCCGAGGCGCGCCTGCGTGCGTGGGGGCAGTTCGGCGCAGGCGCCGCTCCGGCGGGTGGGGCAGCCAATGCAATCGCGGGGCGGTGCGAGGGGCGTGAGCTTCGTCATGGCAAGAGCGCCTGATGGAAACGGATCTCCGCTCCACTCTAGCAACCGGCAGGACCCCGTCGATTGATCGAAGGATATAGGCGCGGCGTTTCAGCGGTATTCCACCGATCGGCAATGCCCGAGATCCGAAGGGCACCCGAAATCCTACGCCGCGCCCTGCGCTGGTGGACACTGTTTCAGGACACCGGTCGGTGCGCGCGGCCCCATCATGTGCGTGCTACAGGAAATAGATGACTTAATTAGTCGGAAAAACCCTTGCGCCGGGGATACGCGGGCGTTAGGGAAGCCCGAGTAAAACGATAAGGAATCGGGGCGCCGCCCCCCGCGCGAGGATAAAACCATGCTGCCGACATTCATTATCGGGTTGAGAGAAGGGCTCGAAGCGGCCCTGATCGTCGGGATCATCGCCGCCTTCCTGCGTCAGCGCGGGCAAGGGCTCGGGGCGATGTGGATCGGGGTCGGAACGGCGCTGACGCTTTCGCTCGCGGTCGGCCTGGCGCTCAAGGCGCTGGAGCACGCCCTGCCGCAGCGCGAACAGGAAGCCCTCGAGACGGTAATCGGCGTGATCGCGGTGGTCTTCGTCACCGGCATGATCTTGTGGATGCATCGCCATGCACGCGATCTCAAACGCAATCTCGAAGGCGATATCGGTGCGGCCCTGGGCAAGGGCGGGGGCCTTGCGCTGGCCGTGATGGCGTTCCTCGCGGTGCTGCGCGAAGGCTTCGAGACCAGCGTCTTCCTGCTCGCCACGCTTTCGGCGGCGCAATCCGGGTTTCTCGCGTCGCTCGGCGCGGCTCTGGGGCTGGCGCTCTCGGTCGCGATCGGCTGGGGGATCTATCTCGGCGGGGTGAAACTCGATCTCGGGCGGTTCTTCCGCTGGACGGGGGCTTTCCTGATCCTCGTCGCGGCGGGGCTGACCTTGCAGGCGCTGCGGACCGCGCATGAGGCGGGCTGGCTTCTGGCCGGGCAGCGTCAGGTCGCGGATCTCGCGGCGCTGGTCGCGCCCGGATCGGTGCAATCGGCGCTGATCACCGGAGTGCTCGGCATTCCCGCTGATCCGCGGCTCGTGGAGGTCCTGGGCTGGGCTGCCTATCTGATCCCGGTCACCCTCATCGTGTTCTGGCCGCGCCGGTTGCGCCCCGATGCGCAAGGGGCGCTGCGGTTGCGTCTTGGCGGGGCAGGGGCGCTGGTTCTGCTGGCCGCCGGGCTGGCGCTTGGCTGGCCGAAGGCCGAGCCGGCCGTGAGGATGCAGGCACCGATGGTCACAGCCGATGGCGAGACCCTGTCGGATGCGCAATTCTCTCTTTCCTCCCGTGACGCAATCCTGAGCGTCGCGGGGCAGCGCCTGAGCCTGCCGCTCTCGCAGGCCGAGGTCACGCCCGAGCGCCATCAGGGGCTCGCCGCCACGCACCGCTATCTGAAATCGTCTCGGGAGCTGAGCGATCTGCCCGCGCGGATCGGTCTGCAGGAACTCGTGACGCTCACGGGCGGGCGCCTACCGGTCGGCTTGAACCCCGCGCGTCATCCCGGGCCCTATGCGGCCACCTGGCAGCGGATCGACAAGGTCGATCTCTGGACCGCCTCCGGGGCGCTGCTCGATGCCGAGGGGCGGACGGATCTCGTGCTGACCCTGTCGCAGGGCGGTCTGCAGACCTCCCGGGTACTGCGGATCGAACGCATGCCGGACGGCGAGACCGCCGGAGCCTGGCGCATCGACCCTGCCGTCGTCGCGCAGAATGCCCGTGCGCTGCGAACGGCCGAACAGGCCCGGATCGAGGCCCGCTTCTGGGCCGGAGCCCTTCCTCTCTTCCTGCTCCTCGGGGCGCTGGCGCTGATCGTGCCGGCCCTGCGCGCCGCGCGCCGCCGGAGCCTTTCCACCTTCCAAGAAGCCAGGTCGTGATGACCGAGCCATCGACCCTCAAGCAAAATCCCAAAAGGAGTCTTTCGATGACCCGTTCTTTCCTGACCCGTTCCGTGGCGCCCCAGGCCGTGCTCGGCCTTCTGATGCTCGGGGCCCAGCCCGCGCTGGCCGATCCCGCGACGATCAAGGACGGCGTCGCGCAGGTCGCGATCACGCTGACCGGCGATGATGGCGGCACCTGCCAGCTCGATGCCGACAGCGCCGCGGCGGGGCCCGTCACCTTCACCGTGACGAACGTGTCCGCCCCCGCGATCTCGGAGCTCGAGGTGCTCGCCGGGTCGCGCATCCTCGGCGAGAAGGAAAACCTCGCGCCGGGGCTTCCGCCCGCGCGCTTCACGCTCACCCTCGACGGCGGCACCTACCAGATCTACTGCCCGGCGGCGGCGCAGCAGATGATCGACTTCACCGTCACCGGCAAGCTCGCGGCCCGGCCGCAGGGCGAAGTGGCCGACCTCCTCGCCGAAGGGACCGCCGGGTATGCGGCCTATGTCGAGCAAACGGTCGACGCGATGCTGGTCGCGGTCACCCGGCTGAAAGAGGCCGTCGAGGCGGATGATCTGGAAGCGGCGCAGGCGGCCTATGCCAATGCGCGGCCCTTCTACGAGCGGATCGAATCCGATGTCGAAGGCTTCGTGCTGCCCGGCACCGATCCGACCGACAGCTCGGGCAATCTCGATTATCTGATCGACATGCGCGCCTCCAATCTCGATCCCGAAGCCGGCTGGCACGGGTATCACGCGGTCGAGCGCGACCTCTTCGAGAAACAGGCGATCGACGCCGGAACGAAGGAATTCGCGGCCGAACTCGTGGCGAATGTCGCGCGGCTCGACGATCTCGCGAAGGGGCTGACCTACCGCCCCGAGGATCTCGCCAATGGCGCGGCATCGCTGCTCGAAGAGGTGCAAAGCGGCAAGATCACCGGCGAGGAAGAGGCCTACAGCCATATCGATCTCGTGGATATCGCGGGCAATCTGGAAGGCGCCCAACAGGCCTTCGCCTTCCTCGAGCCCGGGATGAAGAAGATCTCGCCCGAGCTTGCGGAGCGGATCAACGCCCGTTTCGCCGACGTGCGGGCGCTGCTCGACACCTATCGCGATCCGCAGGCGCTCGGCGGCTACAAGGTCTACACGGCCGAGCTGCGCGCGCGCGACGGGAAGAAGATCAGCCAGGCGATCCAGAGCCTGCAGGAGCCGCTCGCGCAGATCGCCGAGAAGGTCGCGACGGCCGGATAAGAGAGGTCACGCCATGACGAAGAGGCAAGACAGGCAACACAAGGAGGCTCCCGCCCTGACGCGGCGGGGGCTCTTCCTCGGCGCCGCCGCCGGCGGGCTGGGAGCGGCGCTTCCGGGGGCGGGGCATGCCGGCTCCGCCGAGCCCATGACCCCGGCAGAGGCGATGAGCGACGCGGCCAATCCCGCTATGCATCTGGAATATCCCTTCTACAGCGCTGCGGACGAGACCGCGCCGCAAGCGGGGATCGAGACGCCACCACAGCGATACACGATGTTCATGAGCTTCGATCTGACGACGCGCGATCCGCGCGATCTGCAGGTCCTGCTCGCGCGCTGGTCGGCGGCGATCGGCTTGCTGATGAAGGGGCGGCCCGTGGGGCAGGTGGAGCCGGAACGCACCGCCGCGGTGGGGCTCGATACCGGCGAGGCGCTCGATCTCGGGACGGCCGCGCTGACGGTGACGCTGGGGCTGGGCCCGCGGGTCTTCGGGCCCGATTTCGGGCTCGCGGATAAACGCCCGTCGCATCTGCGCGAACTCGAGACGCTGCCGTCCGATGCGCTGCGTCCCGGTCTGAGGGGCGGGGATCTTTCGCTTCAGGCCTGCGCGGAGGATCCGCAGGTGGCCTATCACGCGATCCGCGATCTGGCCCGGATCGCCAAGCGCACCGGCGCGGCCGCGACCCGCTGGACCCAGATGGGCTTCGGCCGCGCCTCGGCTGGCAAGGGGCAGGAGACGCCGCGCAACCTCTTCGGATTTCGCGACGGGACCCGCAACATCCGCGAGGCGCAGGACTTCAACCAGCATGTCTGGGTGGAGAACGGGCCTGACTGGTCGCATGGAGGGACCTATCAGGTCGTCCGCAAGATCGAGATGCATATCGAGAACTGGGACAATGCGCAGGTCTCGGTCCAGAACGCCGTCTTCGGACGCCACAAGGTCACCGGCGCGCCGCTGACCGGGCAGCACGAATTCGACGCCCCGGATTTCGCGCGGCGCGATGCGGCGGGCAGCCCCGTGATCCCGGTGGATTCGCATATGCGGCAGATGGCGCATGAAGAGAATGACGGGGTGAAGATCCTGCGCCGCTCCTACAACTACACCGACGGGCTGAACGCGGTGGGACGGCTCGATGCCGGGCTGCTCTTCGTCAGCTACCAGAACGATCCGGCGCATTTCGAACGCCTGCAGCGGCGGCTGGGCACGTCCGACGCGCTCGGGGAATATGTCTCCCATATCGGATCGGGTGTGTTCTTCGTGCCGCCCGCCCCGAAGGAAGGCTCCTATATCGGAGCCGAGCTGTTCGGCTGAGGCGCCCGGCTCACCCGCGGTCGGGTCCGGCCCAGGGCCGGGCCCCCGCGATCACGGCCGCTCAGCATTCATCAATCCTTCGCGACTTTGTTATCAAATTGTCGTGTGCCGGAAATATCGACCCCTGACAGCACCGGGCAATTCGCGCCCGGACAGCCAAAGGAGTTGATCATGAAGTTCACCGGCCTCACCGCCCTGTTCCTGTCCACCGCTCTCGCCATGCCGGCGGCCGCGGAATCGCTGACCCGTGTCGTCACCGTTCCGCTCGGCGCCGAGATCACCGGCATGTTCCTCGAGGGCGACGATCTGTTCTTCAACGTTCAGCACCCCGCCGACGATCTGGGCAACGAGTTCGCCCGCGCCACGGTCGGCGTGATCTCGAACGCCGATTTCGAAGCCTCGGAACTGGCCGCGGCGGAAGGCGACGACAAGAAGGTCGTGAAATCGGCCTTCGGGAAATATCAGGTGCTGGTGCAGGAAGGCGATTTCGACAAGATCGGCCATATCGCGGGCAGCAAGGGCGAGATCAAGGTCTCGAACGATCCCGATTTCAACGCCTTCGTGCGCACCGGCGCAAACGAGGGCTTCCTCTTCACCAACTGGGAAGACCGTCCCGGCGGCATGTCGCGCGTCAAGATGACCCGTGACGAGGGCGGCATGTGGAAAGTCGACGAGGCCGATGCCAAGATGCTCGACTTCACCGGTGTCGAAGGCACCTGGGTGAACTGCTTCGGCTCGCTCTCGCCCTGGGGTACGCCGCTTTCCTCGGAAGAACTCTATTTCGACAACACCGCCGACTGGAACAACCCCGAATACGAAGACATCGGCGATGTCGCGGCGCTCGAGAGCTATCTGGGCCATTACCCGAACCCCTATCGCTACGGCTATATCGTCGAGATCACCAACCCGACCGGATCGGCCACGCCGAACAAGCTCTTCTCGATGGGCCGCTTCTCGCATGAGAACAGCGTGGTCATGCCCGACCAGCGCACCGTCTATCTGTCGGATGACGGTACCGACGTGGTCTTCTACAAATTCGTCGCGGACCGCGCGGGCGATCTGACCTCGGGCACGCTCTATGCCGCGAAGATGACCCAGATGGCCGAGCCGGGCACCCCCGCCGCGGACGCCTCCTTCCAGATCAGCTGGATCGAGCTCGCCCACGGCTCCAACGGCGAGATCGCCGGCTGGATCGCGGAATATGACGGGATCACCCAGGACAAGTTCGAGGCCGACAAGACCTCCTACATCTCCGACGAGGACGTCGCCGCCTGGGCGCGCGGCGAGGCTGCCGACAACCGCGTCGCCTTCCTCGAAAGCCGCAAGGCTGCCAAGGCCAAGGGCGCGACGGCCGAGTTCCGCAAGATGGAAGGCGTGAACATCAACCACGCCGCCGCCGCCGACGGTTCGGTACCGTTCATGTATATGGCGATGTCGGAAGTGGCGAAGGGCATGGCCGACGACCAGGGCGACATCCAGGTCGAGACCAACAAATGCGGTGTCGTCTACGAGATGCGCCTCGACAGCAACTTCAATGTCTCGATGATGAAGCCGATTGTCGCGGGCGGCGCCTATGACAAGAACAACGAGGCCAATGCCTGCGATCTGAACGGCATCTCGAACCCGGACAACATCGTCGTGCTGGGCAACGGCAACGTGCTGATCGGCGAGGATACCGGCCATCACGAGAACAACGCGATGTGGCTCTGGAAGCCCGAGCGCGCCGCGATGTGATCGCCGACGCCTCACTGAAGTCACGGGGGCGGGCGCCAGTCCGCCCCCTTTTCATAAAGAAGACAGCCGATGAAACGCCTCCTCCTTCTGTTGCTGCTCGCGTGCCCGCCCTCCAGCTCGGCCGGTGGCCTCTCGGAGATGATCGAGGCCGAGATGATGATCTTCCGCCCCGAAGCCACGGCGCTCGCGGAAGCCGGGCGGCGCTACAATGCCGAGGCGCCGGTTCCGCCCCAGTGCTACACGCGGATCGAGGGGCGCTATAATCCGTGCTATGTGTGTCACCAGTCCAATGATGACCGCACCCGGCCCAATTTCATGCAAGATGGCGGCCTGCAGGCGGAATATGCCTTCTCGGAGGCGGGCCTCACCAATCACTACGCCAACCTGTTCCTCGATCGCTCGCAGCAGGTCGCGGAGATTTCCGACGCGGCGATCCTCGACTGGATCGACGACGACAATTACTCCGATCTTGCCGGACGTCTCGAAGCCGAGGGTTTCGCGGGGTGGATCCCCGATATCGCGAATTACGAGGATGCCGCGGCCGCCTTCGACGAGAACGGCCTTGCGAAGGACGGCTCCTGGTGGGTGGCCTTCAACTACAAGCCCCAACCCTCGACCTTCTGGCCCACCAACGGCTCGACCGACGATGTGCTGATCCGGCTGCCCGCGCCGTTCTACACGACCGAGACGGGCGCACAGAGCGTGGATCTCTACTTCGCCAATCTCGCGCTGATCGAGATCGCCTTTCAGGATCTCGACCGGGTGACGCTGCCCGAGGTGGACGAGGCCGCGATCGGGACCGATCTCGATGGCGACGGTGTCTTGGGTCGGACCTCGCAGATCGTGCGGCGCGCGCGCTTTCTCGGCGCGGCCTCCGGGGTGGAAGTGCGCCGGATGTCCTATCCCGAGGGGACGGAATTTCTCCATTCGGTCCGCTATGTCGGGGTCGGCGAGGGCGACCGGATCGAGACCGCGCGCCGGATGAAGGAGCTGCGCTACATGGTCAAGACGCGCCGTCTTTCGGTGCCGCAGATCGCCTCGCGCTACGGCAATGAGCGGCAGGAGAAGATCGACGGCAACCTGCCGCGCTATGTCGATCTTGGCGACAAGGGCATGGATAACGGGCAGGGCTGGACCATGCTCGCCTGGATCGAGGACAAGGCAGGCAACCTGCGCCGCCAGACCAACGAGGAGCTGTTCTTCTGCCGGGGCTGTCACGCAACGGTGGGCGCGAATATCGACCAGACATGGGCGTTCCCGCGCAAGATCACCGGGGCCGAGGGGTGGGGCTATCTCGATCTCAGATCGCAGCGCGACGTGCCCAATCGCGGCGAGGAGATGGGCGAGATCGCGCTCTACCTCTCGCGCGCGGGTGGCGGTGACGAGTTCCGCTCCAATGACGAGATGATCGCGCGCTGGTTCGACGCGGATGGGAGCGTGAATCACGCGGCGCTGGAGGGAAAGACGGTCTATGACCTCATCGCCCCGAGCCGCGAGCGCGCCCTGACGCTAAACAAGGCTTACCGTGTGCTGGTCGCGGAGCAGAGCTTCCTCTTCGGTCGCGACGCGACGGTCACGCCGCCGCGCAACGTCCATTCGGAGATCGACGAGGCGACCGCGCCGACCCTGCCGCCGCAATATCGCTACGAGCATGACATCCGCCTGAACTGGGCGGACTAGGCGGGGCAGGGCGGCCCCGATCCCGCAGGTGCGCGCCCTCGCCCCGAGCGGCGGCGTGCGGTCTGACGCGGGGAAGGCCAATGTCAGAACCGCGCGCCGCGCATCCGGATCGATTTGCGTACCATCGTCAGCAATGTCTCGGCCGCCTTCGACAGCTCGCGGTCGCGCGCGCACAGGATCATGTAGGGCTCGACGCTCATCGGACGCTTGAGTTCGAGATGGCGGAACCCGGCCGAGACGGGGGGCTCGAGCATGAGATCGACCACTTCCTGCGCCATAGGCGCGATCGCGTCGGAGTCCCGGAGGAGCGCGATGACCGCGAGCAGCGAGGAGGTGGTCGTGACATTGGGCGGGCTGCTCAGCCCCTCTTCGTGAAACGCCTCCTCGACCGCGCGCCGGATCGGTGTGCCGAGGCTCTGCAGGATCCACGGGAAATCGTGCAGCGCCGAGACCTTCAGCGGGCCGCGCTCGAGCATCGGATGGCCGTCGCGCACGAGAAGCCGGACGATTTCGGTGCGCGCCGGTTCGATATCGAAGGCGCGGTCCTCCATCCAGGGCGGCAGCCGGGCGAGCGCGAAATCGAGATGGCCGCGTTCGAGCTGCGGCACCAGCGTCGCCGAGGGCGCAACCTCGACCGACACGTCCACCAGCGGCGCCTCGGCCTTGAGGGCCTGGATCGCGGGAACGATCTCGCCGAGCGCGGGGCCGGTCACCGCGCCGATCCGGACGATCCCGCCCCGGCCCGCGCGCAATTCGGTGAACTCGGCGGAGAGCTGCGACAGGTCATTGACCATCCGCCGCGCATGGCGCGCCACCAGCGCCCCGGTGGGTGTCGCCTCCATCCCCTTGGGTCCGCGATTGAAGAGTTTCGCACCGAGAAGGGCCTCGACCTCGCCGAGCATCCGCGAGGCGGCGGGCTGGGTCATCCCGCAAAGCTCGGCCGCGATCTGCAGCTTTCCGTGGCTGAAGATCTCGGAAATCAGGCGGATCTGGCGGGGCCGCATATGCAGGAAAGGGTCGGACATTCGGCATTCCAATTTTGTTATGCAAAATGATGTTAATGGTATTTGGATGGTATGTCACCCGTCGCTATAAGGAGCCGTCCCCGCCTTTTCGGGGGAAGAGTGAACGGCGCAGGTGCGCCGTGAAGGGAGGAAAAGATGAGAATCTTGAAGCTGGCGGGTGCACTCGCCGTGAGCCTTGCGGCACTGACCGCGCCCGTCCACGCCCAGGACAAGGGCCTGATCGGGATCGCGATGCCGACGAAATCCTCGGCGCGCTGGATTGCCGATGGCGAGAACATGGTCAAGCAGTTCCAGGAAGCCGGGTACAAGACCGACCTGCAATATGCCGAGGACGATATCCCCAACCAGCTCGCGCAGATCGAGAACATGGTGACCAAGGGTGCGAACGTGCTCGTCGTCGCCGCGATCGACGGCACGACGCTGTCCAACGCGCTCGAGAACGCTGCCGCGGCGGGCGTGAAGGTCATCGCCTATGACCGCCTGATCAAGGACTCGGGGAATGTCGACTATTACGCGACCTTCGACAACTTCAAGGTCGGCGTGATCCAGGCGGAATCGCTCGTGCAGGGGCTCAAGCAGCGCTTCCCCGACGTCCATCCGTGGAACGTGGAACTGTTCGGCGGTTCGCCCGACGACAACAACGCCTATTTCTTCTATAACGGCGCGATGTCGGTGCTCCAGCCGCTGATCGACAGCGGCGACATCGTCATCCCCTCGGGTCAGACCGGCATGGACAAGGTCGGCACGCTGCGTTGGGACGGCGCGGTGGCGCAGGCGCGGATGGATAACCTCCTTTCGGCGAACTACACCGACAAGCAGGTGCAGGGCGTGCTCTCGCCCTATGACGGCCTCTCGATCGGGATCATCTCCTCGCTCAAGGGCGTGGGCTATGGTTCGGGCGACATGAAGATGCCGATCATCACCGGCCAGGATGCCGAGATCCCCTCGATCAAGGCGATCGAGCGCGGCGACCAGTATTCGACCGTGTTCAAGGACACCCGCGAACTCGCGAAGGTCACCGTCGAGATGGTCGACGCGATGCAGTCGGGCAAGGAAGTCCCGGTCAACGACACCAAGACCTATGACAACGGCGTGAAGGTCGTTCCCTCCTACCTGCTCGAGCCGAAGCTCGTCGACAAGGAGAACGTCAAGAAGGTTCTGGTGGACTCGGGCTACTACTCCGAAGACCAGCTGAAGTAACGCAGGCCGACCGGCCCCCGAGCCCTCGCGGCTCGTGCGGGCCGGTCTCCCGCTCCGGCGGCCGCGTGTCGCCGGAGGGGCTGACCTCGCCCGTCAGGGGACGGGGCAGGACGAATTCCAGGAATCCGACATGACAACTCTTCTGGAGATGCGCGACATCACCAAGGAATTTCCGGGTGTGAAGGCGCTCGATCGGGTGAACCTCTCGGTCGAAAAAGGCGAAATCCACGCGATCTGCGGCGAGAACGGCGCCGGCAAGTCCACGCTGATGAAGGTGCTTTCGGGCGTCTACCCGGCGGGCAGCTATGACGGCGAGATCTATTACGATGGCGCGCTGGCCGAATTCCGGTCGCTCTCCGACAGCGAGGCGCGCGGCATCGTCATCATCCACCAGGAACTCGCGCTGGTGCCGCAGCTCTCGATCGCCGAGAACATCTTTCTGGGCAACGAGCGCGCCACCGGCGGCGTGATGCAATGGCAGGAAACCTTCCGCCGCACCGAGGAGCTTCTGGCCAAGGTGGGCCTGCGCGACGCGCCGGGCACGATGGTCGACAGTATCGGCGTGGGCAAGCAGCAGCTCGTGGAGATCGCGAAGGCGCTCTCGAAGGACGTGAAGCTGCTGATCCTCGACGAGCCGACCGCCGCGCTTCAGGAAAACGACTCGCGCAAGCTGCTCGACCTGATGCTCGAGCTGAAGGCTCAGGGCGTCACCTGCATCATCATCTCCCACAAGCTCGGCGAGGTGCGCTATGTCGCCGATACGGTGACGGTGATCCGCGACGGCTCGACCGTCTCCCGGCTCGATGCCCGCGAAGGGCTCGAGGAAGACCATATCGTGCGCGACATGGTGGGGCGCGACATGACGCACCGCTTCCCCGACCGCACCCGCCGCGCGGGGGAGGTGGTGATGGAGGTCGAGGGCTGGAATGTCTGGCATCCCGAACATGCCGGCCGTCAGGTGATCCAAGACATCTCCTTCCATGTCCGTGCCGGCGAGGTCGTGGGCATCGCGGGCCTGATGGGCTCGGGCCGCACCGAACTGGCGATGTCGATCTTCGGGCAGAGCTGGGGGCGCAACATCTCGGGGCAGGTGAAACTGCATGGCAAGCCGGTCGATGTGAGCCGGGTGGACCGCGCGATCGATGCCGGGCTCGCCTATGTCACCGAGGACCGCAAGAGCCTCGGGCTGGTGCTCGACGAGTCGATCCGCTTCAACACCACGCTCGCCAATCTCGAGCAGGTCTCCTCGCGCGGCGTCCTCAGCGAGGGCGCCGAGACCGAGGTCGCCGAACGCTATCGCCGGGCGCTCGGGACGCGCACGCCCTCGGTTATGCAGAAGGTCGAGAACCTCTCGGGCGGCAACCAGCAGAAGGTGGTGCTCGCCAAGTGGCTCTTTGCCGGGCCCGAGGTGCTGATCCTCGACGAGCCCACGCGCGGGATCGATGTCGGCGCGAAATACGAAATCTACTCGATCATCAACGACCTCTCCGCCGAGGGCAAAGGCGTCGTGATGATCTCGTCGGAGATGCCCGAACTGCTGGGCATGTGCGACCGCATATACGTCATGAATGAAGGGGCTTTCGTGGGCGAACTGACCGCCGCCGAAGCCAGCCAGGAGCGCATCATGTCGCTCATTGTCACCGAGTGAGGGGGAACCGATGCAATCGAGCGAAACCGCCGCTGCCGAAACCGAGCCGTCGCGGCTCAAGACCTACCTGAAGACCCACATGCGCGAATACGGGCTGCTCTTTGCCCTGATCGCGATCATGGCCTTCTTCCAGATCGTGACCGGGGGCACGCTGATGCGGCCGGTCAACATCACCAACCTGTTCCTGCAGAACAGCTACATCATCATCATGGCGCTCGGGATGCTGATCGTCATCGTCTCGGGCAATATCGACCTCTCGGTCGGCTCGGTGATGGGCTTCGTGGGCGCGTTCGCGGCAGTGATGATCGTGCAATGGCACATGCCGGTCTGGCTGACCTTCCTGGCCTCCATCGTGATGGGCGCGGCGATCGGCGCGGCGCAGGGCTATTGGGTCGCCTATTGGAAAATTCCGTCCTTCATCGTCACGCTGGCCGGGATGCTGGTCTTCCGCGGCGCGTCGCTCTTGCTGCTCGAAGGGCAGTCGGTCGGCCCGTTCCCGCGCGATTTCCAGCTGCTCTCGACCGGCTTCGTGCCCGATATCCTGCCGCGCGACGTCACCTCCGGCCTCGCCGCGATGGTGGGCTCGCACAATTTCAACATCCTCGCGATGTCGGTCGGTCTGATTGCCGCGGTGGTGGTGATCTGGCTCGGGCTGCGGGCGCGAGCGCGCGACAAGGCCTACGGGATGGAGAGCGAACCGTCGAACTTCTTCTGGGCGCGCAACGTGATCGTGCTCGGCGCGATGCTGTTCCTGACCTACAAGCTCGCCACCTTCCGCGGCCTGCCGAACGTGCTGGTGACGATGGGCGTGCTGATCGTGATCTACGCCTTCATCACCCAGAACACGGTGATCGGTCGCCGCATCTACGCCCTTGGCGGCAATGCTAAGGCCGCGAAGCTCTCGGGGATCAAGACCGAGCGGCTGACCTTCCTCGCCTTCGTCAACATGGGCGTGCTGGCCGCGCTGGCGGGCCTGATCTTCGCCGCGCGTCTGAACACCGCGACGCCGAAGGCGGGCTTCGGGCTCGAGCTCGACGTGATCGCGGCCGTGTTCATCGGCGGTGCGTCGATGTCGGGCGGCTCGGGCAAGATCGTGGGGGCGGTCGTCGGTGCCTTCATCATGGGCGTGATGAACAACGGCATGTCGATCATGGGTATCGGCATCGACTACCAGCAGATGATCAAGGGGCTGGTGCTTTTGGCCGCCGTGGTCTTCGACGTCTACAACAAGCAGAAACAGGGCTGAGCAGATGCATCTGAGCCAGTTGAAATCGGGCGGCGTGATCGTCCGCGAAAATGAGACCGCACGGCTGCTTCCGGGGATCGAGACGATCTTCGCCCTAGCCGAGGAGGCGATCGGAAAAGGCGCGAAACTCGCCGATCTGATCCCTCAGGGCGGCGAGAGCGTCGATCTCGAGGCGCTCGCGGCGCAGGGCAAGCTCGACGTGCCGGTGCGCCATCCCGAGCCCGCGCGGATGTATCTGTGCGGCACGGGGCTGACACATCTCGGTTCGGCCTCGACCCGCAACGCGATGCATGCGCAGACCGAGGAGCATGTCTCGGACTCGATGAAGATGTTCCGCATGGGGCTCGAGGGCGGCAAGCCCGCGCCGGGCGAGATCGGCGTGCAGCCCGAATGGTTCTACAAGGGGCCGGGCACCGAGGCGGTCGCGCCGGGCGATGCGCTCACCTCGCCGGGCTTCGCGCTCGATGGCGGCGAGGAGCCCGAGATCGCGGGCTTCTATCTCAACGGGGCCGATGGCGTGCCCTGCCGGATCGGGTTCACGCTCGCCAACGAGTTTTCCGACCATGTGACGGAGCGGATCAACTACCTCTTCCTCGCGCATTCCAAGCTGCGCCCGGCCTCGTTCGGCCCGGAACTGCTGATCGGCGAACTGCCCGCGCATATCGAGGGCCGTTCGCGCATCGTGCGCGGTGGCGAGGTGATCTTCGACGAGCCCTTCCTGTCGGGCGAGGAGAACATGTCGCACACCATCGCGAACCTCGAACACCACCATTTCAAATACGCGCCGTTCCGGCGTCCGGGGGACCTGCATGTCCACATGTTCGGCACCGCGACGCTGAGCTTCGCCGCCGGCATCAAGCCGCAGCAGGGCGACATCTTCGAGATCTCGAGCCCGGCTTTCGGCCTTGCCCTTCGTAACCCGCTTGCCGTGGCGCCCGATGAGGGGCCCGCCACGGTCCGTACCCTGTGACCCGGAGTTCCCCAATGTCCGCGAAGAATTTCACCCCTGCCGCCTGGCCGCGCAAACTGCGCTCGCAGGAATGGTATGGCGGCAATGGCCGCGACACGATCTATCATCGCGGCTGGATGAAGAACCAGGGCTACCCCCACGACCTGTTCGACGGGCGCCCGATCATCGGCATCCTCAATACCTGGTCCGAGCTGACGCCCTGCAACGGGCATCTGCGCGAACTCGCCGAGAAGGTGAAGGCGGGCATCTGGGAGGCCGGTGGCTTCCCGGTCGAGGTGCCGGTCTTCTCCGCCTCGGAAAACACCTTCCGCCCGACCGCGATGATGTTTCGCAACCTCGCCGCGCTCTCGATCGAGGAGACGATCCGCGGCCAGCCGATGGACGGCGCGGTTCTGCTGGTGGGCTGCGACAAGACCACGCCCTCGCTGATGATGGCGGCGGCGAGCTGCGATATCCCCTCGATCGTGGTGACCGGCGGGCCGATGCTGAACGGCTATTTCCGCGGCGAGCGCGTGGGCTCGGGTACCCATCTGTGGAAATTCTCCGAAGCCGTGAAGGCGGGCGAGATGACGCAGGAGGAATTCCTCGAGGCCGAAGCCTCGATGTCGCGTTCCTCGGGAACCTGCAACACGATGGGCACCGCCTCGACGATGGCCTCGATGGCCGAGTCGCTCGGCATGGCGCTGTCGGGCAATGCCGCGATCCCCGCCGTCGACAGCCGCCGCCGCGTGATGGCGCAGCTCTCGGGCCGGCGCATCGTGCAGATGGTCAAGGACGACCTCAAGCCCTCCGACATCCTCACCAAGGAGGCCTTCGAGAACGCGATCCGTACCAATGGCGCGATCGGCGGCTCGACCAATGCGGTGATCCACCTGCTGGCGCTGGCCGGTCGCGTGGGCGTCGATGTGACGCTCGACGACTGGGACCGCTGCGGGCGCGATGTGAAGACCATCGTGAACCTGATGCCCTCGGGCAAATACCTGATGGAAGAGTTCTTCTATGCAGGCGGCCTGCCGGTCGTGCTGAAGCGTCTGGGCGAGGCCGGACAGCTTCACAAGGATGCGCTCACCGTTTCGGGCGGCGCGGTCTGGGACGAGGTCAAGGACGTCGTGAACTGGAACGAGGACGTGATCCTGCCCGCCGACAAGCCGCTGACCGAACATGGCGGGATCGCGGTGCTGCGCGGCAACCTCGCGCCGAGAGGGGCGGTCCTGAAACCCTCGGCGGCCAGCGAGCATCTGCTGACCCATCGCGGTCGCGCGGTCGTGTTCGAGGATATCGACGACTACAAGGCCAAGATCAACGACGAGGATCTCGACATCGACGAGACCTGCGTGATGGTGCTGAAGAACTGCGGGCCCAAGGGTTATCCGGGCATGTCGGAGGTCGGCAATATGGGCCTGCCGCCGAAGGTCCTGCGCAAGGGGATCACCGACATGGTGCGGATCTCGGATGCGCGGATGTCGGGCACGGCTTACGGCACGGTGGTGCTGCATACCTCGCCCGAGGCGGCGGCCGGCGGCCCGCTGGCGGTGGTGCGCGATGGCGACATGATCTCGCTTGACGTGCCGAACCGGAGCATCACCCTCGAGATCTCGGACGAAGAGCTCGCCGCTCGGCTGGAGCAATGGCAGCCCGGCCACGAGCGGCCCGAAAGCGGCTATGCCTGGCTTCACCAGCAACATGTCGAGGGAGCCGATACCGGCGCCGATCTCGACTTCCTCAAGGGGTGCCGCGGCAACCCGGTGGGCCGCGACAGCCACTGATCCGAAGCGGCCCCGCATCCTCCCCCTCGCGGGGCCGCACAGACAGGAAAGGAATTTTGCATGACTTATCAACCTCACGGACAGCATCTCATCGCCGGCGAACGCCTCGCGGGCGAGACCCGCTTCACCTCGCATCCGGTGACCGGCGCGGGGCTCGAGGTCTCCTGCGGCTCGGCCGATCTGGTCGATCGCGCGGTGCAGGCCGCCGAGGAGGCGTTCTGGACCTTCGGCTATACCAGCCGCGAGGACCGCGCCGTCCTGCTCGAGACGATCGCCGAGGAGATCGAGGCGCGCGGCGCCGACATCACCGAGATCGCGATGGCCGAAAGCGGGCTGCCGCAGGCACGCCTCGAGGGCGAGCGCGGCCGGACCACCGGCCAGTTGCGCATGTTCGCCGACCATATCCGCAAGGGCGATTATCTCGATCGGCGCCATGATCCCGCGCTTCCCGACCGTCAGCCGCTGCCGCGCCCCGATCTGCGCCTGATGCAGCGCCCGGTCGGCCCGGTCGCGGTCTTCGGCGCGTCGAACTTCCCGCTGGCCTTCTCGGTCGCGGGCGGGGACACGGCCTCGGCGCTCGCCGCGGGCTGCCCGGTCGTCGTGAAAGGCCACGAGGCGCATCCGGGCACCGGCGAGCTGGTGGCCGAGGCGATCGCGGCGGCGGTTGCGAAATGCGGCCTTCCGGGCGGCGTGTTCAGCCTCGTTCAGGGCGGCTCGCGCGAGGTCGGCGGGGCGCTCGTCACCCATCCGCTGATCGCGGCGGCGGGCTTCACCGGCTCGCTCGCGGGCGGGCGCGCGTTGTTCGATCTGTGCGCCCAGCGTCCCGAGCCGATCCCCTTCTTCGGTGAGCTGGGCTCGGTCAACCCGATGTTCCTTCTGCCCGAGGCGGTCACCGCGCGCGGTGCCGAGCTCGGCGCCGGCTGGGCGGGCAGCCTGACCATGGGCGTGGGCCAGTTCTGCACCAATCCCGGCATCGCCGTGGTGCTCGAGGAACAGGCCGAGGCGGTGATCGAAGGCGCGCGCGAGGTGCTCGCCAAGACCGGGGCGCAGGTGATGCTGACCGAAGGCATCGCCGAGGCCTACCGCAAGGGCACCGGCCAGATCGCCGGGGCGCCGGGCGTGCGCGAGGTGCTGACCTCGATGTGTGCGGGGCGCGAGGCACAGCCCAATCTCTTCGTCGTCTCGGGCAAGGACTGGCTGGGCAACCATGTGCTGAGCGACGAGGTCTTCGGCCCGCTCGGCCTGCTGGTGACCGTGGAGAGCGTCGACGAGATGGCGAAGGTCGCGCAAAGCTTCCGCGGCCAGCTCACGGTGACGCTGCATATGGACAAGGGCGACGCCGCGCTGGCGGGCCGTCTGATGCCGGTGCTCGAGCGCAAGGCGGGCCGGGTCATGGCAAATGGCTTCCCGACCGGCGTCGAAGTGTGCGATGCGATGGTGCATGGCGGGCCCTATCCGGCCTCGACCAATTTCGGGGCGACCTCGGTCGGCACGATGGCGATCCGGCGCTTCCTGCGCCCGGTCTGCTACCAGAACATCGCCGAGGATCTTCTCCCCGAGGATCTGCGCTGATGCACGAGGCGCCCGACTGGATCGCGGTCGATTGGGGCACCTCGCAGCTGCGCGCCTTCGCGATGAGCGGAGAGCGCGTGCTGGCCGAGGCCAGTTCGGACGAGGGCATGGGGCGGCTTGCGCCCGATGCCTTCGAACCCGCGCTGCTGCGCCTGATCGAGCCGTGGCTGGGTTCGGGCGTCACGCCGGTGATCGCCTGCGGCATGGTCGGTGCGCGGCAGGGCTGGGCGGAGGCACCGTATCGCACGGTGCCCTGCGCACCGGTCGCGCCGGGTGCCCTGATGCCGGTCGCCGCGCGCGATCCTCGGCTGAACGTGTCGATCCTGCCGGGGCTGTGCCAGGCCGATCCGGCAGACGTGATGCGCGGCGAGGAAACCCAGATCGCGGGCTTCCTGTCGCTCCATCCCGAGTTCGAAGGCACGCTGATCCTGCCGGGGACCCATTCGAAACATGTCCGTATCGCGGGCGGCGAGGTGACGGGCTTTGCCACCCATATGACGGGCGAACTCTTCGCGACCCTCGCGCAGCATACCGTCCTGCGTCACTCGGTTGCCGAGCTCGACGGCACGGCGCCCGAAGCCTTTGCCGAAGGTCTGCGCATGGGTCGGGCAGGCGAGGCGTTGTCGCGCCTGTTCGGGCTGCGGGCCGAGGCCTTGCTTTCAGGACTTTCGCCCGAGGAGGCGCGCGCGCGCCTCTCGGGCTTGCTGATCGGGGCCGAACTGGCCCAGCTTCCCGCAAGCGGCGCGGCGGTCGCGATCATCGGGGCAGGGGCGCTGGCAGCGCGCTACCGCGAGGCGCTGGCGCTGCTGGGGATCGCGGCTGCGGTCCATGACGGGGCCGAACTGGTTCGCCGCGGCCTGATCGCCGCCCGGGCCGCAGAGGAGGAGGAGGCGACATGAGCCGCAATATCATCGCAATCCTGCGCGGGATCCGCCCCGAGGAAGCCGTGGCCTGCGCCGAGGCGCTCGTGGAGGCCGGGATCACCCGCATCGAGGTACCGCTCAATTCCCCCGACCCGCTCGACTCGATCGGGGCGATGGCCGCGCGCTTCGCGGAGCACCCCGGGATCGAGATCGGCGCGGGCACGGTGCTCACGCCCGAGGAGGTCGCGCAGGTCGCGCAGCGGGGCGGTCGGCTGATCGTCTCACCCAATGCCGATCCGGCGGTGATCGCCGAGACGGCGTCGCGCGGGCTGCTGTCCTGGCCCGGTATCTTCACGCCGACCGAAGCCTTCGCGGCGCTGGCCGCCGGGGCGACGGGCCTCAAGCTGTTCCCCGGCTCGATGGCCGGTCCCGAGGGGTTGCGGGCGATGCGCGCGGTCCTTCCCAAGGGCACGCAGGTCTATGCGGTGGGCGGCGCGGGGCCCGAGAATTTCGGCGCCTGGTTCGCAGCCGGTGCGGACGGGTTCGGCATCGGCTCGGCGCTCTACAAGCCGGGAATGGACATCGACGAGGTCGCCCGGCGCGCCGCCGAAATCGTCGCCGCCTATGATGCCGCGCGCGCGGAGATCGCCCGATGACGCCCTTCGATACCCGCCTGTGCGAACTGGGGGAGGGGGCGCTCTGGCATCCGCTACGGGGCGAGCTCTTCTGGTTCGACATCCTCGGCCGGCACCTGCTGTCGCGTCACCCCGAAACCCACGAGACCCGCGAGGTCGCGCTCCCCGAGATCTGTTCGGCCGCCGCCTGGATCGATGCCGGGCATCTGCTCGTGGCCTCCGAGACCGGGCTCCGGATCTTCGACATCGCGGCGGGGCGGCTGGAAAAGCGGCTCGTCGCGCTCGAGGCGGATCAGCCCGGGACACGCTCGAATGACGGGCGCGCCGATCCCTGGGGCGGGTTCTGGATCGGCACGATGGGCAAGAGTGCCGCGCGCGAGGCCGGATCGCTCTATCGCTATGCACGAGGCGAGCTGCGCCGGCTGGTCGAGGGCATCACGATCCCCAATGCGATCTGTTTCTCGCCCGCGCGCGAGTTGGCCTATTTCGCCGATACCGCCACGGGGCAGCTTTACCGGGTCGCGCTCGATGCGGAGGGCTGGCCCGCAGCCGCGCCCGAGAGCTTCGTCGATTTCGCCGCGCACGGGCTTTCTCCCGACGGGGCGGTGACGCTCGCGGACGGCTCGCTTCGGGTCGCGCTCTGGGGCGCGGGCGCGGTGATCGCGGTCTCGCCCGAGGGCGAGCTCGGCGAGCGCATCGCGCTGGCCGCGCCGCAGCCGTCCTGCCCGGCGATGGGCGGTCCCGATTTTACCACGCTTTACTGCACCAGCGCGCAGGAGGGGATGGGCCCCGACGCGCTGGCCGCGGCGCCGCTTTCGGGCGCAGTTTTCACCCTATCCGATGCCGGGCAGGGCCGGGCCGAACCCGCCTTCCGCATCGCAACCGCAGGAGACGAATGATGAGTGATCCGATCCAGCTCGGCCTCGTGGGGCTTGGCACGATCGCCCGCAACCAGCACCTTCCCGCGCTCGAGGAGGTTCCGGAGCTGCGCCTGGCCGCGATCGCGAGCCGCAACGCGACGCTCGACGATCTGCCCTCCTATCACGATATCGACGCGATGCTGGCAGGCGAGGCGGGGCTGGGCGCGATCTCGCTCTGCACCCCGCCGCAGGGCCGCTTCGCCCAGGCCGTCGCCGCGATCCGCGCGGGCCGTCACGTGATGCTCGAAAAGCCGCCCGGAACCGGCGTGTCCGAGGTGCAGGCGCTGGCCCGGCTCGCCGAGGAGAAGGGCGTGACGCTCTTCGCGACATGGCATTCGCGCGAGGCCGCCGCCGTCGAATTGGCGCGCGCGCTGCTTTCCGATGTCGCGATCCGGCGCGTCGAGATCACCTGGAAGGAAGATGTGCGCCACTGGCATCCCGGCCAGGAATGGATCTGGGAGCCGGGTGGGCTCGGCGTCTTCGATCCGGGCATCAATGCGCTGTCGGTGCTGACGCGGATCCTGCGCGATCCGGTGCGGCTCGAACGCGCCGAGCTCGAGATCCCCTCGAACAAGCAGGCCCCGATCGCGGCGCAACTCGCGATGGAGACCGCCTCGGGCGCGCCGATCGCGGCGGAGTTCGACTGGCGCCAGACCGGGCCGCAGACCTGGGATATCCGGGTCGAGACCGAGGGCCCCGAGGTCTTGCTGCGCGAAGGCGGGGCGCGTCTCTATGTCGACGGGCAGGAGAGGATCGCCGCCGAGGATCGCGAATATCGCAGGCTCTATGCGCGTTTCGCCGAACTGATCGGGGCGGGACGCTCCGATGTCGACCTCGCGCCCCTGCAGCTCGTGGCCGATGCGTTCCTCCTCGGCGCGCAGCGCGCGGTCGAGCCCTTCCACGAGTGAGCACAGCGCGCACCGGTTGATCTTGGGCGCGTGCGCCAGGTTCTGCTCTGCCGACCGATTTGGGGCACCGAACGCTGGAGTTGGCCGATTCCTCGCGACGGCGGTCTCGAGACCCTATCGGGAAGGTGCCCGCCCTGGCCCCGACGCGCTCTGCCAATGGACCTTGTCTAAATTGCATCGCCTCAGACCAAAGGCGTGTCTTCTTCGCGAGCGGCGCGCGAGGCTTGAACCGACCCTGATGCGAAAGCGGCGACCCAAGGCAACACCTTCGGAGTGGTCCCCACGCCTCGCACGTGGAGAGGATGCGTGTTGCTTCTCGCCGCATGAAAGCGGAGGCGCAAATGGGAAAAGCGTGGACGGAACGGAAGGCTTTGGTGAGGCCTTTTTCGGCGCGGGCACGTGTCTCGCGATTGCGACATGGGCGAGCCATGCCCAAGATGCGCTCGTTGGCGGGGTAACTTGCGTCGCGCTTCCCCTCCGCCTGTGGGATTCACACGCCCCGAGGTCGGTTCGTGCCGATGATGGGGCGGCGCGCGATCGCTTTTCTCGAAGAAACCTTCGCGTATGCACTGTGCGCCGTTATTGGACGTCGGGCTCAGAAGGGGAGAATTTCCAAATGCGTGATGGGAAAAAACCGATCCATCTCTATTGGGCCTCGTCCAAGAGGTGATGACGCGCGAAGACAAGCATCAGGCTAAAAAGGCTCATTATCATTAGAAATATAGAGATGCCCGAAACATCATGGCCGACATAATAGGCGTATTCAAAGGCCGTCGGAAAGAAGTGTGTATATAGTAGCATCATCGCCGCTGAAAGCGTAACCGCTGCGAAATGAAAGGTTTTCGAAAATGTGCCCGCCTTCGCAAGAAGGGAGACAAAAAGAAGAATGAGCAGGTTCCCGTTGAATATAATCCTTGTCATGTCACTCCCGCCCAGCAGGCCCAAAACGAGGAACGCGAGAGAGCCAATAAATAAGAAAAACGCCACCTTGCTTTTCAAGGCGAACTGAAGAGCCCTCTTCGCCGGATATACGTAAACGAGAAAGAATCCCGTTGCGGAGAAAATCGATCCGAACCAAACTATTATTCTGAAGGGTTCCCTTAGGCTCTCCTTGAGGAAGTGAATAATTGTTCCGAGAGAAGAGGGGGCCGGATAAAACGGAAGCGGAAAGGCTTCCTTTTCTACCGCCTTCAAGAAATCCAGCGTTAAGTAGATCGCGAAATACAGGCCAATCAAGAAATACACCGTACGTTTCTCGATCCCAACAAAGAAGCAAAAGTTTCGTTTTGCGTCGCAGTCAAAATCCTTTGCGAATCGAACCTTGGAAGAAAACATCAGATCCGCTAGGGTAATAAGAAGTGCGAGGACTAAGAAGGTCTGCTTGGTCAGCAAGCCGGCAATGAGTGAAATCACCAAGAAGAAACGCCAATTTTTGATATAGCAAAGGATGACCAGCGCAAAAATCGCGTAAGCAAGCGGATCCACTAACTTCGGATTGGCGTAGTATGTTGGGAATCCGGACGGGTGCAGGAGAAACCACAGTCCGATCAGAAGATAGTCGACGCTTCCCAGTTCCAATTCCCAGATTATCAGCGCCAGGAACACAAGGAATAGAATAACGCAGATCAAATTAAGTATCAGAAACGAGTCGGTAATTTCGTACGGGAATAAGGAGGCAAGAAACGGAGCGAGTACCCGCGTATTGAAGGGAAAAGGAATCGTAGTGGGGGTCCATGCACGAAAAGCCTCGGTCATCGCAGTGTAATGGACGCAATCGCCCGCTCCATAACATGCGTGAGGGTTGGCTGAAACGTACCCGATCACTGCAATCGCAGCGAAAAGAAAAAAGACTCCGCTGAAGAGCAAGACGCTGCCTCTGCCTCTCACGGGATCACTTCTTTTTTCTTGCATCCAGTGTACCTCAGACTTCAAAAAATGTTACGGACTCGCAGTAATCCGGGCAAGCATGACAATCTGTTCGACAGAAAGCACTGGTGACGTCCAATAGAGGTGGAGGCGTACCTGAGCGGCTTATAACCTACGGAAGGTGTAATCAAGGCACAGCGGTCGGCAACCGTGCGCCATAGCTCACATCAGATTGAGAACCGAAAGCCCGCCTCGAGCGCACGGATCTGCGCTCGCGTACAGCTTGAAGGCGCTGAGGCTGAGGGCGTGCTGCGGGGGACCCTGCCGGAACGGGGAATTTCCCGACCAAGAACCTTCTGCTTTGCAGAAATTCCGACGCCCGTGATCAGCGGGAAGAGATGCGTCCGGAAGACCCTGAGATGGGCGGTGACCTGCCCCACGACGAACACGTCCGGACCGCAGAGTTCCATCTGTTTCGCCAACCATTTGAAGAGAATAAATCATGATGGACGATAAGCCCATCGTGCGCTAGATCTTCAACCTCACCATCCGCTAGAGACAGGGGTGTCTGCGAGTGCTACCTCTAGCGAGTTTGTCAGCCGACGAGGTTTTAAGCTTGCCGACGAGATCGCATTTTAGTTCGAGTGAAGTTTTCCGCTTGATGCAGCTGACAGGGTTCGGAACGCGATGAGCGGGCGAATTTTCCTGCATATCGGCCCGCCGAAGACCGCAACAACATCCCTACAGATCGGGCTACAGGGACTCCATATCGAGGGGGCATCTTACCTCGGGACCTCTCAGCCGAGATCGCCAGCGCAAAATGCCGAAAGCAATGTTCTCATTCGTGTGTCCCGTGCGGACCCCGGTTGCACCGAAGAAGCGCAGCTTCTTCGCGCCTCACTGGAGGGACGCGTCGCGCGAGGCGAAACCGTCATTGTGTCGGAAGAGATGTTCGTCGTCGGAGACAGCGAGGAAACGATCAAAGACCAACTCCGTAGATTGGTCGCATTTCTCGAAGGATTGCCGACTACAGTGATTGTCGCCCTTCGTGACCCCCGAAAAGCAATTCCCTCTTATTATCAAGAGATCTATCGCTCGCTCCCATTTGACCTGGTGCGCGACTTCGATCGTTTCACCAGGGACGGACGAACCTACTGCTTTGACTACAACGCCCTGTGCTCTTTCATTGAGTCTCTTGGCGTCGATCTTCATTTAATTGATTTCCGTTTGCTAATGGTGAGCGAGATGGCACTTTCTCGCATTCTTGGCCCATCATCCGAACTTGATGCGACATTGCAGTTACCCAAAGCCAATGTCAGCAAGGTTTCCAATGATGGAGAGTTGCGTTTCTTGCCGGGTTCAAATCTCGCGCTGTTAGGGGAGACACGCAGCGTGAAGGCGATCATAGACTGTCTGGGGTTGCGCAGTCTCCCTGGGTGGAAGAGAGCAGGACGCATCGCGAGGCGCATTCCACTCCAGAGATCGCGCCACATAGCCTTGCAGCTAGATGCGGCCTCTGAAAAGCACTTCCTCGGTTCTTTTGAAAGCGCCCGCAGAAAGTGGAACCCTAGCATTGCTCCGTTGTTCGAGAGCCACCGAAACTAATGCGTAGGGAAAAGGCAATTAGTCTGCCATGGTTCTTTCATCCAGCAAAGAACCGCTGAGCGATCCAACTGTTAGTGTCCGCGCACGTGGTGTAATTTCTGCGCCGTCAAAGGTGTAATCCCGGGTGGCCATCGAGGTGTATGGTCGAGGTGGAGTTTCGACGCTTCAACCACGAACCTTACGGAGACCCCGATGACCAAGACCAACATGGACCTGTCTGCGCTTCTGGCCAAGCACGATCAGGGTGATTTGCTGCGCAACATTGCAGAGGCCGTCCTTCAGCTGATCATGGAGGCGGATGTGGATGGCCTGATCGGTGCTGGCAGGCACGAACGCAGCGGCGAACGCACAACCTGGCGAAACGGGTATCGAGAGCGCGCTCTCGATACCCGTTTGGGCACACTGAACCTGCGGGTTCCGAAGCTGCGGCAGGGCAGCTACTTCCCGGGCTTTCTCGAAGTCCGCAAGACCTCGGAACAGGCGCTCGTTGCCGTGATGCAGGAGGCATGGATTGGGGGCGTGTCCACCCGACGCGTCGACGAACTGGTGCAGGCCATGGGTCTGGGCGGCATCTCAAAGAGCACCGTTTCCAAGCTATGCAAGGACATCGATGAACGGGTCGGCGAATTCCTGAACCGCCCGCTGACCGGGGAATGGCCCTATGTCTGGCTGGATGCGACCTATCTCAAGGTGCGCCAAGGCGGCCGGATCGTGCCAGTCGCGGCCATAATCGCCGTGGCGGCCAACACTGAAGGGCGCAGGGAAATCATCGGTCTTGGTATCGGCCCCTCCGAGGCTGAGACCTTCTGGACCGAGTTCCTGCGTTCCCTGCGCGCCCGAGGCCTTGGCGGGGTCAAGCTGGTGATCAGCGACGCCCACACCGGCCTCAAGGCCGCCATTGCCCGGGTCTTCGAGGCAACGTGGCAAAGGTGCCGCGTTCACTGGATGCGTAACGCACTGGCCCATGTCTCGCGCGGCCAGCACACCGTCGTCGCCGCCGCAATCCGGCAGGCCTTTGATCAGCCCGACCGCGGTCATGCCGGCGAGACTTGGCGCAAGGTGTCCGAGCAACTGCGCCCGCGGTGGCCGAAGTTGGCAGACCTGATGGACGCAAGTGAACACGACGTGTTGGCCTACATGTCCTTCCCACGTCAGCACCGCACCAAGCTGCACAGCACGAACCCCATCGAGCGCCTCAACAAGGAAGTGAAACGCCGCGCCGATGTCGTCGGGATCTTCCCGAACGAGGCCTCAATCATGCGTCTGATCGGCGCGGTGTTGTTCGAGCAGAACGACGAATGGCAGACCGCCAGCCGCTACATGATGGTCGAGGCGTTCACGCAGATCGACAAGGAGGAGATCGACCCCATTCTCAGCATAACAACGAAGGCCGCCTGATCATGACCTCAGGCCACACGGGAATTTACACCACCTTGACGGACGTGACCATCCAACTCAACGATAGTCTATCCAGGGCTTCGATAACACTTCCCGGACCCGCTCCCAGTTGGAGCTGCGCCGCGCTTCATTTCCGCTGCTTGAACTCGCTCGGAGGCATGGAAGAACCGCGAGGGCCGCACCGCTTTCCCATATGCGTGTCGTGATGGCGTGTGGAGATGTTCAATTTGCACCACAGCTAAGCTTCAGAATGCTACGCTGTTTTCGTCGCTAGGTGGATGGCGGAGACGAAGGGATTCGAACCCTCGAGACGGTTTCCCGCCTACTCCCTTAGCAGGGGAGCGCCTTCGACCACTCGGCCACGTCTCCGCCGACCCGTATAGGGATCGTGGCAGGGGGAAACAAGCGGTTTTTCGAGCGATTTTCGCAGGTCTCGCAAATTGCCGTGCGGGAGGTGCCGGGGCAGGGTGAGGGGAAGGGGGCGGGAATGAATAAGGCGCGCGCGGATGGGTGTCCGCGCGCGCCTTTGAGGGTCGGTGGTTCGGTCTCAGCGCGTGGTTTCACCGCGCCGGCGCACGACGACATCGACCGTGATCGAGGCCAGCAGGACCAGCGCGGTCGCCATCAGCTGCACCGCCGCCGGCAGCCCCAGAAGCGCCATGCCGTTGACGATCGCCGCGATCACCACGCCGCCCAGCACCGCATGGAGCGGATGACCGCGCCCGCCGAAGAGCGACGTGCCGCCGATCACCGCCGTCGCCACGACATAGAGCACGATCGTGCCGCCGTCGAAGCTGGTCGAGATCGAGCGCAGCCGCGAGGCGTAGAGCACGCCACCCAGCCCCGCCGTCGTCGCGGCCAGCGTGAAGGCTGCGGTGCGGATCAGGCGCAGGTTGATGCCTGCGCGCCGGGCCGCCTCGGCATTGCCCCCGATCGCGAGCACATAGCGCCCGAAGCGCAGCTTGCCGAGCAGGAAGGACCAGGCCAGCAGCACCGCGAAGACGATCGGAATCCCCCAGGGCATGCCCGAGAGCGGGAAGCGCGCGATGCCACGGTTCATGTTCGAGATCACCACGAGCACCACGCCCGCCAGCACCGCCGCCCCGATCTTCATCAGCGTCAGCCCGAGCGGCGGCGCGACGAGTCCGTGCTTCCGCCGCACCGCGTCCTTGCGGTAGATCAGCGCCGCATAGACCGCCACGACGAGCCCGGTCAGAACCCAGCCCGCGGTGGGGCTCAGCGTGCCATTGGCGAAGTTGTTGAGCGTCTCGTCCGCGATCGGCACCGTGCCGCCCGCGCCCAGAAGCTGGATCATCAACCCGTTGAAGCCCAGAAGGCCCGCCAGCGTCACCACGAAGGACGGCAGTTTGAGCCGGGTGATGAGCGAGCCCTGCACGAGCCCGAGAAGCGCGCTCACCCCGAGCGCGACGATCAGCGCCGCCCACCAGGGCCAGCCGATCCCCGGCGCGACGAGAAGCGTCGCCACCGTCGCCCCGATCCCGGCCACGAAGCCGAGCGAGAGGTCGATCTCGCCCAGAAGCAGCACGAAGACCTGGCCCATCCCGATCATCATGAAGACCGAGCCCTGCACGAGCAGGTTCACGAGGTTGCCGGGCGAGAGGAATTTCGCGTTCTCGATCTGGAAGATCGCCGAGATCAGCACGAAGCCGAGCACGACCGGCAGCACGCCGCTCTCGCCCGCCTTGATGCGCGACCAGCTGCGCGCGATGTAGCTGGAGAAGCTTTCGCTCTCGCCCGCGCCCACGACGGCGGAGGGGCCTTCCTCGCCCGAGGCCGCGCGCTCGGCCGCGACCTCCCGGGCGTTCTCGGCCGCGATCGACGGCGCGGCCCGACCCTTGCCCGGTTCGACGACATGGTCGGACTTGCCGGTGGTCATCAGTTCGACCACGCGCTGCGTGTCGAATTCCTCGACCGGGGCCTGCCCGACCATCTTGCCCAGACGCAGAATGGCGATGTTGTCGGCGACCGCGAAGACGTCGTTGAGGTTGTGCGAGATCATCACGACCGCGAGCCCCTGATCGGCCAGCCGCCGCACCAGTTGCAGCACCTGCCCGGTCTGGGCGACGCCCAGAGCCGCGGTGGGTTCGTCGAGGATCACCAGCTTTGAATTCCACATCACCGCCTTGGCGACCGCGATCGACTGGCGCTGACCGCCGGAGAGCGCCGAGACCGGCGCGCGGATCGAGCGCAGGGTGGTGACCCTGAGCCCGGCCAGCGTCTCGGCCGCGGCACGTTCCATCGCGTCCTCGTCGAGCGTGCCGTTCGTCAGGATCTCGCGGCCGAGGAACATGTTCTGCACCACGTCGAGATTGTCGCACAGCGCGAGGTCCTGATAGACGACTTCGATCCCCAGTTCGGCGCTCTCGCGCGGGCTGCGGATGCGGACTGGCGCGTCCTCCCAGAAGATCTCGCCGCCATCGGCTTCGTGGATGCCCGCGATCGTCTTGGTCAGCACGGATTTGCCCGCGCCATTGTCTCCCACCAGCGCGGTCACCTCGCCGGGGCGGACCTCGAAATCCACCCCGCTCAGCGCCTGCACCGCGCCGAAACGCTTCTCCAGGCCCCGGATGCGGAGGATCGCATCGCGGGACCCGGTGCCATTACCCATATCGCGCATCGCTTACGACTGCCCGATGCCGGCGGCCTTGCACGCCTTGCCGGTCGCGCCGGTGCACAGCTTGGCCTGATCGACGAAGTGATCCTTCACCACCGTCTTCGCCATGTTCTTCGGCGTGACCCAGATCGGCACCTCGAGAACCGAGGGGACTTCCTTGTTTTGCGAGCTGTCCATCGTCTTGCCGTTCACGAGGCCCGCCGGCGGGGTCTCGCCCGCACGCAGATAGACCGCAAGCGCGGCCGCCGCCTGCGCTTCGAGATAGATCGGCTTGTAGACGGTGCCGCACTGATAGCCGCTCAGCACGTTTTGCAGACCGGTCAGCGTGGCGTCCTGACCGGTGGTCGGGAAGCTCTTGGCCGGGACATGCAGCGTCTTGAGATAGGAGATCACCGCGTTCGCGTTGTCGTCATTGGGGGTCACGACCGCGTTGATGTCGGGATGGGCGGTGAATTGCTGCTCGAAGGTGGTGCGCGCCACCGACGGGTCCCAGGTGCCCGCGGGCTCGCCCGCATTCTTGTACTTGCCGCCTTTGAACTGCGGCTGCAGCACGTCCATGTAGCCCTGCTTGAAGAGCGTGGCGTTGTTGTCGTCGGGCGAGCCGGCCATCACGAGGATGTCGGGACTCTTGATGTTCCAGTCGGCGAGGCACTGCTCCATGCCCTTGCCGATCAGCTTGCCGACCGAGACGTTGTCGAAGCTGATATAGTAGTCGCGCTGGCCGCCCACGGTCAGGCGGTCATAGTCGATCACGGCGACGCCATGATCCTTCGCATATTTTTCGACCGCGGCGCCGCCGCCCGAGGAAATCGGGTCGAGCAGGAGCACGGTCGCGCCCTGGCTGATATCGGTCTGGGCCTGGGTGAGCTGATCGGCCTCCGAGCCCTGCGCATTGGTGATGATCAGGTCGCTCGCCGCGAGCCCCGCCGCGGCGAAGGCCTTCTTCAGATAGGGGGCGTCGAACGAGGTGTAGCGCGCCGAACTTGCCGTGTCGGGCAGCAGAACGCCGACCTTGCCCTTGCCCTTCGCGGTGATGTCCTTGAGCTTCGCCATCGCGGCGAAATCGGCGCCGAAATCCGAGGCCTTGATGGTGGCCGCCTGCGCCGCGCCCGCGACGAGGCCGAGCGCGAGAAGACTGGTGCCCGCGAAGCCGGCCGCTTTCATCGCGGCCGAGGGGCGTTTGGAATGTGTCATCTGGATCCTCCTGGACCGGGCGTCTCCTCCATTCGGCCTCAGGATCGTGACCTGCCGCCGATCGCCCGTCCTGCGCGCAATACCGCAGGTCGGGGAGGGCAGGATGCGCCGCCCGGAGCACGCATCCCGTTAGCGCAATCATGGTGCGCCGGACCGGGCTGAACAGGGGGCGGGGGATCAATTTTGATCGCGCCCGTGTGACGCGGGCGCGATCGATTGTTGAAGGTGGGGCGCAGCCCGATCAGGCCTCGCGCCAGATCGGGTTCGACCAGGCGCGGCGCCCGGCTGCGTCGATCACCGAGACGCGGATCCAGGGCGATTTGGCAAAGCGCGAGAGCGCGATCTCGGTACGGGTGAGCGAATTGCCGTGTTTCGCCACCGCCGCGCATCCGTGCCCCTGAACGATCACCGTGGCGGCCGAGGAGGATTCGACCGTGATCTTCTTGTCGTCCCAGCTGATCTGGCGCAGCTGCGGGCCCTGGCTCGAATAGTAGTGGCCCGCCTTGAGCGCCTCGAGCAGCGCCTCGGGGGTGTTCTCGGCCGCGCCCACCATCACCCAGCCGCCGAAATGGTCGGGCTCGGTGAAATGTGCGTCGTCGGTCGCGACCAGGTTCAGCCGCTTGCCTTCGCTCAGGAGCAGGTCGAGCGTGTGGAACCCGTCCGCGCGGTCGCAGCCCGTCGCGCAGCCGTGGTTGTAGGTCTCGACCGCATGCGCCGATTCGATCGAGCGCGCATCGTTCATCGTCATGCCCGACCATTGCGGGTGGGCGATCGCGACGAACGCCCCGGCATCGACGGCGCGTTTCGCGATCTCGGGGCCGGTTTCCTGCCCCTCGACCGGGTTGAAATGCGGAGCGTTGGCGGGCTCGAAATCGGCCGGCAGGCCGACGGCGAGGATATGCCAAAGCTCTCCGTTCTCCATCGGACCGGAATGCAGCTCCGCGCCCAGAAGCGTCGTGAAATCGTCATCACGGAAGGGCAGGGTGTCTGCGATCGGGTAGTTGAAGAGGCCGATGAAGTGATCGGTCAGCGCGAGGAAGTCATAGCCTTCCGCCTTGTAGCGGCGGCAGACCTCGGCGGGGTCGAGGCAGCCGTCCGAGAGGTTCGAATGGGTATGCAGGTTGCCGCGCCAGAAGGGCAGGCCGGTATCGAAAAGAGCGTTCAAGAGCATCCTCCGTCAGTTTGCGCGCACCCCTTCGCAGGATCGCGCAACAGCGATGTGACAATCCGCGTGCATCCGCAACGATTTTCGCGGATGGTGCGCGCATGAGCGGATTGGCGAAACTCGGGCATCTGATTGCCGCGCAGGACTGGGCGGGGGCGGAGGCGCTGCTGCGCCGCGAGGCGAAGCGCAAGGACGCCTCGGCGCCGATCTTCTACAATCTGGCGAAGGTTCTCGAAGCTGCGGGCCGGCCCGAGCAGATGGGCCATTGGCTCACCCGGGCGGTCAAGAGCGATCCGCGCTACGCGATCGCCTGGTTCGAGCTTGGACGCGTGCGGCTCGCCGCCGATCAGCTCGAGGAGGCGCGCGCGGCTTTCGCCAAGGCGCTCGCGCTCGACCCGCAGGATGGCGATGCGGCGCGCAACCTGATGCGGCTCGCGCTGCGTCTGGGCCACTGGGAGGAAGCGGCGGGGGCGGCGCATCGTCTCGGCGCCGATCCCGAGGCGCTCGCCGCCCGCTACCGCGTGGCCTGCGAGCTGGGCCATGACGAGGAGGCGGCCCATCTACGCGCCTCCCTGCTGCACGATCCCGCGAACCGGGCGCTTGCGCTCAAGGCGCTCACCCGCGTCGCGCGCGGCCAGCTGCCGATGCATCTTCCGCCCGCCGGGGCAAACGGGGGCCAGAGCGGTTGACACCCCGATCGCAGCCTGTATAAGCCCGCCATCCCGGTGACGAGAGTTGCCGGGGTTATTCATTGGTGTTGGTGGACCCCGCGAGGGGAAACCTGTCGCCCGAAACCTCTCGGATGGGGTTGAGGGAGGAGGACAACGCCCTTCGACACGCTAAGAAGGAGATCAGCCGTGACCAAACGCACGTCTGCCAAGTACAAAATCGACCGCCGCATGGGCGAAAACATCTGGGGCCGCGCCAAGTCGCCGGTGAACCGCCGCGAATACGGCCCCGGTCAGCACGGTCAGCGCCGCAAGGGCAAGCTGTCGGATTTCGGTATCCAGCTGCGCGCCAAGCAGAAGCTCAAGGGCTACTACGGCGACCTGACCGAGAAGCAATTCCGCCGCATCTACGCCGAAGCCGAGCGTGTGAAGGGCGACACCGGTGAAAACCTGGTCGGCCTGCTCGAGCGCCGCCTCGACGCGCTGGTCTACCGCGCCAAGTTCGTGCCGACCGTCTTCGCCGCGCGTCAGTTCGTCAACCACGGCCACGTGCTGGTGAACGGCAAGAAAGTGAACATCCCCTCCTACCGCCTGAAAGAAGGCGATGTGGTCGAGGTTCGCGAGAAGTCGAAGCAGATGGCTCTGGTTCTCGAAGCCGTCCAGTCGGCCGAGCGCGACGTTCCTGATTACCTCGAAGTCGACCACAACAAGCTGACCGCGAAATTCGTGCGCACCCCGGCTCTGTCGGACGTGCCCTACGCGGTCGTCATGGAACCGAACCTGGTCGTCGAATTCTACGCGAAGAACTGATCCCGTTCTTCGCCGATCTTCGGGAAAGGCCGCACCTCCGGGTGCGGCCTTTTTCGATTCTCGGACCAACAGGCGGGCGGCGTTGCATCCCTGCCGCGTCGTCGCGGACGGGTGATCTTCTCACTAGCCCTGCGCGGGCTTGGCGGATAGAAGTCGGTCAAGATTCAGGAGAGCTCAATGACCACGCATATCCGTCCCCAGCCCGGCATCATGGACATCGCCCTTTACGAGGGCGGGGCCTCGCATGTGGCGGGGCGCACCGACGCGATCAAGCTCAGCTCGAACGAGAACCCGTTCGGCCCCTCCGACAAGGCCAAGGATGCCTTCGTCAAATGCGCGCATACGATGCATCGCTACCCCTCGACCGACCACGCGCGGCTGCGCACGGCGATCGGCGAGGTGCACGGGCTCGATCCCGACCGGATCATCTGCGGCGCGGGTTCGGACGAGATCATCCACCTGCTGTGCCAGTCCTTCGTGGGCCATCGCGACGAGGTCGTGTTCACCGAGCACGGCTTCCTGATGTACCGGATCGCGACGCAGGCGGCGGGCGGCACCCCGGTGCAGGTGGCCGAGCGCGAGCGCACCACCGATGTCGACGCGATCCTCGCGGCCTGCACCAAGAAGACCAAGCTCGTCTTCCTTGCCAACCCGAACAACCCGACCGGCACGATGATCGGTCTGGCCGAGCTCGAACATCTCGCCGCCGGTCTGCCCAAGGGCGTGCTGCTGGTGGTCGACGGGGCCTATGCGGAATATGTCGAGGGCTATGATGGCGGGGCGGAACTTGCCACGCGCCTGCCCAACGTGTTCATGACCCGGACCTTCTCGAAGATCTACGGGCTGGGCGGGTTGCGCGTGGGCTGGGGCTACGGCCCGCGCGAGGTGATCGACATCCTCAACCGCATCCGTGGCCCGTTCAACCTCTCCACCGCGCAGCTCGAGACCTCCGAGGCCGCGGTGCGCGATCAGGACTGGGTCAACAAGTGCCGCGACGACAACACCCGCCTGCGCGCGTGGTTGGCCGAGGCGCTGGCTGAAAAGGGCGTTCCGTCAGATACTTCGACGGCGAACTTCATCCTCGCACGCTTCGCCTCCGAGGAGGAGGCCACGGCCTGTGACGCCTATCTCAAGACCGAAGGCATCATCGTGCGCCGGGTCGCGGGCTACAACCTGCCCAACTGCCTGCGCATCACGGTGGGCGACGAGCCCTCCTGCCGCCGGGTCGCGCATCTCATCGGCGTGTTCAAGGCGGGCGGCGCGGGACCGCAGGAATGAGCGTGATCTACCAGAAGGTCGCGCTGATCGGGCTCGGGCTGATCGCCTCCTCGATGGCCCGCGCGATGCGCGAGCACGGGCTCGCGGGAGAGATCACCGGCCATGCCCGCTCGGCCGAGACGCGCGCGACCGCGCTCGAGATCGGGCTGGTGGACAAGGTCTTCGACACGGCCGCCGAGGCGGTGGACGGCGCCGATCTGGTGGTGCTCTGCGTGCCCGTGGGCGTGATGGGGCAGATCGCCGAGGAGATCGCTCCGCATCTGGCCGAGGGCGCGACGGTCACCGATGTCGGTTCGGTCAAGCGTGCGGTGATCGACGCGGTCGGGCCGCATATGCCCGCCCATGTCCATTTCATTCCGGGCCACCCGCTGGCCGGGACCGAGCAATCGGGCCCGCGCTCGGGCTTCGCCTCGCTTTTCGTGAACCGCTGGTGGCTCTTCACGCCGCTCGAGGGGACGGATCCGGCCGCGCTCGATCGGCTCAAGTCGCTCGTCACCGCGATGGGGGCGAATGTCGACGAGATGGAGCCCGATCACCACGATCTCGTGCTCTCGGTCGTGTCGCATACGCCGCATCTGATCGCCTATACGATGGTGGGCGTGGCCGATCACCTGCGCCGGGTGAGCCAGCAGGAGGTCATCAAGTATTCGGCCTCGGGCTTTCGCGACTTCACCCGGATCGCGGCTTCGGACCCGACCATGTGGCGCGACGTGTTCCTGACGAACAAGGAAGCCACGCTCGACATTCTCGGGCGCTTCACCGAGGAGCTCTTCATGCTCCAGCGGGCGATCCGGATGGGCGACGGGCAGATGCTGCACGATTACTTCTCGCGCACCCGCGAGATCCGGCGCGGTATCATCGAGGCGGGGCAGGATACCGATGCACCCGATTTCGGGCGCGTGCCGAAGAAGGGCGAGGGATGAGGGCGGGCGCGCTCATCGCCTTCGCGGCGCTGGTGGCCCTGGGCTCGTGCGGCCGTGGCGGCGAAGAGCGTGAGCCGCGCGCGGCGCGCTATTCCTCTTCCGGCAGCCTGTGCGGCATTCCCGGCCTCGAAGGGCAGGTCATCGCGCCGATCGACGGTCCGGGCGCCTGCGGGATCGAGAACCCCGTCCAGATCACGGCCGTCTCGGGCATCCGGCTGACGACGCCCGCGCGGGTGAACTGTTCCGCGGCGCGGTCCTTCAAGCGGTGGGTCGATCGCGGGATCCGCCCGGCGGTCGGGCGGCGCGGCGGCGGCATCGAGGCGATCCGCATCGCCGCCTCCTATTCCTGCCGGTCGCGCAATTCGCAGCGCGGCGCGAAGCTTTCCGAGCACGCGAAGGGCAATGCGATCGACGTCTCCGGGGTGATCCTGCGCGACGGGACACGGCTGAGCGTGCTCGAGAACTGGCGCGGCGACGGGCGGCGGGTGATGCGCAAGATGCACCGCTCGGCCTGCGGCCCCTTCGGCACCGTGCTCGGGCCGAAATCCGACCGCTTCCATCAGGACCACATCCATGTCGATGTGGCGCGTTACCGCTCGGGTCCTTACTGCCGCTGAACCGGGAGCTGCGGCGCCGCGCCCAGCGGGATCGGCCCGAGCCGCATCATCCCGTTCTGGAAAATCAGCGGCACGGTCACCGCATTGCCCGGGTCCTGCGCGGCCAGCATCGTGCCCACGCTGGTCACCACCTTCACCTCGTCCTGGCCGATCAGCCCGAGCTTCTGCGCCACCTCGACCCATTTGCGCCAGCTGGCCGAGCGGATCTCGATCGTGCCCTCGGGATAGCCGCTCGCGTCGATGCGCAGGTCACCCTTGGCCGAGAGGTCGTTGCCGCCCCAGCTGAGCGAAAGGTCGGAGAGCGAGAAGGTCATCACCCCGGGCAGGCCCCGTTGGAGCGCGGCGCGGGTGATCGGCGCCTGCAGCCCGGTGACCGCGTCGAAATGGAGCCGCGCAAGCGTGGTGGGCAGCCCCGCCTTGGTTTCCAGATCCTGCGCGATCTCGGGTGGCAGGGTCAGGTTCACCGCCTCCGCGCCGAGCCGGTAGGCCGCGCCCGGCATCACCAGATCGCTCGCGCTGGCCGAGGAGCCGAGCGCGCCCTGCGCCTTGTCCTCGCGCGAGATCGCGAGGCGGATCTGGTCGGCGGAGACCTCGGGGGTGCTGCCGGTTTTCGGGATCAGGACGGGTTTGCTGAGCACCGCGACCGCGTCTTCGAGAGGCAGGGCAGGGGAATAGCTCACGCGTGCCGAGGCGCGCATATCGGCGAGGTCGAGCCGGTAGCTGCGATCGCCGATGTCGAGTTCCTGCCCCGAGGGCAGATAGGCGATCACCTCGTTCGGGCGGTAACCGAGTGCGAAGAGCTGCGCGAAAGGCGCCTGCCAGTGCCACAGCCCGTCGCCCCCGGTGAGTTGCGGTTCGTCGAAGGTCAGATCGAAGCGCGACGGGAATCCCGCCAGCGAGACCGATTTCGCATCGCCCCAGCCTTCCGAGCGCGCCTGCGAGACCATCGCCTGCGCGCCCGCCTCGATCTTGCGCGCGCCCATGAACCAGTACCCGCCATAGGCAAGCGTCAGGATCACCACCAGCCAGATCAGTTTGCGCATCGCCTGCGGCCCCTTTGCAAAAACGTCGTCACCCATGTAAGGCGTGGCGCGATGCAGAACCAGTCCATGCAAGACACGATCTGGATCTTCGGCTACGGCTCGCTGATCTGGGACCCGGGCTTCGACCCGGCCGAGCGTCTTCTCGCCCGCGCGCCGGGATGGGAGCGGTCTTTCTGCATGCGTTCGCTCGTCCATCGCGGCAGGCCCGAGGCGCCGGGTCTGGTTCTGGCGCTCGACGAGGGGGAGGGGACCTGCGCGGGGCTCGCCTTCTCGGTGCGCGCCGGGCAGGAAGCCGAGGTGATGGATTATCTGCGCAAGCGCGAACTCGTGACCGCGGCCTATCTCGAACGCGAGGTGGCGCTCGATCTGGCGGATGGGCGGCGCGTGCACGCGGTGACCTATGTGATCGACCGCCATCACGACCAGTATTGCGGCGGGCTCACCCATGAGGAGCAGGCCGCGATCATCGCCCAGGCCCATGGCGGGCGCGGTCCGAACCACGAATATCTGTTCAATACGGCAGCACATCTGCACGAATTGGGGATTCCCGATCCGAGCCTTGATGCACTGGCGGCACGGGTGCGCGAATTGATGCGTTAACCCTTGGCGAAACGGGAGTGCGCGGCTAGGCTCCCGTCGAAACAGGCAAGAGAGACAATCCATGCACGAGCCGGACCGGCTGGAGCCGCAATTTTCGCAACCCGTGCGTCAGGTTCTCCTGATGCTGCTGGTCCTCGGACTGGTGGGCGCGGGCGGCTATTTCGCATATTCCCGCATCTTCCCGATCTTCCTCGCAAATCCCTGGCTCAACGGGGTCATCGCGGCGGTCTTCGTGATCGGTATCCTCGCCTGCTTCTGGCAGGTGGTGCAGCTGGTCAAGGCGGTGAACTGGATCGAGAGCTTCGCGGCCGACCGCCCGGGGCGCCCGCATTACACCGCCCCCTCGATGCTCGCCCCGCTTGCCGCCCTGCTGGGCTCGCGCGAGGCACGCCGCGCGGTGTCGTCTTCCTCGGGCCGCTCGATCCTCGAATCCGTCGCGACCCGGATCGACGAGGCGCGCGACATCACGCGCTACATCGCGAGCCTTCTGATCTTCCTCGGTCTGCTCGGCACCTTCTACGGCCTCGCCACGACCGTGCCCGCCGTGGTCGAGACGATCCGCGCGCTCGCACCCAAGCCGGGCGAGAGCGCGATGGGCGTCTTCGACAACCTGATGACCGGGCTCGAGGCGCAGCTGGGCGGCATGGGCACGGCGTTCTCCTCCTCGCTGCTGGGCCTTGCGGGGTCGCTCGTCGTCGGGCTTCTCGAACTCTTCGTGACCCACGGGCAGAACCGTTTCTACCGCGAGCTCGAGGAATGGATCTCCTCGATCACCCGGCTGAGCTTCACCGCGCTCGAAGGGGACGAGGGCGAGAATTCGATGATCGCGGGGATCCTCGATCACATGTCCGAGCAGATGGAGCAGATCCAGACCCTGTTCGTGCGCTCCGATGCGGGCAGGGTGCAGACCGAGGCGCGTATCGCCCATCTGTCGAATGCGATCCACGACCTGTCCGAGCGTCTGGGCTCCGAGCTCGACGCGCGTGCGCAGCAATATCACGCGCTCCAGCAGATGGCGGACGGGCAGGAGCGGCTGATCGGCTCACTCGACATGCTCGCCGCGCGCACCGCCGAGGGCGCGCCCGAGGCCGAGGCGCTGATGGAGACCCGGATGCGGCTGCGCTCGATCGACCAGCAGATGATGCGGATGCTCGAGGAGGTCTCGGCCGGCCGACAGGAGAGCATGGCCGACCTGCGCCATGATTTCGCGGCGCTCACCCGTGCCATTCTCGGCTACAAGCCGCGCATCGAGGACTGATCCATGGCGCTCGCCCGTCGCAGCAACAATCGCTTCTCGACGAATATCTGGCCCGGTTTCGTCGATGCGATGACGGCGCTCCTGCTGGTGCTGATGTTCGTGCTGTCGATCTTCATGATCGTGCAATCGGTGCTGCGCGACACGCTGAGCACCAAGGAAACCGAGCTGTCCTCGCTCAACGAGCAGGTCGCCAACCTCGCCAAGGCGCTCTCGCTCGAGCAGACCCGCAGCCAGACGCTGACCGGCCAGCTCGAGGATGCGAAGGACAAGGCGGACGAACAGCAGACCCTGATCGCGACGCTGACCTCGCAATTGCAGGACCGCAAGGCCGCGCTCGACAGCGCGACCCAGAAGATCACCGAATTCGAGGCCCGCGTGGCCCAGCTGATCGGCGAGCGGGACGCGGCGCGGCAGGATGCGACGGCCAGGGCCGACGAGATCCGCCTGAGCAAGCAGACCATCGCCGATCTGCGCGACAAGCTGACCAAGTCCGGCGACGAGGTGGCGGCGATGACGCTTCAGCTCGAGGAGGCGCGCAAGCAGGCCGAGGAGACGCTCACCCTGCTCGCCGCCGCGCAGGCCGCCAAGAAGGACCTCCAGGCGCAGCTCGACAGCCAGCTGAGCGAGGCGGAGAAACAGGCCGCGCTGAAGGCGACCGCGCAGAAGGCGCTCGAGCAGCAGAAAGCGATCTCGGATCAGGGCGCGAAGAAGGTGGCCCTGCTCAATCAGCAGGTCGCGGCGCTGCGCACGCAGCTTGCCCAGCTCCAGAACGTGCTCGACGAGGCGCAGCAGAAGGATGCCGATGCCAAGGTCCAGATCGACAATCTGGGCCAGCAGCTCAACGCCGCGCTGGCGCGTGCCGCCGCCGAGGAGAAGAAGCGCGCCGATCTAGAGGAGCAGATGCGCAAGGAGGCCGAGGCCAAGGCGAAGGATCTGCAGAATTACCGCTCGGAATTCTTCGGCAAGCTGTCGCAGGTGCTCAAGGGCAAAGAGGGCGTGAAGGTCGAGGGCGACCGTTTCGTCTTCTCCTCCGAGGTGCTCTTCCCGCCGGCCTCCGCCACGCTCTCCGATGCCGGCAAGGCGCAGATCAAGCAGGTGACCGACCTGCTCGACCAGCTGCGCGGCGAGATCCCGAAGGAGATCCCGTGGATCATCCGCGTGGACGGCCATACCGACGACACGCCGCTTTCGGGGCAGGGGCAGTTCAAGGACAATTGGGAGCTCAGCCAGGCCCGCGCGCTCTCGGTGGTGCGCTACATGGTCGACGATCTGGGCTTCCCGCCGCAGCGCCTAGCCGCCGCGGGCTTCGGGCAATACGATCCCGTGGCCACCGGCGACACACCCGAAGCCCGCGCCCAGAACCGCCGGATCGAGCTGAAGCTCACAGAACGCTGAGAGCGGGGAAAGGGGGCGCTGCCCCCTCTTTCCTGACGGAAATTCACCCCCGGGATATTTTTCAGGCCCGAATCCGGTCTTCGGGCCTGCGTAAATATCCCGGGGGAGTCGCCGAGGAGGCGACGGGGGCGGCGCCCCCGCCCTTTGCGGGTTCAGAACCCTTCGGACCCGTCGCCCTGCCAGGGTTTCGCGAGATCGGAGAAGCGGGTGAACTGGCTTTCGAAGGCGAGCTCGACCGTGCCGATCGGGCCGTGGCGCTGCTTGCCGAGGATGACCTCGGCCTTGCCATGCACGCGCTCGGCCTTCTGCATCCATTCGGCGAATTTCGGATCGTCTTCCGGCGGCTTGAGGCGTTCATGGTAGTATTCGTCGCGATAGACGAACATGACCACGTCGGCATCCTGCTCGATCGAGCCGGATTCGCGCAGATCCGAGAGCTGCGGGCGCTTGTCCTCGCGGCTTTCCACCGTCCGGCTCAGCTGGGAGAGCGCGATGACGGGGATGTTGAGCTCTTTCGCGATCGCCTTGAGGCCCATCGAGATCTCGCCGATCTCCTGCACCCGGTTGTCGCCGCGCCCCGAGCCGCGCAGGAGCTGCAGGTAGTCGACCATCACCACGTCGAGCCCGTGGGTGCGTTTGAGGCGCCGGCAGCGCGCCGCGACCTGGCCGATCGGCAGGGCGGGCGTGTCGTCGATATAGAGCGGGCAGGCTTCCAGCGCCTTCGCGGCCTCGACGAAGCGGCGGAATTCGCTCTCGGTCATGTCGCCGCGGCGGATGCGTTCCGAGGGCACCTCCGAGGCTTCCGAGAGGATACGCGCGGCCAGCTGCTCGGCGCTCATCTCGAGCGAGAAGAAGCCGACCACACCGCCCTCGACCGCGCCCTCGACGCCGTCATGGCGGATGCCGCGCTTGTAGGCCTTGGTGATGTTGAAGGCGATGTTGGTCGCGAGCGAGGTCTTCCCCATCGAGGGACGGCCGGCGAGGATCAGAAGGTCGGAAGGGTGGAAGCCGCCCAGCTTCTTGTCGAGATCGGTCAGGCCGGTCGAGACCCCCGCGAGACCGCCATCGCGCTGATAGGCGGCGTTGGCCGATTGCACCGCATCGGTGACGGCCGAGAGGAACGAGGTCCAGCCTTTCTGCGCCTGGCCTTCCTCGGCGAGGTTGTAGAGCCGCTGTTCGGCCGAGGCGATCTGTTCCTTGGGGTCGTCGTCGATCGTGGGTTTCGACGCGCGCGTGGAGATGTCCTGCCCGAGCTCGATGAGCCCGCGCCGCACCGCCATCTCATAGATCATCAGCGCGTAGTCGCGCGCCGCATAGGCCGAGATCGCAGCACCCGCGAGCCGTGCGAGATAGGCGGGGCCGCCCAGTTCCTTGAGCCCCGCATCGTCCTCGAGATAGGCCTTGAGCGTGACCGGCGAGGCCAGCGCGTTCTTCTGGATCTTGGCCGAGGCGACCTCGTAGATCCGCTGGTGGACCGGCTCGTAGAAATGCTCCGGTTTGATGACCGCGGCGATCCGGTCATAGATGTCGTTATTGGTGAGGATCGCGCCCAGAAGCTGCTGCTCGGCCTCGATATTGTGCGGCAGCGCGGTCCCTTCGGCGGGAAGGTTGCCCGGCTGACCCTCGTCGGGACGTTGTGCCTGATCGTTCATATCCTGCCTCTTTCAACTGTCCGCCCCTGGCTCTTCTAGCGGAAGGCGGGGGTGAACGGAATCTGGATAAGTCCGGGGAAAACCGGACTGTTTCATGCCGTGTTTCAGGGAATCTGGTGGGCTCGACGGGGCGAGCCTACCATATCTTGACCATGGGCTCGAGCGGCGCGAGCGGGGAGCGAAAATGCTCCCCAACCCATCCACAGCTTCATCCACAGAAATTTCCGTGAGCCCGCGGCTCAGCCCTTGCGCGCCTCCTGCCAGGGCCGGGGCGCGTTCAGGAAGGCCTCGACCTCGTCGAGCGTCTCCTTCGAGAAGCTGCCCTGCTCGCGCGCCTCGGCCAGAACGTCCCACCAGGTGCACAGGTGGTGCAGTTCGACGCCATGGTCGCGCAGGTTCGGCACGGTCTCGGGGAAGATGCCGTAATAGAAGATCACCGCCGTGTGCCCGCAGGTCGCGCCGGTGTCGCGGATCGCGTCGACGAAGCTCAGTTTCGAGCCGCCATCGGTGGTCAGATCCTCGACCAGCAGCACGCGCTGGCCCTCGCTCATCGCGCCCTCGATGCGCGCGTTGCGCCCGTAGCCTTTCGGCTTCTTGCGCACATAGGTCATCGGCAGCGCGAGGCGCTCGGCGACCATCGCGGCAAAGGGGATGCCCGCCGTCTCTCCGCCCGCGATATTGTCGAATGCCTCGAAGCCCGCCTCGCGCATCACCGTGACGGCGAGGAAATCCATCAGCGTCGAACGGATTCGCGGGTAGGAGATCAGCTTGCGGCAGTCGATATAGGTGGGCGAGGGCAGGCCCGAGGCGAGCGTGAAGGGCTCGTCGGCATTGAAATGCACCGCGCCGATTTCCAGAAGCATCCGGGCGGTGAGCCGGGCGATTTCGTCTTTGCTGGGGAAGGAGTTGGGGATCATCGGTTCGTCCTTATCATGTCTGGCTTCCAACTGCGGCAAATCTTCCCCGCGGAGCTGCCATCGGTTGGGCCGGGAGCCTCCGGCGGGGATATTTGGGTCAAGAGGAAGATCAGCGTTTCACATGCCAATGGACCGGGAAGCCCGGGTCGAAGAGGGTGACGGGGCCGGCGCCGGTCTCGATCTTGGCGGGCCAGCTGGCGGGCTCATCGGTTTTCTCGAGCGTCAGCGTCGTCTCGTTGACCGGAAGCTTGTAGAAGCGCGGCCCGTTGCGCGAGGCGAAACCCTCGAGCTTGTCGAGCGCGCCCTCGGCCTCAAAGACATGGGCCAGAAGCGGCATCGTGTGGGTCGCGGTGAAACAGCCCGCGCAGCCGCAGGCGCTTTCCTTGGCCGGGTCGGCATGGGGCGCGCTGTCGGTGCCGAGGAAGAAATGCGCATCGCCCGAGGTGGCGGCGGCAACGAGGGCGCGCCGGTGCTCCTCGCGCTTGGCGACCGGCAGGCAATAGTAATGCGGCTTGATCCCGCCCACGAGGATGTGGTTGCGGTTGATGATCAGGTGATGGGTGGTGATCGTGGCGCCCATGTCGTCGCCCTGGGATCTGACGTAATCCACACCGTCTTTCGTGGTCACATGTTCCATCACCACGCGCAGGCCCGGGGTCGCGCGGCGGATCGGGTCGAGCACGGTCTCGATGAACACCGCTTCGCGGTCGAAGATGTCGATCTCGGGGCTCGTCACCTCGCCATGGACGCAGAGCGGCAGGCCGATCTCGGCCATCTTCTCCAGCACGCCGCGCACGCGGTCGAAATCGCGCACGCCGGAATCGGAATTGGTCGTGGCTCCCGCCGGGTAGAGCTTCACCGCGCGCACCAGCCCCGAGGCGGCGGCCCGGGCCACGTCTTCGGGATCGGTCCTTTCGGTGAGGTAGAGCGTCATCAGCGGCTCGAACTCGGCGCGCTCGGGCAGGGCTGCGAGGATGCGCTCGCGATAGGCGGTGGCCTCGGCGCCGGTCACCACCGGCGGCACGAGATTGGGCATGATGATCGCGCGGGCGAAATCGCGCGCGCTCTCGGGGGCGACACCTTCCAGCATCGCGCCGTCGCGCAGATGCAGGTGCCAGTCGTCGGGACGGGGAATGGTGATCGTGCTCATGGCGATGTCATTAGCGCGGGGCGGGGCGCAAATCCAGTACCCGCGCGCATGCTGCGCTGCAGCATGTGCATGGCGGGGATGCGCGAATGGAAGTGGTACGGACAGTGATGCTGACCTAGATTGGGCGGCAAGGGAGGAAACGACCTGACACATCTTCTCGCAGGAGGTTTCCAATGGCTTTCATTACTGCTGACCACCGTCACGCCGATCACCAGAGCTTCGGCCAGCGTCTCGCCGCCGCGTTCACCCGCTTCATGGAGCGCCAGTCGCGCCAGGAAGAGATCGCACGTCTCGAGGCGAAGACCGATGCCCAACTTGCCGCGATGGGCCTGACCCGCGACGGCATCGTGCGTCACGTCTTCCGCGACCGCTTCTACCTCTGAGCGGCCGATTTTCGGGGCGGGCCCGCTTGCGCGGGCTTGCCCGAACCGGGCCGCGGCGCGATAGTTGGATGAAACGCGTGCCGGAGGCCCCATGCAACAAGACGCTCACGAAACGACCCTGATCGAACTTCGCGGCGACCTGACCCTCGCCGCGCTTTGCGTGGGGCGCTTCCACGCCCCGTGCCAGATCGCCCCGGACCGGCTCCTGGTGCGGGCCGATGCAGCCCTTCTCGACGCCCTGCGCGCGCTCGGCTTCAGCCCCAGCCCGGTTTCTGAAGATTTCACCCCGACCGAGACCCCGGCGCCCGCGCGCCGTGTCGTGACCCATGGCTCGATTCCTCCCGATGAAGGGGATGAGGCGATCGAGCCGCACGGGCCCTCGTCGAACGCGTGAGATTCTAGTCCGGCGCCGACCGGTTCTTCGAGGCAGGCAGGGTGATGCGGCGTTCCGCGAGCACCTGCTCGAGCGTTTCGAACCGGGCGCGGAAGCGCGGCCCGTTGAGCCGTTCGGCGATGTTGCGGCAGACCAGCGCCTCGAGATAGGGGCGCCCGGCGGCCTGCAACCGGCCGGCCATGTTGCGCGCGTAGCGCGGCAGGTTGCGGCGGGCGCGAAAGAGCGGCCAGAACTGTGCCGGCTCGAACTCGTTCTTGCAGGCGGCGATCAGGATCTCGTCGAGGATGTCCATCTCGCGCAGCATCCATTCCACCGAGCGGCCGAGATTGCGGCAGGGCATCAGCGTCACGCAGGGCCGCGCGAAGAGTGCCGCATGCATCGCGTCATGGCGCTCGAACGGATCGTAGAAGACGAAGGCCTGGCCCACGCCGTCGAGCATCTCGGGCGCATAGCCGTAGCGATCGGTGAAGGAGATGCGCCGCATATGAGCGAAGCGGTCATCCCAGACCGTGAGCGCCGGATCGAGCGTCGCCTGCGGCTGCAGCGCGATCACCGTCGCGCCGGGAGCGGTCACCGAGAAAGCCGCCGCCGCATAGCCGCACGGGCCCGCCCCGTAGAACACGACGCGGTCGAAATCCTCGAAGAAGGCCTCGTCGACGAGACGGTCGAAATAGGCATAAACCGCGGGATCGCGGTACCAGGTGTCGCTGTTGCAGATCAGCGTGAGCGAGGACCAGCCATGCTCGTTCGCGATCCGGTAGCCGCGCGGCAGCGCATCCGCACGCTCGGCCTCGATCGCGCCGCTATTCTCGAAGGTTACCAGCAGGACCGGCCCGTCATCGTTGAACAGCACCTCATGCGATGCGCCGAGCGGCTCGTAATAGCCGTTCTCCTCGGCGATTTCGCCGAGCTGCTCTTTCCATCCGATGTCGCCGTGCCTGGCCATGGTCGCTTCAATTTCCCGATCTTCTGGCGCCCGTCCCGGCCTTTGCGGGGCGAACGCTCATCATTCATCAATATGGGTCCCTTTGTCCCGAGGAAAGCGGCACAATTGAGGGATCGGTTGGGAATTTCCCGGTCAGGGGCGGGATCTGGAAACGAGTCAACCCATTCTCGATTTTTGTTTCCATTCAAGCCTCTTGCGCGCGTTGACCATATCCGACCATCGCCCGGGCCGCCGCCTCCGACAGGGGCTGACTCGGCGGGCAGAGCAACAGGCGCCCGAAAAGCGCGCGATAGGGTTCGTCGCGCATCAGCGCCTCGAACCGGGCGCGGCGCCACGCCACCGCGTCGGCATGAAGCTTTGCGAGGTCCCGGTCGCGCATCAGCTCCGCGCGCAGCGCCCCGGCCGCCGTGTCATAGCGGCGCACCGCATCATCTTCCTCGGTACAGAAATTGCGCTCCACCCAATACCCCATGTCGAACCCGCCCTGCTGGCGGTTCGAGCGCCCGCGTTCGCATTTCACGACATAGCTCTCCATCGCGCCCAGCGGGTAATGGTTGAGCTGCACCAGATCGTAGGGCGCGCTGCCCGGCGGGGTGAAGAGGCGCTGGCGCTGGTAGAGGGCGGGCAGCTTGCGCCCCGAGCCGTCGACCCAGAGAGAGTTGGCAAGCCCCGCCTCCCGCGGGGCTTGGGGGCGGTGCACGCCGAGCTTCTCATAGGTGCCGTCATTGGCGAACAGCGTCTTGAACATCGAGGCCCGCCAGGGCCAGAGCATCGCTGCAGGCGCACAGCGCGGGAACTGCGCGGTCACCGGGCGGTCCTCGTAACGCACCACGCCGCAATTGCCGAAAAGCCGCCAGGTGAGGGCGAAGGCGGTCGCGGCGGGCACGGCGTCGAACAGGGCCTGCAGCGTGCCGTCCCCGGTCTTGATGGCGACGAATTCATCGACATCGATCACCGCGATCCAGTCGGCGCCCGTGGTGAGCGGATGGTCCCGGGCCTGTTTCAGCGCGGCCCATTGCGGCCCTTCCTTCCAGGGGCCGGGATTGGGCAGGTGCGTGAGCCAGCCGAGCGCCGCGAGACGGTCGAGCATCGCATCGGTCCCGTCGCTGCAATCGTTTGAGAAAACAAGGAAATCGGTGAAGCCGACCGCACGGTGATGGGCCAGCCATTCGATCAGGAAGGCCCCTTCGTTCTTGACCGAGGTGATGGCGAGAATGCGCATGGGGCGACTTTGCATGGGCGCCCGATGGCAGGCAAGCGGGAATGCCGGGCCCCTTACTCGCTTCATGCGGGAGGCGCCTGCGGCGGGGTTGTCTCGACCAGAGGAAAACTGTCCCGGCGAGATGAAAAGGTGTCCACGCGCCCCGCATCCGGCCCCCCGGCGGGAGCGGGGCGCGCTTCACCTAGGCAGCCATCGGCTCCCCAGCCTGTACTGCCCGGCCAAACTCGCAAAGAGGGGTAAATGAAGGGTTAAGGAAATTCTCTTTCACCTGGATGAAAATACCCCCGCCGGAGGCATCCCCAGCCCGCCACGGGCGCGCGCTCGTTCAGTGCCGGGCCTCGCCCACATGGCGCAGGGTGAAGAAGAAATCGGGCGGCAGGTCGCGTTCGTGCAGATCGGCAGGAATCACCTCGGGGCCCGCATTGAAGACGGCGGAGCCGAAATGATGCAGCATTCGCGAGAGCTTCTCGAAGCGCCCGGAGGTGAGCGTGCGGTAGAATTCGCGCTGATCGGGCCGCGCGATCAGCTCGGCGATCTTGGCGCGGTGGCAGGCGACGCAATGGTCATGCGCGGCCCGGATCTCGGGATCGGCCATCAGCCGGTCGAACTCGGCGCGCGCGGCGGGCAGCATGCGCGCGATCGCATGGTCCTCGACCGCGTTGTGATTCATCCGGAACCAGTAATTGAGCCCCTGGTCGCGATCGACATGGTTGACCCGGCCGCGGTCGCGCTTGACGAGGAAGCTCTCGGCCGAGCGCACCGCGTAATGGTTGAGCTGCACCCAGTCATAGCCATAGGTCTCGAGCGTCGAGCGCCAGCCGTTGCGGAACATCTCGCGCGGCATCCGGTTGCCCGAGCCGTTGAGCCAGTGCACCTGGTCCCACAGGTCGGGATTGAGCCCCTTGGGCCGATGCACGCCCAGCTTCTTGTAGATGTCGATATTGCGAAACAGCGTCTTGAAGCCCCAGGCCTGATGCGGCTTGCGCACGAGTTCGGGGGCGCAGCGGGTCAACTGCTCGGTGATGAAGCGGTCCTCGTAGTGATGGATGTCCGCATTGCCGAAGAGCCGCCAGGTGAGCGAGATCATGTTCGCCTCGCCCATCGCCGCGTAGAGCGCGCCCAGCGTGCCGTCGCCGATCTTGACGGTGATGAACTCGTCGACATCCATGCAGATCGACCAGCCCGCCCGCTGGATCACCGGCTCGTTCTCGGCGGCCGCCAGCGCGGCGTGCTGCGGTTTCATGTCCACCATCGTGCGGAACGGGTTGTCGCGATGCTGCACCAGCCCCTTGCGCTGCAACAGGTCGAGCATCGCGTCGGTGCCGTCAGTGCAGTCATTGGTGTAGATCAGGAAATCATCCACCCCGATCGCGCGGTGATAGGCCAGCCATTCGAGGATGAAGGGCCCCTCGTTCTTCATCGTGGTCACGATCGCGGTGCGGCCCGCATCCACGGCCTGTTTCGGTGCGGGTTTCGGTTTCGAGACCGGCGGGCGGATCGGCTTGAACCCCCAGATGTCGCGCGACAGGTGGAGCAGGCGCTCGTCCTCGATCAGCGAGGTCTTGGGCGCGAGCTCGGCGGGCGCATGGCCCGGCACCCGCAGCGCCATCGCGCGCCAGAACCCGTAGGTCAGGCCGGGATCGGGCTTGCAATAGCTCACCCGCAGCATCCGCCATGTATTCTCGAGCCCGGCCTTTCGCGGCGCGCAGCCCCATCGCGCGATGCCCCGTCGCGCGTCGAACTGGCGGCAGACATGATCGGGAAAGCGCGCGGGCTCGCCCTTGCGCACGCGCCAGGGATAGCTGCGCCGTCCGACAAGCAGGATCACCCCGGTCGCGGCACGTTGCACCGCTTCGAACGCGCTCGGCTGATCGGGCTCGCGCTCCATCAGAAGATCGCTCACATCGAGCATCAGGAGGCCGGCGGCGCGGGCGAAGAACCGCCATTTCACGATCTCGAAGATCAGCCCCTGCCCCTGCGGACTGCGCCAGGGATCGGGGGCGGGGGGCTCCATCCGGTCCTTGCCCGGCGCGTCGGGGGCGAGGAAGATATGGTTTTCGGGGCCCAGATCCGGCTTGCCCAGGGGCGTCGGGCTCTCGAGCAGGACGACCGGCATCGCGAGTTCGCGCAAGGCCATGCCCTCGGCCAGCGCCTGTGCGAACTCCGCACCGGTTTCGCCGTCGTCGCCGGGCGGCGCGCGGTTGAGGATCACCGCGCCGGTCGCGCCGTGATGATCGTGATGCCAGCTCAGCCAGTCGAGCACCGTCTCGATGCTTTCCCCCAGCCGCTGGCCGAAGAGGCAGTTGCGGCCTTCGAAAAGAGCCCAGTCGGGCGCATCGGGGGTGACCTCGCGCAAGGTGACGGCGCCCGCCGCGTCGCGAAGCGCGAGCCGGGCCGGGCCGGGGGCGTCGGTCTCGTAGATCCCCATTGCGGCCCCCGAGACGTCGCGCGCCTCGATCAGCCGCGCCACGCCCTCGCGCGGTTCGGGCCAAAGCTGATCGGCGTGCGAGGGATTGGCGAAGAAGGCGCGCAGGCGATGGCGCGGGCCTTCGGCGGTGTCCTGCGTCCATCCGACCGCGTCGAGCAGGGCAGGCGCGCCAGCTTGCGCGCGCAATTGCCGCCGGATCACCTGCCGTTCGCCCATTGTTTCCTCATCGCTGTCCCTTGCGTCCCTGCTAGCACGCCGTTTCCGCCCGGTGAAGGATCGCCGCGCCGAAGCGCCTGATTTCCATTGGAAACCGGCCTTTTCTCGGGCACGATGCGGCAAAAGCAAGGAAAAGCGGCAAGGGGCGGGGAATGGCACGGGTGCGCGAGGTCGGCACGCTCTGGATCGGCGGAGCGCTGAGCTGGATGGAACAGCTCTGCCTGAAGAGCTTCGTCGATGCCGGGCAGCGCATCACGCTCTATTCCTACGAGGAGATCCCCAATGTCCCCGAGGGCGTGATCCGGCGCGACGGGCGCGAGGTGCTCGATACCGACGACTTCATCAAATACGAGAAGAAGGACAGCTTCGCCCTCTTCGCCGACTATTTCCGCATCCACATGATCGCGCGCAATCCCGGGCTGATCTGGGTCGATACGGATGTCTATTGCTGGCGCCCGATGGACTATGACAGCGACTACGTCTTGGGCTACGAGCTGCCCGACAGCGACCGGGTGAACAACGCGGTTCTGGGCCTGCCGGCCGACAGCGCGATCGTGCATGACATCCTGGAGTTCATGTCCGACCGCTACGCGATCCCGCCCTTCGTGAAGCCGAAGCTGCGCGAGGAGTACGCGGCCGCCGCGAAGGCCGGTCACCCGGTCCATGTCAGTCAGCACCCCTGGGGCGTCTGGGGGCCGATGATGCTGACCCATTTCGTCGCGAAACACGGACTTCAGGACAAGGTTCAGCCGCTCGACGCCTTCTACCCGATCCCGTTCCCCGAACGCACGCGGATGATCCGGCGCGCGTCCAAAGTCGAGGCGCGGCTGACCGGGAACACCACCGCGCTGCATCTCTGGGCCTCGAACAAGCGCGAGCTGGGGCTGCGGTTCAACGGCATCCCGCGCGAGGGAAGCTTTCTCGACACGCTCTTGAAGAAACACGATATCCGCCCCGAATTCGCGCCGATCAAGGGCCGCGCGAAGCTGGTTTTCGAGGACAGGGAGGCCAATCTTTCACAGCTCGCGGCGGCCGGCATCGCCGAGCTTTCCTCGATCGCCGATCTGGGCGGCACCGCGCCCGCGCTGGTGCTGGCCGCGCATCACCGCTGGGACTGCGACATCACCTTGATCGACCTGCGCGCGGACGGGGCCTGGCCCGAAGCGGAATCGGACTGGGTGGCGGGCTATCGCGCGTTTCTCGCCGAAAACGGCGTCGATCCGGCCCGGATCCGCCATGTCGGCGCGGAAAAGGATCTGCGGCCCGTCGATCTGGTGCTCAACCTCGCGGGCTTCGGGGATGTGAACAAGGTCAAGCATCTCGGACCGATCCTCGAGCGCGCGCTTCACGCCGACAGCCGGATGGTGATGGATATCCGCAAGGGCTCGGGCAGTTTCCCCTTCCTGCGCGATTTCGGCTCCAATGAGGTGATCGCGGAGATCGGCGACGGGGCAGGGGGCAAGCGCACCCGGATCGTCTTCGTGCCCGACCCGCCCGCGGAGACGGTCAGCGATCCGGGCTGGGCGGAACTCGCGACGCGGCTGGCCGGGCCGGAGGGGTTCTACCGCGACAATGGCAGCCACAGCTTCCTCTATATCCCACGCGCCAAGGACACGCTCGTCGTGACCTTCGACAATCTCGATATCGCGATGAACAAGCGCGACACGCGCCGGCCCTGGGGCTTTGAGTTCATCGAGAAACAGGGCTGGTCGATGCTGGGCGCGATGGCAGGCGGCTGGACCTGGTATCGCGACGACTGGGTGGCGCAGGAATTCGACCGGCTCGCATCCGAGGGCTTCTTCGCGCAGTTCGGCCGTGTCGTGTTCTACGGCGCGTCGATGGGCGGCTATGCGGCCTGCGCCTTCTCGGCCGCCTGTCCGGGGGCGGAGGTGGTGGCGATCTCGCCGCAATCGACGCTCGACAAGTCCGTCGTGCCCTGGGAGACGCGCTACAAGGTCGCCTGGGACCGCGATTTCTCCGGCAGGTACGGCGATGCGGCCGAGGCGAGCCGCGCGGCGCGACGGGTGACGATCCTCTACGATCCCTATGAACCGCTCGACGCGGGCCATGTGAACCGCTTCACGGCGCCCAATGTGATGAAACTGCGCACGCCGCTTCTGGGGCATCGGCTGGGGTCGTCGCTGCACCAGATGGGGATCCTCAGCCCGATCCTTCTGACCGCGCTCGACGGAGGGCTGAGCGAGGCCGAGTTTCACCGCCACCTTCGGGCCCGGCGCGATTTCCCGCGCTACCAGCGCGAGTTGTTTCAGCGGGCTCTGGCGCGGGGGCATGAGAGCCTCGCGCGGCGGATGGGCGAGTCGGTTCTGCGGCGCAATGACAACCGGGCGATCCGCCAGGCCCTGCGCGGGCTCTGATCCGCCGAGTGCCGCACTGCGGCGCGATGCCGCATCTGCGGCGGGCGGCCCCCTGGAGATGCGCGAAACCCCTTGAAAATCACGCAAATCTCACCGGCTTCTGGCTGAAACGTGACCGGGTGTTCAACATGTCGCAGTTTAACCCGACCCGCTTTTGACCTAAGTCAATCTCAGCACGCGAATACTCCCATATGAAACGTGCACCGGGCTCTGATCTCCCTGACGCGGCACAGCCGCAACAAGCCCGGACAGAGGATCAGACGTTCTCCCTCGTCTCATCCCAAATGCGCCGCGGGTCTCCCTCCCGCGGCGCTTTAATTTTCACCGGTCGCCTCTTCGGTCTCCCGCGCCTTCGTGCAAGCGCAGCACAACGAAAAAACCCTCCCGCTGAGGGGAGGGTTTCGAGCTGTCGGATCGCCGGAAGAGCTTACTTCGTCGGTGCGATCATCATCACCATCTGGCGCCCTTCGAGCTTGGGCATGCTCTCGACCTTGCCGGCCTCGCCGACATCGGCCTTGACGCGGTTGAGCAGTTCGAGACCGAGATCCTGGTGCGCCATCTCGCGGCCACGGAAGCGCAGGGTCACCTTCACCTTGTCGCCGCCTTCGAGAAACCGCATGACGTTCTTCATCTTCACTTCGTAGTCGTGAATGTCCGTGCCGGGACGGAATTTCACTTCCTTGATTTCGATCGTCTTCTGTTTCTTGCGGGCTTCGGCTTCGCGCTTTTGCTGTTCGTATTTGAACTTGCCGAAATCCATGATCTTGCAGACCGGCGGATTGGCGTTGGGCGAGATTTCCACGAGATCGAGCCCGGCCTCCTCGGCCATGGACATGGCTTCGCGGGGCGTCACGACTCCGACATTCTCCCCGTCCGCGCCGATCAGGCGAATTTCGGGGGCGCGGATCCGTCCGTTCACGCGAGGTCCGGTGTCACGGGTCGGCGGGGCATTGTGAGGTCTGCGGGCTATGGTCGAAATCCTTCTGTAGCCAAGAGTAATTCAGGCGCAGAAGATAGACGGGCCGGTGCGCTCTTTCAACCGCAAAGCGCAGGGAACCGGGCGGATGTTTCCCGCGTTTCCTCCCATCTTGCAGCCGCGGCTCGCGGGGCATCTGCGGATGCGCGCGCGGGCGCGGGCAGCGTGGGCTGGCGCAGCCGGGCGCCGTCCTCGGGCAACAGGCATAGGGGATTGGTTATGAACAGGATTTCAGCCGCGGTCGTCGCCGTACTCGCGCTCGCAGCGTTGGCGATTTATCTCACGACCTCGGGCAATGAGACGCCCGCGCCGGAAGCGGCTGCGCCGCCGAGCGCGACGCAAGCGGCGGGCGAAAAGCTCAAACAGGCAGGACAGGCGGCGACCGAGGCGCTCGACAAAGCCAAGCAGGCGGCGAGCGATGCGGTCGACGGAACAAGCCGCTCCGCCGCGGATGCCGCGCAAAAAGCCAAGCAGGCGGCTCAGGAGGGCGTCTCGCAGGCCGTCGAGACCGGCAATGAAGCGGCCCAGAGCGCCACCGATGCCGCCCATGCCTCGGTGGAGGCCGCGAAGGCCGCGGCCGACAAGGCGGGAACGGCTGCATCCGCGGCCGCTCAGGCCGCCACCGACGCGGCGCAGGCGACCGTCGATGCCTCCAGCCAGGCCGCGAGCGATGCCGCCTCCAGGGCCGCCGATGCAGCGACGCAGGCGGCCCAGGCGGCGACCGAGGCCGCCAATGCCGCAGCCGATGCGGCGGCGCAGGCGCAGGTCAATGCCGATACCGAGACCACGAAAGGGGCCGCGAGCGCCGCGCAATCGGCCGCCGATGCCGCGAGCAAGGCCGCCAGTGCCGCCGCCGATGCCGCTGCCGCCGCGACCAATGCCGCGCAGACCGCGAGCCAGACCGCCGATACCACCGCAGCCAATGCGCAGACGCAGGCCAGTGTCACCGGGCAGGGGGCGCTTGAGAGCGTGATGGGCGCGGCCAAGGCGCTCACCGTGTCGGGTTTCGATGCCGACAAGGTCGAGAAGATCATCGACGCCTCCGCGCTCCCCGAAGCGACGCGGGTGCAGCTCAAGACCGCCGTCGAGGGCGCGCGCGCCAATCCCGACAAGGTCAAGGAAGTGCTCGATCAGGTGCGCGCCGCGCTCGGCCTCTGAGGGGATCCGTCGGGGCTGCGCGGGCTTTCGCTCCGCACCGCCCCGACGGCCGGCTGCGGCTGGTTTTCTCGGAACGGGCCCCGCGGCTCGGGCGTTCGGCGTCACAACGAGAGGAGCATTTGTGATGACCAACCGACTGACCCTGAAAGCGATCGAACCGGTCACCCATGACACTCACCACCTGACCTTCGCGCGCCCCGACGGGTTCGCGTTCACGCCCGGTCAGGCGGTCGATCTCAACCTGACCCGCGAGGGCTGGCAGACCGAGCAGCGCCCCTTCACCTTCACCAATCCGGGCAATGGCGAGACGCTCGAATTCGTCATCAAGAGCTATCCCGACCATGAGGGCGTGACCGAGCAGATCGCGACGCTGACGCCAGGCGAGCCGGTCGAGATCTCCGATCCCTGGGGGGCGATCGAGGACAAGGGCGCGGGCACCTTCATCGCGGGCGGGGCGGGCGTCACCCCCTTCATCGCGATCCTGCGCGCGCGGCTTGCCCGCGAGGGCACGCTCGAGGGTTGCCGGCTGATCTTCTCGAACAAGACCGAGGCCGACATCATCCTGCGCGACGAATTCGAGGCGATGACAGGGCTCGAGACGGTGTGGACCGTGACCGATCAGGACGATCCCGGCGCGGGCGTTCGCAGCGCGAAGATCGACCGCGATTTCCTCGCGCCCTACGTCGAGGCCGAGCGCGGAAAGTTCTATATCTGCGGGCCCGCCAAGATGGTCGACGAGATCGAGGCCACGCTCAAGGATCTCGGCGTTGACGCGGGGCGGATCATCCGCGAGGATTTCGACTGATCCACGCGATCGCGTGACATGCGGGTCCTGCCGGGCTCGCCCTCTTGCCCCGGGGCAAGGGGCGGCCTAGTTTGCCGGGCAAAATGACAGGTCCGGAGGCCCGCACGCATGAGCCAGAAACGCAGCATCTTCGAAGAGGTCGGCTCGGACGGCGCCACAGAGCGGACGGCGCCGCAGGGCGGCATGATCGACGCGAAACCCCGCGGCGCACGCCGGGCGATCCGGCTCTGGCTCTTCGTGCTCTTCACGCTGGTCGTGGCGATGATCGCGGTGGGCGGCGCCACGCGGCTCACCGATAGCGGGCTCTCGATCACCGAATGGAAGCCGATCTCGGGGGCGATCCCGCCGCTCTCCGCGCCGGACTGGCAGGCCGAGTTCGACAATTACAGGGCCAGCCCGCAGTTCAAGTACATGAACCCCAACATGACGCTGCCCGAGTTCAAGGGCATCTTCTGGTGGGAATGGGGCCATCGCCAGCTCGGCCGTCTCGTGGGCATGGTCTGGTTCGTGGGCTTCGTCGGCTTCTGGCTGACGAAGAAGATCCCGCCGGGCTGGACGGGGCGGCTGTTCTCGCTGGGCGTGCTCGGCGGTCTGCAAGGGGCGATCGGCTGGTGGATGGTGTCCTCGGGCCTCGTCGGGCGCATGACCTCGGTCGCCTCCTACCGGCTCGCGACCCATCTGGGGCTCGCCTTCATCATCCTCGGTCTGATCGCCTGGTTCGCAGCCCAGCTCTCGCGCCCGCAATCCGCCCTCCTGCAGGCGCGGCGCCTGTCCGAGCCCAGGATCGGGCGCATCGGCTCGGTCCTGATCGGGCTCGTTTTCGTGCAGATCCTTCTCGGCGCGCTGACCGCCGGGATCGACGCGGGGCTCGCCTTCCCGACCTGGCCCTCGATGAACGGACAGTTCCTGCCGTCGGAGAGCTTCGATTACACGCCGCTGTGGCGGAACTTCTTCGAAAACCCGGCGCTGGTGCAATTCAATCACCGGATGCTGGGCTATCTCGTCTTCCTCACCGGCCTCTACGCGGCATGGCGCGCGCGCAGTTCGGCCCATCAGCGCACGCGCGAGGCCTTCGCGCTCGCCGCCGCGATGATCTTCTTCCAGATGATCCTCGGCATCACCACGGCGCTCGAGCTCGTCCATTACTGGGAACTCGGCCTGATCCACCAGTTCGGCGCGGTGGTGACCTGGGTTCTCGTGATCCGCGCGCGCCACCATGCGCGCTACCCCATCATCCGTTCCATTCGGGAGGGCCGCGCATGACCGCGTATCAGGATCTGCTCGCGCATCAGCGCGAAACCGAGGCATTGGGCAATATCGCGGGCCTGCTGAGCTGGGATCAGGAGGTGATGATGCCCCGCGGCGCCGCCGATCAGCGCGCCGAGGAGGTCGCCGCGCTCGAAAGCGTGCTGCATGCCCGGCGCACCGATCCGCGCATCGAGGTCTGGCTCGCGCGGGCCGAGGCACCCGACCCGGCGAGCGCCCGTATCCTCGACCTGATCGGGCGCAGCTACAACCGCGCGACCCGTATCCCGGCGCGTCTGGCGACGGAACTGGCGCGGATCACCTCGCTGAGCCAGGGGATCTGGGCCGAGGCGCGCGCGAACGAGGACGCGTCGGCCTTCCTGCCCACGCTCGAAGAGGTGGTGCGCCTCAAGCGCGAGGAGGCCGAATGCCTCTCCGAGGGCGATCTTTATGACGCGCTTCTCGACGATTACGAGCCGGGCGCCACCGCGAAGGAGATCGCCACGGTCTTCGACCGGATGCGCGGCCCGCTGGTGGCGCTGCGCGACCGGGTGCTGGGCTCCGAGGTCACGTCGCAGCCGCTCTCGATGGTGTTTCCCGAAAACGCCCAGATGCGGCTCGCGCGGATCTGCGCCTCGGCCTTCGGCTATGACTGGACGCGCGGGCGGCTCGACATGTCGGTCCATCCCTTCTCCTCGGGCGGCGGGGACGATGCGCGCATCACCACCCGGATCTCCGAGACCGATCCGTTCGGCAATATCTACTCGACGATCCACGAGGTCGGCCACGCCACCTACGAACAGGCGATCGACCCGGCCTACCGCTTCACCCCGATCGGCCATGGCGTGTCGATGGGCGTTCACGAGAGCCAGAGCCGGATCTGCGAGAACCAGCTCGGCCGCTCGGCCCCCTTCACCGGCTGGCTGCATACACGGATGACGGACACGTTCGGCGATCTCGGGATGGATCCGGAGGCGTTCCACGCGCTCGTCAACCGCGTCGAGATGGGCTTCATCCGCACGGAATCGGACGAGCTGAACTACAACCTGCACATCATGCTGCGCTTCGATCTCGAGCGCGATCTGATCACCGGAAAGCTCGAAGTGGCCGATCTCGAGGAGGCGTGGAATGCCCGCTTCGAGAAGGATTTCGGCGTGAAGGTCACCAAGCCCAGCGACGGGTTCCTGCAAGACGTGCACTGGTCGGTCGGGCTCTTCGGCTATTTCCCGACCTATGCTCTGGGCAATGTCTATGCGGGTTGCCTCAATCAGGCGATGCGCGCGGCGGTCCCCGAGATCGACGACCGGCTGGCGCAGGGCGATGCGGGCCCGGCCAAGGCGTGGCTCGACGAGAACCTGCGCCGCTTCGGCGGCCTGCGCCCGCCGCGCGAGACGATCGAACATGCCTGCGGCGCAGCTCCGAGCGAGGCGCCGCTTCTGGCCTATCTCACCGAGAAGTTCGAAACCATCTACAAGCTCTGAGCGCGCCGCGCTCGCAAGAGAGGAGAGCCGCATGGCCCGCATCTTCGAGGACAACTCGCTCAGCATCGGAAACACGCCGCTGGTGCGGCTGAACCGGATCGCGGAAGGGGCGGGCGCGACGATCCTCGCCAAGATCGAGGGCCGCAACCCCGCCTGGTCGGTGAAATGCCGGGTCGGCGCGAACATGATCTGGGATGCCGAGGAGCGCGGCATCCTCGGCCCCGGCCGCGAAATCGTCGAGCCCACCTCGGGCAATACCGGTATCGCGCTGGCCTTCGTCGCGGCCTCGCGCGGGATCCCGATCACGCTGACCATGCCCGACACGATGAGCATCGAGCGGCGCAAGCTGCTGCTCGCCTATGGCGCGAAACTGGTGCTGACCGAGGGCGCGAAGGGCATGGCGGGCGCGATCGCGAAGGCCGAGGAGATCGCCGCCTCCGAACCCGACCGCTATGTGCTTCTGCAGCAGTTCAAGAACCCCGCCAACCCGGCGATCCACGAGAAGACCACCGGGCCGGAGATTTTCGAGGATACCGGCGGGCAGGTCGATATCTTCGTGGCGGGTGTCGGAACGGGGGGCACGATCACCGGCGTCTCGCGCTATCTCAAGGAGGTGAAGGGTCTGCCGCTGATCTCCGTTGCGGTCGAGCCCGAGGCGAGCCCGGTGCTCAGCCAGGCCCGCGCCGGCGCGGAGATCAAACCCGGCCCGCACAAGATCCAGGGCATCGGGGCGGGGTTCGTTCCCGACGTGCTCGACATGGATCTGGTGGATCGGATCGAGACGGTCAGCAATGACGAGGCGATCGAGACCGCGCGGCGGCTCGCGCGCGAGGAGGGGATCCTTTCGGGCATCTCCTGCGGCGCGGCGACGGCGGCGGCGCTGCGCCTCGCCCATGCGCCCGAGAACGCGGGCAAGACGATCGTCGTCGTGCTGCCGGACTCGGGCGAGCGCTACCTGTCCTCAACGCTGTTCGAGGGCATGTTCGACGAGGCGTGAGCGAAAGCGCCGAACGCGCTCAGCCCCGTTCGGCCGCCTCCAGCTTTTCCAGTGCCGCCATCCACAGCGCTTCCGCACGCTCCATCGCCTGCGTGGCCTCGGCATGCTTGGCCTGCCAGACCGCGAGATCGGAGGCCTTGCCCGCCTCGTAAAGCGCAGGGTCCGCCAGCTTTGCGTCGAGCTTCTCGAGCATATCGCTCAGCTTCTCGACCCGCGCCTCGCACTCGCGGACCTCGCGCTTGAGCGCGCTCATCGCATCGCGTGACGGCCTGGCCGGCTTCGGTGCGGCGGCCTTCGCCGCTTTCTCCTCCGGGTCGGGGGCGAGCAGTTCCGCCCGGTAGCTTTCCAGATCGCCCGCATAAGGCGCCACCGCGCCGCCCTTCACCAACCAGAGCCGGTCCGCCACCAGCCCCAGCAGATGCATGTCGTGGCTGACCAGGATCACCGCGCCGGAATATTCGGTGAGCGCGGCGACCAGCGCCTCGCGGCTTTCGATATCGAGGTGGTTGGTCGGCTCATCAAGGATCAGCAGATGCGGCGCGTCGAGCGTCGCCAGCAGGAGCGAAAGCCGCGCCTTCTGACCGCCCGAGAGCTTGCCGACCGCCGTCTCCGCCTGATCCGCGCCAAGGCCGAACCCCGCCAGGCGTGCGCGCAGCTTCGAAGGGTGCTCTTCGGGCCGCTCGCGCTGCAGATGGGTCAGGGGCGTCTCGCCCAGATTCAGCTCGTCCACCTGATGCTGCGCGAAATAGCCGATACGCAGCTTGGACGAGCGGGTGATCTTGCCTTCCATCACATCAAGTTTGCCCGCCAATAGCTTGGAAAGCGTCGATTTCCCCTCGCCATTGCGCCCCAGAAGCGCGATCCGGTCATCCTGGTCGATGCGCAGGTTCAGCCGCTTCAGGATCGCCGGTCCACCATAGCCCACGGCGGCCCCTTCCATCGCGATGATCGGGGGCGAGAGCTGCTCGGGTTCGGGGAAGGTGAAGACCTGCTTCGCCGCTTCCTCGGGCGCGGTGATCGGCTCCATCTTCTCGAGCATCTTGACCCGCGCCTGCGCCTGCTTGGCCTTGGTGGCCTTGGCGCGGAAGCGATCGACGAAGCTTTGCAGATGGGCGCGCCGCGCCTCCTGCTTCTTGGCCTGCGCCGCCTGCGCCTCGCGCCGCAGACGGCGGGTGCGCGCGAAAGTGTCGTAGCCGCCCTGGTAGACCGTGAGCTGCTTGTCCTCGAGATGCAGGATCGCGCCCACCGCCCGGTTCAGCAGGTCGCGGTCGTGGCTGATCACGATGACGGTGTGCGGATAGCGCACCAGATATTGCTCGAGCCAGAGCGCGCCTTCGAGATCGAGATAGTTGGTCGGTTCGTCCAGCAACAGGAGATCGGGCTGGGCGAACAGCACCCCCGCAAGCGCCACCCGCATCCGCCAGCCGCCGGAGAAATCCGAACAGGGGCGTTGCTGCGCCTCCGTGTCGAACCCCAGCCCGCGCAGGATCGCGCTCGCCCGCGCCTCGCCCGACCAGGCGTCGATATCGGCCAGCCGGGTCTGCACCTCGGCGATGCGGGCGGGATCGCTCGCGGTTTCGGCCTCCGCCATCAGCGCCGCGCGCTCCTCGTCGGCGGCCAGCACCGTATCGAGAAGCGAGGTCGAGGAGGAGGGCACCTCCTGCGCCACGCCGCCGATCTTGGCGCGCGAGGGCAGCGAGATCTCGCCGCCATCGAGCGTCAACTCGCCACGGATCAGCCGGAACAGGGTGGTCTTGCCCGCGCCATTGGGCCCGACGAGCCCGACCTTGTGGCCCTCGGGAATGGTCGCCGAGGCGCCCTGGAACAGCGGACGCCCCTCGATCGAGAAGGAGATATCGGAAATGCGCAACATGGGGCCTGACTTGGCGCAGGGCAGGGGAACAGTCAATCGCTCCCTTCACCTGGCCCCGAATACCCCCGCCGGAGGCAGCCCCCGCGCGACCGCCCGGCGCCGCATATCCGGGGCGCGAAGCCGGGTTTCACGCGACTGCCATATCGGGCGCGCAAGCTGGGGACATGGCCGTTTTAGAGGGCTTTTCAACGAAAGCCCCGCGTGATAGCAGGCGCGTCATGTTTTTCGGCCCGGGATCGCCCGGCCGCGATATACAAGGAAAGAGTCAGACATGGCCATCGAACGCACTCTGAGCATCATCAAACCCGACGCGACCAAGCGCAACCTCACCGGCAAGATCAACGCCAAGTTCGAGGAAGCGGGCCTGCGCATCGTCGCGCAGAAACGCATCAAGCTGACCCTCGAGCAGGCCGGCAAATTCTACGAAGTCCACAAGGAACGCCCCTTCTACGGCGAACTGTGCGAGTTCATGGCGTCCGAGCCGGTCGTGGTTCAGGTGCTCGAAGGCGAAGGCGCCATCGCAAAGAACCGCGAAGTGATGGGTGCGACCAACCCGGCCGATGCCGCTGACGGCACCATCCGCAAGGAATTCGCTCTCTCGGTCGGCGAGAACTCGGTGCACGGTTCGGATGCGCCCGAGACCGCCGCGCAGGAGATCTCGTTCTTCTTCTCGGGTCTCGAAATCGTCGGCTGACCCGATCTAGCGCTTCGCGCGCAGACCGATTTCATCGAGGGCCGCGTCCAGCCGGGCGCGGCCCTTGTCTTTGAGCGCGGCCTTGCCGGCGATACCCGCCTTGAGCGCGTCGAACCGCTTGCGCAGCGCGGCCTTTTCCGCGCCTCGGCAATCGTTCCAGGGACGGCCCTGAAGCGCCATGTGCAGCGCATAGAAACCGATGAAATGGGGTGGATTTCCGGCCGCGATCCAGGCGCCATAGGCGGCCTCCGCGCCGATCTCGCGCAGCTGCTCGGCCGTGGTGATCCCGGCGCGCACGAATCCTTCGGCCGTCGCCGGGCCGATGCCGCTGATCGAGGTGAGGGGCTGCGTCATCTGATCCGTCCCGCGGGTTCAGGAAGGCGCGGGTGACGCCCTCAGATCCGTGAACCGCAAAACAGTTTGAGCCACACCGACGCGAGGCGCAAGAGATCCGGCCCGGTGTGGGGCGCGGGGTCTTGCGGCAGATGACGCCATGCGCCGCAAGGTCGTTTCACAAGGGCGCGGGGAAACCGCGCCGGTCGGGGGTCAGATCGACGCCCAGTCGTTGAACACCGTGCCGCCCTGCTGGTTGGACGTGCCGGACTGTCCCTGCTGCTGGCCGGGACGGGGCGTTCCGCCCTGCTGTTGTTGGCCCGATTGGCTGCCCGATTGCTGTTGCATCTCATTTGCCTCGTTGTGAGTCGCGTTCGCGGGGTCACGCCCCGACGTGCTGCGACAGGTAGTCACAGGCTCTCGCGGAGAAAAGGGGGGGTCAAGCGAAACTGAATTTTGTTCGCTTTTCCGTGAGCGGGCGTCATGAAACTGTGACGCAAGCGACACGAACGCCCGCAAAACAAGGCAGATCGGCTGAGAAAAGCGGCGTCAGGCCGGGGTGGTGATCGCCCCGCCCGGTGCGCAGAAGGACAGTTTCGCCCCGCCCGGCAGGCGCAGGATCGCCTCGAGCCCCCCGTTATCCTGCACCAGATCGGTCAGTGTCTTGCGATCGAGCGCGGCATAGAAAGCCTCGAGCGCCTCGGAGAGCGCATCGCGCAGAAGGCAGACCTTGCGCAACGGGCAGGTATTCGCGGCCGGGTCGAAGCATTCCGCGAAGGGGACGACGCCCTCGAAGGTCCGCATCAGCTCGCCCACGCGGATATCGTCGGTGTCGCGCGCGAGCCGCATCCCGCCCGCGCGGCCGCGCTGCGTGTCGACATAGCCTTTCTGGGCGAGGGTGTGGATCACCTGCGCGAGATGGTTCTCGGAGGCATTGCAGACTTCGGCGATCTCGTGCTTGCGGACGATCCGGCCCGGATTGACGGCGCAGAACATCAAGACGCGCATCGCGAGATTGGTACGGGTGGTCAGACGCATGGGATCTCCTTCGCTCTCCTGGAGGCGTAATAGAGGAGTTCGCCAGTCAGCGAATTGACATAGGTCAGTTCGGCAAGAGGATATATGCGCGGCTCCGCTTTTCCGAGGCGGCGCTGCGCCGGGGAAAGGGGCGGGCGCGTCGCGTGCTTGACCTTGCACCCGCCGGGAGCCACATCTTGAAGCCGGACATAGCAGGGGAAGCCGATGGCTCTGGAAGACGCGAAGACACAGGTGGATCAGGCCTTCACGCGCAAGGAGGCGCGGGGGCTGAGCTTCGAGAACACCTTTGGCGGGGCCACCAGTTTCCTGCGCCGGCGCTACTCCAAGGACCTGACCGGTGCGCAGATCGCCGTCACCGGCATTCCCTTCGATCAGGCGGTGACGAACCGGCCCGGCACGCGCTTCGGGCCGCGCGCGATCCGCGAGGCCTCGACCCTGCAGGCCTTCGATGCGCCCTATGGCTGGGGCTATGACCCGTTCACCGAGCTTGCCATCATCGATTGCGGCGACATGCCCTTCGACTATGCGAACGTCCCCGAGGTGCCCGGCCGGATCGAGGCGCATCTGGCGGATATCCTGAAGGCGGGCGTGGTGCCGGTCACGCTGGGCGGCGATCATTTCATCACCCTGCCGATCCTGCGGGCGGTCGCCGCCCGGCACGGTCCGGTCGCGCTGATCCAGTTCGACGCCCATTCCGATACCTGGGCCGATGACGACATGAGCCGGATCGACCACGGGACCTTCCTCTACAAGGCGATCAAGCAGGGCGTAGTTGCGCCCGAGACGACGGTCTCGGTCGGCATCCGCACCGACAATCCCGATACGCTCGACGTGCGGATCCTCGATGCGCCCTCGGTCCATCGCGACGGGATCGACGCGACGCTTTCGCGGATCCGCGAGGTGGTGGGGGATCGGCCCTGCTACATCACCTTCGATATCGATTGCCTCGATCCGGCCTTCGCGCCGGGCACCGGCACGCCGGTCTGGGGCGGCCTGGCCAGCTGGCAGGCGGCGGAACTGTTGCGCGGGCTCAAGGGGATCGACCTGATCGGCGGCGACGTGGTCGAGGTCTCGCCGCCCTATGACCCGACCGGGGCCACGGCGATCGCGGGCGCGCATGTCGCGTCCGAGCTGATCGCGCTGGCCGGATGGAAGATGCGCGCGGGAGGCACGGAATGAAGACCCTCGGGCTGCTTCTCGGGCTGGTGGCGGTCGCCGTGGTCGCGGCCGATGCCTGGGTGCGGCTCGCTCCGATCGACCCGCAGCGCTACGAGATCGAAGGGCTCGCCAAGGCACCGGGGGACTACCCTTTAACGGGGGGCTTCCAGGCCGCGCGAGAGCTGGGCGACCCGGGGGCGCAGATGGCCGCCCTCGACAAGATCATCCGCGCCACCGCCCGCACCCGGCGCGTCGCGGGCTCGGTGGCCGAGGGCCGCGCGGCCTATGTCACCCGATCCGCCTTCTGGGGCTTTCCCGATGTCACGCTGCTCTGGGTCGATGGGAAGACCCTTCAGATCCGCGGCCATCTCGTCTTCGGACGCTCCGATCTCGGGGTGAACAAGGCCCGGATCGAGGGCTGGCTGAGCGAGGCCGGGCTCTGACCCTTCGTGACGTCGCGTTGCGCGCCTGCGTCCCGTCAAAGCGCAGGGCTGCGCGCGGGGCCTCCCTTGCGAAGCCGCGTCCCGACCCCTATCTGAGCGCTGATGCCAGCCGGAGCCATCATCCAAACCCCGTTACGTTATTTCTCCTGGGCCTTCGCTTTGACCTTCGCGGGGCTCGTGGGCGCCTTCGTCCTAGGGTTCCAGCATAGCGGAACGCTCGGCGGCGCGCTTTCCTTCCTGTTCGTCGCGGCGATCCTCGCGGTGCTCGAGATCTCGCTGAGCTTCGACAACGCCATCGTCAACGCCAACAAGCTCCAGCAGATGACGCCGCAATGGCAGCGGCGCTTCCTGACCTGGGGGATCCTGATCGCGGTCTTCGGGATGCGGATCCTGTTTCCGCTTCTGATCGTCGTGATCGCCGCGGGGATCGGGCCGTGGGAAGCGATCGAGCTGGCCGCGCGCCACCCGCAGCAATACGCGCATATCATCGAGGGGGCGCATCTCTCGATCGCGGGCTTCGGCGGCGCGTTCCTGATGATGGTCGCGCTGACCTATTTCGTCGACGAGGGCAAGGAAGTGGACTGGATCCACACGCTCGAATGCCGGCTGCGCGCCTGCGCCTCGATCCGTGGGCTCGAGATCGGCTTCGTGCTCGGCTTGATCATGCTCTTCACCTGGTTCCTGCCCGAGGGGCGCGATGGCGATTTCCTCTTCGCCTCGGTGGCGGGGCTCGCGACCTTCCTCGGCGTCGAGGTGCTGGGCCATGTGCTCGACCGCAAGAGCATGGTGGCCGAGACCGCCAAGGCCGGGCTCGGCGCGTTCCTCTATCTCGAGGTGCTCGACGCCTCCTTCAGCTTCGACGGGGTGATCGGGGCCTTCGCGCTGACCCAGAACCTGTTCCTGATCGCGATCGGGCTGGGGATTGGCGCGGTCTATGTCCGCTCGATGACCCTGATGCTGGTCGAGCGCAACACGCTCAACGAGTTCCGTTATCTCGAACACGGGGCCTTCTGGTCGATCCTGATCCTCTCGGTGGTGATGTTCGCGCAGACCTTCATGGAGGTGCCTGAAGTGATCACCGGCCTCCTGGGCGCGGGGCTGATCGGGCTCGCGCTCCTCTCCTCGATCCGCTTCAACAAGCGGATACGGGTGTCTCACGAAAGCTGAATTTTCCTTGACAGGAGGTTGCCGTCGCGGCACATCGGCGGCACTTCGGTTCCGCGTGAGCGGATGAAAAGGGAACCCGGTGCGGCATCTGCCTATTCCGGGGCTGCCCCCGCAACTGTGAGCGGCGAGCGACGGCTGACACGCCACTGGGACATTCCCGGGAAGGCCAGCCAGAGCGACGACCCGCGAGTCAGGAGACCTGCCGAGGCGCTCATCCTTTCTGCCCGTGCGGGGTGCGCGGGAGAGGCGGATTTCCGTCAGTGGTGACATTCTTCACCGTCGGCGGAAAGGGCATCTTTCCAAAGACTTGCAAACAAAAGCTCAACGGCCTCAAGGCCGTGTTTCGAGGGATTTTGGAAATGGCGCACTCACGAATTGCCGCAACCCTTCTCTTCACCACCGCGCTCGCCGCCCCGGCCTTCGCGCAAGACAGCCAACCCTACGCGCTCGACGAGATCGTCATCTATTACGGCGCGCTCGAGCCGCGCTCGTCCGACGAGACCGCGCAATCGGTGACCGTGATCTCGAAGAAGGAGATGGAAAAGACCGGCGAGACCCGGCTTGCCCAACTCATCGCCCAGGCGCCCGGCGTCGGTATCCTGGCCCGCGGGCCGATGGGCGCGCAGACCGGGTTCACGATCCGGGGCGTGTCGCAGAACTACGTCAAGGTGCTGGTCGACGGGATCGACGTCTCCGACCCCTCGGCGACGCAGGTTCTGCCCGATCTGGGCCGGTTCAACAGCTTCAACTACGATCGGGTCGAGATCCTGCGCGGCTCGCAATCGGCGGTCTATGGCGGGCAGGCGGTGGCGGGGGTCATCAACCTCGACACGCCGCGCCCCACCAAGGACGGTTTCAGCCAGCGCGTCGATCTCGAGGCGGGCTCCTACCACACCGCGAACGCGGCCTACAGCTTCGGCTGGAAGCAGGGCGAGGACGAGCTCGCGGTGCAGCTGTCGAAGATCTACACGGCGGGCTTCTCGGCCGCCGACAAGCGTAACGGCAATACCGAGGCCGACGGCTACAGCGCCGAGCGTCTGAGCCTGCGCGCCCAGAAACGCGTCAGCGAGGGCCTGCTGATCGGTTTCGCGGGCTTTGCCCAGAACGATCGCGGCGAGTTTGACAAGGGAGGCTCTCTCCCCTCGGATGATGGAGAATACACAATTCACAAGGAGCGGGGCGCACGTCTTTTCGGACAATTCTCCACAGGACGCTTCAACCACGAGCTTGGGCTGAGCTATTTCACCACAAAACGTGATAACCGGGGCGGTCCCTACGGTCCGTTTTACTATCAGGGAAAACGCCGCACGCTCGACTGGAAGGCTGCGACCGATCTCGGGCAGGGGCGTCTGACCTTCGGCGCCGACCGCAAGCTCGAGACCTATACCGGGACCTATGTCACCGGGCAGGTGCTGACCGCCGATACCGGGGTCTTCGCGGAATATGCCTTCGAGCCGGTGACGGACGTGAACGTGGTCGCCTCGGCGCGCCATGACGAGCATTCGCAATTCGGCGGCTTCACCACGGGCCGTCTCGGGGTGACCTGGCAGGCCGATGCGCAGACGCTGGTCCGCAGCTCGATCGGCAACGGCTTCCGCGCGCCCTCGGGCTACGAGCTTTACGCCGGCTACGGCGCAGGCAACCCCGACCTGCAGCCTGAGAAATCGCTCAGCTACGATCTCGGCGTGGAGCGCAAGTTCGGGGCGCAGACCCTGACCGCGACGCTGTTCAGGATCGAGGTCGAGGATCTGATCGACTATTCCTCGAGCACCTACAGCTACTACCAGACCTCGGGCACCGCGACGCGGCAGGGCCTCGAACTCGGCCTGAAAGGGCCGCTGAGCGACCGGATCGACTATCGCCTCGGCTATACCTATCTCGACTGGTCGAACCCGGCGGGTCTGTCGAGCGGCTCCACCTGGAACACCGCTTTCGGGCGTCATACTCTGACCGCCGGGCTCGATGCGAAGCTGACTGACCGGATCACCGCGGGCGCCGATCTGCGCGTGGTCGCCGACCGCCAGAGCCAGCCCGATTACGGTGTCGTCAATGCGCAGCTCCGCTACGATCTGGGCGAGGGCAAGGAGGCCTATCTGCGTATCGAGAACCTCTTCGACGCGCAGTATCAGCTCTGGCCGGGCTATGGCACGTCGGACCGGGCGGCCTATGTGGGGCTGCGTGCGCAGTTCTGATCCCAGAGCGGGGGCGCGTGTCGCCCTCATCGCCGCCGCTCTCTGGGCGGCGGTTCCTGCGCGGGCCCAGACGCCCGCGCAGACCAATGCCGACATGCCGGATCGCGTCGTCTCGATGAACCTGTGCACCGATCAGTTGGCACTGGCGCTGGCCGATCCGGGCCAGATCGTATCGCTGAGCCATTTCGCCACCGATCCGGGCATGTCGGTGCATTGGAAACAGGCTGAAGACTACCGCGCAAACCACGGGCGGGCCGAAGAAATCTCGATCCTTCATCCCGATCTCGTGCTCGCCGATACCTGGTCGAACCCGGACACGATCCGGATGCTCAGGACGCTGGGGATCCGGGTCGAACAGCTTCCGCCTGGCACTTCTCTGTCCGAGATCCGGGCGCGGATCACCACGATGGGGCGGCTGCTCGGTCACCCCGGGCGGGCGGCGGCGATGCTCGCGCAATTCGATGCCCGTCTCGCCGCGATCGAGAAACCCGCGCCGGGGCTGCGCGCGGCGATCATCGGCCCGAGCGGATATGGCTACGGGCCGCGCACGCTCGAAGGGCAGATCCTCGCGATGGCGGGGTTCACCAATGTCGTCAGCGGGCCGGGGCTGGACTGGGGCGGGCGGCTGCCGATGGAGGATCTGGTGATGGACCGGCCCGATCTGGTCGTGGTCGGCGGCTCGCAGGGCGAGACCGGGACAAGCCGCGCGCAGGAGGTGCTGGCCCATCCGGTCCTGCGCGATCTTCCGGTGGTGCGGGGCTTGCGCGACGCGAGCTGGACCTGCGGCGCGCCGGCGATGCTCAATGCGGTGCAGGACCTCGCCGCGCTCGGGCGCAGGATCGAAAAGGAGAAGCTCACGCAATGAGTTACCGGGCGATCCTCATCTGGTTGTCGCTGGCCTGCGCCGCGCTGTTTCTCGCCTCGCTGCTGATCGGGCCGTCGGGCATCGGCCCGCTCGAGGGGCTGCGCGCGCTGATCTCGGGCGATGGCGCGGCGGGGCTGGTGATGCGCGAGCTGCGCCTGCCGCGCGCGGTCCTGGGCTTTGGCGTCGGGGCGGCACTCGGGCTGTCGGGGGCGGCGATGCAGGGCTTCCTGCGCAACCCGTTGGCCGAACCGGGGCTGATCGGCACCTCTGCGGGCGCGGCGCTTGGCGCGGTGATCGCGATCCAGACCGGGCTTTATGCCACCTTCGCGCTGGCGCTGCCCTTCGCGGCGCTGGCGGGCGCGGGCGTCGCCGTGGCGCTGATCCTGATCCTTGCGGGGCGCGAGGGGCGGGCGCTGGTGCTGATCCTCGCCGGTATCGCGGTCTCGGCGCTCGCGGCGGCGGCGACCGCGATGGTGCTCAACCTCGCGCCCTCGCCCTATGCCGCGGCCGAGATCGTGTTCTGGATGATGGGCTCGCTTGCCGACCGCTCGGTGACCCATGTGGCGCTCGCGGCTCCCTTCCTCGGGCTCGGTGCGCTGATCCTGCTGCGCACCGGCGCGGGGCTCGATGCGCTTTCGCTGGGCGAGGATGCGGCGGCCTCGATGGGGATCTCGCTCAAGCGATTGCGGCTCGAGATCGTGCTCGGCACCGCGCTGATGGTGGGGGCGGCGACGGCGGTCGCGGGCGCGATCGGCTTCGTCGGGCTCGTCGTGCCGCACCTGTTGCGCGAGCCGATGGGGGCGCGGCCCTCGCGGCTTCTGCCGGCCTCCGCGCTCGGAGGGGCCGCGATGCTGATGGCGGCCGATATCGCCACGCGGGTCATCGCGCCCGAACGGGACCTGAAGCTCGGGGTGCTGACGGCTCTCGTGGGCGCGCCGTTCTTCCTGTCGATGATCCGCAAGCTGGGGCGCGAGGGATGATGCTGGAACTTGCCGACCTCACCGTTCTGCGGGGCGCATGCCCGGTCGTCGATCGGGTTTCCGCCTCGGTGCGCGAAGGCGAGGTGATCGGGCTGATCGGCCCCAACGGGGCGGGCAAGACGACACTGATGCGCGGGGCGCTCGGGCTTCTGGACCATCGCGGGACAAGCTCTCTGGCGGGGCTCGATCCGCTGGCGCGGGCACGGGCGGCGGCGTGGCTGCCGCAGGCGCGCGAGATCGCCTGGGGACTGTCGGTGGCCGAGTTGGTCGCGCTCGGTCGCCTGCCGCATGGGCGCGATCAGGCGGCGGCCGGAGAGGCGGCGGTCGAGGCGGCGCTTGGCCGGATGGGGCTCGAGACCTATCGCGACCGCATCGCCACGCGGCTTTCGGGCGGCGAGCAGGCGCGGGTTCTGATCGCCCGCGCGCTGGCGCAGGAAAGCCCGCTGATCCTGGCCGACGAGCCGATCGCGGGGCTCGATCCGGCGGCGCAGATCGCGACGATGGAGGTCTTCGAGGCCCATGCGCGCGCGGGCGGCGCGGTCGTCACCTCGCTGCACGATCTGGGGCTCGCGGCGCGCCACTGCACGCGGCTCTGGGTGATGGACCGAGGGCGGATGGTGGCGGACGGGCCGCCGGGCGAGGTGCTGAGCGAGGCGCTTCTGGCCGAGGTCTTCCACATCCGGGCGCATTTCAAGATCACCCCGCAAGGACCTGTTTTCCAACCGCTTTCGACGCTGGATACCTGATGGCTTTTCCCCCCGAGCGGATCGTCTGCCTCACCGAGGAGACGGTCGAGACCCTGTATCTTCTGGGCGAGGAGGACCGCATCGTCGGTGTTTCGGGCTATGCGGTCCGTCCCGCCCGGGTGCGCCGCGAGAAGCCGCGCGTCTCGGCCTTCATCAGCGCCGATATTCCGAAGATCCTCGCGCTCGAACCCGACCTCGTGCTGACCTTCTCGGATCTGCAGGCGAAGATCGTGGTGGGGCTGGTGCGCGAGGGTGTCGCGGTCCATGCGTTCAACCAGCGTTCCATCGCGGGTATTCTCGACATGATCCGCACGCTCGGAGCGCTGGTGGGCTGTCCCGAGAAGGCCGATGCGCTTGCGGCGGGATATGAGGCGCGGCTCGCGCGCATCGCCGCCAAACCGCGCCCCGCACGGCCGCGCGTCTGGTTCGAGGAATGGGACGATCCGCTGATCTCGGGCGTGGGCTGGGTCTCGGAACTGATCGCCATCGCGGGAGGTCGGGACGTGTTCGCCGAGCTCGGCCGCGAAGGCAAGGCGAAGGATCGCATCGCCACTCCCGAACAAGTGATCGCGGCCGCGCCCGATATCATCCTCGGCTCGTGGTGCGGCAAGAAATTCCGGCCCGAAAAAGTTTCTTCCCGTCCGGGATGGCAAAGCATTCCGGCTGTTGCGCGCGGACGGCTCCACGAGATCAAATCGACACTCATCCTCCAGCCGGGGCCCGCCTGCCTGACCGACGGGCTCGATGCGATCGAAAACGCGCTCTGGTCCGATCCGGGGTTGCATGCATGAGCGGGCCTCGACATAGAGGCCACGCGCGCTAGACTGGCCGCGCAAGAACAAATGATAACAACCCCGTGGGAGGGGACATGTTCACGCGCTTCGTTCGCTTTTCGCCGCTCGCCCTGTCCGCATTCCTCGCCGTCGTATCCCTTCTCGGGCTGCTGCTGAGCGACTGGTTCCTGATCGGGCTGATCCTCTTCGGTTTCCTGACGCTGGTCGGCATTCACGACCTGATCCAGACCCGCCACGCGATCACCCGCAACTATCCGATCCTCGGCCATCTGCGTTTCTTCTTCGAGGAGATCCGCCCCGAGATCCGGCAATACCTGATCGAGGGCGATGACGAGGACGTGCCGTTCTCGCGCGCCACCCGCACGATCGTCTATCAGCGTGCGAAGGATATCGAGGACGCCAAGCCCTTCGGCACCCGGCTGAGGGTCTCGGAATCGGGGTATCAGTGGATCACCCATTCGGTGAAGCCGCGCCATATCGAGAACAGCGATTTCCGGGTCGAAATCGGCGGGCCGGATTGCACACAGCCCTACAGCGCCTCGATCTACAACATCTCGGCGATGTCCTTCGGGGCGCTCTCGGCCAATGCGATCATGGCGCTGAACCGCGGCGCGAAGATGGGCGGTTTCGCCCATGACACCGGCGAGGGCGGGATTTCGCGCTATCACCGGGAAGGCGGCGACCTGATCTACGAGATCGGTTCGGGCTATTTCGGCTGCCGCAATCATGACGGCTCCTTCAATCCCGAGAAATTCGCCGAGCGGGCCGCCGATCCGCAGGTGAAGATGATCGAGATCAAGCTCAGCCAGGGCGCGAAACCGGGCCATGGCGGCATGCTGCCGGCCGCCAAGATCACCCCCGAGATCGCCGAGGCGCGCGACATCCCGATGGGCGTCGATTGCGTCTCGCCGGCGTCGCATTCGGCCTTCGACACGCCGCTCGAGATGATGGGTTTCATCTCGCAGCTGCGCGAGCTCTCGGGCGGCAAGCCGGTGGGCTTCAAGCTTTGCGTCGGTCACCGGCGCGAGTTCATGTGCATCGTCAAGGCGATGCTGGAAACCGGCGTGACCCCCGATTTCATCGTCGTGGACGGCAAGGAGGGCGGCACCGGCGCGGCGCCTCTGGAATTCGCCAACCATATGGGCTTCCCGCTCGTCGAGGGGCTGAGCTTCGTGCACAACACGCTGCGCGGTGCGGGGCTGCGCGACCGGATCAAGATCGGCGCCTCGGGCAAGCTGGTGACCGCCTTCCACCTCGCCAAGGTGCTCGCCATCGGGGCGGATTGGGCGAACTCGGCGCGCGGCTTCATGTTCTCGATCGGCTGCATTCAGGCGCAGTCCTGCCACACCAACAAATGCCCGACCGGGGTGACGACGCAGGACCCGATCCGTCAGCGCGCGCTGGTGGTGCCCGACAAGGCGCAGCGCGTCGCCAATTTCCACCGCAACACGATGAAGGCGCTGGCCGAGATGACGGGGGCTGCGGGGCTCACCCATCCGGGCCAGTTCCTGCCGCATCATCTGCTGGTGCGCGACCGCGAACGCGACTTCAAGGTCGGCGACGAGATCTATCACTACATGCCCGAAGGGTTCCTGCTGCGCGAGGATGACGATCGCTTCGGCTATCTCAAGCGCTGGAAACGCGCCCGCGCGGACGCGTTCGAACCCTTCGACAGCGGCGTCTGAACGAGGCTGAGCCTGACGATTTCCGACCGGGCGGCGACCGAAAGGCGCCGCCCGGTTTTCGTTCGCGCGCGGGCCTCGCGGGGAAATCCGCCAAAACCGCCATCCGGGCGAATCGGATGGCAGCGTTTGCAACGCGAAGGGGAGTCCGGGGCGCGGCGTCCGCGCTTCGGCGGACGTCGCCTCGCGAAGGTCAAATCACGAAATCGCGTGTCTGCGTTGAGGTTTTCGGCCTTTCGGAGCGTGCCGCGCAACTCCGTTGATCGGTTTCGCGCTTTTGATATCATCATTTGCGAATTTGTTCATGGGAGAGAGGGAGGCTGCCATGAGAGAGACTCCGAAACCATTCTGGTCACCATTGGCGGCGGGCACCGTTCTGGGCCTTGCATTGCTTGTGACCTTCGTCATCAGCGGTCACGGTCTGGGCGCGTCGGGCTTCATCACCCGTCTCGCGGCGCAGTCGAGTGACTGGGTCGCGCCGCAGGCGACGGCCGAGAATTCCTATTTCGGGCCGTTCATGAAGGCGGGCGCGCCGCTGATGTCCTGGATCACCTGGGAGGTGCTGGGCGTGCTGATCGGCGCCTGGCTCGGCGCGCGCGGCGCGGGCCGGATCTCGGTCAAGGTCGAGCGCGGGCCCAGCATCACGCCGACCCGGCGCATCGGTTACGCGCTTGCGGGCGGGGCGCTGGTGGGCTTCGGCGCGCGGATGGCGCGGGGCTGCACCAGCGGCGTCGGGCTCTCGGGCAGCGCGGTGCTGGCCGTCGCCGGCTTCGTCTTCCTGATCGGGTTCTTCGCGGCCGGGTTCGCGGTCTCGATGATGATGCGGAGGATGTGGCAATGACCTTTCCGATCTATGACAGCGGGATCGCCTCGGGGCTGCTTTCGGGCGTGCTCTTCGGTTATGCGCTCGAAGCGGCGGGCTTCGGCAGTTCGCGCAAGCTCACCGCGCAGTTCAGCCTGCGCGATTTCGCGGTGTTCAAGGTGATGTTCACCGCCGTGATCGTCGCCGCGATCGGGCTTTACGTGCTGCGCAGCGCGGGCGTGATCGGGGTGAACGCGGTCTATATCCCGACCACCTTCTACTGGGCCATTCTCGCGGGCGGCGCCCTGATCGGCGCGGGTTTCGCGATGGGCGGCTATTGCCCGGGCACCTCGGTCGTGGGGATCGCCTCGGGCCGGATCGACGCGGTGGTCTTCGCGATCGGCATGGTGCTCGGCACCACCGTATTCGCGGCGGTCTTCGACCCGCTGACCAGCTTCTACTTCGCGGCCAAGGGGCCCGATGCACAGACCCTGCCGCAGCTCTTCGGGGTGCCGGAATGGGTGGTGCTGCTGGCGCTGGTGATCATCGCGGCGGTCGGTTTCCGCCTCGGAACGATCGTCGAGCGCTCGCGCGGCGGTCCGCTTACCGCCGAGGAGGTCTGCGCCCCCGACGACGAACTCGATGACCATGCGCTGCGCGGTTCCGGCCGCTCCGCGATGCATGGCTGAGCCTGTTTCGACCTGAGCACATTTTGGGAGGAGTGTTCGATGAAGACGAAGAAACGCAAGAGCTTGCTGCGTGCCGCGATGGTGCCGGTGACGGCGGTGGCGATGTCGGCGGCAGTGCCGGCCGCGAGCCGAGCGCAGGCGACCAACCCCTGCGCCCCGGCCGCGGTGGTCAATCCCTGCGCCCCCGCCGCGATGCCCGCCAACCCCTGCGCCCCGAGCGCAGCGCCCGCCACGACGGCAGAAGCCGCGCCGATGGCGAAAGGGCCTTATGACACCACCGTCAAGGCAACCCAGGCGCCCTATGGCGACAAGATGCCGCCGATCGTCGATAACTACCTGCGCGCGACGCCCTATGTCGGCACCGGCGGTTTCATCGACCCGACCGGCATCCCGATGCTCAAGCAGCTCGGCTTCAAGACCGTCGTGAGCCTGCTCAAGCCGGACGAGGGTGCGCCGAACGAAGGGGATCTGGTGAAGAAATCGGGGATGAACTACATCCAGATCTCGGTGCCGACCAAGGCGCCGACGGCCGAGCAGGTCGCCGAATTCGCCAAGATCGTCGAAGACCCGGCGAATTACCCGATCCTGCTGCATTGCGAGAGCTCCAACCGGGTCGGCGCGATGTGGGCGCTCTACCGGGCCTCGAAGGGGGTCCCGCCCGAGATCGCGGTCGAGGAAGGTCGCCAGATCGGGCTCAAGACGAGCCGCGAGCCGGCCGTGCGCGAACAGCTGGGCATGGCGCCGCTCTGATCGTGCGGCTAGTCTGATCTCGTGGGGCTGGCCGATCCGGTCGGCCCCGTTTTCACTTTCCCGGAGCCCCCATGACGCTCAAGACCGAGGCTACCATTCTCGAAGATATCCCGATTGCCGGATTGCCGCGCGGGCGGCTCGAGGAAATGCACGATGCCGCTGAGACGGTTCTCGAATGCGAGACGGTGCTAGCGAAGTCGGGGATGAGCGTGGTCTCCGAGGTCTTGCGCGGGCAGGGCGATTTCCTGACCTGGGAGCGTTATCCCAAGGGCGATGTCTTCGATACCGAGACCCATTGCCACTATTTCTACCATGCCCACGACCCGCGCGAGATGACCGAGGGGGAGAACGGGCATTTCCACCTCTTCATGCGGCCCGACGCGGTGATCGCGGGGCTCGAGCCCTGGGCGCTGCCCGGCGCGCGGATCCCCGAACGCGGCCAGCGCTTCACCCATATCGGCGCGATCAGCGTGGACGGGCGGGGGCACGCGCTGCGCCTCTTCACCACCAATCGCTGGGTCACCGACGAGTGCTTCTACCGCGCCGGGGACATGATCCGGCTGCTGGAGCATTTCTCGATCGAGCTGGCGCATCCGAACTGGGCGGTGAACCTGTGGCTGAGCGGCATGGTCACGCTCTACCGGCCGCAGCTCGAGGCGCTCCTGCGCGCGCGCGACGCCCGGATCGAGGCCTGGATGGCAGAGCATCCGGGCTCCGAGGTGCTCGAGGATCGCGGGTTGCAGAACGTCACCGAATGGGTCGTCGATCCGGTGGCTCAGGTGGGTGCGATCGAGGATCAGCTCGACCTTTGAACGCGGGCCGGTCAGACCGGCTCGGGGGCGCTGTCGGTCACGTCGAGGATCTCCGGGGCCCGGTCGCGCGCATTCCAGCGGACTTCCCAGACCCGGCAGGGGCCGGACTTGTTCTTGATCTGACGCCAGCGCAATCGTGGCGCGCTGACACCCTCGCGCAGCCCCTTTTGCAAGGCGGGAGCGGCGTGCCAGCGCGTCTCCGCCGCGTTCGATCCGACCCCTTGCGCGACCAGGCACAACCCCGTGGCCGGCCCGGTCTTCGCCGCGAGCTGCAGCCGCCGCCCCTCGGTCAGGCCGATCGGGCTGCGGATCTCGCCGATCACCAAGGGCACCGAGCCGTCGCGCAGCGCCTCTTCCATGACCGCGAGCGTGTCGGTCTGGTCCTTGCCCCTCGCCATCAGCAGCCGGTCGGGATCGAAGAAGGCGGCCAGCCCGCGCGGGAACAGCCCCTCGCGGCGGTGGCGCTCGTTGACCCACAGGATCGGCCCCGTGGTCGTCGCCGCGACCGCGCAGGCGAAGCTGGTCGCACCGGGGCCGCAGACCTCATGGGTGCGGCCGGGACGCAAGGGGAAGGGCAGGGGCGTGGACATGGGGCCCAGCATAGGCGAAACAAAAAGGGAACGAAATAGGCTCTCGCCACGGCTCCCCGGGGGGGCGCTCCACCTTCGGGCTTGTCTTTCTCCCCATGAGGCCCTATCTATCATTCTGCTACGTTTGATTCCCAGATGCACTGTCTCCTTTACGGCTTCAGTTTGCTTTAAAGAACTGACACGGCCGAGCTGACGCATTCCGCAGGCAGCACACTACTTGAAGGAGACTCACGATGGCCGAAGGCACCGTGAAGTGGTTCAACAGCACCAAAGGTTATGGCTTCATCGCACCGAGCGATGGCGGCAAGGACATCTTCCTGCACATCTCGGCGGTTGAGCGCGCCGGGATCAACCGTCTCGATGACGGTCAGAAAGTGACCTACGATCTGGAAACCGGCCGTGACGGCCGCCAGTCGGCAAGCAATCTCGCCCTGGCCTGAGCCTGAGCGAACGAGATCGAGAACGGCCCGCGCCTCGCGCGGGCCGTTTTTGTTTGGGCGCCGTCCCGGACTGCTTGATCAGCTTGGTTGCGCCGCGGTCACTCACCAGACATCCGGGTCGATACCCTTCTCCTGCAAGGCCGAAAACTTGTCCTGCAGGAACCGCTGGAAGGGCTGGTCGCGATAGGCGCCGCTCGCGACATATTCCAGCCCCGACAGATGGTGGAAGGGTTTGAAATAGCCCGGCATGCGGAAGGCCTCGGCCGCGCGCAGATCGGCTGCGCCCGCGTTCTGAGCCGGGATCAGCACCTGCGTCGGCGTGAAGTTCACGAACCATTTCTGCGCGAGTGCGCGTTCTTCCAACTCCTCGCCATCGAAATCGGTAACCTCCCGCGCGCCCCAGAGATCGAGCTGCAGGACCAGGAAATTCGTCGCGATCAGATCCGTGATCTCGGGGCGTGCGAAATTCACCAGATGCATCTCGCGGCAATAGGGACAGCCGCGCTGCTCGAAGAGCACCAGCAGCCCCTTTCCCTGATCCGCGGCCTCGCTCAGATCCTCTCCGAGGTCGAGGAAACTGTCGTGAAAGAAGCCCTGCTGGTAAAGCCCGCCATCGCCCATCACGGCCTCCGCCCGCGCCGGATGCGCCGCGCCTCCCATCGCCCCGCTTGCGACCATCGCGCCGCCCGTCAGGGCCAACATCTCGCGCCTGTTCATCGCGCCGTCCTCCCTTGTGATGGCGGGAAGTATAGCACAACGAGGCGGGGATCGGCGATGCTGGGGTGGATTGAGCGTTCCGGTAACGCATGCCCGTTTTGGCGACACGCTCCCGTTGCTGAGGAGAAGGTCTGCTATGCGGGACGGGGCTGCCGTTCATTTGGATAGCGAAAGATATCTACTTTGCGATGCAAAGCTGACACCTTGGTATTGCGGGGTGTGACGCTGGTCACGGCTGCTGCGCAGTGTTCCAAGAAAGGAGTATCTCTAACAAGACCTAGATATAGAAAAACCCTGCCGTATGAGTTAAGTAGATCTGCTGAAGTTCCACAGCCGGGGCGCCGAGTGGGTCAATTTCCGTGAGAGGTAATATGGACTATGTAATTTGGGCAACGCTTCCGATGCACGTCGCACTAGCGCTGATGTTATTTTTCTTGGTCAACTGGATTGGCAAGCATGCCATAGAATTCGGTTACGTCAGCACCTCTCTGTTCGAAGAGCCGAATGAAAGCGTTGCTCTAAATTTTTTCATTCGCGCTCTATCTCCGGCGGTCTTCATCATACTTGTTTCATCGGCAGCGGTAGCTGTTTCTCGACCTGAATTACGCTTGGGAATAATCAATGTGGTGCCATATTACTATGTGTTGCGCGCCGTCATTATATTCCTGTTTAATCGTCATCGCCTCATAAGCTGGCCGGGGTACATTTTCCATTCGTTATTCGGAATAGCGCTTGCGACATTGGCTTATATTTATCTAATTTTGCCTAATCGCTCACTAATTCCTGACCTAGAGACAGCAGGAAACGAATTATGGCTCGCGCTGCTAGCGTTCCTGTACGCCGTTGCAAACAAGATTACACTTTCAGGCGGTCCTGGAGCACGCAGGAGAAACATTTTTGTTAATAGTCACTATGTGGCTGCGCGTGCTCGGTTTGGTGAGAAGATCGACTCCAAGGTGTCAGATGAATTACTCAAGTTAGTTGCATATTCTGTTTTGGTCTATGAGGACTACTGCCGCCCCCCCGCTATCCGAACTTTGGAGCGACTCGCCGTATGGAAAAAGAGGCGAACGACTGGCATCATGCAGGTGGCTGCTGACGAAGTCCTCACTGATGAGGAAAGCGTAAATAGAGGATTGGATATACTTCTTGATTCTTGGGAAAAATATTCATCTGAGGAGCATTTATGGTCACGAGTTCGTTTGAGCATATCAGATTACAATAAGGATGAGGATTACATCCAAAGAGTGCATGAGGTGATGGAAATTCTTGCGAAACGAGTCGACCCCAGTTTTAGGGCAGCATACGATAGCATTTGGAATTAGTGAGTGTTATTCCCCGGCATAACGATAAGCTGAATAATAGGCAGGTTGCCGGCAGCGTCGCTTACCCGCACACAGTCTATAACTGGGTTGTCTGCGGACGCATTTTGGAATGCGAGTGAATGGCACCATTGGGCTCAATCCCGCTCCGGCTCTCGGAGAGCCCCCCGCGGTATTAGCAGTCCGGCGATATTTGCCGATACGAAAAAGGCCCCGCAATCGCGGGGCCTTTTCCAATTCTGTCAGACCGATCAGGCCTTGGCGAGGTTGCGCAGCACGTAGTGCAGCACGCCGCCGTTGCGCAGGTATTCGATCTCGACCGCGGTATCGATGCGGCTCTTGAGGCAGATCGTCTTGGTCGAGCCATCCTTGTAGGTGATGGTGCAGGGCACGGTCGATTGCGGCTTGATATCGCCTTCGAGCCCCTCGATCGAGACTTCTTCCTCGCCCGTCAGATCCAGATCCCGGCGGGTCATGCCTTCGGTGAACTCGAAGGGGATGACGCCCATGCCGACGAGGTTCGAGCGGTGGATGCGCTCGAAGCTCTCCGCGATCACGGCCTTCACGCCGAGCAGGTTGGTGCCCTTCGCGGCCCAGTCACGCGAGGAGCCCGCGCCGTATTGCTCGCCGCCGAAGATCACCAGCGGCTTGCCTTGCTCGGCATAGGCCATCGCGGCGTCGTAGATGGAGGTCTGCTGGCCATCGGGACCCTTGGTGAAGCCGCCCTCGACGCCATCGAGCATCTCGTTCTTGATGCGGATATTGGCGAAGGTGCCGCGCATCATGACTTCGTGGTTGCCGCGGCGCGAACCGTAGCTGTTGAAGTCTTTCGGAGCGACCTGACGCTCGACCAGGTATTTCCCGGCCGGGGTATCGGGCTTGAACGAGCCCGCGGGCGAGATGTGGTCGGTGGTCACGAAATCACCGAGGACTGCGAGGATGCCCGCGCCCTTGATGTTCGAGATCGACCCGGCCTCGGGCGACATGCCCTGGAAATAGGGCGGGTTCTGGATGTAGGTCGAGCTGGCCGGCCAGTCATAGGTCTCGCCGCCCGAAACCTCGACGCCCTGCCATTTCTCGTCGCCCTTGAACACGTCGGCATATTTCGACTGGAACTTCTCGCGGGTGACGACCTTCTCGACGAGATCGGCGATCTCCTTGTCGGTGGGCCAGATGTCCTTGAGATAGACCGGCTTGCCGTCCTCGGTATGCGCCAGCGGTTCCGAGGTCAGGTTGATGTTCATGTCGCCCGCGATCGCATAGGCCACGACGAGCGGCGGCGAGGCGAGGTAGTTGGCGCGCACGTCCGGCGAGATCCGGCCCTCGAAGTTGCGGTTGCCCGAGAGCACCGAGGTCGCGATCAGGTCGTTATCGTTGATCGCCTTCGAGATCTCGGGCTGGAGCGGGCCCGAGTTGCCGATGCAGGTGGTGCAGCCATAGCCCACGAGGTTGAACCCGAGCGCGTCGAGATCCTCCTGCAGGTCGGCGGCCTCGAGATATTCCGAGACGACCTGCGAGCCGGGTGCGAGCGAGGTCTTCACCCACGGCTTGCGTGTGAGGCCGAGCTCGCGTGCCTTGCGTGCCACGAGCCCCGCGCCGATCAGCACATAGGGGTTCGAGGTGTTGGTGCACGAGGTGATCGAGGCGATCACGACCGAGCCGTCGCGCAGTTCGTAATCCGCGCCCTCGACCTTGGCGGTCTTGCCGATGGTGACCGGCTTGGTCGCGACCGGGCCCTCGTCGGCCATGTCCTTGGCCTCGTCCGAGATGTCGATGCCGCGATAGTCGGCGACGACATTGGTGAAGGCATGGGCGGCGCCGGTCAGCGGCAGGTAGTCCTGCGGGCGCTTCGGACCCGAGATCGCCGGGACGATCGTGCCCATGTCGAGCTCGAGCGTGGAGGAGTAGATCGGCTCGTAATCGGCGCCGCGCCACATGCCGTTTTCCTTGGCATAGGCTTCGACCAGCGCGATGCGGTCCTTGTCGCGACCGGTCTGCTCGAGATAGCGCAGGGTCTCGTCATCGACCGGGAAGAAGCCGCAGGTCGCGCCGTATTCGGGCGCCATGTTGGCGATCGTCGCACGCTGCGCCAGCGGCAGCTTGTCGAGGCCGGGGCCGTAGAATTCGACGAACTTGCCGACCACGCCATGGGCGCGCAGCATCTCGACGACCTTGAGCACGAGGTCGGTGCCGGTGGTGCCCTCGACCATCTCGCCGGTCAGCTTGAAGCCCACGACTTCCGGGATCAGCATCGAGATCGGCTGGCCGAGCATGCCGGCCTCGGCCTCGATCCCGCCGACGCCCCAGCCGAGAACGGCGGCGCCGTTGACCATGGTGGTGTGGCTGTCGGTGCCCACGAGCGTGTCCGGATAGGCCACTTCATTGCCGTCCTGGTCGCGGTCGGTCCAGACGGTCTGGGCGAGATATTCGAGGTTCACCTGGTGGCAGATGCCGGTGCCCGGGGGAACGACGCGGAAGTTCTCGAACGCGGTCTGGCCCCATTTGAGGAACTTGTAGCGCTCGATATTGCGCTCGTATTCGCGGTCCACGTTCATCTGGAAGGCGCGCGGGTTGCCGAATTCGTCGATCATCACCGAGTGGTCGATCACGAGGTCGACGGGCACGAGCGGGTTGATCTTCTGGGCGTTGCCGCCGAGGCCCTTGATGCCGTCGCGCATCGCGGCGAGGTCGACCACGGCGGGAACGCCGGTGAAGTCCTGCATCAGCACGCGGGCCGGGCGATAGGCGATCTCGCGCGGGTTCTTGCCGCCTTTTTCGGCCCATTCGCCGAAGGCCTTGATGTCGTCCACCGAAACGGTGAAGCCGTCATCTTCGAAGCGCAGCAGGTTCTCGAGCACCACCTTCAGCGAGGCGGGCAGTTTCGAGAAGTCGCCGAGACCCGCTTCGGTGGCGGCGGGGATCGAGTAATACGAAAAGCTCTTGCCGCCGACGCTGAGCTCGCGGCGGGTCTTGGCGGTATCCTTACCGGTAACGATGGGCATCTGATGGCCTCCCTTGATGGGTCAGAGGGTGTCGCTGGCGCGTGTTTGCCCGAAGCCGGCGATGCGTTCAAGAGGGGTGAACGCAAATTTGTATACCATTGCACACTGAAATTGCCGCCACGCCCGGAAAAATGCACCGGGGACACAGCATTTCGCTTTCCGTAGCGACAAGGAATTGGTTCTCGCAAAACCTTGATTGGCGGTGATATGCAGGGCGACGATAGGCTTGGAGCAGGGGTTCAAAGAGGTCTCGAAGTTGTTCGCTGCACGTTTCACCGGAGTCTGGTTTGGTCTTTGCCTGATGGTCGCAGGCGACCTGGTGTCCACCGGGGTCGCCTTTGCGGGCGATGCGACCATGTCCTCCGGCAACGCGGTGAGCGTTCCGGATGCACCTCCTGGCATGCGCGCGCGCGCGAGCGCGGCGATGGTCGAGCAGATGGATGTCGCCGAAGCCGGGCAGGTCCAGACGGCGGGGGCACCGACCAACGGGCCGGTTGTGCTCGAGCTCTACACGTCGCAGGGCTGCTCCTCCTGTCCGCCCGCCGATGCGCTCTTTGCCCGGATCGCCAAGCGTGACGATGTGATCGCGCTCGCGCTTCATGTCGATTACTGGGATTATCTCGGCTGGAAGGACCCGTTCGGGAAGCCCGAATTCACCGCCCGGCAGAAAGCCTATGCGCTCGCGACGGGAGAACGGATCGTCTACACGCCGCAGATGATCGTCGAGGGCCGCGAGGCACTTGTCGGACCGGGCCATGACGATCTGGTCGCCGCGATCGAGCACGAGCTCGACCAGGCGCGTCCGGTCACGCTCGAGGTCAACGGCAGCGAAGGTCATTTCGAGGTGGTACTGCGCCCGGTCAAGCCGCTTGCGGATCCCGCGGTCGTGCAGCTCGTGCGCTACCGGCCGCAGGCCACCGTCGACATCCTGCGCGGCGAGAACGCGGGCAAGACGGTCGAATATACCAATATCGTCACCGAATGGCGCGACATCGCCAATTGGGACGGGGTGTCGCCGACCCGGCTCGCGCTCGATATCGAAGGGGACGAGCCCGCCGTGCTGATCGTCCAGTCGGTGCATGAGGGCCGCAACCGGCCGCTGCCGGGCCAGATCCTCGCGGCGACCCGTCTCGACTGAGCGGGCAGGGCGCTCGGGGCACGGGTTTTTCCTTGCATCCGCGATCTGATCCCTTATAAGGCCCCATCTTCCGCTTTTGCATGAACCGGCAGAGCCTCTCGTGGTGGGATGCGGAAGAGTGAACCGCCCACCTATGAAGCCGCCTTGAAAAAACAGGAGTTCGCATGCCGCTTTACGAGCATGTCCTCATCGCGCGTCAGGATCTGTCCAACGCGCAGGCCGAAGGCCTTGTCGAACATTTCTCCACGGTCCTCTCCGATAACGGCGGCAAAGTCGTCGAGTCCGAGTATTGGGGCGTGAAGACCATGGCCTACAAGATCAACAAGAACCGCAAGGGGCACTACGCCTTCCTGAAAACCGACGCGCCCTCGGCCGCGGTTCAGGAAATGGAGCGTCTGGCCCGTCTGCATGACGACGTGATGCGCGTCCTGACCATCAAGGTCGACGCCCACGAAGAGGGCCCCTCGGTCCAGATGCAGAAACGCGACGAACGCGACACCCGTCGCGAGCGCCGTTGATCCCGAGCTAAGGAGTAGTACCCATGGCAAAACCGTTTTTCCGTCGCCGCAAGGTCTGCCCGTTCTCGGGCGAGAACGCGCCGAAGATCGACTACAAGGACACCCGTCTTCTGCAGCGCTACATCTCCGAGCGCGGCAAGATCGTCCCCGCCCGCATCACCGCCGTTTCGGCCAAGAAGCAACGTGAACTGGCCCGCGCGATCAAGCGCGCCCGCTTCCTCGCGCTGCTCCCCTACGCCGTGAAATAAGGAGACCGACCGATGGAAGTGATCCTTCTCGAACGCGTGGCCAAGCTCGGCCAGATGGGTGACGTGGTCACCGTCAAGGACGGCTATGGCCGCAACTACCTGCTGCCGCAGGGCAAGGCGCTGCGCGCCAACGAAGCCAACATCAAGGGCTTCGAAGAGCGCAAGGCCCAGCTCGAGGCCCGCAACCTCGAAACCAAGAAAGAGGCCGAAGATCTGGCGTCGAAGCTTGACGGTCAGACCTTCGTCGTGATCCGTTCGGCATCCGACGGCGGCAACCTCTACGGTTCGGTCACCACCCGCGACGCGGCGAACATCGCCACCGAAGAGGGCTTCTCGATCGACCGCAAGCAGGTCATCATCCGTCAGCCGATCAAGGTTCTCGGCCTGCACGAGGTCGAGGTGCACCTGCACCCCGAGGTCGTCTGCTACGTCACGCTCAACGTCGCCCGCTCGCCCGAAGAGGCCGAACTGCAGGCGTCGGGCAAGTCGATCCAGGACCTGGCCGCCGAAGAAGAAGCGGCTGCCGAGTTCGAGATCGCCGAGCTGTTCGACGATATCGGCGGCGCGACCTCGGACGAGGACGAAGGCCCGGTGGCCACGCCCGAAACCGAAGAGTGATATCTCTCTCCGGGCTCCGGCCCCGAGGAGTGACAGGATCGCGGCGCGAGGGGAGACCTTCGCGCTGCTTTTCTTTTTGCGATGAGGTGGCGCGGGGCGTGGGGCGGAGACGTCGCAAAATTGCCCTTTTCGCGTGACAGGCTGCCCCGGTCTGCTGGTTTAGGGGAAAGAGATGCAGCTCCTGTCGATCCTTCGCAATACGCTCGCGATGACCGGGCTGGTCACGTCGGGCCTGCTCTATCTGCACGATCCCGAGGCCTGGAGGGCGCGCTTCGCGCTCACCCGGGATGTGGTGACGCAGGTCGTGCTCGCCCAGGTTCAGGGGCAGGGGGTTGGCGTGGATGTGGCGGCCGAAGCCGCGCCCGAGGCGCCGGCTCCGCGCCCGATCCCCCGCGATTTCGCCATCGCTCCCGCCACCTCGCCGCGGGCGCCCGCGGCTCCCCTGATCGTCGATGGACGCCCGGTCGCTTCGGCGCGGTTTCTCAAGGTCACGCCCTGATCGCCCGCGCGCAATGCAAAAGGCCGCCCCCGAAGGAGCGGCCTTTCGATCCAAAGGATCGCTGACGGGGATTACGCCTCGTCGAGCTTCTCGATCTCTTTCTGCAGGTCTTCTTTCGACACTTCCTTGTCGGTCACGGTCGCTTCGCCCGCGATGTGGTCGATGACCTTGTCCTCGAAGATCGGCGCGCGCAGCTGCTGTTGCATCTGCGGGTTCTGCTGCACGAATTCGAAGAAGGCGCGCTCCTGGCCCGGATACTGGCGAGCCTGGTTCATCACCGCTTGGGTCATCTCGGCATCGGTGACCTCGATTTCCTGCTTGCGGCCGATCTCGGCGAGCAGCAGGCCAAGGCGCACGCGGCGCTCGGCGAGCTTTTGATGCTCTTCGGTCGTCTCGATCTCACCGTGGTTGTGATCGTGAACTTCCGGGTTTTCCTCGTGCCACAGCTGGTGGGCGATCTGCTGGGCCTCGGCTTCCACGAGCGCCGGCGGCAGTTCGAACTTCACCTTGTCGTCGAGCTGGTCGAGCAGGCCGCGCTTCATCACCTGACGGGCCGCGCCCGCGTATTCGGCTTCGAGACGCTCGGCGATCTGGGCTTTCAGCGCGGCGAGATCCTCGGCGCCGAACTGCTTGGCGAGCTCGTCGTTGATCTCTGCGGCTTTCGGGGCTTTCACCTCGTGCACCTTGCACTTGAAGACCGCGTCCTTGCCGGCGAGATGCTCGGCGCCGTACTGCTCGGGGAAGGTGACCTTCACCTCGACATCGTCACCGGCTTTGGCACCGAGGAGCTCTTCCTCGAAGCCCGGGATGAAGGAGCCCGAGCCGAGCTCGAGCGGGTAGCCTTCGCCCTTGCCGCCTTCGAACGCCTCGCCATCGACGAACCCTTCGAAGTCGATCACGACCTGGTCGCCGTTCTCGGCCTTGCCGTCCTTGGCTTCGAAATTCTTCGCGGTGCCCGCGAGGTTCTCGAGCGCCTCGTTGATCGCGTCGTCGCCGGCCTTCACGACCAGACGCTCGAGCGTGACGCCCGAGAGGTCGACTTCCGGGATTTCCGGCAGCGCTTCGTACTCGACGGTCACGACCACGTCGTCACCCTCTTTCCAGTTCTCGCCGTCTTTCATCTCGATTTTCGGCTGGAGCGCGGGGCGGTCGCCGGACTTCTCGAAATGCTCGCTCATCGCGCCGTCGACGGCTTCCTGCATCGCTTCGCCGAGGATGCGCGGGCCGAACTGCTTGCGCAGCATCGCCATCGGAACCTTGCCCTTGCGGAAGCCCTTCATCTCGATCTCGGGCTGGGCTTCTTCGAGCTTCGCGGTGACCTTGTCGTCGAGCTCGCTGGCGGTGATGGTGATCTCGTAGCCGCGCTTGAGGCCGTCGTTGAGGGTCTCGGTGACCTGCATTGGATGTCCTTTGTGTCTTGGCGCCGCGCGGATCGCGGCCGGGTTCTCGATTTCAGGCGCCCTTCTATTGGGCGCGGGCCTTGGTGGCAAGGCGAAATCGGGGGCGCAGGGGGCGCGCACAGGCGAAAGTGAGCGGGGCCCGGCGCATGGCGCGAGCGCCGAGCGGCGGCGCGCCGGGGGCGATATGCAATGAGTGGTGCGGGTGAAGGGACTCGAACCCCCACGCCTCTCGGCGCCAGAACCTAAATCTGGTGCGTCTACCAGTTCCGCCACACCCGCATCGGAGGCGTAATAGCAACAGCCCGCGGGCGGGGGAAGAGGGCGCGCGCTTTTTGGGCGGCTTTCCTGTCGCGGCCGGGCGTGTTCTCAGAGTGCCAAGCCGCGCAGGACCCGGGGGAGTTCTTCGGGCAGATCCTCGGCGATCAGGCCGGGGCCGAAGCTGCGCGCGGCCTCGGCATGCAGCCAGGCGGCGGAGCAGGCGGCATCGAAGGGCGTGGCCCCGCGCGCGAGAAGCCCTGCGATCAGCCCCGCCAGAACATCGCCGGAGCCGGCCGTCGCGAGCCAGGGCGCGGCGCGCGCCCCGGTCGCCGAATGAAGTGCGACGCGGCTGTCCTGGGTCGCAATCGCGGTGTCGGGCCCCTTGAGCAGGACCGTGCAGCCCGCCCGGGCGGCGGCCTCGCGCGTCGCGTCGAGCTTGGAGTAGCCCGGCTGGTCCGGATCGGAGAGCTTGCCGGCGAGGTCGGGGAAAAGCCGTGCGAATTCGCCCAGATGCGGGGTCAGGACGCAATCGGGGTGGAGTTGCCCGAACAAAAGCTCCGGATCGCTTTCGAAAGCGGTGAGCGCATCGGCGTCGAGGACCGTGGCGCGCTTGCCCCATAGCGCGGCCGGCACCATCTCCTGCGCCCGTGCGGCGCCGAGGCCGGGGCCGAGACAGAGCGCGTTGAGCCGCTCGTCCTTCATCAGCCCGCGCAGCGCATAGGCGTCGGGCAGGGGGGTGAGCATCACCGCGTTGAGTTGCGCCGCGTTCTCCGGCAAGGCCGCTTGCGGGCAGGCGAGGGTGACGAGCCCGGCGCCGATCCGCAGCGCCGCACGGGCGGCGAGGCGCGCGGCTCCGCCCTTTCCGGCCCTACCCGAGAGCACCAGTGCGTGGCCATGGCCGTATTTGTGCCCGCCCGACCCTTTGGCGAGAGAATGGGTCGGGGCCGTGATCAGCGCCGCCGCATCGGGCAGCGGCGTCTGTGGTAGGCCGATATCGACGATGGCGATTCTGCCGCTCAGGGTCGCGCCGCCCGCGGGGCGGGAGGGGCCGGAGCGGGGGTCGAGATAATGGCCGCATTTCGCGCGGTGGAAGGTGACGGTCAGATCGGCGGGGAGCGCGCCGCCGAGGTCGCGCCCGCTATCGGAGGAAATGCCGCTCGGGATATCGACCGCGACGAGGTGGGGCCGTGCATCGGCGGGGGCGGCGGAATGGCGGGTCGCGATCGCGCGGCCGGTCTGATCCATCTGCTCGGGCAAGGCACGGGTGAGGCCGGTGCCGAAGAGCGCGTCGATCACGAGGCCGCCTTCCAGCGAGTCGATCCGCGCCGCGATCGCAGAATCATCCCAAGGGTGCACCGCACCCATTCTCTTCCAACGGTCGTGATTGGTGCGCGCATCGGCCGGCAGGCCCGACGGGTCGCCAAAGGCGTGACAGTCCACCGACCAGCCCCGTTCGGCCAGCAGGCGCGCGATCACATAGCCATCCCCGCCATTGTTTCCGGGGCCGCACAGGACGATAGCGCGGCCCGGCGAGAACTCGGGCCATTGCGCGAAGATCGCCTCGACCACGCCTGCGCCCGCGCGTTCCATCAGTTCCAGTCCGGTGACCGCGCCGCTTTCGATCTCGGCCATCTCGCAGGCGCGCATCTGCGCCGCGGTGAGGATTTCGCTCATTCTATCGGAGCCTCGATGCGAATTGTTTTCAAACTGCCCAGTTTTTGTGCTACCCGCTCGAAAAACGGGCGCGGCTTTCGGATTTCCGATCCCCTTCCGCACCCGTTCACCCTAGCCGATTGCGGGGGCTTTGGGAAAGTGGTCTGAGGGGGTCGGAACCAGAACTGACGGGGGAGTCGGCGGCATGAAAAAGGTGGAAGCGATCATCAAGCCCTTCAAACTGGACGAGGTGAAGGAGGCGCTTCAGGAGGTCGGCATTCAAGGCCTCTCGGTGATCGAAGTGAAAGGGTTCGGGCGCCAGAAGGGCCATACCGAGCTTTATCGCGGCGCCGAATATGTCGTGGACTTTCTTCCCAAGGTGAAGATCGAAATGGTCCTGCCCGACGATCTCGTCGAGGCGGCGATCGAGGCGATCACCCAGGCCGCACGCACCGAGAAGATCGGCGACGGCAAGATCTTCGTCTCTCCGATGGAGCAGGCGATCCGCATCCGCACCGGCGAAAGCGGCGACGACGCGCTGTAATTGCGGCAACACATTCCGGGCCGGCGGGGCCCGGGCAAAACCCATGCTGAACGAAAGGGTAATGTCACATGAGCATTAAGGACGCTCTCAAACTGATGAAGGACGAAGAGGTCGAATATGTCGACGTCCGCTTCACCGATCCGCGCGGCAAGCTGCAGCACGTCACGCTGATGCATACCGAAGTCGATGAAGATTTCTTCGACGAAGGCTTCATGTTCGACGGCTCCTCGATCGCGGGCTGGAAATCGATCGATCAGTCCGACATGAAGCTGATCCCGGATCCCGCATCGGTCTATATCGACCCCTTCTATGCCGAGAAGACCATGTGCGTGCACTGCACCGTGGTCGAGCCCGACACCGGCGAACCCTATGCCCGCGACCCGCGCGGCACCGCCGAGAAGGCCGAGGCCTACCTGAAGTCCTCGGGCATCGGCGATCAGGCCTTCTTCGGCCCGGAAGCCGAGTTCTTCCTGTTCGACGACGTGCGCTTCTCGGTCTCGATGAACAAGGTCTCCTACGAGGTCGACGCGATCGACGCCGCCTGGAATACCGACACGTCCTACGAGATGGGCAACATGGGCCATCGTCCGGGCGTCAAGGGCGGCTACTTCCCGGTCAACCCGATCGATGACGCGCAGGACCTGCGTTCGGAGATGCTCTCGACCATGAAGCGCATGGGCATGAAGGTCGACAAGCACCACCACGAAGTGGCCTCGTGCCAGCACGAGCTGGGTCTGATCTTCGGGACGCTGACCAAGCAGGCCGATGACATCCAGAAATACAAGTACGTCATCCACAACGTGGCGCATGCCTATGGCAAGTCGGCGACCTTCATGCCGAAGCCGATCGCGGGCGACAACGGTACCGGCATGCATGTGAACATGTCGATCTGGAAAGACGGCAAGCCGCTCTTCGCGGGCGACAAATACGCGGATCTCAGCCAGGAAGCGCTCTACTTCATCGGCGGCATCCTGAAGCACGCGAAGACGCTCAACGCCTTCACCAACCCGTCGACCAACTCCTACAAGCGTCTCATCCCGGGCTTCGAAGCCCCGGTTCTGCGCGCCTATTCGGCCCGCAACCGGTCGGGCTGCGTGCGTATTCCGTGGGCCGAGTCGCCGAAGGCCAAGCGTGTGGAAGCCCGCTTCCCCGATCCCTCGGCGAACCCCTATCTGGCGTTCTCGGCGCTGCTGATGGCCGGCCTCGACGGCATCAAGAACAAGATCGATCCGGGTCCGTCCTCGGACAAGGACCTCTACGATCTGCCGCCGGAAGAGCTGGCCTCGATCCCGACCGTCTGCGCGAGCCTGCGCGAGGCGCTCGAGAGCCTGCAGCAGGATCACGACTTCCTGCTGGCCGGCGACGTGTTCACCAAGGACCAGATCGAAGGCTATCTCGCCCTCAAGTGGGACGAGGTCTACGCCTACGAGCACACGCCGCACCCGGTGGAATACAAGCTCTACTATTCCTGCTGAACAGGAAACGAAGGGACAGGGATTGGAAGGGGCGCTTCGGCGCCCCTTCTTGCTGTGATAGACAGGGTCCGGGCGTCCCCGGAGGGCTGGCCGCTTGCACAGGTTGCCCCAAGGGCGTGCGCGCGCTATGGGAGGCGCAAAGAAAGAACGTTCAGGAGGACAGGCCATGAGCCGAGCATTCGTATTCCCCGGTCAGGGCGCGCAGGTCATCGGGATGGGCAAGGCGCTCGCAGATGCCTATCCGGCCGCTGCCTCGGTCTTCGCCGAGGTGGACGAGGCCCTGGGCGAGAAACTCTCGGCGCTGATCTGGGAGGGCGAGATCGCGGAGCTGACGCTGACCGCCAATGCCCAGCCCGCCCTGATGGCGACCTCGATCGCGGCGATGCGGGCGCTCGAGGCCGAGGGCTTCGCGATCACCGATGCCGCCTTCTTGGCCGGCCACAGCCTGGGCGAATATTCGGCGCTCTGCGCGGCCGGCAGCCTGAGCCTTGCCGACACGGCGAAACTGCTGCGCCTGCGCGGCCGCTCGATGCAGGAGGCGGTGCCGGTCGGCATGGGGGCGATGGCCGCGCTGCTGGGGCTCGATTTCGAGACCGCCGCCGCGGTCGCCGAGGAGGCCGCGCAAGGTCAGGTCTGCCAGGCCGCCAATGACAACGATCCGAGCCAGGTCGTGATCTCGGGCCACAAGGAGGCGGTGGAACGCGCGACCGTCATCGCCAAGGAGAAGGGCGCGAAACGCGCGGTGCTGCTGCCGGTCTCGGCGCCCTTCCACTGCGCGCTGATGCAGCCCGCGGCCGACGCGATGGCCGAGGCGCTCGCGGGCACCGCGATCAAGGCGCCCGCGGTGCCGGTCGTGGCCAATGTGCGCGCCGCGGCGGTGAGCGATCCCGAAGAGATCCGCCGCCTGCTGGTCGAGCAGGTCACCGGCTCGGTGCGCTGGCGCGAGAGCGTCGCCTGGATGGCCGGGCAGGGCGTGAAGGAATTCTGGGAGATCGGCGCGGGCAAGGCGCTGTCGGGGATGATCCGGCGCATCGCGAAAGAGGCGAGCTGCCGCGCGATCGGCACGCCCGAGGATATCGCGGCGCTGAAGGCCTGAGGCGGCACCGGGGGATCCTCCCCCGGACCCCCCTGGGATATTTGGATCAAGAGGAAGAGGGCGCGCAGGCGTCCGGAGAGAGGAAGGGCTTGCAGATGTTTGATCTGAAAGGGAAATGCGCGCTTGTGACGGGCGCCTCCGGCGGCATCGGGGCCGAGATCGCGCGAGCGTTGCATGCGGGCGGCGCCGTGGTGGCGCTGTCGGGCACGCGGGTCGAGCCGCTCGAGGCTCTGGCGGCGGAGCTGGGCGAGGGCGCGCATGTCTGCCCCGCCAATCTGGGCGATCCGGCCTCGGTCGAGGCGCTGCCGAAAGCGGCCCTCGAGGCGATGGGCGGGCTCGATATCCTGGTCAACAACGCCGGCATCACCCGCGACGGGCTGCTGATGCGGATGTCCGACGAGGACTGGCAATCGGTGATCGACGTGAACCTGACCTCGGCGGTGCGTCTGATGCGCGGCGTGCTGCGCGGCATGATGAAGGCGCGTTGGGGGCGGATCATCAACATCACCTCGATCGTCGGCCAGTCGGGCAATCCGGGCCAGGTGAACTATGCCGCGGCGAAGGCCGGGCTTGTGGGGGCGTCGAAATCGCTCGCGCAGGAAGTGGCGAGCCGCGGCATCACCGTGAACTGCGTCGCGCCGGGCTTCATCCAGACCGCGATGACCGACAAGCTCAATGACGACCAGAAGGCGGCGCTGCTGACGCAGATCCCGACGGGCCGGATGGGAACGCCCGAGGAAATCGCCGCCGCCGTGCGCTATCTCGCGAGCCCCGAGGCCGGTTACGTCACCGGGTCGGTGCTGCATGTGAATGGCGGCATGACGATGGTCTGACGATCGCGTGACCTGAGGGCAATTCACCGGGTCAGGGGCGAGAGAAACGGCTTGCCATGCGCCATCGCAGTCGCTATGAGCGCAGAGAACGGGCCGGGCGGGACACGCCCCGGTTTCGATTGCGGTCCTTCGGGTTATTCGGGGGCGCGCGGGTTGAGACGCTCGAACGAGCAAGCAGGAACGGGCGAAGGCCCTTAGAAACTTTGAGGAATTGACATGAGCGACATCGCTGATCGCGTGAAGAAGATCGTTGTGGAGCATCTTGGCGTGGAAGAGGACAAGGTGACCGAAAGCGCCTCGTTCATCGACGACCTGGGCGCCGACAGCCTCGACACGGTCGAGCTGGTCATGGCCTTCGAAGAAGAGTTCGGTATCGAGATCCCGGACGACGCCGCCGAGAACATCCAGACCGTTGGCGACGCGGTGAAATTCATCTCGGAAGCTGCGTAAGCCTTTCGAGATCGCTTTTGCGGGCGGCGCTTCGGGAAACCGGGGCGCCGTTTTCATTTGTGCGGCGGGGAGGGCGCGATGCGGATTTTCGTGGTGATCGAACTGCCCGAGGCGGTCTGCGACGCGGTGGAGCGTCTCCAGGGCGAGCTGGGCGCGGGGCGTCTCGTCGCGCGCGACAACCTGCATCTGACCCTGGCCTTTCTCGGCGAGATCGACGAGGCGGAGGCGATGGCGCTGCATGATGGGCTCGAGGCGATCGTCTGGCACCCCGGTCCGCGGGTGGGGCTGGCGGGGCTGGAACTGTTCGGCGCGCCCGAACGCCCCGAGGCGCTGGCCCTTGGCGTCCGACCCGATCCCGATCTTGTGCGCTGGCACGGGGCGGTGATGCGCGCCGCGCGCCGGGCGGAGATATCGCTGCCGCGCCGACGCTTCCGGCCGCATGTGACGCTCGCGCGGTTCGGGCGCAATGCGGGCCCCGCGGAGCTTGCGCGCGTGGGACGGTTCCTGAGCGGGGCGGGAGATGTGGCGCTGCCGGACTTCGCCGCGCAGCGTGTGGCGATGATCCGTTCGACCCTCGGTTCCGGGCCGCCGCGGCATGAGGTCCTCGCGCTCTACGGCCCCGAGGCGGAAGAGCCGGGCGCGCCCTAGGCGCCGGTGCGAAAATCTTCGGGATTCGCGTGGGGTTTTGGGCTAGGCTCTCACGCGTTCGCGTGTCGGAAGACACAGGGGAATCTCTGCCCGCTAGGGAGTTTCGTTCTGACGCTGTTTCGCGCCACCCAGCAATTGATCCGGCCCTGCGCTCTCGCAGCGGCCTTGCTGGCCTTGTGGCCGCTCATCGGGCATCTGGGACAGCAGGTCTGGATGTTCCGCCTGCTTCCCTGGAGCTACGGCACCCATGAGACCACCTCTCTGGCGGTGCTCGCCCTGGCCGCGGCGCTCGGGCTGGCGCGGCGCGCCCCGCATGTTGCGATGGCCCTTTCGGTTTTTGCGCTGATCATCGTGCTCGGGCGGTTCGTCTCCGGGCTCTCGGAGTTCTACGGCGCGGGCGGTCCCTACCGCATGGCGCTGCATTCGGCCGCGATCCTCGGGATCTTGGCGGTGGGGATCTTCTCGCAGGAGGCCGGATACTCGGCGCCCGCGATCGGCGCTTTCTTCGTCACCTTCGGCTTTGCGCTGATGCAGCTGATGGCGAATGTCTTCGAGATCCCTACGATCACCGGCGCGATGTCGGTGGCCACGGCCCTGATGGTGCTGCTCCTGTCGGCCGCGGGGTTGGTGTTGCGCGCGGAGCGCGGCGTGATGCGGGTTCTGCTCAATCCCTATGCCTCCGGACGGCAGGCGCGGATGCTCACCGTGATCGGCGTCCTGGGACCCCTGTGCTTCGGGCTGTTCTTTCTTGTCGTCGAAGCCGAGGCCGAGGCGCGCGCGGAGGCCTTGCTGATCGTGATGGCGATCGCGGGGTTCAATGCCGGGCTGATCTCGCTCATTGCGGTCTCGATCGAGCGAACCGACCGGGCGCGGCGCAATCTCGAGCGGTTCCTGACCCGTCAGGCGTTTCGGGATGGGCTCACGGGAGTGTTCAACCGGTCGATGCTGGAAAAGCGGTTTCAGCGAGCGGCGCAGTCTGGGGCGAAATATGGGGTGCCATTCAGCTTCCTGATGTTCGATCTCGACCATTTCAAGCGGATCAACGATCTGGGCGGACACCAGTTGGGCGACCGGACCTTGCGGCAGGTGGCGCTGACGATCCGGGAGAACCTGCGGATTGACGACACGCTGGCGCGGGTGGGCGGGGAGGAATTCGCGGTGATCCTGCCCGGGGCGGATCTGGAGGGCGGGTTCGAGGTGGCCGAGCGGATCCGGAAGACGATCAGCGAGATGCGGGTCGTGCATGGACGCGCGCGGCTTCCGCTCACCGTTTCGGTCGGGCTTGCGCAATGGCATGCCGGGGAAAGCCTTCAGGGTCTTTACATGCGAACCGATGCGGCGCTCTACGAGGCCAAGGAGCATGGGCGCAACCGGGTGATGCTGGCGGTGGCCGATGCCTGCGAGGATCTGGGGCTGCCCACCCGGATCGTCGGAGACCCGCGCTCGCGCTGAAATCGGGGCGCCGGGCCGGATGTCCGGGTCAAGGGATGCCGCGGTGAAAAGTCGGATCGGTGGCGAAGCCATGCCGATGGCCAGGCAGGGGCCGCCTGTCCCCCTGCAATAACAAGCCGTTGTGATTGCGCCGATGCGCCACGCCGTGTATCAGGTCTCTTTGAGATTTATCAGCGAAAGAGGTCGGGCATGCGCCGGGTAGTTGTCACGGGTCTTGGTATGGTCACGCCGCTGGCTTGCGGGGTGGAGGAAACCTGGAGCCGGCTTGTCGCGGGACAGTCGGGCGCGGGTCCGATCTCGCGTTTCGACGCTGCGAATGTGACGACGAAATATGCCTGCGAGATCCCGGTCGGCGACGGTTCGGACGGCACCTTCAATCCCGATGACTGGATGGAGCCGAAAGAGCGCCGCAAGGTCGACGATTTCATCCTCTACGGCATGGCCGCGGCCGATCAGGCGGTGCGGGATTCGGGCTGGATGCCCGAGGATGAGGAAGGCCGCCTGCGTACCGGCGTGATGATCGGTTCGGGTATCGGGGGCTTGAGCTCGATCGCGGACACGGCCGTGCTGATCAAGGAAAAGGGCGTGCGCCGCGTGAGCCCGTTCTTCATCCCGGGCGCGCTGATCAACCTCGTCTCGGGGCAGGTCTCGATCCGGTTCGGCTTCAAGGGGCCGAACCATGCGGTCGTCACCGCCTGCTCGACCGGTGCGCATGCGATCGGCGACGCGGCGCGGCTGATCATGCTGGGCGATGCCGATGTGATGGTCGCGGGCGGGGCCGAAAGCCCGATCTCGGAGATCGGGATCGCGGGCTTCAATGCCTGCAAGGCGCTCTCGACCAAGCGCGGTAACGAACCCGAGGCGGCGAGCCGCCCCTGGGATGCCGATCGCGACGGCTTCGTGATGGGCGAGGGCGCGGGTGTCGTGGTGCTCGAGGAATACGAGCATGCCAAGGCGCGCGGGGCGAAGATCTATGCCGAGGTGCTGGGTTATGGCCTCTCGGGTGACGCATATCACATCACGGCGCCCTCCGAGGATGGCGATGGCGGGTTCCGGGCCATGAAAGCGGCGCTGGAGCGGGCCGATATCGCGCCCTCGCAGATCGACTACATCAACGCGCATGGCACCTCGACCATGGCCGACGTGATCGAGCTGGGTGCGGTTCAGCGCCTGCTGGGCGATGCGGCGAAGACCGCCACGATGAGTTCGACCAAGAGCTCGGTCGGCCACCTTCTGGGGGCGGCTGGAGCGGTCGAGGCGATCTTCTGCGTGCTGGCGATCCGCGACCAGATCGCGCCGCCGACGCTGAACCTCGAGAACGGACCCGAAGAGGCGGTGATCGACCTCGCGCCGAAAACTGCGGTCAAGCGCAAGATCGACGTGGCCCTGTCGAACAGCTTCGGCTTCGGCGGCACCAATGCAAGCCTCGTGCTGGGCAAGGTGCAGGGCTGATGTGGCGTAACATTGTCTCGAATTTCCTCACCCTCCTGATCGTCATCCTGATCGGGCTCGGCGGGCTGGTGGCCTGGGCGAAGCGGCAATATGTCGATCCGGGTCCGCTTGCCGAAGCGATGTGCCTGCGTGTGGCTCCCGGCGCGAGCATCCAGGCGGTGTCGAAGGATCTGGCCTCGCGCGGTGCGGTGAGCAACGCCTATATCTTCCGCACCGGCGCGCAATACGAGGAGAAGGCGGGGAAGCTGAAATTCGGCTCCTACCTGATCGAACCCAAGACCTCGATGCAGCAGATCGTCGACCAGATCACCTCGGGCGGTCCCTCGACCTGCGGCACCGAGCTGGTGTTCCGGGTCGGCGTGAATGGCAATGACGTGCTCCTGCGCGAGCTGGATCCGACCACGGGCGATTACCAGAAGGTCGCGGAATACAATCCCGAGACCGAAAAGCCCCCGGAAGGCTTCGAGGAGAAGGCGGACCGGGCCGATGTGCGCACGCGCGTCACGATCGTGGACGGGGTGACGAGCTGGCAGATCGTCGAGGGGTTGAAGGAGGCGAGCTTCCTGTCGGGCAAGATCGACGGGGTGCCTGCCGAGGGCTCGCTCGCGCCCGACAGCTACGAGGTGAAGCGCGGGGCCGACCGTCAGGCGCTGGTCGATCTGATGAAGAACCGCCAGTCGAGCATCCTTGCGGCGGCCTGGGACGGCCGCGCCGAGGGCTTGCCCTATGACAGCCCCGAACAGGCGCTGATCATGGCCTCGATCGTCGAGAAGGAAACCGGCGTGCCGAGCGAGCGCGCGCAGGTGGCGAGCGTCTTCATCAACCGTCTCGAGAAAGGAATGAAGCTGCAGACCGACCCGACGGTGATCTATGGCGTGACCGACGGCAAGGGCGTGCTCGGCCGCGGCTTGCGGCAATCCGAGCTGCGCAAGGCCACGCCCTACAACACCTATGTCATCGACGGGCTGCCACCGACCCCGATCGCGAATCCGGGCAAGGCGGCGATCGAAGCGGCGCTTCATCCCGATTCGACGGATTACCTGTTCTTCGTGGCGGACGGCTCCGGCGGCCATGCCTTCGCGAGCACGATCGAGGAGCATAACAGGAACGTCGCGAAGTGGCGCGAACTCGAAAAACAGCGTCAGGACGGGTCCTCAGCTAATTGATATAAAATGGAAAACCCCGGTTCGCGCCGGGGTTTTATTTTTTCGCGGCGCACAACCTGAAATTTAGCGCTTGACTTTGCGAACGCTTCAGGGTAGAGATTTGGCATGCTAGGAGAAGTGGGCAAGCGCCGCGGGGAAACCCGACGGCGCTTTTTCGTTTCGCTCGGACGGACCAACTTGGAAGGGTGGGTTCGCAGGTGAACACAAGGGACAAGCGGGACGGCGCAGCGGTCGATCTTCTGGATCAGACCGAGGCGCTCTACAAGGAGGTGGCCGGGGAACTCGCCATGGCGCTGCAGGGGGTGCGGCGCGGCGAGCTTGCCGAGGCCAGGGCAGCGGTGCAGGCGGTCAAGGACCTCCGCACCGCTTTTCATTTGGTGATGGAGGAGCGGTCTCGTGTCGAGAAACTCCGCAAACAGCTGGCTGGCGCAGCCGCAGGGCGCGCCGCCGCCCTCGATTTCGATGCCGCCCGAGCTGAAATCGGGCGCCGCCTGGCTCGCCTGCGCGACGCAGGACGATGTTGACGCCTTTCTCGAGGGGCTCGACGAGAACGCGCTTCTGGCCCTGCCGTGGCTGTTCGAGTTCTGGGCCCTGCCGCATCAGCTTCCGCCCGAGGGGGACTGGAAGAGCTGGGTGATCATGGGCGGGCGCGGCGCGGGCAAGACGCGGGCCGGGGCCGAATGGGTGCGCGCGCAGGTCGAAGGGCCGCGCCCGCTCGACCCCGGCAAGGCGCGGCGCGTGGGGCTGGTGGGCGAGACCTTCGATCAGGTGCGCGACGTGATGGTCTTCGGCGAGAGCGGGATCCTGGCCTGCTCTCCGCCGGATCGCAGACCCGACTGGGAGGCGGGGCGCAGGCGGCTGGTCTGGCCCAACGGGGCAAGCGCGCAGGCCTTTTCGGCCCATGAGCCCGAGGCGCTGCGCGGCCCGCAATTCGACGCCGCCTGGGTCGACGAGCTGGCGAAATGGAAGAAGGCGGAGGAGGTCTGGGACATGCTGCAATTCGCGCTGCGTCTGGGCGATCATCCGCAGCAGGTGATCACGACGACGCCGCGCAATGTGGGCGTCCTGAAGGCGATCCTGAACAACCCCTCGACGGTCGAGACCCATGCGCCGACCGAGGCGAACCGGGCCTATCTGGCCGAGAGTTTCCTCTCCGAGGTTCAGGCGCGCTATGCGGGCACGCGGCTCGGGCGTCAGGAACTCGAGGGCGTGCTGCTCGAGGATGTCGAGGGGGCCCTCTGGACCACGGCGATGCTGGAAGGGGCGCGGGTCGAGAGGCCGGGCCCGCTCGACCGGATCGTGGTCGCGCTCGATCCGTCGGTGACCGGCAAGGCGGCCTCGGACGAATGCGGGATCGTGGTCGTGGGCGCGCGGCTGCAGGGCGCGGTGCAGGACTGGCGCGCGGTGGTGCTCGAAGATGCGAGCGTGCGGGGCAGCCCGACCGACTGGGCGCGCGCGGCGATTGCGGCGATGGAGCGATGGGGCGCCGAGAGGCTCGTGGCCGAGGTCAACCAGGGCGGCGATCTCATCGAGAGCGTGCTGCGCCAGATCGATCCGCTGATCCCGTTCCGGGCGCTCCGGGCGAGCCGGGGTAAGGGCGCACGCGCCGAACCGGTCGCGGCGCTCTACGAGCAGGGGCGGGTGAGACACCTGCGGGCAAGCGATCTTGGGCCGCTCGAAGACCAGATGTGCCGGATGGGCCTGCAGGGCTATCAGGGACGGGGGTCGCCCGACCGGGTCGATGCGCTGGTCTGGGCGATCACCGAGCTGATCCTCGAGCCCGCCGCACATTGGCGCAGGCCGCAATTGCGCGGGCTTTGAGGAAAGGTCTCTTCCTCTTGATCCAAATATCCTGCGGGGGTCCGGGGGTGCAAAACCCCCGGCGCGCGCCAGACGACATCGAGAGCAAGGGCTGAGGGCATCCTCGGCCCTTTTTCTTTGCCAGCCGGTGCCGCGCGCGGGGCCGCGAGAAGGAGACGGGAATGGGTTGGAACATCTTTCGCAAGACCGATGCGGCGGGCGCGCCGGAAGTGAAGGCCTCGGCGACGGGCCGGATCGTGGCGATGGCGAGCGGGGGGGGGGCGGGTGGTCTGGAGCCCGCGCGATACCGGCTCGCTGACGCGGCAGGCGTTCACCGGCAATCCGGTGGGCTTTCGCTGCGTGAAGCTGATTGCCGAGGCCGCGGCGGCGATCCCGCTGGTCTGCCAGGATGCGGAGCGGCGCTACGATATCCATCCCGTGCTCGACCTGATCGCGCGGCCCAATGCGTCGCAGGGGCGGGCGGCTTTCTTCGAGGCGCTCTACGGGCAGATCCTGCTGTCGGGCAATGGTTATCTCGAGGCGGTTGCGCTCGAACCGGGCCTGCCGCGCGAGCTGCATGTGCTGCGCTCGGAGCGGATGAGCATCGTACCGGGGACCGATGGCTGGCCGATCGCCTATGACTACACGGTGGCGGGGCGCAAGCACCGCTTCGACATGACGGGAAGTCCCGACCCGATCTGTCATCTGAAGAGTTTTCATCCGCAAGACGATCATTACGGGCTCTCGCCGCTTCAGGCCGCGGCGGTGGCGGTCGACGTGCATAACGCGGCGAGCGCCTGGTCGAAGGCGCTTCTGGACAATGCAGCGCGGCCCTCTGGGGCGATCATCTTCAAGGGGGCGGACGGGCAGGGCACGCTGAGCCCCGAACAATATGACCGGCTGGTCTTCGAGATGGAAACCCATCATCAGGGCGCGCGCAATGCGGGACGGCCGATGCTGCTCGAGGGCGGGCTCGACTGGAAGCCGATGGGGTTCAGCCCCTCGGACATGGAGTTTCACCAGACGAAGGTGGCGGCCGCGCGCGAGATCGCGGTGGCCTTCGGCGTGCCGCCGATGCTGCTCGGGATCCCGGGCGACGCGACCTATGCCAATTACGCCGAGGCGCATCGGGCCTTCTACCGGCTCACCGTGCTGCCACTGGCGTCGAAGGTCGCCGCCGATATCGCCTGGTGGCTGTCGACCTGGGCGGGCGAGCGGGTACTGCTCAAGCCCGATCCCGACCAGATCCCCGCGCTTTCCGCAGAGCGCGATCAGCAATGGAAGCGCGTGGGCGAGGCGGGGTTTCTCACCGAGGCGGAGAAACGGAGCCTGCTGGGTCTGCCGCCGATCGCGGAGGGCTGAGCGATGACGGCGGGCGGGTCGCGCTATCTCAAGGAACCCTTCGCCGCGCACGAGCAGCGCATGGTGGCGACCGAGAAGATCATGGAGCTGCAATTCTCGCAGGTCGAGCAGCGGCTGGGGCGGATCGAGAAGATGATCGAGGGGCTGGAGCGGCGCCTCTGGATGACCGTCTATGGCGTGATCGCGGTGATCCTCACGCAAGCCATACAGGGCGTTCTGGATTTTGCCCCCGGATAAGGAAAATCACATGAAAGCAGAAGATTACGGACTGGAGTTGAAGTTCTGTGCAAGCGACACCCAACCCGTTCAGGTACGCGACGGTTCGGTGATCGAGGGGTATGCGAGCCTGTTCGGACTGCCCGATCAGGGCGGCGATATCGTGTGCAAGGGTGCTTACGCGAAAGGGCTCGAGCGGCTGAAGGCGCGCGGCGGTTCGGTGAAGATGCTCTGGCAGCACGACCCGGCCGAGCCGATCGGCATCTGGGACGAGATCCGCGAGGATGCGCGCGGGCTCTGGGTGAAGGGACGGCTGCTGCCGGATGTGGCGCGGGCGCGCGAGGCGGCGGCGCTGATCGCGGCGGGCGCGATCGACGGGTTGTCGATCGGTTATCGCACGGTGGCGGCGGAGAAGGACGCGAAAGGCCAGCGGCTGCTTGCGGAACTGGAGCTGTGGGAGGTGTCGTTGGTGACCTTTCCGATGCTTCGCGAGGCGCGGGTGGCGTCCAAGGGCGAGAGCCTAGAGGGCAGCTTGCGCGATCTGGCCGAGGCCTTGCGAGAGGCGGCGGCGGAACTGGCTGACCGCTGACGCGGCGCGGCCTCTGACCCGATGGAGATGGAGTGAGCATGAAGACCGAGACCAAGGCTCGGGCCGGGACGGGTATGTCCGACGGCCCGGATCCGGCGGCTGAGGTGAAAACCGCGCTGGCCGGATTCGTGAAGGAAGTCAAGTATTTCCGTGAGGATGTGAAGGTGAAGATGCAAAAACAGGATGAGCGTTTGACCATGCTGCAGACCAAGACGATGACCGCCGGGCGACCCGCCCTTTCCGCCGCCGCCCATGAAGAGGCGCCGCATCAGAAGGCCTTCGCGGCCTATCTGCGCTCGGGCGATGACGACGCGCTGCGCGGGCTCAGCCTCGAAGGCAAGGCGCTCAACACGGCGGTGGCTGCCGAGGGGGGCTACCTCGTCGATCCGCAGACCTCGGAGACGATCCGCTCGGTCCTCAAGGCGACCGCCTCGATCCGCCAGATCGCGAATGTGGTGAATGTCGAGGCGACCTCCTTCGACGTGCTGGTGGACCGCTCGGAGCTGGGCACCGGCTGGGCCACCGAGACCGCGAGCCTCACGGAGACGGTGACGCCGCTGATCGACCGGATCTCGATCCCGCTGCACGAACTCGCGGCGATGCCGAAAGCCTCGCAGCGCCTGCTCGACGACAGTGCTTTCGATGTCGAAGGCTGGCTCGCGCAGCGCATCGCAGAGAAATTCTCTCGCGCCGAGGCGGCGGCCTTCATCTCGGGTGATGGCGTGGACAAACCCACGGGCTTCCTGACCCATCCGAAGATCTCGAACGACGCCTGGAACTGGGGATCGCTCGGCTATGTGGCGACCGGCGCGGCGGGTGATTTCGCGGGGTCGAGCCCGGCCGATGCGGTGGTCGATCTGGTCTATGCGCTCGAGGCGGAATATCGCGCCAATGCGAGCTTCGTGATGAACTCGAAGACGGCCGGGGCGGTGCGCAAGATGAAGGATGCGGATGGGCGCTTCCTGTGGACCGACGGGCTGGCTGCGGGCGAGCCTCCGCGCCTGATGGGGTATCCGGTGCTGATCGCCGAGGACATGCCCGACATCGCGGCGGACAGTTTCGCGATCGCCTATGGCGATTTCGATGCGGGCTACACGGTGGCGGAGCGCCCGGACCTGCGTGTGCTGCGCGATCCCTTCTCGGCCAAGCCGCATGTTCTGTTCTACGCCTCGAAACGCGTGGGCGGCGACGTAAGCGACTTCGCCGCGATCAAGCTGCTGAAATTCGCCATCGCCTGAGGCGACTGACCGCGGCCGGAGTGTCGCGGGCGTCGGGAGCTTGGGCCGGGAGACCGGTTCCGAGGCGGGCGTGGGCTGAAGGTCGTCGACTAGCTGCTCCCTCCGTTCGAGCGGCGGCCGGGCCTGCGCCCGACCGAACGGGCGGCATCCCTTGGAGCTGGGGGTGCCGCCTTGTGAATTTCGGAGAAAATCCATGATGTTGAAAGAAGAAACGGTGGTCGGCGCGGAGACACTTCCGCTGACCGCGTTCCGCGAACATGTGCGCCTGGGAACCGGGTTTTCCGATCTGGGGGCCGAGGATGGTGCGCTCGAGGCCTATCTGCGCGCGGCGATTGCGGCGATCGAGGGGCGCACGGGGAAAGTCCTGCTCGCGCGCGATTACTCCCTGACGCTCACGGCGTGGCGCGGGGTATGCGAGCAGCCTCTGCCGGTGGCTCCGGTTCGGAGCGTTTCCGAACTTCGGCTGGTCGACGCGGCGGGGCAGGCCACGCTGCTTCCTGCCGAAAACTACCGGCTGATCGCGGATCTCCAACGGCCCCGCCTTGCGGCGCGGGGGACGGCTTTGCCCGAGATCCCCGCGGGAGGCGTGGCAGAGATCCGGTTCAGCGCGGGGTTCGGTGCGAACTGGGCGGAGGTCCCTGTGGATCTCGCGCAGGCGGTCCTTCTGCTTGCCGCGCAATATTACGAATGCCGTCAGGCCGGTGGCGCCGAGGTGAGCGCGATGTCCTTCGGGGTGATGGCCCTGATCGAACGCTGGCGGACGGTCCGGATGATCGGAGGCCGGGCATGAGCGCGCCGGGTCTCAATCGCAGGCTGGTGCTCGAAACGCCGGAGCGGGTGCCCGACGGCGCGGGCGGGTTCGCGGAAGCCTGGGTCGCGCTTGGTGAACTGTGGGCGCAGATGAAGCCGGGTACCGGGGTCGAGCGCGCGGGTGAATTCGTGACGCTGGCCTCGGTGCCCTGGAAGATCACGGTGCGCGCCGCGCCGCAGGGATCTCCGCGCCGGCCCCGCGCCGAGCAGCGGTTTCGCGAGGGGGCGCGGTTGTTTCGGATCCTCGCCGTGGCCGAGGCAGATCCGGGCGGGCATTACCTGACCTGTTTCGCGCGTGAGGAGGTGGCGGCATGAGCTATGCGATCTCAGCGGCCCTTCAGGCGGCGGTCTATGCGCGGCTTCAGGGCGATCCGGTGCTGGCCGCTCTCGTCGGGACGGCCATCTACGACGCGGTGCCCTCGGGCAGTCTGACGGGCACCTATGTGAGCCTCGGGCCCGAGGAGGCGCGCGATGCTTCGGACATGACGGGCGACGGAGCGGTGCATGATTTCACCGTGTCGGTGATCACCAATGCAGCCGGGTTCCAGGTGGCGAAGGAGGTGGGCGAGGCGATCTCGGACACGCTTCTGACCAACCCGCTTACGCTCTCGCGCGGCCAGCTCGTGGGCCTGTGGTTTCGCAAGGCCCGGGCTCGGCGCGTGGACAAGGGGACCTCGCGGCGCATCGACCTCACCTTCCGGGCCCGCGTCGAGGTCTGACCCCTTTCACGAATCGAACATTCCGGCGGGCCAGTGTCGCCCTAACGGAGACAGTCTTTCCAATATCGGAGAATTGGCCATGGTGGCGCAGAACGGCAAGGATCTTCTGATCAAACTGGACCTGAACGGGGACCAGAGTTTCGAGACGATCGCGGGGCTGCGCGCCACGCGGATCACCTTCAATGCGGAAACCGTTGATGTGACCTCCCTAGAAAGCGAAGGGCGCTGGCGCGAGCTTCTGGGGGGGGCGGGCGTGCGCTCGGCGCAGATCTCGGGTGCGGGGGTGTTCAAGGATGCGGGGACCGATGAGCGCGCGCGGCAGATCTTCTTCGACGGCGAAGTGCCGCATTTCCAGGTGATCATTCCCGATTTCGGCATCGTGCAGGGGCCGTTCATGATCACTTCGATCGACTATGCGGGCAGTCATGACGGCGAGGCGAGCTACGAGATCGCAATGGCCTCGGCGGGTGCGCTGAGCTTCACGGCGATCTGAGGTGGCCATGGCTAATCCATATGCGGGCGAGGTCGAGATCCTGCTCGACGGGGTGGAGCACGTGGCGCGGTTGACCTTGGGGGCGCTCGCCGAACTCGAGGCGGAGATCGGTGCGGAGGGCGGAATGATTGCGCTGGTGGAGCGGTTCGAGGCGGGCAGGTTCTCGAGCCGGGACGTGCTTGCGGTGATCGTGGCCGGGCTGCGCGGCGGTGGCTGGCAGGGACGGACCGCGGATTTGCGCGCGGTCGAGATCGGCGGGGGGCCGCTCGGGGCGGCGCGAAAGGCGGCGGAGCTTCTGGCGCGGGCCTTCTCGATGCCCGGCGAGGAGCGCACGTGAGCGGCGGCCTCGACTGGCCGGGGCTGATGCGGCTCGGGCTGCAGCATTTGCGGCTGAGGCCCGCCGATTTCTGGGCGCTCACGCCGGCGGAACTGGCGCTGATCGCGGGCGAGAGCGGAACGGCGTCGCGACCGATGGTGCGGGCGCGGCTCGACGCGTTGCTTGCGCGGTTCCCGGACCGAGCGCGGGACGATGAAAGGAGCGAAGGATGACCGAAATGGACGGGTTCGACGGGTTGGCGGAGCGCGCGGCCGAGCTGGAACGTCAGTTGGGCGGCGCGGGAGCTGTCGCGGAGGCGTTCAACCAGGAACTGGCCGCGATGCGAGAGAGCCTGATCTTCACCGGGCGCGAGGTGAACAGCTTGAGCACCTCCTTCGGGCATGGCTTGCGCAAGGCTTTCGATGGCGTGGTCTTTGACGGTCTGAGGCTGTCGGATGCACTCCGGCAGGTCGTACAGAGCATGGCCGACAGCGTCTACAATGTCGCGATGAAACCCGTCCAGCAGGCGGCGGGCGGGGCCCTCGCCAATGGGCTCAACGGTCTTCTCGGCGGCGTCTTTCCCTTCGCGCAGGGAGGAGCGTTCACGCAGGACCGCGTGATGCCGTTTGCCAAGGGAGGCGTGGTCACGAGCCCGACGGTTTTTCCGATGCGCGGCGCCACCGGCTTGATGGGCGAGGCGGGGCCGGAGGCGATCATGCCGCTGACCCGCGGCGCGGATGGACGGCTTGGGGTCGCGGCGCAGGGCGGTGGACGCGCGGTGCATGTGGTGATGAACATCTCCACGCCTGACATCGCCGGCTTCCAGCGCAGCTCGAGCCAGGTCGCGGCGCAGGTCAGCCGGGCGCTGGCGCGCGGCGAGCGCAACCGCTGAGGAGGAGAAGATGGCATTTCACGAGGTGAGGTTTCCCGCCAATCTGAGTTTCGGCTCGGTCGGCGGGCCCGAGCGGCGCACCGAGATCGTGACGCTGACCAACGGGTTCGAGGAACGCAATTCGCCCTGGGCGCATTCGCGCCGCCGCTATGATGCGGGGGTGGGGCTGCGTTCGCTCGACGATGTCGAGCGCTTGCTGGCATTTTTCGAGGCGCGGGGCGGCCAGTTGCACGGGTTTCGCTGGAAGGACTGGGCCGATTACAAGAGTTGCGCGCCCTCGCAGGAGGTCGCGTATGAGGATCAGCTGATCGGGCATGGCGATGGCGTGCGCCGGGTGTTCCAGCTCTCGAAAGCCTATGTGTCGGGGGGCGTCGAGTATCGTCGCCCAGTCTCCAAGCCGGTCGCGGGCACGGTGAAGGTGGGCGTGCAGGGCGGGTATCAGGCCGAGGCGGTGCATTGGTCGCTCGATACCGGGGCGGGGACGGTGACGTTCGTCGATCCGCCTGCTGAAGGTGCGCCGATCACGGCAGGCTTCGAATTCGACGTGCCGGTGCGTTTCGACACCGATCGGATCCAGGTTTCGGTTCAGTCCTTCCAGGCGGGCGAGATGCCGCAGGTTCCGGTGGTGGAGGTGCGGGTCTGATGAGCTATCCGGAGGAATTGCGCGCCCATCTCGGAACCGGGACGACGACGATCGCGCGGGCCTGGGCGGTGACACGGCGCGACGGAAAAGTGCTCGGGTTCACCGATCACGATGCGGGACTGAATTTCGAGGGGATCGCCTTCGAACCCGAGAGCGGGATGACCGCGAAGGCGCTTGCTCAGGGAACGGGGCTCGCGGTCGACAATAGCGAAGTCTATGGAGCGCTGAGCTCCGAGGCGATCTCGGAGAGCGAGATTCTTGCAGGCCGCTACGACCGGGCGGAGGTCCGCGCCTGGATCGTCAACTGGACCGATGTCACCCAGCGGGCGCTTTTGTTCCGGGGCCATCTGGGAGAGATCACGCGCGGCGCGGGCGCCTTCACGGCGGAGTTGCGGGGGCTGAGCGAGGCGCTCGGGGCCGAGCGCGGGCGGATCTATCATCCGCGCTGTGCGGCGGTTCTGGGCGACGCGGACTGCCGGTTCGACCTGAGCCAGCCGGGTTTCGCCCATGAGGGACCGGTCGCCTTCGTCGAAGAGACTGCGCGCTTCGGCTTTGGAGCGTTGGCTGGATTCTCCGAGCGCTGGTTCGAGAAAGGGCGACTGACGGTGCTGAGCGGTGCCGCAGCCGGGTTGGTCGGTGTGATCAAGGCCGACCGAACCCGCACGGACGGCATCCGTGAGATCGAGCTGTGGCAGCGGATCGCGGCAGAGGTCGCGCCGGGCGATCAGGTCCGGCTCGAGGCGGGCTGCGACAAGCGAGCCGCGACCTGCCGCGCGAAATTCGCCAATTTCGCGAATTTCCGGGGCTTTCCGCATATCCCCGGAGAGGATTGGCTGGTTTCCTACCCGGTTCAGGGCGGGGCGAATGATGGCGGGAGCCTGTTCCGGTGAGCCCGCCATCGGAGGAGGCCCTGCGCGCGGTCGAGATTGCACGGCGCTGGAATGGCACGCCGTATTTGCACCAGGCATCGCGCAAAGGGGGCGGGGCGGATTGTCTCGGGCTCCTGCGGGGCGTCTGGCGCGAGCTTTACGGCAGCGAGCCGCAGATCGTGCCGCCCTATACAGCGGATTGGTCGGAGGCGGGGCGCAACGAGGTGCTTTGGGATGGGCTCGCGCGGCATCTGAAAACGGCTAACGCGCCGTTGGCGCTGGGGGATGTCCTCCTCTTCCGGATGCGCGAAGGAGCGGTTGCCAAGCATCTTGGCCTCGTGACGCAGGTCGGGGCCGCGCCGCGCTTCATCCATGCCTATGTCGGCCACGGTGTCGTCGAAAGCCCGCTTTCGCGTCCCTGGCAGCGTCGGATCGTGGCGCGATTTCAATTTCACGAAGGGGTCGGGTAGATGGCGACGATTTTGCTTTCGGCGGCAGGCGCGGCGCTCGGAGCCGGTTTCGGCGGGACCGTTCTGGGGCTTTCCGGAGCGGTGATCGGGCGCGCGGTGGGCGCGACGCTGGGACGCGTGATCGACCAGCAATTGCTGGGGGGCGGGTCGGGGTCGGTGGAGACCGGACGGGTCGACCGGCTGCGCCTGACGAGTGCGTCAGAAGGCGAGGGGCTGATGCGCAGCTGGGGCCGAGTGCGCGCGGCCGGGCAAGTGATCTGGGCCACGCGCTTCGTCGAGAGCAAGCGCAAGCGCGGCGGCGGGAAGGGCAAGCCGAAGGTCGTCGAGTACAGCTACTCGGTCAGCCTCGCGATCGCCCTTGGAGAGGGGGAAATCCTCCGGGTCGGGCGCGTTTGGGCGGATGGCGCGGAGCTTGACCCGAACGATCTCAACATGCGCGTCTATTCCGGCAGCGAAGATCAACTGCCCGACCCGAAGATCGAGGCGGTCGAGGGCGTGGGAGAGGCGCCGAGCTATCGCGGCATTGCCTATGTCGTCTTCGAGGATCTCGAACTGGCGCCATTCGGAAACCGCGTGCCGCAATTCACCTTCGAGGTGGTGCGTCCGGCTCAAGGGGAGCGCGCGCAGGCGGTTCCTGATCTGACGCGGGCGATCAGTGCGGTGGCGCTGATCCCCGGCACCGGCGAGTATGCGCTTGCGACGCGACGGGTGAGCGAGGCGGCGGTGCGGTCGGGCGCCGTCTACCCGGAAGGATCCTCGCTCTCGGCGTTCAACGGATGGGGGATCGACGGACAAGCGGTTCCGGTCAACCAGCACGCGCCCGGGGGCGAGACGGATTTTCTCGTCAGCCTGCGGATGCTGGATGAGGAGTTGCCCGAATGTGGCGCGGTCTCGCTTGTGGTGTCGTGGTTCGGGGACGATCTGCGCTGTTCGAGTTGCCATGTCCAACCCAAGGTCGGCTCGCGCGAGGTCGAGGGGCGCGAAATGCGCTGGCAGGTCTCGGGTGCCGGGCGCGAGGCGGTCGCGGAAGTGCCTAGGCTCGAGGGGAACTCGGTCTATGGCGGGACGCCGGCCGATGCTTCTGTGATCGAAGCGATCGCGGCGCTCCGGGGGGCGGGGAAGGCGGTGACGTTCTACCCGTTCATCCTGATGGACCAGCTTGCGGGCAACGGGTTGCCGGATCCGTGGGGGGAGGCGACCGAGCAGCCGACTTTGCCGTGGCGGGGGCGGATCTCCTTGTCGCAGGCGCCGGGGCGCGCCGGCTCGCCCGACGGGTCGGATATCGCCTCACAGGAAGTCGCTGCGTTTTTCGGCGCGGCCGCTCCGGGAGATTTCGTGGCTTCGGGAGAGACCATCCTCTATTCGGGGCCCGAGGAATGGTCGCTGCGGCGGTTCATCCTGCATTACGCCCATCTGTGCAAACGCGCGGGCGGGGTGGATGCCTTCTGCATCGGCTCGGAGATGCGCGCACTGACCCAGATCCGGGGCATGGCCAACAGCTTCCCGGCCGTCGAGGAGTTCCGCCGGCTCGCCGCGGATGTGCGCGCCATTCTCGGTGCCGACTGCAAGATCGGCTATGCGGCGGATTGGACGGAGTATTTCGGTTATCAGCCGGGCAATGGGGACCGGTTCTTCCATCTCGATCCGCTCTGGGCCGACGAGAATATCGATTTCATCGGGATCGACAATTACATGCCGCTTTCGGATTGGCGGGCGGGTGAGCATCATGCGGATGCGCATTGGGGCGCGATCTACGATCTCGAATATCTGCGTTCGAATATCGAGGGTGGCGAGGGTTACGACTGGTATTACGCCTCCCGCGAGCATCGCGATGCGCAGATCCGAACGCCGATCAGTGATGGTGCCGATGACGAGCCCTGGATCTGGCGCTACAAGGATATTCGCGGCTGGTGGGAGAACGACCATCACGAGCGAATAGACGGGGTGAGGAGCGAGGCGCCTACGGCCTGGGTGCCGCGTTCGAAACCGATCTGGTTCACCGAACTGGGGTGCGCGGCGGTGGACAAGGGAACGAACGAGCCCAACAAGTTCCTCGATCCCAAGAGTTCGGAAAGTGCGCTCCCGCATTATTCTGACGGGCGGCGCGACGACACGATCCAGATGCAATACCTGCGGGCGATGACCGGCTATTGGAGCGATCCGGCGCGTAACCCGGTTTCGGACCTCTATGGCGGCCCGATGATCGATATGTCGCGGGCGTATGTCTGGGCTTGGGATGCGCGGCCCTATCCGCAATTTCCCGGTCTTCCGGAGGTCTGGCGCGATGCGGAAAATTATGCGCGTGGACACTGGATTTCGGGGCGAACGAGCGCCCAGCCCCTGGCGAATGTCGTGGCCGAGCTTTGCGAGGAGGCGGGTCTGCATGATTTCGACGTGGGCGGCCTTCATGGCGTGGTGCGCGGATTTTCAGTGCAGGGCGGCGTGAGTCCGCGCGGCGCGCTGCAGTCGCTCTCGCTCGCCTATGGCTTCGACGCGGTCGAGCGTGACGGCAAGCTCGTTTTCCGGATGCGTGATGCCTCGATCGATGCGGTGCTCACGGCGCCGGGGCTTGCGCTGGACGCAGAGGGACGGAGCCTCGAAACGCGCCGTGTTCCCGAAGCGGAGATCGCGGGGCGGGTGCGGTTGGCCTATGTCGAGGCGGATGGGAGTTTCGAGGCCCGCGCGGTCGAAACGGTCTTCCCCGACGAAGAGGGAGGGCCCGCAGCGGCGAGCGAGATCCCCTTGGGTCTCACACGTGCGGAAGGGCTGCGGATCGTCTCGCGCTGGTTGTCGGAAGCGCGGGTCGCGCGCGACAGCGCCCAGTTCACCCTCCCTCCGTCGCTTGGCTGGCTTGCGTCGGGGGATGTCGTTGCGCTCGAGACCGAGGAGGCGACGCGACGCTATCGGATCGACCGGATGGAGCGGGGAGAGGCAATCGCGGTCGAGGCGACGCGGGTCGAGCCTGGGATCTATGAGCCGGGCGAGGAGGACGAGGAGACGGCGAGGCTTGCTGCCTTCGCCCCGCCTGTACCGGTCACGCCGGTTTTTCTCGACCTGCCACTCCTGAGCGGGGCGGAGGATCCTTATGCGCCGCATCTCGCGGTGAGTGCGAGCCCCTGGCCCGGCGCGGTCGCAGTTTTTTCCGCGCTTCAGGATGCTGGCTACGAACTCAATTCGCGGCTGGAGAAGCGTGCGGTCATCGGTGCGACGCTGAACCGGCTCGAGGCCGCGCAGTCGGGGCTTTGGGATCGCGGGGCACCGCTTCGAGTGCGGCTCGTTGCAGGCGAGCTCGAGAGCGTGAGCGAAGGGGGTGTCCTCGCGGGGCTCAACGCGATGGCGATCGGGGACGGATCGTCGGACAATTGGGAGGTGTTTCAGTTCGCGCGGGCCGAACCGGTCGGGACGGGGATTTGGGATCTGAGCCTGAGGCTGCGGGGCCAGCTGGGAACCGATGCGCTCATGCCGCCCGTCTGGCCTGAGGGGTCGGTCGTCGTGTTGCTGGATGGCAGCCCCGAACAGATCGCGCTGCCACCGGCGGCGCGCAACCAGGCGCGTCATTACCGGATCGGCTCGGCGGCGCGGCCCTACGATGACCCTTCCTATCGACACACGGTGCAGGCATTTTCCGGCAACGGGCTGCGTCCGCTCTCGCCGTGTCACTTGCGGGTGAGACCGGATGCGGAGGGCTGGCAGATCCGTTGGGTGCGCCGCACGCGGATCGGCGGCGATGACTGGGAGGCGATGGATGTGGCGCTGGGCGAGGCCTCGGAGCGCTACCTGCTGCGTATCCTGGAAGGGCAGGCGATCCGCCGCGAGATCGTGACGAGCGCGCCCGAATGGCATTATTCCCAGACCGCGAAAATCGCCGACGGGCTTCCAGGGGCGTTCTCGGTCGAGGTTGCGCAGATCTCGGATATCTACGGGCCGGGGCTCTACGCGCGCAGCCTAGCCGGGACCTAACTCCGGCGGGCGGCATCGGGATGGTACGAAAGTGAGTGGCTGCCCTTCCTCTATCCGACTAAAAGCCTATGTGTTAGGCTCGAACGCGAAGAGGGAGATGCCCGATGACGAGACAACAGGCGAAAGTGGCGACGGTCGATCCGGTCTGGACGCGTCTGTGCGACGAGGCGCGGGCGGCGGTGCGCGACGAGCCGCTTCTGGGCGCGCTCATTCACGCGGGCTTGCTGCATCATCCCACGCTCGAGCGCGCGCTGGCCTATCGGTTTTCGATGAAGCTCGCCTCGGGCGAGATGAGCGAACAGATCCTGCGCGAGATCGCCGATGAGGCCTATCGCTCCGATCCGGAAATCGGGCAGGCGGCGCGCGCCGACCTCGTGGCGGTCTATGAGCGCGATCCGGCATGTCACCGCCTCATCCAGCCGCTCTTGTTCTTCAAGGGCTTCCAGGCGCTGCAGGCCTACCGCGTGGCGCATTGGCTCTATACCAACGGCCGACGCGACATGGCCTATTTCGTGCAGATGCGTGCCTCGGAGCTGTTCGGCGTGGATATTCACCCCGGCGCGCGGATCGGCCGCGGCGTAATGATGGATCATGCCCATTCGATCGTGATCGGCGAGACCGCAGTGGTGGGCAACAACGTCTCGATGCTGCATTCGGTGACACTTGGCGGAACCGGGAAGGAAGACGAGGATCGCCACCCGAAGATCGGCAATGGCGTATTGATCGGCGCCGGGGCAAAGGTGCTCGGCAATATCAAGGTGGGCGATAACAGCCGCATCGCCGCGGGCTCGGTGGTCCTCGAGGAGGTGCCGTGCTGCAAGACCGTCGCGGGAGTGCCCGCGCGGGTCGTGGGCGAGGCGGGCTGCGACCGTCCGGCGTCGGAGATGGATCAGCTCCTGCGCAGTAAGTAAACTCTCCAGGAAATTCGAGAAAGGCGGGCGCTTCGGTGCCCGCCTTTTTTCATGTCTCGAGCCCGGCTTGCATCAGCCCTTGGCGAGGATATCGTAGCATTCGAGCGTCTTCATTCCGTACATCATCGCCGGGCCGCCGCCCATGAGGACCGAGACGTTGACCGTCTCCTCGATCTCCTGCCGGCTTGCACCCGCTGCGATGCAGGCCTCCACGTGGAACCCGATGCAGTAGGAGCATTGCTTGGCGATCCCGATCGCAAGCGCGATCAACTCCTTCTGCTTCTTGTCGAGTGCACCGGGAGCCAGCGCGGCTTCGTGCAGGGCGCCGAAGCCTTGCGCGCTCGCTTCCTGCTTGGTGCCGTAATCGGCCATGTTGTCCTTGGCTGCCGCAATTTCTTTCTTCCACTCCATGGTCGACTCCTGTTGCAGATATGAGAGCGCCCCGAGTGTAGCGTGCCGATCTCAGGCGTCGGTGACCGAGATCAACGCAGACCGAAAAAAGCCCCCCGGATCGGATCCGGAGGGCTTCTTAATTGCGTTTGCCGCGATGGGATCAGGCGAGCATCAGCATCGGGTTTTCGAGATTCTCGCAGATCGCCTTGAGCAGTTCCGCCCCGAGCGCCCCGTCGATCACGCGGTGATCGACCGAGAGTGTCATCGACATCACCGTCGCGACTTCGATCTCGCCAGCGTCATTCACCACCGGCTGTTTGATCCCGGCGCCGACGGCAAGGATCGCGCCATGCGGCGGGTTGATGACCGCGTCGAAATTCTCGATCCCGAACATGCCGAGATTGGAGATCGCGAAGCTGCCGCCCTGATATTCGTGCGGTGCGAGCTTGCGGTCGCGGGCGCGGGTGGCGAGGTCCTTCATCTCGGCGGACAGCGCCGAGAGCGACTTGTTCTCGGCATCCTTCAGCACGGGCGTGAAGAGACCGCCCTCGATCGCCACGGCCACGGCAACGTCGGAGGCTTTCATCTTGAAGACCTTGTCGCCCGCCCAGACCGCATTGGCATCGGGTACCGATTGCAGCGCCAGCGCGCAGGCCTTGATGATGAAGTCGTTGACCGAGAGCTTCACGCCCCGACCCTCGAGCTGCTTGTTGAGCTGAGCGCGGAACTTCATCAGGCTGTCGAGCTTGACCGAGCGGCGCAGGTAGAAATGCGGGATCGTCTGCTTGGCCTCGGTGAGGCGCGCGGCGATCGTCTTGCGCATGCCGTCGAGCGAGATTTCCTCGTATTCCCGTCCCTCGTACATCTTGGCGATGGTGGAGGCCGAGACGCTCGGAGCGGCCGGGGCAGGGGCCGCGGCGGCCGATTTCGGGGCCTCCGCTTTCGCGGGCGCGGCCTTGCCACCCTCGGCGGCCTCGACATCAGCCTTCACGATCCGACCCTTCGGGCCCGAGCCCGAAAGAGAGGCGAGATCGACGCCCTTGTCGGCGGCGATCCGGCGAGCGAGCGGCGAGGCGAAGATACGCTTGCCGTCGGTGCCCTGCGGGGCGGCCGGGGCCGGGCTCGCGACTGCCGGAGCAGCAGGGGCTTCCTTCGGTGCGTCTTTCGCCTCGGCTTCGGCCGCGGGCGCGGCGGCGGGGCTTTCGGCCTCGTCGATCGCCGAGGCATCCTCGCCCTCTTCCAGCAGCACCGCGATCGGTTCGTTGACCTTCACGCCCGAGGTGCCCTCGGCCACGAGGATCTTGCCGATCGTGCCCTCGTCCACGGCTTCGAACTCCATCGTCGCCTTGTCGGTCTCGATTTCCGCGATGATGTCGCCGGAGGAGACGGTGTCACCCTCCTTGACGAGCCATTTCGCGAGCGTGCCTTCCTCCATCGTGGGCGACAGGGCGGGCATCAGGATCTGGGTTGCCATCTTTCCGTCTCCTCAGCGGTAGGTCACTTTTTTCACCGCCTCGACGACCTCGTCGGAGGTCACGAGCGCGAGCTTCTCAAGGTTCGCCGCATAGGGCATCGGGACATCCTTGCCCGTGCAGTTGATCACCGGCGCGTCGAGATAGTCGAAGGCGCGCTCCATGATCACCGCCGAGATGTGGTTGCCCAGCGAGGCGACGGGGAAGCCCTCTTCGACGGTGACGCAGCGATTGGTCTTCATCACCGAGGCGAGCACCGTGTCGTAATCGATCGGGCGCAGCGTGCGCAGGTCGATCACCTCAGCCTCGATCCCCTCTTTCGCAAGCTTTTCAGCCGCTTCCAGCGCGTGGCTCATGCCGATGCCCCAGCTGACGATGGTGACGTCCGCACCCTCGCGCCAGATCTTCGCCTTGCCGAAGGGGATGGTGAAATCTTCCAGATCCGGCACCTCGAAGGATCGGCCGTAAAGGATCTCGTTTTCGAGGAAGATCACCGGGTTCGGATCGCGGATCGCCGATTTCAGCAGACCCTTGGCGTCGGCCGCCGAATAGGGCTGGACGACCTTGAGGCCCGGGATCTGCGCATACCACGCGCCGTAATCCTGGCTGTGCTGGGCCGCGACGCGGGCGGCCGCCCCGTTCGGACCGCGGAAGACCATCGGCGCGCCCATCTGGCCGCCCGACATGTAGAGCGTCTTCGCCGCCGAGTTGATGATCTGGTCGATCGCCTGCATCGCGAAGTTGAAGGTCATGAATTCGACGATCGGACGCAGGCCGCCAAAGGCCGCGCCGACGCCGAGACCGGCAAAGCCGTGTTCGGTGATCGGGGTGTCGATGACGCGCTTGGCGCCGAATTCATCGAGCAGGCCCTGGCTGACCTTGTAGGCGCCCTGATACTCGGCCACCTCCTCGCCCATCAGGAACACGCTCTCGTCGCGGCGCATCTCTTCGGCCATCGCGTCGCGCAGCGCTTCGCGCACGGTCTGCGTCTTCATCGGCGTGCCTTCGGGCCAGTCGGGGCTGGCATTCGATTTCGGCGCCTCCGCGGCGGGCTCGTCCGCCTTGGCCGCCGCCGGAACGGAGGCCGGGGCCGGGGTTTCGGCGCTTTCGCCGGTCGCGGGCGCTTCGGCCTCCTCGATCGCCGAGGCGTCCTCGCCCTCTTCGATCAGGACCGCGATCGGTTCGTTGACCTTCACGCCCGAGGTGCCTTCGGCCACGAGGATCTTGCCCAGCGTGCCCTCGTCGACCGCCTCGAATTCCATCGTCGCCTTGTCGGTCTCGATCTCGGCGATGATGTCACCGGCCGAAACCGTGTCGCCTTCTTTCTTGAGCCATTTCGCGAGCGTGCCCTCTTCCATCGTGGGCGAGAGCGCGGGCATCAGGATTTTCGTTGCCATGTTACTTCCCCCCTCAGGCGTTCTGCGGCGCCACGTCAGTGTAGATGTCGGTCCAGAGTTCTTCGAGCGCGGGCTCGGGGCTCTCCTTGGCGAAATCGGCGGCCTCGTTCACGATGCCCTTGATTTCCTTGTCGATGTCCTTGAGCTCGTCCTCGCTCGCATGCTTGCCGGTCAGCAGCAGCTGACGCACATGCTCGATCGCGTCGCGCTCCTCGCGGATCTTCTGCACCTCTTCGCGGGTCCGGTATTTCGCCGGATCCGACATCGAGTGGCCGCGATAGCGGTAGGTCTTGATCTCGAGGATGTAGGGACCCTTGCCGGCGCGGCAATGCGCGACCGCTTTCTCGCCCGCGGCCTTGACCGCGAGCACGTCCATGCCGTCCACTTCCTCGCCCTGGATGCCATAGGCGACGCCGCGTTCGTAGAAATCGGGCGATTTCGTCGCGCGCTGGACGCTCGTGCCCATCGCGTACTGGTTGTTCTCGATCACGAAGACGACCGGCAGATCCCAGAGCTGGGCCATGTTGTAGGTCTCGGCGACCTGGCCCTGGTTGGCGGCGCCATCGCCGAAATAGGCGAAGGTGACGTTGTCATTGCCCTTGTACTTGTCGGAGAAGGCAAGGCCCGCGCCGATCGGCACCTGCGCGCCGACGATGCCGTGGCCGCCGTAGAAATGCTTCTCTTTCGAGAACATGTGCATCGAGCCGCCCTTGCCCTTCGAATAGCCGCCCTCGCGGCCCGTGAGCTCGGCCATCACGCCTTTCGGATCCATCCCGCAGGCGAGCATATGCCCGTGGTCGCGATAGGAGGTCACGCGCTTGTCGCCCTCTTTCGCCGCCGCCTCGAGGCCCACGACCACCGCTTCCTGCCCGATGTACAGGTGGCAGAAGCCGCCGATCAGGCCCATCCCGTAGAGCTGACCTGCCTTCTCTTCGAAGCGCCGGATCAGCAACATGTCGCGATAGTAGCTCTTGAGTTCGTCGGCAGAGACATTCGCGCCTGCTTTGGCGCCGCTCGCCGAGCCTTTCCGTGCTGCCATGGCTAGACCTCCCTTGGCCGGAATAGTTCAACGTTAAACCATTCCCTATAACAAAGCCGGGGCGAAGGCAATGACCCCGCGGCATGACGGGGCAGGAATGGGGATCACGTTTCAACTAGGGCGGCGAGGGCGCTTGGAAAGCGGGGTCAGCGGATCACGATTTCGTCCGAGCGCATGGCGCCCAGAACCTCGCGCGCCTGCTGGTCGAGCAGGTCGAGATCGAGATAGTCGTCGGACAGGCGCCGGGTGAGGTTGGCCATCCGGTCCACCTTGGCGCGCAATGCGTCGCGCTCGGAGCTGCGCTGCGCGATCTCCGCCTCGATCTGGACGCGCTGCAGGATGCCGTATTCGCCCTGCACCGCGGCGAAGGCGAAATAGGCGCCGAGAACAACGGCGATGGTCACAAAGATGAGGGGCCCGATCGTGGGGCGTCGCGTCGTCATATCCTGCCTCGTTCTGTCCGGTCGTGCCGATTGCGCGGACGCGCCGGGGCCTCTTTCGGGCCGTTCTGGGACCAACATGACACAAGCGATTCGCCAAGGGAATCCCCCTTGCGATCAAATCGCGACGAAACCGCGCGCGATGTCGCAAATGCCATGCCCCGAAACGAAAACGGCCCCGCCACCCCGTCGCCGCGCGTTGCGCGGGCTTGGGGAGGGCGGGGCCGCTCGGGGCGTCACGCCCGCGAGGCGACGATCAACCGTAGACGAGGCTCGGCAGCCAGGTGATGATCTCGGGGAAGAGCATGCACAGCACCAGCCCTAGCACCTGCAGCCCGAGGAAGGGCAGGGCGGAGCGGAAGATCTCCCCCATCGGGATCTCGGGCGGCGCGACCCCGCGCAGATAGAACAGCGCGTAGCCGAATGGCGGGCTGAGGAAGCTCATCTGCATGTTCACGAGGTAGAGCACGCCGAACCACAGAACCAGATCCTCGGGGCTCGACAGGCCGAAAGCCTGCGCCCCGAGCGCCTTGATGATCGGCACGAAGATCGGCACGCAGAGCAGCAGGATGCCGACCCAGTCGAGGAACATCCCCAGGATCACCAGCAGGATCTGCATCAGGATCAGGATGCCCCAGGGGCCCAGGCCGGTCGCGGCGAGCGCCTCCTGCACGAATTGCTGGCCGCCCTCGAGCACGTAGAGCCCGACGAAGATCGTCGCGCCGAACATGATCCAGATGACCATCGCGCTGGCCTTGAGCGTCGTGGTGCAGGCTTCGCGCACCGTCGGCCAGTCCAGCTTGCGGTGGATCGCCGCGACGATGAAGGCGCCGAAGGTGCCGATGCCGGCCGCTTCCACCGGCGTCGCCACGCCCGAGAAGATGATCCCGAGCACGACCACCACGAGGGTGATCGGCGCGGTCATCTTGCCGATGAGGCGGAACTTCTCGGCGGTGGTCACGCGCTCCTCCTCGGGGATCGCCGGGCCGAGCTCGGGGTTGATGTAGCTGCGGATCGTCACATAGGCGATATACATGCTCGAGAGCATCAGCCCCGGGATCACCGCGCCGATGAACAGCTCGCCCACCGACTGCTCGGCGACCACCGCGTAGATGATCGCGAGGATCGAGGGCGGGATCAGGATGCCGAGCGTGCCGCCCGCCATGATCGACCCCATCGCGATCTTCGGCTCGTATTTGCGCTTGAGCATCGCCGGCAGGGCGATGATGCCCATCGTCACGACCGCCGCGCCGATCACGCCGACCATCGCGGCGAGGATCGTCGAGGCGATGATCGTGGCCGAGGCGAGGCCGCCCTTCACGCCGCCGAGCACCTTGTAGATCACATCGAACATGTCGTTGATGATCCCGGCCCTCTCGAGCATGGCGGCCATGAAGATGAAGAGCGGGATCGCCGATAGCTGATAATTCGTCATCAGCGGGAAGATCCGGCTCGGCACGATGTTGAGCGCGCGCGCGTCGCCCAGGATGAACAGGAAGACGCAGGCCAGGCCCCCGGTGACGAAGGCCAGCGGCAGCCCCGCCATCAGGAGCACCAGCAGGCTCCCGAACATGATGAGTGTGAGCCACTCGATTCCGATTTCGATACCCATGCCTCAGTTCCCCCGCGCGATTTCACGGATGTCTTTGCCCAGCTTCGAGATGCCCTGGAGCACCAGCAGCAGGCCGCCCATCACCATGACCCATTTCATCGGCCATAGCGGCACTTCCCATTCGTTGAAGCTGATCTCGCCCCAACGGATGTTCGGATCGGACCACTGGTTGAAACCGAAGGAGCCCAGCATCTCGCCGAAGCCGATCTGGCCGCGCGCCCAGTCCGAGACCACCGAATTGCCCGAGGGCACGGCGATCGCGTCCATCGCGAAGATCCAGGACGTGAAGAGCAGCGTGCCTGCGAAGATGAAGAAGAAGATCGAGGTCCCGAGATCGACCCAGGCCTTCCTCCGTCGCGACATCGGCGCGTAGAAGATGTCCACGCGCACATGGCTCTCGGTGAGCATCGCATAGGCGCCCGCGATCAGGTATTGCATCCCGAACATCAGGTACATCGCCTCATGCGCCCAGTTGGTGGGCGAGTTGAAGACGTAGCGCGCGATCACTTCGTAATAGTAGACGAAGACCGCGATCACCGCCCAGTAGCTGACGAATTCGCCGCAGAAGAGCGACAGCCGGTCGATCCAGTTCTCGGCATAGTCGCGGTCATGCTTGAGCTCTTCCTCGGCCTCGGCGGCGCGCAGGGCGCGTTCGGCCTCGGACATCTCCTCATGCACCGGCAGGGCGGCGTTGGCGCGGCGCACCATGCCGGGCAGCAGCACGAAGTCGATCAGCAGCAGCGCGAGGATGAGATAGAAGGCATAGCCCGCCATGTTGTTCCAGAACTGCCGCTCTTGCGCGGCCTCGCCCTGCATCGGACCGAACTCGGCGAGCGTGGCGCGCGCCTCCTCGACGCGGCCGCGGCCGGTCTCGATGGCCGCCTCGGCCCGGTCGACGCGTCGCTGCGCGCTCTTGGCCGCGAAGGAGCCCGGTTCGGCTTCGGTCACCGCCGCCTTGAGCCCGTCAAGGCTGGCCTCGGCTTCGGAGACCCGCTCCTCTTCGCGCGCGACGGTGCGCTCGGCCACGCGGACCTGGTTGGCGTAATCGGAAAACTGCGTGCGTGCCGCGCTTTCCTGCCCGTTCGCGTAGAGCACGAAAAGGAAGATCGGCAGATACACGAGCCCGAGCAGGCTCTTGAGATAGAAACGGTGCAATCCGAGGATGCCGCCTGTGACGGCGATCAGATAGGCCAGGGGCAGGCTGTAGCGTCTTTCCTCGGGGGCGGGGCGGCGCGAAAGCACCATCGCAACGAGGGGAAAGACGATCAGCCCGACCCAGTAGAGCCAGTGTGGCAGCGTAAAGCTGAGACCGGGCATGGTGTCGTCCTGTTGTTTTTCTGAATCCGGCAATCGCCCGGCGCCCTGTTCGAAGGCGCCGGGCGGGTGTCTTACTCGGGGAGCCCGAGATCAGAGCTTGAGTTCGAGCCCTTCGGTGAGCGCGGGGTCCACATAGCCGAGCGAACCCGACATCATGTAGTCGAGCTGGATCTTGAAGACGCGCGCGGCATCCGGGTCGCGGTTGGCGTAGTTGAACCAGATCGGCACGGCGACCTCGGTCATCAGCTCCACGTCGTCCTGGGTCAGGCGGGTGACTTCGGTGCCATCGGCCTCGAACTTGCCCCAGGCTTCCTGGTCGGCCTTCTGGATCGCCGCGTGATGCATGTCGGAATAGACGTGGGTCTCCATTTCGACGAATTGCTTCATCTGCGGGCTGAGCTTGTCCCAGGCGGTCTGGCCGACCGTGATGTCCATGATGTCCACCGGCTGGTAGAGCGACATGAAGCCGGGCGGGCCCATCACGATGTAATTGGTGACCTGGCTGAAGCCGAGCGCGTAGTTCACCGCCGGGCCCACATAGTCGGCCACGTCGATCGTGCCCTTCTCGAGCGCCGGGAAGATCTCGGAGCCCGGAAGAACCGTGGTTTCGGCGCCGATCTCGTTGAACACCTCGGCCACCATGCCGCCGGGCAGGCGCATCTTGCGGCCGCGGAAGTCGTCGATCGAGCGGATCGGCACCTTCGAGTGGATGATGTTCGGGCCGTGATGGACCGGGCCCACGAAATACATGCCCTGCTTGGCATAGAGTTCGCGCGCGATGTCGATACCGCCGAGGCCGTAATAGAACACGTCGAATTCATGCGGGTTGCGCATGCCGAGCGGGATCGAGGTCAGGAAGGTGGCGGCCGGGATGATGCCCTGCGCATAGATGGTGAACGGGTTCACCGCGTCGAGCACGCCGTTCTTCACCGCGTCATAGAGCTGGAAATCGCCCACGACGTCATTGGCGCCGAAGGGTTGGAACGCGAGCTCGCCGCCCGACTTTTCCTGGATCGTCGCGCACCAGTCCTTGAAGATCTGCAGGCCGGCGCCGCCGGGCCAGCTGGTCTGGATCTTCCAGGTCGTGCCTTCGGCCGCAGCGCTCGCGACATGGGGCGCGGCCAGGCTGGCGGCACCCGCCAGCGCAACCCCGCTCAACGCCTTGCGGCGGGAAATGAGTTTCGACATCGGTGTTCCTCCCTTTTCCGTATGTCTTGCGATTTTCGGAACTTCCTCCACCTCACATAGAAATCGCGAAAAAGTGTTGAAAGCGAGAGAAAAATTTACATTTTGGCAAAAATTGATCGGCCGCGGCCGCCGGGGATGGGCCGTGCAGGGCCTTCATATGCAAAAGGGGGCGCGAACGCCCCCTGATTGATCGAGATCGGTAATAGTGGCCGTTCGCGGGCCGGATCAGCCCGCCACGGAGGCCGCGTAGATGCTGTCGATCGCCTCGGCGAGCATGGCGTCGAACGCCGCATCCGGCTGCTGCGCCGAAAGCCCCTCGGTCAGCGCGCGGCTGAACGAGGCGATGATCCCGGTATTCTGCGCAAGCTTCGCATTGGCCTCGTCGCGCGAATAGCCGCCCGAAAGCGCAACCACCTTGAGCACCTTGGGGTGATCGACGAGCGGTTTGTAGAGATTGGGCTGCTCGGGCAGCGTCAGCTTGAGCATGACCTGCTGGCCCTCGGGCACCGCGTCGAGATGGCTCACGATCTCGGCCAGCAGCATCTCCTCGGCTTCGGCCTTGTCGGCGATCGAGATCGTTACCTCGGGCTCGATGATCGGCACCAGCCCGTGCGCGAGCACCTGCGCGCCCAGCTCGAACTGCTGATCCACGACCATCTTGATCCCGCCCGGATTGGCCGCCGAGATCACCGAACGCTCCTTGGTGCCGAAGATGCCGGCCTTCGCCGCGCGCGCGAGCAGATCGTCGAGCCCCGGGATCGGTTTCATCAGCTGCACGCCATGCGCTTCCTTCTCGAGACCCTTGTCGATCTTGAGGAAGGGGACGACGCCGCGGGTCTCCCACAGATAGGTGGCGGTGGGCACGCCATCGACCGCGCGGTCCATCGTCTGTTCGAAGAGGATCGCCCCCACGACCTTCTCGCCGGTGAAGGCGGGCGATTTCATGATCCGCGTGCGCATCTGATGGATCAGGTCGAACATCTCGGTCTCGTTCGAATAGGCGTCCTCGCCGATGCCGTAGAGCCGCAGCGCTTTCGGGGTCGATCCCCCGGACTGATCGAGCGCGGCGATGAAGCCGTTGCCTTCGCGAATCTGTTCCGTCTGCTTGGCATTGGGCATGGGGGTCCTCCTGGGAGATGTGGGATGGACGAAGGCATAGGATCAGCGCGGAGCCGATGCAACGCTGGTGACGCTAACACGCCGAAACTTCGCGGCTTTCAGCCTGTCCGGCGCAGCATCAAACCGGTGATCTTGACCACGAGGCGGCGCGGGAAGATCCGGGCGAGGAAGGTGAAGATCTTGTTGTCGATGCCCGTGACCGCCACCCGGCGTCCGGCCATGCAGGCACGCCAGCCCGCGCGCGCGACACGGGCCGCGTCTGGAACCGGGGCGATCCGCATCAGCCAGGTCGTGCCCATCTCGGCGCGCTCGAAGAAGCCGGTGCGGGTGACGCCCGGGCACAGCGCGGTGACGGTGATCGACGTGTCCGAGAGTTCCTCCGACACCGCCTCGCTGAGATGCAGCAGATAGGCCTTCGAGGCGTGATAGACCGCCATGCCCGGTCCCGGCATGTAGCCCGCGGCGGAGGCGACGTTGAGGATCCGCCCCGCGCCGCGCTTGCGCATGGTGCGGATCGCGAGCCGCATCAGCTCGGTCGCGGCGCTCACATTGACCGCGATCACCTCGTCCTCGCGCGCATCGCCCCCCGCGTCGCTCGCGAAGGCCCCGTGCCGCCCGAGCCCCGCATTGTTCACCAGCACATGGATCGGCCCGTCCGCCGCCTCGCAGGCGCGCGTCCACAGCGCGGCCGCCGCGCCCGGTTGCGACAGATCGGCCGGGCAGGGGCGGGCGGACACCCCCGAGGCGGTCTCGATCTCCCGGGCGAGATCGGCCAGCGCCGTCACATCCCGCCCGGAGAGCACCAGATTGTAGCCCTCGGCCCCCGCCAGCCGCGCCAGTTCACGCCCGATGCCCGACGAGGCCCCGGTCACCAGCGCCCAGCCGCGCGGGCCGCTCACCGCCTCAGCCCCGCTCGAGCGCGGCGACGCCGGGCAATTCCTTGCCTTCCATCCATTCGAGGAAGGCGCCGCCCGCGGTCGAGATATAGGTGAAGTCCTTCGCCGCGTCGGCCTTGTTGAGCGCAGCCACCGTGTCGCCACCGCCCGCGACCGAGATCAGCTTGCCGTCGCGGGTGAGCTCCGCCGCCTTCGCCGCCGCCGCGTTGGTCGCCGCGTCGAACGGTGCGATCTCGAAGGCACCCAGCGGGCCGTTCCAGATCAGCGTCTTCGAGTTGCCGAAGACCTTGGCGATCTGTTCGACCGAATCCGGGCCGGCATCGAGGATCATCGCATCGGCCGGGCAGGCATCGGCGGGAACGGTCTCGTTCTCGGCCCCGGCCTTGAACTCGCGCGCCACGACGACATCGGAGGGCAGGTGGATCTGGCAGCCCGCATCCTTCGCCTTGACCATGATTTCGCGCGCGGTCTCGGCCATGTCGCGCTCGGCGAGCGATTTGCCCACGTCGATGCCCTGGGCCACGAGGAAGGTATTGGCCATGCCGCCGCCGATCACGAGGTGATCGACCTTGGTCACGAGATTGCCCAGCAGGTCGAGCTTGGTCGAGACCTTCGCCCCGCCCACGACCGCGGTGACCGGGCGCTCGGGGTCGCCAAGCGCCGCTTCGAGCGCCTTGAGTTCGGCCTCCATGAGCCGGCCCGCCACGGCGGGAAGGACCCGTGCGATGCCCTCGGTCGAGGCATGGGCCCGGTGCGCGGCCGAGAAGGCGTCATTGACATAGACCTCGCCGAGCGCGCCCATCCCGGCCGCCAGCTCGGGGTCGTTCTTCTCTTCGCCGGCATGGAAACGGGTATTCTCGAGCAACAGAACCTCGCCGGGCTGAAGCGCGCGAACCGCCTCTTTCGCGGGGCCGCCCACGCAGTCCTCGGCGAACCTGAGCGGCGCGCCGATCGCGCTTTCGAGCGCGGGCACCAGCGGCTTCACGCTCATCTCCGGCACGACCTGACCCTTGGGGCGGCCGAAATGGGCCAGCAGCACCGGCTTGCCGCCCTTGTCGAGGATGTCGCGGATCGTCGGCACGATCTTCTCGATCCGCGTCGCGTCGGTCACTTTTCCGTTTTCCACCGGTACGTTGATGTCGACGCGCACCAGCACGACCTTGCCCGCAAGATCGACCTCGTCGAGGGTTTTCCATGCCATGTTCACTGTCTCCCTAATCGAAGCGGCGCGCGGCGCGAAATGCGCCGCCGACCGTCTTTGTCCGCATTCTTGCCCTGCGGCGATGGGTCGCGTCAACGGGAGCCCGCCGAGTGCGGCGCTTTGTCCTTGCTGCGCTTCTTCCCCGTCCCTATGGTCGGGCGCAAATCTCAAAGGAGGACCTCATGGCCGAGATCAAGGACCCTGAAAACACCGTCATCATCGAACTCAAGGACGGGCCGGTTGTGATCGAGCTCCTGCCCGATATCGCGCCCAAACATGTCGAGCGCATGAAGCAGCTTGCCCGCGACGGCGCCTATGACAACGTCGCCTTCCACCGCGTGATCGAAGGCTTCATGGCGCAGACCGGCGATGTCGAGAACGCCAATATGGAAAAGGATTACAATCCCGGCCGCGCCGGCACCGGCGGGTCGCAATATCCCGATCTCCCGGCGGAATTCTCGAAGCTCCCGCATGACCGGGGCACGCTCGGCGCGGCACGTTCGATGAACCCGAATTCGGCCAATTCGCAGTTCTTCATCAACTTCAAGGACAACCATTTCCTCAATGGGCAATACACGGTCTATGGCCGCGTGATCTCGGGCATGGAACATGTCGACAAGATCGCGCGCGGCGAGCCGCCGGCGACTCCCGACCGGATGATCTCGGTGAAGGTGGCCGCCGATGCGTAACATCGCCCGCCGCACCGTTCTGGCCGCAGCGCTCGCGCTCGCAGCGCCCGCGGCCTTCGCTCAGGGCAATTCCGGCGTGCCCGACACGGGGGGGCCGAAGCTCGTGCTGCAGATCGAGGGTCAGGCCCAGGGCAAGGTCGTGATCGACCTTCTCCCCGATGTCGCGCCCAAGGCGACCGAGCGGCTGATCACCCTGGCCAAGGACGGCAAATACGACAACGTGGTCTTCCACCGCGTGATCGACGGGTTCATGGCCCAGACCGGCGACGTGCAGTTCGGCAAGAAGGGCGGCGATACCTCGATGGCGGGCATGGGCGGCTCGGATCTGCCCGACCTGCCGGCGGAGTTCTCGAACCGCTCCTTCCAGCGCGGCATCGTCGGAATGGCGCGCTCTGCCGATCCGAACTCGGCCAATTCGCAATTCTTCATCATGTTCGCCCCCGCGCCCTATCTCGACGGGCAGTACACGGTGGTCGGCCATGTGATCGAGGGCATGGATGTCGTCGACCAGATCAAGAAGGGCGATGCGAACAAGAACGGGGTCGTGACCGATCCCGATTACATCGCCAAGGCGACGGTCGAGCAGAACTGACGCGGGCAGGGGGGCGCTGCCCCCCTCTTCGCATCCGCGAATTCACCCCCCGGGATATTTGGATCAAGAGGAAGAGTCTGTCTTTCCTTCCTCTTGACGAAAATATCCCGGGGGAGTCTCTGCCAAGAGACGGGGGCAGCGCCCCCTCTTTTCCTGTTAATTGTCGCCGTCCGGCGACGGAGGCAGCGCCCCCCTCCTGTCTGCCTCAATGATCGGTTTCGGGCAGGCCTTCACGCGAGAGCAGCACCGCCAGCGGGCGCAGGCGCGGGCTTTGCGCGCAGATGATCATCAAGGCCACCATGATCGGCACTGCGAGGAACATCCCCGGCAGCCCCCAGACCGCGCCCCAGAAGGCCAGCGAGATGATGATCCCGAAGCTCGAGAGCCGCAGCGCGTGGCCCATCAGCATTGGGTCGATCACGTTGCCGATCACGAATTGCAGCACCCCCACCGCGATCAGTACCGATCCCGCGGAATAGGGGTTTTGCGTGAGCACATAGACCGCGAGCGCGGCGATGATCGTGGCGATGATCGAGCCGATCGACGGGATGAAGTTGAGCGCGAAGGTGATGATCGCGACCGGCACCGCGAGGTTGAACCCGCCCACCTGGAAGACCCCGTAGACCGCGAGCGCGGTGACGGCGCTGACGATCGCCTTGACCAGCAGGTAGTGATTCACCCGCCGCATGATCGTGCCGACCATCCGCGCCACCTGTTCGGCCCGTTCGGAATCGCCGATCAGGCTCAGCAGCTTCGCGTCGAACCAGATCCGCTCGGCGAAGAGGAAGCCGACGAAGAGGATGATCAGGATGGTGGCCGAGAGCAGGTTCGAGGCCTGGCTCGCCAGCGTCGTCAGATAGCCCGCGACCTGGATGCTCTGCATCGAGGCGAGCACCGATTGCTCGACCTCGGGGCCCATCCAGCTGAACAGCTCCGCAATCGCACGCTGCGCCGGGCCGGCATAGTTGAGGATCATCGTCACCACCGTGTTGACCTGGCTGATCAGCACCGCGGTAAGCGTCAGGAGCCCCGCCGCGATCAGCGCGAGGGCCACCAGCGAGGCCAGGCGCGGCGGAATGCGCAACGGGCCGATCCGGAGCCGTCCGACCGCATTGATCGCCTCGGAGGTGAGCGAGAACAGGATGATCGCGATGGCGAGCGAGATCAGGATGAACCGCGCCTGAACCATGAGGAACAGCACCAGCGCGAAGGCGATGATCCCGAGCAGCACATTGGTCAGCTGCCGCGGCGGCTGGTCGAGCAGGGCAGGGCTGCCCTGTTCGGAATTGTCCTTCATCTTCATTGCGCTCCTGATCCGTCGCTGGCGCGGCCCCAAGGAGACGCCGCACCGCTCACATGCTAGGAGGCCCGCCGCACCGGCGCAAGCGGCGCGGCGTCCGGTTCGGGCCGTTTTCGTGCTGCGCAGCATTTCTCGGGAAGGGCTCTTGCATCCGCCCCGGATTTGCGGCTACACCCGCCGGCGGAGAGGTGGCCGAGTGGTCGAAGGCGCACGCCTGGAAAGTGTGTAGGCGGGAAACCGTCTCGAGGGTTCGAATCCCTTCCTCTCCGCCACAACCCCCAGATTTCTCCCGGCTGCGTCCCATCACCCTAGCTCCGCTGCGCTTGCTCGCCTGCGCGAACGGGCGATGGCGGCTTGCACCAAAGGCTGCGCGCGGGCGGCGCTCGCTTTGCGCTCTATTTCCGCGACAGGATGAACCACTCGCCGATATTCTCGCGGTTGATATATCCCATGAAACGGTCGGTCCGGTCGATGACGGCGACGGCGGGGACATATTTTCCGGTGAAGGCGTCGAGAACGGTCTCCATCTCGGTTTCGGGCGTCACGCTGGGCAGGTCGCGGATCATCAGCGCCGAGACCGGCTGCTGGCGATGTTCGGGTTCGGGATGGGCCATGACGCTCTCGCGCGTCAGGATGCCCGCGAACCGGCCCTCGGGCGTGAGAACCGGGAACTCGGATTGGGAGGAGTGCAGGATCGCGTTCACCGCCGTCTGCAGCGTGTCGTCGGGGGCGACCGAGAGATAGCTGGTGATGAGCGCATCGCGCGCCCGCGCACCGTGGGCGAGGCTGCGCATCGTCGCGTCGGAGCTTTCCGCGCCTGCGGCCAGGAAGATGAACACCGCGATCAGCACCAGGATCGGGCCGCCGCCGACGAGACCCCAATAGCCGAAGAGGAAGGCGATGACCTGGCCGGTGCGCGCCGCCACCTGCGTCGCTTTCACCCGGTCCATGAAGAGCGCGAGCACGGCGCGGAACACGCGCCCGCCATCCATCGGGAAGGCCGGGATCAGGTTGAAGGCGACGAGCAGGAGATTGACCGCCGCCAGCCGGCCCCAGAAATTCTGCGTGTAGTCCTCGAGCGATTGCAGCGCGCCTTGTTGCGTGACCGCGCCGAGCACCAGCGTCAGCACGAGCCAGATCACGACATTGACCGCCGGGCCCGCGACGGCGATGAGGATTTCCTGTTTCGGGTTCTCCGGGATCCGCTCGAGCCGCGCCAGGCCGCCGATCGGCAGCAGGGTGATATCGGGCGTCTTCACGCCGAAGCGCGCGGCCATCGTCGCATGGCCCAGCTCGTGCAGCACGACGCAGGCGAAGACCGCGAGGATGAAGAGGAGGTTCGTCACTGCCGCCTGCATCCCGTCCGCGGTCCAGGCCGCGACCGTGATCCAGATCAGCAGGATGAAGAAGGTGATATGCACCCGGAGCTCGGTGCCCCGGACCTTGCCGATGGAATAGGACCAATTCATGTTCTCTCCGGACCCCCCTTGCGCGCCCAAGCCGTGAAATGCCTCCGCGACCGGGAGGCCTTCGACCCCAAGTGTGCACATTCCGGAGCGCGCGGACAGGACCTGAATCAAATTTTGGAAGGGCGCGATCGGGCGCGAGCGGTAAATCCGCGCGGGGCGATCAAATCCGCATCCCCTTGAAGATCCGCTCGGGAATGGCGCGGATGATGGTCATGATCAGGCGCCAGATCGGGCGGACATAGATGACGTCGCGGCGGCGCGCGACCGCTTTCACGATCGCGTCGGCGACTTCGGAGGGGTGCGCGGTCAGTTTCTCGGGCAAATCCATTCCCTCGGTCATCTGGGTGGCGACGAAGCCCGGCAGGACGGTCACGACATGGACGCCGCGCTTGGCGAGCCGGTTGCGCAGGCCCGACAGGAAAGCGGTGAATCCGGCTTTCGCCGAGCCGTAGACGTAATTCGTCGCGCGTCCGCGCTCGCCCGCGACCGAACTGATCCCGACAAGGGTCCCCGAGCCGCGTTCGTCGAAGCGGTTCGCGAGCAGGGCGAGGATGCTCGCGGGGCCCTCGTAATTGGAGCGCATCACGCGGATCGCGGCGGCGGTGTCGCGCTCGTTTTCCTCCTGCTCGCCCATATGGCCCACCGCGCAGATGGCGATCCGGGGCAGCTCGGGGAGCGCGGAGAGGAAGGCCTCGTGGCGCGTGGTCTCGAGCGCGTCGAACTCGTGCAGGGTGACCGCGACACCGTAGCGCGTCTCGAGATCGGTCTTCTCGGCGGCGAGGGTCTCGGCATTGCGGGCGGCGAGCTGGATCGGATGTCCCTGCGCGGCGAAGGCGCGGGCGGTGGCCTTCGCGATGTCCGAGCGCGCGCCGAGGATGAGAACCGGGGGCTGTGTCATATCTCGAGCCTTTCTGACTGGGCCGAACGGAAGTGGCGCGCCGCCCCTTGCGCGTCGAGTTGGGTGCGGAAATCGCGGAGGCGCGGTTCGGAGGCGCGGAAGGTCGCGGCCGTCATCCGGCTGTCCTTGGCCAGATAGAACCGGCCGCCGAAATCGATGGTGATCTGGTCGAGGCGCTCCATCAGGGCGAGGGTCTTGCGCGTGATCGGGAAATCGAGGGCGAGCGTGTAGCCTTCCATCGGGAAGGAGAACGGGCTTTCCTGCGCGCCGAAGCGCTTGAGCACCGCGAGGAACGAGCCCGCGCCTGTCTCGGCGATCTCTTCGAGAAGGGCCGACAGACCGCGTTCCGCTTCCGCGAGGGGAAGGACGCATTGGAACTGCGCGAAGCCCTTGCGCCCGTAGATCCGGTTCCAGCCGAGGATCGCGTCGAGCGGGTAGAAATAGCTGTCCCAGTCGACGATCTCGACGCCCGCCTTGCGCGCGCCCTGCCAGTAATAGAGCTTGTTGAACGCCGTCACGCTCAGGCGGTTGAGGGTGAAGGAAGGGAAGTCGAAGGGGACGCTGCGCTTGCGCTTGGCGCCGGTCTCGAAGGGGCGGCGCGCCTGGACGGGGGACAGATCGGCGCGTGTGGCATGTTCGCCCAGCATCACGAGCGAGCGCCCCAGCGTCTCGCCGCGCCCCAGGCAGTCGATCCAGGCCACCGAATAGGTCGCGTCCTGGGACTCCTCGAAAGTGGCGATCGCCGCGCGCAGGTTGGGGGCGGGGATCGTGGTCTGCCGGATCCAGCCGCTTTCGACCGGGCGCAGCCGGATCGCCGCACGCGCGATGATCCCGGTCAGGCCCATCCCGCCGATCGTGTGTTCGAACAGGGCGCGGTTCTGCTCGCGCGAGCAGCGCCGGATCTCGCCCTCCGCGCCGATCAGGTCGATCCAGTCGACGCATTCGCGGAAGCTGCCATCCCTGTGGTGGTTCTTGCCGTGCACGTCGGCCGCAATCGCGCCCCCGAGGGTGACGAATTTGGTTCCCGGCGTGACCATCGGGAACCAGCCGCGCGGCAGGAAGGAGGCGATGACATCGCCCAGCAGGACCCCGGCTTCGGCCACGACCTGCCCCGTGCCCGCATCGAAGGCGATCATCCGGTCGAGATGACGCATGTCGAGCGTCGCGGCGGGATTGATCGCGCTGTCGCCATAGGCCCGGCCATTGCCGCGCGCGATCACGCTGGGTTCGCTGCGCACGAGTGCCTGCAGCGCTTCGACGCTGCGCGGCGCGTGGACCCTGGCCTCGAGAACCGGGTAGCGTCCCCAGCCCGAGAGCTTCATCCCGCGGCCCTCAGGCGGCTGTCGGTGAAAACGAAGGTCCGGTCGAGATTGTATTTCACCACATAGCCGATCGCGAGACCGATCACCGCGCCGAGCTCGCGCATGAGATCGCTCCGCCAGATCAGCCAGAACGCGGTTTCGCTGCCCCAGAAGATCGCGGTCGTGACGATTCCCATCGCGGTGTAGAGCGTGAATTTCCGGCCGTGATCCTTCACGCCTGCCGACAGGTCGTAGAAGATCCAGCGCTTGTCGAGCAGGTATTTCACCACGAGCCCCGCAATGGTTCCCGCACCCATCGCGGCGGCGAAGACCAGGCCTTCCTCGCCGAACTGAAGCACCGCCCGCTGGATCGCGAGGTTGACCGCCGTCGCGATCGCCGCGAAGGCGCCATAGCGCAGGATGAGGCCGTGCAAGGTCATGCCTGCGCCCCTCCCACGATGAAGGCGATGATGATCAGCAGGCAGATCTGGCTGGTCCGGTCCTTGGCCGCGAAGACGACCGGGTCGTCATGCATCTGGCCGCGATGGGCGACCATCACCGTGCGCGAGATCCAGTAGAGCAGCACGATGCACACGCCCCAGAGCGCCTCCGGGCGCGCGTAGAGCTCGATCGTGGAGGGCGCGTTGACATACATCGCCATCACCAGAACCGAGACATAACCCGCCCCGATCGCGATCATCGAGATGATCGGCAGGTCGTCCACATGATAGCCGCGCCCGCTCGCCTGCAGCTTGCCGCGCTCGGCGCTGTCGATCAGCTCGGCCTGACGTTTCACCGCGGCGAGCGACAGGAAGAAGAAGACCGAGAAGGCGAGCAGCCAGACCGAGAGCGGGATCCCCGTCGCGACACCGCCCGCGATGATCCGGATCGTGTAGAGCCCCGCAAGGACGCAGATATCGAGCACGATCCGCCGCTTGAGATGGAGCGAATAGGCCGTGGTAAGCAGGTAATAACCCGCCATCACGAACAGGAATTCCCGGCCGATCATCGCCGCCGTGAGCACGCCCAGCAGGATCAGCGTGCCCGCCAGCCACGTCCCGTATCCGAGCGGAATGTCGCCCGAGGCGAAGGGGCGTCTGCGCTTGCGCGGATGGGCGCGGTCGGCGCCCAGATCGAGCAGGTCGTTGAGCACGTAGACGCTCGAGGCTACGAGGCTGAAGCAGATGAAGGCCAGCACGGAGGCGAGGACCGTCGCGGCGTCGAATTGATGGCCCGCCAGCATCGGCAGGAAGACGAGCGTGTTCTTGAGCCATTGATGCGGCCGCAGCGCCTTGAGATAGGGTCGGATCGCGCGCTTGCCGGTCGTGAGATGTTCGACTTCGTCGCACACGCCTTCCGCGCCGCGCCGCAGCCCGCCGTTCGCGTTCACCGTCACCGCTCTCGCGGCGCGTTTCCAGACCGGGAGATCCGCGGGCGCATCGCCCATATAGGCGAAGCCCTTCGTGCCAAAGCGTTCCTCAAGAAAGCGTCCCTTGTTCTCGCCTTTCAGGTTGAGCTTGCCGTCCGAGCCATGCACCTCGTCGAAGATCCCGAGATGGGCGGCGATCGCCTCCGCGAATCCCTGATCGCTGGCCGTGACGAGCGCCGCGCGCCCGCCCGCCTGGCGCCACTCCTCGATGAAGGCGACGACGGATTGATCATAGGGCAGGGTGGTCGCATCGACCTCGGCCGCCGTGGCGAGGTGGCGCTTGAGCGCCGCGCGCCCGCCCAGAAGCGCGGCCGCCGAGAAGAATGGGGTGCGCCAGTCCCGGCCGAAGGCCGACCAGAAGCTCTCGAACAGCATGTTGCTGCGCAAAAGGGTACCGTCGAGGTCGACGATGAGAATTTCACGAGATGTGTCGGGCACGCGAAGGAGCCTCGTTCCTGCCAAGCCGATAAGGTCTTTTTTCGTATCTGGGCACAGTGCTACCCGACAGGTGACGAAAAAACCAGCGCTTGGGGCTTCAAGCGCTGGTTTCTGTTGCATAATCGCGCGGATCGCCGGTAGGGCGGCGCTTATTCGCTATGGGTGTCCTTGAGCTTGTCGATGCCGAGCGCCTGCATCGCCGCGCGTTCGTAGAACGGCTCGGATTTGCCCATGCGGATCTTGCGCAGGAAGTATTTCTCGAAGCCGATCTTGGCGAAATGCACCCATTTTCCCGAAGACGACCAGTTCACGTTGCGCGGCGGGATCTGCGGCTGCGCCACGAATGCGACGCCGGAATCCCCGAAATCGGCCAGGCAGACCGCGTTCCATGTCGCGACTTCGTGGGGCTCCTTGCCTTCGATGAGCGCGGTGATGTTGACCGCGGTGGCCGTCACCATGCTCTCGATCATGAAGCCGGTCTTGGGAACGCCGACGGGCACGGGGGTCGGGCCGATCGGCGGGATCGCCACGCCCACGCCGACGCCGAAGACATTCGGGTAGGTCGGGTTGCGCTGATACTTGTCGACGATGACGAAGCCGCGCGGATTGACGAGGCCCTCGATGTCGCGCACCGCCGGAACGCCGCGGAAGGGGGGCAGCATCATCGAATAGGCGAAGGGCAGGTCATGGGTTTTCTTGACCGCGCCATCCTCGCCGACTTCCTCGACATGCATCATGCCCTGTTCGACAGAACTCACGCGGGCATTGGTGATCCACTTGACGTGGTGCTCGCGCATCTCGCTTTCGAGCAGGCCCTTCGTGTCGCCGACCCCGTCGAGCCCGAGATGGCCGATATAGGGTTCGGAGGTGACGAAGGTCATCGGCACGCGGTCGCGGATCTTGGCCCGGCGCAGCGCGGTCTCGAGGATGAACAGGAACTCGTAGGCGGGGCCGAAGCAGCTCGCGCCCTGGACCGCGCCCACGATGACGGGGCCGGGGTTCTTCAGAAGCTCGTCGAAGGCCGCCTTGGCCTGCAAGGCATGATCGACATGGCAGACCGACTGGGTATTGGCTTCCGGGCCGAGCCCCTCGATCTCGTCGAAGGCGAGCTCGGGACCGGTGGCGATCACCAGATAATCATAGGAGACGCTCTCGCCATTGGTCAGCTCGACGCGGTTCTCGGCCGGATGGACCCGCGCCGCGCCTTCGGGGCGCAACGCGATGTCTCGCTTGGCCATGACCTTGGTCAGGTCGACCTCGATCTCCTCCTTCTTGCGCCATCCCACGGCCACCCAAGGGTTGGAGGGCACGAAGCTGTAGGTCGGCCCCTGATTGATGACGGTGACCTGATGCTGCGCGCCGAGGTGATCCTTGGCCTCGTAGGCCATGATCACCCCGCCAAGCCCCGCACCCAAAACGACGACATGTGCCATGCGCTGTGTTCTCCTCCTTGCCCGGGTTGCGCCGGAATAGGCGCATTTCCGGTGTCGCATTAGGAAACGCTACCATCCGGCGCAGGGCATGAGATTGATGCAGGTCAATCAGGGGCGCGCTCGGATCGGCTCCGCAACACGATCTCGAGATGCGGGGTGCCGTCGGAGGTGCGCTCGCGCGAATGGCCGTCGGGCCCGACATCGCCCCGCACCCTCTTGCGGAAATTGGAGAAATGCGCGGAGGTCACGACATCCACCGCCGCATCGAGATCGAGCTCGATCCGGAACCAGCCCGCGCCGAGGTTCTGCGCGTTGCGCACCGTGGCGGTGAAGGGCTGCGTGAGGTACCGGCCGCGCACCCGCGCGCCAGGCGTGAACGCGTCCGGCGTGCGGTCGGCGATGGCGGCATGACAGGCGTTCCAGTCACGAAAGCCAAGCCGATGGGCGATGCGTTCGAGCGCCTTGGCATGCGAGATCTCGACGCCCTGCGCGCGTTGCTCCGCCCGCAGGCGCTTCGCGGCGGCCTTGGCCTCGGTGAGGGTGGGGAGGGGCGCGCTCATGTCCGTCCCTCCGCCTGGCGCGAGAAGAGCCCCCAGCGAAGCGATCCTCGCCGTGCCCCGCGCCACAGCACGAGCCCGGTCAGCCCCAGCAAGAGCGCCTCCGCGCCGGGGCTCGCCCACCAGATCGCCGCCTCGCCGAAGGTCAGAGGCAGGGCGAAGGTCAGCGGCAGCACGAAGAGATAGGGCTTCGCGAGCCCCAGCAAGGCCGCGCGCGGCGCATCGCCGATCGCCTGGAAATGTGCGGAGACCATCATCAGCGGCCCCGTGACCACGAAGAGCGCCACCATCACCGGCAGGATCCCGGCCAGCTTTGCCACCACCTGCGGATCGGAGACGAAGGCGCGCCCGAGGCTGCCCGAAAAGCCGTTCAGACCCGCTTCGACGGCGAGGCAATAGAGAAAGGCCGCCCCCGCCGCGACCCGGAAACTCCGGTCCCGCCGGGACCAGAGCCCCGCGCCGTGATTGGTCCCGGTGATCGTCTGCATCGCCTGCGACAGGCCGAGGATCGGCAGGATGGCGAAGGTCATGACGCGGGTGGCGATCCCGTAGGCCGAGACGGTGACGGCGTAATCGGGGCTGCCGATCATCTGCAGCGCGGTGAGGATCGCCGTGGAGGCCAGCGCGACGCCGATGAAGCTCAGGCTCTGCGGCGCGCCAAGCGCGAGGATCGCGCCCCAGTCGCGGGTCGTGGCGTGGCGCAGCACGTCGCGCGGATGCAGCAGCGTGCGGCCCGCGCCGCGATAGGCGAGGATGATCGCCAGGGCGAGCGCCTGCGCCAGAACCGTGCCGAGGGCCGAGCCCGCCACGCCGAGCGGGATCACCGCGATCAGCAGGTAATCGAAGAGGATATTGCCGAGCGAGACCAGAAGGCTCATCGCCGCCATCGTCCCGACATGGCCTTCATTGCGCAGCGCATCCGAATTGACCGAAAGGATGAAGAGGACCGGCGCGCTCAGCACGAGAATGCGCAGATAGGTGAGCGCCATCTCCGCAAGGCCTGCATCGCCCTGCGCCGCGAGCCCGGTGACGTCGCCGCCCCAGAGCGCGAAGAGCGCGATCAGGCAAGCCCCTGCGGCCAGCGCGAGGCCGTGCGCACTCGCATAGACCTGGCGGGCGGCGTCGAGCCGTCCTGCGCCCAGGTGACGGGCGAGAAGGCTCGACATGCCGCTGCCCACGAGCGTCGCGATGGCGACGAGCAGCATGTAGAGCGGGAAGGTCATCGTGACGGCGGAGAGCGCCCGCGCGCCGACATAATGCCCAAGGAAGAGTGCATCGACGACGGTGAGAAGGCCGCTCATCCCCATCACGAAGATGATCGGCAGGGCGGTGCGCGCATAGAGCCCCGCAAGGGGCGCGCAGAGAAAGGGATTGCGGGAGAGATCGGCCATCGTTCTCGTTCCTCGTGCCAGTCTCGCCGTCGAGAGATGGGACCCGCATTGCCATCCACGCGAGACGCGGGAAGGAAATCTGAGAAACGGTAATCGGCAGAACTTCACCGGGACATGTCGTCTGCGGGTGGCGGGCGTCTGCGGCCTGCCACGGCCAATAGGGGCGCGTCCCGTGCAGGTCAAGCCTTTTCGCGGCGCGCCCGGCCGTGCCGAGACGCGCGGCATGCAGACAGGCAAGGCCGTCTATGCGGAAGGGCGAGCCGATCTTCGCTCGGATGGCCGGTGGCGTCACTTCCCTCTCCGGGCCGGACCGCTTCAGCCCTTCGGCATCACCGGCTCCATCACGATATAGGGCGTGGCGGGCTCCGCGCCGGGCGGCAGCGCCTCGGGCATCGGTGCGCCGGGAGAGCCGAGCGATTTGATGTAGAGATAGAGCGAGCGCAGATCGGTCTCCTCCATCGCGTGGACATTGTAGACGGGCATCGGAGGTTTCGCCGTGAAGGTCTTGGCGAATTTGACGAATTCCTCCTCGCTCATGTCCTTGACGCTGTCGCGCAGATTGGAGGCGTAGCTCGTCCCCCACGGACCGCTATAGCCCAGCGGAACGCCTGCGAGTGCGGTCGCGGGGTCGATCTTGCCGCCGGACTCGTTGTAGCCCCCGGTGTGGCAATCGTGACAGCCGCCGATGATCGAGACATACAGGCCCCGCGCGGCGCTGACATCGCCGCTTTGGGCGGCCGCGATGACGGGAATGGCCGCGAGGCAACACGCGGCCATACAGTGAACGGGTTTCATGGTTTCCCTCCCTCGGAATCCGGGCGGCACCCGATGACGCTCTCCCTGCGTCTGGAAAACCCGATTTCCGCCCCGCAATCGGGCCTTGGAGAAAGGATGCGCCCGAATGCCGAGTCGCGCAAGAAAGCGGCGCGTCACCGGCGTGGAACGCGATCTTTCGCTGCGAGTTTGGGCTGGCTTTTCGCGCGCGTGGTCAACATAAAGCGAGCCAGCGCGCGCGGCCGGGAGCGGTGTTCGGCGCGGATGTAAAGACGGGTTCTTGGGAGAAGCGCTTGAAGCGGGGTGACGATCAGCGAGGTCGCGCGGCACGGTCGGACATGGGCGCCGGATCGGGCGGGCGCGTGCGCTTCGATCACGGACCGCGCGCGGGCGGCACGCTTTTCGCCGAGGCCGCGGCGGTGATCCGCGCCGAGACTCCCGATGACCTCGCCCCCGCTTTCGAGGCGATGGAGGCGGCGCGGGCGGCGGGCAAGTGGCTCGCGGGCTATGCGAGCTATGAGCTTGGCTATCTGATGACCGACCGGCTGCGGCCGCTTCTGCCGGAGGACCGTCCCGAGCCGCTGCTGCAATTCGGTGTGTTCGACGCACCCCGCGCGCCGGAGCCGCTGCAGACCGGGCCGCTGGAACCGGGGCAGGGGGGCAGCGGCTTTTCCGAATTCGTGCCCGATTGGGATTTCGACCGATACCGCGCGGCCTTCGATCAGGTGAAGGAGCTGATCGCGGCGGGCGACATCTATCAGGCGAACCTGACCTTTGCGCTCAGGGCCCGGGTGGACGGCACGCCCGAGGCGCTCTATCGCGCCCTCGCGGCGCGCCAACCGGTGCCCTATGGCGCGCTCGTCGATCTTGGCGGGCCGGTGCTGCTGTCGCGCTCGCCCGAGCTGTTCTTCCGTGTCGATGCGGCGGGCCGGATCGAGACCCGTCCGATGAAGGGCACCTTGCCGCGCGCGGGTGAACCCGAAGAGGACGCGCGCCGCCGGGCCTGGCTCGCCGCCGATCCGAAGAACCGCGCCGAGAACCTGATGATCGTCGATCTGCTGCGCAACGATCTCTCGCGGGTCTCCGAGATCGGCTCGGTCCGGGTGCCCGAGCTCTTCAAGGTCGAGAGCTTCGCGACCGTCCACCAGATGACCTCGCATATCACCGCGCAGCTTCTGCCCGACTGGACGCTGGCGGGGCTGTTCGAGGCGCTCTTTCCCTGCGGCTCGGTCACCGGCGCGCCGAAGATCCGCGCGATGGAGATCCTGCGCGAACTCGAGACCGGACCACGCGGCGCCTATTGCGGGGCGATCGGCTGGATCGCACCCTCGGGGGCGATGGAATTCAACGTCGCGATCCGCACCATCGTGCTGCCCGGCGACGGCACGGCGCGGCTCAACGTGGGCGGCGGGGTCGTGTATGACAGCACCGCCGAGACCGAATACGAGGAGGCCCTGTGGAAGACCCGTTTCGCGACCTCACTGACGCCGAGCTGAGCGCGCTCGAACTGATCGAGACCTTCCGCTTCGATCCGGCGGAGGGGTTCGTCCGTCTCGACCGGCATCTCGCCCGGATGGCGCGCTCGGCGCGCGTGCTCGGGCTGCCCTTCCGGCTCGAGGCTGCGCAGGCGGCGCTTTCCGGGATCGGCGGCGATCAACCGCTGCGGGTGCGCCTTTCGATGCGCTCGGATGGGGTATTCGCCTGCAGCACCGCCCCGCTCGCCCCCAATCCGCCGTTCTGGACGATCCGCATCGCCGAGGCGCGGCTGAGTTCCACCGATCCGTGGCTGCGCCACAAGACGAACCGGCGCGCGCTCTACGATGCGGCGCGGGCGGCGCTGCCCGAGGGGGTGGACGAGCTGGTGTTCCTCAACGAGCGCGGCGCGCTTTGCGAAGGCACGATCACCAATCTCTTCATCGAGAAGGACGGACGCCTCCTGACGCCCCCGATCTCCTGCGGCCTGCTGCCGGGAGTGTTGCGCGAGGAGCTTCTGGCGACCGGCAAGGCCGAGGAGGCCGAGCTCTTCCCCGAGGTCCTCCGCACCGCCGAGGCGGTCTATTGCGGCAATTCGCTGCGCGGGCTGATCCCGGCGCGCCTCGGGAAGTGATGGCCTCGCACCCTACACGCGGCACGAAAACCTGCTAGGTTCCCCGGTGACGGCGCGCCCGCGCCGGATCGCTTTCCCATCAGCTCACTGCCCGGAGGTGCCCGACCATGGATTTCGCCAACAAGACCGTTCTCATCACCGGCGCGAGCCGCGGCATCGGGGCCGCCACCGTGCGCCATTTCGCGCAAGCGTGCGCCAATGTGGTGATGCTGGCGCGCGATGCGAAGGCGCTCGACGGGCTCGCAGCCGAGGTCGCGGATGCAGGCGGCCGGGCGCTCGCGCTTCCGGGCGATGTGAGCCGGTTTGCCGATCTCGAGGCGGCCGTTGCGCAAGCGGTCGAGACCTTCGGCGGGCTCGACATCCTCGTCAATAATGCCGCGGTGATCGAGCCGATCGCGCGGCTGGCCGAAAGCGATCCCGAAGTCTGGAGCCGCGGCGTCGATATCAATCTCAAGGGCGTCTATCACGCGATGCGCGCGGCGATCCCCGCGATGCTGGAGCGCGGCGCCGGGGTGGTCGTCAATATCAGCTCGGGCGCGGCCACCGGCGTGCTCGAGGGCTGGAGCAATTACTGTGCGACCAAGGCGGCGGTGCTCTCGCTCACGCGCTGCGCGGATCTCGAATACGCAGCGCAGGGGATCCGCGTGGTGGGGCTCAGCCCGGGAACGGTCGCGACCGACATGCAGGTGGCGATCCGCGCCTCGGGCATCAACCCGGTGAGCCAGCTCGACCCTTCGGCCCATATCCCGCCCGAATGGGTGGCGCGCGGCATCGCCTATCTGTGCACCGAGGCGGGCGCGGACTTCGCAGGCACGGATTTCTCGCTCAAGACAGATGAAGGCCGCGCCCGCATCGGTCTGCCGCCAGTCGGGAGGTGACGAGCCGGCGCCGGACCTGCGCGCATTAGCCTCTTCCTAATTTCTTTCGGTTACCGATTCGAGACAGGAGAGCCGATAGGAACGGAGTGGTCACAATGTTTAAGCTTTCTCGCGGGGCACCCAATGACGCGCAGGACGCTCGCGATCTCGAATTGATCAGTCACAGCCATCTGATCTTGCGGCTCGATGGCGACAACATCATCCGCGCGGCGAATGCCGTGTTCTGCGAGGTGACGGGCCACACGGCCGAGGCGGTCATCGGGAAACCGTTTCACGACCTCCTGCGCCCGCAGGACCGGGCCGCCCCCTGGCTGAGCGAGGTCTTCGATCCGATCTCGCGCGGCGAGGAAAGCTATCGCGTCACCCCGCTCCTCTCCGCCGGCGGAGAGGAACTGTGGCTTTCGGCAACCTATATCCCGACTGGCTCGTCCGGAAAGAAAGAGATCGTCGTCATCGCACGCGACATCACGAAGTTCCACCTCATGCGGCGGGACAATCGAGGGCAGGTCGATGCGGTCAAGCGGTCGATGGCGGTGATCGAATTCGATCTCGAGGGGAATATCCTCGCCGCGAACGATCTCTTTCTCACGACGGTCGGTTACACTCTCGACGAGGTGGTGGGGAAGCATCATCGGATCTTCATGCCCAAGGGCGAGGATCGCACGCCGGCATATGCGGCTTTCTGGAAACGGCTCGGTGAAGGCGGGTCCGAGAACGGGCAGGTGCGGCGCGTCGGCAAATCGGGCGACGATATCTGGCTCGAAGCCACCTACGAGACGGTGTCCGATCCCGACGGCCGTCCCTTCAAGGTGGTGAAATACGCTTTCGACGTCACCAAGGCCAAGAATATCGAGGCCGACTCGCTCAGCCAGATCGACGCGATCCAGAAGGTGCAGGCGGTGATCGAATTCACGCCCGACGGGGTCATCCTCCGGGCGAATGACCTGTTCTGCAACGCCCTGGGCTACCGCGAGGAAGAGATCGTCGGTCAGCATCACCGCATCTTTCTGTCCGAAGAGGCCGCCGCGGCCGCGGATTATGCCACCTTCTGGCGCGATCTGAGCGAGGGCCGCGCCAAGGATGGCGATTTCATCAGGGTCAGCAAGGACCGCCGAGAGGTCTTCATCCGCGCCAGCTACAACCCGATCCGCAACGCCTCCGGGAAAGTGGTCAAGATCGTCAAATTCGCGATCGATACGACGGTCTTCCAGACAACCGCGAAAGTGATGCGCGAGGGGCTCGGCAGGCTCTCGGCCGGCGATCTCGAGGTTCGGCTCTATACGGAACTCGGCGAACTCGACGCGATCCGGGCTGATTTCAACACCTCGGTCGGCAAGATCCATGACGTGATCCGAAGCGTATCGGATCGCTCGACCGAGGTGGCCTCCTCGACCGAGGCCGTCTCGGGCGCTGTGCGCCAGCTCGCGCAGCGCACCGAGCGGCAGGCCGCCACGCTCGAAGAAAGCGCGGCCGCGCTGAACGAACTTGCCGCCTCCGTCGTCCATTCCGCCGAGGATGCGAGCGAGGCGCGCAAGAAAGCCACCATCGTCATCGAAGACACCGCCCGCTCGAGCGCGACGATGAAGGACGCCATGAGCGCGATGGACGCGATCGAGGAATCCTCCAAGCAGATCTCGGCGATTTCGGTCATGATCGACGATATCGCCTTCCAGACCAACCTCCTGGCGCTCAATGCCGGAGTGGAGGCGGCGCGGGCCGGCAGTGCCGGTCGGGGCTTCGCGGTCGTCGCCTCCGAAGTGCGCGCGCTCGCCCAGCGGACCTCCGAGGCGTCGCGCGAGATTTCCGAACTCGTCGAGGCCTCCGGCGCGCATGTGACCAAAGGGGTCGGGCTGGTGAAGGAAACCGGCGGGCAGCTGAAATCCATCGATGTGCAGATCAACGAGATCTCGCAAGGCGTCGAGAGGATCGCCCTCGCCGCGAGCGAACAGTCCAACGCGCTTCAGGAACTGAACTCGGCGGTCAGCGATCTCGAGGGGGCGACCCAGAGCAATGCTGCGATGGCCGAAGAGACCACCGCATCGATCGTCGCACTCGACGAGCTGATGCAGGACGTCCGTCAGGAACTCTCCTATTTCACGGTCGAGAACGCGGCTCCGGGGGAGCAGGAGGCGGAGTGGCTCAAGGTCGCGAACTGACCGGGAGCTGGGATCTGCCGCCGGTGGCCAGACCTTATTTTCCGCCCTGGGGTGCCGTCTCGCTACCCTCCAAAGGAAGCGTGCCGGCGCGAGTGAGGTGGCTCGCCTTTCGGCGTTCCGAATGCCACAGGTAGAGCATCAGGCTGGCAATGACGATCGCGCCGCCCGTGAGCATCGCCGGGGTCGGGGCCTCGCCGGTTCCCGCCCAGACCCAGATCGGCCCGAGGATCGTTTCGAGCAGCATCACCAGGCTCACATTCGACGCCGGGGTATGGCGCGAGGCGAAGGAGAGCGAGAAGAACGAGACCGGCAGCACCAGCCCGCCCGCCAGCGCGATCGCCCAGATCCGGCCGTCGAACATCGTCTCGGGGCCGGTCCGGATCAGCGCCGCCGCTCCGGCCAGCACCGCGCCGCAGCCCACCGCCAAGAGGATCGGCAGATCCGGGGTGCGGCGGATGGTGACGAAGGTGAGCGCGAGGCTCAGCGCGACCCCGAGCCCCGCCGCGGCCCCGAGGATGGGCGTGCCGACCGCCATCCCCGGCGTCTTGCCGAAGACCGCAAGCCCGATCCCGCCCAGCACCGCCGCGATCGCGGCCCAGGTCGACCAGTGGCTGGGCTCCTTGAGGAAGATCCGCGACAGGAGCGCGGCGAAGACGGGAACCGTCGAGACGCTGAAGAGCACCACCGAAACGGGCGCCGCGGCGATCCCCACCGCGAAAAGCGAGGCATTGGCGAATTGGCAGAATACCACAAGAATCCCGGCGCCGGTGGCGACCAGGCGCAGGTCGCGGTGCAGATGGCCGCGCCGAAAGACGAGCCACGCAGATAGCAGCATCGTCCCCATCAGCAGGCCGCGCCAGGCGATCATCTGCGCGCCGCTCATCTGCGACCAGCGCATCAAGAGCGTATCCGGCGAAATCGCGAGCGCCCCGAAGAGCGCCAGAAATATCCCGAAACTGGGGTGTCGCGTCATGATCGGTCCCGAGTGAAGGCTGCCCCTGCGATCTCTAGCGCGCAGGCCGCCGCATTCCAAGCCGCTCTGGTTCGGGGTCTGCGCTTCGCCTTCGCCCGAACGGGGTGGACCGGTGCCCGCACCGTCCGCGCGGAAATGAGTTGCGTGTTGGCGCACATCCCCCCGTGCGGTGGACGAATTGACCCCCGCGACGCGCCCGCTAACTGATCGGGACACCCGAGCAGGACCTCCAGATGACCCATGTGACCACCGCCGAAAGCGCGCCTTCCGTCAACAAGTGGGCGGCCGTGGCCGTTCTCCTTACGGCGAATTTCATGAACCTGATCGACATCACGATCGTGAATGTCGCGATGCCCTCGATGCAGTCCGAACTCGCCGCGCCGCCGAACCTCATCGAGTGGATCGTCGCGGGGTATACCTTCTCCTTCGCGCTCCTGTTGCTGCCCGCGGGCCGGATGGGGGACCTGTTCGGCCGCAGGCGGCTCTTCGCGACCGGGATCGTGGTCTTCACGCTGGCCTCGCTCGTCTGCGGCCTCGCGCCGGGGATCGACGTCCTCGTCGCGGCGCGGGTGGTGCAGGGGATCGGCGCCGCGATCATGACGCCGCAGACGCTCGCCCTCGTGCCCGCGCTCTTTCCGCCCGAGCAGCGCGGCTCGGCCTTCGGGCTGTTCGCGCTGACTGCGGGCCTGGCCTCGGTCACCGGCCCGATCCTCGGCGGGGTGCTGATCAATGCGGATATCTACGGGCTGACCTGGCGGCCGATCTTCCTGGTGAACATCCCCGTCGGCATTCTCGCCTTCACCGGCGCGATGACGCTGCTGCCGCGCGCCGGGGGCAACCGCAAGCTCGGGATCGACTATGTCGGGATCGCGCTGGCGGCGCTCGCGATGCTCGCGGTGCTCGTGCCGCTGGTCGAGGCGCCCTCGATCGGCTGGCAACCGTGGATGTGGCCGATGGTGATCGCGGCCGTGCCGCTCGGTTGGCTGTTCCTTCGCTGGCAGTTGCGCCAGGAGGAGCGCGGGGCACCGCAATTGCTGCCGATGCGGCTCGCGCGGTCCGGCCCGTTCCTGACCGGAAGCGTGCTCAATGCGGTCCTGTTCTCCGCTGTGCCCAGCTATTTCTTCACCGTCGCGCTTTATCTTCAGGCGGGATACGGGCTGAGCCCGCTCCAATCGGGGCTGACGACGACGCCGTTCCCGCTCGGCGTGCTTGCGGCCTCGGCGGTGACCGGTTGGTTCGGCGCGCGCTGGATCCGCTGGCGCGTGCTCGGTGGCGGGGTGCTGCTGGCGGCTGGTTACCTCGGGCAGGCCTGGGCGGTGACCGGAATGGGCGATCAGATCTCGTGGATGCGGATGGCGCCTTGGTTCTTCTTCGGCGGCTTCGGGCTTGGCAATACCGTCTCGCCGCTGTTCCAGGTCGCGCTCTCGGCGGCGGACAAGAACGACAGCGGCTCGGCCTCGGGTGCGGTGCAGGCGATCCGCCAGATCGGGATCGCCTTCGGGGTGGCGATCATGGGGGGCATCTTCTTCGCCATTCTCGGGGGCGCGCAGGCGGGCGATCAGGCCGCCTATCGTTCGGCGATCCTCGGTTCGATCACCTATGCGAGCCTCGTCGCGGCAGTGGTGATCGCGACGCCTCTTCTCGTCCCGATGCGGCTCGCGCGCGAGAGCTGATCCGTATGCCCCGCCGGAGCGGGGCGCGTGCCGCGGAAAAATGCGGGCGTCCACCGGCATGTATCGGTGGGCGTCCGACCATGATCCGTGTCAAGGCGCGCGGGTCGTCGGCCCTTAGGATGTGCGTGAATCTGGAGTGCATCTTATGGCCAAGACTTCCCGAAAACCGCGCGGGCTTCCTTCGCCGCTTCTCGCGCTGATCTATCTGCTGCTCTCGGCCGGGCCGATGCTTCTGGCCTATGCGACCGGTGCCAGCCATGCGCGCTGGTTCGTCCAGATCGCGGCCGGGACGGGGATGGTCGCGGGGGCGATGATCCTGTTGCAGATGGTCTCGAGCGGGCGGTTCGAGGCGATCTCGGGGCGGATCGGGATCGACGTCACGATGGCCTTTCACAAATGGGCCGCGCCCGTCGCGCTGATCCTCGCGCTCGCCCATGTGGTCTTCCTGATCGGCCCGCCCGATGCCGAGCGTCCGGGACGGATCTACCGCCGGATCGAGTTCTTCCTGACCGGCGGCAATCTCTGGGATGCCCGCATCGCATTGATCCTGCTCGTGATCCTCGTGCTGCTCGCGCTTTTTCGCGACCGGCTGCCCGTGCGCTACGAGATCTGGCGCGCGAGCCACGGGCTATCGGCGCTCGGCCTCGTGGGCACGATGGTCTGGCATATTCTCGACGAGGGCGGCTGGGGGCTGGCGGGCTGGCTGTGGCTGCTCTTCGCGATCGCGGTCACCGTGCCCGCGCTTTCGGTCTATGCCCGCCGCCTGACCCGCCCGGCCCAGCAGGGATGGCGCGTCGCCGAGATCGGGAAGGTGGCCGAGCGGCTGTGGAAGCTCGACCTCGCGCCGCCGCCAGATGCGCCGCTGAGCTTCGAACCCGGCCAGTTCGCCTGGATCGCCTTCGGTGCGAGAAGCCTGCCGCTGCAGGACCATCCCTTCTCGATCGCCTCCGCCCCGGGCGAGCCGCGCCTGACCTTGCTGATCCAGGAGGTGGGCGATTTCACCCGCCGGATCGGGAGTGTCGCGCCGGGCACGCCGGTTTCGCTCGATGCGCCGCATGGCAGTTTCGTTCCGCGCCGGGAAGGGCCGCTCCTGCTGATCGCGGGCGGGGTCGGGATCGCGCCGATCCTGTCGATCCTGCGCGATGCGGCGCAGAACGGTTCGGGGCGCGAGATCCGCTTCGCCTATGCCGCGCGCAGCGCCGAGGCGATGGTGCCGCCTGAGATGTACGAACCCGCCTGCGCGCGGCTCGGGATCACGCCGATGCTGATCTCGGATCGCGCCGGGGAGGGGGAGGCGTTCCGCAAGGGACCGCTCACCGAGGCCTATCTGGCGGAGTTGCTCGACGGGCTCGATCCGGCCGCATGCGAGGTGATGATCTGCGGCCCGGGCCCGATGATGACCTTCGCCGCCGACACGCTGATGGGGCTCGGGGTGCCGATGGGGCGGATCGAATACGAACGGTTCAGCTATTCGGCGAAATGCATGTGCCGCAAGGATCGGCGCAGGCTGTTCGCTTATGCCGGGCTCTGGGCGGCGCTGCTGGCCCTGATCGCGGGTTACGGGTTCGTCTGAGCGATCAGCCAGTCGATCACCGCCGCCCGGTCGGCCTCGTCGGGGGCATGGTGGCGGGTGAGGAAGGTTTCGAGCTTCGCGCGCCCGTTCTCGTCATCCGCTTTCGGGATCGCCTCGCGGATCTCGGCCGTGTCGGCATGGCAGCCCGAACAGGCGTTGGACCAGACCGCTTCGCCCGCGGGCTCCTCCGCGGTGCAGGCCGCGGCGGGAAACAGGAGGAAGCTGAGCAGAAGGAGAGCTGCGGGTCGATGCGACATGGAACGGCTCCTGACGAAAGGGATGGTGAAGTATGGCCGCGCATCCGGCTCTCGCGCAATCCTCAATCCGGGCCACTGCGGTTGATTTCGGCGGCCGGAGGCATAGTTCCAGAACCCAACCGCGATGGGGTGGAAGATGGAACTCAATACCGATTTTTCGCAACGCGTTCTCGTTCATACCGACGAGCTCGACTGGCAGGCCTCACCCTCGGCGGGGGTGGAGCGCCGGATGCTCGACCGGATCGGCGGGGAGGTGGCGCGCGCGACGAGCATCGTGCGCTTCGCGCCGGGGCACAGCTTCTCGGCCCATACCCATGGCGGCGGCGAGGAATTCCTCGTGCTCGAGGGCGTGTTTCAGGACGAGCATGGCGATTACCCGGCGGGCAGCTATGTGCGAAACCCGCCCACGACGCGGCACACGCCCGGCTCGGACGGGGGCTGCACGATCTTCGTGAAGCTCTGGCAGTTCGAGCCCGATGACCGCAACCAGTTCAGCAAGGCGGTCACCGACGGGCTCGGGCCGGATGCGCAGGGGGTGGAACGCGCCGAACTGCACCGCGATGCGCGCGAGACCGTCAGCTATTTCGAGATCGCGCCGGAGGCCGAGCTTTCGCACGACGCGCCCGGCGGGATCGAATTGCTGGTGCTGGCGGGCAGTCTGAGCGAGGGCGAGGACGTGCTGCGCGAGGGCTCGTGGCTGCGCCTGCCCGAGGGAATTGCGCTCGAGGCGCGGGCCGGGGCCGAGGGCGCGAAGCTCTGGATGAAGACCGGCCATCTTCGTTTCGTCGCGGCTCCCGATGTTTGAGGGCGCGCCCGGGGCAGGGCGGGGCGAGACGCGATGAAGACCGGGGTGGCGATCGTCGGCGGCGGGCTGGCGGGGCTGGCGCTTGCCCGGCATCTGCATCGCGCGGGGGTGGCGTTCGAGCTTTTCGAGGCGCGGGAGCGTTTCGGCGGGCGCATCGCCGCGCTCGATGCACAGGGCGGCCGCGTCGATCTCGGCCCGTCCTGGTTCTGGCCCGGGCAGCCGCGCATCGCCGCGCTTGCCGAGGCCTGCGGGCTCGAGGTCTTCGAGCAATATGCCACCGGCGCGCTGGTATTCGAGGACGAGCGCGGCACCGTGCATCGCGGCATGGGATATGCCTCGATGGAGGGCTCGCTGCGGGTCGCGGGCGGGATGGTGCGGCTCGTCGAGGCGCTGGTGGCCGATCTTCCGGCCCGGTCCTTGCACCTCTCCGCGCCGGTGAGGCGGGTCGGCGCGGAGGGGTCGGTGACGCTTGCCGATGGCACGCGCTGCACCGCCGAGACGGTCGTTTTCGCATTGCCGCCGCGCGTGGCGCGGGGGCTCGCCTTCGACCCCGCGCTCGCGCCCGGGCAACTCGATGCCCTCGCCGCGATCCCGACCTGGATGGCGGGGCACGCGAAATTCGTTGCCGTCTATGACCGCCCGTTCTGGCGCGAGGAGGGACTTTCGGGCGATGCGATGAGCCGGCGCGGGCCACTGATGGAAATCCACGACGCATCTGGCCCCGAAGGGACCCCTGCGGCGCTGTTCGGCTTCCTGGGCCTGCCTGCGCGGGTCCGGGCCGGGCATGCCGCCGAGGTCGAGCAGGCGGCGCTCGCCCAGCTCGGGCGGATCTTCGGGCCGCAGGCGCTCGCACCGGTTGCCACCCGATTGCAGGACTGGGCGCAAGAGCCCGAAACCGCGAGTGAACTCGATCTCGATCCGCCGCGCACCCATCCGGAATACGGGCTCCCCGAGGCGCTGCGCGGGCTTCACGAGGGGCGGATCCGCTTCGCGGTGACCGAACTCGCCCCCGAGATGGGCGGGTACATGGAAGGCGCGCTCGCCGCCGCGGATCACCTGGCGGGCGAGCTGCTGGCGCAATCCGCCGCCCGTTAAACCCCGTCTCATGCGGCCAGGGCGCGCCTTGGCCGCGATCCGGTGCGGCATGTGGCCCCTGCATCCGCGCCGATCGGTTTTGACACAGATCGTGTGAGGAAGCGTCCCGAGTTCCTATAGTTACCCAGCGACTCACTTTTTGGAGCCGGGCGCGTGGGTGAGAATTCGAAGACGAGCGGGAGGGTTGTCGCGGTGCGCGGCGCGGTGGTGGATGTCGCTTTCCCCGCCGATGCGCTGCCCGCGATCAATGAGGCGCTCCATGTCGCGATGCCGGGGCGCGCGCCGCTTCTGCTCGAGGTGCAATACCAGCTCGATGCCGGGACGGTCCGCGCGATCGCCCTGCAAACGACCTCGGGGCTGCGGCGCGGGGCCTCGGTCGAGGCTTCGGGCGGGCCGATCACGGTGCCGGTGGGCGAGGCGGTCCTGGGACGGCTGCTCGATGTGACGGGCGCGATCGGCGACAAGGGCGCGGCGCTGCCTGCCGACGTGCCGCGCCTGCCGATCCACCGCGCCCCGCCGCCCTTCCGCGCGAAAGGGGCGGGCGCGGAGATCTTCCGCACCGGGATCAAGGTGATCGACCTGCTCACGCCGCTCGCGCAGGGCGGCAAGGCCGCGATGTTCGGCGGCGCGGGCGTGGGCAAGACCGTGCTGGTGATGGAGCTGATCCGCGCGATGGTGGCCGATTACAACGGCATCTCGGTCTTCGCCGGGGTGGGCGAGCGCTCGCGCGAGGGCCATGAGATGCTGCTCGAGATGACCGGCTCGGGCGTGCTCGAGCGCACGGTTCTGGTCTATGGCCAGATGAACGAGCCGCCCGGTGCGCGCTGGCGGGTGCCGCTCACCGCGCTCACCATCGCCGAGCAGTTCCGCGACGCGGCGCACAAGAACGTGCTGCTGCTGATGGATAACGTCTTCCGTTTCGTGCAGGCGGGATCGGAGGTGTCTGGTCTGCTGGGGCGGCTGCCGAGCCGCGTCGGATACCAGCCCACGCTCGCGACCGAGGTGGCGCAACTACAGGAGCGCATCGCCTCGGCGGGCGGGGCCTCGGTCACCGCGATCGAGGCGGTCTATGTGCCCGCGGACGATTTCACCGACCCGGCGGTGACCGCGATCGCGGGACATGTGGATTCGATGGTGGTTCTGTCGCGCGCGATGGCCGCGGATGGCATGTATCCGGCGGTCGATCCGATCGCCTCCTCCTCGATCCTGCTCGACCCGCTGCTGCTGGGCGAAGAGCATGTCCGCGTCGCGACCGAGGTGCGCCGCGCGATCGAGCATTACCGCGAATTGCAGGACGTCATCTCGCTTCTGGGGATGGAAGAGCTGGGTCGCGAGGACCGCCGCATCGTCGAGCGCGCGCGCCGGCTCCAGCGGTTCCTCACGCAGCCTTTCTCGGTCACCGAGGCCTTTACCGGCATGGCGGGAAAATCCGTCGCGCTCGAGGACACGATCGCGGGGTGCCGCGCGATCCTCGAAGGCACGGCGGACGGGTGGGACGAGGCCTCGCTCTACATGGTCGGCACGCTCGAGGAGGCGCGCGCCAAGGAGGAGGCCGCCGTCAAGCGGTCGGATGCGGCATGAGCGCGGCGCTCAGCCTCACGATCACCACGCCGATGGAGGTGCTCGTCGATCATGCCCAGGTGCGCTCGGTGCGCGCCGAGGACGCGAGCGGCAGTTTCGGTCTCCTGCCTGGGCACGCCGATTTCCTCACCGTCCTGCCGGCCTCGGTGCTGCGCTGGAAGGAGCCCGACGGCACGGCGCGGTTCTGTGCGGTGGGGCCGGGGCTTCTGACCGTTCTGGGGGGCGCGGAGGTCAACGTCTCGTGCCGCAAGGCGATCCTCGGGGCCGATCTCGAGGCGCTCGAGGGCGAGGTCGAGGGGCTGCGCCACGCCGAGACCGATGCCGACCGGCGCGCGCGGGTCGAGCAGCTGCGGCTGCACGCCAATGCGGTGCGCCAGATGATGCGACTCCTGCGCCCAGAACAATCGGGGGCCTTCGAGCATCCGCCCGCGCCCGGCCCGCAAGGGGGGCAGCGATGAGCGAGCCGCGCCGCGATCACGCCGATGTCGAGGAGGCCGCGCGCCGCGCGGTCGAGCGCGCGCGACTTGGGCAGGACGTGCCCGAACCCTCGCTCGGGTCGCGGCTCGGGCAGATCGGCATTCTCGGCTGGGCGATCGTGACCCCGATCCTTCTGGGGATCGTGCTGGGCCGTCTTGCCGACCGTCACTTCGGAACCGGCGTGTTCTTCACCGCGCCCGCGATCTTCATCGGGGCGGCGATCGGGTTTCACGCCGCATGGAAATGGATGCACCGACAATGACTTCGCCCGTCCTTCTCTTCGCGCTCGCCCTCGTGCTGGGGTTCATTCTCGGGCTCTTTCATTTCGGCTCGCTCAAGCGGGTGAGCGATCTCTATCTCGGCGGGCGCGGGGTCGGGCTGGCGATCGCGCTGCAACTGGCGCGGCTGGCGCTTTTGGTGGTGGTGATGGTCTGGCTCGCCCGCGAAGGGGCGCTGCCGCTCCTCGCCGCCGCGCTCGGGCTGATCCTGGCGCGCGTCGTGGTGCTGCGCTTCACGAAAGGGCAGGCGTGATGGACAACCCGCTCTCGCTCGCGCCGCTCTTTCATCTCGGCCCGGTGCCGATCACCGCGCCCGTCGTCGTCACATGGGGGCTGATCGCGGTGCTGAGCCTCTTCGCGCTCGTTTCGACGCGCAAGCTCTCGCTGCGCCCCGGCAAGACCCAGACCGTGCTCGAGCTTTTCGTCTCCACGATCGACGCGCAGGTGCGCGAGACGATGAACCGCGAACCCGCCCCGTTCCGCCCGCTGGTGGGCACGATCTTCCTTTTCGTGCTGGTGGCGAACTGGTCCTCGCTGATCCCCGGGGTGGAGCCGCCGACCGCGCATCTCGAGACCGACGCGGCGCTCGCTCTCGTGGTCTTCGCCGCCACGATCGGCTTCGGCATCGCGACGCGGGGGATCAAGGGCTATCTCGCGACCTTCGCGGAGCCCAGCTGGGTGATGATCCCGCTCAATATCGTCGAGCAGATCACCCGGACCTTCTCGCTGATCGTGCGCCTGTTCGGCAACATCATGAGCGGGGTGTTCGTCGTCGGCATCATCCTGTCGCTCGCGGGGCTGTTCGTGCCGATCCCGCTGATGGCGCTCGATCTGCTCACCGGGGCCGTGCAGGCCTATATCTTCGCGGTCCTCGCGACCGTCTTCATCGGGGCCGCGGTCGGAGATGCCCCGCGACCCGAACGACCCAAGAAGGAGGACACCGTCCCATGACCGACAACCTCATCCAGATCGTCTCGATCCTGGCCGCGGCGATCGCCGTGAGCTTCGGCGCGATCGGCCCGGCGCTTGCCGAGGGCCGCGCGGTCGCCGCCGCGATGGACGCGATCGCACGCCAGCCCGAGGCCGCAGGCACGCTCAGCCGGACGCTTTTCGTCGGCCTCGCGATGATCGAGACGATGGCGATCTACACGCTGGTCATCGCGCTGCTCGTGCTCTTCGCCAATCCCTTCGTCTGAGCGGAGCGCGCGCGGCATGAATTTCGACTGGTGGACATTGGCGCTGCAGACGATCAACGTCGTGGTCCTGCTGTGGATTCTGGCGCGGTTCCTGTTCCGCCCCGTCGCGCGGATCATCTCCGAACGCCAGGACGCGGCCCATGCAGCGCTCGACGCGGCGCAGGCTGCGCAAGCCGAGGCCCGCGCGGCGCGCGATGCCGCCAGGGCGGAAGCCGAGACGATCCAGCAGCAGCATGCCGAGCAGCTCGCGCAGGCCCGTGCCGAGGCCGAGCGCGAGAAGAAACGCCTACTCGCCGACACGCAGACCGCGCTCGAGAAAACCCGCGCCGAGACGCGCGCAGAGCTCGATCAGATGCGGCAGGCCGAGGCGCAGGACATGGCCCGGCAGGCGGGCGCACTCGCCATCGACATGGCCGGGCGTCTGCTCGCGCGGTTGCCCGAGAGCGCGCGCATCGGGGGGTTCATCGAGGGGCTGGCCGAGGCCGTCGCCGCGTTGCCCGAGACGGTGCGGAGCAGCATGGGGGAGGCGGGTCCGTTGTCATTGCGCGCCGCGCGCGCACCCACCGAGGAGGAAACCGCCCGGATCCGCGCACGGCTCTCCGAGGTGCTCGGGCGCGAGGTCGAGATCGCGGTGACGCCCGATACCGACCTGATCGCGGGGCTCGAGCTCGACGCGCCCACCGCGATCGTGCGCAACCATTTCCGCGCCGATTTCGAGCGCATCCGCGAGGAGCTCGCCGCCGATGAGTGATCGCGCGCCGCTGTCGAACTGGCTCGAGGAGAGCCGCGCGAAACTCGCCCGCGCCGAGCTTTCCCCGCAGGCCGAGCCGGTGGGCTGGGTCGCGCGGGTGGCCGACGGGATCGTGCAGATCACGGGGCTGCCCGATGCAGCCCTCGGGGCGCTCCTGCAACTCGAGAGCGGCGCCTATGCCTTCGCCCAGAGCCTCGATCCCGAGGTGATCAACGCGGTGCTGCTCGATGAGGGCGCGGCGGTCGAGGTGGGGGACCGGGTCTCGGATACCGGCGAGGTGCTGCAGGCGCCGGTGGGCGAGGCGCTCCTCGGCCGGGTCGTCGATCCGCTGGGACGCCCGCTTGACGGCCAGCCCGCCCCGAAGACCGAGGCACGCTTGCCCATCGAGCGCCCCGCCCCCGAGATCATCGAACGCGATCTGGTGGCGGAGCCGCTCGAGACGGGGATCCTCGTGGTGGACAGCCTTTTCGCGCTCGGGCGCGGCCAGCGCGAACTGATCGTGGGCGATCACGCGACGGGCAAGACCTCGCTCGGAACCGATGCGATCATCAACCAGAAATCCTCGGAGGTGATCTGCATCTATGTCGCGGTCGGACAACGCGCGAGCGCGGTCGAGCGGGTCGTCGCCGCAGTGCGCGAACACGGTGCGCCCGAACGTTCCATCTTCGTCGCGGGGCTGGCCTCGGCGCCGCCCGGCCTGCAATGGATCGCGCCCTTCGCGGCGATGAGCATGGCCGAGTTCTTCCGCGATCGCGGCCAGGACGTGTTGATCGTGATCGACGATCTGACGCTGCATGCGGCGACCCATCGCGAACTGGCACTGCTCACCCGCGAGCCACCCGGGCGCGAGGCCTATCCGGGCGATATCTTCTATCTTCACGCGCGGCTTCTCGAACGCGCGGCCAAGCTCTCTCCCGAACTGGGCGGCGGGTCGATCACCGCGCTGCCCATCGCGCAGACCGATGCGGGCAATCTCTCCGCCTATATCCCGACCAACCTGATCTCGATCACCGACGGGCAGATCGTGCTCAACACCCATCTCTTCTCGGCCAACCAGCGCCCGGCGGTGGATGTCGGGCTCTCGGTGAGCCGGGTCGGCGGCAAGGCGCAGAAACCGGCCCTGCGCGCGGTCTCGGGGCGGGTCCGGCTCGATTACGCGCAGTTTCTCGAGCTGGAGATGTTCACCCGGTTCGGCGGGATCTCGAACACCCGCGTCAAGGCACAGATCACGCGCGGCGCGCGGATCCGGGCCCTGCTGACCCAGCCGCGCTACAGCGGGTTGCGGCTGGCCGATCAGGTGGCGCTGCTCGCGGCTCTGGCCGATGGGGCGCTCGACGCGATCTCTCCCGAGGCGATCCCCGAGCTGCGCGCGCAGCTGCCGGGCTGGCTCGACGCGCAAGCGACCGAGGCGGTGGGGGAGGTCGCGCAAAGCGGAGAACTGTCGGACGAGTGCCGCGCCGAACTGGTCGCGGCGGTGCGGGCCTTGGCGAAAGGCTTCGCGCGTGGCGTGGTGCAAAGCGACGAGGAGGACGGATGAGCGAGCGTTTCGCCGATATCAGCGCGCGGATCGAGACGATCCACAAGCTCGGATCGGTGATCGGTGCGATGCGCGGGATCGCCGCCTCGCGGGTGCAGGAGGCGCATCGGCATCTCGACAGTATCCGGACCTTCGCCGCCACGATCGGCACCGCCATCGGCGAGGCGCTGGCCTTCCTGCCACAGGGCGAGCCTCCCGATGCGGGCGCCGCGGTCCCCGAGCGCCACGCGCTGATCCTCTTCACGGCCGAGCAGGGCTTCGCGGGCGGGTTTTCCGAGAAGATCTTCGAGGCGGCGCGGGCCGATCTGGCGGAGGGTGACCTGCTGTTCCTGCTCGGCGATCGCGGTCTGCCCGTGGCCGAGGAGCAGGGGATCGCGGTCGCCTGGAGAGCGCCGATGATCTCGCATTCCGCGCAGGCGGCCACGCTCGCGACCCGGCTGGCCGATGCGATCTTCGCGCGCATGGCGCGCGAGGGCGTGACACGCGTCTCGCTGATCCATGCGGTGCCTGCGCTCTCGGAGGAGATGCAGATCGCGCGCAAGGTTCTGGTGCCCTTCGATTTCGGCCGCTTCCCGGTGCCCGAGACCCTGGTGGCGCCGCGGATCACCCTGCCGCCCGGGGATCTGCTGCGGCGGCTCGTCGAGGAATATATCTTCGCCGAACTGGCCGAGGCGGTGATGCTGTCCTTCGCGGCGGAGAACGAGGCGCGGATGCGGGCGATGATCGCGGCGCAGGACAATACCGCTCAGACGCTCGACGAGATGATCAGGACCTCGCGGCGGCTGCGCCAGCAGGAGATCACCGAGGAAATCGTGGAATTGGCAAGTGCGGGGCTGAGCGCGCGCTGAGCGCGGGGCGGGTGCCCCGGCGCGATCACTCTTGCGAGACCGCGAAAAGAGGGGCTTGCCAGAAAAACTCCGACCTGCAAGAAATGAACCATCGTTCAATTAAAGGAGGCGGTCCCACGGAGGATGGCCGGGCGTCGCGCGCTCGCCATGGGACTTGCCAGGGAGGATGACGATGGACACCGATACGAAGCGGGAGGCGCATCACGGCGTCGCCCCGATGCGCGGCCTCGCCCATGTGGCGGGCGCGACCGATACCCCGTTGATCGAGGAGACGATCCCGCAGGTGCTCGCGCGCACCGCCGCGGCTTGGCCCGAGCGCGAGGCGGCGATTTTCGCGGGCGAGGGCATCCGCTGGACCTGGCGCGAATTCGCCGGGCGGGTCGACCGGCTCGCGGGCGGTCTGCTGCAGCTCGGGCTCGGCCATGGCGACCGGCTCGGGATCTGGGCGCCCAACCGCTCGGAATGGCTGCTCGCGCAATTCGCGACCGCGCGGATCGGGGTGATCCTCGTCAACATCAACCCCGCCTATCGCCTGCACGAGCTGGAATTCGCGCTGAAGAAGACGGGCTGCCGGGCGCTGGTGCTGGCCGAGTGCTTCAAGTCCTCCGATTACGTGGGGATGATCAACCGGCTGATCCCGGAACTGGCGCGCTCGCGGCCGGGACAGCTCGAATGCCTCAAGCTGCCCGATCTGCGCGACATCGTCACGCTGGGCGAGGTGTCCCATCCGGGTTGCCACCGTTTCGCCGATCTCGAGGCGATGGGAGAGACGGTGAGCGCGCAGGAGCTCGACGCGATCACCGGCACGCTCGATGCCAACGAACCGATCAACATCCAGTTCACCTCCGGCACGACCGGCGCGCCGAAAGGGGCGACGCTGACCCATCGCAACATCGTCAATAACGCGCATTTCGTGACGCTGGCGATGCGGGCGAGCGAGGCGGACCGGGTCTGCATCCCGGTGCCGTTCTATCACTGTTTCGGGATGGTGATGGGGACGCTGGGCTGCGTCACCAAGGGCGCGGCGATCGTCGTGCCGGGCGAGGGGTTCGACCCGGCGGCGACGCTCGCCTGCGTCGCGGCCGAGCGCTGCACCGCGCTCTACGGCGTACCCACGATGTTCGTCGCGATGCTCGAACATCCCGATTTCGCCTCGCACGATCTTTCGTCGCTGCGCACCGGGATCATGGCGGGCGCGCCCTGTCCGATCGAGGTGATGAAGCAGGTGCAGTCGAAGATGCACATGTCGGAGGTGACGATCGCCTATGGCATGACCGAGACGAGCCCGGTCTCGTTCCAGTCGGGCACCGATACGCCGCTTGAGAAGCGGGTCTCCTCGGTCGGCCGGATCCAGCCGCATCTCGAGGTCAAGATCGTGCGCGAGGATGGCTCGATCGCGAATGTCGGCGAGCAGGGGCAGCTTCTGACGCGTGGCTATTCGGTGATGTGCGGCTATTGGGGCGAGCCCGAGCGCACCGCCGAAGCCGTCAATGAAGAGGGCTGGATGCATACCGGCGATCTCGCTCGGATCGACGCCGAAGGCTATTGCAACATCACCGGCCGGGTGAAGGACATGATCCTGCGCGGCGGCGAGAACATCTATCCGCGCGAGATCGAGGAATTCCTCTATACCCATCCCGACGTGAGCCAGGTCCAGGTTTTCGGCATCCCCGATCACCGATATGGCGAGATCGTCGCCGCCTGGATCGTGCCGCGTGCGGGCTCGACCCCGACCGAGGAGAGCGTCAAGGCCTTCTGTCGCGACCAGATCGCGCATTTCAAGGTGCCCGCGGTGATCCGCTTCAAGGACGAACTGCCGATGACGGTCACCGGGAAGCCGCAGAAATTCGTCATGCGCGACGCGATGATCGAGGAATTGCAGCTCGCGGTCGAGGAGACTGCCTGAGCCGCATCTGCGGCCGAAGAGACGGGCCCGCGGGGAGGGGATCCCCGCGGGCCTTCGTCTGTCAGCGCAGGATGGTTTCGAGCCAGCCCGCCGCCTGAAGCACCTTCCCATCCGCTCCCATCGGCCCGACGAGCTGCATCCCGATCGGGCGGCCATCGGGGCCGGCAAGGCCCGGCACGCTCACGCAGGGCGCGCCGAGCAGGGTCCAGAGCCGGTTGAAGACGGGCGAGCCGGTGCCGGTCTCGATCGCAGGGGCCGGGCCGGGGGCGGCGGGGGTGATGAGCACATCGACGCCCCCGAGATCCTGTGCGAAACGCTGGCGCAGGCGGGCGATCATCGCGCGGATCGCGACCGCCTCGCGTTCCTCCATCTCCCGGCCCTGTTCGAGCATCGCCTGAAGCTGTGCGCTCAACTGACCGCGATGCGCGCGCCATTCCGCGGCCAGCGCCTGCGAGGCCTCGCGCGCCATCAGCCGTGGATGCGCCTGCGCTGCGGTCGCGTATTCGGCGGGCAGGGTGATCTCGCGCAGGGTGGTCTTGCCGCGCAGCCGGGCGGCAAGGTCGTCCCATGCGGCGTGAAGCTCGGGCGTCGCGGCCTCCTCCCAGGCGGGCGAGCGGCAGAGCCCGGCCGTGACGGGAGGATCGGCGCGGCGCGCGGCATCGAGAAGCGGCAGCCCGGTCACCGCCTCGACATAGAGCGCGGCATCGGCCACCGCGCGGGCGAAGATTCCGATCGTGTCGAAGCTGCGCGCGAGGGTCTTGGTGCCGGAGGGGTCGATCAGGTCGAAGCTCGGCTTGTAGCCCACGATCCCGCAATAGGAGGCAGGGCGGATCACCGAGCCGGCCGTCTGCGTGCCGAGCGCGAGCGGCACGAGCCCCGCCGCCACCGTCGCCGCCGATCCGCTCGACGATCCACCCGGCGTATGGCCGGGCGCTGCGGGGTTTTGCGTCGGCGCGGGCTTGTAGGTCGCGAATTCGGTGGTCTCGGTCTTGCCCATCACATAGGCGCCCGCCATCCGCGCCAGCGCCACCGAGGCCGCATCGCTCGCCGCGATCGCATCGGCATGGATCGGCGAGCCGCAGCGCAACGGCATCCCCGCGACCGCGATCACGTCCTTCACCCCGATCGGCAGCCCCCGCATGAGGCCGGTCGGGGCAGCCGCGGCAAGGCTTTTCAGCGCCTCGTCCGGGTCGAGATGGGCCCAGGCGCGCAGATCGGGCTCGATCCGTGCCGTCAGGTCGAGCAGATCGCGCAGATGGCGCTCGGGCGTCAGGTCGCCCGCCTCGAAGGCGCGCAGGGTATCGAGCGCGGTCCGGGGGTGCGGCGTCGCTGTCACGATATTCACGGGCGGTCCTTCCAGTCGCGGATCAGCATCCTGTAGATCTCGACCGCGTCATGGAGCTTCGCGATCTCGCAATATTCGTCGGTCTGGTGGGCGAGGGCGGGCTCGCCTGGGCCCAGGATCACCGTGGGCAGCCCGTCATAGGCCGGGGTGAAGATCGAGGCGTCGGTGAAATAGCTCACGCTCTCGGGGCGGGCGGGGGTGCCGGAGACGGCCTCGCTCGCCGCGAAGACCGAGCGCATCCACGGGTCCTGCGGGTCGGTCCAGACCGGAGGCAGATCGACCATCGGCTCGATCCTGGCGTCGTCGCCGACGATTTCCTCCAGCCGCGCCCGCAGATCCGCATGATCGAGCCCCGCGACGCTGCGGATATCGACCCCGATCTCGGCCCGGTCGGGCACCGAGTTGATGTTGAGCCCGCCCGAGACTGTCCCGACATTGAGGCTGGGCGCACCCATGACCGGATGCGATGGGGTTGCGAAGTCGAAGCCTTCGAGCCGCTCGATCAGCCGCGCGGCCTTGTAGATCGCGTTGACGCCGCGCTCGGGCATCGAGCCATGCGCGGTCACGCCTTGCGCCACGAGCCGCAGCCAGAGCGCGCCCTTGTGCCCCGAAAGCGGGCGGTTCGATGTGGGCTCGGCCACGACGAGCGCGCCGGGGCGGGGGAAGCCGGTCTCGGCGGCCAGCGCCCGCGCGCCCTCCGAGCCCGTCTCTTCCGCGGCGGTGATCAGGAGCACCACGCCGGGGCCGTCGCGCAAGGTCTCGCGCTCGGCGAGGCAGGCCATCACCAAAGCGGCGACCCCGCCCTTCATGTCGGTGCTGCCCCGGCCGTAGAGCCGTCCCTCGACGATCTCGCCCGCGAAGGGATCGTGGCGCCAGTCCTGCGCGCCCAGGGGCACCGTGTCGAGATGACCGGTGAAACCCAGCTGCGGAGCCGAGCCATTCCCGAGCCAGGCCACGAGATTCGCGCGCCCCGCCCCGAACGGGTAAAGCCGGGTCTCGAACCCCGCCGCGTCGAGCAGATCGCGCAGGACCTGCGCGCAGGGCGCTTCGTTGCCCGGCGGGTTGATCGTGTCGAACTGCATCAGCCGGCGCGTCAGTGCGACGACATCGGCTGGTGCGTTCAGGTCATCCGAAATAGGCGGCATAGACTTCCTTGTCGTTCCTGAGGTCTTCGGCCGAACCCTGCGCGACCAGATGGCCGCCCGAGAGCACATAGCCGTAATCCGAGATCGCCAGCGTCTGGCGCACGTTCTGCTCGACGAGAAACACGGTGATCCCGGTCTCGCGAATGCTCTCGATGATGCGGAAATTCTCCTTTACATAGAGCGGCGAGAGACCGAGCGAGGGCTCGTCGATCAGCAGGATGCGCGGGCCCGCCATCAGGCCGCGCCCGATCGAGACCATCGCCTGCTCGCCGCCCGACATGGTGCCGGCGAGCTGGTCCCGGCGTTCGGCAAGACGCGGGAAGGTCTCGAAGACGCGCTCCATCCGCTCGCGGATCAGCGCCTCGTCGCGCACCTGATAGGCGCCGAGCCGGAGGTTTTCGCTCACCGTCATCTTGGGAAACATCCGCCGCCCCTCGGGGATGCAGGCGATCCCGTCGCCGATCACCTTGTGGGTGGGCGCTCCGGTGATGTCCTTGCCGTCCACCGTGATCCGGCCCGCGCGCGGCGGCGTCAGCCCGAGGATCGAGCGGATCAGCGTCGATTTGCCCGCGCCGTTCGAGCCCAGGAGGCAGGTGATCCGGCCCGGCTCGACCGCGAGGCTCACATCCATCAGCACATCGGCCTTGTCATAGGCGGTGTAGAGATTTTCGATCTTGATGCTGCTCATCAGTCCACTCCCAGATAGGCCGTCTGCACCTCGGGATCGGCGGCGATCGCGGCATAGCTGCCTTCGCTGATCTTGCGGCCGTAGCTGAGCACGACGCAGTGATCGGTGAGGCGCTCGATCACCCCCATTTCATGCTCGATGATGACGATCGAGAGATCGCCCATCCGGTCGCGCACCGCGAGGATGTCGTCCATCAGCTGGGCGGTCTCGTCATGGGTCATCCCGGCCGAGGGTTCGTCGAGCAGCAGCAGCTTGGGCGCGGAGACCAGTGCGCGGCAGATCTCGATCCGGCGGCGTTCGATCATCGGCAGCGCACCCACGGGGGCGAACATCCGGTCGGCTAGGTCGGCGGAGAAGCCCGCGACCAGTTCACGTGCCCGCGCATAGCCGTCCTCGACCTCGCGGCGCAGCCCTCGGCGGTTCATCAGGTTGAACCAGAGCCCGTTATTCACCCGCGCGTGGTTGCCGATCATCACATTGTCGAAGATCGACAGGTCGAGGCAGAGCCGCGAGCGCTGGAAGGTGCGCGCGATCCCCGCCTCGTAGACCTTGCGCGCCCCGAGCCCGGTGATGTCGCGCCCGTCGAAGCGGACCCGGCCCGATGTGGGCGTGTAGATCCCCGTGACCACGTTGAAACTGGTGGTCTTGCCCGAGCCGTTCGGACCGATGAGCCCGAGTATCTCGCCGCGTTTCACCCGCATGTCGAGCCCGTCGAGCGCACGCACGCCGCCGAAGCTCTTGGCGAGCCCTTCGAATTCGAGAAGAACCTCGCTCATCGTTGCGCCCTCCCGCCCGGGAAGTAGCTGCGCACGCCGCGCGGCAGCAGCCCTTGCGGGCGAAACAGCAGCATCGCGATCACGAGCACGGAGAACAGCAGGAAGCGGTATTCCTGCAGGATCTGGAGCTTTTCGGGCACCAGCACCACGATCACCGCCGCGAGTGCGCTGCCCCAGAGGCTACCGAGCCCACCGAGCAGAACGATCGAGACCATCAGCAGGCTGTCGGAGAAGGTGAAGCTGTTGGGGGCGATGAAACTGATCATCATGCCGTAAAGCGCGCCCGCGATCCCGGCGAGAATATTGCCATAGGTGAAGGCGAGCACCTTCGCGCGCACCACGTTGATGCCGAAACAGGCCGAGGCGGTCTCGTCGAGGCGCACGCTGTCGAGCGCGAGCCCGAGCCAGGAGCGCTCGAGCCGGCGGGTCAGCGCGAAGGCCAGGATCGCGAGACCCGAGCTCAGGAGCGCGTAGTTGACGTAGAAGGACATCTCGTGGCCCATGAGGACGGGACCGTTGTTGAAATCCCAGCCAAAGACATTCATCGAGCCGACCATCAGGCCCTGCGGTCCGCCGAGGACCTCGTTCACCTCGAGGAAGGTCTTGAAGAGCACCCCGAAGGCGATCGTCACCACCGCCGAGTAATGGCCCGCGGTGCGCACCACCGGCACGATCAGCAGGGCGCCGATCAGCGCCGCGATCAGCCCGCCCGCAAGAAGGATCAGCAGCGGGGGAACCGCGGTATGGGTGGTCAGCACGGCGGAGGTATAGGCGCCGATCCCGAAGAAGGCCGCGCCCGCGAAATTCACCATGCCCGTGAGGCCGAACTGCACGTTGAGCCCGAGCGCCGCCACGAGGTAGAGCAGCATCGTCGAAAGCATCAGGAGCGGGAAATGCTCGGTGCCCAGAAGCGCGATCACCGCGAGCAGGCTTGCCACGATCGCGCCGTTCATCGCGCCCGAATGCTGGTGCATCGCGGTGCCGAGCGTGGCGCTCAGGCCGGTCTTCTGCGCGCCCCAGCCCGCGAGCACCGCGAGCAGGACGAGCCCGAGCACCGCGACCTCGGATTCCGCGAGCAGGAACAGCCAGCCGAAGATCGCGCAGGCCGCGACCGCGATCAGGCCGGTCGCGAGCGGCGGCAGGGACACCGGGATCGGGGTCTTCATCACATCGTCTTTCATAAATCTGGTCCTCACACCCGGTCGCTGCTGCGTTCGGCGATCAGCCCGGTGGGTTTCCAGGCCATCAGCGCGATGACCACGCCGAAGGCGAACACGTCCTTGTAGGCACTGGCGAAGGGCAGGGCGACGGCGCCCACGGTCTGCAGCCCGGCGAAGAGAAAGCCGCCCAGGATCGCGCCGTAGATATTGCCGAGCCCGCCGATGATCGCGGCGGAAAAGCCGATCAGCCCGAGCAGCAGCCCCATGCCGAAATTGACCTCGTTGTAATAGAGCCCGTTCATGATCCCCGCGAAGGCGGCCGCGCCCGAGCCGATGGCGAAAGTCACCAGCACGATCATCGTGTAATTGATGCCCATGATCTTCGCGGTCTCCTCGTCCTGCGCCACCGCGCGGATCGCGAGCCCGAGCCGGGTACGGTTGATCAGCAGGTTGAGCCCGATGATGACCGCGATCCCCGCACTCACGAGGATCACGCTGTCGGCGCGCAGCGAGAAGCTGCCCAGCTCCAGCGATGCGGTCGGCAGGAGGGCGGGGAAGGCCTTCGGGTTCGAGCCGTCGGGATAGAAGAGCCGCACGCCCTCGCGCAGTGCCGTTCCCAGCATCAGGGTGATCAGCAGGATGTTGAGCGGCGGGGCGGATTTCAGCGGCAGCACCAGATAGCGCGCGATCAGCGCCCCGAGCGCCGCGGTTGTGGCGATCGAGACGACGAGCACCGCCACGAGCGCGACCCAGGGGTTCTCGATCCCGATCGCGACAATGCCGAGATAGGTGGTGAAACCGGTGAACGCGCCGATCATCAGAACGTCGCCATGGGAGAACTTGATCACGTCAAGCACCCCGAAGAACAAGGTGAAGCCGACGGCGACGAGAGCATACATCGTGCCCAGCATGACGCCATTGGCCAGATATTGGCCGAGCAGACCGATATCCATGGGAAGACCTCCAGAAAGAGCCGGGGAGCGGCGCGCGCGGGTGGGGAGGCGCGCGCCGCTCCTGCGGTGTTTGCGTGGGTTACTTGTGCTTCAGCTGACGCTTGCCGGAGGCATATTCGCTGTCTTCCCAGACAACCCATTTGCCGTCCTGCGCGACGTATTTGGTGATCAGCGCCACGGTGTTCTGGCCATGATCGTCGAAGCTGATCGGACCGGTGATCGACTCGTGATCCTTCACGTCGGCGAGATATTTCGTTACCGCCTTGCGATCGGGGCCGACCTTTTCCACCGCGTCGATCAGCAGGTTCATCGCGGCGAAGGCGAAGGGACCATAGGCCTCGTAATTCTCGCCGAAGCCCGCCTTGTCATATTCCGACATGAAATAGGCCCCGCCCGGAAGCTTGGCCGCCGGCGCGCCTTCGAGGAAGGTCACGGTCCCCTCGGCCAGATCGCCGCTCAGACCGGCGAAATAGGCGTCCGATTTCATTCCCGACACGCCCTGGAACTCGGCCTCGATCCCGAGCTTGTCCATCTGCTGGCGGATCCGCACCGCAAGCGGCGTGAGGCCCGCGAAATAGACGACATCGGGGTTGAGCTCCTTGATCTTGGTGAGCTCGGCGGTGAAGTCCTGCTGATCCGAGGTCACCCCGAAGGTGCCCAGGATCTTGCCGCCCTTCTCGGTCAGGAACTTCGTGAAATAGGTGTTGTGGCCTTTGCCGTAATCGGTCGTGTCATGGATGATCGCCCAGCTCTTGTAGCCCTGTGCGACCATGAAATCGGCGGCGACCTCGTTCTGGTTGATCATCGTGCCGTTGACACGGTGCACCTCGGCGTACTCGTTGCCATAGGTGATGTCGGGCAGGACGGCGCCCCAGACGATGATCGGCAGGTTGAACTTGTGGTAGATGTCGACCGTGCCCATCGCGACGGCCGAGCAGTAATGCGTCACCGCGCCCGCCACGTCGCGATTGGTCGCGAGCTTGGTCGCGACCTGAACGCCGACATTGGGTTTGCATTCGTCGTCGAGCGGGACGAGCTCGTAGGCATATTTGGCGTTTTCATCCTTGTTGCGCAGGTCCACGGCCAGTTCGGCCGAGTTGCGCCCGCCGAGCCCCATATTCGAGACGCCGCCGGTGAGCGGGCCGATGAAGCCGAGCTTGACGGTTTCCTTGGCGAGCGCCGGGGTGGTCAGGCTGATGGAAAGCGCGGCCGTCAGAGCGGCGGCGAGGACAGTGCGGCGAGATGCGGTTCGGGTCATGGCAGGTCTCCCTTCGGTTGGTTCGCTCACGAGACGTCACCGGTCGCGACCCCGGCTGTCTGGGAAGCGAGTGTTCGGGAGGGTGTTTGAATGTCATTCAAATTAGGGGCGGAGCGACCGAAAAACGCGCCGGATTTTCACTTTGATTAAACTTTGCGCGAGCTTTGCGCGTAAATGACGTCGGATTGACCCGGCATGGAGCGGCATGCGGGGATGCTTTTTGTTGGATGGTGAGGGAAAATCCTCTAATTCTAGCTGCGGGGATTGCGAGTGAGACGAATGAATAAAGAGACCGTGAAGCTTTCGCCGATCAATGATTTGGGTGCCAGACTCCGTGCGGAAAGACAGAGGCAGGGACTGACGCTGCGGGCGCTGGCGGACACGGCGGGATGCTCGCTCTCGATGCTCTCGAAGATCGAAAACGAGCAGGCCTCGCCCTCGCTCAAGTCCCTCCATCAGATCACCTCGGCGCTCGGCACCTCGATCGTGCGGCTGTTTTCGGAAGCCGGCGGGGAGGGGGTCAGCCTCTATCGCAGCGGCGAGCGTCCCTCGGTGATGGTGCGCCGGCGCAGCGACCAGCCCGCGATCTTCATCGAGCGTCTCTCGCCGACCTATCCGGGCACGATGCTCGACGCGAATATCCACACGCTCGAGCCCGGCGCCGACAGCGGCGGCGACATCCATCACGAGGGCGAGGAGATCGGCTACGTGATCGAGGGCTCTGCGGAACTCTGCGTCGATGGCGAGCTCATTTCGCTCGCCCAGGGTGATTCCTTCTATTTCTCCTCCGAGCTTCCGCACAGCTACCGCAACACCTTCGACGGCACGACGCGGATCCTCTGGGTCAACACCCCGCCCACCTTCTGAGCCACGGCCGCGGGGCGTTTCCCCTCCGGTTCCAAGGCTTTCCCGGACCGGTCTCTCGCCCGGAGCCTCACCCATGTCCCGACAATTGACACCGATGTCATGACTGGGTTATGACATCGATGTCTTAGCGAATGTCTCGAGGGTGGACGGAGGCGTTCAGCCCTTGGCGGGAGGAGAGCCGGGCAATGGCGACGATCTATGATGTGGCGAAAGTGGCGGGCGTATCGCCCAAGACCGTGTCGCGGGTGATCAACGGCGATGCGCCGGTGGGCGAGACGACCCGCGAGAAGGTCGAGGCCGCGATCGCGCAGCTTGGCTACATCCCTTCGAATGCCGCACGGATGATGCGCTCGAACCGCTCCGGGCTGATCGGGCTGATCACCGGGGCGATCTCGCGCACGCCGGAACTCGTCGAGCCCAAGGGGCTTCCCGATCTCTTCATCGTGCAGGGCATCCAGCAGGTGATCGCGAGCCGCGACCTGACGCTGATGATCGCCGATACCGGGGGGCGGGTCGAGAAGGTCCCCTCGCTGATCCGCACCTTCCAGCAACACCGCGTGGAGGGGCTGATCTATGTCGCGGATCACCACAAGAAGGTGGCGTTCGAGGCCGCCACGCAGGATTGCCCGCTGGTTCTGGCCAATTGCTATGACGGGGCGGGGACGCCGGCGGTGCTCCCCGATGACCGGACGTGCCAGCGCGCGCTGGTCGAGCGCCTGATCGCGCATGGTCACCGCCGCATCGCCTATCTCACGCTCGACCGGGTCATGGACGCGACCGCGCTGCGCATCGAGGGCTATCGCGAGGCGCTGGAGGCGGCGGGCATTCCCTTCGATCCCGATCTGGTCGGCAAGGGCTACGAGCTGGCCGAGGATGCCGAGCACCGTTGCCTCGACGGCGCGCTCGACCGGCTGCTGCAACTGCCCGAGCGCCCCACGGTCATCTGCTGCGGCAATGACGAGATGGCGATGCGTCTCTACGGGTTGCTGCGCACCCGCGGGATCCGGGTGCCCGAGGAAATCTCGGTCGCCGGGTTCGATAATTACCGCGCCATCGCCGAAACCCTCTTTCCCTCGCTGAGCACGGTCGAGCTGCCCTACGCCGAAATGGGGCGCCGCGCGGCCGAGCTTCTGCTGTCCCTCATCGCGAAGGAGACACCCCGTCCGAGCACCCCGGTGCGTGTGGCGGGACGTGTATTCTGGCGCTCCTCCGTGATCGATCTCGAACCAGAAAGCCAGACGTCCAAGGGAGGATGACAATGAAAATGCTGAACCTCACGGCCGGGGCGCTGATCGCCGCCACCGGGTTTTCAAGTGCTGCCTTCGCGCAGACCACTCTGACGATGTGGTATCACGGCGCGGGCAACAAGGTGGAGAGCGCGCTGATCAACCAGATCATCGACGATTTCAACGCGAGCCAGTCGGACTGGAAGGTCGAACTCGAGAGCTTCCCGCAAAACAGCTACAACGACTCCGTGACCGCGGCGGCGCTGGCCGGAAATCTGCCCGATATCCTCGACATGGACGGCCCGATCATGCCGAACTGGGCCTGGTCGGGCTATCTGCAGCCGCTGCCGATCGACGCGGCGCAGTTCAAGGATTTCCTGCCCGGCACCAAGGGCATCTATGACGGCAAGCTCTATTCGATCGGGCTGTGGGATGCGGCCGTGGCGCTCTATGCGCGCAAGTCGACCATGGAGGAGCTGGGCCTGCGCACGCCGACCCTCGACAAGCCCTGGAGCAAGGACGAGTTCATGGCCGCGATGAAAGCGGCGAAGGAAAGCGGCAAATTCGACGCCGCGATCGATCTGGGCATGTCGGACAAGGGCGAATGGTATCCCTATGCCTTCCTGCCCTTCCTGCAATCCTTCGGCGGCGACCTGATCGACCGCACCGACTACCAGAGCGCGGATGGCGTGCTCAACGGCGATGCGGCGCTGGCCTGGGGCGACTGGTGGCAGTCGATGTTCAAGAACGGCTATGCGCCCGGCACCAGCGAGGACCCGGCCGATCACGAGAACGGCTTCATCGACGGGAAATACGCCTTCTCGTGGAACGGCAACTGGAACGCGGTCAAGACGATGGCCAAGGTCGAGGATGTCGAATTCCTGCCCGCGCCCGATTTCGGCAACGGCTCCACCATCGGCGGCGGCTCGTGGCAATTCGGGATCTCGGCGGCCTCGAAACATGCCGACGGCGCGGCCGATTTCATCAAGTTCGCGACGCAGGACAAGTATCTGGCGGCCTTCTCCGATGCGATCGGGCTGATCCCGGCCACGAAATCGGCCGCGCAGATGACCGAGAACTACAAGGAGGGCGGTCCGCTCGCGGTGTTCTTCGGGCTTTCGCAGGCGCAGGCCAAGAAGCGTCCGGTCACGCCTGGCTATGTGGTTGAATCGAAGGTCTTCCAGAAAGCGGCCGCCGATATCGCGGACGGGGCCGACGTGGCCGATACGCTTGATGCCGCGGTCGACCAGATCGACGCCGATATCAAGCGCAACGACGGCTACAAGACGCACTGATCGCTGCAAACGAACCGGGGCCGCCGTTGGCGCGGCGGCCCTCGCTTTTCCTCTGACTGGGAGCCAGAGCCATGCGCTCGTCGCTGACCTCCTCCAACCGGGCGGGATGGGCTTTCGCCTTGCCGGGGATCACGCTGATCTTCGCCTTCATCATCCTTCCCTTCTTCCTCGCCTTCGGCTTCTCGCTGACCAACCAGCGGCTGATCTCGCCCAATGCGACCCGTTATGTCGGGCTCGAGAACTACCGCGATCTGCTGGGGCTCGCGGTGGTCACGCTCGATGCCAAGCGCGACGCGGGCGGGGCGATCGAACGCGATGCGGAAGGTCGGCCGGAATTTCCCCGCGTGCGCAGCGTCACCCGCAATCCCGACTACCCGCAATATCGCGGGATGCGGGAATGGTTCCGCTGGACCGGCGGCGACAAGGCGCATGTGGTGATCGCGAGCGACGTGGTCTTCATGAAGGCGCTGTTCAACACCTGCCTCTTCGTCCTGATCGTGGCGCCGCTGCAGGCGGGATTCGCGCTCGGCCTCGCGCTTCTGATCAACCAGAGGCTTCGCGGGATCACGATCTTCCGGGCGATCTATTTCATGCCCGTCGTGGTCTCGATCGTCGTCGTCTCGCTGTTGTGGCGGTTCATCTATGACGGCCATGACGGGCTGCTCAACAACATGCTCGCCGCGCTCAGTTGGGGGCATTTCCGGCCCGTCGACTGGCTCGGCAATCCCGATACCGCGCTCGGGTCGATCATCGCGATGTCGATCTGGCAGGCGGTCGGGTTCCATATGGTGATCTGGCTCGCCGGGCTGCAGACGATCTCGCCCACGCTCTACGAGGCGGCGGCGATCGAGGGGGCCTCGAAATGGCAGACCTTCCGCTACGTGACATGGCCGGGGCTGCGCCATGCCGCGGTTCTGGTGCTGATCGTGATCACGATGCAGGCCTTCGCGCTCTTCACCCAGATCGACGTGATGACCAAGGGCGGTCCGCTCGATTCCACCCAGTCGCTGGTCTTCCAGGCGGTGCAGCGCGGCTACGGGCTGCAGGATATCGCGGGCGGCTCGACGATCTCGGTGATCCTCTTCGTGATCGTGCTCACGATCTCGCTTCTGCAACGCTGGCTGACCCGGGAGCGCTGACATGGCTGCGATCCAATCCGACACGCACCGCCTGCGCCTGATCGTACGCTATCTCGTGCTGATCCTGATCGCGGTGATCTTCATCTTTCCGCTGCTCTTCATGGTGATGTCGAGCCTGAAATCCGACCACCAGCTTCTGGCCGACACCTCGAGCCTGCGCGCCTTCCTGCCTGTCGGCGATCTGAGCCTGAAGAACTACGCGGGCGCTTTCGAGCGCGCGCCGGTGGGGCTTTTCGTGTTCAATTCGGTCTTCGTCACCGGAACCACGGTGCTGCTGTCGCTGCTGGTCTGCTCGATGGCCGGGTTCTCCTTCGTCTTTCTGCACTGGCGCGGGCGCAACGTGGTGCTCTCGCTCATCCTCGCGACGCTGATCGTGCCTTTCGAGACGATCGCGATCCCGCTGCTGCTGGAAGTGTCGAAGCTGCCCTGGATCGGGCTCAACGGGCTCGAATGGGGCTGGCTCGACAGCTACCGCGTGCAGATCATCCCGTGGATCGCGGACGGGCTGACGATCTTCCTGTTCGTCCAGTACTTCAAGGGTTTGCCGGGCGAACTTATCGAGGCCGCGCGGGTCGAGGGGGCCAGCTGGTTCCAGATCTACCTGCGGGTCGTGATGCCGCTTTCGGGCCCCGTCATCGCCACCGCCGCCATCCTCAAGTTCCTCGTGATGTACAACCAGTATCTCTGGCCGCTGATCGTGGTCCAGCAGGAGACCTACCGGCCGGTGATGGTGGGGCTGCAGTATTTCTTCCAGCTCAGCCCCGCCTGGGGCGAGATCATGGCCTACCTGACGCTGATCACGGTGCCGGTCCTCGCCTTCTACCTCGTTCTTCAACGCGCATTCATTGCCTCCATCGCCTCGACCGGCGTGAAAGGATAACTCGACATGGTTCTCGCACTCGACAAACAGTGGATCTGGGACAGCTGGTACGCCCATGACGGCGAACGCTGGCATGCCTTCTATCTCAAGGCGGACAAATCCCTGGGCGATCCGGACCTGCGCCATTTCAACGTCCGCCAGGGTCATGCCGTGTCGGACGATCTGGTCAGCTGGCAGCATCTGGGCACCTCGCTGGCGCCCGCGCCCGCGCCCGCCTGGGACGACATGGTGACATGGACCGGGTCGGTGATGCGCGACGATGCGGGGCTGTGGCACCTGTTCTATACCGGCGGCGGCAGCGCCGAGCAGGGGCTCTATCAGCGCATCGGCCACGCCACCTCGCACGATCTGCACAACTGGGAGCGTGTGGGGGACGGGCCCTGTCTCGATCTGACCGGGCCCAATGCGAGATATTACGAGGCCGAGCATATGCGCGGCCATTGGCACGACCGGGCGATGCGCGACCCCTGGGTGATGCGCGATCCCGAGGGCGACGGGTGGCTGATGTATTTCACCGCCCGCGCCGCCGGGATCGAAGAGGCGAACGCGGCGGGCGCGGTCGGTTTCGCCACCTCGTCCGCCCTGATCCACTGGGACCTGCAGCCGCCGGTTTTCGTCGGCGGCTACGGCCAGCTCGAAGTGCCGCAGGTCTTCGAGGCGAAGGGACGCTGGTATTGCCTGTTCTGCACCGCGGCCGAGCATTGGTCGGAGGGCCGGATCGCCGAGACCGGAATGACCCCGGTGACCGGCAATCACTACCTGATGGCGGAAAACCCGCGCGGGCCGTGGCGCATCGCGCCGGGCTTCCTCGACGGGGCGCTGCCCTGCCGCCGCTATGCCGCGCGGATCCTCGAGACCGAAGAGGGGCTCGTGATCATGGGTTTCGACGATAACGGGCGCGAGAATTTCGTAGGCCATGTGCGCGACCCGGAACCGGTTCTGGTCGATGCGGAAGGCTATCTGTCGCTCGGCGCGGGCAGCGAACGGGGAGGGCGCTGAGATGGGCGCGATCACGCTGCGCAACCTGCACAAATCCTATGGCGGGCACGAGGTCATCAAGGGCGTCGATATCGACATCGCGGATGGCGAGTTTTGCGTCTTCGTCGGCCCTTCGGGCTGCGGGAAATCGACGCTTCTGCGGATGATCGCGGGGCTCGAGGACATCACCGGCGGCACGCTCGAGATCGACGGCAAGCGCGTCAACGACGTTCAGCCGCGCGAGCGGGGCGTTGCGATGGTGTTCCAGAGCTACGCGATCTTCCCGCATATGAGCGTGCGCGAGAACATGGCCTTCGGCCTGACCATCGCGGGCGCGTCAAAGGCGGAGAAGGCCGAGAAGGTGCAGCGCGCCGCCGAAATCCTGCAGATGGAGCATCTGCTCGATCGGCGGCCGAGCCAGCTTTCGGGCGGTCAGCGCCAGCGCGTCGCGATCGGCCGTGCCATCGTGCGCAGCCCCTCGGTCTTCCTGTTCGACGAACCGCTCTCGAACCTCGACGCGGCGCTGCGGATGGATATGCGCATGGAGATCGGCAAGCTGCACAAGCAGCTCGGAGCGACGATGATCTACGTCACCCACGATCAGGTCGAGGCGATGACGCTGGCCGACAAGATCGTGGTGCTGCGCGATGGCAAGGTGATGCAGGCGGGCGCTCCGATGGAGCTTTATCACAACCCCGCCAACAGGTTCGTCGCCGGGTTCCTCGGCGCGCCCTCGATGAATTTCCTAGCGGTCGAGGTGCTCGAGGCCGATGGCGATCACGCGAAGGTCGCCGCGACCGCGATGGAGCCGGTCACCGTGCCCTTGCGGGGGCAGAGGCTGGTCGCGGGCGCGCCCGCGGAGCTCGGCATCCGGCCACAGCATGTCACCGCCTGCGCCCCGGATCAGGGAAGCCTGCATGGCACGGTCGCGCTCGTCGAGCGGCTCGGCAGCGAGACGGTGGTCGATCTGACCATGCGCGACGGCACGACGATGATCGCGGCCTTCGGCGAGGATCTGGTCTTCGAGCCGGGCCAGCGCGTCGATCTCGAATTCGACCCTGCTCAGGCGCATCTCTTCCCCGCCGAGGGTTGAGACCGGCAACGGCTTAACTCAGGCATCCGCGTCCTTGCCTGCGGCGGCGCGCGCCGAGGGGGTGTTGCAGCCGACGATGGCGGGGGCTTCGCGGATCAGGGCCGGATCGGTCAGCGCATGCACCATGAAGCGCGCGAAATCTATGCGGCGGGTGCGGTTCGAGGAGAGCACCGGATCGCCCACATGGCGTGCCCAGACCGGCAGGCCCTCGCTCGGCCCTTCCTCGAGATCGGATCCGCGCACCACCGTCCAGTCGCGATCCAAGGCGAAGATCCGCCGCGCCGCCTCCACCTGATCCTCCAGATCGGCAAAGCGCAGCAGGCGCGCGATACGGCCGAACACGGCGACGAAGGCGCGCAGCTTCCACGGGTGGCGATCCTTCCCGTCGCGGGAGATGTGCCAGCCACAGGAGAAGACGAGCCGCGCGTCGGGCTCGGCGTGATCGAGCACTGCCTGAGCCGTGCCGGTGGCATAGCCCTCCACGCCCCAGGGCACGAGCACCGTGAGCACCCCGTCGCAGCCCCGCAATGCCTTGCGGATCACCTCGCGGTCATTGGTGCGCCCCGGATGAAGGGTGATCCGCTCGCCGAACCGCGCCAGCTTGCCCGTGCTCTCGGGGCGGCAGACCCCGACCACCTCGTAGCCGCGCTCGAGTGCGAGCTCGGCCATGTACTGCCCGAGCTTGCCGGAAATGCCGATGATGCAGACCCGTTTCATGGGGAGCCTCCTGACAGGAAAGTACCACAAGGTTACCGTCGGGCCATGCTCGAGAAAATTGACTGATATCGTCATTCTGATATGCACAAACGCATGGATTGGCGTTCCGTGACCTTCGACTGGAACCGCGCGCGGGCTTTTCTCGTCACCGCCGAGGAAGGCTCGCTGTCGGCGGCCGCGCGTGCGCTCGGGCTGGCGCAGCCGACGCTGGGGCGGCAGGTCGACGGGCTCGAACGGGAACTCGGGGTGGTGCTGTTCGAGCGCTTCGGGCGCGGATTGCAGCTGACCCCGGCAGGCGAGGCGCTTCTCGAACATGTCCGGGCGATGGGGGCGGGGGCGCATGCGCTCTCGCTTGCGGCGCATGGACAGAGTGCGGCGATGGCGGGCGAGGTGACGATCTCGGCCTCCGATCTCTATGCCGGGCTGCTTCTGCCGCCGATCCTCACGCGGCTGCACGCCGCCGAACCGCGCATCGCGATCACCGTGATCGCCGAGAATACGCCGTCCGACCTCATGCGGCGCGAGGCCGATATCGCAATCCGCAATTTCCGCCCCGAAGAGCCCGACCTGATCGCGCGCAAGCTGCGCGAGGCTCAGGCGCGGTTCTACGGCATGCCGGGCTATCTGGGCCGGATCGGCCCGCTGCGCAGGCCGGGCGATCTGGCGCGGGCGAGTATCATCGCGCCCGGGGACCCCGATCCGTACCTGGCCCGGCTCGACGGTCTCGGCCTGGGGCTGAGCCGCGAGAATTTCCCGTTCCGCTGTTCGAGCTTCATGGCGGCCTGGGAAATGATGAAGCAGGATCTGGGGCTGATGCTGGTCGACGCCCGGATCGGGGACGCGGACCCCCGTGCCGCCCGCGCGCTGCCCAATTTCGTGCCGCTGACCTTCCCGGTCTGGCTCGTCGCGCATCGCGAGGTGCTTCGCAACCGGCGCCTGCGCTTCGTCTTCGACTTTCTCGCCGAAGCCCTCGGCTAGATCCCCCTCAGGAGGTGGGCGCGGTTTCGCGGATCGCGGAGATCCAGCGATGCAGGGCGCCGATCTCGGGAGAAAGGGGCTCGACCGCCCCGCCGGTGAACTCGGCGAAAGCGTCCTGATTGAGCCCGTTGAGCCCCACCAGAACCGGGATCTCCCGCGCGATCGCATGCGCGATCACCTCGCGAAAGCCGCGCCCCTCCGCCTCCATCTTCCCGAACTTGTTGATGATCAGCAGATCCGCCCCGTCATCGAGCGTGCGCGCCACCGCTTCGACAGCCGTCTCGAGCGCTTCCGGGTTGAGCCGGCATCCCCGCGATCCGGAACCGAGCGCCTGCGAGATCAGCAGAACCGGCCCGTCGGGCAGCACCTTGATATCCATGTCGCAGGCATGGTTCTTCGCGCGCTCGGTATTGATCTGGACGGTGCCGCGGACCCGCAGCCCCGCTTCCATCGCCTCCTGCGCGAAGCGCGACAGCAGGAGGTCGGTGTCGCCCCGGCCGGGGCAGCGCAGGCTCGCGATCGGATACATCGAAGGTCCTTTCTCGTCTGCCCCGATAGATCGGTCCGCGCGGCGGTGCCGTCAAGGCCGGATCTTTGCGTGCGGGATGTCTGGACAGGGCGCGGCATTTGCGCCAGCTTGACGGGTGAGGGGAGGCGATGGCGTCGCCGACGCGAAAAGCGTGCCCGATCATCCGTCCTGAACGCCGGGATCCTGCTTTGCCGCGGGCCGCGGCGAAGGGAGATCACCCTTCTCGTGGCCGCGTCTTCGAGAAGGAGTGCCTCGATGGGCCGTCCCGAAACCTACAGCTTCCACCAGGGCACGCGCGTCCTGCCCTTCGCAGCCGAGGAATATGAGGCGCGCCTCGCGGGTTTGCGCGCTGCGATGGCGGCCGAGGGGGTGGAGAGCTGCATCTTCACCTCCATGCACAATATCGCCTATTACTCGGGGTTTCTCTATTGCAGCTTCGGGCGGCCCTACGGGCTCGTCGTCACGCCGAGCCAGAGCGTCACGATCAGCGCGGGTATTGACGCGGGTCAGCCGTGGCGGCGCGGCCATGGCGACAACATCACCTATACCGACTGGGCGCGGAACAATTACTGGCGCGCGATCGCCTCGGTGAGCGGTACGGGCAGGGTGCTGGGCTACGAGGCCGATCACCTCACGCTCGCGCAAAAGGGGCTGATGGAGGCCTTTCTTCAACCCGCCGCGACGAAGGACATCGCTCCCGCGACGATGCGCCAGCGGATGCACAAGTCGGCCGCCGAGATCGCGCTGATCCGGCATGGCGCACAGGTCGCCGATATCGGAGGGGGCGCGATCCGCGCGGCGATCCGCGAGGGCGTTCGCGAGATCGACGTGGCGATGGCCGGGCGCGACGCGATGGAGCTCGAGATCGCGAAGCGCTTTCCCGAGGCCGAATATCGCGATACCTGGGTCTGGTTCCAGTCCGGGATCAACACCGACGGGGCGCATAACCCGGTGACGGGGCGGGTCTTGCAGCGCGGCGACATTCTCTCGCTCAACGCCTTTCCGATGATCTCCGGCTATTACACCGCGCTCGAACGCACGCTTTTCCTGGACGAGGTGGATGCGGCCTCGCGCGAGATCTGGGAGGCCAATGTCGCCGCCCATGTCTACGGGATGAGCCTGTTGCGCCCGGGCGCAAGCTGCGCCGAGATTACGCATAAGATCAATGCGTTCCTCGCCGATCGTGATCTTCTGAAATACCGCACCTTCGGCTATGGGCACAGCTTCGGTCTCCTCTCGCATTACTATGGGCGCGAGGCGGGGCTGGAGCTGCGCGAGGATATCGCGACGGTGCTTGAGCCAGGCATGGTGATCTCGATGGAGCCGATGCTGACGATCCCGGAGGGCCGTCCTGGCGCAGGGGGCTACCGCGAGCACGATATCCTCGTTATCACCCCGGAGGGCGCCGAGAACATCACCGGTTTTCCCTACGGCCCGGAATACAACATCGTCGGCTGAAGGGGGTTCGGGGTGCGGGCGGTCAGGGCCAGGCCGCGTAGGACTGGTCCCCCTTGGCCAGCCGCGCCTTCGCGGTGCGCCCGAACTGCGCCGGGGTCTCGCCGCGGTGGCGGGTGAAGAAGCGGCTGAAATAGGCGGGGTCGGAGAAGCCGAGCCGGAACGCGATCTGTCCGACCGGCATCCCGGTATCGGCCAGAAGTTCCGAGGCCTCGCGGATCAGCAGAAGATGCAGGTAGCCCTGCGGCGAATAGCCGGTCGCGCGCCGCACCGCCGTACCGAGCCGGTCGCGGCTCACCCCGAGGGCGCGGGCATAGGCGCCCACGGTGAGATGCTCGCGCAGCCGCTGCCCCGCGAGCAGGACGAAGCGTTCCGCGAGCCCCTGCGGGGCCCGTCCATGCGCGACCAGATCGCCACGCGCGAGCCGCCAGAGCTGCACCAGAAGCAGCGACAGGTAATGCCCCATCGCGACATCGGCACCCGGCTCCGCGGCCGTGCGTTCCGCCTCGAAGCCCGCGACCAGCGTGTCGATCCGCGATCCGGGCTCGTAGGGCAGCGAAAGGTTCTGGCCGAGCGTGCGCTGCATCTGTTCGCCCAGCGGCGTGACGGGCAGCGCGCCCGTCAGCGCGAGCCGCGACAGGGTCAGGATCGTGGCCCGCGTGCCGCCCTCGGCGACGAGCTCATCGCCCGCGCCATCCGCGCGCCAGGCCAGCCGGGGTGCATCGACCCCGAGATAGGGTTCCTGCGATCCCGCCCGCAGCCGCACCTGACCGGCGGCCACCAGCACGAGATGCGCCGACCCCGTCGCCAGCGTGTAGCCGACCGAGGTCAGCGGGCTCCGGACGTGGAGGACGGTCGCCGCGCTGCGGCGGGCGGGCAGGGCGTTGAACTGGTCGCGCATCGTCCGTTCTGTCTGGGCTCCTGCGGGCGCGAAATCAAGCAAAAGTCCAAAACTTGGCCTCATATGTGCATTTTATATATCTCAGACTTCGGATTACCGTGTCCTCGGAGGAGAAGGCAGGGTCGGGTTCACACCCGTGCCCCATGCCGAGAAAAGGCGCCCGCACAGGGCCCGAAGGGAGGAAATCATGACGAATTTTTCGCGGCGCGCGGCGCTGCGCGCAATTGCCTTATGGACCGCGGCGAGCACGCTGATCGGTGGGCCCGCCCTCGCCGAGGGCGACAAGGTGCGGATCGGCTACGCGGTGGCGCGCACCGGGGCCAATGCCACCGGGGCAGGGATCACCACGATCCCCAATTACGAGCTCTGGGTGAAGACGGTGAACGCGGCAGGCGGGCTGAAGATGCCCGACGGGTCGCAGCGGATGATCGAGGTCGTGGAATATGACAACCGCTCCTCGAACGAGGATCTGGTGCGCTCGATCGAACGGCTCGCGAGCCAGGACAAGGTCGATCTGATCCTGCCGCCCTGGGGGACCGGGCCGAACCTCGCCGTCGCGCCCCTGTTCGACCGCTTCGGCTATCCCCAGCTTGCCGTCACCGCAGTGACCGACAAGGCGCCCGATTTCGTCAAGCGCTGGAAGCGCAGCTTCTGGCTGCTGGGCGGCGGACATGACTATGCCGAGGGGCTGGTCGACGTGCTCAAGGCGGCGCGCGACGCGGGCACGATCAACAACAAGATCGCCGCCGTGTCGGTCGCCGACGGGTTCGGCATCGACCTGATCAGCGGCGCGCGCCCCGCCTTCAAACAGGCCGGGTTCGATCTGGTCTACGACAAGTCCTACCCGCTCGGCACCTCGGATTTCTCCGCGATCCTGAGCGAGGCGAAAGCGTCGGGCGCGGACAGTTTCGTCGCGTTCTCCTACCCGCCGGGCAGCTTCGGCATGACCAAGACCGCGCAGTCGATGGGGTTCAATCCGAAAGTCTTCTACCTCTCGGTGGGCGGCGCCTTCCCGATCTATCCGGGCATCGCCGATGGCAAGGCCGAGGGCGTGATGGCGATCGGTGGCGTCAATGCCGACAGCCCCGCGATGCAGGAATATTTCGCCCGCCACACCAAGGAGATCGGCAATCCGCCCGACAGCTGGGCCAGCGCGATCACCTATGCCTCGTTGCAGATGCTCGAACAGGCGGTGGCGCGGGTCGGGCTCGATCACGAGGCGCTCGCCAATGAACTCTCGACCGGCAGTTTCGACACCGTGATCGGAACCGTGAAGCTCGAGGACAACCAGTTGCGTGATCTGTGGTGGGTCGGGCAGTGGCAGGGCGGCGCCTTCCGCGCGATCGACCCGGCCGACAAGCCGGGCGCTTCGGCCCCGATCATCCCCAAGCCCGCCTGGTAACCCCACTCCAGGCGAGCTGACCTTGCGCGGGCCGAAAGCCCGGCCCGCGCCTCTTTTTCTCGACGGATCCCATGCTTGTCACGACCCTGATTCTCGGGCTCGTCCTGGGCGGCACCTATGCGCTGCTCGCCCTCGGCCTGACCCTGCAATACGGCATCAGCCGGATCATGAACCTCGCCTATGGCGAGTTCACCCTGGTCTCGGCCTTCGCCCTCGTCGCGCTCTTCAAGGGGGCAGGCGTGCCGCCTCTCCTTGCGATCGTGCTCATCGCGCCCCTGGGCTATGCGGTGGGCTGGATTCTCTACGCGGTGATGATGCGCCCGCTGGTGGCGCGCGCGGGCGATGCCGGCCGGCTCGATGTCGCCTCCATTCTTGCGACCTTCGGATTGATGTTCCTGATCCAGGGCGGCCTTCTGGTCACCTTCGGCGCGGATTTCACCTCGATCACCTATCTCGATCAGGGGGTGAACGTGCTGGGCGTGCCGGTCGCGCTCAACCGTCTCATCGCCTTCGCGATCTGCGTCGTCGCGGGCGGAGGGCTGGTGCTCGCGCTCGGCCGCACCCGCTGGGGGCTTGCGCTGCGCGCGGTCGCCCAGACGCCGGGATCGGCGCCGCTGGTGGGGATCGACGTGAACCGGGTGGCGCGGCAGGGCTTCGCGCTCGGCACGGCGCTCGCGGCGATTGCCGGGGCGAGCATCGCGATGCACCAGACCTTCTCGGCGACCGATGGCGTGGTGTTCACCATGAAGGCGCTGGTCATCGTGATCATGGGCGGGGTCGGCAATGTCGCGGGCACGCTGATCGCGGGGCTCGCGCTCGGGCTGGTCGAGACCTTCGTCGCGACCGCGATCGACCCGGGACTGACGCTGGCGGCGACCTTCGCGATCTTCCTCGTGGTCCTTCTGTGGCGCCCGCAGGGCCTGTTCGGGAGGCGCTGAGATGAAGATCGCTCTCTCGCTTGCCGCCCTCGTGGCCCTCGCGCTCGCGCCTTTCGGGGTCTCCGATTACGGGCTCGGACTGCTGATCGGCGCGGTCACCTATGTCACGCTCGCCAGCGGCTGGGCCGTGTTCTCGGGCCATACGCGCTATGTCTCTCTCGCCACGGTCGCTTTCTACGGAACCGGCGCCTACACGGTCGCGGTGCTCAACGAGGCGATGCCCTATTGGCTGGTGCTGATCGTCGCCGGGCTGATCGGGGCCGCGATCGCGCTGGTGGTCGGGCTCTCGACCCTGCGCCTTGCCGGGGTCTATTTCGTGATCTTCACCTTCGGCCTGTCCGAACTCGTGCGCCAGCTCATCACCTGGTACGAGGTCAATGTCACCGGCACCCTCGGGCGCTACATCTTCCTCGATGTGAGCGCGCGCGAGATCTACTGGCAGATGCTCGCGCTCGGGGCGGCCACGATCGCGCTGACCGCCTGGATCCAGCGTCACCGGCTGGGCCTTGCGCTGCGGGTGATCGGCGATGACGAGGTGGTGGCGGCGCATTCGGGCATTCCGCTCGCGCGTACGAAACTCACCGCTTTCGTGCTCTCGGCCACGATCCTGACGCTGGCCGGCGCGATCGCGAGCCCCCGCTGGGTCTATGTCGAGCCCTCGATCGTGTTCAATCCGACCGTCAGCTTCCTGACCGTGATCATGGCGCTGCTGGGCGGGGCGAACCGGCTCTGGGGGCCGGTTCTGGGCGCGGTGCCGCTGTTTCTCGCCTTCGAATGGCTCTCGGCACGGTTTCCCGACACCTACCCGATCTTCCTGGGGCTTCTGTTCATTCTCGTGGTCTTCGCGCTGCCCGACGGTATCCTTGCCGGGCTGGAGCGGCTGAAGACGCGCAAGACGGAGGACAGGGCATGACGCTGCTTGCGATCGACCATGTCACCAAGCGGTTCGGCGGGCTGACGGCGGTGAACGAGCTGTCCTTCACCCTCGCGCAAGGCGAGGTGGTGGGGCTTCTGGGGCCGAACGGCTCGGGCAAGACGACGCTGGTGAACCTGATCTCCGGCGATCTCGCGGCCGATGGGGGACGGATCACGCTGGCGGGCGAGACCCTGACCGGGCGTCGGCCCGACCAGGTCGCGCGGGCCGGGGTGGCGCGCACGTTCCAGCTGGTGCGGATCCTGCCCTCGCTCAGCCTCACCGAGAACGTGATGATCCCCGCGGTCTTCGGCGCGAAATCCCATTGGGGCGCGGAGGCGCGCGCGGTCGCGCGGGACGCTCTCGAGCGGGTCGGACTCGCGGGGCGGGCCGAGACCAGCGCCGGTGCGCTGACCTATATCGACCAGAAACGGCTCGAACTGGCGCGTGCGCTGGCCGCCGAGCCGCGGCTTCTCCTGCTCGACGAATGGCTCGCGGGGCTCAACCCGACCGAACTGGCCGAGGGGATCGCGCTGATCCGCTCGCTGTCGGAAAGCGGGATCACGATCCTCATCGTCGAACATATCATGGAAGCGGTGCGGGCGCTCTGCTCGCGCGTGGTGGTGATGAATTCGGGGCGGCTGATCGCGGACGAGGCGACCGAGACCGCGCTGAGGGATCCGCATGTCATCGCGGCCTATCTGGGGGAGGGGACCGATGCTTGAGGTCACGGATCTGCGGATCACCTATGGCAAGCATGTCGCGCTCGACGGCGCCTCGATCTCGGTCGGGGCGGGCGAGATGGTGGCGATCCTCGGCGCGAACGGGGCGGGCAAATCCTCGCTTCTGGGGGCGGTGGGCGGCCGCGTGCGTCCCGCCTCCGGACAGGTCACCTACAAGGGGCGCGATCTGCTGCGTCTGCCGCAGCACGCGCTGGTCGAGGAGGGGATCGCGCTGGTCCCCGAGGGCCGCGGCATCTTTCCCGGACTGAGCGTCGCGGAAAACCTCGATCTCGGCGCGCGGCCCCGACGGGCGAAGGCGCGCGCCGGGGCGATCCGCGAGCAGGTGTTCACGCTCTTTCCCAAGCTCGCCGAGCGTCGCGCGCAGATCGCGGGCACGATGTCGGGCGGCGAGCAGCAGATGGTGGCGATCGGGCGCGCGCTGATGTCGGCCCCCGATCTGCTGTTGCTCGACGAGCCCTCGCTCGGGCTCGCGCCGATCGTGGTGCAGGAGGTCTTCGCCGCCCTCGCGCGGATCCGTGCGAGCGGCCTGACCATCATGATCGTCGAGCAGAACGCGCGCGCGACGCTGGCGCTTGCCGATCGCGCCTATCTCATCGAGGCGGGGCGGATCACCGGATCTGGTCCTGCCGACACTCTTCGTACCGACCCCGCAGTCGTGCGCGCCTTCCTCGGGGGCGCGGCGGTTGCCGAGAGCTGAAAGGAAAAGCCATGGAAACTCTCAATCTCTATATCAACGGACAGCATGTCCCGGCCGAGAACGACCGGCGCTTCACCCGCGAGAACCCGGTCACGGGCGAGCAGGTCACGCAGGCCGCCGCGGCCAGCATCGCGGATGCGACCAAGGCGGTCGACGCCGCGGCCCGCGCCTTTCCCGCCTGGTCGGCGACCGGGCCGGGCGAGCGGCGCGCGAAGCTGCTCGCCGCGTCGGAAAGCCTCAAGGCGCGCGCCGATGACATCGTCGCGGCGATGAAGGAGGAGATCGGCGCGACCGAGGGCTGGGCGCGCTTCAACGTCATGCTGGCCGCCGACATGCTGGTCGAGGCCGCCGCGCTCACCACCCAGATCAAGGGCGAGATCGTGCCCTCGAACCGCCCCGGCACGACCGCCTTCGCGATTCGTCAGCCGGCGGGCGTGGTGCTCGCGATGGCGCCGTGGAACGCGCCGGTGATCCTCGGCGTGCGCTCGATCGCGACGCCGCTGGCCTGCGGCAACACGGTGGTGATGAAGACCTCCGAACTCTGCCCCCGCGTCCATGCGCTGATCATCGAGGCGGTCGCGGAGGCGGGCTTCCCCGACGGGGTGCTCAACGCGGTCTCGAACGCGCCCGAGGATGCGCCCGAGCTTGTCGAGGCGCTGATCGCCAACCCGGCGGTGCGGCGGGTGAACTTCACCGGCTCGACCCGCGTGGGCAAGGTGATCGGCGAGCTGGCGGGGCGGTGTCTCAAACCCGCGCTGCTCGAACTTGGCGGCAAGGCTCCGATGATCGTGCTGGAGGATGCCGATATCGACGCGGCGGTCGCGGCGGCAGGCTTCGGCGCCTACATGAACCAGGGCCAGATCTGCATGTCGACCGAGCGGATCATCACCGTGGGCAAGGCGGGCGACGCCTTCGTCGAGGCCTTCTCGAAGAAGGTCGAGAGCCTCACCGCCGGCGACCCGGTGAAGGGCGAACAGCCGCTGGGCTCGCTCGTCACCGATGCGGCGGCGGACCGGGTGCGCGGTCTGATCGACGACGCGGTCGAAAACGGCGCGCGGCTGATCGCGGGCGGCGGGCAGGGCACCATCCTCAACGCCGCCGCGCTCGATCAGGTCACCCCCGAGATGCGGATCTATGCGGAGGAAAGCTTCGGCCCGGTCGTCGCGATCATCCGCGCGGCCTCGGTCGACGAGGCGGTGCGGATCGCCAATGAAAGCGAATTCGGCCTGTCCGCCGCGGTCTTCGGGCGCGACGTGATGAATGCGCTGGCGGTCGCGAAACGGATCGAGAGCGGGATCTGCCATGTCAACGGCCCGACCGTGCATGACGAGGCGCAGATGCCCTTCGGCGGGGTCAAGGCCTCGGGCTACGGCCGGTTCGGCGGCACCTGGGGGATCGCCGAGTTCACCGAGCTGCGCTGGATCACGCTGCAGGACGGGCCGCTGCATTACCCGCTGTGACCGCGCCCGGCCTGTTGTCGTCTTGCAGGCCAATGTGCGGTCATCATTGACAAAAGGAATGACGTCGCCGAGGTTTTCACCAGCTTCGGCGGCGCCTTCGCGCCGCGCCACCCCCTCGAACCTCACGCGGCAGGCAGATGCTGATACATTCGGGCAAGGATCGCAGCGCGGCGATCGACCTTCGGCTGGCGGTGCTGCTCTCCTCCATCGCGGGCGCGGTGAACGCGGCTGGGTTTCGCGCGATGGGGTTCTTCTCGGCGAACATGACGGGGAATGTCTCGGTGCTGGCCGAGCATCTCGCGGCCTGGCAGATCTCGCTCGTGCTCTTCGCGGCGGGGCTGGTCGCGGCCTTCATCGGCGGGGCCTTCGTCTCCGCGCTGCTGATCGAGCTTGGCCAGAAGCGGCGCATCCGCAGCATCTTCGCCTATAGTATCGTGCTCGAGGCGGTGCTGATCTGCGCGCTGGCCCTTGTCGATATCGCGCTGCCGGAGACGCAGCGCGGGCCGATGATCCTGGCGGGGCTGAGCTTCTGCATGGGGCTCCAGAACGCGGCGACGACGCGGATCTCGGATGCGCGGGTCCGCACGACCCATCTTTCCGGCATCGCCACCGATATCGGGATCGAACTGGCGGTGCTTCTGGGTGGCGCGCGCGATACCGACACGCGATCCGTCGTGCTGTCGCGCTTCTGGCTGCATGGGGCGACCCTGATCGCCTTCATCGGGGGCGGGGTTCTGGGCGTTCTTGTCTATGCACTGATCGGGCCGGGCGCCTATATCCTGGCCGGGGTCGCGCTTCTCGCGATCGCGATCCCGGAGGTGCGGCGGGTGAGATCGCGCGCGACACGCGGCGTCTGAGCCCCCGGAAGTCCGGCGGGTCAGGTCAATTTCGCGCAATAGGCGAGCGAAACCGAACGGTAAGCACAAAAATTAGGCAAAACCGCCGGTGAATTCGCTTTAATTTCCCGTTTTCGCGCTTTGATGCATTTTTAGGTCTTGTTTCCGGGCCGCGAGCGATGTCACCGTTGCGTTACATCGGAACATCCCGAACGGCATTCGCGCCTCGCTTGAACCTCGCAATTTCGCGTGCGGTCAGCGGGGCGTTTTTCGTTTCGGAAAACTCAGGACGGCGGCTGCGCATGAAAGAACGGATCGAACTCGGATTGCTCTATTCCCGCTCGGGGAGCTATTCGCTGATCTCCGAGGCCTGCCGCAGCGGCGTGCTCGGCGCGATTGCCGAGATCAACGCCGATCCCGGGATGAGCCTGAGCTTCGTGCCGATCGAGCGCGATCCGCAGGGCAATACCGACGCCTATGGCCCGCTTTGCGAAGAGATCCTGCGGGAAAGTTCCGCGCGCCATGTCATCGGCTGCGTGACCTCGTGGAGCCGCAAGGAGGTGATCCCGACGCTCGAGAAGGCAGGCGGCACGCTGTGGTACGCGGTGCCCTATGAAGGGTTCGAGGCCTCCGATCACGTCGTCTATACCCATGCCTGCCCGAACCAGCACCTGCTGCCGCTCCTGGGCTGGGCCTTCGTGCAGGCGGGGCGGCGCGGCTACCTGACCGGGTCGAACTATATCTGGGGCTGGGAGATGAACCGGCTCGCGCGCGACGTGATCCTGGGGGCAGGGGGCGAGGTTCTGGGCGAGCGCTACCTGCCGCTCGGGGCGCTGGAAATCGACCGGATGATCGAGGAGATCCGCGCGACGCGGCCCGATTTCATCCTCAACAACCTGATCGGCCCGTCGCAATATGCCTTCCTCGAAGCCTATCACCGGCTGGGTCAGGAAGACGCGCATTTCCGCGCCGCGACCTGCCCGATCCTGTCGTGCAACCTCACCGAATGCGAGCTGCCCGCGATCCATCCGGCCGCGGCCGAAGGGCTGATCGCGGCGGGGCCCTATTTCCGGGGCGCGACCGGTTGGCCCGATGCGGGGCGCAATTTCGGGTCCTCGCATGAGGCGGCGGCCTTCTCCGCGGTGCATCGGCTGGCGCGGCTTCTCTCGGGGCATCCGGGGGCCGAGACGGAGAGCCTTGCGGATCTGCTTGCCCATGCGCCGGGCGGCACCGAGGGGATCGACCCTTCGACCCATCACACCGATCTGCCCGTGCTGATCGCGCAGGTCGAGAACGGCGCCTTCGTCCCGCGCGAACGGCTCGGCCCGGTCGCGGGCGATCCCTATCTCGCGCATGGCCGCGACGCGGTCGTGCCGGGCGCGCCAAGCTTGAGGGTGGTGTCATGAAGCGCAAGATCCGGATCCCGAACCTGGGCGGCGCGCGCGCCTATCTGCTGCACCGCCCCCATGCGACGGTGCAGGCGCTCGAACGCCAGCTGCGCGCGATCGGGCTCGAGGTGGTGGCCTGCTGGCCGGACCTTCCCGCCGAGGCGCTTTCGGGCGATTTCGTCTTCTTCGATGCGGATCAGGGCTATGACGCGCAATTCCCGTGGAAGCCGGGCGAGGGCCCGATGCCGATGATCGCGCTGATCGGATCGGAGGCACCGGGCCGGATCGAGTGGTCGCTCGAGGCCGGGGCGCATGCGCAGCTTCTCAAACCCGTGGGCGATGGCGGGGCCTATTCGGCGCTCCTGATCGCGCGCATGGCCTTCGAGGCGCGCCAGTCGCTCTCGACCGAGATCGCCGATCTGCGCCGCCGCCTCGACGAGCGCCAGACCGTGGTGCGCGCCGTCACCCTGCTGGCCGCGCGCGGCAAGAGCGAGGCCGAGGCCTATGACCAGCTGCGGCAGATGGCGATGGCCTGGCGGGTGAGTTTCGAGGTCGCGGCGCGCCGCGTCGTGTCGAGCCATGACAAGCAAGGAGACGGGAATGACCGACGCGACCTCGGCTGATCTGCCCGTGCGCCCGCAAGGCGCGCTGCGCCGGCTGATGCGGCGCAAGCTGGCGCTGCTGGGCGTCGCGGTGATCGCCATCGTGACCATCGGGGCGATCTTCGCGCCCTGGATCGCGCCCTATCAGCCGCAAGAGCAGATGTTCGACGGGCTGACGCTGGAGGGCTCGCCCCTGGGGCCGAACGCGAAATTCTGGCTGGGCACCGATCTTCTGGGCCGCGATCTGTTCTCGCGCATCCTTTACGGCGCTCGCACCTCGCTGATCATTGGTGTCGTGGCGAACGGTCTGGCGTTGATCATCGGCACGCTGATCGGGGTGACGGCGGGCTATTTCCGCGGCTGGATCGGCGCGGTGCTGATGCGCTTCACCGACCTTATGATGGCCTTCCCGGCGCTGTTGCTGGCGATCTGTCTTGCCGCGATCTTTACGCCGTCCCTGTGGATCGTCGCGATGGTGATCGCGCTGGTGAACTGGGTGCAGACCGCGCGCGTCGTCTATACCGAGACCTCGGCGCTGGCCGAGCGGGAATTCGTCGCCGCCGAAAAGACGCTGGGGGCAGGGACCGCGCGCATCCTGTTTCGCCATATCCTGCCGCATCTGGTGCCGATGATCATCGTCTGGGGCACGCTGGGGATCTCGACGACCGTGCTGCTGGAAGCGACGCTGAGCTATCTTGGCGTGGGCGTTCAGCCCCCCACGCCCAGCTGGGGCAACATCATCTTCGAGAACCAGACCTATTTCCAGGCGGCGCCCTGGCTGGTCTTCATCCCCGGCGCAGCCATCCTGCTGCTTGCCTTGGCCTTCAACCTTGTCGGTGACGCGCTGCGCGATGTCCTTGACCCGACGCAGAGGGGGCGCGAGTGATGCTGGCCTATCTGACCCGCCGCCTGATCCAGTCCGCGCTGATCCTGCTGGGCGTCTCCTTCATCACCTTCTTCCTGCTCTATGTGCTGCCCGCCGATCCGGTGCGCCAGATCGCGGGGCGCTCGGCCACCGCCGAGACGGTCGCCAATATCCGCCACCAGCTCGGGCTCGATCAGCCTTTCGTGGTGCAATATGCGCGCTATCTGGGCGGGCTAGTGCAGGGCGATATGGGCCGCAGCTACCTGCAGAAGACCGAAGTGGCGACGTTGATCGCGGCGCGCCTGCCCGCGACGCTGCTGCTGATGCTCGGCGCGATCGTGGCGGAACTGGTGATCGGGCTCAGCCTTGGCGTGATCGCCGCGATCCGGCGCGGGGGCGCGCTCGACCAATCCTTGATGATCACCTCCTTCGTGGCGGTCTCGGCGCCGCAATTCGTGGTCGGCCTGCTGCTGCTCTACGTCTTCGCGGTCAAGCTGAGCTGGTTCCCGATCGGCGGTTACGGCAGCTTCTCGCATCTGGTGCTGCCCGCGCTCACGCTCGGGATCATGGGCTCGGGCTGGTATAGCCGGATGATGCGCTCGTCGATGATCGACGTGCTGCGCTCGGACTATATCCGCACCGCGCGGGCCAAGGGGCTCAAGCGGATGCGCGTGCTCGCGCTCCATGCCATGCCCAACGCGATCCTGCCCATCATCGCGATGATCGGCATCGATATCGGCATCTTCATGTCGGGGATCGTGGTGGTCGAAAGCGTCTTCGGCTGGCCCGGCATCGGCCAGCTCGCCTGGCAGGCGATCCAGCGCGTCGACATCCCGATCATCATGGGCGTCACGCTCGTTTCGGCCTGCGCGATCGTGCTGGGCAACCTGCTGGCCGACATGATCACCCCTTTCATCGACCCGCGCATCAAGCTGCGCTGATCGCAAGCAGATACCCCGGGCCAACCGGGGAGACCCCGAAAACCGGAAAACCAACAGACGGAGAGTGAAATGAGCCTGATGAAAACGATGCTCGCGACCAGCGCGATGGCGGTCTCGCTGAGCCTGGCCAGCCTGGCCGGCGCGCAGGACTACCAGCCCGACCCCAACGCCAAGCCGGGCGGCAATATCATCGTCACCTACAAGGACGATGTCGCCACGCTCGATCCCGCGATCGGCTATGACTGGCAGAACTGGTCGATGATCAAATCGGTCTTCGACGGGCTGATGGATTACGTCCCCGGCACGACCGAACTGCGCCCGGGTCTGGCCGAGAGCTACGAGATCTCGGATGACGGCAAGACCTTCACCTTCCACCTGCGCAAGGGGGTGAAGTTCCACAATGGCCGCGAGATGACCGCCGAGGACGTGAAATACTCGCTCGACCGGGTGACCACCCCGGCCACGCAATCGCCCGGCGCGGGCTTCTTCGGCTCGATCAAGGGCTATGACGCGATGGCGGATGGCTCGGCCACCAGCCTTGAGGGCGTCACCGTCGTCGATCCCTACACCGTCCAGATCGAGCTCTCGCGCCCCGACGCGACCTTCCTGCATGTGATGGCGCTCAACTTCTCCTCGGTCGTGCCGAAGGAAGAGGTCGAGAAATACGGCACCGATTTCGGCAAGCACCCGGTGGGCACCGGCGCGTTCAAGCTTTCCGACTGGACGATCGGGCAGCAGCTCGTGCTGACCAAGAATGCCGATTACTGGCGCGACGGCGTGCCCTATCTCGACCAGATCACCTTCGAAGTCGGGCAGGAGCCGATCGTGGCGCTGTTGCGCCTGCAGAAGGGTGAGGTGGACGTGCCCGGCGACGGCATTCCGCCCGCGAAATTCAACGAGGTGATGGGCAATCCCGACGAGGCGAGCCATGTCGTCGTGGGCGGCCAGCTGCATACCGGCTACATCACCCTCAATGTCGAGATGGCGCCCTTCGACAAGGTCGAGGTCCGTCAGGCGATCAACATGGCGATCAACAAGGATCGCATCGTGCAGATGATCAACGGCCGCGCGACCCCCGCGACCCAGCCGCTGCCGCCCTCGATGCCGGGCTACACCAAGGATTACGCGGGCTACGCCTTCGATCCCGAGAAGGCCAAGGCGATGCTGGCCGAGGCGGGTTATCCCGACGGGTTCGAGACCGAGCTCTACGTGATGAACACCGACCCGAACCCGCGCATCGCGCAGGCGATCCAGCAGGATCTTTCGTCGATCGGCGTGAGGGCCGATATCAAGGCGCTGGCCCAGGCCAACGTGATCGAGGCGGGCGGAACGCCCAAGACCGCGCCGATGATCTGGTCGGGCGGCATGGCCTGGATCGCGGATTTCCCCGATCCGTCAAACTTCTACGGGCCGATCCTGGGCTGCGCCGGCGCGGTCGAGGGCGGCTGGAACTGGTCGTGGTATTGCAACAAGGATCTCGACGCGATGGCGGCGGAAGCGGATTCCATCGTCGATCCCGCGAAGACCGACGAGCGGCTCAAGATGTGGTCCGATATCTACATGAAGGTGATGGAGGACGCGCCCTGGGTCCCGGTCTTCAACGAGAACCGCTACACGATGAAATCGACCCGGATGGGCGGGGCGGATGCGCTCTATGTCGACCCGGTCTCGATCCCCGTCAATTACGACTATGTCTATGTGACCGAGTAAACGACCATGTGCAAAGCCTGTGATTACACGATCCACGGCGCACAGCACCATTTCGGCTGGGACAATTCGCTTGTCCCGGCCGAGACGGTGGCTCCCGGATCGACCATCGAATTTCACTGTCACGACAGTTCCGCCGGACAGCTCGGCCCGTCCTCGACAGTCGAAGACGTCAAGACGCTCGATTTCGGCAAGATCAATCCGGTCTCCGGGCCGATCTATGTCGAGGGCGCCAAGCCCGGCGATGTGCTGAAAGTCACGATCGACAGCTTCGCCCCGCGTGAGCAGGAAGGCTCGGCCTGGGGCTGGACCGCGAACATCCCCGGTTTCGGGCTGCTCGCCGACCAGTTCGAGGACCCTGCGCTGACGATCTGGAAATACGACGCGGCCGCGCCCGACCGCGCGCTCTGGGGCACCGAGGGCAAGGTCGCGCTCAAGCCGTTTTGCGGCACCATCGGCGTCGCCCCTGCCGAGGCGGGCCTGCATTCGATCGTGCCCCCGCGCCGGGTGGGCGGCAATCTCGACATCCGCGATCTGGCGGCGGGCACCACGCTCTACCTGCCGGTCGAGGTCGAGGGGGCGCTGTTCTCGGTGGGCGACACCCATGCCGCGCAAGGCGATGGCGAGGTCTGCGGCACCGCGATCGAGAGCCCGATGAACTGCGTGCTCAGCTTCGATCTGGTGAAGGGCGAGAGCCTGAAATTCCCGCGCTTCACCACGCCGGGCCCGGTCACCCGCCACCTGGATACCGCAGGCTACGAGGTCACGACCGGCATCGGCCCCGACCTGATGACGGCGGCGCGCGATGCGGTATCGGGCATGATCGACCTGCTCTGCGCGCAGCGCGGCATGTCGGCGGTCGATGCCTATATGCTGGTCTCGACCTGCGGCGACCTGCGGATCTCCGAGATCGTCGACATGCCCAACTGGGTCGTCAGCTTCTATTTCCCGAGAAACGTGTTCGAATGATCGAAGTGAAAGACATGACAACCGGGGCCGCCGCGGCCCCGGACACCGCCCCGCCGGTCCTGCAGGTTCAGGGGCTGACGATTTCGGTGCGTGCCGAGGGGCGCGAACGCCCGCTGGTCAGCGATCTGAGTTTCACGCTCGCACGCGGCGAAACCATCGCCATCGCGGGCGAGAGCGGCTCGGGAAAATCGCTGACCTCGCTGGCGATCATGGGGCTGTTGCCGCCGCCAGCCTTGCGGGTGAGTGAAGGCAGGATACTCCTGAATGATCAGGATCTTACGAGCCTTTCTGAAAGCAGGATGCGAACTGTGCGCGGCAACCGGATCGCGATGATCTTCCAGGAGCCGATGACCTCGCTCAACCCGGTTCTCACGATCGGGCTGCAACTGGCCGAAGCGATCCGCGCGCATGAACCGATCTCGAAGCGCGAGGCCCGCGCCCGCGCGCTCGAGGCGTTGAAGGCGGTTCGGATTTCCGAGCCCGAACGCCGGATGGGCCAATACCCGCACGAGCTTTCGGGCGGGATGCGCCAGCGGGTGATGATCGCGATGGCGCTGGCGCTGCGCCCCGACGTGCTGATCGCGGATGAACCCACGACCGCGCTCGACGTGACGGTGCAGCGCGAGGTTCTCGACCTGCTGCGCGATCTGCAGCGCGAGATGGGAACCGCGATCATCCTGATCACCCATGACATGGGGGTGGTGTCCGAGATGGCCGAGCGGGTGATCGTGATGAAACAGGGCCGGGCGGTCGAACAGGGCCCGGTGCGTCAGATCTTCGAGGCCCCGCAGGAAAGCTACACGCGCGACCTGCTGGCCGCCGTGCCGCGCATGGGCGATGGCAGCGGAGCGCCCGCGCGCGATGGCGATGCGGCCCCCGTCGCGAGCCTGCGCGATGTGCGGGTGCGTTTCGACATTCGCGGCGGGATCCTGTCGCAGGTCACCCACCGCGTCCATGCGGTGGAGAATGTGAGCCTGGACATCATGGCGGGCGAGACGTTTTCGCTCGTGGGCGAAAGCGGCTGCGGCAAATCCACGATCGCGAAGGCGCTGGTCGGCCTCGTCCCGCACCAGGGCAGAATTGAGGTTGCGGGCCATGTCCTCGGCGGCATGAAATCCAGCGATATGAAGTCATTGCGGCGCGATGTTCAGATCGTGTTTCAAGATCCGATGGCCGCGCTCGACCCGCGGATGCGGGTGGGTGAACTGGTGGGCGAGCCGCTTTTGATCCACGCTATCGGCACGCCCGAGGAACGGCGCGAACGTGTCGCGGGGCTGTTCGAGCGGGTGGGCCTGTCGCGCGACCAGCTCGACCGCTACCCGCACGAGTTCTCGGGCGGGCAGCGTCAGCGGATCTGCATCGCCCGCGCGCTCGCGCTCCAGCCGAAACTGATCGTCGCCGATGAAAGCGTCTCGGCGCTCGATGTCTCGGTGCAGGCGCGTGTGCTCGATCTGCTGGCGGCGCTCAAGCGCGAATTCGGCATCGCCTACCTGTTCATCAGCCATGACATGGCCGTGGTCGAGAATATCTCGGACCGGGTCGCGGTGATGTATATGGGGCAGATCGTCGAGATGGGGACTCGCGCGCAGATCTTCGGCAATCCGCGCCACCCCTATACCAAGCGCCTGATGGCCGCGGTGCCGGTGCCCGATCCGACCCATCGCCGTCCGCCCGTGCCGCGGCTTGCCGGCGAGGTCCCGAGCCCGGTCTACCCGGTGGGCGAGGCGCCGCAGCGGCTGCCGTTGCGAAATCTCGGAGACGGGCATCTCGTGGCCGATGCGCCGGAGCCGATGTGAGGGCGCGCGCCTCTCGCGGCGGGCGTTCTGTGGGGGAGTGATGCGGGGGAGCCGCAGGACCTGTCCAACCGCGCTGCGCCTGGGCGAGCCGACACTTTAGTACTTGCACCTTCGGGCAATTCCTTTGACTCTGTTCGGGAATATTGCAGCAAAAGGTGAGTGATGCGCGTCCTGAAATTCGCTGTCGGTGCGGCCCTTCTCCTGCTCGCGCTCTGGGTGGTCGTGGGGGAGCAGCTGACGGGGGTGAGCGCCGATGCGACGATCAATGCGCCGGTCGTGACGTTGCGCACGCCGATTGCGGGGACATTGGACATTCCCGAACGCCAGCTGGGCAGCGCGGTGGCGCCTGACGACATCGTGGCCACGGTGAACGACGAAAACGGCGATCACGTGCATCTCGACGATCTGCAGATGCAGCGCGATATCGCAACGGCCACGCTGCAGCAGATGCAGAGCGAGCTGACCGATCTCAAGGCGCGGCAGGAGGCGCTGGCGAAGCGCAGCAAGACCTATGGCGAGAACCGCGTGAACCTGCTCGAGACGCGGCTGAAATATGCGCGCGAACGGCTCGATCTGCTGGGGGGCAAGGCCGGGAACGGGGAAGATGCCGCGCCGCCCTCGCTTGCGCTGAACCGTGCCCGCGAGGAGGTCGATGCGCTGGCGGCGGAGCTTGCCTCGGCGCAGTCGGGGGTCTTCGTGGGCGACGGTTATGCCGACGCTCCCGCATCGCAGCAGCGCGCGCTTCAGCTCGAGGGGGAGATCGCCGCCACGCAGTCGCGCATCGACGAGCAGAAAGCCCGTCTCACCGCGCTCAAATGGCGGATCAGGGTTGGCACCAGCGCGGTGAAGCTGTCGGAGAACGCCCAGATCCAGTCAAATGTCGCCGGGATCTACTGGCAGGAGCTCGCGCATGACGGCACCTATGTGAACCGAGGCGACCCGGTTTCGCGCGTGATCGACTGCGGCAATGTGCTGGTGACCGCCTCGGTGCCCGAGATGACCTATCAGAGGCTCCGGCGCGGGCAGCGCGTGGCCTTCCGTCCGATCGGGCAGCGCACCACCTTCGAGGGCTATATCGTGCGCCTCGCCGGAGCCGGTGCCGCTACGGTCTACGAGGGAATGGCCGTCGCGCCGAGCCAGCGCCACCTGCAGCGCTACGACGTCGCGGTCGCGGTGCCGGGGCTCGCCTCCGACAGCGATCTGCAATGCGCGATCGGACGCACGGGCCGGGTCTTCTTCGACGCGCGCCCGCTCGACGTGCTGCGCGGCCTGTTCTGAGCGATGTATCCCTTCTTCTTTCCCGGGCCCATCGAAGCCTCGCTCATCCATCTGGGCGGGGTTGTCGGACTGTCCATCCTTCTCGCCCAGGTGATCGTGCCCCAGCGCACGAGCCACCGGGTCTTTCTCTATGCGGGCGTCTTCTTCTTCGCGATCCGTTACATGTGGTGGCGCGCGACGACGACGGTCGCCCCTCCGGGGCTGACGCTCGATTTCCTCGCTAGCGGCGCCTTCTTCGCGATCGAGATGGTGACGATGATCGGGTCGCTCAGCGCAGGCGTGATCCTGACGCGGACGAAGGACCGCAAGGCCGAGGCGAGCGCCAATCTCGGCTGGTGGCGGCCCGATCCGCCGCCGCGCGTGGCGATCCTGATCGCGACCTATAACGAGGATCTCGAGGTTCTCGAGCGTACCATCGTCGGCGCCAAGGCGCTGCGCCACGGCAACAAGCAGATCATCGTGCTCGACGATGGCCGGCGCGACTGGCTGCGCAATTACTGCGCCGCGCAATCGGTGCGCTACATGCGGCGCGACAATAACGCGGGGGCGAAGGCGGGCAACCTGAACAACGCCCTCGCGCAGCTCGCCCAGGAAAAGAACCGGCCGGATTTCGTCGCCGTGCTCGATGCAGATTTCGTGCCGCATCTGGGCTTCATCTCGCGCACGCTGGCGCTGTTTCACGATCCCAAGGTCGGGCTCGTGCAGACGCCGCAGCATTTCTTCAACCCCGACCCGATCCAGCACAACCTGGGCCTCACCCGGTCCTTCCCCGACGAGCAGCGCTTCTTCTTCGACCATGTCCAGCCCGCGCGCGACGCCTGGGGCATGCCGATCTGCTGCGGCACCTCCTCGATGATCCGCTGGGACGCGCTCGCCGATGCGGGCGGTTTTCCGACCTTCAGCGTGACCGAGGATTTCCTGCTCACCCAGGTGCTGCGCGATGGAGGGTGGAAGACCGTCTATCTCAACGAGGCGGTGACCGAGGGGCTCGCGCCCGAGGGGCTGAAGGAATACGTCACCCAGCGGGGGCGGTGGGGGCTCGGGACGCTGCAGATCGCGCGCAGCCGTTTCGGCCCGTTCGGAAAGGCGAAGCTCGGCTTCATCGGGCGCTGGAGCATCATGGATTCCTCGCTCTACTGGCTCTCGACCTTCCTGTTCCGGCTGGCGGCGCTGACCTTTCCGCTGCTCTACTGGTTCGGGAACATCACGGTAGTCAACGCACCGCTCCACGAAGCGATCGACTTCTTCGGCTGCTATTTCCTGTGGACGCTGATGACCTACAATCTTCTGTTCCGCAACGTCCTGGTGCCCGTTCTCAACGACGTCCAGCAGCTCGTCGGCGCGATTCCGATCTCGCGCGGGGTGCTCACCGGGCTCCTGAGCCGCAAGCATCAGAGTTTCAAGGTGACGGCGAAAGGGGGCGAACGCGACGCGATCGTCATCCAATGGAGCATGATGGGGCCCTATCTCGTGCTCTTCGGGCTCACGCTGGTGGGGCTCTGGATCGGTATCTTCTCGGACAGTTTCGCCTTTTCGGATGCGGGCGACGGCAAGGTCGTCATCCTGTTCTGGTCGGTCTACAACCTGCTGGTCCTCTTCGTCACCATGCTGACCTGCATCGAGCTTCCGCGCCGGGAGATGCATGTCGGCGACCAGCCCGAGCGGGCCATCGCGGTGATCGACGAGGACAAGCCCCGCCGGGTCTGGCTCGTGGATCTGACGGTCGATACCGCCCGGATCCGTGGCTATACCTTCCCGCCGGAAACGCGCGGGGTGATCCGTATCTCGAATGTGGGCGATATCGATTGCGACGTGGTGGCCGCGACCAGCGACGGCGCGGTGCTCCAGCTGCGCACCACCGACCAGCAGCGCGACCAGCTGTTCCGGCGCTTCTATGCGCAGGGGGGCATCCCGGGGGTGACGAATGTGCGCCGTTGGGCGCTGGCACGAGACCTGCTCACCCGCCTGAACCCGGCCGACCCGAAGCGCTAAACGGAGAAATCGGGCCGGGGGTGCGGCGCGGAAGGGGCGGAGCGGAAGGGGCGGCGCGCGTTAGGCGCGCCCGCCACCGCCCCGGGTGCGCTTGGGCGTGATGCGGTAGACATTCGCGGTCGGTACCGGGGGCTCGCCCGGACGGACGGCGACGACGGTTTCCTTTTCGGCAGGCGCGGTCTTCTCGGGACGCGCGGTTTTCGAGCTCGGACGCGAGGTGAGCGTGTCGAGGCGCGTCTGGATCAGGGCGATCGCGGCCCCGAGTTCGCGCGCCTCGCGGGAGCTCTTGAACTCCTTCGGGTAGACCATCTTGCCTTGCGCGAATTCCACCAGAGCACGGGTCTGGATCTCGATCGGACCGAGGAACAGGCGGACCGCGAAGATTAGCACCCCCATCACGCCGATCGCGGCGAGGATGAGCGTGAGTTCCGCGTGCTGCCAGGCGGCCCCGCCGACCGAAGCAGGCAGCATGCCGGGCATCCGGACGATCAGGCTCCAGTCGTTGCCGCGCACGCTATCCCCCAGCAGGCGCGGGATCGAGGCGCTGACGAAGCCGTTGTGGTTGGTCGCGACGGGCATGTAGCTCTTGAGCAGGCTCAGACGGGCGGCTTGCAGCGCCGCAGCCGAGGGCGGGCCGTCCGAGATCGCATTCGCCTCGACAACCACGTTGCCCGCGGTGTCGGTGATGAAGGCATCGAGGCGGAGCGAGGTGGCGGATTCGAAGAGAAGACCCTTCAGCCAGCTCATGCGCACGCGGTAGACGATGATGCCCTCGACGCCGCTGCTGGCGTTCCGGATCGGCTGCGCCATGTCGATGAATTCCTCGAGCGAGTCTCCGACCGGGGCGCGGAACGGTTCGCTCAGGGTGGGGCCGCGCAGGGCATTGTGGAACCAGCGTGCCTTCGAGACATCCTTGCCGACCTCGGCGCCGCCGGTGCCGTATTCGATGATGCCGGTGGGGGAGACCACGCCCACCCATTGCAGCTTTTGGCTGGCCTGCGGCATCGTGTTCGTCATGCGGTTCAGGCGCTCGGCGTCATTGATGTCAGCGCCGTTGGCGAGTGCCTCGATACTGCTCCATTCACGATCGAAGGCGCGGTTGACGAGCAGCTTCAGGGCTTCACCACTGCGCTCGACGCTTTCGCTCTGGACCTGTTCCTCGAACACGTTGCGGTAGGATCTGATCGTATAAAGCCCGACGATGATGAACCCCACCGAGAAGACGATGAGCCACGCTGTCAGTTTGTTCGATAACCGCATAACCGCCCCTGCACACTCGTTTCTTGCACAATCGCCGTAATCTTCGGCGACCGTCTCCGCCTCATGGTTAATATGCGTACGTTGTTGGGGCAGCCTCAGGCCCAAATTGTGACGTTATTGCGTCAAAGGGTTAACGGCACAACCGGGACGAGAGTGCCGAACGGGTCGAATTCGCACCAAAGGAGAAAATTTTTCTCTGGAGGAAAAAGTTGTCGGGTAAACGTCGTTTAAAACCGACTAAGGCTACTGTTAGCTTTGATTCGGACGGAAGCGGAAGACACAAAATGCATCCCCCATGGGCATTGAACAGAATTTGGAAACTTGTGGGCGGTTTTCTTCTCGCTTCTTTGGTTTTTTCCGCGGTCTTGGTTTGGGGGAATGAGGGGCATTCCAAGACGCATGACAGCACGAAACTGCGCATCGGGTTCCTGAAACAGATCAATGCCGCGCCCATCATCATCGCGATGGAAAAGGGCTTCTTCAAACAGGAAGGCCTGACCGTCACGCTGGAGCCACAATCGGACTGGGAGGCGCTCGAGACCCGGCTTCTCGATGGCGACCTCGACGCATCGCAGGCGCCGGCGGCAGTGCCGCTCGCGACGCGGATCGGATATGGCCGTCGCGCGGATCTCGTGGTTCCGCTGGTGCTGGGCACGCATGGCAATGCGGTGACGCTTTCCACCGTTCTGCGCGACCAACTGGCCGTACGGAACACGCGGGGCGAGCCGCTGAACGCAGACATCCTTGGTCCCGCCATTGCCGATTACCAGAGGCGGGGCCAGCGCCTCAACCTCGCCGCGGGCAACGCGCTCGGGGCCAGCAACTTCCAGCTCCGCTACTGGCTGGCGGCGTCAGGCATTTCTCCGGGGTTCTTCACGACGGAGGATAGCAGCGGCGATTTCAACGGCGATGTCCGGATCTGGGAAATGCGCGCGGCCCGAATGCAGGCGACACTCGAAGCGGGCGGGATCGACGGGTTCAGCTCGGGCGAGCCCTGGCATCAGCTCGCGACGGAGGCAGGCTCGGGTGTCGGCGTGGTCAGTTCGCGCGATATCCATGCGAATTGCGCGGGAACCGTCTTCGCGGTGCCCGAAGAGTTCTCCAACCAGCATCTCAAGGAGACCCTTGGGCTGACCCGCGCCCTGATCCGCGCCGCCCGCTGGCTCGACGCGGATAACGGGGCGAACCGCGACGAGGCGGCGAAGATCCTCTCCGCGCCGCAATATGTCGGCATCGACGCGAGCTATATCCTGCGCGCGCTCGACGATCACGCAGAGGAAAAGGCGGATGGCGATCGCGACGTCGGCGGCGCGAGCCTCTTCTTCAAGAACGATGTGAGCTTTCCCGACCTGACGGACGCGGTCTGGTATCTGACCCAGATGCGCCGCTGGGGCCAGATCGAGAGCTTCCACCCCGATATCTGGTATGACGGGATGGCGCATTCGGTCTTCCGCCCCGACCTCTACCTCGCGGCCGCGCGGGGTCTGGTGAAAGACGGCTACGCCTCGGCCGAGGATTTCCCGTGGTCGAGCAATGGCTACCTGTCGCGCGGCGAGAATATCTTCATCGACGGCAAGTCCTTCGATCCGGAATCGCCCAATGCCTATATCGACAGTTTCCCGATCGGCCTGAAAGGGCGCGAGACGATCGGCCGGGTGAGCGAAAACCGCCAGTGATCCGGACCCGCGCCCGGTCTGTGCCGGGCTTCTCCCGCGCTCGAAGCCGGCGCGGGAACGTGCCGTTTCGCGAAGACCGGCGCAGTGATCGGATCGCGGCCGCGCGGCGGTGACGCCGGGACGCGATTTCGTGTATCATCCACGTGGCACCCTGGGAGAGGTGCATCCGGCAAGGGAGGAGATGTCGGGGCGTGCGCTGGTTTTTCGCACTCGTTTTCGCGGCGCTGTTGCAGGTGCTCGCGGGGCCGGTCCTGGCGCAATCGGGGCCGGGCAAGACCGCGTGGCTGGGGGTGCTCGCCCATCGCGGCGCGGCGTCGGCCCGCGCCTATTGGCAGCCGCTCGCGGATTACCTGAGCGCGACGGTTCCGGGCTGGCGCTTCGAGATCGTGCCGGTGAGCCTGATCTCGGCGGAGGAACAGCTCGCGGCGCAAAGGCTCGATTTCCTGATCACCAATCCCGGCCATTTCGCGGCGCTTGCCGAGGGGCATCCCCTGAGCGCGCTGGCGACGCGCGAGCGTGCGCTCGGCGAAGGGCAGGCGGGGCTGCTCTCCTATGGGACGGTGATCTTCGCGCGTGCGGGGGCGGGGCTTCGCACGATCGGGGATCTCAGGGGCAAGACCCTCGCCGCGGTGAGCCCGGATGCCTTCGGGGGGTTCCAGCTCGCCTGGTCCGAGATGACCCATAACAATGTCGATCCCTTCACCGATCTGAGCGCGTTGCAATTCATGGGGTTTCCGCAAGACGCGCTGGTCGCGGCGGTGGCCTCGGGCGAGGTCGATGCGGGGGTGGTGCGCAGCGGGTTGCTCGAAAGCCTCGCCGCGGAGGGCCGGATCGCGCTGAGCGATTTCGAGATCCTCAACAGCCGCGCCCAGCCCGACTATCCCTATCGGGTGACCGGGCAGCTCTATCCCGAATGGCCGTTCGTCGCGACGGCGGGGGCCGACAAGCGGCTGCGCGAACAGGTGGCGCTGGCGCTCCTGCGCACGCAAGACCCGCAGCTGCGGCACGACTACGGGCTCGCGGACGCCTGGTCGGCGCCGCTGCCCTATGCCCGTGCCCGCCAGCTCGTCCTCGCCTATCAGGCGCGTGTCGCCCCCGCGCCGGTGCGGCAGGGCGCGGCAATCGGGCCCGGGATCGCCATCGCCGTCGCGCTTGCCGGCCTGCTTGCGGGCGCGGCGATCTGGGGACGGGTCTCGGCCGCCTGGCGGCGCAGGCACGCGGCCCCGGAGACGCAGGACCCCGCACCGCCCACCGATCCCGAACTGGCCGAGGCGCGGGCCCGGTTCGAGGCGCTGACCCCGCGCGAACGCGAGATCCTGTGCCTGATCTGCTCGGGCGAGCCGTCGAAATGCATCGCGAGCAAGCTCGGCGTCAGCCTCAAGACGGTCGAGTTCCACCGCGCGAATCTGCTCAAGAAGACGGATGCGGGCACGACCGCGCGTCTGGTGCAGATGGCGACCCGTCTCGGCTATGACCTCGGGTTTTCCCGAGGCGATTTCCCGGCCTGATCCGGCACTCTCCCGAGTATCCCCGCGCCTCCCGCTTTGTCACGCTTGAAGGTGGAAGGCGTGGCCTTCCGCATATCGAGGAAAGCCCGTTGGGAGGCGGGCTCAGGGAGGACTTCATGAAACATTCGATTCAGGGATGGGTCGCGGTGCTTGGCATCGCGGTCCTGCCGCTCACGGTCGCGGCGGCCGAGGATGACGGCCATAGCAACGATTATCGCACCTTCGTTTCGGGAGGCACGATCGATTACGGCAAGATCGGCGACAGCTACACCGCCGATCTCGTCATGTACCTCGCGGGCAACCAGTTCATGGTGATGGAAGAGCTGATCCAGGATTTCCAGAGCCGCAATCCAGATATCGGCAAGATCTATGTCGAGACGATCCCGCCGGGGCAGATCCTGAAGGGGCAGATCCTTCAGCAGGGCCAGATCGAGGGGCAGGACACGGCGATGAACCCCGATCTCTACGCCTCGGTCAATCTCGGTCATCTCAAGGCGCTCAAGGCCAAGGGGGTGATGTCGGATTACATGATCTACACCCATAACAAGCTCGAACTGATGGTCGCGGCGGGCAATCCCAAGGGGATCAAGGGCCCCGAGGATCTCGGGCGCGAGGATCTGGTGCAGTCGCATCCCAATCCGATGACCGAAGGCATCTTCAAGTTCTACGGCAGCCAGATGCTCAGGAACATGAAGATGTATGACAGGGTCACGGCCGGGGCGGAATGCAGCGGCTGCTGGGCGGTCAAGGGCAGGACCTGGTTCACCAAGCGCCACCACCGCGAGACGCCCGCGCGGATCGAGGCGGGCGAGGCCGATGTCGGCATCGTCTGGACGACGGAAGTGGTCCACGCCAAGGCCGAGAACCGCAAGGTCGACGGCGTGCCGATCCCGGCGCCGCTCAACATGCAGGACAAGGTGGGCTACGCGATCGGGCCGCTCCAGACCGGGCGCAACGCCTATAACGCGATGCGCTATCTCGCCTATCTGGGCACGCCCGAGGCGCAGGCGATCTATGCGAAATACGGCTTCGGGGAGGCCTCCGCGGAGGAGCTCAAGCTCAAGCCGATCCCGGAGGCGAACTGAGATCGCGGATGCGGGCCCCGGCACCGGGGTCCGCTGTCCTGACGGGCCGACCCGAGCAGCACGACCCGAGCAGCACGGGCCGAGCAGCACGGGCCGAGCAGTACGGGGGCGGCGCGATGCACCCCCTTGGCGCGCGTTCTACGGTTCAGCCCGCGAAGGCGACCTGGCGGTAGACGGACTGTCCGAGCGGCCAGAGCCGGTTTCGGGTGAGCGGGGCGGAGAGGGCGAAGCCGTAGCCCTGATCGACCCAGATCAGGCTCGAGACGCCGTTCTTGCCCTGCTCGAGCCGGAACGCGGTCTCGCCGCTGTCGAGCGCGGTGACATAGAGCGTGACCCGCAGCCCGCCCGCGTTTTCATACATCAGCTGCGCCGCCGGTCCCTTGTCGGATGGCAGCAGGCGCCCGCCCACGAGGGTGTAGCCCTGCCCGGAAAGGTCGGGCGCGGAGAGGGGGTGCCCGAGACGCTTCGACAGCCACGCCATGAGATGCGTCTGCTGATCGGCGGCGACCTCGACCGGGTGGGCGACCTCGACCGAATAGACGGCATGGGCCACCTGAGCCTCCGAGACCAGCTCGTTCAGCGGCGCACGGGCGGGGGCCGTCTGCGGCCCTTCCCAGCGGGCCGCGCCCCAGCCCGCGCCGATCCCGAGCGCGAAGAGCACCGCCCCGGCGGCCAGCCGGCGCCAGTCAGGCGCGGCGGGGGCGGCCGGGCGCAGATGGCCGGGGACCGGCTCGTCATGGATCGGGGCGAAGGCCGCGCGCAGGGCCTCGCGGTCGGCGCGCATCTGCGCCGCCTTTTCGGCCAGGGCGGGGTCGGCCTCGAGCGCGGCGCGCACGCGGGCCCGCCCCGCCGCGTCGAGCCGATCGTCGATGTAACCGTGCAGATCCTCGTCGGAGAGGGGCTGGGTCCTGTTCATTTCAAACTCCGCAGATGGGCACCGCGCCGCGGGGGGCGCTCATGCCCGGTCATCTCGCGCAGCGCCTCGCGGCCGCGCGCCAGGCGCGACATCACCGTGCCTCGGGGGATCCCCAAAATCTCGGCGGTCGCGTCATAGCTGAAATCCTCGACGCCCACGAGAAGCAAAACCTCCTGCTGCTCCGCGGGTAGGCGGAAAAGCGCCCCCATCACGTCGGAGAGAAACAGCGCGGTTTCGGGATTGCCCGCATGTCCGGGATGGCTGTCGGGATCGAACCCGCCCTGTTCGGGGTGCCGCGCCTGCCGCCTGCCGCTGTCGAGATGCAGATTGCGCAGGATCCGGAACAGCCAGGTGCGCAGGCTATCCTCCGAGCGCAGCAGATGCCAGCGCGAGAGCGCCCGCGCGAGGCAGTCCTGCACGAGATCGTCCGCCCGGTCGCGATCGCGGGTCAGCGCGAAGGCGAAGCGGCGCAGCGCGGGGATCTGGCTCTCGATCACATGGCGGGAACGGCGGGTCACGCGAGGCCTCGCTGGTGGGGGCGGCGCCACCCGGCGCCGCCTGTCCGTCGTTCAGGGCTGGGCGACGTGCCAGGCCCCTTCGAGGAACCCGTCGCCGGTGATGTCGCCCGGCTTCTGGTCCTTGACCCAGGTGTAGAGAGGCTGGCCCTTGTAGGCCCATTGCTTCGAACCGTCGTCACGGATGATCACGCTCCACTCGCCCATCGGCATCGCATCCGAGCCGGCCATCAGCGGCGGCCAGTTCGCCGCGCACGGGCCGTTGCAGGCGGATGTCTCCGCGCTGTCCTTGGCGAAAGTGTAGAGCGTCATGCCCGCCGCGTCGACCAGCGTCGGGCCCTTGGCGGTTTCGGCGATCTGGGCGGGGTCGGCCTGGGCGATCGTGGCGGCCATCATCATCGCGCCGGCCAGCAGGAATTTTCTCATCGTCGTCTCCTTGGATATGAGGAACTGTGCAGAGAAAGACGCTGCGCGGCGCCGCTTATTCCCGGCGGTACGAAAAAAATTCCGATCCCGCGAGATTTCGTTCCGGCCCGATGCGGATCGCAACGCGCAGAGGGGCTCCCCGCGATCATGTGATCCGTCTTTTCATGGCCTTGCGCCGCCGCCGGCCCATATGTCGGGCAGACCGGGCCCTCTCGGCCCGGGCGTCTTCATTGCGAATGCATAACCAATCCAATCGGTAAGAAGGACCTCAACCATGCGCTATCGTCGTCTGGGCCCGAGCGGCCTGTTTGTTTCCGAACTCTGCCTCGGCACGATGACCTTCGGCGGGTCCGAGGGGATGTGGGGCCAGATCGGCCAGCTCGGCCAGAAAGAGGCCGACGGGCTGGTGAAAACCGCGCTCGATGCGGGCATCAATTTCATCGACACCGCCAATATCTATGCCGGGGGCGAGAGCGAGCGCATCCTCGGCAAATCGCTCAAGAACCTCGGGGTGCGGCGCGACGAGGTGGTGATCGCCACCAAGGTGCTCGGGCCGATGGGCGAGGGGATCAACTCGCGCGGGGCCTCGCGCTATCACATCATGGACCAGTGCAAGGCGAGCCTCGAGCGGCTCCAGCTCGATCATATCGACCTCTACCAGATCCACGGTTTCGACCCGCACACGCCGATCGTCGAGACGCTCGAGGCGCTCGATACGCTCGTGCGGCACGGCCATGTCCGCTATATCGGTCTGTCGAACTGGGCGGCGTGGCAGATCGTGAAGGCGGTGGGGATCGCCGAGGCCCGCCGGCTCGCGCCGATCCTGTCTCTGCAGGCCTATTACACCATCGCGGGCCGGGATCTGGAGCGCGAGGTCGTGCCGATGCTCAAGGATACCGGGATCGGCCTGATGGTCTGGAGCCCGCTCGCGGGCGGCTTCCTCTCGGGCAAATACGATCGCGAGGGCAAGGGGGCCGACGGGCGCCGCGCCAATTTCGACTTCCCGCCGCTCAACAAGGACCGCGCCTTCGAGGTGATCGAGGTGATGCGCCCGATCGCCGAGGCGAAGGGCTGCTCGGTCGCGCAGGTCGCGCTCGCCTGGCTTCTCCATCAGGACGCGGTCACCAGCGTGATCGTGGGCGCGAAGCGGGTCGATCAGCTCAGCGACAATATCGGGGCGACCGCGATCGAGCTGAGCGAGGATGACCTGGCCGCGCTCGACAAGGTCTCGGCGCTGCCCGAGGAATATCCGGGCTGGATGCTCGAGCGTCAGGGCGCCTACCGCGCGCACTGACCGCGCGGGCAAACCGGGTTGCAAGGGGACGCGGCGGGCGGGCTGTTCCGCCGCGTTCCGTTCATGCTATCTGTGTCCTCGGTGGAGGAGACAGTGATGATTTCGAGATGTTCGACCGGGGTATTCCCCGTGCCTAGGCCGTGGAATGAGGCGCGCGTTCTTCGTGCGAGGCTTGCATGAACCCCGCGGAATGGCTTTCGCGCACGGCCAAGCGCTGCCCCGCATCCGCCGCGCTCGTGACGGGCACGCGGCTCGAGGCGGATTACGCGGAATTTGCCCGGCGTGCGGCGGCGATCGCGCAGGCGCTGACGGCGCAGGGGATCGGGGCCGGAGACCGGGTCGCGCTCTTTGCCGGCAATTGCACCGAATATCTCGAGGCGCTTTACGGTATCTGGTGGCGCGGCGCGGTGGCGGTGCCGATCAACGGCAAGCTGCATCCGCGCGAGGCCGCCTGGATCATCGGCAATTCCGAGGCGCGGCTGGTCTTTGGCGATGACAAATCGGCCGCGGCGCTGGCCGGTCTTCTGGGCGACCCGCCCGTGATCTCGCTGCAGGGGCCGGATTTCGCGGTGATGCGCGCGGGGACGGGAAGGGACGCCCCCGAACCGCGCGATGCCGATGACCTGGCCTGGCTCTTCTACACCTCCGGCACCACGGGCCAGCCCAAGGGCGTGATGCTCTCATGCGGCAATCTCGCCGCGATGAGCCTGTGCTATTTCGTCGATGTGGACGAGGTGCGCGGCGAGGATGCGATCCTCTATGCCGCGCCGATGAGCCACGGGGCGGGGCTCTACAACTTCATGCATGTGATGCGCGGCGCGCGCCATGTGGTGCCGCCCTCGGGAGGGTTCGATCCGGGCGAAATCCTGGAACTGGCGCCGCGGATCGGGCCGATCTCGATGTTCGCCGCCCCCACGATGGTGCGCCGCCTCGTCGATACGGCGAAGGCCACGGGCGCGAGCGGCAAGGGCATCCGCACGATCGTCTATGCAGGCGGGCCGATGTACGAGGCCGACATTCTCGAGGCGGTCGAGGTGATGGGCGCGCGTTTCGTGCAGATCTACGGGCAGGGCGAATGTCCGATGGGGATCACCGCGCTGCCGCGTGCCGCCGTCACCGACCGCCGGCATCCGAACTGGCGTGAGCGGCTCAACTCGGTGGGCTGCGCGCAATCGGCGGTGCGGGTCGCGATCCTCGACGAGGCCGGGCGGGAACTGCCCGCCGGCGAGGTGGGCGAGATCGCGGTGCGCGGACCGACCGTGATGCAGGGCTACTGGCGCAACCCGCAGGCGACGGCGCGCACGATCCGCGACGGCTGGCTCTGGACCGGCGATATGGGGCGGATGGACGCGGACGGGTTCGTCACGCTGCAGGACCGCTCGAAGGATGTGATCATCTCGGGCGGCTCGAACATCTATCCGCGCGAGGTGGAGGAGGTGCTGCTGGCCCATCCCGCGATCCGCGAGGTGGCGGTGGTCGGCCAGCCCGACCCGGACTGGGGCGAGGTCGTGGTGGCCTTCGTCGTCGCGGGCGAGGGCGAGGCCCCGGGCGAGGCGGAGCTTGATGCGCTCTGTCTCGACCGGATCGCGCGGTTCAAGCGCCCGAAAGCCTATCGCTTCGTCGCCGCGCTGCCGAAGAACAATTACGGCAAGGTGGCGAAGACCGAACTGCGCGCGCTGCTCGACCGCGCCGAACCCGCCTGACGCAGGCGATCACAGGCCCGGCAGGTCGATCACCACCGCGGCATGGTCGCTGGCATGGGGGCGGTGATCTCCGACGCCGGGCAGTCGCTCCCCGCGAAACCGCGCCGCCTCCGTGCCGAGCCCCTTGCGCAGGATCCGCGGCACCGCCTCGGGATAGTGCCGCGCGAGCGCGGGCGAGGCGAGAAGCGCGTCGGGGCAGTGGTAGAGCCCGGAATGCGGATCGAAATAGGACCAGCGGTCGGGGCGCGGTATCCGCGCCATCAGATCGGCCGAGAACCCGCCCTCGAGCGGTGCGATCGCGCGCGGGGCGCCCTCTTCGGTGGTCGGCTCGTTCAGGTCTCCGACGATCAGCCACAGCTCCTCCGCCGGATCCGCGAATATCCGCTCGATCAGGCGTCGGGCCGCGAGTGCCTCGAGGCTGCGGGTGCGCCATGCGGCGTCCGGGTCGGGATAGGGCGATTTGAAATGGCACAGGAAGAGCGTGAGCGCGCCCACCTGCACCAGCAGGCAGTCGCGGCGAAAGACCGGCATCTCGGGATCGACGCCCTCGGGCATTTCGATGCCGAGCGCGCCCGGCGTCAGGGAGGCATGGCTTTGCACTCGCACGACGGGGCGGCGCGAGAGCAGCGCCACGTCGAGCCCGCGCCCGTCATTGCCCGGCAGGCAGTGCCGCTCGGGATAGGGGCGGGTGCCGGTCGCCAGAAGATAGTCGTCGTGGAACGCCTCGAGGGTGGGAAGGTCGAACACCTCCTGCAAGGCCACGACATCCGCGTCGATCTCGGCGAGAAGCTCCGCCGCAAGCCGCCGGTCGGTCCGGTCGAGCCCCGGCGGGCCCTCATCCTCCAGATCGTCGCTGTCCCAGGCCCCGTGCAGCCGCGCAGCCCCCCCGTTTTCGAGGAGCCGCAGGTTCTGCATATTGAAGCTGGCGAGCCGCATGATGCTTCCAGAATGTCACGGAGCGCGCGGCGAGGGGAGGGTGGAAATGCGCAAAACCGAATTCAGGAGGTCTCGCGCGCCGTGACCGGGAGCGGCATGGCAGGCGATAGAACCATCCGGTCGGCTCCCTGCCGGGACTTCGGCACCGCCGGACCATTCCAATGGCATTGCGCCGCGAATTGCGGGAGCATCTCGGCAAGCCCATGGGTCTCGAAGACCGCGCGGATCGGGTGCCCATGCGGCGGCGTGGTCTCGATCACCAGATGACGGACTTGCGCGATCGCGTTCAGCTGCGCTTCGACGCGATCGGGCAGGAAGGTCGCGCTGCCGTTATAGGACGCCTTCCAGAGCTGCGTGCGCGCCGGGGTCCGACCGAGCGAGACGCTCAACGCGATCCCGTCGAAGCCCACGAATTCACCCCAATCCACGAAAAGTTCGCTCACCTCGCCGTTGCAAAAGGCGATCAGGGTCGGGGCATCGCCGAAGGTATTCGTGCCTCCGACCGCTCTGAGCGAGAGGCTCATCGCCCTGCTGTCATCGAGGGAATCCGTCACGTCGCGCAGGCTCCAGCCTCCGGTCCGGTCCGCGGCCCGGTCTGCCGATGGCGTATCGGGCCGCTCCGTGACAGCGGGCTGGCCGAGACCGGCGAGCATCATCATCCAGAGGGCCAGGGGGCGGATCAACGAAAATCATCCTGAGGTGGTGCGACTCGCCTTATGGTAGAAATATGCGGGATAATTGCAAATTGAAAATCCGGGGCGGACGGGCCGAAACCCGGCCTGCCGCTCCCGTGCGGGTGGGACGTTACGCGCCGCCCCCGTCCCGCATCGCCTTCGCATGATGGTTCAGCCGTCCCCGCAGGCGGAGCAGTCCGAGCGCGGCGAGCCCGGCAAATCCCGCGCCCGCGAAAAAGCTCCAGCTCGCTCCGAATTCCTGCCAGAGCACGCCCGCCAGCACGCTCGCCGCCAGCAGCGCGACGCCGGTGACGAGGTTGAACATCCCGAAGGCGGTTCCGCGCAGTTCCTCGGGCACCGTCTCGGCCACCAGCGCCGAAAGCAGCCCCTGGGTCAGCCCCATATGCAGCCCCCAGATCAGGATGCCCGCGGAAAGCAGGACATAGCCCTGCGCGAAGGCGAGAAAGAGATCGGCGACGATCAGGGTCGCGAGCCCGAGCCCGAGCAATTCGACCCGCCCGATCCGGTCCGAAAGCGCACCCACCGGATAGGCCGAGAGCGCATAGACCGCGTTCATCCCCACGAAAACGAGCGGGACCAGCATGATCGGCACGCCGGTTTCCTCGGCGCGCAGAATCAGGAAGGCCTCGCTGAAGCGCGCCATGGTGAACAGCGTCGCGACCGCCACGACCCACCAGTAGATCGACCCGAGATGGCGCAGCTCCGCGCGCGAGAGCGGATTGCGTACCGCGCGGCGGTTGGCGGGGCGGGCGGGCTCGTGCACGACGAAGAGAATGAGCGCCAGCGACAGGAAGGCCGGGATCACCGCGACCCAGAAGACGTTGCGGAGATTGTCGGCGAAGAGCCACATCAGCCCGATCGCGAGAAGCGGGCCGAGGAAGGCGCCCACCGTGTCGAGCGATTGCCGCAGCCCGAAGGCCGCGCCGCGCAGGGTCGGGGGGGCGAGATCGGCCACCAGCGCGTCGCGCGGCGCGCCCCGGATGCCCTTGCCGACCCGGTCGATGAAACGCGCAGCGATCAGCCAGCCGAGCGAGGGCGCGAGGGAAAGATCGGTTTGGTCACCGCCGCCAGGCCGTAGCCGAGCGCGGCCAGTTCCTTGCGCCGGCCCAGCCGGTCCGAAAGCGCGCCCGAGAAGACCTTGGTGATCGCGGCGGTGGCCTCGGCGATCCCCTCGATCACGCCCACCGCCAGCGCCGTCGCACCCAGCCCGACCGTCAGGTAGACCGGCAGGAGCGCGTGGATCATCTCGGAGGAGACATCCATCAGCAGCGAGACGAAACCGAGCGCCCAGATGCCCGCGGGCAGGCGGCGCCAATGCGGTTGCGCGCGGGTCGGGTCGGTCGAGGCCATGAACGGGTGTCCTCCTGAACGGGCGGTTGCGAGAGAAAGACGCTCGCCCGGAACGCCCCGCGCCCGCAAGTGCGCATTTCGCCCGCGCCTGTGCGATGAGATCACGCCCGCGCGAGGCCCCGCGGTTTCCGCAGCGCGAAGGGCGCGGGGGCGGCTCGCATTCCCGCACATCCCCCTGCGCGATTGATCCTGCGGCGGTTTTCCGACAAGACGGAGGCCGGGGGAGAGAGGCGACGAGGAGCGCAAGATGGGGGAGACCAGATTCGGGGAGGCGTCCGGACTGCTCGGGCAGGCGAGCATTCTGATTGTCGATGACGAGCCGGGGATGCGCCATTTCCTCGTCAAGACGCTCAAGCCGCTTTGCCGCATCGTCGACGAGGCGGGGACCACGGTGGAGGCCGCCGAGCGGCTGAAATCGCGCCAATACGACGTGATGATCCTCGACAATATCATGCCGGGGCAGAAGGGGCTCGACTGGCTGGCCGATCAGCGCCGCGAGGGCGGGGTGACGGACACGATCCTGATCACCGCCTATGCCGATCTGCAGACCGCGATCGACGCCTTGCGGGCGGGGGCGTCGGATTTCGTGCTCAAGCCCTTCCGCTCGAACCAGATCCTGAATGCGCTGCGCCGTTCCCTCGAGATGGCGCGGCTCAGGCGCGAGAACATGCTGCTCAAGCGCGAACTCGAAGAGACCGATATCGGCCGCAGGCGACGGCACGAACTGATCGGGGACTCTCCGGCTGTCCACGAGATCCGCGCGGTGCTCGAGCGGATCGCCAATGTCTCGACGCCGGTTCTGATCACCGGGGCCTCGGGCACCGGCAAGGAGGTGGCGGCGCGTCACCTTCATGCGCGCTCGGGCCGCGCCGGCGCGCCCTTCGTGCCGATCCAGTGCGGATCGATCCCGGCCGACATGATCGAGTTCGAGCTTTTCGGCCATGCGCCCGGCGCCTTTCCCGGAGCGACATCGGGCCGCGAGGGGCTGCTGGCCTCGGCGATGGGCGGAACCGTCTTTCTCGACGAGGTGGCCGAGCTGAGCCCGGCGGCGCAAAGCGCGCTGCTCCGGGTGCTCGAAGACGGGAAGGTCCGGCCCGTCGGGACCGAACGCGACATCCAGCTCGACATGCGTTTCGTGATGTCCTCGAGCACGCCCCTGCGCCGCGCGGTCGAACAGGGGCGGTTCCGCGAGGATCTGCTGTTCCGCATCAACGTGCTCGAGATCGAGATGCCGCCGCTGCGCGAGCGGGGCACGGATGTGCTGGAACTGGCCGAGCTCTTCATCGGCGAGCTGGCGGCGGGGCTGCAACTGCCCGCGCTCGAGATCCCTCAGCCGGTACGCTCGGCGATGCTGCGCCATGACTGGCCCGGCAACATCCGCGAGCTGCGCAACTTCATCGAACGCTCGCTGATCTTCGGACGCTTCCCGCTCGAGACGCTGGGGCCCGTGCCGTTGGCCGAGCACATCACGCCGCTCGAGGAGATCGAGCGGCGCGAGATCCTGCGCGCGCTCGAGGCGGTGGGCGGCAATCGCAGCGAGGCGGCGCGGCAACTGGGCGTCTCGCGCAAGACGATCGACCGCAAGATCGCCTCCTGGGGGCTCTGAGCGGTGGCGCGGCGCTCCCGTCTGACAAGTTCGGTGCGCGTGCGGCTCTTGGTGATCGCGCTTCTGCCGATGCTCGTCCTGCTGCCGCTGATGCTGGGCGCGACGATCTGGCGCTGGTCGCAGAAGCTCGACACGATCCTGATCAACAAGGTCAATGGCGATCTCACCATTGCCGATCAGTATCTCGGACGGTTGATCGAGACCTCGGGCGAGCGCGTGGACGCGGTGGCGCGGTCGGCCGCGCTCGAAGAGGCGCTGCGCGCGGGCGCCCCGGACACCTATCTCGCGCGCGAGAAAGCGCGGCTCGGCCTCGATTTCCTCTATATCGCGCGGAGCGGGGCGGGAGGCACCTTGACCGACTGGCCGGTGATCCGCGCGGCGCTCGGGGGCAAATGGAAGAGCGCGGTCGATATCATGTCGTCGGCGCAGCTCGATGCGCGCGATCCGGGCCTTGCCGCGCGCGCCGAGGTGCCTTTGGTGCCGACCCGGGCCGCCGCGCCCACCGAGCGCACCGTCGAGACACGCGGGATGGTGATCCATGCCGCCGCCCCCGTGACATTGCCCGACGGCCAGCGCGCGGCGCTGGTGGGCGGCACGCTTCTCAACCGCAACCTTCACTTCATCGACACGATCAACGCGCTCGTCTACCGCGACCAGAGCCTGCCCGAGGGCTCCAAGGGGACCGCGACGCTGTTTCTCGACGATGTCCGGGTCTCGACCAATGTGCGGCTCTTCGAGGGCGCCCGCGCGCTTGGCACCCGCGTTTCCTCGGCAGTGCGCGCGAAGGTTCTGGGGGAGGGGCAGACCTGGCTCGACCGGGCCTTCGTGGTCAATGACTGGTACATCTCGGGTTACGAGCCGATCCTCGACAGCCGCGGCACGCGAGTGGGGATGCTCTATGTCGGCTTTCTCGAAGCGCCCTTCCGTCAGGCCAAGCGCAGCTCGGTCTTCACGCTCTCGGCGGCCTTCCTGTTCATCGCGCTCGCCTCGGTCCCGATCTTCCTCAGATGGGCGGGGCATATCTTCCGGCCGCTCGAAGGAATGACCCGGACCATCGCGCAGGTGGAGGCGGGCGATCTGACCGCGCGCAACCGCCCCGATCAGGATGGCGGCGAGATCACGCAGGTCGCCGCCCATCTCGACGATCTGCTCGACCAGTTGCAGGCGCGCGACCGAGAGCTGCGCGACTGGGCCGAGAGCCTCGAGGCGAAGGTCGAGGAACGCACCGCCGATCTGCGCGCGGCCAACCGGCAGCTCGAACAGACGACCGAGCGGCTGGTGATGTCGGAAAAGCTTGCCGCGGTGGGCGAGATCACCGCCTCGGTGGCGCATGAGATCAACAACCCCGTCGCGGTGATCCAGGGCAATCTCGATCTCGCGCGCGAGACCCTGGGCCGGGATGTCGAGAAGGTCTCCGACGAGTTCCGGCTGATCGACGATCAGGTCTACCGGATCGGGGTGATCGTCTCGAAGCTTCTGCAATTCGCCCGGCCCGAGGAATATTCCGGCTCGGCCAACCTGATCAGCCCCGCCGAGGTGGTCAATGACTGCCTCGTGCTCACGCGCCACCAGATAGAAAGCGCCGGGATCGCGACCGAGAAGCATCTCGAGAGCGAGGCGCAGGTGCTGATGTCGCGCACCGAATTGCAGCAGGTGCTGGTGAACCTGATCCTAAACGCCGCGCATGCGATGCCCGAGGGCGGGCGGCTCGCGGTGTCGGTGCGCGATGTCGCGGGCGGCGTGGAGATCGTGGTCGCCGATAGCGGCGCGGGGATGTCGCCCGAGGTGCTCGGGCGGATCTTCGATCCGTTCTTCACCACCAAGCGGGCGCAGGGAACGGGGCTCGGCCTGTCGATCAGCCAGCAGCTCGTGAGTCGCGCGGGTGGGCGGATTTCCGCCGCCTCGGAACCCGGCGAGGGCAGCCGCTTCACGATCTTCCTGCCCGCCGCGCGCCGCGGCTGACAACTGCGTCAGGGACAGAATGGGGCATTCGGGACGCCCTCGGGAGAGGCGTCGGGTCAAAATGTCCCATATTCCGGTGATGCGGGGAGTATTTCGGGACAAGAAGTCGCCTTAAGCTATTGAGAAATATAGTTAAAAATTCTTGACTTCTCAATCGTCCCATAGCTTCCATTGTCGCGGCATGCGGTCGCATGCCGCCCGCGCATCGCCCGTTCGAGGCGGTCGCCGGAGGGAACGCATTGGGAGGAAATAGCATGAGCAACACGTCTGGTGGCGTGCTTGCGCTCCTGCACAAGGAGCGCATTGTCGCCGAACCCGGTTACAACCGCTGGCGGGTCCCGCCGGCTTCGATCGCCATTCACCTGTGCATCGGCTCGGTCTATGCGTGGTCGGTGTTCAACCCGCCGCTGACGCGCCAGCTCGGCGTGGTCGCGCCGGCCGCCGAGGACTGGAGCCTCAGCTCGGTCGTCTGGATCTTCTCGGTCGCGATCGTCTTCCTCGGCCTGGCCGCGGCCTTCGCGGGCAAGTGGCTCGAAGATGTCGGCCCGCGCATGGTCGGCGTCGTCGCGGCCTTCCTCTGGGGCGGCGGCTTCATCATCGGCTCCTTCGGGATCGCGAGCCATCAGCTCTGGCTCCTTTATCTCGGCTACGGGGTGCTCGGCGGTGCGGGCCTCGGTCTCGGCTACGTCTCGCCGGTCTCGACCCTGATCCGCTGGTTCCCGGACCGCCGCGGCATGGCGACGGGCATGGCGATCATGGGCTTCGGCGGCGGCGCGATGATCGGCGCCCCGCTCAATGGCTGGCTGCTCTCGCTCTATTCGAAGGCCCCGACCTTCCTCGGCGCGAAGGATGCCGTGCAGACCGTGGTCGAGAACGGCCGGGTCTTCGCGCAGACCGCGGCCGGCAAGGTCGAGGTCGTCGTCGCCACCGCCACGCAGGCTGCCGATTTCGGCGGGCAGGCGGGCGTCTATGTGGTGGGCTCGGGCAATACCGGCGCCGCGCAGACCTTCCTGACGCTCGGCATCGTCTATTTCGTCGTGATGCTCTTCGCCTCGTTCCAGTATCGCGTGCCGGCCGAGGGTTGGAAGCCTGCGGGCTGGACGCCGAAACCCGTGGCCTCGGGCCTCGTGACGCGCAACAACGTCCATATCGACCAGGCGCTCAAGACGCCGCAATTCTGGCAGATGTGGCTGATGCTGTGCTTCAACGTGACCGCGGGCATCGGCGTGATCGGCGTCGCCAAGACCATGATGTCGGAGATCTTCGGCTCGGTGATGCCGCTGGTGGTGACCGCCGCCTTCGCCTCGACCTACGTTTTGATGATTTCGGTCTTCAACATGGTGGGGCGGTTCTTCTGGGCCTCGACCTCGGACTTCATCGGGCGCAAGGCGACCTATATGTGCTTCTTCGTGCTCGGCACGATCCTGTACCTGTCGATCCCCTATTTCGCCTCGGCCACGGCCTCGCATCCCTCGATCATCTATCTCGTGGGCTTCTACGCCGCGACGATGATCATCTTCTCGATGTATGGCGGCGGCTTCGCGACGATCCCGGCGTATCTGGCCGATATCTTCGGCACGATGCATGTCGGCGGCATCCACGGCCGCATCCTCACCGCCTGGTCGACGGCCGGTGTGCTCGGACCGCTCGCGATCACCTCGCTGCGGCAGATGTCGGTGAACAACGCGATCTCGGATCTCGCCTCGAAGGTCGATCCGGCGGCCTTCGCGCAGAAGTTCGGCGCGCCGCTGTCGCAGATCAACGAGCTGGTCGCGGCCAAGACGGTGACGATCGCGAAGCTGATGGAGATCGCGCCGCAGGGCACGATCGATCCGACGCCGAGCCTCTACAACACCACCATGTATTGCATGGCGGCGCTGCTGGTCGTCGCGTTCTTCGCGAACCTCTTCATGCGCCCGGTGAAGGAGCATCACCACCACGAAGAGCCTGCCTTCGATCACAACGACGTCGAAGCGGTTCCGGGCGAGTAAGCCTCTGCCGGGGCGCCGCGCAGGCGGCGCCCCGGCTTGCCGCTTGAACGGTCAGGCGGTAAATCTGATCGAGAAACGAATTTCTGATCGGAAATATCTATCATGCTCGACAAGCTCGAAATGTTCATCGCTCTGACCCGGGAGAGCCATTTCGGGCGCGCGGCGCAAAGCCTCAATATCTCGCAGCCCACGCTCTCGGCCGGCATCAAGCAGCTCGAGGAGCAGCTCGGGGTGCAGCTCGTCTTTCGCGGCTCGCGCTTCGGAGGGCTCACGCCCGAGGGGCAGGCGGCGCTCGTCTGGGCGCAACGCATCGTCGGCGACACGCGCCAGCTGCGCGACGAGATGCGCGCCAAGCGCCACGGCCTGTCCGGAGAGATCCGCCTCGCGGTGATCCCGACCGCGCTCACCTGGGCCGCGCAGCTTTCCTCGCGGTTTTCCGAACGTCATCCGCGGGTACGCTTTACCATCCTGTCGCGCAACTCGCGCGAGATCCTCGCGATGCTCGAAAGCTTCGAAGCCGATGCCGGGATTTCCTATCTCGACAACGAACCGCTGGGGCGCGTCGATACATTGCCGCTCTACGAGGAAGATTACGTGCTGGTCTGCGCGCAGGGCTCGCCGCTTTCGGCCCGCGCCAAGGTCGCCTGGGGGGAGCTCGATGGGGTCGCTCTCGCGCTTTTGACCCCCGACATGCAAAACAGGCGTATCATCAATCAGAGACTCGCCGAGAACGGCGCCGAGCCGCACACCTTCATCGAGTCCAACTCGATCATCGCGCTGGTCTCGAGCGTGGCCTCGGGGCGCTGTGTGACGGTGCTGCCCAACGATATCGCGCGGTTCCTCGCGCAGGGCCGGGGGCTGTCGCTGGTTCCGCTCGATGGTGTGGGCAAGGGCTACCGGGTCGGGCTGGTGCTGCCGCATCGCGATCCGCGCACCCCCGTTCTCGAGGCGCTTCATTCGGAGGCGGCGCGTCTTGAAGGCCCCGTTTGATCGGAAATCCTGATCGCTCGACGGGACGCCGTTATTGATCGGAATGCGTTCGGTATCCGATTGTATTCCGAAAGGAGGACGACTCAGCCATGCCCACAGCCAGGTCCGAAATTACTGCCGACGAGATCGCGCAGATCATCGAGGCCCATCGCGGTCTCGAAGGCCCGCTGCTGCCGATGCTGCACGCCCTTCAGGAGGCGTTCGGCTTCGTGCCCGCCGAGGCCCATCAGCCGATCTGCGACGCGCTCAACATCACCCGCGCCGAATTGCACGGGGTGATCTCGTTCTATCACGACTTCCGCAAGGCGCCCGCCGGACGGCATGTCCTCAAGATCTGCCGCGCCGAGGCCTGCCAGTCGGTGGGCGGCGCGGCTCTGGCCGAGGCCACGCTGAAAAAGCTCGGGCTCGACTGGCATGGCACCTCGGCGGATGGCGCCGTGACGGTGGAGCCGGTCTATTGCCTCGGCCTGTGCGCTTGCGCGCCTGCCGCGATGATCGACGACCGTGTCGTGGGCCGGGTCGATGACGCGAAGATCGAGGCGATGATCGAGGAGGCGCGGGCATGAAGATCTGGGTGCCGATGGACAGCGCCGCGAAGGCGCTCGGGGCGGAAGCCGTGGTCGAGGCTCTGAAGGCCGAAGCGGCGAAGCAGGGGATCGAGCTCGAGATCGTGCGCAACGGCTCGCGCGGGATGATCTGGCTCGAACCGCTGGTCGAGGTCGAGATCGACGGTGCGCGCCACGGCTACGGCCCGGCCGAGCCCGGCGACGCGGCGGCGATCCTCGCGGGAAGCGGGGCCAAGGCGCTCGGGCCCGTCGAGGAGCTCGACTGGATGCGGCGCCAGACCCGGCTGACCTTCGCCCGCGTGGGCGTGATCGACCCGCTCTCTCTGGCCGATTACGAGGCCCATGGCGGGCTTGCGGGCCTGCGCCGCGCGCTCGGGCTTTCGGGGCAGGAGATCGTGGACGAGGTGAAGACCTCGGGTCTGCGTGGGCGCGGCGGGGCAGGGTTCCCCACCGGCATCAAGTGGCAGACCGTGCATGACGCGCAGGCGCCGCAGAAATACATCGTGTGCAATGCCGACGAGGGCGACAGCGGCACCTTCGCGGACCGGATGATCATGGAAGGCGACCCCTTCACCCTGATCGAGGGGATGGCGATCGCCGGGATCGGCGTCGGCGCGACCAGGGGCTACGTCTATATCCGCTCGGAATATCCCGATGCGATCAAGGTGATGCGCCGGGCGGTCGAGATCGCGCGGGCGGAAGGCGTGCTGGGCTCGGATGTGCTGGGCTCGGGCCGTGCCTTCGACATGGAGATCCGCGTCGGTGCGGGCGCCTATGTCTGCGGCGAGGAGACCTCGCTTCTCAATTCGCTCGAGGGCAAGCGCGGCGTGGTGCGCGCCAAGCCCCCGCTGCCTGCGCTCGAGGGCTTCCTGGGCCGACCCACCGTGGTCAACAACGTGATCAGCCTCGCGACGGTGCCGGTGATCTTCGAGAAGGGCGCGCAGCATTACGCCGATTTCGGCCTCGGCCGGTCGCGCGGGACGGTGACGCTCCAGATCGCAGGCAATGTCGCGCGTGGCGGGCTCTTCGAGACCGCTTTCGGGATGAGCCTCGGCGAGGTCGTCAATTATATCGGCGGCGGCACCGCCTCGGGACGTCCGGTCAAGGCGGTTCAGGTCGGCGGCCCCCTTGGTGCCTATATGCCGGTGTCGAAATTCGACACCGCGATCGGCTACGAGGAATTCGACGCCGAGGGCGGGCTGATCGGCCACGCCGGGCTCGTGGTCTTCGACGAGAGCGCGGACATGCTGCAGATGGCGCGCTTCGCGATGGAGTTCTGCGCGGTCGAGAGCTGCGGCAAATGCACGCCCTGCCGGATCGGCGCGGTGCGCGGGGTCGAGACGATCGACCGGATCGCGCAGGGCGATCCGCAGGCTCCGGCGCTGCTCACCGATCTGTGCGACACGATGCGGGATGGCTCGCTCTGCGCGCTTGGCGGCTTCACGCCCTATCCCGTGATGTCGGCCCTGACCCATTTCCCCGACGATTTTGCCACCGCGAAGGAGGCTGCGGAATGAAGGATTTCATCATCCCCTGGAACGAGCGTTCCGATGAGCGCGACATGGGCACCCCCGCGAAGGAGGGCAAGCCCGTCACGCTCACCATCGACGGCTTCGAGATTACCGTGCCCGAGGGCACCAGCGTGATGCGCGCCGCCGCCGAGGCCGGTATCCAGGTGCCCAAGCTCTGCGCGTCGGACAATCTCGAGGCCTTCGGCTCGTGCCGGCTGTGCGCGGTCGAGATCGAGGGACGCCGCGGGCTCCCCGCCTCGTGCACGACCCCGGTCGCGCCGGGCATGGTGGTGCAGACCCAGAACGAGAAGCTGCGCAAGCTGCGCCGCGGCGTGATGGAGCTCTACATCTCCGATCACCCGCTCGACTGCCTCACCTGCGCGGCCAACGGCGATTGCGAATTGCAGGACATGGCGGGTGCGGTGGGCCTGCGCGACGTGCGCTACAAGGCCCCCGAGGGCGCGGGGCTCGCGAACCATTTCGAGGCGCGCGACACCAGCGGTCAGGTCAATCCCGAATGGCTGCCGAAAGACGACAGCAATCCCTATTTCTCCTATGATCCGAGCAAGTGCATCGTGTGCAATCGTTGCGTGCGGGCCTGCGAGGAAGTGCAGGGGACCTTCGCGCTCACCATCGAGGGCCGCGGCTTCGACAGCCGGGTCAGCGCCGGCGGCGCGGGCGACGATTTCCTTGCCTCCGATTGCGTGAGCTGCGGCGCCTGCGTGCAGGCCTGCCCGACCGCGACGCTGCAGGAGAAATCGGTGATCGAGCTCGGCACGCCCGAGCGCTCGGTCATCACCACCTGCGCCTATTGCGGCGTGGGCTGCTCGTTCAAGGCCGAGATGCAGGGCGATCAGCTCGTGCGGATGGTGCCCTACAAGCACGGCAAGGCCAATCGCGGCCATAGCTGCGTCAAGGGCCGCTTCGCCTATGGCTATGCCACGCACAAGGACCGGATCCTCAACCCGATGATCCGCGAGACCATCGACGAGCCGTGGCGCGAAGTGAGCTGGGACGAGGCGCTGAGCTTCGCCGCGACCAAGCTGCGCGGCCTGCAAGAAGTTCACGGTCGACGCAGCATCGGGGTCATCACCTCGAGCCGCTGCACCAACGAGGAAACCTTCCTCGTTCAGAAACTCACCCGTGCGGTCTTCGGCAACAACAACACCGATACCTGCGCACGCGTCTGCCATTCGCCCACCGGCTACGGTCTGGGCCAGGCCTTCGGCACCTCGGCGGGCACGCAGGATTTCGACTCGGTCGAGAAGACCGATGTGGTCGTCGTGATCGGCGCCAACCCGACCGACGGTCACCCGGTCTTCGGCTCGCGTCTCAAGAAGCGGCTGCGGGAGGGGGCGAAGCTGATCGTGATCGACCCGCGCCGGATCGACCTGGTGAAATCGGCCCATATACAGGCCGCCCATCACCTCGCGCTCAAGCCCGGCACCAACGTGGCCGTGCTCACCGCGCTGTCGCATGTGATCGTGACCGAGGGGCTGATGGACGAGGCCTTCATCCGCGAGCGCTGCGACTGGGACGAATTCCAGGACTACGCGGAATTCGTCTCCGATCCGCGCCACAGCCCGGAGGCGACCGAGGCCCTGACCGGCGTCCCGGCGGCCGAGCTGCGCGCGGCCGCGCGCCTCTTCGCCACCGGCGGAAACGGGGCGATCTATTACGGGCTCGGCGTGACCGAACACAGCCAGGGCTCGACCTCGGTGATGGGCATCGCGAACCTCGCCATGCTCACCGGCAATCTCGGGCGTCCCGGCGTCGGCGTGAACCCGCTGCGCGGCCAGAACAACGTGCAGGGCTCGTGCGACATGGGGTCCTTCCCGCATGAGTTGCCGGGCTATCGCCATGTGAAGCTGCCCGAGGTGCGCGAGATCTTCGAACAGGCCTGGGGCGTCGAGATCGACCCCGAGCCGGGCCTGCGCATCAACAACATGCTCGATGCGGCGGTCGATGGCAGCTTCAAGGGGCTCTACATCCAGGGCGAGGACATCCTGCAATCGGATCCCGACACCAAGCATGTCGCGGCCGGCTTGGCGGCGATGGAGTGCGTGATCGTGCACGATCTCTTCCTCAACGAGACCGCCAATTACGCCCATGTCTTCCTGCCCGGCTCCACCTTCCTCGAGAAGGACGGGACCTTCACCAATGCCGAGCGCCGGATCAACCGCGTGCGCAAGGTGATGGCGCCGCGCAACGGCTATGCCGACTGGGAGGTGACGCAGCTTCTCGCCAATGCGATGGGGGCGGGCTGGAACTATACCCACCCCGCGCAGATCATGGAGGAGATCGCCGCCACCACGCCGAGTTTCGCGGGCGTCGACTATGCCCTGCTCGAAGAGAAGGGCTCGGTGCAATGGCCCTGCAACGAGGCCCATCCCGAAGGCACGCCGGTGATGCATGTCGACGGCTTCGTGCGCGGCAAGGGACGCTTCATCGTCACCGAATATGTCGCGACCGACGAGAAGACCGGCCCGCGCTTCCCGCTTCTGCTGACGACGGGGCGGATCCTGTCGCAATACAATGTCGGCGCGCAGACGCGGCGCACGGAGAACGTGGTCTGGCACGAGCGCGACCTGCTCGAGATCCATCCCCACGATGCCGAGCAGCGCGGGATCAAGGATGGCGACTGGGTGCGGCTGGCCTCGCGCACGGGCGAGACGACGCTGATCGCGAAGCTCACCGACCGGGTCAGCCCGGGCGTGGTCTACACCACCTTCCACCATCCCGACACGCAGGCCAACGTGATCACCACGGATTTCTCCGACTGGGCGACGAACTGCCCGGAATACAAGGTGACCGCGGTTCAGGTGGGGCCGTCGAACGGGCCGACCGACTGGCAGGAAGAATACGCCGCCCGCACGGAACGCGCGCGCCGCATCCTGCCCGCCGCCGAATGACGCGCGCACCGGGTGCGGCGGGCAGGATCACGGTCCCGCCCGTCGCGCCCGGTCGTTTCACGGAGAATGACGAGGTGTCCCATGTCGCCTGAAAAGATGGTCTATATGGCCAACCAGATCGCCACCTTCTTCAAGACCCAGCCCGGCGAGGATGTCGCGGCGCGGGTCGCGGCGCATATCCACGATTTCTGGGAGCCGCGGATGCGCGACCAGCTCTGCGCCCATGTGGATGCGGGCGGTGCCGGGCTCGACCCCGCGGTGATCGCGGCCGTCGCCGAGCTTCGGGCGGGGGCCTGAGGCTCAGGTCACCCGCGCGCGGGTCTGGAAGCGCGGATCGCGCCAGAGATCGCGCGCCATCACATCGGCGAGGATATCGACCGCGCGGGCCACGTCCTGCGCATCGAGATAGAGCGGCGTGAAGCCGAAACGCATGATGTCGGGCGTACGGAAATCCCCGATCACGCCATGGGCGATCAGCGCCTGCATCGCGGCGTAGCCTTCTTCGAACGCGAAGGACACCTGCGACCCGCGGGCCTGGGGATCGCGCGGCGAGGCGAGGGTGAGCTGGGGACAGCGCGCCTCGACGCCCGCGATGAACTGCTCCGACAGCTCGATCGAGCGCGTCCGCAGCGCCGCCAGATCGACGCCCTCCCAGATATCGAGCGCCGCGTCGAGGATCGCGAGCTGGATCACCGGGGGCGTGCCCACGCGCATCCGCTCGATCGCCCGGGCGGGGCGGTACTGCGGCTCCATCGCGAAGGGCGCGGCATGACCCATCCAGCCCGAAAGGGCGGGGTCGACCGTCTCGACCAGATCGGGGCGGACATGGATGAAGGCGGGCGCGCCCGGCCCGCCATTGAGATACTTGTAGCTGCAGCCGACCGCGAATTCCGCTCCGATCGCGCCGATCCCGAGCGGCATCGCGCCCGCCGAATGCGCGAGATCCCAGATCATCACCGCGCCCGCCTCATGGGCGCGCCGGGTGATCGCCGCCATATCGTGGCATCGCCCCGTGCGATAATCGACATGGGTGAGCATCACCGCCGCCACGCTCTCGTCGATCGCATCGAGCACCTGATCGGGCGCGGGCATGCGCAATTCGTGGCCCCGCCCGAGCGTCTCGATCAGCCCCTCGGCCATGTAGAGATCGGTCGGGAAATTTCCGCTATCCGACAGGATCACCCGCCGTTCGGGCCGCATCCTCAGCGCCGCGGCCAACGCCTGATAGACCTTGATCGAGAGCGTGTCGCCGGTGGTGACCGAGCCCTCCGACGCGCCGATCAGCCGCGCGATCCTGTCGCCCACCCGTTGCGGCAGCGCGATCCAGTCGGCGCTGTTCCACGCCCTGATGAGTTCATTGCCCCATTCCTCGCGGATCGTCCTCATCGCGCGTTCGGCCGCGCCGCGCGGCAGCGGTCCGAGCGAATTCCCGTCGAGATAGATCACCCCGGCGGGCAGCTCGAAATCGGCCTTGCGGGGAAGCGCGGTTGCGGATCGGGTCATTCTGGGCTCCGTGGCGGCGCGACCTGTGCCGGTCGTCGCGGCCATCCTTGCCCGGCGCGCGCGGCGGAGGCAACCGGGCGTGGGTCAGCCGGTACGAGGCGGGCGGAGATCCTCGGGACGGTCGACATCGCGCAGGGCGCCCGCTCCGAGGGGAACGCGGCGCAGATCGGGGCGGCGCCGCAAGAGCGCCCCCGCGCCCCGGTCGCCGCGCAGGCGCAAGAGCGGGCCGAAGATACGGCGCGGGATCAGCGCGGGCGGCGCGAGGCTGCGCCCGTCCGTGGCCATCGCGGGATGCAGGCCGCCGTGGCGCAGAAGGGCGCGCAGCTCGGCGCGGCCGATCCCCGGCATGTCCCCGAGCACGATCAGAAGGTGGCTCGCACCCGTGGCGCGCGCGCCCCGCACCGCGCGGCGCAAGCTGGCGGCCTGCGGCCGGCGATGTCCGACGCTCCAGAGCGCGGTGCCGGTTCCGCGCAGGGCATGGGGTTGCCGGGGCGTCCGGGTGATCGCGGCGCGCCGGGAAAGCCCGAGACCGGAAAGCGCGCGGGCAGGTGCCTGCACCATCGCTCGTCCGGAGATGCGGGCTGCGAGCTTGTCGCGCGCCCCGAACCGGCGCGAGGCGCCCGCGGCGAGAACCACGCCCACGATCCGGCCCTTCATCCCTGTGCCGCCTCCAACGCCTCGGCGAGCACCGAGACCGCGAGCAGCTTGGGGTCGCGGGCGCGCGCGATCAGCCCGACCGGGCCGCGGATGCGGGCGATCTGCTCCTGCGCGAGCCCGAGCGCGCTCAGCCGCTCGGCCCGCTGTTGCGCCGCGCGCCGGCTGCCCTGCGCACCGATGTAATAGGCGGGGCTGTCGAGCAGCGCGCGCAGGATCGGGATTTCGCGCTCGTGATCGTGGAAGAACAGCACCGCCGCCGTGCGCGCGTCGATCTCCATCCCGGCCAGCGGCGCATTGCGGTTCAGGCGGTGGGTCTCCACCGAGCGGAACTCTCCGGGCTCGGGGCAGGCGAGAACGGTCTGGTAGCCCGCCGATTGGGCGAGCCGTGCGAAGGTTTCCGCCTCCGGTCCCGCGCCGAAGACGGCGAACCGCGGCTCGGGGCGCAGATGCAGGCTGAGTTCGGTCTCGGGGCCGGGGGCGGCGCTGACCTGGCCGGGGCCGGGCGCCACATGCAGCGTGATCTCGCGGCGCTTCGTTCGGGCGTGCTCGATGCTTTGCTGCAAGGTCTCGGCGGGAGGCGGCATCACCACGACCTCCAGCGCGCCGCCGCAGGGCAGGGGCAGATCGGCGAAGGGCGAGCCCGCGCCGTAGCGAAGCCTGCGCGGCCGGTTTTCCTGCGCGACCTTGCGCAGATGGTGGGCGATATCCGCGTCGATGCAGCCCGCCGAGAGTTGGCCGCGCAGATGGCCCGCGCAATCGAGGCTCATCGCAGCGCCGAGCGGGCGATAGCTCGCCCCCTCGATCCGGGTGAGGATGGCGAGCGCGGCGAGCTGTCCTGGCACCGGCAGGGGCAGCTCGGAGAGATCGAGCGTGCTCGTGATCGCGACCCGCTCGAAGGTGAGACTACCGTCCATCGGCCCACCCCGCGAGCACCTTGTCGGGCGTGGCCGGGAAATGGCGCAGCCGCAGCCCGGTCGCGTTGTGCACGGCGTTGATCACCGCCGCGCCCGAGCCCGAGATGCCGAGCTCGCCGATCCCCTTCGACTGGATCGGATTGGCCTGATCGTCGCGCTCGGGCAGGAAGACCACTTCCATGTCGCGCGGAATATCCGCATGGGCGGGGATGTGGTAATTCGCCAGATCGCGGGTGACGATATGGCCGGTGCGCGGGTCGTGGCCCAGCTCTTCATGGAGCGCCGATCCGACGCCCCAGACCATGCCGCCCACCGCCTGGCTGCGCGCGGTCTTCTCGTTGAGCACCCGGCCGATCCCGAACACGCCGAGCATCCGGCGCACGCGGATCTCGCCCGAGACCTCGCTCACCGCGACCTCGACGAAATGCGCGCCGAAGCCGGCCGAGAAATGGCTCTCCGCGGTCTTGCCCTTCTCGATCTTCGCCTCGGCGCTGATCGGTTCGGGCAGCAGATCGGCAAGCTTGGCGCGGGTGCCGCCGCCCGAAACCTCGCCGCCCGACACTTTCAGCTCCTCCGGTTTGCAGCCCAGACGCTGGGCGAGGATCTCGCGGATCTTGCGCGCGGCGAGGAAGACCGACGAGCCCGAGGAGGAGGCGCCGAAGGAGCCGCCCGAGCCCGAGGCGCCGGGCAGGTCGCTATCGGCCAGATGCACCGCCACCTTGTCGATCGGCAGTCCCAGCATCTCGCCGGCGATCTGTCCGAGGATCGCGTAGCTGCCGGTTCCGATATCGGTCATGTCGGTCTCGACCAGCGCGCCGTCGCGGCTGAGCGTGACGCGGGCGGCCGAGGGTACGAGCATGTTGGAGCGGCCCGCGCCCGCCATCCCCATCCCGATCAGCCATTCGCCCTCGCGGCGGCTGCCGGTCTCGGGTCGCTGATCCCAACCGAAGCGCTTCGCCCCCTCGCGCAGGCTCTCGGCCAATGCGCGCGCGGTATAGGCCTGACCGGTCACGGGGTGGCGTTCGGGGATGTTGCGCAGCCGCAGCTCCACCGGGTCGAGGCCCAGCTTCTCGGCCAGTTCGTCCATCGCGGTCTCGAGCGCGAACATGCCCACCGCTTCGCCCGGCGCGCGCACCGAGCCCGAAGGCGTGCGGTGATTGCGCGAGATATGCTGGCGGATCAGCCGGTTGGGCGCGGAGTAGAGGAAGCGCGTCGCGGCGCTGACCGGTTCGGCGAAGCCTTCGCCTTCCAGGTTCGAGACGCGGTCCTCGTGGCCGATCGCGGTCAGCCGGCCGTCCTTGTCCGCGCCCAGACGCAGCCGCTGCCAGGTCTCGGTGCGGCGCAGCACCGCGTCGAACACGGTCTGGCGGCTCATCACCACGCGCACGGGGCGTTCGAGCGCCCGCGCGGCGAGCGCCGCCGAGACATGTTCCGACGAGATCCCGAGTTTCGAGCCGAACCCGCCGCCCACATAGGGGGCGAGGATGCGCACGGCCTCGGGGGAGACGCCGAGCGCATCGGCGAGCTCGTTCTTGTTGAAGCGGATCATCTGCAGCGAACCATGCATCAGGAGCCGACCGTCGCGCCATTCGGCGATCGCGGCATGGGGCTCCATCGCGGCGGCCGCGTGACCGGCGGTGGTATATTCGGCATCGACCACGGCGGCTGCGCCCGCCATCGCCGCCTCCAGATCGCCCTGAACCGATTTGCGTTTCTCGTTCTCCTCGATCTCGCCGGTGTCCGGAGCGACCGGCGCGCCGGGCGCTTCGTCGTAATGCACGACGATCCGGGCCGCGGCGTCGCGCGCGGTCTCGAAGCTCTCGGCCACGACGAGCGCGACCGGCTGGCCGTGATAGTCGATGCTTTCGCCCGGCTGGCAGGGGGCCTCGTCGGCCATGCCCTGCGCGGGATTGCGGATGAAGCGCGGGCCGTGGAACAGCCCGAGATAGCCCGGCAGGGCCTGCGCGGCGCTGTCGTCGAACCCGGTCACCCGGCCGCGGGTGATCGTCGCGCGCACGAGCACGCCATGCACCATCCGTTCGGGGGCGTATTCGGCGCTATAGCGTGCCTGGCCCGTCACCTTGAGCCGCCCCTCGGGCCGGTCGAGCGGTTCCCCGATCAGCCCCTGTCCGGTCTCGTCGAGCAGGCGCGGCTGCGCCTCGTCCATCTTGAAAGCCTCGCTCATGCCGGAACCTCCGCCTTGTCCGTGCCCGTCGAGGCGGGGGCGAGCCCCGTCGCCTCGCGCATCACCGCGATCAGCGCGCGGCGGGTCATCTCGCGTTTGAAATCGTTGCCCTCATCGGTCTCGGCCTGCGCCAGCAGCCGGTCGGCGGCGCGGACGAAAAGTTCCGCCGACGGGCTCTGGCCCGAAAGCATCGCATCGACCTCGGGATCCTTCCAGGGCCGCGCCCCGATCCCGCCGAAGGCGAGCGACGCGGTCGCGATCCGCGCGTCCTCCATGCGCACGACGGCGGCGACCGAAACGAGCGCGAAGGCGTAGGAGGCGCGGTCGCGGATCTTGCGGTAGCTCTGCGTCGCGCCGGGAAGGGGGGCGGGCAGCAGGACGGCGGTGATGATCTCGCCGGGCTCGAGCGTGGTCTCGAGATCGGGGCGTTCACCGGGCAGGCGGTAGAGCGCGTCGAGGCCGAGCCTGCGGGTCGCGCCATCGGCGCGGCGCGTCTCGACCTCCGCCTCGAGCGCGCGCAGCGCCACCGCCATGTCGGAAGGGTGGGCGGCGCGGCAGGCCTCGGAGGTGCCGAGGATCGCGAGCATCCGCGACACGCCGCCGATCGCGGCGCATCCCGCGCCGGGCTCGCGTTTGTTGCAGGCCATGGCCGGGTCGTAGAAATAGGGGCAGCGCGTGCGTTGCAGCAGGTTGCCGCCGGTGGTCGCCTTGTTGCGGATCTGGCCCGAGGCACCGGCCAGAAGGGCGCGCGCAAGCACCGGATAGCCGGTGCGGATGCGCATATCCGCGGAAAGATCGGAATTGCGCACCAGCGCGCCGATGCGCAGCCCCGGCCCGTCGCTCTCGATCCGGTCGAGGCCGGGGATGCGGGTGATGTCGACCAGCCGCTCGGGCGTCATCACCTGCAGCTTCATCAGGTCGAGCAGGTTCGTGCCGCCGGCGATGATCCGGCCGCCGGCTTGCGCGGCCTCCGCCGCGGTCTCGAGATCGCGGGCGCGCTGATAATCGAAGGGTTTCATTCGCGGCCCTCCCGGGTCTGCGCCGCATGGGCCCGCGAGATCGCCTCGCGGATGAAGGGATAGGCGGAGCAGCGGCACAGATTGCCGCTCATGCGTTCGGCGATCTCGGCATCATCGAGGTCGGCCGGTGCGGTGAGGCTCTCAGAGACATGCGAGGGCGCGCCCTCGGCCGCCTCGGCCATCATCCCGGTCGCGGACATGATCTGGCCCGGGGTGCAGTAGCCGCATTGATAGCCGTCGCAGGAGACGAATTCGCGTTGCAGCGTGTTCATTTCCTCGGGAGTGCCGAGCCCCTCGACCGTGGTGACCTGATCGCCGTCATGCATCACCGCGAGGCTCAGGCAGGCATTGATCCGTCGCCCGTCCACCAGCACGGTGCAGGCCCCGCATTGCCCGTGATCGCAGCCCTTCTTGGTGCCGGTCAGTCCCATATGATCGCGTAGCGCGTCGAGCAGGGTCACGCGCGCGTCGAGATCGAGTGTCTTCTCCACGCCGTTGACGTCCAGTGTGATTTTCATGGGTATCCCTTCGGAATTGTTCGCCTCGGGCCACGCCCGTCCACGCCACGGGCGCGGGTGCCTCCGAAGGGGCAACGGAGGGGGCGAAGATTGGTTCCGGGTGCGGGAGGTTAAATTGCGCGTGAAGACGGCGCGGGGCCCGGACGCGCGCGCATCCGGGCCCCGAACGGGTGCCGCGACGGGAGGGTGTCAGCCCTCCGCCTCGGCCGCTGCGACATTCGTTTTCACCGCGAGATAGCTGTCGGGCGTGACCGAGATCGTGTCGATCCCGGCCTTCACGAGCAGCTTGGCGAAGGCGGGATCGTTGCTCGGCGCCTGACCGCAGAGACCGACCTTGCGCCCCGCCTTGTGCGCTTTCTCGATCACCGTCTCGATCATCCACAGCACCGCCGGGTCGCGTTCGCTGAAGAGCCCGGCCAGTTCCTCGGAATCGCGGTCGATCCCGAGGGTGAGCTGGGTCAGGTCGTTCGACCCGATCGAGAAGCCGTCGAAACGCTCGGCGAAGGCCTCGGCCGAGATCACGTTCGAGGGGATCTCGGCCATCACATAGACCTGCAGCCCGTTCTCCCCGCGCGTGAGCCCGTTCTGCGCCATCACCTCGAGCACCTGATCGGCCTCGCCCAGCGTCCGGCAGAACGGGATCATCACGATCGCATTGTCGAAGCCCATCTCCTCGCGCAGCCGCTTGAGCGCGCGACATTCGAGCGCGAAGCCGTCGCGATAGTGATCCGAATAGTAGCGCGAGGCGCCGCGGAAGCCGATCATCGGGTTCTCCTCGGAGGGCTCGAAGCTGCGCCCGCCCAGCAGGTCGGCATATTCATTGGTCTTGAAATCGCTCATCCGGATGATGACCGGGTTCGGATACCAGACCGCGGCGATCCGCGAGAGCCCCATCGCGAGCTTGTCGACGAAATAATCCGCGCGCTCCTCGTAGCCGCGGGTGAGCGCGTCGATCGCCTCGCGGTCCGCGGCCTCTTTGAGCTGGTCGTAGCGGGTCAGCGCGAGCGGGTGGACCTTCACTTCGTTCGAGACCACGAATTCCATCCGCGCGAGCCCCACGCCATCGGCGGGCAGTCGCCACCAGCGCATCGCGGCGGAGGGGTTGGCGAGGTTGAGCATGACCTTGGTGCGGGTCTGCGGAACCGCCGCGAGATCGAGCTCCTCGACCGTGACCTCGGCCTTGCCCTCATAGATCGCGCCATCCTCGCCTTCCGCGCAGGAGACGGTGATCATCTGGTGGTCGTGCAGGACGCGGGTCGCATTGCCGGTGCCCACGATCGCCGGCACGCCCAGTTCGCGGCTGATGATCGCGGCATGGGAGGTGCGCCCGCCATGGTCGGTGACGATCGCCGAGGCGCGTTTCATGATCGGCACCCAGTCCGGGTCGGTATTGCCGGTGACCAGCACCGCCCCGTCGATGAACCGGTCGATCTGCTCGGCGCTCTCGATGATGCAGACCTCGCCCGAGGCCACGGCCGATCCCACGCTGAGACCCGAGGCGAGCTTCGCGCCATGTTTGCCCAGATGGTAGGATTTCATCGCCCCCGCGGTCGCGCGCGACTGCACGGTTTCGGGACGCGCCTGCACGATATAGAGCTTGCCGTCCTCGCCGTCGCGCGCCCATTCCATATCCATCGGGCAGCCGTAATGCGCCTCGATCGTCGCCGCCATCCGCGCCAGTTCGAGGATCTCGGGGTCGTCGAGAACGAAACTTTCGCGCTCGGCCTTCGAGGTGGGCACGTTGCGCGTCGCCGCCCCGCCCGTGCCGCCATGGATCATCTTGATCTCCTTCGAGCCGAGCGCCTTGTGCAGGATCGGCACCGTGCCCTCGCGCCCGAGGAAGGGTTTGAAGACCTGGTATTCGTCGGGGCTGACCGCGCCCTGCACGACATTCTCGCCCAGGCCCCAGGCCGCGTTGATCAGCACGACCTTGTCATAGCCGCTCTCGGTGTCGATCGAGAACATCACGCCCGAGCCGCTGAGATCCGAGCGCACCATCAGCTGCACCCCGATCGAGAGCGCGACCTCGAGATGGTCGAACCCGCGCAGGTTGCGATAAGTGATCGCGCGGTCGGTGAAGAGCGAGGCATAGCAGCGTCGGCAGGCCGAAAGCAGCGCCTCTTCGCCCACGACGTTGAGGAAGGTCTCCTGCTGGCCCGCGAAACTCGCATCGGGCAGGTCCTCGGCGGTGGCCGAGGAGCGCACCGCGACCGACGGGTTCGCGCGCCCCAGACGTTCGCCCAGTTCGCGATAGGCGGTGCGGATCTCCTCTTCGAGCGCGGCGGGGAACCGGCCCGCGCGCAGCGCCGCGCGGATCGCCTGGCCGGTCTCGGCCAGGGTCTGCCGGCCGTCGGCGAGCTTGGCGAGTTCGTCCTCGAGCACCGCGCCGAAGCTGTTCTCCTCGAGATAGTCCCAATAGGCGGTGGCGGTGGTGGCGAAACCCGGTGGCACGCGGATCCCGGCCGCGCCGAGGGTCTGGATCATCTCTCCCAGCGAGGCGTTCTTGCCGCCCACTTTCGGCACGTCCTCGCGCCTGAGCTTTTCGAGCCAGACAAGATTCTCTGCGGGTCTCGATGAATTCAGCGCCATGACGGATCTCCTCTCCTGTTCGCGGCTGAGCTTAGCCGAGGAAGGGGCCGCCACAATGATCCGCGTCAAATCGCGGGCCGTATCGAAGCGATCGCGCAGGTTTCGCGCCAGCGGGAGATTTGAGCGAGATCAAGTCCTTGGGGTCGATAGTCTGGTTTATACCGGCAGGAGGACCCCGCGGGCGCGGGGAAGGGAGAACGCGCAATGACTGTGGACATCAAAGAGGACGGGCATAAGCCCTTGCCTCCCGACGAACGTCGCCGCGAGGTGCAACTGCCCTGGTGCCGGCCGAAACCGGGGCACGAGGATAGCCGCGCGCCCGATCTGCTGCGCGAGATCATGGGGCATCCGAATTACCGGCAGGCCGACGAGGATATCGATTTCCTCAATCGCGACGACATGCGCGCGACGCGGCTCCTGCTCGACTACCAGAAACCCGAGACGCTGCTGCGCGAACACGGGGTCGCGCATTCCATCGTCGTCTTCGGCAGCACCCGCATTCCCGAACCCGCGGCCGCGCGCGAGCATCTCGAGGTGCTGCGGGCGCGCTGCGAGGTCTGTCCCGAGGATGCCGATCTGCACCGCCAGGTCAGGGTCGCCGAGCGCGTCCTCGCCAAGAGCGACTATTACGAGGTCGCGCGCGAATTCGGCCGGATCGTCGGGGCCGCGGAAGGCTCGGGCGACAATCGGCTCGTGGTGGTGACCGGGGGCGGGCCGGGAATGATGGAGGGAGCCAATCGCGGCGCGCATGATGCGGGCGCGAAGACGATCGGGCTCAACATCACCCTGCCGCATGAGCAATTCCCCAACCCCTATATCACGCCCGGCCTGTGCCTGCGCTTTCGCTACTTCGCCCTGCGCAAGCTCCACTTCCTGATGCGCGCCCGCGCGCTCGTGGTCTTTCCGGGCGGGTTCGGGACGTTCGACGAACTCTTCGAGACGCTGACCCTGATCCAGACCCGCAGGCTCCGGCCGGTGCCGGTGATCCTGGTCGGTCGCGCCTTCTGGGAGCGCGCCTTCGACCCGGATTTCCTCGTCGAGGAAGGGGTGATCGACCCGGAGGACCGGGAGCTCTTCTGGTATGCCGAGACCGCGCAGGAGATCTGGGACGATATCCGGCAGTGGTATGCGCGCGCCGGGCGCGACATGCGTGAAGCCGAAACGGGGGTGGAATAGATGCGGATATCCTTTCACGGCGCCGCGCAGGAGGTGACGGGCTCGTGCCATCTGGTCACCTGCCGGGGCCGCAACATCCTGATCGATTGCGGCATGTTCCAGGGCCGTCACGAGCTCGTCGACGACAATGCCGCGCCCTTCGGCTTCGATCCCGCGGCGATCGACCTGGTGTTGCTCACCCATGCCCATCTCGATCACTGCGGACGCCTGCCGCTTCTGGTCAAGCGCGGCTTCCGGGGCGAGATCATCGCGACCTCGGCCACCCGCGATCTGGCGCGGCTGGTGATGCTCGATGCGGCCCATCTCCAGGAAGAGGAAGAGCGCCACGATCACCGTCACGGGCGCAACGGCGGCGCGCATCGGGCTCTCTACGACACGATGGACGCGCTCGACGCGGTGGACCGGTTCGGGCGCGAGGCTGCGTATCGCGAGCCGCTCGAGCTTTTCCCCGGCATCACCGCCACCTATTTCGAGGCGGGCCATATCCTCGGCTCGGCCTCGATCCGGCTCGACCTCGAAGAGCACGGGCAGCGGCGCAAGGTGCTGTTCTCGGGCGATATCGGACCCGACGACCGGCCGCTCCTGAACGATCCCGATCCGCCCGGCGATGCCGATGTCGTAGTGATGGAGACGACCTATGGCGATCGCGATCACCGCGATCTCGACGCCTCGGTGGAGGAGTTCTTGTCTGCGGTCCGTCACGCCGGCAGCCGCGGCGGCAATGTCGTCATCCCGACCTTCGCGCTCGAGCGGACGCAGGAATTGCTCTGGTTCCTGCGCGAGGGGATGGAAGCGGGCAAGCTGCCCCGCGCGCTCGAGGTCTTCCTCGACTCGCCGATGGCGATCTCGGCCACGCGGATCTTCCAGCGCCATCCCGAGGCGATGCGCCCCGAACTGGCCGGCATGATCGCGCATGGCAGGGATCCCTTCGCGCTGCCGCAGCTGCATTTCACCCGCGAGACGCAGGAATCGATCGCGCTCAACGAGATCCGCTCGGGGGCGGTGATCATGGCGGGCTCGGGAATGGCGACGGGCGGGCGGGTGCGCCATCACCTGCTGCGCAACCTCGCGCGCCCCGAATGCAGCGTGATCTTCGTTGGGTATGCCGCCGAGGGCACGCTTGCGCGGATCATCATCGACGGCGCGAAGGAGGTGAAGCTCTTCGGCGAGCACGTCCCGGTGCGCGCGCGCATCCACACGATCAACGGGTTCTCCGCCCATGCCGGACGCGCGGACCTGCATCGCTGGCTCGCGCGGACGGGCAATCCGCGGAAGGTCTTTCTCGTGCATGGCGAGCCGAAATCGATGCAAGCCTTCGCACGCGATCTCGATCCCGAGAGGGTGACGATGCCCAAACCGCACGAAAGCTACGCATTGTGACCGGCTTAAGAGTATTTTTACGCGCTCTCGCAAATTGTCGCCGCTGTCACGGCGTTGTTGTGCAGAGTGACTACACGGATCGCGTTATGCGTGTATTCTGAGTCGGTCCTTCACTGGATCAGGGAGTTGCCAATGACGTTTCAACCTGCCTTGCCGAGCCCGGCCGGCTTCGGTCCGCGCCGCCCCGGCTACCTCCGTCAGTCGAACCTGCCCGCCGAGCTCGGGCCGGATCCGCGCGCAACGCTCGAATGTTTCGTCGATCTCGGGCTGAGCGATGCCGAGATCGCCCGGTATTTCCATATCGAAGCGGTGCGTCTCGCGCCCTTGACCGCGACGCTGCGCGGCCCCGCCTCCTGAGGGGGCGGCCCGATCAGCCCTGTCCCTCGGCAAACTCGCGGGGCAGGGCGAAGACCATCGCGAGTGCAATGAGTTTGAGCCCGCAGGGCAGGAGCGCATAGGCAAGGGTTAGCGCCGTGAGCGCGGCGGGGCTGTTTTCCGCGCCGGGGGTGAAGCCCGCCTGCTGCAGCAGCGGCAAGACCACCCCGGCGGCGAGCGCGAGTGCGAGCTTGGCGGCGAAACTCCAGATCCCGAACGCCTGCCCGGCCCGCAGACCGGCACGGCCGAGCGCCGAGGCGAAGAGCGCGGGCAGGATCACCATATCCGCGCCGAGCGCGACCCCCGAACCCAGACAGATCGCTGCGAAACCGAGCGCCGCGCCCTTTGGCAGGACAGCCGCGCCGATGAAGCTCGCGATGGAGAGGACCATCGCGGCGAGCAGGACGCGTCGGGCACCGAAACGGCCGGCGAGACGGCTCCAGAGCGGCGCGCTCAGCCCGGCGGCGGCGAAGAACAGGATCAGGAAGGGGCCGGCCAGCCCTGGCAGCTCCAGCCGGTCCTCGACGAAGAAGAGAAAGAGGGTCGAGGTGACCGCGACGGGCAAGGCGTTGACGAAGGCGAGCCCCAGCAGACGCCCTGCCGCGCCCGAGAGGAAGTCGCGCAGGCGCGGGCGGCGGGCGGTGGGCGCGGACAGGCCCCAGACCGGGCGCGAGAGGAGCGCGCTCAGGATGGCCAGCGCGGCGACGGCCCAGCCGAAACCCGCATAACCACCCCGCGCAGGCAAGATCTGCGCGAAGGCGACGGGGGCCGCGGCGGCCAGGATCACGCCCGCAAGGAGGCCCGCCTCGCGCCAGCTCGCCAGCCGGTACTGGGCGGCGGGGGCCGAACCGGCGAGCGCGGTGCTCTGGCCGTAGAGCAGGATCGTCCCGAGGCTGTAGCCGGTGAAGAGCAGAAGCAGCGTCCCGCTCAGCCAGAGCGCGGGCGCCAAGGGGGCGGGCAGCGCAAACAGCATCGCGAAACCCGCTCCGAGCAGCAGAAGGGCGAGGCCGGCGAATTGCCCGCGCCGGTCCGGCCAGCGGTCGATCATCCAGCCGAGCGCCGGGTCCTGCGCGAAATCGACGATGCGGATCGCGATCAGGACCGCGCCGACCTGCCCGAGGCCCAGCCCGAGTTCGGTCACCGCGAAGCGCGGCAGGTGGATATAGATCGGAAGCCCCGCCGCGGCGAGGGTGAGCGCGACAAGGCTCACCCGCCAATAGGGCAGGCGCCGCTCGCTTTGCCCTTGGGGCGTCCCGGAACATGCGGTCATCGTCTCGCGGCCCTCTCTGGTCAATCGCCTCCCGAGGCTACGCGCCGAACCGGATCGCGGATCGCTTTGCGAGGCAGACCGCGCGGGGGGGTGAGTCCGGGGCACGCGCCCCGCCGGGCCGTTTCTTGCGCGGAAGGATTGGTCAGCGGCTCCGAATTCGTGATTAATTCGTGGGCAATTGCCGTTTGAACCGGCCGTTTCTCCGCGCCCCCCTTGGCGCAAACGGGTGGCGTGCCTTTGATGGAGGGGCAGGGCGCTTAGGGTTCCGTTGCCGCGAATGGCAGGTCTGGTCCGAGAAGCGCCACCCGGGCGGCAAATTCCGCCTCGGGCACACGGCGGGCCAAAATCCCGGGAGAGTACTGCGCAGGTCTGACCCGCGCCTCGTCTCTTTGTTCCGCCAGCGGGCCGGCCTCAACGCCATGATACGGGCGGGACGTTGCCAACGGGGAAGACCATGACCAGAACGAAGATCCTGTCCGCCACGGCCCTCTCGCTGGGGGTTCTCGCCGCATCCTTCTCGCCCGCGATGGCCGAGAAGAAGGCCGATTTCAAACTCGCCTGGTCGATCTATGCCGGCTGGATGCCCTGGGGCTATCTCGAGAGCTCGGGGATCATGGACAAATGGGCGAAGAAATACGGCATCACCGTCGATATCGTCCAGATCAACGACTACATCGAGTCGATCAACCAATACACCGCGGGCGCCTTCGACGGGGTGAGCGCGACCAATATGGACACGCTCTCGATCCCCTCGGGCGGCGGCGTGGACACGACCGCGCTGATCGTGGGCGACTATTCGAACGGCAATGACGCGATCATCTCGAAGGACGCGACCTCGGTGGCCGAACTCAAGGGCACCAAGGTGAACCTCGTCGAGCTGTCGGTCTCGCATTACCTGCTGGCGCGCGCGCTCGACAAGGCGGGGCTGGCCGAGAAGGATCTTGCAGGCGTCGTCAATACCTCGGATGCCGACATGATCGCGGCCTTCGCCACGCCCGAGGTGAAGACGGTGGTGACCTGGAACCCGCTGGTCTCCGAGATCATGTCCTCGAACCCCGACGCCCACAAGATCTTCGACAGCTCCGAGATCCCGGGCGAGATCCTCGACCTGATGGTGGTCAATACCGAGACCCTCAAGGACAATCCCGAACTCGGCAAGGCGGTCGCGGGGGCCTGGTACGAGGTGATGGGCAAGATGGCAGCGGGTGACGAAGAGGCGCTGACCGCAATGGCCGAGGCCGCGGGCACCGATCTTGCGGGCTACAAGGCGCAGCTCGACGCGACCGCGATGTTCTACGACCCGGCCAAGGCGGTCGCGCAGGCCTCGAGCGCGGAGATGCCCAAGACCATGACCCATGTCGCGAATTTCCTGTTCGACAAGGGGATCCTCGGGGTCGACGCGCCCTCGGCCGATTTCGTGGGGGTCGAATATCCCGACGGGTCGGTCGCCGGCGACAAGGGCAATGTGAAGCTGCGCTTCGACACGACCTACATGCAGATGGCCGCCGACGGCAGCCTCTGAGCCCATCGCGCCCGGCCGAACCCCGGCCGGGTCGCTTTCCCTTCGGCCAAGAGATCATGCGTCTTCTCAACCGACATCCCTCACGCCCGACCGCGATCTTGCTCGCCGCACTTCCCTTCGCGGTGGTCCTGATCGCCTATGCGATCGGCTCCGAGATCCGCCTGGCGGCGAACCCGCAGGACAAGCTCCTGCCTGCGCCGGGCGCGATCCTCGACACCGCGATCCGGCTCTTCACCGAGCCCAACAAGCGCAGCGGCGAGATCCAGATCTGGCACGATACCTGGGCGAGCCTGCGCCGGCTCGCGCTCGGGGTCGGCAGCGGCGCGCTGATCTCGCTGATCCTCGGGGTCGGGATCGGGCTTCTGCCCTATGTCCGGCGGGGCTTCTCGAGCTTCGTCGCGGTGATCTCGATGGTTCCGCCGCTGGCGCTGCTGCCGATCCTCTTCATCGTCTTCGGGCTGGGCGAGACCTCGAAGGTCGTCCTCATCGTGATCGGGATCACGCCCTTCCTGATCCGCGATCTCAGCCAGCGCGTGCTCGACATCCCGCATGAGGAGATCGTCAAGGCGCAGACGCTCGGGGCCTCGACCTGGGTGATCGCGCTGCGCGTCGTGCTGCCGCAGATCCTGCCGCGTCTGATCGCGGGGGTGCGGCTGTCTCTGGGCGCGGCATGGCTGTTCCTGATCGCGGCCGAGGCGGTCGCGGCGGAGCAGGGGCTCGGCTACCGGATCTTCCTCGTGCGGCGCTATCTCGCGATGGACATCATTCTGACCTACGTGATCTGGATCACGCTGCTGGCCTTCGTGATCGACTATGCGCTCAAGGTGCTGGCGCGCCGGGCCTTCCCCTGGATGGAGGGCGGGCTATGAGCTTCGTGAGCGTGCGCAACGTCTTTCAGAGCTACGATCGCCGGCCGATCCTCGAACGCGTCAATCTCGAGGTGGAAGAGGGTGAGTTCGTCTCGATCGTCGGGGCCTCGGGCTGCGGCAAGTCCACCTTCCTGCGGCTCCTGCTGGCCGACGAGACGCCGACGCGGGGCACGATCACCGTGGCCGGCGGGGCCCCCGCACGCGAACCCGGGCGCGAGCGTGGCGTCGTGTTCCAGCGCTACTCGGTCTTTCCGCATCTCAGCGTGCGCGACAATATCGTGGCGGCCGAGAGCTTCCCCACCGGCTGGGGCTGGTTCCGGGGCGGCAAGCTGCGCGCGGCGCGCGGCCGCGCCGACGAAGTGCTCGAACGGATCGGGCTGGCGCATGTCGCGGGCAATTACCCGGCGACGCTTTCGGGGGGCATGCAGCAGCGGCTCGCGATCGGACAGGCGCTCCATGCCCGCCCGCGCATCCTGCTCCTTGACGAGCCCTTCGGTGCGCTCGATCCCGGCACCCGCGTCTCGATGCATGAATTCCTCACCGATCTGCGCGCCGAGACGAAGATGACCGTCTTCATGGTGACCCATGATCTGGCCGAGGGGTTCAAGCTGGGCGACCGCGTCCTCGTCTTCGACAAGACCCGCTGGGATCCCGATTTCCCCGAGGCCTATGGCGCGACGATCACCTTTGATTTCGACGCGCGCGACCATGGCGTGCCCTATCAGCGCATCCTCGACAAGATCCCCTCTCTGGCCGCGGCCGCGATGCCGTCGCCCGCCTGAGAGACCCCGTTTCACCGCGCGCGCCGCTGGGCCCCGCGCGCGGGACGCCGCCAAGGTCCAGAGGAAGAGCCCCGCGCGTTCGGGGCGAGACAGGATGGAGACAGAGATGTTCCATGATTTGCCAGGCGGGCGCTCGCACCCGCACCACCCGCAGGCCGCGCTTGCCCGACGCGCGCTGCGCGAGCGGCGCCAGCACCACCCCGACCTGACCCGGTTGCAGGGCTGGAAGGCGATGCAGAAGGAGGGCGAGCTGCCCGAGGGCCGCTGGGACGAGGAGCGCCGCTGGGCGCTGCGCATGGGCCTGACCGGTGCGGACAGCATCGAGGACAAGTCGATCCCGACCTTCGCGCGCGGCGAGTTGCCCCATTACGCGGGCATCAACACCTTCCTCAAGGCGCCCTATGTCGAGGATGTGCTCGAGGTCGCCCATTACGACGCGACCGTGCTCGGGATCCCCTTCGACGGCGGCACCACCTACCGCCCCGGCACCCGCTTCGGGCCGCAGGGCGTGCGCAAGATCTCGGCGCTCTACACGCCCTACAATTACGAGATCGGGGTCGATCTGCGCGAGCAGATGACGCTGTGCGACGCGGGCGACGTGTTCACCATCCCCGCCAATATCGAGAAGAGCTTCGACCAGATCAGCCGCGCGGTCAGCCATGTCTATTCGAGCGGCTCGCTGCCGATCATGATCGGCGGCGACCATTCGATCGGCTTCCCCTGCGTGCGGGGCATCGCCGAATGCACCTCGAAGAAGATCGGGATCGTGCATTTCGACCGCCATGCCGACATCCAGGAGAAGGATCTCGACGAGCGGATGCACACCACGCCCTGGTTCCACTCGACCAACCTGCCCAACGTGCCGGCGAAGAACCTCGTGCAGATCGGCATCGGCGGCTGGCAGGTCCCGCGCGAGGCGGTGAAGGTCGCGCGCGAACGCGAGACCAACATCATCACCATGTCCGATGTCGAGAAGATGGGCATCGACAAGACGATCGAGATGGCGCTCGAACTGGCCTGGGACGGGGTGGACATGGTCTATATGTCCTTCGACATCGACAGCATCGATTGCGGCTTCGTGCCGGGCACCGGCTGGCCCGAGCCGGGCGGCTTCCTGCCGCGCGAGGCGCTGGCGCTGGCCTCGGGCGTGGCGGCCGAAGGGATCTGCGGGATGGAGCTCGTCGAGGTCTCGCCGCCCTATGACACGTCCGACATCACCGCGCTGATGGGCACCCGGGTGATCGTCGATGTGCTGGGCGCGATGGTCTCGAACGGGACGCTGGGCAAGCACAAGGCCCATATCGACAAGCCGGTCTCGATCCCGCATGGCGAATTCGAGGGCAAGCGCTGGTCCAATCCCGAGCCGCACAAGATCTGAGGGAGGCGAGGATGCCGCATGACCACGGCCCGCATGGCCACCACCATCATCACCACCACGACCATGCCCCGCACGGGCATGGCCACAACCATGCCCATGGCGATCACCTGCACAGCCAAATGCATCACGAGGACGAGGCGGCCGATCTTCAGGTGCTCGCCGCGCAGTTCATCGACGGCTTCGTGCAGGCCGCGGACAAGACGAGCTACCTCAAGCTCGCGGGCGTGCCGTTCGAGCGGCCCGGGCAGGGCGGTGCGAAGGCGCTCAAGCTCGTCGATGTCGAACTCCGGACCGAATGGCAGGTGGGCACCGCCTCGCCGAGCTTCGGTTCGCGCGAACTCAGCTACCTGCCATTCCCCGGCGAAATGGTGCGCGAACGCACCAACATGGCGCTGATCTACGTCTCGATGGACGAGAAATCGGCCCTCGACATCCGGGACTTCCTCCTCCAACGCAAAAAGGAAATCGACACATGAAATCTCTCTCCCTGACCCTCGCAGCCCTGCTCGTCGCCTCGCCCGCGCTCGCCCATCCGGGGGGGCACATGCATCCGCACGGGATCGGCACCGTCGTCGCGCTCGGTCTCGGCGCTGCCGCCTTCTGGGGGCTGGTCTCGCTGGGGAAGGCGCGGTTTTCCTGACCTGAAGGCCTGGACGGGGCGGAAAACGCCCCGTCCGCGCACCTCACGATTGATCGCGGCGCCGAGTTGAGGCGTAATCGCAAGACATAGCGATGATCGGAGGCACCGATGCGAAAGACCCTGTCGGTCGCGATGGCGGCCATTCTGCTGCCTGCCGGGGCGCAGGCGATGCTGTTCGGCAGCTGGACCGAGCAGCGCTTCTCGCTGTTCTCGGGCAATGCGTGGCAGCAATCCTCCGATCAGGTGGCGGTCGCATCGGATGGCACGGTCTCGCTGCTCTGGCGCAGATTGCCGGGGGCGGATTGGAGCACGCGCCGGGCCGACTGGCGCTGGTCGGTCGATCAGAGCGTCCCGCCCACCGATCTCACCCGCAAGGGCGGGGATGATCGCGACCTGTCGCTCTATTTCATCTTCATGCCGAAAGCCGTGGCCGAGGCGAACCGCAATGCGGGCATCCGACAGCTTCTCGGGATCGAGGAGGCGCGCGTGCTGATGTATGTCTGGGGCGGCAACCATGCCCGCGGCGCGGTTCTGCCCTCGCCTTATCTGGGTGCGCGCGGCAAGACGGTGATCCTGCGCCCCGCGGGCACCGGGAGCCATAGCGAGACGGTCGATCTCGCGCGCGATTATCGTCGGGCCTTCGGGAGCGCGCCCACCAGCCTCGTCGGGCTCGCGCTTTCCGCCGATAGCGACGATACCGATAGCCGCATCCGCGCGAGAATTGCGGATCTCAGCTTGCAATGATCCAGCGCCGACTTGGAATCTCGATAAAATACATTTAGGCCAAATACTTGCGGATCATACTTGAAGCAAAACATTAAATTCAGATCGGCGCAAAGCGATCGGTTCCTGTGATCCTGACGCGCCGGCCCCGATGACGAAAACGCGATTTGCCGCGCGATCTCCCTGCGGGAGGATGACAAGCGCCCGCAGCTGTGGCAGGCATGCCTGCGAAGGAGCCATGACGTGAATTTCCGACAGAACGAAATCCTGGAGATCGCCCGCAACGAAGGGCGCGTGGGCGTGGAAGAGCTCGCCGCGCGGTTCAATGTCTCGTTGCAGACGATCCGGCGCGACCTCTCCGAACTGGCCGATACGGGGCATCTCGAACGGGTGCATGGCGGGGCGGTGATCCGCACCGGCGTCGTCAATTTCGCCTATGAGGAGCGCCGGCGGATGAACGAGGCGGCGAAGGCCGCGATCGGCCGGGCCTGCGCGCAGGCGATCCCCGATAACAGCTCGATCGTGCTCAATCTCGGAACCACGACCGAGGCGGTGGCGCGCGAGCTGCTGGGCCATCGCAACATCACCGTGGTCACCAATAATATCAATGTCGCCAATATCCTGATGGCCAATGAAAGCTGCGACATCCTTGTCGCGGGCGGCAATCTGCGGCGCTCGGATGGCGGGCTGGTGGGCGATCTGACGGCCGATTTCATGGCCGAGTTCAAGGTCGATTACGCGGTGATCGGGGCCTCGGCGCTCGATGCGGAGGGCGATCTTCTCGATTTCGACCTGGCGGAGGTTCGCGTCAGCCGGCGGATTCTGCGCCAGGCGCGCACGCGCTATCTGGTGACCGATGCCTCGAAGCTCGAACGCACCGCCCCGGTGCGGCTGGCCTCGCTTTCCGAGATCGACCGGGTCTTCATCGACAAGCCCCTGCCCGAGGAGCTTGCCAAGCGCTGTGCGGATTGGGGCTGCGAAATCACGATCTGCGAGGGGGCGTGACGGAAAGGGGGCGCCGCGCAGACGCCCCCGTCCTTCAGTTCGGCAATGCGGCGCAGAACCCGCCCGCCGCGGCGACCCCGGAGCCGAACGCGAAGACGGGCGGCGCCCGATAGGGGTTGAGCGGCGCACCGGTCAGGTCGAGCGCGACGAGGAGCAGGAGCGCGGCCAGCGCCACGGATGCGGTGAGGGCCCGGGTCATTTCGCGGCCTCCAGTCCCAGATGCGGACGCAGGCGGATGCCGAGCGCGGCCCCCGCGAAGGCCGCGGCGAACCAGACCCAGCCATGCAGGCTCCCGGTCGAGATCCCCGAGAAGAACGCGCCGACATTGCAGCCGAAGGCGAGGCGCGAGGAATAGCCGAGCAGGAACCCGGCCACGATCGTCGCCACCCAGGCTCTCGCCGGGTAGCGCGGCAGGGGCTGCGCAAGTCCGCCCCGACGCCAGCTCGCGACGCCGAACGCCCCCGCGATCAGCCCCAGATCGGTGAGGGAGGTATAATCGGTGAGCAGGCTCTCATGCAGTCGTGTCACCGACCCGGGCGCGGTCCAGAAGGCCGAGCCCGAGAGATCCATGCCGAGACCCTGCGCGCCCTTCGCGACCCACAGGCCAAGCCCGTAGACCACGCCCCAGGGCTGGCCCGCGACCATCAGGTTGGCGATCGCCAGAAGCGCCAGCACCAGTGCGGCGATCACGTAGCGGCGCGGCAGGCGGCGTGCCTCCGGCGCCCCGAGCCGGTAGAAGACCGCGGCCGTGATCCCCAGCAGCACCAGCGTGACGCCGAGCCCGCCCCAGCCGCTCAGGCGCAGGATCGGGAGCGCGCCGAGGCCGGTCCACCAGATCAGCCCATAGGCGCCCGCGAAGCTGCCGATCGCGAAGAACGGGAGCGCGAGCAGCCCGATCGGGTTGCCCGAGCCGGCATTGACGAGCGTGCCCGAGCCGCAGCCCAGCACCACCTGCATCGCCGCGCCGAAGACGAAGGCGCCGCCCACCATCGCCCAGCCGATCGGCGCCTGGGCGCCGGTAAGCTCTCCGGGATGGGAGGAGAGCAGCGGGATCGCGACGATCGAGACCAGCGCGATCGAGAGAAGCTGCGCGAGGATGCCCGCCGGTTCGCGGCGCAGGATCATCGCCCGCCAGGGGCCGGCGAAGCCGAAGCGCAGCCCCTCGAGCGCGATCCCGAACCCGAGCCCGATCGCGAGCATCAGCCCGTAGCGCGCGCCTCCGAAGAGCGACAGAACTCCGATGGCCACGAGGGCCGCGGCGACAAGTGCGGAACGCCGGGCGGTGAGGCCCGGCGCGCGCGTGCGGTCCAGCGTTGCGCTGATCATCCCTGCGACCCCATGATCTGGTTGAGGAGGTTGCGGAACAGGCCGGGCGTGTTCTCCATCTTCGCACCGGTGGCCGAATATTCGACCATCGAGCCGGGATAGAGCTTCACGTTCTCGATCCCGCCGAGCTCGGAGAGCGCGAACCAGTCGGTCGCCGCCCAGTGCCCGGTATTGCAGAAGGAGACCACTTCCTCACCGCCCTTGATCCCGAGTTTCTCCTTCAGCGCGGCGGCATCGGCCTTGGCCGAGATCGCGGTCGCGCCGGGCTGGAAGAAACTGGTATAGGGCAGGTTCTCGGCGCCGGGCAGGGTGCCGGGACGCTTCGCGGCCGGATGCGCCTTGCGGCCCTCGAAGAAGGGTCTGGGGCGGGCATCGACCAGCACCGCCTTGTGCTTGCCCTTCACGACCTCCTCGACGGCCGGGGTCTGCGCGGTCCAGGCATCGTTCCATGTGACAGAGAGCTGGGTCGGGGCGGGCGTGACCGCCTCGTTCGAGAGCGGCAGGCCCGCATTGGCCCAGGCGGTCGCGCCGCCATTGAGGATCGACAGGTCACGGAAGCCGGTGCTCTTGAGGGTCCAGTAGACCCGCGCGGCGGCGCCGAAATCGGTATCCGTGTCGCCTTGCGAGACCACGACGACGGGGCGCGCGGGATCGAGACCGAGGCGTTCATAGGTTGCCTCGAGCTTGACGACGGGGGGAACCTTGCCCGGATTGGCGGCGGGGCCGCGGAAGAGCCCGTAAGGGGCGTTCACCGCGCCCGCGATATGGCCCTTGTCATAGCCCTCGGCCCGGATGTCGAGGATGATCGGGGCGAGGCTGGCGCGCTCGGCCGCGAGGTCCTGCGGGCTGACGAGCGGGCCAAGCCCGCCCGCAAGCGCCGCCGAGGCCGCGAGCGAGGCGAGGCCGCCCAGAAGCGGAAGCACGAAGCGTTTCATGGCGAAAATCTCCAGATGGTGGATTTGCGTCCAGATCTACCAGAAAATGGCGCAAATCAAGGAACGGGACACCGTTTCAGGGCCGGGTAGCGAGAACAATATTCTGCCTTGCGTCGCCGCGTGGATATCCGTCGCGCCCAGGTCAGCGGTGGCGGAAGCCGTCTCGACGCGCGCGCCTGGGGAAGAACGGGCGTTCTTATTTTGCGCGATGGGTCTCGGGCGTGGGCTGTGAGGGGAGGTGACGCTGCCGGTGCTGCCATTGGCCGGGATCAACGATAGCGACGGGGGCCGGCCTTCCTCGCCACGCCTCCCGCCTTCGTGCGGGAAAAATGCACGCAACACATGACCTTCGCGAAACTTTGGTCTACTTCTCATGCCATCAGCCAGGCGCAATGGAAGGAGGAGACATTGCTGCAGGTGGATCTGACGGGGAAGCGTGCCCTCGTGACGGGCGCGTCCTCGGGACTGGGACGGCATTTCGCGAGGGTTCTCGCGCGCTCGGGGGCCGAGGTGACGGTCGCGGCGCGCCGGGTCGCGGCGCTGGAGGAAACCGCGGATGCGATCGCCGGGGAAGGCGGGCGGGTCGATGTGGCGGCGCTCGACGTGACCGATCCGGGCTCGGTATCCGCGGTCTTCGCGGGAGCGGCCTTCGACATCATCATCAACAATGCGGGCGTCACCCATGACGGCCCCGCTCTCGCCACGACCGAGGAGGACTGGGCGCGGGTGATCGACACCGACCTGACCGGGGTGTTCCGCGTGGCGCAGGCGGGCGCGCGCCGCATGGTCACCGAGGGGCGGGGCGGCAGCATCGTGAATGTCGCCTCGATCCTCGGGCTGCGCGTCGCGGGCCATGTCGCGGCCTATGCCACGGCGAAGGCGGGCGTGGTGCAGATGTCGCGCGCGCTCGCGCTGGAATGGGCACGCCACGCGATCCGCGTCAACGCGCTCTGCCCGGGCTATATCGAGACCGATCTCAACCGCGCCTTCTTCGCCTCCGAGGCGGGCAAGGCGCTGATAAAGAGGGTGCCGCAGCGCCGCCTCGGCCAGCTCTCCGATCTCGACGGGCCGCTCCTGCTGCTGGCCTCCGAGGCCGGGGCCTTCATGACCGGAACCGAGATCGTCGCCGATGGCGGGCATCTCGTCTCATCTTTGTAAGGACGCATTTCATGGATTTCACCATTTCGCCGCAGGTCGAGGACTATCGCGCGCGCATCGCCCGCTTCGTCGAGGACGAGATCCTGCCGCTCGAAGCCGACCGCGCGGCCTATGACGCGCACGGCAATATCCGCCACGACCATCTCGAGCCGCTGCGCGACAAGGCCCGCGCGGAGGGGCTGTGGTGCCTGCAGCTGCGCCCCGAGACCGGCGGGCAGGGGCTCGACAAGGTCGGCATGGCGGTCTGCTACGAAGAGATGAACCGCTCGATCTTCGGGCCCGTGGTGTTCAACTCCGCCGCGCCCGATGACGGCAACATGATGGTGCTGGAAAAGGCCGGAACGCCCGAGCAGAAGGCGCGCTGGCTCGCGCCGCTCGTCGAGGGTCGCGTGCGCTCGGCCTTCGCGATGACCGAGCCGCATCCGGGGGGCGGGTCGGACCCTTCGATGATGCTCACCACCGCGACCCGCGACGGCGATCGCTACGTCATCCAGGGTCGCAAATGGTTCATCACCGGGGCGGGCGAGGCACAGCATTTCATTCTGATGGCGCGCACCTCGGACGACCCGCGCAAGGGGCTCACGGCATTCCTGTTCGATCGCGACCAGCCCGGCTGGCGGATCGAGCGACGGATCCCGATCATGGGCCCCGAGGAGCATGGCGGGCATTGCGAGCTGGTCTTCGACGGGCTCGAGATCCCGGCCGAGAACGTGCTTCTGGGCGAGGGCGAGGGGCTGAAGCTGACGCAGATGCGGCTGGGCCCGGCGCGGCTCACCCATTGCATGCGCTGGCTCGGGCTGTCGAAACGCTGCGTGGAGATCGCGCGGACCTATGCGCATGAGCGCTTCGCCTTCGGAGAACGGCTCGCGAAGAAGGAAAGCATCCGGCTGATGCTGGGCGATCTGGCGATGCAGATCGAGATCGGGCGGCTTCTGGTGATGAAGGCGGCCTGGGCGCTCGATCAGGGCTCCTATGCGCGCAAGGAGATCTCGATGGCCAAGGTTCATGTCGCGAACCTTCTGCACAAGGCCGCCGATACCGCGATCCAGATCAACGGCGCGCGCGGCTATTCGACCGATACGCCGCTTGAATGGATCTACCGCTACGCGCGTCAGGCGCGGCTCGTCGATGGCGCGGATGAGGTGCACAAGATGGTGCTCGAACGGACCCTCGCGACGGAAGAGCGCGCATTCTGGACATGGGGCGTCGATGGCTGACGATCCGCAAGCGCTCCTGAACGACCAGCCGCATCTCGCCCCGCGTGCGGCGAACCATCGCCCGCTCAGCCCGCTCGATTTCCTCGACCGGGCGCTGAACGTCTTTCCCTCGCGCCGCGCGGTGATCTGGCGCGGGCGCGCCTGGAGCTACGCCGAATTCGGAGAGATCGTCGCGCGTCTGGCCGCCTATCTGCGCGCCGAAGGGATCGGGCCGGGCGACGTGGTTTCGATCATCGCGCCGAACCGCCCCGAGATGCTGGCCGCGCATTACGCGGTGCCGCTGGTGGGCGGGGTGCTCAACGCGATCAATACCCGGCTCGATGCCGAGGTCGTCTCCTATATCCTCACCCATGCGGGAAGCCGGTTGCTCCTCGCCGATGCGGGCTCGGCCGAATTGGCCGCGCAGGCCGCGCAAGAGGCAGGCGTGCCCGGCGTGATCCTCGCCGAGCCGGGGCCGGGGCAGGGGCAGGGGCAGGGGCTCGACCTGTTCTCGGGGCCCGCGCCGGACCTGGGGGACGTCATGGCGCATGTGGGCGAGGAATGGCAGCCGATCTGCCTGAACTACACCTCGGGCACCACGGGCCATCCCAAGGGGGTCGTCTATCACCATCGCGGCGCCTATCTGAACGCGCTCGGCAATGTGCTCGCGCTCGGGCTCGGCAAGGACTCGGTCTATCTCTGGACCCTGCCGATGTTTCACTGCAACGGCTGGTGCCACACCTGGGCGGTGACGGCGGCGGGGGGCACGCATGTCTGCCTCGACCGCGTCGATCCGGGCGAGATCTTCGAGGCCATCGCGGCGCATGGGGTGAGCCACATGGCCTGCGCGCCGGTCGTGCTCTACATGCTGCTCAACGATCCCGCGCGGGCCGCGCGCGGACCCGACGCACCCAAGGTCACGGTGGCCTCGGGCGGCGCGGCACCCTCCGTCGCTCTGATCTCGGGACTCGAGGAGATCGGCTTCGATTTCCTCCATCTCTACGGGCTGACCGAGAGCTTCGGCCCCGCGACGCTTTGCGCGCCGCCACCCGAGGAAACCCCCGATGCCGCCTCGCGCGCCGCCCGGCTCTCGCGGCAGGGGCATCGCCATGTCACCGCGAGCCGCGTGCGGATCGCCGATGAGGCAGGGGCGGAGCTGCCCGCGGACGGCGCGGCGATGGGCGAGATCACGCTGCGCGGCAACACGTTGATGGCGGGCTATTGGCGCGATCCGGAGGCGACCGAGGCGGCCTTCGCGGGCGGCGTCTTCCATACCGGCGATCTGGCCACGCGCCACCCCAATGGCGAGATCGAGATCCGCGACCGGGCGAAGGACATCATCATCTCGGGCGGCGAGAACATCTCGAGCCTCGAGGTCGAGAACGCGCTGCATCGTCACCCGTCGGTGTTGCTGGCCGCCGTGGTCGCGGCCCCCGATCCGAAATGGGGCGATATCCCGTGCGCCTTCGTCGAACTCAAGCCCGGCGCCTCGGTCACGGCCGAAGAACTGCGCCTCTTCTGCCGCGACCATCTTGCGCATTACAAGGTGCCGCGCCGCTTCGGCTTCGTCGAGCTGCCGCGCACCGCCACCGGAAAGATCCAGAAATTCGTGCTGCGCGAACTGGCGCGGGCGAGCGACGAGGAGGCCCAGCGATGACCCAGCAGATCGATTTCAAGCCGGCGGCGCTGCGCGCATTTCTCGATGACACGTTCGGCCCCGAGCCGGATTTCGTGCTCGAGCGGGTCAGCGGCGGTCAGTCCAACCCGACCTATTTCGTGACCCACGGGAGCCAGCGGATGGTGCTGCGCAAGCAGCCCAACGGGCCGATCCTGAAGGGCGCGCATGCGATCGACCGCGAATTCCGGGTGCTGCAGAGCCTTCATCCCGCAGGCGTGCCCGTCGCGCGGCCGATCCTCTATCACGACGATCCCGCGCTTCTGGGGACGCCCTTCTACCTGATGGAGCGGGTCGAGGGGCGGGTCTTTTCCGAAAGCGCGCTTCCCTGTGTCGCACCCGAAGAGCGCCACGCGCTCTGGATGGGGCTTGCCGATGCGCTCGCGGCGATCCATGCGGTCGACCCGGAAGAGGTGGGGCTGGGCGATTTCGGGCGTCCGGGGAACTATTTCGAACGCCAGATCGCGCGCTGGAGCAAGCAGTGGCACGCCTCCTCGAGCGATCCGATCCCCGAGCTTGACCGGCTCGCCGAATGGCTGCCCGCGAACCTGCCGCCCGACGATGGTGCGGTGAGCCTCGCGCATGGCGATTTCCGGATGGGCAACATGATCTTCCATCCGACCGAGCCGCGCGTGGTGGCGATCCTCGACTGGGAGCTCTCGACGCTGGGCCATCCGCTTGCCGATCTGGGGTTCTGCGTGATGCCCTGGCACACTTCGCCCGACGAATATGGCGGGATTCTCGGGCTCGATCGGGCCGCGCTCGGACTGCCGAGCGAGGCGGAATTCGTCGCGCGCTACCGGGAAGGCAATCCGGGCGTGTCCGAGCTTCTGCCCTTCCACAAGGCCTTCGCGCTGTTTCGCTTCTCGGTGATCTTCGTGGGGATCGCCGACCGGGTGAAGGCGGGCACGGCGGCGGGGCGCAACGCCTCCGAGATCGGCCCGCTCGCGCGCCGGTTCGCGATCCGCGCGCTCGAGATCGTCGAGGGGCGGGCGCAGGAATAGCGATCGAGCCTTCGTCCGGCGGCCCCTTGCCGAACGGGCGCGAGGCGTCGGCGAGAACCCACCTTCCTGCGCCGCTGCGCCCGGGGCGGGAACCGCGACCCGCGCACGCGCGCTTTTCGTTGTCCGCTTTCGTCCCAGCTTATAAAGGATGCGTCACGCGCCGCTTGGACGCCCGCACCCAACCGCATGAAAAGGCGTGAAACATGACCCTCTCCGACCGCTCTTCCGCCTTGCGTCCGGTTGCGAAGCTGCGCGCGATCATGCCGGTCGCCCTGGGGTTGGGGCTGTTCGTGATGGGGCTCTGGGCGCTGCATCACCTGCTGAGCACGATCGACGTCTCGAAGGTGATCGCGCAGATGAAGGCGACCCCGCCGCTCACGCTCGGGGCGGCGCTCGCGGCGGTCGCGACGGGCTATGTCGCGCTGGTGGGATACGATTTCTGGGCGCTCGACTATCTCAACAAGCGCCTGCCGCTGCGCACCGTCGCGCTTGGCGGGTTTCTGGGCTACGCCTTCGGCAACACGGTCGGGATCAGCGTGATCTCCGGGGGCGCGGTGCGCTACCGGATCTATTCGGCGGCGGGGCTCAACGCGTTCGACGTCGCGGCGCTGTCCTCCTACGTCGCGGTCGCGATGGGGATGGGGCTCACGCTGGTGGGGCTGATCGCGCTCGGCATCCATCCCGCCGCGCTGGCCGGGGTGATCTCGCTGCCCGAGCCGCTGATCCGGTTCGGCGCGCTCGCCATCGCCGGCACGGTGATCGCGGGAGCGTTCTGGCTGTCGGTGAGCGGGCGGGTGCTCATGCTGCGCGGGATCGAGATCGCGATGCCCGGGCCGCGCATCCTCGCCGGGCAGATCGTGGTCGCGCTATTCGATTCCACGATGGCGGCGAGCGCCTTGTGGATCCTGATGCCTGCAGGCACGCCGCCCTTCGCGACCTTCCTCGCGATCTATGCCGCGGCGACGATGGTGGGGGTGGTCAGCCACGTGCCCGGCGGGGTCGGCGTCTTCGAGACGGTGGTGATCGCCGCGCTGCCCTCTTCGGTGCCGCTCGGCGATGCGGCGGCGGGGCTCCTGATGTTCCGCATCCTCTATTTCCTGCTGCCCTTCGCCATCGCCTTCCTCGTGGTCTCGATCAACGAGGCGCGGCTCGCGGGCGGCTGGGCGGCGCGCCTGTTCGGCGAGATCCCCGAGCCGATGCGGCCGGTCTTCCGGACGCTCTCGCCCGCCGCCCCGCCGCTGTCGGGGATCGCGGTCTTCGGGCTCGGCTTCTGGCTGATCATCGTGGCGCTGATGCCCTCGATCCGCTCGCCCAGCGAGGAACCCGATCTGGTGGGCGCGCTGCTCGCCGAGGGCGGCACGATCGTCTGCGCGCTGGTGGGGGCCCTGCTGATCGTGCTTTCCCACGCGCTCGCGCGGCGGGTGCATCTTGCCTATCTCGCCACGCTGGTCGCGCTCGGCTTCGGCACGGTGGCCGTGCTCGTCATCAACCGCGATTACGAGAGCGCGGCGCTGCTGGTGGTCTGCGGACTGGCGCTCGCGCCGTTCCGCAACGCTTTCAACCGCAGCGCCGCGCTGACCGAGGGGATGTTCAGCCCGATCTGGGTCGCGACCGTTCTCGGGATCGTCGCGGCGGGCGCGACCTTCTTCTTCCTCGCCCATGCGGCCACGCCCTATACCAGCGCGCTCTGGATCGACTTCACCGACCGCTCCGCCACCCCGCGGGCGCTGCGCGCGGGGCTGCTCGGTTCGGCGGTCCTGCTGAGCTTCCTGCTCTATCTGGCGCTGCGTCCCGCCCGGCATGTGGGGTTCGCGGCACAGGAGGCCTCGCCCGAGGAAGTGCGGGCGATCGCCGCCGCGCAGGAGGATCCGCAAGCCTGGCTCGCCTTGAGCGGGGACAAGGAGATCATGCTTTCGCCCGCGCGCGACGCCTTCGTGATGTATGCGCATCGGCACGGGCTTTGCGTGGCGCTCGGCGATCCGGCGGGGCCGCAGGAGGCGGCGACCTCCCTGGCCTGGGATTTCCAGGACCGGGCGCGGACGATAGGCCTCAAGCCGATCTTCTACGAGGTTTCGCAACGCTACCTGCCGCTCTGGATCGAGATGGGGTTCTCGCTGCACAAGATCGGCGAGGAGGCGGTGATCGACCTTCCCGCCTTCTCCCTCGCGGGTGGACGCTTCAAGACCATGCGCGCCGAGTTCAACCGGGCGCAGCGCGAGGGGCTGGGGCTGGAGATCGTCTCGCCCCCGCATGACGACGCGCTGATGTCCGAGCTCGAGGAGATCTCGCGCGCCTGGCTTGGCGGTCAGCGCGGACAGGAGAAGGGCTTCTCGGTGGGCCGCTTCGCGCGCGGCTATCTCGACCGCTGCGAGATCGCGCTGGTGCGGCGCGAGGGGCGCATCATCGCCTTCGCGAACCTGCTTGGAACCGGGGCGACCGCGCGCATCGGCGTGGACCTGATGCGCTATCGCCCCGGCGACGCGGAAGGGGTGATGCAATTCCTGTTCCTCGCGCTCATCGAAGAACTGCGCGAGCGGGGCACGCGCGAGCTCAGTCTCGGGCTGGCGCCGCTCTCGGGGCTCGCGAATCGGCCCTCGGCCTCGCTCTCGAGCCGCTTCGGCACGCTGGTCTACCGTCACGGCGGCGCGTTCTACAATTTCGAGGGTCTGCGGCGGTTCAAGCAGAAATTCCATCCCGACTGGCGCCCGCGCTATGTCGCTTTGCCTCCCGGGCTTTCGCCCTATCTCGCACTGGCAGATATCGCGGTGCTCATCTCGGGCGGTGCGCGCAATCTCATTTCCAGGGAGTGACATGCTGGACTCGATACACCAGATCCTGCCCTCGCTCGCCTCGCTGGGGCTGCTCGGCTACTGGGTGATCGGGGCGGCCTCGGCGCTCGAGGCGTTCTTCGTCACCGGCCTCTTCGTGCCGGGCGCGCTCGTCGTCGATGCGGGCGGGTTCATGGTGCAGCGCGGGCTGCTCGACTTCCTCGATCTGGTTTGGTTCGTCGCGATCGGCTCGATGCTTGGTGGCGAGGCGAGTTTCTGGGTCGGGCGCCATGCGCGGCGCGGCATGCTGGGGCGCTGGAATGTCGAGGAGATGCGGGTCTATATCCGGGCGCGCCGGCTGTTCGAGCGCTATGGCGGCTTCGCGCTGGTGCTCGGCCGCTTCCTCGGGCCGGTCGCGGCCTTCGTGCCCTTCGCTGCCGCGATGTCGGGGATGGAGACCCGGCGGTTCCGGATCTGGAACGTGGTGAGCGGCTTTCCCTATGCGCTCGGCCATCTCGCCTTCGGTTATTTCCTCGGCTCCACCCTGACGCGGATGAGCCCGGTGATGACCCGCGGGGCGGTGTTCGCGCTCGTCATCGTGCTTGTGCTGGTCGCGCTGTGGTGGACGCTGCGCCGGCTCGACCGCGCCTTGCCGCATCTGCTGGCGCTGATCGGGGGGCTGTTCGATGCGATCGCACGCCATCCGGTCGCGGGCAGCCTCGGGGCGCGCCATCCGCGCCTTGCGCGCTTCGCGGTGGCCCGGCTCGACCGCAGCCAGTTTCGCGGTCTTCCCGCGACGCTGATGGCGCTGGCCTTCGCCTATCTGCTCGCGCTGTGGATCGGGATCGCCTTCGATTTCGTGCGCGCCGAGCCGATCGTGCAGGTCGATGCGCGGCTGGCCCAGCTCATGCACCTGTTCTGGACGCCGGCGCTGATCCAGTTCTTCACCTGGGTCACCGCGCTCGGCGACACGCGGCTGGTCGCGGCGCTGCTGGTGCTGGCGCTGGTCTGGCTGATCGTGCTGCGGCGGACCGCGCTGATCCTGGGTCTCGTGGTCTCGCTCGGCACCGATCTGGCCTCGGTCGCGCTTTTCAAGGCGAGCTTCGGGCGGCCGCGCTCGGCGCTCGGCTATTTCACCGAGACCTCGGGCAGTTTCCCCTCGGGCCATGCGACGCTTTCGGTCGCCTTCTACGGGATGCTGTTCTACCTGCTTTGGCGGCTGCGGCGCCTTGGTCCGGTGACGGCCGCGCTTCTGGCCGCGACCACCGCCTTCCTGATCGGGCTGAGCCGCCTTTACCTGGTGGAGCATTACCTCAGCGATGTGCTCGCGGGCTGGACGCTGGGCGCGCTCTGTCTGGTGATCGGGATCGCGGTCGCGGAATGGCGGCGGAGCGTCGCGCCGCCCCGGCCTCGCAACCTCGCCGGCTGGGGCAAGGCGCTGATGCTGGTGCTCTCGCTCGCTCTGGTGGGCTATGCCGGGCTGCGGGTGACCGATTACACCAAGACGCGCAACCCGCGTCCCTCCGGGGTCGGCGACGTGACGCTGTCGCAGCCGGGCGAGGTCTTCACGCGCGAGGCGCTGCCCGTCAATGCGAACACGCTGACCGGAGAGCGCAGCTTCCCGATCAACATCGCCTTCTACGCGCAGGATGCGCAGCAGCTGACAGGAACCCTTGCGCCGCTCGGCTGGATGCCGGGCCATCCCGCATCGCTGGGCACGCTGGCGCGCGCGGCTTTCGCGAATATCCGCGGCCAGACCGGCGCCGCGGTCGCGCCGCTCTTCTGGGACAACCGGCCCGACGATCTCTCCTTCAGCACGGATGCGCGTGCGGAGGGCGGCGTGCCGCCCCGGCTGCGGCTCTGGGCGACACGGTTCGTGGACGGGCAGAGCCGGCGGCTCTTTCTCGGGGTCCTGAGCCGTGATGACGGGCTCGACCTGGAGGACGGCGCGCCGGCTCCGGATGTCGCACGCGCGCTGGCCAAGACGCTTGCCGCGGAGGCGACAGGGGCAAGCCGGCAGGCGATGACCGTGAAGGGCCGCGCCGAGATCCCGCTGCTCCTCCTGAAGTGAGCGGGGGAAATGGTGCCCCTTCGCGGGCGCAGTGCGATTTCACGGATTGTGGTGCGCTGGCACGGGGCGTCTGGTGTTGATGTAAAGAATTAAGAATATTCTGGAACATGTTGACGATAAAAGAAAAAGGATAACAGTAGATTTGATGGATGCCCTCTGCAACTCCGCCTCGCACAAACGCTGACCCAAGGATTTGGGTGAAGCGTCACAGGCACGCCGCTCGCGTAACCCCCTCGCGATCATCCGCGCGCGAAGACCACTCCGTCCATCAGCTTGCGCGCGGTGCGCGACATGCCTTCGCCGGAAAGTGCCGCTCTCGTCGCGTTCGATGAGACCTCGGTCACGCCGGACGGGTGCTCGACCCTGATGCGCCTGTCCTTCGGCAGGACGGCAAGCCTCGCCGCGGGCGTCTCGCGCGCGATTTGCGGTGCGGCTGTCGCCTCGGGGGGTGGGGCGCGTTCCTCTGTCTCTTCGCGATGATCTTGGTGCGGCTGCCACTCATCCCCAATTCGATGTTCGGCTGAGACCGGCGATCGCGGGAGTTCAAGCCGGTCCTGGAACGGGCTGGGGGTCGCCATCCGGCATGGGGGCGGCCTCCTGCCGGTCGCGGCGCAGGGCCTCGATCTCGAGGAAGATGCTCTGCACTTCCGGATGGGCCTCGGAGATATTGCGCTGGACCCGCTCCACCGTCTCGAAAATCCGGTCCGACGAGATGTCGGGGCGGAATTTCAGCTCGATATTGAGCAGCACCTGATCGGGGGCGAAATGCATCGTCAGCAGGCGCGCGACATCCGTGACCGGGTCTTCGCGCAGCGCGATCTCGCGCACCGAGCGCAGCACCTCCTCGTCCGCGCTCTCGCCCATGATCAGCGCCCGGGTCTCGTAGACGAGCAGCACCGCGACCGCGATCAGGATCGCGCCGACCACGATCGAGGCGATACCGTCGAAGACCGGCGCCTCGAAGGTCACCGCGAGATAGACGCCGAGCGCGGCCGCGACGATCCCCAGAAGGGCGGCCGTATCCTCGGCGACGACGATATAGACGGCCGGATCCTTGCTGCGGCGGAAGGCTTCGAACACGCCTTCGCCGGGTTTGCGCGACTTCAGCAGGGCGCGCAGGGCGATGAACCACGAGGCCCCTTCGGCGAGGAAGGCCACGCCGAGCACGCCGTAGTTCCACATTGGCTTCTCGATCGGCTCGGGGTGCTGGATGTGGACGATCCCCTCATAGACCGAGAGCCCGCCGCCGATCGCGAAGAGCAGCATCGCCACGACGAGCGACCAGAAATACAGTTCCTTGCCGTAGCCGAACGGGTGCTTCGCGTCCGGGGACTTGTGGCTGCGGCGGATGCCGAGCAGCAGAAGGCCTTCATTGCCGGTATCGACGACCGAGTGGAAGGCCTCGGAGAGCATCGAGGAACTTCCGGTGAAGAGGGCGGCGGCGAATTTCGCGATGGCGATGAGCAGGTTCGCGGCGATCGCGCCATAGACCGTGATCGGGTTCTCACCGGAATGTTCCGCCATCGCCTGCCTCCTGTCCGGGCTGTTCTTTCCGTCTGCACGAGACAACCCGTGCTCATCGGCGCGGTTCCGGCGCGGATGGGGTCCGGCGGGGTTTTCCGGGCGCGCCGTCCGCTGCGCTCGCAAGGCTGCGCTCGCCCGCGAAACCGCGCGCAGCCCGATCGGCACTGCGTCGGACCCTCGGAGAAGGGCGCAAACGTGCCTCGGCGATGACCTAGGTCAATAATGAAGATGTTACCGCGTGTTATCTTGCGTGAGTTGAGAGCCGCATGGGGGCGGCGGAGGGGCGGCGGATCGTTCCGCACTCCGGCGAAGGCCATGCGGGATGCTCGTCGGCGTTTTGGGAGGAAGATATCATGAGTTTGATGCGCAAAATGTTCGCGCCGGTAACGATCGCGGCCCTTGCCGTGAGCGGTGCCGCGCGGGCGGAGGGGACCGTCGAGGTCTTGCACTGGTGGACGTCCGGTGGCGAGGCCAAGGCCGTCGGCGAACTGAAATCCGCCTTCGAGGCGCAGGGCGGCACCTGGATCGACTCGCCCATCGCGGGCGGGGGCGGCGATGCGGCGATGACCGCGCTGCGCGCCCGGGTCGTCGCGGGCAATCCGCCCACCGCCGTCCAGCTCAAGGGGCCGGGCATCCAGGAATGGGCGGAGCAGGGCGCTCTCAATGACGTGCAAGGCGTCGCGGAGTCCGAGAACTGGGACAGCGTGCTGCCGCCCGTGCTGGCCTCGATCATGAAATATGACGGCAAATATGTCGCGGCGCCGGTGAACATCCACCGGGTCGACTGGATGTGGGCCAATCCCAAGCTGCTCGCCGATGCCGGGATCGAGACGATGCCGACGACCTGGGACGAGTTCAACGCCGTCGCCGACAAGCTGATGGAGGCGGGGATCACGCCGCTCGCGCATGGTGGCCAGCCCTGGCAGGACGCGACGGTCTTCGAGGATGTCGTGCTCGGGATCGGCGGCGCGGAGTTCTACCGCAAGGCTCTGGTGGAGCTCGATCAGGAGGCGCTGACCTCCGACACGATGGTCGCCTCCTTCGATCAGTTGCGCAAGCTGCGCGGCTATGTCGATCCGAACTTCCCGGGCCGCGACTGGAACCTCGCGACCGCGATGGTGATGCGCGGCGAGGCGGCGTTCCAGATCATGGGCGACTGGGCGAAGGGCGAGTTCCTCGCCGCCGGAAAGGTGCCGGGCGAGGATTTCCTGTGCATCCCGACCCCGGGCAACGGCTTCGTGCTCAACTCCGACAGCTTCACCTTCTTCAAGGTGTCGGGCGAGGAGAACCTCAAGGGTCAGCAGGTTCTCGCGAGCCTGATCATGTCGCCCGATTTCCAGAAGACCTTCAACCTCGCCAAGGGCTCGATCCCGGCGCGGACCGACGTGCCCCTGGACGAGTTCGACATGTGCGCGAAGAAATCGCACGAGGATCTGCTCGCGGCGATCGAGAACGATACGCTCGTGCCCTCGATGGCGCATGAGATGGCGATCCCGCGTTCGGTCCGGGGCGAGTTCCTCGATCTGGTGACGGAGTTCTTCAACTCCGACATGGACTCGGCCACGGCGGTGAAGCGGCTCTCCGACGCCGTCGCGCGCGCTCAGTGAGGCAAGGCCGGGACCAGCCCTGACGGGTTGGTCCCCGCGCCCCTTCCATGGCCCGATCCCCGATCTCGCAATTCAGTCCCGCACGGTGGCTCGAACGTCGGCTGCCGGTGATTGTCGTCTCGCCGCTCTTCGCGCTGAGCCTGTTCTTCGTATACGGCTTCATCGCCTGGACGGCCTATATCTCCTTCACGCCCTCGGGCGTGATGCCTGTCTACGATTTCCAGGGGCTCGCGCAATACGAGCGCCTCTGGGCGACGCCGCGATGGTATGTCGCGATCAAGAACCTGTTCATCTTCTCCTCGCTCTTCATCGCGATCTCGATGGCGATCGGGATCCTGCTGGCGATCCTGCTCGATCAGCGGGTGCGGGCCGAGGGGCTGATCCGCACCGTCTATCTCTACCCGATGGCGCTCTCCTTCATCGTGACGGGGACGGTCTGGAAATGGATGCTCAATCCCGGCCTCGGGCTCCAGCGGCTTATGCGCGAGGCGGGGTTCGAGAATTTCACCTTCGACTGGCTGGTGAATTCCCATTACGCGATCTACACGCTGGTCATCGCCGCGGTCTGGCAGAGCTCTGGCTATGCGATGGCGCTGTTTCTCGCGGGGCTCAGATCGGTCGATGACGAGATCCTCAAGGCGGCGGCGGTCGACGGCTCGAGTCCGTGGAAGACCTATACCAGCATCGTGCTGCCGATCCTGCGGCCGGTCTTCCTCTCCACCGTGATCATCCTCGCCCATCTCGCGATCAAGAGCTTCGATCTGGTCGTCGCGCTGACCGGCGGGGGCCCCGGCTACGCGACCGACATGCCCGCGACTTTCATGTACGCCTTCGCCTTCCAGCGCAGCGAACTCGGGGTGGCCGCGGCCAGCGCCACGATGATGCTGATGACGATCATCGCGATCATCGTCCCCTATCTCTATTCGGAACTGAGGAAGACCGCCTGATGAGAGCACGCAGAACGAGCGGGATCGTCCGGCCGAAGGGGTTGCGCAGCACGCTGATGCGGGCGTTGCTCTTCGCGGTGCTCGGCCTTTTCTGCCTCTATTATCTGGTGCCGCTCGTGGTGATGGTCTCGACCTCGCTCAAGACGCTGGCCGAGATCCGCGAGGGGACGCTGCTGAGCCTGCCGCGCGCGATAAGCTTCGAGGCTTGGGCCAAGGCCTGGGACTCGGCCTGCGTGGGCGTGCGCTGCGATGGGCTCAGGCCCTTCATGTGGAATTCGATCGCGATGGCGGTGCCCGCGGTGCTGCTCTCGACCGCGCTCGGCGCGATCAACGGCTACGCGCTGACGAAATGGCGCTTTCCGGGGGCGGACTGGATCTTCGCGCTGATCCTGTTCGGGGCCTTCATTCCCTTCCAGGTGATCCTCTTGCCGATGGCGCGCACGCTGGGCCTGCTCAACCTCGCGGGCACGGTGCCGGGGCTGATCCTGGTGCACACCGTCTACGGGCTGGCCTTCACCACGCTGTTCTTCCGCAACTTCTTCGTCGGCGTCTCGAACGGGATCGTGCAGGCGGCGCAGGTGGACGGGGCGGGGTTCTTCGGGATCTTCTTCCGCATCGTGCTGCCGATGTCGATCCCGGCCATCGTGGTCACGGTGATCTGGCAGTTCACCCAGATCTGGAACGACTTCCTCTTCGGCGTCGCCTTCACGGTGGGCGACAGCAACCCGGTGACGGTCGCGCTCAACAATATCGTCAACACCTCGACGGGGGTGAAGGAATACAATGTCGACATGGCGGCGGCGATCATCGCCGCGCTGCCGACGATGCTCGTCTATGTGGTCGCGGGCGCCTATTTCGTTCGCGGCCTGTCGGCCGGTGCTGTGAAAGGATAACGGATGGCCTCGGGCATCTCTCTTCGAAACGTCAGGAAATCCTTCGGCGCGACCGAGGTCATCAAGGATATCGATCTGGACATCGACCCCGGCGAGTTCGTCGTGCTCGTCGGACCTTCGGGCTGCGGGAAATCGACGCTCCTGAACCTCATCTCGGGGCTCGAGACGCTGACGGGCGGCGAGGTCCTGATCGGCGGGAACCGCGTCAATGACGTGCCGCCGCGCGATCGCGACATCGCGATGGTCTTTCAGTCCTACGCGCTCTACCCGACCAAGACCGTGCACCAGAACATCACCTTCGGCTTGCAGACCCGCCGGATCCCGAAAGACCAGCAGGAAGAGGCGGTGGCCGAGTTCAGCCGGCTTCTGCAGATCGACCACCTTCTGCACCGCAAGCCCGGCCAGCTTTCCGGAGGCCAGCGCCAGAGGGTGGCGATGGGCCGCGCGCTGGTGCGCAAGCCCGCCGTCTTCCTCTTCGACGAGCCGCTCTCCAATCTCGACGCGAAGCTGCGCATCGAGATGCGCACCGAGATCAAGAAACTGCATCAGCGGCTCGGCAAGACGGTCGTCTACGTCACCCATGACCAGATCGAGGCGATGACGCTCGCGTCACGGATCGCGGTGATGGATAACGGGCATATCCGGCAATTCGGGCCGCCCGAGGAGATCTACGAGAACCCGGTCGATCTCTTCGTCGCGGGGTTCATCGGATCGCCGCCGATGAACATGCTGCCGGGCCGGATCCGGCATGGCGAAGGCCGCGTCGCCGTCGATGTGGGCGAGGATCTCCACTTCGTCCTGCCCTCGAAACTGAGCGAGGGATTGAGCGTCGCCGAGGGGCACGAGGTGGTTCTCGGGCTGCGGCCGGAGACGATCTTCGCGGCGGGAACGGAATTGCCCGGGCCCGACCGCTTCCTCTTCGAGCGACCGGTCGAGGTGGTCGAGCCCACAGGGCCCGACACGATGATCGTTTTCGAGATCGGCGAGGTCGAGGTGATCGCGCGGGTCCGGCCCGAGGATGCGCGCCCGCCCGGCACGCCCTTTTCCTTCGAGGCGGACATGTCGAAGGCCAAGCTCTTCGATGCCAAGACCGGCCGGGCGTTCTGAACTGCGCGCTCCGCCTATCGCGGCAATCGCCGCAGGTTTGAGCAAGATCAATGAAGGCGGCCGGGGCGGCAGCGTAGCCTTGCCGAGGGTCGGCCGGAAATCACGCGGCCATCTCGGCGCGCATCACCGGGGAAGGAGAGGCGATGGCTTGGGAGGTTATCCATAAGACGGCTGCCGAACGCGCGGCGGCCAGTCTGACCGACGAGATGCGGGCCGAGTTCGGCTGGGACAAGGCGCGCGCGATGCTCGACGGGTTTCCCGATGGCGGCCTGAACATCGCCTATGAGGCGGTGGACCGGCATGTCCTGTCGGGCCATGGCGCGGAGGAGGCGATCCTCTGGCTCGGCAAGGAGGGCGCGAGGGAGCATCTGAGCTATGCCGATCTCGCCGCCCGGACCGCGCGCTTCGCCAATGTGCTGGCCGCGCATGGGCTGGAAGCCGGCGACCGGCTCTACGGTTTGGCGGGCCGCGTTCCCGACCTCTATATCGCGGCGCTCGGCACGCTGAAGGCAGGCCTGATCTTCTCGCCGCTCTTCTCGGCATTCGGCCCCGAGCCGCTGCGCACCCGGCTCGAGATCGGCGAGGCCAATGCGCTCGTCACGACCGAGGCGATCTACCGCCGCAAGATCGCGGCGTGGCGCGACGAGATCCCCTCGCTGAAACTGGTGCTCATCATCGGGGAGGAGGCGCCCGAGGGCTGCGTCGCGCTCGGTCCCGCGATGGCGGCGGCCTCCGAGGAATTCGAGGCGGTCCATACCCGCCCCGAGGATCCCGCGCTGATCCATTTCACCTCCGGCACGACCGGCAAGCCGAAAGGGGCGGTGCATGTCCACAACGCGGTGGTGATGCATGCCGCCGCCGGGCGCTATGCGCTCGAGTTGAAGCCGGGCACCCGCTACTGGTGCACCGCCGATCCGGGCTGGGTCACCGGCACCTCCTTCGGGATCATCTCGCCGCTGGTGAACCGGGTGACGATGATCGTGGACGAGGCCGATTTCGAGCTCGAGCGCTGGTATTCGATCCTGCAGAACGAGAAGGTCGAGGTCTGGTACACCGCGCCCACGGCGATCCGGATGTTGATGCGCGCGGGCAAGGAGGCGGCCGCGCCCTACGATCTCTCGCAGCTGCGCTTCATGGCCTCGGTGGGCGAGCCGCTCAATCCCGAGGCGGTCGTCTGGGGCAAGGAGGCCTTCGGCCGGCCCTTCCACGACAACTGGTGGCAGACCGAGACGGGCGGCATCATGATCGCCAATACCCAGGCGATGGATGTGCATCCGGGCTCGATGGGCAAGCCGCTTCCTGGGATCGAGGCGGGGATCGTCGAGCGCACGGACGAGGGGCTGCGCGACTGCGGCACCGGCGAGATCGGCGAGCTGGCGCTGCGTCCCGGCTGGCCCTCGATGATGCGCACCTATCTGCATGAGGAGGCGCGCTACGAGAAGTGCTTTGTCGGCGGCTGGTATCTCTCGGGCGATCTCGCGATGCGCGACGCGGAGGGGTATTTCTGGTTCGTGGGCCGCGCCGACGATCTGATCAAGTCCTCCGGCCACCTGATCGGCCCTTTCGAGGTGGAAAGCGCGCTGATCGAGCATCCTTCGGTGGCCGAGGCCGCCGTGATCGGGTTGCCGGACGAGACCGCGGGCGAGGTCGTGAAGGCCTATGTCGCGCTCAATCCCGGCTTCGAGCCCTCCGAGGAGCTCGAACGCGACATCCGCGGCCTTGCGCGCAAGAATCTGGGGCCTGCGGTGGCCCCGCGCGAGGTGGTGTTTCGCAAATCCCTTCCCAAGACACGCTCGGGCAAGATCATGCGCCGCCTGCTGAAGGCGCGCGAACTGGGGTTGCCCGAAGGGGACATTTCGACGCTGGAGAGTGACGAGACATGAAAGCCGAGAAGCCACATCTGACCCATGACCATGTCCGCACGCTGCTGCGCGAGATGATCCGCATTCGCCGTTTCGAGGACAAATGCGCCGAGCTCTACACGCAGGAGAAAATTCGCGGCTTCCTGCATCTCTATGACGGCGAGGAGGCGATCGCGACCGGGGTGATCCCGCTTCTGGGGCCGGATGACCGCGTCGTCGGGACCTATCGCGAACATGGCCATGCGCTGGTGCGCGGGGTGCCGATGAACGACGTGATGGCGGAGATGTATGGCAAGGCCACGGGGGCCTCGGGCGGACGCGGCGGCTCGATGCACATCTTCGACGCCGAGCGCAATTTCTACGGCGGCAATGCGATCGTGGGCGGCGGGCTGCCGCTTGCCGCGGGGCTCGCCCTGCGCGACCGGATGACGGGCGCGCACAACGTGACCGCCTGTTTCTTCGGCGAAGGCGCGGTGGCGGAGGGGGAGTTCCACGAGTCGATGAACCTCGCCGAGCTGTGGTCGCTCCCGGTGCTCTTCGTGTGCGAGAACAACGGCTACGCGATGGGCTCCGCGCTCGACCGGACCGAGGCCGAGACCGATATCCACCGCAAGGCCGCGAGCTACGGTGTCGAGACCGAGCAGGTGGACGGCATGGACGTGGTCGCGGTGGAAGCGGCGGCGCGCCGCGCGATCGCCGCGATCCGCGAGACCGGCAAACCCTATTTCCTCGAATGCCTGACCTATCGCTTCCGCGCCCATTCCATGTTCGACGCCCAGCTCTACCGCGACAAGGAGGAGGTCGAGCGTTGGCGGGCGAAGGGGCCGATCCTGCGCTTCCAGTCCTGGCTCTCCGAGGCCGGTCTGATCCATTCCGACGAGGTGGCGAAGATCGAGGCGGACGTGGATGCCGAGATCGCGGCGGCGGTCGAGTTTGCCGAGACGAGCGCGTGGGAGCCGCTCGAGACGCTCACCCGCCACGTGATGGCGGATCTGCGCCCCGAACCGCCCGTAGCACCCGAACCGGGCGCCGAGACCGTGGAGATGACCTATCGCGAAGCGGTCAAGCAGGCGATCCGCGAGGCGATGACGCGCGACGAGCGGGTGTTCCTGATGGGCGAGGATGTGGGCGCTTACGGCGGCTGTTACGCCGTGTCCAAGGGACTGATGGAGGAATTCGGCGAGGATCGCATCCGCGACACGCCGCTCTCCGAGTCGGGCTTCACCGGGGCCGGGATCGGGGCGGCCGCGGCGGGATTGCGGCCCATCGTCGAGGTGATGACGGTGAATTTCTCGCTGCTTGCGCTCGATCAGATCATGAACACCGCAGCCACGCTTCGGCACATGTCGGGCGGGCAGTTCGGCGCGCCCGTGGTGATCCGGCTCGCGACCGGCGCGGGCAAGCAGCTCGCCGCCCAGCATTCCCATTCGCTCGAAGGGTGGTATGCGCATATCCCGGGGTTGAGGGTGCTGGCGCCCGCCACGCTCGAGGATGCGCGCGGGATGCTCTGGACCGCGCTCGAGGACCCCGATCCGGTGCTGATCTTCGAGAATGTCATGCTCTACAACATGACCGGCCAGATCGCCGCCAATGCCGGGCCGGTCGAGATCGACAAGGCTGCGATCCGCAGGCCGGGCTCCGACATCACGCTGATCACCTATGGCGGGTCGCTGTTCAAGACGCTGGAGGCGGCCGAGGAACTGGCGGGGCAGGGGATCGAGGCGGAGGTGATCGACCTGCGCACGCTGCGCCCGCTCGACGATGCGACGATCATGGGCTCGCTTGCGCGCACGCGTCGGGCGGTGATCGTCGACGAGGGATGGCGTTCGGGCTCGCTCTCGGCCGAGATCGCGGCGCGGATCGGCGAACAGGCGTTCTGGCATCTCGATGCGCCGGTGGGGCGGGTCTGCTCGGCCGAGGTGCCGATCCCCTATCCCAAACATCTCGAGGACGCCTCTCTGCCCGAGGTTCCCGCGATCGTCGCTGCCGCGAAAGCGGCGCTGGGGAAGGGGTGAGCGGGGATGGCCGAGTTCACGATGCCATCGCTCGGGGCCGACATGGAGGCCGGAAAACTGGTCGAATGGCTGGTCAAGCCCGGCGACCGGGTCAAGCGCGGCGACGTGATCGCGGTGGTCGAGACCCAGAAGGGCGCCATCGAGATCGAGGTCTTCGAGGACGGCACGGTCGACACGCTGCTGGCCGATCTCGGGCAGACGCTGCCGGTGGGCGCGCCGATGGCGCAGATCCGAGCGCCGGGAGAGGCGGTGCCCGTGGCGCCCGCACCACCCCCGGAAGCTGCGCCGGAAGCAGTGCCACCGGTGAAGGCCGAGGAGGCCGCGCCGGAGGTGCCGCGCGCGCCCCCGCCCGCGCCGCCTGTGACGCCCGCGGGCATCGCGGCCTCGCCGGCGGCGAAGGCGAAAGCCGCCGAACTGGGGATCGCCCTCGAAACGCTTGAGGGCAGCGGTCCGGACGGGGCGGTGGTGCTGGCCGATGTCGAGGCGGCGGCCGGGGCGCAAGCGCCGCGCGCACCCGATCGCGGCGCGTTCCTCGCCGAGATGCGCAAGGCGATCGCCGCCGCGATGGCGCGCTCGAAACGCGAGATCCCGCATTACTACATCACGCATACGGTCGATCTGAGCGCGGCAAGCGACTGGCTCGCACAGGCCAATGCCGATCGCCCGCCGGAGGAGCGCCTGCTGATGGGGGCGCTTCTGGTCAAGGCGGTCGCGCTGGCCGCGCGCGAGGAGCGCTCGGTGAACGGATATTTCGGTGCACAGGGGTTCGAGCCCGCATCCGCGGTGCATCTGGGGCTCGCGATCGCGCTGCGCGGCGGCGGGCTGGTGGCGCCTGCGATCCTCGATGCCGACACGCTGAGCCTGCCCGATCTGATGGCGGCGATGCGCGATCTGACGATGCGCGCCCGCGCGGGACGGCTCAAGAGCTCGGAAATGAGCATGGCGACACTCACCTTCTCCGGGCTCGGCGAGAGCGGGGTGGAGGCGATGGCGGGGATCATCGTGCCGCCGCAGGTCGCGCTGGTGACCGCGGGCGCCCCCGGCGAAAGGGCGCTGGTGCGCGACGGCGCGGTGATCGCCGCGCGCGCCGTCACCTTCACGCTCGCCGCCGATCACCGCGTCAGCGATGGGCGGCTCGGATCGAAATTCCTGACCGCGCTCGACGCGAAGCTGCAAATGCCGGAGGCCCTATGACCGAAGACGACATCCGCCGCGCCTATATCGAGGAACTCGTCCGCGTGGCCCCTGATATCGACCCCGCAACCGTTCGGGGTTCCGATCACCTCCAGGACGATCTCGAGCTCGACTCGATGGATATCCTCAATCTGGTGATCGCGCTCAATTCCCGCTTCGGCGTCGCCATCTCCGAGGCCGAGTATCCGCGCATCGCCACGCCCGATCTCGCCGCGAAGTTCCTGGCGGAAAAGATCTGAACCGGGCGCTCCGCGACCCCGCGACCTCGGTCGCTGGCGCGGGTCGTGCGGATAGTCCCGTTCCGTGCCCGCGCCCGATCCGCTTGCACTCGGGGGTGTCCTGCGACGGATGCGATCTCGGGGTCGCTCTTGCCGGGCGCCCTGTGCTAGGCGTTTGCGAGAAGCGCAGCCGCCGGCGATCCGCAGCGGGCAACGGGCAACGGGCGAAGGGGAGAGAGATGCGAAACGGTGGAGAATTGCTGGTCGATAGCCTTGTGGGGCTGGGCGCGCGCAACGCCTTCGGGGTGCCGGGGGAAAGCTACCTCGCGGTGCTCGACGCGCTGCATGACACGCAAGGGGTCCTGGATTTCGTGCTCTGCCGTCAGGAAGGCGGCGCGAGCTTCATGGCCGCCGCCTATGGCAAGCTGACCGGCCAGCCCGGCATCTGCATGGTGACCCGCGGGCCCGGCGCGACCAATGCCTCGATCGGGGTGCATACCGCGATGCAGGATTCCGCGCCGATGATCCTGTTCGTGGGGCACGTCGGCACCGACATGAAGGGCCGCGAGGCGTTTCAGGAGATCGACTACCGGGCCGTCTTCGGCACGATGGCGAAATGGGCGGTCGAGATCGACCGGGTCGAGCGGATCCCCGAGATCCTCTCGCGCGCCTGGACGATGGCGGTGACGGGGCGTCCCGGCCCGGTCGTGGTCGCGCTGCCCGAGGACATGCTGACCGCGACGACCGACGTCGCGCCCCTGAGCGCCCCCGCCGCGATCACCGAACCGCGCCCCGACCCGGACGCGATGGCGCGCCTGCGCGAGATGCTCGCAGGCGCGGCGCGCCCGCTAATCCTCTATGGCGGGTGCAACTGGAAAGGGCCGGGCACCGCGCCGATCCAGCGCTTTGCCGAAGCCTCCGATATCCCGGTCGTCTCGGTCTTTCGCTACCAGGACCAGTTCGACAACCGCTCGCCTTCGTTCTGCGGCGAGGCGGGCGTCGGGATGATGCCCCATGTGAAGCGCCTGATCCGCGAAGCCGACGTGATCCTCGCGATCAACAACCGCTTCGGCGAGAACTCCACCGACGGCTACACCCTGCTTGACGTGCCGCAGCCCGCGCAGCGGCTGATCCATGTTCACGGCTCGGATCTGGAAATCGGCAAGATCTACCGCCCGGAACTGGGCATCCATGCCGGGCCCAATGCCTTTGCCGAGGCGCTTGGGGCGCTGGAACCCGTGACGGGCGACTGGGCAAAATGGCGCGCCGAGGGCCGCGCGGCCTACGAGGCCGGGTTCGACCTGCCCGATCTGCCCTCGCCGGTCGATATGGGCAAGGTCTGCGCCCATCTGCGCGAGCGTTTGCCCGAGGACATGATCTTGACCAACGGTGCGGGCAATTTCGCGGTCTGGTCGGGGCGGTTCTTCCGCTTCGGCCCCGAGGCGCGGCTGCTCGCGCCGCAATCGGGCGCGATGGGCTACGGCGTGCCCGCCGCCGTCGCGGCCAAGGTGGCGCAGCCAGAGAAGACGGTGGTCTGTTTCGCGGGCGACGGCGATTTCCAGATGACCTGCCAGGAACTGGCCACGGCCGCGCAGGCGGGTGCGCAGCCGATCATCCTGATCCTCGATAACGGCATCTACGGCACGATCCGCGCCCATCAGGAGCGCAATTACCCGACCCGCGTCTCGGGCACGACGATGGCGGGCAACCCCGATTTCGCGGCGCTCGGGCGGGCCTACGGGTTCCATGCCGAACGCGTCGAGACGACCGAAGATTTCGCCGCTGCCTTCGAGCGGGCGCTGGCCTCGGAGACCGGCGCGGTGCTCGACCTCGCGATCTCGCCCGAAGCGCTCACGCCCCGCCAGTCGCTTTCGGCGATGCGCGAGGCGGCGCTGGCCGCGAAGCAGACGGGCTGAGCCGCCGAAGAAACAAGAAATCCCGGCCGAAGCACCGCTCGGCCGGGATCGTGTCGTTACGGCTCGTCCCTCAGTGGCCGGTGATCGCGGGGAAGGCCACCAGCAGCCCGACCGCGAAGATCTGGATCGCGATGAAGGGCAGGAGCGAGCGGAAGATCTCGCCCAGCGTGATGTCCTTCGGCGCGACCGATTTCAGGTAGAAGGCAGCGGGCCCGAAGGGCGGCGAGAGGAAGCTCACCTGCATGTTCATCGCGAAGACCACGCCGAACCAGACCGGGTCGTAGCCCAGATCCTTCACGATCGGCACGAAGATCGGCATCGTCAGCAAGGCGATCCCGACCCAGTCGAGGAACATGCCGAGGAAGAACAGGATCGCCATCATCGTCAGGATCACCACGATCGGCGTATCCGAGACGCCCTTGAGCAGCGCCGAGACGAAATCGATCCCGCCCATCAGGTTGAACACGCCCACCAGCGCCGAGGCGCCGATCCCGATCCACACGATCATGCCGCAGGTGGAGAGTGTCTGCAGCGCCGCGCCCTTGAGCATCGAGAGCGTCAGCTCTCCGCGGATGAGCGTCGAGAGCATCACCCCCGCCACGCCGAGCGCCGAGGCCTCGGTGACGGATGCGATCCCGCCATAGATCGAGCCGAGCACGAAGCCGATCACCAGGACCGGAAGCACGAGGCCCTTCAGGAGCTTGATCTTCTCCGACCAGGGGCGGTCGTCGGGCTCGGGCATCGGGGCGAGACCGGGGTTCAGCTTGACCCGCACGATCACGAAGAGGACGTAGAACCCCGCGAGCATGAAGCCCGGAATGAAGGCCGAGGTGAAGAGATCGCCGATCGAGACATTCGCGGTCAGCCCGTAGATGATGAGAACGATCGAGGGCGGCACCATCGTGCCGAGCGAGCCGCCCGCGCAGATCACCCCGATCGCGAGCTTGCGGTCATAGCCCTGACGGATCATCTGCGGCAAGGCGAGGAGCCCCAGGAGCACGATCTCGCCGCCGATGATGCCCGACATCGCAGCCAGGATGACCGAGACGAAGATCGTCTGGACCGCCACCGCGCCGCGCATCCGCCCACCCACGAGCTTCATCGCCTCGAACAGATCTCGCGCGATCCCGGATCGGTCGAGCAGCGCCGCCATCATCACGAACATCGGCACCGAGACGAAGACGAAGCTGGAGACGAAGGAGTAGACGCGGCTGGTGATCAGCGGCACCGCCATAGGCCCGAACCAGCCGAGCGCGAAGATCAGCGCGACGAGCAGGGTCACGAAGGCGAGCGGGATCCCGGTGAGCAGAAGCGCGATCAGCAGCACGAAGAGCAAAAGCGTGCCATAGCCGATCCCGAGCGCGGAGAGGTCGAAATGCAGCAGGTGCTCGATCATTCGCCGGCCTCTTTGCGCAGCGCGCCCCGCAGGTAGTTCACCGCCATGATCACGAACTGCACCACCATCAGGCACAGCACGACGAAGAGGAAGATCTTGAGCCAGGCGGGGAAGGGCGGGTCCCAGGCGCTGCCCGAGGTCTCGAAATGGATCTCGCCGCCGGGGCGGAAGACGGCCTTCATAACCATCCCGTAGGCGGCCCAGGCGAAGAAGGCGGCCGCGAAGAGGCAGATCAGCGAGATCACCGCGTCGAGCACGCGTTTCGCGCGGCCGGTGATCATGTCGTAGATCAGCACCACGCGGATATGGCTGTTGCGCACCACGCAATAGAGCCCACCATAGACGAAGGCCATCGCGCAGAGGAAGATCGTGGTTTCATGGGCCCAGATCGTCGGGCTGTTGAAGCCGTAGCGCAGCACGACCTCGTTGAGCAGGATCAGCGCCGAGGCGACGATCCCGATCGCGAAGACGAGCCCCGTCCTGTCGATCCACCGGCCAAGAAGGCCGGTCTCGGAGATTGCGCCATGTTCGGGTTCGATTTGGGTGGGTTCAGGCGCGTGCGGGGCGCCCTCGGTCGGATCGGGCTGGGTCATGACTTCGCCGTTGCTGTCGGATCTACGGGAAAAAGGAGCGGGGCCGCACCTGGCGACCCCGCATGGAGAAGCTGCTCAGAGCAGGTTCTTCTCTTTGAGATAGGCGGTCAGGACGTCATAGACATGCTGGGCCTTCTCGGATTTCTTCGCCACCTTCTCCCATTGGGTGATCGCGATACGGCGGAACTTGGCGCGCTCCTCGGCCGACCAGTCGTGGATATGGATCTTGCCGCCCGCTTCGGCCTCGGCCACCGCCTTCTTGTCGGCCGCGGCGAGATCGTTGACCTCGGTCGTCGCGAACTGCTTGACCGAGTCCTCGAAGGCCTTCTGCAGATTGGGCGAGAGGCCGTCCCACTCCTTCTTGTTCATCGCGATCCCCACGAGCGGCATCGAGTGGAAGCCCGGATAGACCGGGTTCGGCGCGATGTCGTTGAGGCCCTGCGCCTGGTTGGTCGAGAACACGGTGTAGTCGGCCGCGTCGATCACGCCCTTGTCGAGCGCGGTATAGACCTCGGAGCCGGGCAGGTTCACCGGCGCGGCGCCCGCGGCGGCGAAGACATCCTGCACCAGCCCTTCGGGGGCGCGCATCTTCAGACCCTTGAGATCGGCCACCCCGTCGAGCGGCACTTTCGAGACGAGCGATTCAAGCCCCGTCGTGGTCGAGCCGACATAATGCACGCCATAGGGCTCGAAGAGGTCGTTGCCGAGCTGCTGGCCGCCGCCATTGTTCATGAAATCGAGCAGCTGATCGGTGCTCGACCAGGCCCCGACCGGGTTGCCCAGCAGCGAAAAGGCCGGATCCTTGCCCGCGAAATAGGAAATGTCGGTGACGATCCCGTCGATGATGCCTGCGCCGGTCGCGTCGAGGGTCTCGTTATGCTCGACGACCGAGCCCACCGGCATCATCTCGATCTGGATCTGGTTGTCGGTGCGCTTGGCGAGGTCCTTGGCCCAGTTCTGCTGCAGCACGAAGTTCGGATTGCCCGCGGGGTCCGAGGACTGGAACTTGTACTTGTGGGTTTCGGCATGCGCCGCGCCTGCGAGCGACAGCGAGGCGAGCGCCGCGATGGCGGTGTAGCGGATGTGTTTCGTCATGGTCTCCTCCAGTTTTCGACGATTTCACTCTTGCAGGGCCGGGCCCCATTTGGCTCGGATCTGCGCACAGAGCGCCTCGGGTGGGCGCGAGATGTCGCAGATCAGAGCGTCTTCCTCCTGTCCCGGCGGTTCGAGATCGGCCAGCTGGCTGTCGAGCAGGCCCACGGGCATGAAATGACCCGGCCGCGCGGTCATCCGCTCGGCGATCAACGCGGGCGGGCCGGAAAGATGGGCGACATGGATCGGGCCCAGCCGCGCGCGCAGCCGGTCGCGATAGGTGCGCTTGAGCGCAGAACAGGCCAGCACCACCTGCGCCCCCTCGCGCCGGGTCGTCTCGGCCACCGCCTCGGCCACCCGGTCGAGCCACTGCCAGCGCATCGAGTCGTCGAGCGGCAGGCCCGCCGCCATCCGCGCCACGTTCTCGGGCGGGTGGAAATCGTCGGCATCGAGAAAGGCCGCACCCATCGCCTGCGCGGTGCGTCGCGCGATCGTCGTCTTGCCGGTGCCGCAGACGCCCATCACCAGAATGGGGGCTATGCCGAGGGTGGATAAATCTGCCATCTTGCCTTGCCGGGCCTCGCCGTGTTTCTTCGGTGAGGGGTAATGTAAGCGGTTACATTCGTCAACACGCGATCGAGAGGCTGCAAAAAGGTGCGCTGAAGAAATATGAATAAAAATAAAGAAAATAAGCCGGTGACGATGCGCGATGTGGCGCAGGAAGTGGGTGTAAGCGTTGCCACTGTCTCTCGTGCACTGCGCAATCCCGAGGTGGTTTCGGAGGCGCTCAAGTCGAAGATCGCGGCGGCCATCGAATCGTTGGGCTACCTGCCCGATCCGGCAGCGCGCGCGCTCGCCTCGACACGGTCGGACGTGATCGCGGTGATCCTGCCCTCGATCTCGAACAATGTGTTCGCGGCGGTGATGGACGGGATCTATTCGGCAGTGGAGGGCACGCGCTATTCGGTCCAGCTCGGTTACTCGCGCTATGCGCCCCTGTCGGAGGAAAATCTCATCCGGCTCTTCTTGCGCCAGCGCCCCGCCGGGATGATCGTGACCGGGATCGACCAGACCGATGCGGCGCAGGCCCTGCTGGCCGATGCGGGCTGCCCGGTGGTCCAGGTCATGGAGACGGGCCCCGCGCCGCATGACCTGATGATCGGATTTTCGCATTACGACGCCGCGCGGGCGGCGACCGCGCATCTGATCGAACAGGGCTATCGCAACCCCGGCTTTCTCGGTGCGCGGATGGATCCGCGTACGCAGCGCCGCCTGCACGGGTTTCGCGACGAGCTGAGAGCGCGCGGGATCGACGAGGGACGGCGGGTGCATACGACGACGCGGCCGTCCTCGGTGACGCTGGGCGGGCATCTGCTGGCGGAACTGCTCGGCGTCGCGCCCGAGACCGACGCGATTTTCTGCATCAATGACGATATCGCGCTTGGTGCGATGTTCGAGGCGCAGCGGCGCAACCTGCGGATCCCCGATGAGCTGGGGATCTGCGGCTTCAACGACATGGAGATGATGGGCGCCGCCGAGCCGCCGATCACCTCGGTGCGCACCTTCCGCCGCGAGATGGGCGAGGGCGCGGTGCAGCTCATCCTCGATGCGCTGGCCGGCGACGTGCCCGAGGCCGGGAAGGTCGTCGACCTGGGCTTCCAGATCATGCCGCGCCGATCGACGATGCGGGGGCGGTAATCCTGGGCGCATAGCTTGGACGTCGGTCCCGCGTCGCCTCTGGACTTAATGTTGTGTATTAAAGAAGAGTCGTAAGGAGCGGAAGATAAACAATATATCGCTCTAGAAGGCGGCCTTGGATGGCAGCGTCAGTGGGCACCCGTGGCCAGATCGAGGACGCGGTCGAAATGCGAATACCAAAGCTGACCGCCCCCGGCTTCGGGCAAGAGTGTCATATGGGGCGCATTGTCCCGCGCTAGCTGTCGAGGTCGAGGCGGAGCCGCTCGGTTTCGTGGGCGAGATCGACGCGCACCAGCGCTGCGAGCAGGCGCGGGAACTCGGCGCGGGGCACCAGACCGGCCAGATCCCCGACCTTGTCGGGCAGGCCGAGCCGGGCGGCGGCCTTGCGCGCCCGCGCATCCGCGAAGGGATAGATCTCGGGCCAGGCGAGCTGCATCTCGCGCAGGAAGATATCCGCCCCGACCGGGCCGATGCCCTTGAATTCCAGAAGCAGCCGTCGCTCCTCGGCGGGATCGTGGCGCGCCGTTTCGCGCAAGAAACCGAGCGTGCCGCCGTACAGGTCGAGGACGCGCCGGGCCATCTCGCCCAGCATCCGCGCGGTACGCTCGTCATAGCGCACATATCCGGCGCGATCGAGGAGCGCGACCCGCGCCGACCAGCTGCTGCGCGCCATCGCTCCGGGCGTGTCCAGCCCGGCCTCGATCAGGGCCTGCGCCGCGCGCGTCGCGACTTCGGCAGAAATGCGCGCGCTCATCAGGAGCGCGGCGCAGAGCCAGCCGAACCAGGCGGTCTCGTTCGTCAGATCGAGCCCGATCTCCTCGGCATAGCTGCGCCCGTGCCGGTCCAGCAACCGGCTCACCAGCACCTGCCGCGCGCGGTCGTCGAGTTCTCCGGTCATCCTGGCCTCTGGCTCTGCGCTCGTCCTCATCCGTCACCAATCTAGCGCTCAGATCCCAGTTTTTCAGGTTTGGCCGGTCGGCCCTTGCGGGGGGATCGACAGGGCGCGCGCGTTCGCGCTCAGGGGGTCTCGGTGCGACCGGGTGGATCGGTCGGGCTCTGGTCGGGACTGACATCCTCCGTACCGCGCGCGCGGGGAATGTGCATGCGCAGCTCGCGGACCGACCCGTCTATCGGGAAGTCCACGAGGCTTCCGGGCGCGACCTCCTGCGCAGGCGCGCGCGAGGGTTCGGCGGGGCGTTCTTCGTCAACGGCCACCACTTCGATGCCGAGGCTTCCGGCGGGGCCCCGGACGGTTGCGCGGTATCCGTACCAGTCGCGGGGCAGACAGGGGGCGATGCGCAGCTTGCCGCCCGAGAGTTCCAGCCCGAGAATGCCTTCGACACCGAGGCGCCAGGCCCAACCGGCCGCACCGGTATACCAGGTCCAGCCCGCGCGACCGCCGAAGGGGGGAGCGCCTCCGACATCGGCCGGCATCACATAGGGCTCGCCGCGATAGGCCTCGACCTGCGCCATCGTCTCGGTGCGACGCAGGGGGTTGATCAGATCGAAGATCTCGCGCGCCGCATCGCCGTCGCCGAGCCGGGCGAAGGCGAGCCCGAGCCAGGTCGCGGCATGGGTGTACTGGCCGCCGTTTTCGCGCACGCCGGGCGGGTAGGCGCGGATATAGCCGGGGTCGCGCGGGGTCCGGTCGAAGGGCGGCGTCAGCAGCCGGACGAGGCGCAGATCGCGGTCGATCAGGCGCTCCGCGGCCGAGTGGACGGCCTGGGCGGCGCGGGAGCCGTCATGGGACCTCCCGAGGACCGACCAGGATTGCGCGATGCTGTCGATCCGGCATTCCTCATTCGCCTTCGAGCCCCAGGGATCCCCGTCATCGTCGAAGGCGCGCATGTACCACGCCCCGTCCCAGGCCGAGGTTTCCGCCGCGCGCCGAAGCTCGCCCGCGCGCCTGCGCCAGTATTGTGCCTGACGGTCCCGGCCAGCGCGGTCGGCGAGATCGGCATAGGCGTCGGCGCACAGGGCGGCGAACCAGGCGAGCCAGACGCTTTCGCCGCGCCCGTGAATGCCGACGCGGTCCATCCCGTCATTCCAGTCGCCGCTGCCGATGAGGGGCAGACCATGCGCCCCCGCGCTTGCCCCGCGTTCCATCGCCCGCGCGCAATGCTCGAGCAGGGTGGCGGGGTCGGCGCCGGTCTCGAAGGCGGCGTATCGGTCCTCCTCGTCCTCGGCGAGCGGCGGGGCAGTGAGGAAGGGGATCGTCTCGGACAGGATCGTGTCGTCGCCGGTGGCCGCGACATAGCGGTGGGTGGCATAGACCAGCCACATCATGTCATCCGAGCAGCGCGTGCGCACGCCGCGTTCGCCCGGCAGATGCCACCAATGCAGAACGTCGCCTTCCTCGAACTGGTGCGCGGCGCAGGCGAGGATATGGGCGCGCACCCGCGCCGGATCGGAGACCAGCAGCGCCATCATGTCCTGAAGCTGGTCGCGGAACCCGATACCGCCCCCCGCCTGATGGAACCCCGCCCGCGCCAATATCCGTGAGGCGAGGGTCTGGTAGGGGAGCCAGCGATTGATCATCAGGTCGAAGGCGGGGTCGGGCGTCTCCACCCGGACCGCGCCGAGCCGGTGGTCCCATGCGTCGCGTGTCTGCGTCAGGGCGGCGGCGACGCCCTCGGGCCGCGTATGGTCCGCGACGAGCCGTTCCAGTTCCGCACCATCGCCCGCGGCGCCGAGAACGAAGGTGACCTCCTCGCTCGCGCCCGGGGCAAGATCGAGATGAACCTGATAGGCGGCGCAGGCATCGCGCACCGCCTCGAGCCTGCCGCCGAGGTTCCAGCGCTGCAGGCCTTCCGGGCGGGCCGTTCCCCCGCGTCCGAGAAAGGCGTCGCGGTCGCAGCTCAGGCTGTGGGCGGGGCGGCTCGCGGCGAGAAAGGCGATGCGTCCGGCGAATTCCAGCGACCAGCCATTGCGCGCGGTGAGCGCCCGGGCGCTCGCATGGTAGCCGCAGATCACATGCGGGCGCGTCACGCTCGCAAGTGCGCCGAGTTGCCATTCGGCATAATAGGTCGCGGTGATCCGGCGCGGCCGATCGGTGGTGTTGGCCAGATGAAGCGTCACGAGCTTCACCGGCGCGTCCGGCGGCACGCAGACGCTCATGCGCTGACGCAAGCCGCGATCGTTCCGGGCCCAACCCGTCTCCCCCGCGCCATGGGTCGTCTGGACGCTGCCGCCCTTGCCGGCGGGGAGCGGGCTCACGGTCCAGATCTCCGCCGTTTCCTCGTCGCGCAGATAGAGCGCCTCGCCCTGTGCGTCCGTGACCGGATCGTTGAACCAGGGGGTGAGGCGGAATTCGCCGCTGTTGAGGTTCCAGGTGAAGCCGAGCCCCGCCTCGGAGACGAGGGTGCCGAAGCTGTCATTGGCCAGGATGTTGCACCAGGGTGCGGGGGTGGTGCGGCCGGGATCGAGGTGGATGAGGTAGTCGCGGCCTTCCTCCGAGAAGCCGCCCAACCCGTTGTCGAAGCCGAGATCGCTCGGACGTTCCAGCGGGGGCGCGGTTTCCGGCCCGGCCGCCCCGCCGGGCGCGAAGAAGGGCGGTTTCGGGGGCACCTCCGGTTCCGGGGCAAGGGCCTGCGAGAGGGTCGCCGCCGCACCGTCGAGGGTCAGTGCCGCCAGCCCTTCGAGCGCGCGCATCTGCGCCGGTGTCAGGCGGTCCGCGCTGAGCAGATGAATGCCGCCATCGCCGCCGAGGCTTTCGGCGAGCCCCGCATCGCGGAGAACCTCGGCCAGCCGGGACGCGATCGGGGCCTCGTAGCTCGACGCGGTCGTGCCGAGCACCACGAGATCGGTCCGCAGCCCGTGGCGGCGCCACCAGCGCTGGACCCGCACCGCGGAGGGCAGCAGATCGGTATGATCCGCATCCGCGATCCGGACCAGCACGATGGGAAGGTCGCCCGAGAGGCCGAGCCCCCAGAGATCGGGCTGGCCGGGCAGCGGAGCGTCGAGCGCCGCCGGCGGCCGGATCGCAGGCGCGAGGAGCGGCCCGGCGAGCCGCTGCGCGTCGATCAGGAGCGGCTGAGTCGTGCCCGCTCGGTCCGCGTCGATGGCGGCGCTGCGCATCGCGTCCTCGAAGGCCCAGTCGAGCGCCGCATCGCTGGAATAGCGATCAGCCAGCTCGAATGCGGTTTCCCGAGAACCCGCCGCAATCGTGAGGAATGCCAGTTTCGCGCGTTCACCGGGGGCGAGCCGCACCCGCGCCCGGAGCACAGCGACAGGGTCGAGGGTCCAGCCCTCGGTTCCGCTCAGGGCGCGCGCGAGAACCGCGGGGTCGGTCAGGCTGCCGTGACGGCCGAGGAAGGTGCGGCGGTCGCTCTCGGTGCCCGCGAATGCGACCGCTGCATCCTCGGCAAGCAGCCGGTGCAGCATCACGGGGGGCGCGTCGCCGGGGCGGCGGGGCCTGCGGGTGAAGAGCAACCCGTTCAGCCGCGGGACCGTTTCGCTATGCAGGAAAAGCTTGCTGAAGAGCGGGTGACGCTCATCCGCCGCATGCGCGGACAGCACCGGCTCGGCATAGCTCGTCACTTCGATTTCGCGGGTATCGTCGCCATTGTTGACCAGCGTGACGCGGCGGATCTCGATATCGTCCGCAGCGGCGATGGTGATTTCCTGGGTGGCGGCGATGTCGTGATGCTGGAGGTGGAAGCTGGCCTTCTCGGCATGGAACATCACGTCCACCCAGCGATCCGGACGACGCCGGAAATCCCAGACCTCGCCATCCGAGACGTCGTGCAGGAGCAGACGCGCCGAACTTTCGTCGCGCAGCGGATCGGCGGCCCAGCGGGTGAGCGACTGTCCATGCCACCACAGCGTTGCGCCGCCCGCCTCGGAGAGCCAGGCCGAGAGCCGGCCGTTGCCGAAACCGTGGCATTGGTGCTCCGCCGTCTCGGAGGCGGGCCACCCGTGCAGAACGGGGATCTCGCGGCGCTCCTGCACGGCGGTCTCGGCCCCTTCGTCGGGCAGCGGCTCGGGCACGTATTCCCACGGCACCCGTTCGTGAAGCAGCAGGTCGATCGCGGAGATACGCCGGTCGCGATTGAAGCGTTGCACGAGGATATCGTCGCAAAGCGCATTGCCGAGCGCCGAGAGCAGCATGCCCTGGTGATGGGCCATGAAGACATGCACCGGCGTGTAGCCGGGCGGGTCGTCGCGGCGCGAGGGGGTGAAATCGACGGAATCGTAGAAGCCGAAGCGCTCGCGCAACCCCATCCCCTCGAGCCGCCGCAGATTGTCGATCGCCGCGCGCGGCCGCGTCGCGAGCGCGAGCGCGCTGGCATAAGGCGCGACGACGTAATCCTCGGCGAGTCCCTGTTTCATGCCCAGACCCACGATGCCGAATGCGCGGTACTGGTAGCGCAGCGCGGCGTCCCGTGTGGCGAAGGCGGCCTCCGATACGCCCCAGGGCAGGCCCAGCCGGCGGCCGTAGCGGATCTGGACCTCCACCGCGCCGGCCTCGCTCTGTCCGACGAGCTGGCCGGGCGCGCTGCGGATCAGGAGCGCCGGCATCAGATATTCGAACATCGACCCGTTCCAGGACAGGATGATGAGTGTCCCCGAGGAGCGCGACAGCGGCCTGCCGAGATGGAACCAGTGCTCGGCCCGAACGTCGCCCTTGGCGATGGCGAAATAGCTGGCCAGCCGCGCCTCGGAGGCGAGCAGGTCATAGCGATGCAGATCCATCCGGTCGAAGCTGAGATTGTAGCCGATGAAGAAGGTCCGGCTCTCGCGGTCGTAGAGGAAGCTGAAATCCATTTCGGTTGCGAAGGCACTGGCCTTTCCGGCGCTCTCGCGCAGGCTGTCGCGGAGCGCGGACTGGGCCGCGCTGCCCCGCGCGACCGCTTCGAGGAGCGCGTCGCGTGCAGGGCTCTCCGCGCCCGCGTCCTCAAGCCGCGCCCGGACGTCCCGCAGGACCCCATCGAGCTGATCGAGCCGGGTATCGGGCGGCCAGCGCGCCGCGATTTCGGCCGCCAGTTCGTCGTCCTCACCGATCGTCAGCCACGGGCAGAGCGCATCGAGATCGCGGATGAGGCTGTCGGCGTGGTGGATGCTGCGTTCGAGCCAGAGATGGGCCTCGCTCACCGTCTCGTCCGGTGCGCCCTCGAGCGCTTCCGGCATGGCCTCGGAAAGTGCGCGCAGTTCCTCCCGGCGCATCCGGCGAACGGTGCGCGCCCAGTCCAACGGTCGGTTGCGGACGTGGCGAGCGGTTTCGATCATGCCCTCGACCTGATCCGGCAGCGCGCCCGCCCGGGATCCGGGCAGGCTTTCGAGCGCGTCGCCCAAGAGACCCAGCGTGTCGACGAGACCGTCCCAGAGCGCGGGCGAGAGAGCCGGCCCGTCCGCCGCCTCGATCAGCCCTTCGCGAAGGGTCACCAGCGCCACCGCGAGGTTGCCGCTATCGACCGTCGAGACGTAGCGCGGCGCGAGCGATTCCAGCGTGCGGGTGTCGAACCAGTTCACGACATGGCCGCGATGGCGTTCGATCCGGTCCAGCGCACCGAGCGCATGCGCGCTGCGCACCGAGAAATCGCGCAGCCCCGTATGGCCGAGATCCAGCGCGACCAGGGTGGAGAGAAACTGCATCCCGACATTGGTGGGCGAAGACCGGTGGGCGACCTCTTCATGCGGCTCGGTCTGGTAATTGTCGGGCGGCAGCCAGTTGTCCTCCGGGCCCGCGAAGGTCTCGAAATAGAGCCAGGTGCGCCGGGCGAGGTGGCGCAGCCAGGTCCGGTCCTTCTCCGCCAGCGCCTCCGAGGGCCGCTCGCGGGGGCGTCCGATGAGCCGCGCGATTTCCGGCGAGGCGATCCATAGCATCAGCAGGGGCAGGGCGCCGGGCAGGGCGCCGGGGGCGAGCCAGGCCAGCAACCCGCCGATCGCCACGGCCAACGCCGGCGCGCCTGCCATCTCGGTCCAGAACCGGGCGCGGGTGGCAGCCCCCGCTTCTGCCACATGGGCGGCGGTGACCCATTCCAGCATCCGCCGGCGCGACACGGTGAGACGCCACAGGGCGCGGGCGATCGCGTCGAGCGCGAGGATGGCCTCATTCGCCATGAACACGACCTCGAGCGCCCAGCGTCCGGAATGATCGAGAAACTGGCGCCATCGTTCCTGCACCGCGCCGCGGCGGCGTCCGTGGGCGATGCCCGAGACGACGTTCGTGACCAGATAGGTCCCCGGCGCGGCCAGCACCAGCAGCGTCCAGAGCGGGGCGGCGCGCGGCACGATCAGCCAGCCCGCGAGCGCCAGCAGAACCAGCGCGGGCGGGATCAGGCTGCGGCGCAGGTTGTCGAGGATCTTCCAGCGATCGAGCGCGGAGAGGGGATTGCGCAGCCTGCGCTCCTCGCGGCCGGGCGGGTGGCGTCCGAGCCAGGGCAGCAGTTGCCAGTCGCCGCGGATCCAGCGATGCAGGCGCAGCGCGTAATCGGGGTAACGGGCTGGGAAGCCCTCGTAGAAGACGATGTCGGAGGCGAGCGCGGCGCGCCCGTGCAGCCCCTCGAACAGGTCATGGCTGACCAGCGCGTTTTCCGGCACCCGGCCGCGCAGGCTCTGGCGGAAGGCGGTCGCGTCATAGGCGCCCTTGCCGGTGAAGATCCCTTCGCCGAAGAGGTCCTGATACACGTCCGACACGGCGCGGCTGTAGATGTCGATCGCCGTGTCGCCGGTATAGAGCCGGGTGAAAAGTGACGCGCCTCCGGCTTCGGGCGAGATCTCGATGCGCGGCTGGATGAAACTGTAGCCCGCCACCACCCGCTCGCCCCGCTTGTCGAATTCGGCCCGGTTCAGGGGATGGGCGAGCGTGCCGATGAGGCGCGCCACCGATCCCGGCGGTGCCATCGTGTCGGCATCGAGAGTCACGACGAAGCGGGCCGCACGCAGCCCCGCCACATCGCCCTCGCGCAGCGGGAAGGCCTCCTCCGCGCCGCCATGGAGGAATTCGTTGAACTCCTCGATCTTGCCGCGCTTGCGCTCCCAACCCATCCAGATCCGGTCGGTCTCGTTCCAGCGGCGGCGGCGGTGCAGGAGCACGAAAGGCGCGTCGGGATGATGGCGCCGGTTGAGGGTGACGATACCGGCGGCCAGCGCCTCCTCGATGGCCGCGTCTTCGGGGGCGGTTTCGCTTTGCGCATCCGCGAGATCGCTCAGGAGCGCATAGCGCAGCCGCGCATCGGGGTTGGTCAGCCAATGCCGTTCGAGCTGTTCGAGAAGCGCGGGCACCTCCGGCGCGCTGCGCAGGATCACCGGCATGATCACCGCGCCCTGGATATGCGCGGGCAGGCCGTCTCGGTAATCCATCTTCGGGAGAACCCGGGGCGGGAGGATCTGGGTGACGATCCAGTTGGTCACGGTCACGGCGGGGATCGAGGCCGCGACGATCAGGAGCACGGAGGCGATCAGCATTTCCACCACGCCCGCGCGATAGAAAATGACAAGGGCCAGCGGCAAGGCGAGCGCCAGCGCGCCGAACCCGAGAAGCGATCCGGCATAGGCGAGCCCGGCATGGGCCAGCACCCATCTGCGCACCGCCTCGGAGGGGCGCGCACGGAAGCCGGTCATTGCCTCCATCTCGGCGCGGCCGTCGCCGATGAGCCACCAGCCGCTATGCATCTTGCGGGGAGCGCCCGAATGGGTCTGCGCCATGCGTATCACGTCTTGCGCGATCCGTTGCTCGGACCGCCCCGATCCCTGAGCGAGCGCCTCGACCGCGCGGCGATACATGTCGCGGGTCTCGAAATCCATCTGGGCGTGCAAGCCATCTGGGGCCTTCCGCAAGATCGCCTCGACATGGCTCGTCGCCTCGACGAAATCCTTCCAGTCGATACGCGAGATCGCCGCGAGCGCGACGATGGCGCGCGAGATCGCCTCGGTCGGGTCGCGGTCTGCCTCTCCCGGTGCGCCGGCGGCGGGGGGAAAGGGGGGCTCGAGCGCGGGCACCAGTTCGCAAAAGGCCAGCACGATCGCCTCAAGGCACGCCAGCCGCAGCATGGCGGGAAAGGCCCAGAGTTCGGCGATCGTCAGCCCGTCCTCCCCCTGATAGGCCTCCATGAAATGCACCGCCGAGTCGAGGCTGAGCTGGGCATGGGTCGCCTCGAGATAGCCGCGCGCTGCGAGAAAGACCCGCGGCAGCCCCTCGCATTCGGGTGCGGCCAGACTGGGAAGGCGGCGATAGAAGGCCCAGGGCATGTCGGCGCGCACCTGACGCACCGCGCGGCGCACATGGTATTCGTTGTCGAGAAGCCATTCCGCCGCCTTCGCGGCTTCGGCGGGCGGTTTGCGACAGGCGCGCCGGGCCTCCTCCAGCCAGTCGGGGATCGCGTTCAACCGGCTCCAGACCGGCAGGGGCTTCGGGATTGCGGCGCAGACCCCATGGTGATGGCGCAGGGTTTCTGCGGCGCCTGCTACCCGATTTGTGACCAGATTCTCGCCTTCGGCGGTCACGAGCCACCCCGGACGGTCGGGCGCCGCCGGGGCGCGGATCCGGCGGTCCGATGCGACATCGGCTCCGCGCTGCGCACCAGAAGCACGGGCGAGACCGCATGCGACAGGAGGTAATCCGCAGTGCTCCCGATCGGCAGATCCGGATCGCTCCCGGTTCCGCGCGCGGCCAGCACGACAAGCTCGCCCTCCTCCTCGAGAAGGGTCCGTGCGAGCGCCCGGCGCGGCTCCTCGCCGCTCAACATGCGCACGCGGCTGCGGATCGTGTCGGCCGGCAGGAGCCGCCGCAGACGGTCGAGCCGCGTTTTCGCGATATGTTCCGCGCGCCGGGTCAGGCGATCGCGCAGGGCTTCATCCTCGGGGGCTTCGGGGCCTTCCGTGTGCAGCTCGATCTGCGGGACGGCATGCACCAGCACCAGCTCTGCGGCACGCTTGGGCGCGATGGCGGCGGCGATGCGCAGCGCGGCCTCGGCGCGGGCGGAGCCGTCGAGAGGGACCAGGATGCGCCGGGGGAGCGCGTCGGCAGGGCGGGTCTCCCAGGGGCCTTCCGGGACGATGAGCACGGAGCGGTCGAAATCCTCGGCGACATGGCGCGCGGTGCCGCCGAGCCCCCAGCCCCTCGGGTTCTCGCGCGCACCCGCACCGAGCACCACGAGATCCGCGCCGCTTTCTCGCGCCGCATCTAGGATGCAGCGCGCCGCCTGGCAGCCGGTCATGATCGCCGTCTTCATGGTCTCGGGCGCGTCGAGATCGCGTGCCACCCGGCGCAGATAGGCGTTCTCCTCGCGCCGCGACAGCTCCCATTCGACGGGGTCGGCATAGCGTTCGTCCCGGACCGTCGGCAGCACGCGAAGCGCAGTCAGTTCCGCGCCCGAGAGTTCGGCGATGGTCGCGGCCTGCTGCAAGACGCGCCGCGCATCGACCGAATGGTCGATACAGGCCATGACATGGCGAAAGATCGGCCGGGCGGTGCCCGGCTCGCCGCCGCGCGGCGAGACGGTCGGTGCGGCATGCAGATGAGGCGGAACCAAGGTGAACTCCCTTCTTCGGTGCGGGTCATGAAGCGGGGCGGTGCATCGGGGGAGAATGCGCGCCTCAAACGGCGCCGTCATTGTCAGGCGTCAACTTCGGGCAGTCTGGAAGGCGCGTTCAGGGCAAGGTGCCGGGGATGTGATCGCGTGGCCCGTCATCAGGTTGGCAACAGCCACGCGACTGCGCACAACGGAAAACAGGCAGCGGGATCGCTGCCTGTTTCGTGGGGTCGAACCGTTGCGGGTCTCGATGTGCTCAGGAGGCGAGAAGCTCCTTGAGCTTGTCATCGACGAATTTGACATCGTCGGGATTGGTGCCCGGACCGCCCGCGAAATGCCCCCAGATCGAGGGGATCGGCACGTATTGCGCATTGGGCATGTTGGCGACCTCGATCTGGCTGTCCTCGGGCGGGAAATAGAGATCGGTCTGGCCGGGCATCACATAGGCCTTGGCCTTGATCGCCCCCAGAGCGGCCTTGAAATCCCCGTTATAGATCTCGTTCGCGCTCAGGTCGCCGTTCTGCCAGGTCCAGGCCATCGTCAGCAGGTTGTTGGCGTCCTTGGGCAGGAAGAACCCTTCCCAGAACCCGATCAGGAAATCCTCGAGCGAGGCATAGCCCAATGCCTTGAGGTCGAGCTCCTCGCGGTAGAAGCTTTGCGACAGGCCCCAGCCCGCATAGACCCGGCCGACCGCGCGCAGGCCCTTCTCGGGCTTCGAGGTGTAGCGGCCGTTCTCCCATGCGGCATCGGCGCGCAGCGCGGCCTTCACCCCTTCGAGGAAGACGTAGTTGTGGCGCGAGCATTTGGCCGAACCGCAGAACGGCGCGATCAGATCCATCATGTCGGGATACATCGCCCCCCAGTGGAAGGTCTGCAGCGCGCCCATCGACCAGCCGGTGACCATGCGGATCTTCTCGATGCCGAGTTTCTCGGTCACCAGCCGGTGCTGCGCCTTGACGTTGTCATAGGCGGTCACGTTCGGGAACCGGTCGGCATTGTAGGGCTCGGGCGTGTTCGAGGGCGACGAGGACAGCCCGTTGCCGAACATGTTGGGAATGATGATGAAGTATTTCTCGGGATCGAGCGCCATGCCCGGCCCGATCAGCCATTCATTGTCGTAGTGCTGGCCCGAATACCAGGTCGGGTAGACGATCACGTTGTCCTTGGCCGCGTTGAGCGTGCCATAGGTCTTGTAGGCGAGCTTGCAGTCGGGCAGCGCGAGGCCGCACTGGAACCTGAACGTGCCGAGCTCGAAGATCTCGTAGTCTTGGGTCATGTCTTTTCCTCAGGGTAGGGGGAGCGCCGCGGCGGTTCGCGCGGCGCTCCGAAGATCGGCCGGTAGGGTCAGGCGGTGACGCGCTTCGCCTGCAGCGAGCTTATCACGTAATAGGCGCCGCCCCCCACGAGACCCGCGGAAATCGCGGTCGACAGGTGGGGCAGGTACCATTCCACGATGAAGGCGACGGCGGAGCCGCAGCCCCAGGCGATGAACGCCTCGCCGCGCCAGTCGCGGTCGATCTCGGAATTCTTGCGCACCAGATACTGGTCCACGAGGATGATCGCGCCGATCGGCGGCACCAGAATGCCCAGAAGCGACAGCCACTGGATGAAGAAGGCCCAGACATTGGTGGCCGCGATGACGATGCCGATCGCGCCGAGGATGACCGCGAAGAGACGCATATGGCTGCGCAGGATGCGCGACCAGCCGGTCGCCGCGTTATAGAGGCAATGCGCGCAGACCGAGCCGAGGTTCACATAGAGGAACAGGAAGGCCAGGACGCTGAGCCAGGTCATCTGCTGCGCGTTCATGTAGCCGAACATGTTGTCGGTGCCGAAGGGGTTGGCATCGGGCACGGCCAGCGCGGCGGTCATGATCCCGCCCACCAGCATCGCGGCGAGATTGGCGAAGGGGAAGGCGCTGAAGGTCGCGACCCAGGAGCTTTTCTCGTCCTTGGCCCAGCGGTTGAAATCCGCGCTCACCGTGCCCGCGTCGATGAAGAGCGCGATCACGACGGTCAGCCCAACGCCCATCGTCATCGTCGCCGCGCCGTTATTGCCCGGATAGGCCATGATCGCATCCCAGCTGGTGGTGGCGGCCGCATCGCCCACGACCCACAGGCCGAGAATGACGAAGAGCGGAACCGAGATCATGCCGATCAGGTGCAGGCCTTTCACGCCGACGAAGGTGATGCCGATATAGAGCGCGCCCGCGATCAGCGTCATCACGACGTAATTGAGCTCATAGGTGGAACTGACCAATGCGCCGGTGATCCCGGTCTGCACCGCGTACCAGCCCAGAAGCAGCGTCGAGAGCAGGCCGGAGGCGAAGACATAGCCCTTGCGGCCGAAGACGATGCTGGCGAGCAGGGCGAAATTCATCCCCTTGCGCGCACCGAGCTGCCCGAGCAGCCCGACATAGAGCAGCATGATCAGATTGCCGATGATCATCGCCTTGAGCGCGGCCGAGAACCCCATGCCGAGCACGAGGATCGAGCCGGTCATCGCGCCGGTGATGATCATCGGGAAACCCATCCAGACCATCGTCACGGAGAACATGCTCCGCCGCGCCCTGGCGGGAACGGGTTCGTGTTCGTATTCCTCGCCGAGCGCGTGATCGAGTTCTTCTTCGAGATGTTCGAGCGCTTCGGGCTCGAGTGACTTTTCCGTCGTAGCCATGACATGTACCTCGCTGTTGTGACGGTTCTTCTTTTTTCGTTGGTTGGCCTTGGCATGCCAAAGCCGGGCGCTTGCCGGGGGGCAAACGGTGACGAATGTGTTTCGCCGGGTCGGTTTCGGGGGAGACGAGGATCAGCGGCAGATGAAAACTGCCTTCATTTGTGATCGGTTGGACTGATCTCAGCAAACTTGCAGGCGGAGCCCGCGGCGGGTCTGGGTCGTCGTTATCTCCCCTTGAGCGGCAAAGAGCCGGGTCCGAAAACGCAGAAAGCCCCTTACGACATACCGCCGGAGCGGGTGCGTAAGGGGCTTTCTGTGCCAAGCGTCACGTTCTTCATTGAACGTAACGTCAACGACGATGCGGTGATTCGTTTCAATATGCAAATGTTTTGCGCGTTACCCGTGCTTGTCTCTGAATAAAAAGGCAAATCCGGACGGCATTATGCGGATCTCACGGCTTCGCGAGCGGTTGCGCTTGCCGCAATACATGTCGTTTGCTATTTGAGTCTTGTGTGATCGGTCCTTCGGCTTCCCCGAAAACGGGAGGCTCGTCTTCAGAGATGGAACCCGATTTATGGCTTTTCACCCCGAGCCGGTCACAATTGGCCTCCTTTTTTCCCAAACCGGTGTCACCTCCGTCATCGAGCGCACGCAACGCCAGGCCGCGATGCTGGCGGTCGAGGAAATCAACGATGCGGGCGGCATCGACGGCCGGGAGATCCTGATCGAGGATAGCGACCCCGCCTCCGATCCGGTGCGGTTCAAGAGCGAAGCGGAGCGCCTCATCGATGTCGGTGCGACCACGATCTTCGGCTGCTACATGTCCTCGACCCGCAAGGCGGTCCTGCCGGTGGTCGAGCAGCGGCGCGCGCTTCTGTTCTATCCCACGCTCTACGAGGGGTTCGAGTTTTCCAGCAGCTGCGTCTATTCCGGTGCCGCGCCGAACCAGAATTCGCGCTGGCTTGCCGATTACCTCACGGACACCTATGGCGACCGTTTCGTCTTCGTTGGGTCGAACTACGTTTTTCCCTATGAATCCAACAGGATCATGCGCGATCTTCTGTTGCATCGCGGCGCGCAGGTGCTCGATGAAGTCTATATCCCGCTGCGCCATAACGAGGACTATATCGAACGCGCGATTGCCCGGATCAAGGCGGCGGGGCCGGCGGTCGTTTTCTCGACCGTGGTCGGCGAGGGCTCGGTGCGGTTCTACCAGGCCTATGACCGTGCGGGGTTCGACCGGAGCGTGCAGCCGATCGCGAGCCTGACGACGGGCGAGCCCGAATTGCTGGAAGTTGGGAAGGACGCGTCGATCGGCAATGTGACCGCAGCCCCCTATTTCAGCGTTCTCAAGACCGAGGCGAACCTGCGCTTCGTCGCCGCCTATCACCGCCGCTTCGGCCCGGATCACCCGATTTCGGCGGGCACGGAGGCGGCGTATTTCCAGGTTCATCTCTTCGCCGAGGCCGTGCGCCGCGCAGGGGCCACGGATCGCGACAGCGTGCTGCGCAGCCTGCCCACCTTCAGCTACGAGGCGCCCCAGGGCGCGGTGCAGGTCGAGGAGGCGACCCATCATACCAGCCTCTGGCCGCGCGTTGCGGTCGTGGGCGAAAACGGTCAGTTCGAGATCGTCCGCGAAGCGGCCGCACCCGTGAAGCCAGACCCGTATCTCATTGAATACGATAAGGAGTTTCAGTTGGCGGCGCCCCGGACCGGGACCCGGGGGAGCACGCAGTAATGGCTCGTTTGCGTCTCAAGGATCTGCGCGACCTGACGGTGATGGTGGTTCATCCTCCGGACGCTGACGGCAAGGCCCTGATGGATCAGCTCAAGCGGATCGGCTGTCGCGCCGAACTGATGTGGCCGCCGGCCAAGGCGCTGCCATCGGGCACGGATGTCGTTTTCGCGGGTGTGTTCTTCGAGACCCATGAAGCGCTCAGCGCCATGATGAAGAAATCCGAAAAGCCCGGCGCGACCGTGATCTGCGTGGTGAATTACGAGAACCCGGCGATGATCGAACTGGTGCTCGATCTCAATGCCTTCGCCGTCCTGTCCAAGCCCGTGCGGACCTTCGGGATGCTGACGAACCTCGTCGTGGCGCGGCAGAACTGGATGCAGGCGGAGGAGTTCCACGACAGGCTCGCGAAGATGGAAAAGAAGATTTCCGGTCAGAAGAAGATCGCGAAGGCCAAGTCCATCCTCATGGAAATGCACAAGATTTCCGAACGCGAGGCATATGGGATCATCCGGGCGCAGGCGATGGGGAAACGGATTTCCGTAGAGGAAATGGCCGTGGCGATCATCAATGCAAACGAATTGTTGTCATCGCGTTACGATGATGTATAGTCGAATCACCTTGACGGCCAATGTTGCCCGTCAGGACGGCAAAGAAAGCCCGCTCTAGACACCAACGTGTCTTGGCGGGCTTTTTTGGTTTTCAGGTCGGCGCAAGGTCGCGCCGATGCTTGCGATCGCCCCAAGGGGCGCGCGGCTCCGCCGGATTTCCGGCGGCACTGAATGGCAACGACGCCAGTCGAGATCCGCGTCGCGGAGCCTCCTCCCCAGCCTTGTCCGGGCCGTCTCGGCCCGTCCCGGGCACCCCTCATCTCGATCACACACACACACTCGCGGCCACACGGGCTCTGCCTGCGCATGTCCGCCAATCAACAAAACCAGCCAACACGGGAGATCTTCATGAAAACGAACCGCAGAAATTTCCTCAAGCAATCCACGGCTTTCGGCGCGGCTGCCGCGCTTGGCCCGTCGCTTTATGCCGGCGCGGCCCGCGCCTCGGGCGAGATCGAGGTCGGCATCCTGTTCTCTCTGACCGGCGGTCTGTCGATCATCGAGAAATCGCTCGCCGACGCGACGATGATGGCGATCGACGAGATCAACGCCGCGGGCGGCGTCAACGGGATGACGATCAAGCCGATCCTCGAGGATGGCGCTTCCGACCCGAAGACCTTCAATGAGAAAGCCTCGAAACTGGTGATCCGCGACCGGTTGCAGACCGTGTTCGGCTCCTACACCTCGGCGAGCCGCAAGGCGGTGCTGCCGGTCTTCGAGAAGCGCAACAGCCTCTATTTCTACCCGACCTATTACGAGGGTTTCGAGTGTTCGAAGAACGTCGTCTACACCGGCGCCGTGCCGAACCAGCAGCTGTCGAACTTCATCCCCTGGATCATCAACACGCTGGGCAAGAAGAAATTCTTCATCGTCGGCTCGAACTACATCTATCCGCGCGAAATGGCCAAGGTCTCGAAGATCCTGATCGAGCAGCATGGCGGCGAGTGGATCGCCGACGAGTATCTCGAGCTGGGCCATTCCGAATGGGGCGCGATGGTCTCCAAGATCAAGGAAAGCGGTTGCGATGTCGTTCTGTCGAACGTGGTGGGCGATTCCGTCGTGGCCTTCTATCGCGAGTTCAAGAACCAGGGCCTGACGCATGACAAGCTCCCGATCTGCGCGACGGTCACCTCGGAGATCGAGATCGCCGCGATGGGGCCGGAATTCGCCGTCGGCAGCTACACGTCCTTCCCCTATTTCCAGGCCATCGACACCGATCGCAACCGTGCCTTCATCGAGCGCTACCGGAAATACGTGAACGATCCCAACGCGGTGACCCATCACGCGCTCGAGAGCAGCTATTTCCAGGTCTATCTGTGGAAACAGGCGGTCGAGAAGGCCGGCGACATCTCGGCCGACGCGGTGCGCGAAGGCATCAAGGGCCAGGTCTTCGAGGCGCCCAACGGTACCGTCACGGTCGATCCCGAAAACCTCCATACCTATCTCACGCCGCGCATCGCGCAGTGGGGGGCGGACGGGCAGGGCACGATCATCGACGAATACAAGGAGCCGATCGAGCCGCTGCCCTATGTCGCCTATGGCGAGACGCCCGACAACCTGTTCTGCAAGGGCACGGGTCTCGACACGGCCAAGCTTTGACGCAATCCGGGCACCGGGGACCGGCCCGGTGCCCGCCTGACCAAGGCGGGAAATCTCATGTCGGATATCATCTTCATCGGCCTGTCGCTCTCCTCGATCCTGTTGCTGGTCGCGCTCGGCCTGTCGATCACCTATGGCGCGATGGGCGTGATCAACATGGCCCATGGCGAGCTGGTCATGATCGGCGCCTATACCGCGGTGCTGGCGGGGATCCATCTCGGGCTGAACCTGTTCTTCGCGCTGCCGCTGGCCTTCGTGACCTCGGGTCTGCTGGGCCTCTTGATCGAGCGGGTCTTGATCCGAAGGCTTTACGGACGGATCATCGACACGTTGCTGGCGACCTGGGGCGTGGCGATCGTGCTCCAGCAACTGGTACGGCTGGAATTCGGCCTGAGCTTTTTCGGGATCCATGTCGAGGGGCTCGGGTCCGGGCTCCAGAACATGGCGGTGCCCGCCTTCCTCACCCAGCCGGTCGATATCGCGGGCTTCACCCTTCAGCCCTATCGCAGCTTCATCATCGTGGTGACGCTGCTCCTGACGGGGCTGACCTGGTGGCTGATGTATCGCACCCCGATGGGCGCGCAGGTGCGCGCGATCATGCGCAATCCTCAGATCGCCGCCGCGTGCGGGATCGACGTGCGCCGGGTCTCCGCGCTGACCTTCGCCTATGGCTCGGGGCTGGCCGGGGTCGCGGGCGTGCTGCTGGCCGGGTTCAAGACGGTGATGCCCGAGATGGGCGCCTCGGTCGTGGTGGACGGGTTCCTCGTCGTCGTGGTGGGCGGCGTGGGCAGCCTGCTCGGGACCGTGTTGGCGGCGGGAATTCTGGGCCAGATCAACGGCGTCGTCGCGCTTCTGTCGAACGACATCATCGCCCGCGCGGTGGTCTTTGCGGTGGTCATCGGCCTGATCCTGTGGCGCCCGCGCGGCCTGTTCTCCTTCAAGTCGAGGTAAGTGATGACTGTGCAAGAGACCTCCACCAACAGCGGGGCCGTGCGCCGCTTCGAACGTGCCGCCGACTGGGCCATCTATGCGCTCTTCATCGCGATCGTGCTGGGACTGCCGCTGGTCGTCGACGACGTGTTCTGGCTGAACCGGATCGCGAAATACCTCGTCTTCGGGATGCTCGGGATCGCGATCGCGCTGTCCTGGGGCTATGCCGGGATCCTCAATCTGGGGCAGGGGCTGTTCTTCGGCCTCGGCGCCTACATGACGGCGATGTCGCTCAAGCTGATGAGCGCGACGAGCCTGCAGCAGGGCTCGGACAAGCCGGTGCCCGATTTCATGCTCTGGAACGCGGAACCCGGTGCGGTCACCGATCTGTGCTGCATCAACAAGGGCTCGTTCCTGTGGATCCCGTTCCAGGCGCAATGGTTCGGGCTGGCGATGGCGATCGTCGTTCCGCTGATCGTGGCCTTCATTCTCTCCTCCTCGATCTTCCGGCTGCGGGTGTCGGGCGTCTATGTCGCGATCATCACGCTGGCGCTGGTGCTGCTGGTGCGGCTCCTGATCATCGACGCGCAGCCGATCACCAACGGGTTCAACGGGCTGACCGATCTGGGCTGGTTGACGATCAGCGGGTTCGAGTTCGACCCCTACATGGTCGAGACCTATTACGTCGTGGCGGGATCGCTCTCGGTGGTGCTGCTCTTGGGGCGCTGGCTGGTCTCGACCCGCGCCGGGCTGATCCTGCAATCGACCCGAGATGATCCGACCCGGGCCCGCTATCTGGGCTATGACGTCGCCGCCTACCAGATCTTCTTCTTCACGATCTCGGCCGGGATCGCGGGCTTCGCGGGGCTGCTTTACGTGGTCGCGGCCGAATTCGCCTCGCCCAGCTTCATGGATATCGGCTTCTCGATCTCGATGGTGGTCTGGGCCGCGGTGGGCGGGCGCAATTCGCTGATCGGCGCCTGTATCGGGGCGATCCTGATCAACACGGTCGAGGCCACCGCGAGCGAGACCGAGATCTTCAAGGAAGCGTGGAAGCTGATCATCGGCGGGGTCTTCATCTTCGTCGTTCTCTACATGCCCAACGGTCTGGCCGGGATCGCCCGCGATCTGGTCGCGCGGATCCAGCGCAAGCGCGTCGACGAGGGCACGCAAACCGCGACGGCGGCAGCCAACAGGAGGCAGGCATGACGGCAGCGCTGACGATTGACGGGCTGACGGTGGATTTCGGCGGGTTCAAGGCCGTCGACGGGTTCACCACGGTCGTGAACGAGGGAGAATTGCGGGTAATCCTGGGTCCCAACGGTGCGGGCAAGACCACGCTGATGGACCTGATCAGCGGCAAGACCGCCTCGACCGCCGGCGATGTCCACCTGTTTGGCGAAAACATCACCAACCGCCCCGAACATATCATCTCGCGTCACGGGGTCGGGCGGAAATTCCAGATCCCCAGCGTGTTTCGGGATCTCACGGTGCGCCAGAACCTCGAAGTCGCGGCTTCGGGCGATCCGGGCGTGTTTCGCAACCTGCGCCTGCATATGGCCGGCGAGGATCGCGCCCGGGTCGAGGATGTGATCGAGCTGACCCGGCTCGGCCCGGTTCTGGGCACGATCGCGGGGGAATTGTCGCACGGCCAGATGCAATGGCTCGAACTGGGGATGCTGATAACCCAGCAGGCCAAGGTGATCCTGCTCGACGAACCGACCGCGGGCATGACCGGCGCCGAAACCTTCCGCACCGCCGAGATCATCAACGAGATGAAGGGCAGTCACACGATTCTGGTTGTCGAACATGACATGGCCTTCGTGCGCGAGATCGCCGAGCGGATCACCGTCATGCATATGGGCAAGCTGCTGGCCGAGGGTCCGATGGAGCGGATCGAGACCGATCCGAAGGTGCGCGAGGCCTATCTCGGCTCGGGGGGGATCCACTGATGCTCACGCTTACCAATCTCGACAGCTTCTATGGCCGCAGCCAGGCGCTGCATGATGTCTCCGTCACCGCCCGCGCAGGGACGATCCTCGCGGTGCTCGGGCGCAACGGGGTGGGCAAGACCACGCTCCTGCGCTCCATCCTCGGCCTGACCGACCGGCAAAGCGGGGCGATCCGTCTCGAGGGTGAGGATCTCGCGGCCCAGCCCACCTATCGGCGCGCCAAGGCCGGGATCGCCTATGTCCCTCAGGGCCGGATGATCATCCCCGATTTCACGATCCGCGAAAACATCCTGATGGGTGGGTTCGCGGCCAAGGGGCCGCGCGCGATCCCCGAGATCGTCCCGAAGATCTTCCCCTATCTTATGGACAATCTCGACCGTCCCGGCGGCGTCCTGTCGGGCGGGCAGCAACAACAGCTGGCGATCGCGCGCGCGCTCGCGGCAGAGCCGAAAGTTCTGCTGATGGACGAGCCGACCGAGGGCATCCAGCCCAATATCGTCGAGCAGATCGAGGACATCATCATCCGGCTCAATACCGAGCTCGGGCTGACCATCATCCTCGTCGAGCAGAATGTCGGCTTTGCCCGCCGCGCCGCGCATGACTTCGCGATGCTCGAGAATGGCCGGGTCGTGGCCGATGGCGCGATCGCCTCGCTCACCGAGGAGACCGTCACCCGGCACATGGCGATCTGATCCCAATCACCGCCGTCCCGGCCTGGATCGGGGCGGTCCAACCAACCTACCAACAGCAGAGGTAACAACATGTATCATGGAGATATTTCGAGCAGCGCCGACACCGTGGGCGTGGCCGTCGTCAACTACAAGATGCCGCGGCTTCACACCAAGGCCGAGGTTCTGGAGAACTGCCACAAGATCGCCGACATGCTCAAGGGCATGAAGAAGGGCTTGCCGGGCATGGATCTGGTGATCTTCCCCGAATATTCGACCCACGGCATCATGTATGACGAGACCGAGATGTACGAGACCGCCTCCTCGGTGCCGGGCGAAGAGACCGAGATCTTCGCAGCCGCCTGCCGCGAGGCGAATGTCTGGGGCGTGTTCTCGCTGACCGGCGAGCGCCACGAGGAGCACCCCAAGAAGGCACCCTACAACACACTGATCCTGATGAACAACAAGGGCGAGATCGTCCAGAAATACCGCAAGATCATGCCCTGGGTTCCGATCGAGGGCTGGTATCCGGGCAACTGCACCTATGTCTCCGAAGGCCCCAAGGGCATGAAGATGAGCCTCATCATCTGCGATGACGGCAACTACCCCGAGATCTGGCGCGACTGCGCGATGAAGGGGGCCGAGCTGATCATCCGCTGCCAGGGCTACATGTACCCGGCCAAGGATCAGCAGGTGATCATGTCGAAGGCGATGGCCTGGGCCAACAACTGCTATGTCGCGGTGGCCAACGCGGCCGGCTTCGACGGCGTCTATTCCTATTTCGGTCATTCCGCCATCGTCGGGTTCGACGGGCGCACGCTCGGCGAATGCGGCGAAGAGGAATACGGCATCCAGTACGCGCAGCTTTCGGTTTCCGGCATTCGCGACGCGCGCCAGAACATGCAAAGCCAGAACCACCTCTTCAAACTGGTCCATCGCGGCTATACGGGAATGATCAATTCGGGCGATGGCGACAAGGGCCTGGCCGAATGCCCCTATGATTTCTACACGAAATGGGCCGAAGACCCCGAAGGCACCCGCGAGATGGTCGAGGCGATCACGCGCCCGACCGTGGGCACCTCGGAATGCCCGATCGACGGGATCCCGAACGAAAAGGAAGACGCCTCCCACCGCTGAGGGGCCACCGGCCGGCGGGGGCACCCCGCCGGCCGTCCGATCAAGAGGACATCCGATGACCATTGACCAATACAGGCTGAGCGAAGAGCCCGCCTATCACCCCGGCGGCAGTGAGATCGCCTTCTACGAGGCGGCCTATGGCGCGCGGCTTCCGGTGATGCTCAAGGGGCCGACCGGCTGCGGCAAGACCCGTTTCGTCGAGCATATGGCGTGGCGGCTGGGCAAGCCCCTGGTCACCGTGTCGTGCCACGAGGACATGACCGCATCGGATCTCGTGGGGCGCTACCTGCTCGGGCCCGAGGGCACCCATTGGCAGGACGGGCCGCTGACCATGGCGGTGCGACATGGCGCGATCTGCTATCTCGACGAGGTGGTCGAGGCGCGACAGGACACGACCGTCGTGATCCATTCGCTGACCGATGACCGCCGCATCCTGTCCTTGGAAAAGAAGGGCGAACTGGTTCACGCCCACCCGGATTTCCAGCTCGTGATCTCCTACAATCCGGGCTACCAGAGCGTGCTGAAGGATCTCAAGGAATCCACCAAGCAGCGTTTCAGCGCCGTCGATTTCACCTATCCCGCAGCCGCGATCGAAGCCTCCATCGTCGCAGCCGAAGCCGGGATCGCGCAGGCCGCGGCCGATATGCTGGTCCGTATCGGCGAGAAATCGCGCCATCTGCGCGGGCAGGGGCTGGAGGAGGGCGCATCGACCCGGATGCTGATCCATGCCGGGCGGCTGATGAATGCGGGCATGTCGCTGACCGACGCCTGCCATCACGCGCTGATCGTGCCGATCACGGACGATCCCGATATGCGCGCAGCGCTCGACGCGGTCGTGGCCGCCCATGCCTGATACTCTCGCCAGGGGGCGATCCGACGACCTGCCTGCCGCGATCGGTGCCGCGTTCACCGAGGCCGAGATCACCGGTTGGCTCGGGGCGCGAGACCGTCTGCGCGGGGCAGGGTACGGACGGTCGGTGCCGCTCGCATTCGAGCGAAGCTCGGCGCTCCTGGCTCCGCGCGTCGGGGCGGACGCGACCGCTGCCCTTGCCGGTATCGTCTCAAGCTGCGCGATACGCGTATCGCCCCGGGCCGCGGAACGCCTCTGCACCGTTGCGGAGGTCGTGTCGCGCAAGTTCGAGGCGCGGGATTTCGCATCCTGGTCGGGGATGATGCGGCGACTTGTGACGCAAGCCCCGGAATCGGTGGACCTGCTTCTCGGCAACATGGAGCGGCTCATCTCTCGGCTGTCGCAAGAGGCGCTCGAGGACTGGGTCGCGACCGGGCATCGTTCCGCGGGCGGCGATGCCGGGAAGCGCGCCGCCTATTTCGCCCTGCGCACGGAGGAGGCGCTGCGCTCGCTCGAACATGCGACGGGCGATCAGAGCTTTTACGATTGCGAGCGTCGGCTACGCGCCTATCTCACGGCGATTTCCGGCAGCAGCCCACCGCTTCGCGCCGCGCCGCCCGCAGGGCAGGGAGGAGCCGTCAGGCGCGCGTCTTTCGCGGGCGGCGTGGTCCTCGTCCCGCCCAGCTTTCCCGGCTATCGCGGCGAGGCGGAGCCGCTCTTTCGCGCGGCTTTGGCCCATATCTCCGCGCATCTGCGTTTCACCCCGCGACGGTTCGAGATCGGCCAGCTCAAGCCGCTGCAAATGGCGGTCGTCTCCCTGATCGAGGACGCGCGGGTCGAACAACTGGCGGCGCAGGACATGCCGGGCCTGCAAAGGCTCTGGAAAGGCTTCCATGTCGCGCGGCCCGGGGGGCTGCCCACCGCGCCGAGCTTGTTCGCCCGTCTGTCCCGGGCCCTCATCGATCCCGATTTCGCCGATGAGGATGGCTGGGTGACCAAGGGACGCCGGATGTTCTTCGAGGCGCGGCACCGCTGGGACGATCCGGGCCTGAGCCGCGAGATCGGCAATCTGCTCGGCAATGATCTCGGCCAGCTCCGGGTGCAGTTCAATGCGAAGGATTACGTGGTCCAACCCGCCTATCGTGACGATAATCTCGGGCTGTGGGCGCTCGACGAGCCTTCGCCGGACGAGGCGCAAACGCTGGAAGTGAAGGTCGATCTGGTCAAGCTGCGCCGGTCCGAACCAGCGCCCACACCGACCACGCATCCGCCAAGGCAGGACGCTTCGCAGAGTGAAAAGATCGAGAAACGCGCCGCCGTTTCCGAGGATCGCGAAGAGGGCCGCATGATCGCGACCTACCCCGAATATGACTATGCGATCGGGCGCGACCGGCCGAACTGGACGATGCTGAGGGAGTACAGGCCCGCTCCCGGCGACGCGCGTTTCTGGGAGAACCTGCGCCAGGAGCAGGGCCCGCTTCTCTCGCGCGTCTCCGGCTTGATCCGGTCGGCCCAGATCGGGCGCGCCCGGCGAGAAAAGCGCCAGGCCGAAGGCGAGGTTCTGGATCTCGATGCCTGTATCGAGGCGGCGACCGCCCTGCGCGCCGGGGAGTTCCCCGATCATCGGATCTATGAACGCCAGGCGCCTCCCACGCGCGATCTCGCCGTGAGCCTGTTGCTCGACATCTCGCAATCCACCGCGGAAGGCGCGGAGGATGCCGGTCGCAGCATCCTCGCGCTTGAGCGGGACGCCGCGGCGGTGCTGGCGCATGCGATGAACGAGATGGGCGACCCGTTCGCGATCAACGCGTTTTCCTCCGTGGGTAGGGAAGACGTGCGCTTCGTTCCGATCAAGAGTTTCGCCGCGCCCCTCGACGACCGCGCGGGCGCCGCCCTGTCCGGGTTGCGTCCGGGCTATTCGACGAGGCTCGGCGCCGCGCTTCGGCACGCGGGACAGGAACTGGCGCAGGTGCCCCGCCATCGCCGCCTTTTGCTTCTCATCACCGATGGCGAGCCCTCCGACATCGACTGTCCCGATCCCGAATACCTCCTCCACGACGCGCGGCGCGCGGTCAGAAGCCTCGCTGCGATCGGGATCGACGTCTTCTGCGTCGGCCTCGGGAGCCACAACAAGGAACAGCAGTCAGCGATTTTCGGACGCAGCGGCTTCGTTCAGGTCGAACGGTTGGCGGCGCTTCCCGACAAGCTGGTATCGCTGTATTTCCGGCTCACGCGGTAGGTGCCGGGGGCGAAGGGGCTCGGCTGTCACGGGGCTTGCACGCGGCCGAGATCGCAGGGGGGGCGATCTGGGCGGAGCAGAGATCCTGCAGACGCTCCGACGGAGCCCCTCCGATGGCATCGTCGGAGGCGTTCACAATAATCGCTGGTGGATGCGGGACGTCAATCTCGGCGGATGGGCTCGAGGAACAATTCGAGCGACCCAGATGATACGGCGTTCCGGCCGTGCCATTCCGGTGAACCCTGACGAAAGGTGCCAGACCGTTTGCGGCCACGCCTGCCTGGATTTCCCGCCGTGATGGACCCCAGCGAACATGGTCTTCAGGCCTGCAAGCCCATCTCAGTCAGAATCGCATCGGCCTACACCCACGTAATCCAGCCGAGCGCCTCGACAAGGAAGTGAAACATCGCGCCGATGTCGTCGAGATCTTCTCGATCGAGTCTTCAATTCCTTGCCACCTGTGACAAGGAAGAGTTCGCCTCCATTCCCACTATTGCCGTAAAAAGCAGCGTGACCCTGAGCCATTTCGGAAACTCCACCACCCTGATGGAACTGACCTGTCCCGCAAATCTGTAGGCAGCAAGAAGAGCCGGGCTTTCAGCTATAAGTTGTTTGGTATATGTGGTCGTGCCTGAGGACCTGCCACAGCATTGATCGTGCGTTCATATCGATGCCTGGCGCGGAAATTTGGAGATAGCTCGTGACGGACATTCGACGCAGTGTGATCAAGCGACTGATGCGACGCGTGAATGCCCCGACTGTCACGGCGCGATTGTCCGCCCTGGGGATGCGTGCGGTAGGTTACACCGGTTATGAAATAAAGAACCTGGAACACCATCCGGCCAATCTCGTGACTCCGATTTTCCCGGAATCGAGAAGCGAAGTAGCCCGGCCGAAACCTTTGGGCAGCACCAAAGAGCTGGAGACGACAACCCTGCCGCCCGTCACGCCCCTTGTGTTCGAGAACATCGAAGGAAAACCCGGCTCTTCCATTTTTCGGCATGGAATTAATGCTTTGGTTCCCAGGGATATTTATGAAAATCTGAACCAAGTCTATTTTCACAACGAACATGAACCTTGCATCGTGCAAGATTTTCGGGTTGCCCTGAGAAACGGAAGTTCGAAGAGAATTGAGAAGGGCGTGTGTGCATTCGCGCAGGGAAATTCCAACTGGTACCACTGGTTGGCCGAGATTCTCCCTACTGTGCTTTTGTCCCGAAATCTTCCCGGTGCGTATGATGATTATCCGCTGCTGGTGCCGGAAACAGCGCTCGAAATCCCCTCATTCAAAGACACTCTAGATCTTTGTCGTGGCGATCGAGATGTGGTGCCTGTGCAAAACGCGCAGCTCTACGAAATAGGCGATCTCGTATATATTCCGCCGCAAGTAGCCGGCCCCATTAATACCCAGGACGGTAAATGGCCTGAACCGCGCAATTACGTTCAGAATATTGATGTGATGCGTTTGCTCAGGAAAAATATACTTCAAAAATTGAACATATCCCGCACTAATGAGGGCCCAAAGCGAGTGTTCCTTGCGCGCCCGCTGAGCAACCGAATGTATAATCAGGCGGAAATCATCGCGGAGGCGGAGAAGCGAGGTTTCGAACCCGTATATCTGGAGAAGCTCAGTTTCCGTGATCAAGTTCAACTGATGCATAACGCAGATTATGTGGTTGGTCCAACCGGAGCCGCGTTTGCGAACACCCTTTTTATGCACCCCGGCAGCCAAAGCCTCGTATGGGCACTGCGGGAGTACGCCGGAGCATGTTTCTTCTCCAACCTCGCCCATGTGTCAGGCGTCAATATGACGTATTGCTTCGTCGAGGCCGACAGTCCCATCACCAATAGCATGCAGGCTTTTTGTGCCTCTTACACTCTTCCGGTTGATGTATTTTGCCAGCATCTCGACATGTTGCTGGATAAAACTACACCGCTCTGATGTTGACCTGCCACGGAATTTTTCCTCCAGCGGCGAGTATGTTCTGCCCCCTTGAAACCTGGATCGTTTGAAACTCGGGTTTTCAGCTAAGCTCTCCTGACTGGGGAGGAGTTGAGAACGATGAAGGTATCGAAGCTCTCGGAAGCGCGAGACAGGCGTTCCTTCACAAGTAGGACGAGGAAGGCACGTCGTGTTGCGGAGATCTGCCGCAAGGCCGGGACCGGGCCCGCCAACACTAACCGGGTGCCGGTCGCGGCTGAAGGCAAGACCAGTGGCAGGCCGAACCCGCGAAACGGCAGCACCAAACGCGGCTTACATCTCGCGTTATGCAAAGACGAGGTCGAGAAAAGGGAGGGCGATATCAGCCCCGTCCGCGGACCGCGGCGAGAAACTCATCGTAGTCGCGGTAATAATCCGCCTCGTCGTAACGATGCGAGGCGAGCACCATGCACACGGCACCTTGGCTGAAGCTGTCCATTTCTCGCCAGATCATCCGGCTGATGTAGAGCCCCTTTCTCGGGTCTCGCAGCCAATATTCCGACTTGGTTTCACCGTCGTCGATCCTCATACGGAAACTTCCGGAGAGCGCGAAAACGATCTGTTCGAGATCCCTATGCGCATGACCGCCACGCTCGGCGTCAACGGGAACATTATAGAGATAATAGACGCGCCGAATATCGAACGGGATGTGATTACCACCTTCGACAAAGGTCAAATCGCCACGGGGATCACGAATCTGTGGCAAGTCGATCAGACGAACCGACCCTTTCAAACGGGAAACATGGGAATCGTTCATTCTGTTTCCTCCAGAATTGCAAGATGACGTCCGAGATCAGCTTCGTGACGCGCCCGCGGGTAATCGAAATAGAGATTCTCGTCGTCGCCACCGGTTTCTGAAGCACCGAACCGACGGTGAAATGCGAGCGTACGTTCGTTTTCTCGGCGCACGTCGAAGACCGCCCGAGAAAGGCCAAGGTGGTCAAAACCGATCTGATAGATCAGCACTGCGCTCTCCAATGCCGCCTTCTGCGGCTTGTTCGCATCAAGGATCCAGCTGCCCCAGGTAAAATGATCGCCTTCGATGTCATAGAGCCGCACCACGCCGCAACGTCGGCCATCATCGCGTCTCGCGATGATATAGTAAAACTCCACCCCTTCCGCCTCGCGGGCCTTGTAGGCCTCGATCCAACGGCGCTGGTCCTCAGCGGTGCCGGAAACGGCAGAGAGGTGGGCATTGTAAGCCGGGGCAGTGCGGAGGCCGTGGATGTAGTCGGCATCGCGGGGCGCAACCAAGCGCAGCTTCAGACGGGGGCCGACCACTTCCTGAGGAGCAAATATGCTGCTCACAACCGCACCTCGATCGAGTTGGCAGGTTCGCGCCGAATGTCAAACGGGACGTGTCGAATGTCCTCACCGAAAGTCGAATCGCCTCGCGGGGCGGAGACGAAACGCAGGTCGATCAGGCTTGCGTTGACGTCGAATTGGGCAAGGTTCCGAGCCATCCTCAGGCAGTCCTAGTTCTTGTTTCATTTCGGCGGCGACGTGACACCACATGGCGCCAGATGCAGATCAAGGGCGGCGAATTTACGATGCCTGCGCCACTCGCCACAAGTGGAACAAGGCCTGAACGCTCATGATTGAAGGGCTCTACTTTGCTCGCCTCCTGCGCGAGAAAAACGCCGAGATAGAGGCAAGGGTACGAAACCACATGAGGGAACGCGCCGCCGGGCGGTATATCAGCGCGCGCATCCTATGCTTCGGGTGCGCCGCGACAGAGGCCAGAGACGCCTGGAAGCGCGCGGACGAATGCATCGAATGCCAGGTGTCTTCAACACGATGCGCGTTGACGGACAGGTCAGGGTTATTGACAAGCAGGGCCTGAGCGCGAATGGCGGCGCGCACCGTGCGCAGTGCAAACGGTCCATGCACATCCGCCCCGAACTCATTGTCCACGATCATGTACCACAGGCGCAGACACGTGTCGGGCACGTCCAGCAGCCCTTTGCTCGGCCTTTTGGTGATCGCCGCTGCGTTGTCTTGCCGATAATAGAACACCCCGTCACAAAAGGCGACCTTGCTGCAGCCCAAAAAGAAGCGGCGCACGGTATATTCGTCTGCGAAGGCCCCGAAGTCGTCAAATCCCCGACCCTTGAGAAAGGATATCGGCCACAGGGCATTCCCGGATATGCTCCAGTCAAGTGATGCAACGAAAGCGTCTCTTCCGGAGATGATCGCAGACCGGTCGTTGTGATATCCGACGATCTTGCGATCCTCGGTGCCGTCGGCGTGATAGAAGAGGACATCCGGCAACACCGCGTCCGCACCGGTGCGGAGGGCTCGGGCATGCATCTTCTCCAGCCAGTCCTCAGAGAACAGGTCGTCTTGCGAACTGTAGACAAACCACTGCCCAGATGCCTTTGGAGCGGCAAAATTTACGGCCTTCGGCGCGCTCCCAAGGTTCGTCCCAGTGTGCAGGTAAATGAACCGGCTGTCTTCTTTCGCGTGGAGATGCACGATCTGCGCACTGTCATCCGTGGAACAGTCATCAATGCACAGCACCTCGAAGTTCGCGAAGCTCTGTCTTCGCAGCGATTGCAGCGTCTCATCCAGATAGACGGCACCGTTGTGGATCGGCAGGAGAACGGTGATTTCAGCCATGATCCTGCGCCGTTTGCAGTTGCATCTGGCGCATCATTTTGCGCCTCCTGCGTCGCTCCGAACGCCATATGGTGACACCCAGCAACGGGTGAGCCATCCACTGCCGCCGAAACTCTCCGTTTCTGTCCTCATAATAGGAGAGGCGAAGTGTCGCCTTCATCTGCTCCTTGCGCAAGATGCGCAGTATCGCAGAACGCTCATCAAGGCCGAAATGCCTCGCATCCTTGATCCTTTGCCGCATGACAGCCTGCTGCGCGACAAAGCGTTTCTTGCGCTGTCTCTCAAACGCGGCAATATCCGTATGATAACCGGCAGAACTGGTGATCCCGGTCCCCAGTCTGTATTGTACCAGCTCTTCGTCGATAGTCGTGACCCGGGCCTCCAGGGCTGCCCGAAAGCCCAATACGAGATCCTCATAGGATTCCGGATCGATGGGCCCGTAGCTGCTGTACAGGCTGCGATGCCACGCTCCGGTAGCCCCGATATAGAGCGCTTTCGATCTGGCGGCACGCTCGAGATCCCAGTTCTTGTAGAACAGGGCCGTCCTGAAATCTCCCGGCACCTCCGATCCGTCCGGACCGATGACCTTGGCGTAGGAACAAACAAGAAGCGGATCGTTCGCAACAAAGGCATCCAGGATTCGTTGGCTGCGATGGGGGTAGGAGATGTCGTCACCCGCCGCCGCAATGATCACCTCGCCCGTACTGAGTTGGTGGGCCTTGTCGAGATTTCCGGCAAGCCCCAGATTTTCGGGGTTGCGGTTCAGAACCAACCGGTGCGGCCCCTGATAGTTGGCAACCGCGGCTTCGATCTCGTCGAACGTACCGTCCGACGAGCAGTCATCCGAAATAACGATATCCATGGCATGCACGTCCTGCGCCAACGCACTGCGGACAGCTGCACCCACCGTGTCGCGCTGGTTGTAGGTGAGCAGGATATAAGAAAGTGATATCGGTGCCATTCACGACCCTCGGGCGCTTCTACATCGCAGAAACGTGTCGGTTCACCGCGTCGATCACGCGATCCTGATGCTCTTGCGGCATATGCGGGCCGATCGGCAGACTGAGCAGATCATCCGCGAGACGTTCAGCCACTGGAAAGGCGCCTTGGGCGTAGCCGAGGTTGGCAAAAGCCGTCTGCCGATGGGGGGCAATCGGGTAGTGTACCAACGTATGGATACCCTCTTCAGCCAGCTTGCTCATCAGCCTGTCGCGCTCGGGATGCCGGATCACGTAGAGATGCCACGCGGGGTCGGCCCAGTCAGGGACATGGGGCTTGATGACACCTTGCAGGCCGCTGCTATAGCGCTCGGCGATGCGGCGGCGTCTCTCCGTCCATGCTTCTAGATGCGCGAGCTTGACGGACAGAATCGCCGCTTGTAGCGGATCGAGCCGGCTGTTGGTGCCTTGCTCCTCGTTTACATACTTCTGCTTCGAGCCATAGTTGCCGAGGGTGCGAACCCGCTCGGCGATGTCGGCCCGATCGGTCGTGATCGCTCCACCATCACCCAATGCACCAAGATTCTTGCCAGGGTAGAAGCTCCAACACGCGACATCGCCATGCGCACCGATGCGCCGCTTCTTGTACGCCGAACCGTGAGCCTGCGCGGCGTCCTCCACCAAAGCCAGTTTGTGCTCTCGCGCGATAGCGAGGATCGGATCGAGGTCGGCCGGCTGCCCATAGAGGTGCACGGCAATGATCGCGCGTGTCTTCGAGGTGATCGCGAGTCTGATGCGGGCAGGATCGATGTTGTAGCTGTGCAAATCCGGTTCCACCGGAATCGGAGTTGCCCCCACCGCCGAAACCGCAAGCCACGTCGCGATGAAAGTATGCGATGGCACGATCACCTCATCGCCCGCTTTGATATCCAGCGCCCGCAGCGCGAGGATGAGCGCGTCCAGACCGCTGGCGACGCCAACGCAATGCGACACGTCACAATAACTGGCATAGGCGGTCTCGAAATCTTCGACTTCGGGGCCTTGTATATACCATCCACTGTCGAGCACCCGCGCCACCGCAGCATCAATGTCTGCCTGTAGCGCCAGATAGCTCGCGCGGAGATCAAGAAACGGGATTTGCGCCATATGAGACCGTCTATCTATAAAACCATGGAATGCATGGGCTCTGGACACACGCGCCCGGTACTCAAGGGGGCAAGCATCACGAGCCCTAGATGGACGCATGGGCGGTGAAATGCAACCAGATGGTTAGCGCCCACACCGCCAAGCGTGTGTTCGAACGGCTGCGGGAGGAACACGGCTTCACCGGCGGCTACACGATCGTGAAGGATTACATTCGCGAGCATGACCGGCGTGGTCGCGAGTTGTTCGTGCCGCTGGCCCATGCGCCGGGGCACGCCCAGGCCGACTTCGGCGAGGCGATGGTCATCATTGATGGCGTCGAGCAGAAGGCGCATTTCTTCGCCTTCGACCTGCCGCACAGCGATGCCTGTTACATCCGGGCCTATCCGGCAGCAACCTCCGAGGCCTGGGTCGACGGGCATGTTCACGCGTTCGGCTTCTTCGGTCGGGTGCCGGTGTCGGTGCTCTACGACAACGACAGGTGCCTGGTGGCACAGATCCTTCCGGACGGCACCCGCAAGCGGGCCAGGCTGTTCAGCGGGTTCCTGTCACATTACCTGTTCCGTGACCGCTATGACCGCCCCGGCAAGGGCAATGACAAAGGCAGCGTCGAGGGGCTGGTCGGCTATGCCCGGCGCAACTTCATGGTGCCGGTGCCGCGCTTCCCCTCCTGGGAGGCCTTCAACGCCTCGCTGGAAGAACAATGCCGCAAGCGTCAGGGCGATGTTCTGCGCGGCCATACCGAGACGATCGGCACGCGCCTTGACCGGGATCTCGAGGTGATGTCGGCGCTGCCGCCAGCCCCTTTCGATGCCTGCGATCAGGCGAGCGGGCGGGTCACCTCGCAGGCGCTGGTGCGCTACAAGACCAACGACTATTCGGTGCCGGTCGCCTACGGCCACCGCGATGTCTGGCTGCGCGGCTATGTCGACGAGGTGGCGATTGGCTGCGGCGGCGATCTCATCGCCCGTCATCCGCGCAGCTATGAGCGCGAGGATGTCGTCTTCGATCCGGTCCACTACCTCCCGCTGATCGAGAAGAAGATCAACGCGCTCGACCAGGCCGCGCCGCTGACGGGCTGGGAGCTGCCGCCCGAGTTCGCAACCCTGCGCCGCCTGATGGAGGCGCGCATGCTCAAGGCGGGGCGGCGTGAGTTCGTTCAGGTCCTGCGCCTGCTGGAGGCCTTCGAGATCGATGACCTGCATGCCGCCGTGAAGACGGCCCTGCGTATGGGGGCCATCGGCTTCGACGCCGTCAAGCACCTGGTGCTGTGTCAGGTCGAGAAGCGACCTCCGAAGCTCGATCTCGACGTCTATCCCTACCTGCCACGGGCCGAGGTCGGAAAGACCTCGGCGGCCAGCTACATGTGCCTGATCTCGGAGGAGGCCCGATGACCGACGCGCCTGACCTCCTGCTCGCCCATCATCTGAAGACACTGAAGCTGCCGACCTTGCCTCGAGGGAATACGACAAGCTCGCGCGCCAGTGCGCTGCGGAGGGACAGGACCACGTTCGCTTCCTGGCCCGGCTGGTGGAACTCGAACTGATCGACCGCGAACGGCGGACAAAGAGAACCTCGTCAGCGATTGCGGATAGGTTCGGCATATTAAAGTGGGCGTAATGGGACTAAAAATAACCAAGATCGAAATCAAGAACTTTCGCTCGGCCCGAAACATAACGGTATCCCCGGGGGAGTTGTCTGTGCTGGTGGGAAAAAATGACTCGGGAAAATCGAATATCTTGAGGGCACTGAACCTGTTCTTCAACGGAAGGACAGATTTTGCTGAGCTGCTGGACTTTGATGTGGATCACAATGTATTCAATAAACCGAACCAGAGAGCTAAAGAAATCCGCGTCAAGCTGGAAATAGAGCTTCCTGAAACTTATCGGGAAACAAATGGAGATTACATATCATGGGAAAAGCGTTGGCGGGCTGAAGGTCTTGTCAGAAGCGAGTATTTTGGGGCAAGACGAGTTTCTGGTCCTCGAGGTGGCAATTGAATACCCCCGCGTTTCTTAGACGCCTTCTTTGCTAATTTTGAGGCAAGGAGGCCATGATGAGCAGCGACCCGCGTTCAGCGACGATTTCAAGCGAGATGCGGTCGCGCAGATCACGGAGAGGGGTTACCCGGTCAGGGAGGTAGCCGAGCGCTTGGGCGTGAGCCAATACTCCCTCTACTCCTGGAAGAAGAAGTTCTCGAAAGCGTCGACTGGCGACGCGGAGAAGGATGCCGAGATCCGTCGGCTCAAGTGTGAGCTCCTGAGAGTGACGGAGGAGCGCGACATCCTAAAAAAGGGCGAGGCTTGTCCGCCATTGATGGAGTGGATGGCTCCCGCTCCCGGCATCGCA
>NZ_AQRC01000001.1 GCF_000737065.1 Thioclava atlantica | reverse complement strand
CCCCGCCCGGGAGCCGGTCGAACCAGGCCGCGCGCCGAAAATCGTAGCCGTCCGGAGCGGCGGGCGGCGGTGGCGGCGAGAGATGCGCGCGCATTGTGACGCGCATGCCCGGGACAGGCTGGAGTTGCTCCTGATCGCCGTGCATCGTGACCCGGACCCGTTCGGGCCAGCGGTCTTGCGGCAGGCGCTCGAGACGCAACCGGTCGAGGGTCAGGCGCAGCCGGTCCGAGGAAGAGCGGTCGATCTGGACGATGCGCCCCTCGACCAGGCCGTAATAGCGGTAGCCGAGGACGGGTGCGGCCACGAGATGGGCGCGCAGCCCCGCGAGCAGGAAGCCGAGCGCGGCGAGTGCGAGTATCGCGGCGGGAAAACGCGCGGCGAGAGGTGCGCGCGCCCAGAGCCCCGCGCCGCTCAGGCCAAGCGCCGCCGCGAGGCCGTAACTGCCCGTGCGCGGCTCGACCGGCATGGAGAAATAGGCCCCGGCCCCGAGCCCGAGCGCAATGGGCATCCAAAGGAAGAGCCGCGAGCGCGCGCGCACGAGTGCTCCCAAGGGGTCGTCGAGCCCGCCGAAGAGCGCGTGCCACCAGCGCCAAGGCCGCCCTGCCCGGGCTCGGGGCGCATAATCGGGCCAATCCGCGTGCTCGGCATTCCAGGCCATGCTTGTCCTCGGCCCCGTCCCTGCTTATGCATCCACGCGAGAAAGCCTACGGGCTTCATGGTTTCCGAAAGGTAAACGCGGGCCGCAACGCGCCCTGCGAAGAAAGGCCCCAGATGTCCGACCAGATCGTCACCCGTTTCGCCCCCTCGCCCACCGGTTATCTGCATATCGGCGGCGCCCGCACCGCGCTGTTCAACTGGCTCTATGCACGCGGTCGCGGCGGCAAGTTCCTGTTGCGCATCGAGGATACCGATCGCGAACGCTCGACCCCCGAGGCGACCGCGGCGATCCTCAAGGGGCTCGACTGGCTCGGGCTCGACCATGACGGCGAGGTGGTGAGCCAAGCCGCGGGGGCCGCGCGCCATGCCGAGGTCGCGCACCAGATGCTGGAGGCGGGCAAGGCCTATAAGTGTTTCTCGACCCAGGAAGAGATCGCGGCCTTCCGCGAGCAGCCCGAGAACAAGAACAAGATGTTTCCCTCGCCCTGGCGCGATGCCGACCCGTCCAGCCATCCCGACGCGCCCTATGTGATCCGCCTGAAAGCCCCGCGCGAGGGCGAGACGGTGATCCGCGACGCGGTGCAGGGAGATGTGACGATCCGCAACGATCAGCTCGATGACATGATCTGTTTACGTTCGGACGGTACGCCCACCTACATGCTGGCTGTAGTCGTCGATGACCATGATATGGGCGTGACCCATGTGATCCGGGGGGATGACCACCTCGTCAATGCCGCGCGCCAGATCCAGGTCTATCAGGCGATGGGCTGGGACGTACCCGTCTTCGCGCATATCCCGCTCATCCACGGCCCCGACGGCAAGAAACTGTCGAAGCGTCACGGCGCGGTCGGGCTCGAGCAGTATCAGGCGATGGGGTATCCCGCGCCGGGGATGCGCAACTACCTCGCGCGGCTCGGCTGGAGCCACGGCGATGACGAGTTCTTCACCGACGAGCAGGCGAAGGAATGGTTCGATCTCGCGGGGATCGGCAAGTCGCCCGCGCGGCTCGATTTCAAGAAGCTCGAGAATATCTGCGGACAGCATATCGCGGTCACCGACGAGGCCGAATTGCTGCACGAGATCGAAGGCTATCTTGCAGCCGCAGAAAAACCTCCGCTGTCCGAAACGGAACGTCACGAACTTCTCAAGGCCCTTCCGATCATGAAGGGATCGGCGAAGACGCTGCCGCAACTCCTTGAAAAGGCTCACTTCGTTCTCGCGCAACGTCCGATCGAGATCGAGGAGAAGGCGGCGAAGGCACTCGATGCGGTATCCCGTGGTATACTGAAGCAATTGACCTTTGCGCTGCAACACGCTAATTGGTCGCGCGAAGAACTGGAGGCTGCCGTCGGGCAGGTTGCCGAAGCCCATGGGCTCGGCCTCGGGAAGGTCGCTGCACCGATGAGGGCGGCCCTTGCCGGGCGATCAGCCACCCCCAGCGTATTCGACATGATGCTGGTTCTGGGTCGGGAGGAAACTCTGGCCCGACTGGACGATCAGGCGGCCTGAGGCCTGGCCGCCCTCTCCGGGCATGACCCGGACGTGACATACCGGCGCGGCCCAGCCGGACGAAGAAAGGGAATATACATGGCTGAAAATCAGAAGACCGCCACGCTTACGCTCGACGGACAAACCTATGAGCTTCCCGTGCTCTCGCCCAGTGCCGGCCCCGATGTGATCGACATCCGCAAGCTCTATGGTCAGGCCGACGTCTTCACCTACGACCCCGGCTTCACCTCGACCGCATCCTGCGAGTCGAAGATCACCTTCATCGACGGCGGCAAGGGTGAGCTTCTCTATCGCGGCTACCCGATCGACCAGCTCGCCGAGAAATCCCACTATCTCGAAGTCTGCTACCTGCTGCTCTACGGAGAGCTGCCGAGCGCCCAGCAGATGGAGGATTTCGAGAACCGGGTCACGCGCCACACGATGATCCACGAGCAGATGAAGGACTTCTTCCGCGGCTTCCGTCGTGACAGCCACCCGATGGCGACGATGGTCGGTGTGGTCGGCGCCCTTTCGGCCTTCTACCACGACAGCCTCGACATCTCCGATCCCTGGCAGCGCGAGGTCGCCTCGATCCGCCTGATCGCCAAGCTCCCGACGATCGCGGCGATGGCCTACAAGTATTCGATCGGCCAACCCTTCGTCTATCCGCGCAACGATCTGAACTATGCCGAGAACTTCCTGCATATGTGCTTCTCGGTGCCCGCCGACGACTACAAGGTCGAACCGGCGCTGGCCCGCGCCATGGACCGCATCTTCACGCTCCATGCCGATCACGAGCAGAACGCCTCGACCTCGACCGTGCGCCTTGCCGGTTCCTCCGGGGCGAACCCCTTCGCCTGCATCGCCGCCGGCATCGCCTGCCTCTGGGGCCCGGCCCATGGCGGCGCCAACCAGGCCTGCCTCGAGATGCTGCGCGAGATCGGCACCGTCGACCAGATCCCCGAATACATCAAGCGCGCCAAGGACAAGGATGATCCCTTCCGCCTGATGGGTTTCGGCCACCGCGTCTACAAGAACTTCGACCCGCGCGCGAAGGTGATGAAGCAGTCGGCGGACGAGGTGCTCGACCTGCTCGGCATCCACGACAACCCGACCCTCCAGGTCGCCAAGGAGCTCGAGAAGATCGCGCTGGAAGACGAGTATTTCGTCTCGAAGAAGCTCTACCCGAATGTCGATTTCTATTCGGGCATCATCCTCGAGGCGATGGGCTTCCCGACCTCGATGTTCACCCCGATCTTCGCGCTGTCGCGCACCGTGGGCTGGATCTCGCAGTGGAAAGAGATGATCGAGGATCCGATCGGCAAGATCGGCCGTCCGCGTCAGCTCTACACCGGCGCGACCTATCGCGACTATGTCGATGTCGAGAAGCGCTGAGGCGATCTGATAGAATTGGGCGGGCCGGGGAGACTTCCCGGCCCGCTTTGTTTTTGCGAAAGCCGGAAACGGGCAGTCTCATGCGGGCGCGCCCGCAGCCCACACGAACCGACCGAGACCCAAGGCAAGATGACACATCGTCTGAAATTCCGTCCGCATCATTTCCTCTGTTCGCTCGGTTTCGAGGGAAAGGGCTATTCCGAGGAATTCACCGCGAACATGAGCGGGATCGTGGAAGGTCGCCTGCGCCGCCCGGATGGCCCCGCCGTCGAGATCGAGGTCGTGGGCGCGGCGGATGATATCTGCGGCCCCTGCCCCTCCCGGCGCGGGTCGGGATGCAGCTCGCAGGACCGGATCGCACGGATCGACGCGTCCCACGCGCGGGCGCTCGGGCTCGCTCCGGGCGACGTCCTGACCTGGGGCGAGGCGCTCGAGCGTATGGCGGCCCTTCCGGGGGATGTTCACCAGGAGATCTGTGCGGAATGCCAATGGCTTTCGGGGGGGATGTGTGCGGCCTCGCTCGCCCGGCTCAAGGCAAAATGAAAGCGCCGCCCGGATGGGGCGGCGCTTTGCATGATCCGTGTCTGGGGCGCTTCGCTTAGCGCTTGGAAACCCAGTTCCAGCCGCCCGAGACGATCAGCGCGGCGAGCACCGCCTTGATCGCGTCGCCCAGCAGGAAGGGCGCCATCCAGCCCGAAATCAGAGCGGGAATGGTCTTGCCCATCACCACCGCCGGCCAGGCCAGGCCCGGGATGTAAAGCACGACCGTGGCGAGCAGACCGGCCAGCGTGAGGCCGAGCACCGACTTGATGCCACGATCGGCTGCGGCGCCAGCCACCGCGACCATCGCGAGGAAGCCCAGCAGGAAACCTGCGGTGGGGCCGAAGAAAGCGGCGGTCGAGCCGCCATTGGCGAGAACCGGCAGGCCGGCGAGGCCTTCCGCAAGCCAGGCCGCGACGGTCACAAGCCCCATGCGCGCGCCGAAGGTCATGCCGATCGCGAGGACGGCAAGCGTCTGCAGCGTCATCGGCACGGGCACCATCGGCACCGAGACTTGCGAGGCCGCGGCGAGCACCGCAGTACCGCCCAGCACCATCGCGACGCGCGTGGCGAGCGAGCCGGAGCTCACAAGGGCTTTCGAAAGAGTCATGGCGTATCCTATTCGTTCGTTGACGACCTCGCGGCACCTTTGCGATTTTGTCACCAACTGTCAACGTGTCGCGATGACAGTCGCGCGACATTGCAAAGCCTTCCGCAGGGTCGATACGCAAATTTGCAAAGGCTTCTTCGAGGGCCTTCATCCCCACGTCGTGCTTGCGCGGGACCGGGCGCGGTGGCAAAACGCGCGCCATGAACACCGATCAGACCCAAGACCCTTCGCAGGGCAAGAAACTCGCCCTCATCACCGGCGCCTCGCGCGGGCTCGGAGCGGCTCTGGCCGAGGCTCTGACTGCGGATGGCTGGCACATCATGGCGGTCGCGCGCACCTCCGGGGCACTCGAGGAACTCGATGACCGCATCCAGGCGGCGGGCGGCACCGCTTCGCTCGGCCCGCTCGACGTGACCGATCCCGAGCAGATGGCCCATCTCGCGCAATCCATCGCGGCGCGTTGGGGCGGGGTCGATCTGTGGGCGCATTGCGCGATCCATGCCGCCCCGCTCAGCCCGGCCGGGCATATCGACGCGAAGGAAATCGCGCGCTCGACCGCGGTGAACTTCACCGCCACCGCGCAGCTGATCGGGCTGATCGAGCCGCTCCTGCTCGCGCGCAAGGGCACCGCGCTGTTCTTCGACGATCCGCGCGCGGGGCAGAAATTCTTCGGCATCTACGGCGCGACCAAGGGCGCCCAGATGGCGCTCGCCCATAGCTGGCAGGCGGAGACCGCGAAGATCGGGCCGCGCGTCGTGATCGCGGAGCCGCAGCCGATGGCGACCGCGCTGCGCGGGCGGTTCTTCCCCGGCGAGGATCGCGACCAGCTCGCGGACCGCCATGCGGAAGCGCGGCGCATCCTGTCGGAGCTCTGAGCGTCACCTGCGGCCCTGTTGCGACACTCGCGGCCTGCGCGCGCGGCGCGCTTTACGCTGTCGCGCCCCCGCGCTAAGCAACGGGACAAGGAGCAGGAAGCCGGAGGCCGCATGCGCATTCTCATCACCAATGACGACGGGATCGACGCGCCGGGACTGAAGGTCCTGACCGAGATCGCCCACGAGCTTGCAGGTCCCGACGGCGAGGTCTGGACGGTCGCGCCCGCCTTCGAGCAATCGGGCGTCGCGCATTGCATCTCCTATACCCATCCGATGATGATCTCGAAGCTCTCGGAGCGCCGGTTCGCCGCCGAGGGCAGCCCGGCCGACTGCGTGCTCGCGGGGCTCTATGACGTGATGCCCGAAACCCGGCCGGACCTGGTGCTGTCCGGGGTGAACCGCGGCAACAATTCGGCCGAGAACGCACTCTATTCGGGGACGTTGGGCGGCGCGATGGAGGCGGCCCTTCAGGGGGTGCCCGCGATCGCGCTCTCGCAGTTCCTGGGCCCCGAGGTCTTCGAGAGCGACGACATGTTCGAGGCTGCCCGCCTGCACGGTGCCGAGATCGTGCGCAAGATCTGGACGAACGGCATCTGGGACGACGCGCATTACCGGATCTTCTACAACGTCAACTTCCCGCCCGTCCCGGCCGCGAAAGTTCGCGGCCACAAGGTCGCGGCGCAGGGCTTCCGCACCGAATGTTTCTTCGGCGTCGAGCCGCACCGTTCGCCCGCGGGCAAGCGGTTCCTCTGGATCAAGGGCGGACCGCAGCACATGCCGACCCAGCCCGGCACCGATGCCGCGGTGAATCTCGACGGCTTCATCTCGATCACCCCGATGCGCGCGGACCTGACCGCGCATGACGTCATTTGCGACCTGGAGGAACGTCTGGGATGAGCGACGACGCGCAGGGGGATCAGGCCGAGCGCAAGATGCGCTTCCTTTTCGCGCTGCGCTCAAAGGGCGTGACCGACGCACGCACCCTCTCGGCGATGGAAGCGGTCGACCGGGGGCGCTTTGTGCGCGGGCTCTTCGCGGATCGCGCCTATGAGGACATGCCGCTGCCGATCGCCTGCGGCCAGACGATCTCGCAGCCCTCGGTGGTCGGGTTGATGACTCAGGCGCTCCAGGTCGGCGCGCGCGATACGGTGCTCGAGATCGGCACCGGATCGGGCTATCAGGCGGCGATCCTGAGCCAGCTCGCCCGTCGCGTCTACAGCGTCGACCGGCACCGCCGGCTCGTGCGCGAGGCCGAGGCTCTCTTCGCGGATCTCTCGCTGAGCAATATCGTCACCATCGCGGGGGACGGCTCGCGCGGGCTGCCCGATCAGGCGCCCTTCGATAGAATCATCGTGACCGCGGCCGCCGAGGACCCGCCCGGCCCGCTCTTGGCCCAGCTCAAGATCGGGGGTATCATGGTGTTGCCCGTCGGTCAGTCGGACACCGTGCAGAGCCTGATCCGGGTCCGCCGGCTCGAGACGGGCTTTGACTATGAAGAGTTGCGGCCGGTGCGGTTCGTGCCCCTCGTCGAGGGCATGGCGAATGACTGAAGAACGGTTGATCAAGGACCCTCGAGAGGTCCGGAAAAACAGTGAGGACGAGCGGATGGCATCGAGTATCTCCCGGCTGCGGCTGATTTTGGCAGGCAGCGCCGCATTGAGCGTGCTGGCGGCCTGTATGCCCAATGGCGGCTTCGACATGGACCTGCGCGGTCTCGGCAATGGCGGGCTGGATACCTCCTCCGCCGCCCAGCAGGCCATGCAGGACCGCCCGCGCCCGGACGCGCGGGGCGTGATTTCCTACCCCAATTATCAGGTCGTGGTGGCCCGTCGCGGCGATACCGCGACCTCGATCGCCCAGCGGCTCGGCCTCGATTCCGGCACGCTCGCGCGCTACAACGCCGTCGATCCGAATGCCGCGCTCAATCAGGGCGAAGTGCTGGCGCTGCCCAACAAGGTCGCGGCGGGCGCGACCGCGGGCACCGGGAATAATCCCGGCGCGCTGACGGCCGAAACCATCGACATCACCTCGCTCGCCTCGAACGCGATCGACAAGGCGCAGGTCAGCCAGCCCGCCGCCGCGAGCACCGCGCCCAAGGCCGCGACGCCCGCCGCCGGCCCGGAGCCGACCCGTCACAAGGTCGCCCGCGGCGAGACCGCCTATTCCATCGCCCGCTACTATGGCGTCCCGGTCAAGGCCCTCGCCGAATGGAACGGGCTGCCCAACGACCTGAGCGTGCGCGAAGGTCAGGTGCTGATGATCCCGGTCGCCGCGAGCCGCCAGCCCCAGCAGACCGCGAGCGCGAATACCACCACCCAACCGGGCGCGGGCTCCCCGACCCCTGTGCCGCCCTCGGCTTCCGAACCGCTGCCGAGCAGCAGTCCGCCGAAGGCCTCCGCCCCGGTGCCGAGTTCGGCCGCGCCCGATCTGGGCTCGGACCGAAGCAAGGCCTCGGATACCTCGCAATTGCTGATGCCGGTCTCGGGCTCGATCATCCGCCCGTTCAAGAAGGGCAAGAATGACGGGATCGACATCTCCGCCGCACCGGGCACCTCGGTGAAGGCGGCCGATGGCGGGACCGTCCTGCTGATCAGCCAGGATACCGAGGACGTCTCCTTCCTCGCGATCAAGCACGCCAACAACCTGGTGACCGTCTATTACAACGTGAACGGGATCTCGGTGAAGAAAGGCGCGAGCGTGAAGCGCGGGCAGACCATCGCCAAGGTCGCGCCGGGCGATCCGGGCTATCTGCATTTCGAAGTCCGCAAGGGGATCGAGTCGGTCGATCCGATGCCCTATCTGAACTGAGCCGATGCGCGGGCTGGCCTCATCGTCAGCCCGCGACCGGCGCCAGCAAGAGGCAGCTTTCGCTGTTGAGAACGCCTGGGATCTCGCGGATCTGGCGCAGCGCCCGGTCGAAATCGGCGAGGCTTTCGGCGCGGATCTCCGCCACCAGATCCCAGTTCCCGTTCGTCGCATAGACCGTCGCCACCTCGGCGATCCGGTGCAGCGAGCGGATCACCGCACGCGACATCTTTCCCTGCAACTCAACCATGGTGATCGCCCGCACCTGCCCTTCGGCATCGGTGTCGGTCTCGATCGTGAACCGCCGGATCCGCCCGGAGGCCACCAGCGCCTCGAGCCGGGTCCGCGCGGTGGTGCGCGACACCCCGACCCGAAGGGCCAGATCCGTCACCGACAGCCGCGCATCGGCGCGCAAAGCCGCGATGATCGCGCGGTCGGTCTCGTCGTTACGCATGGTGGACTTTCCATTTCGGGCATCAGGGTGATCAATTTGATCAAAAATAGGGCCGAATTGCGCATTTTGGCAAGCGAAACCCATGAGCCAATTCGGCATCTTCAAGACAACAAGGGAGTTAGAGATGACGCGAACCTGTTCGATCCTGGGCGCGCCGGTGCAAACAGGCGCCTCGCAACCGGGCTGCATCATGGGACCTGCCAGCCTGCGCACGGCGGGATTGCTGCGGACCCTCGCCGATCTGGGCTGGGAGGTGACCGATCTGGGCGATCTTTCGATCGGGGCACAGGAGCCGGTTACCCACGCGAACCCGGCAATTCACGATCTGGCCGAAACCCGCGCCTGGATCGAGGCGCTTTCGGAGGCCGCGTTCAACGCCGCGCAGACCCATGATCGCCCGATCTTCATCGGCGGCGATCACGCGCTGGCGGCAGGCACGCTGAGCGGTATCGCGCGCCACGCGGCCACGCAGGCGCGGCCGCTCTTCGTACTCTGGCTCGACGCCCATCCCGACCTGCACACGCTGAGGACCACCACCAGCGGCAACCTGCATGGCACGCCCGTGGCCTATGTCACCGGCCAGCCCGATTTCGATGCCTTCCCGCCCCTCGAAGCCAGCATCGACCCGGCCAATTTCTGCATGATGGGGATCCGCTCCGTCGATCCGGCAGAGCGCGAGCGCATCGCGAAGATCGGGATGGAGGTGCATGACATGCGCGCGCTCGACGAGACCGGCGTTCTGGCTCCGCTGCGCGCCTTCCTCGCGCGCGTGCGCGCGGCCAACGGGTTGCTGCATATCAGCTTCGACGTGGATTTTCTCGATCCCGAGATTGCGCCCGCGGTGGGCACCACGGTGCCCGGGGGCGCGACCTTCCGCGAGGCGCATCTGATCATGGAAGAGCTGTGCGACAGCGAACTCGTGACCTCGCTCGACCTCGTCGAACTCAACCCCTTCCTCGATGAACGCGGGCGCACCGCGAAACTGATCTGCGATCTCACCGCGAGCCTCTTCGGCCGTCGCGTGCTCGACCGCATGACCCGGAGTTACTGATGGACATGTCCCCTCTCGCCCCCTCGAAACTCGCACTCGTCCCCTTCGTCTCGGTCGCCAACATGATGCGGCTGGTGAACGAGATCGGACCCGAGCAGGTGATGCGTGACCTCGCCGCCTATATCGAAGAGGATTTCCGCCGCTGGCCCGATTTTGACAAGACGCCGCGCGTGGCGAGCCATTCGGCGGAGGGCGTGATCGAGTTGATGCCCACCGCGGATGCCGAGAATTACGGCTTCAAATACGTCAACGGCCACCCCACGAACGGCCGCACCGGCCATCAGACCGTGACGGCATTCGGTGTGCTCTCCTCGGTGGCGACGGGCTATCCGCTGCTGCTGACCGAGATGACGCTGCTGACTGCGCTGCGCACGGCCGCGACCTCGGCACTGGTCGGGAAATACCTCGCGCCGAAAGGGGCAAAGGTGATGGGGATGATCGGGAATGGCGCGCAATGCGAATTTCAGGCGCTGGCCTTCCGCGCGATTTGCGGGATCGACGCGCTGCGGCTTTACGATATCGACCCGGCGGCGACCGAGAAGGCGGCAAGGAACCTCACCGCTCAAGGGTTCACCGTCACGAAATGCCGCTCGGGCGAGGAGGCCGTCGAGGGCGCGCAGATCATCACGACCTGCACCGCCGACAAGCAATATGCGACGATCCTGACCGACAACATGGTAGGCTCCGGCGTTCATATCAACGCGATCGGCGGCGACTGCCCCGGCAAGACCGAGCTTCACCGCGATATCCTCACGCGCTCCGACATCTTCGTCGAATACCCGCCCCAGACCCGCATCGAGGGCGAGATCCAGCAGCTCGACGAGGACCATCCGGTGACCGAGCTCTGGCGGGTGATGCGCGGCGAGGCCGAGGGACGGCGCGACGCCAAGCAGATCACGCTGTTCGACTCGGTCGGTTTCGCGATCGAGGATTTCAGCGCGCTGCGCTACATCCACGACCGGGTGCGGGGGAGCGAATATGCCGAGATGCTCGATTTGCTGGCCGATCCGGACGACCCGCGCGATCTTTTCGGGATGCTGACGCGCGCAGGCTGAGCGCCGCTTGCGCTTCGCTCGCGCCCGTGGCACCGAGAGCACGACAGCCCTTCTGAGCGGGAGCGAGCATGATGACCACCCTTCCCAACCACCCCTATGCGGGCGACGGCAGCCATACCGGCAGCTATTACGCGGCTTCCGCCAACCCCGCGCCGATGCGTCCTGAACTCGTGGGCGAGGTGGAGGCGGATATCTGCGTCGTGGGCGCCGGCTTCTCGGGTCTCTCGACCGCGCTGCATCTGGCCGAGAAGGGCTACAGCGTGACGGTGATCGAGGGCGCGCGGATCGGCTGGGGCGCATCGGGGCGCAATGGCGGGCAGATCGTGAACGGGCTCAATGCCAGCCTCGAGACGATCCAGAGCCGCTACGGCCAGGACACCGCGAGTTTCGTCGCCAGCCTCGTGATGGAGGGCGGCGACATCATCCGCGAGCGCATCGCGACCTACGACATCCAATGCGACCTGAAGCACGGCAATGTCTTCGCTGCGCTCACCTCCAAGCATGCCAAGGATCTCGAAGCGCGCTGGAAGCTCTGGCGCAGCTACGGGATCGAGAGCCAGGAGATGCTCTCGGCCTCCGAGATGCGCCAGCACGCGAAATCCGATCTCTATACCGGCGGGATGATCGACCATAAGGGCGGCCATCTGCACCCGCTCAACCTCGCGCTCGGCGAGGCTGCCGCGCTCGAAAGCCTTGGCGGGACCATTTACGAGATGTCGCCCGTCACATCCGTCGATACCGAGGCCGCGCGCCCCGTCATCAGGACCGCGAAGGGCCAGATCACCGCCAAGACGCTGGTGCTGTGCGGCAATGCCTATCTGGGCCATGTGGTGCCCACGCTGGAGCGCCGCGTGATGCCGGTCTCGACGCAGGTGATGGCGACGAAGCCCCTGGGAGAGGCGCTGGCGCGCGAGCTGATGCCCTCGGATGTCTGCATCGAGGACGTGCGCTACATCCTCGACTATTACCGGATGTCCGCCGATCACCGGCTGCTCTTCGGAGGCGGCACGGTCTATGGCGGGGCCGATCCGAAGGACATCAAGGCGAAGCTCTGGAAGAACCTCGTGAAAGTGTTCCCGCAACTCGACGGTACCGAGATCGACTACGCCTGGTCGGGCAATTTCGCGCTCTCGTTCAGCCGCGTGCCTCAGATGGGGCGGATCGGGGCGAACACCTATTTCGCGCATGGCTATTCCGGGCACGGCGTGACCGGGTCGCACACATTCGGGCGGATCCTATCGGAGGCGATCGACGGCGACCTGACGCGTTTCGACACATTCGCCAGGCTACCCTGGATCCCCTTCCCCGGCGGGCGCACCTTCCGCGTGCCCTATTCCGTGATCGGGTCGTGGTGGTACGGGCTGCGCGACAAGCTGGGGGTCTGACCCCCTGCCCCGGCGCGGCGCGGCTCAGAGCGCGACGCCGCGCCTGCCCGCGAGATCGGTGAAATACTGCCAGGCGACGCGGCCCGAGCGTGCCCCGCGCGTGGCCTGCCACTCGATCGCCTCGGCCCGCAGTTCCGCATCGGAGATCTCGACCCCGTAGCTATCGCAATAGCCCCGGATCATCGCGAGATATTCGTCCTGCGAACAGGGGTGAAAGCCCAGCCACAGCCCGAAGCGATCCGACAGCGAGACCTTCTCCTCCACCGCCTCGGAGGGGTTGATGGCGGTCGAGCGCTCGTTCTCGATCATGTCGCGCGGCATCAGGTGGCGGCGGTTCGAGGTGGCATAGAGGATCACGTTCGCCGGCCGCCCCTCGATCCCGCCATCGAGCACCGCTTTCAGCGATTTGTAATGCTGGTCGTCATGGCTGAAGGACAGGTCGTCGCAGAACAGAATGAAACGCATCTCGGGCGCGTCGCGCAGATGCGCGAGCAGACGGCCCACCGAGGGCAGATCCTCGCGCGCCAGTTCCACCAGCTTCAGCGGCAGGCCCTCGTCCACGGCCGCCGCATGGGCCGCCTTCACGAGCGAGCTTTTCCCCATCCCGCGCGCCCCCCACAGGAGCGCGTTGTTTGCCGCCGCACCCCGCGCGAATTGCAGGGTGTTGGCCAGCAACGTATCGCGCGAGCGGTCGATGCCGTGCAGCAGGCGAAGATCGATCCGCGACACCACCGGGACGGGTTCGAGCCGATCGGGCGCGGTGTGCCAGATGAACGCCTCGGCCTGCCGGAAATCCGGCGCGGGCTGCGGTGCGGGCGCGAGGCGTTCGAGGGCCGACGCAATCCGGGTCAGCACCTCGTCGCTCATGCCTTGCCCTCGCGGTCGTCCTCACCCTCGTCGTCGAACGGGTCGTCCTCGTCGAAGGCGCTCTCGAGATCTTCCCATTCGTCGGGGTCGATCCAGGTTCCTTCGGCGCGCATCCGGGCCTCGCGGGTCTTCTCGATCCGCTTCACGATCTGGATGGAGATCTCGTAGAGGCCATAGACCACCGTGAACAGGATCACCTGGCTGACGACGTCCGGCGGAGTCGCGATCGCGGCCACGATCAGGATCGCGACCACGGCATATTTGCGCATGCCGGCGAGACCGCGCGCCGAGACCAGCCCGGCCTTGCCCATCAGCGACAGCAGAACCGGCAGCTGGAAGCAGATCCCGAAGGCCATGACGAACTTGATCGTCAGGTTGAGATATTCCTGCACCGAGCCCTGGAAGCCGATCGCGGCCATATCGTTGGCCCCGGTAGTCGCCCCGATCTCGCCCTGCTGGAAGCCGAGGAAGAAATTGAAGGCAAGCGGCAGGATCACGTAATAAGCGAAGGCCGCGCCGAGGAAGAACATGATCGGCGAGGCGATCAGGAAGGGCAGAAACGCGTTCTTCTCGTTCTTGTAGAGGCCCGGCGCCACGAAACGCCACATCTGATAGGCGATGATCGGGAAGGCCAGAGCGAAACCGCCCAGGAAAGAGATGTTGATCGCGACGAAGAAGCCTTCCTGCAGCTTGATCAGGTAAAGGCCGCATTGCTCGCCGCGCGAGGCCAGCGCCGAACAGACGGGGCGGGTCAGGAAGTTGAAGATCGGGTTCCAGACCGTGTAGCAGACCACCATCGCCGCGACGAAGGCGCCGAGCGAATAGAGGATCCGGGTGCGCAGTTCCGCGAGGTGCTCGATCAGCGGGGCGGCGCTGTCCTCGATCTCGTCATGCTCGCTCATGCGTCATCCTTCTTGGGCGCGGGCTTGCGCGCCGCGGCCGTCTTCTTCGCCGCCGGTTTCGCGGCGGTCTTGCTGCTCGATTTGGGGGCCGTTTTTGCCGCCGGTTTCGCCGCCGCCGTCTTCTTCGGCGCGGCGGCCTTTTTCGCGGCGGGCTTCTTGCCTGCGGGTTTCGCCGGTGCCGCCTCGGGTTTGGGCGGCTCCGCCTCCGGATCGGGCTTGAGCGCGGCGGCTTTCGAGCTGTCGGGAATCTTGGGCTCCCATTTCTCGAAACTGTCAGCCGCCTTCTCGAGCGCGTCGATGCCAAGCGATTTCTTCGAGGCCAGGGACTTGAGATCGCGCATCGAACCTGCGGCCTCGTCGAGCCCGGTATCTTTCGCGGCGTCCTCCATGGCGCGCGAAAACTCGCGCGCCATCGATTTGGCCTTCGCGGTGATCCGGCCAAGCTGATGGAACATCTTGGGCAGATCCTTCGGACCCACCACGATCAGCGCCACGACGCCAACCAGCAGAAGTTCGCTCCAACCGATGTCGAACATGCGTGCTCAGGCCCTCCGGCCAGTTCTTCGGGACATCCTGGGCCTCAGCCCCGCGACGCGGACAGGCTCAGGCCTTGTCCTTTTCCTTTTCCGGGGTGACGTCGCGCGCGTCGTCGGAGCTCGCATCCTCGAGCTCTTTCGTGCCGTCGGTCACGCCCTTCTTGAAGGCGGTGATTCCCTTGCCGACCTCGCCCATCAGCGAGGAGATCTTGCCACGGCCGAACAGCACCAGCACCACGACAGCGATCAGAAGAAGGCCGGGAAGGCCGATATTGTTGAGCATAATCTTGTCTCCTCTGATGCAGGCCCGCCGCCCGCACCCGTTTTGCAGGGCCAAGTTTTATGACCATGCGCGCGCCAATCCTAGTCGATTTTCACCGCTTCGCGGGGCGGGAGCGCAGATTACTGACAGTTCATTGTCAGTTGCCCCCGGGAAAGCTACTGTCTTCACGACACGGTCCCTGAGGAGAGCAACGTGACCCGCGACGAGCGATTGCAGCAGATCATCGCGATCCTGCGCGACGGCAAGATGCATCGCGCGCGCGATCTGGCCGCGCGGCTCGATGTCTCGGAGCGCACGATCTGGCGCGACATGGCCGAGATCTCGGCCTATGGCGTACCGGTCGAGGGCGAGCGTGGCGTGGGATATATCCTTCGCCGGGCCGTGGGCCTTCCGCCGCTGGTGCTGACCCGCGAGGAACTGGCCGCGCTCGACCACCTTCTGACGCTGGCCGAGGCTGTGGAGGATCCGCGCATTGCCGCCGGAGCCGCGAGCCTGGCGACGAAGATCCGCGCCGTCCTGCCCCCACCGAGCGCCGAGGACGCGGGGGAAGGGCTGGCGACCGCTCCGACGAAAAGCTAGGGTCGCGCAGGATAGAGAAGAGGTTTCCGTGGCCGGCGCCGAATACATCACCGCCTTCGTGACGCTGTTCGTCATCGTGGACCCGATCGGGCTCGCGCCGGTCTTCATCGCGCTGACGCTCGGCCAGAGCCCGCGTGCACGGTTGCGCATCGCGCTGCGCTCCCTCGTGATCGCGGCGATCCTGCTGACACTGTTCGGCCTGTTCGGCGACAAGATCCTTGCCGGTATCGGGATCTCGATGCCCGCCTTCCGGATCGCGGGCGGCATACTGCTTTTCCTGACCGCCCTCGACATGCTCTTCGAGCGCCGAACCAAGCGGCGCGAGAAGCAGGGCGAGGAACACGAGGCCGAACCCGAACACGATCCGTCGGTCTTCCCGCTCGCCACCCCCCTGCTGGCGGGGCCGGGCGCGATGGCGACGATGATCCTGCTCGCGGGCAAACCGGGGGCGGACTGGCTGCATGTCATGGCGATCCTGATCGTGATGCTCGCGGTGCTCGGCTGCGTCTTCGCGATGTTCCTGCTTGCGACGCCGATCGAGCGTGCGCTCGGGCGAACCGGAACGATGGTGGTGACGCGGCTGCTGGGGATGCTGCTTGCCGCGCTCGCGGTCCAGTTCATTCTCGACGGGTTGCAGGGCGCGGGGCTGATGCCCGCCTTCAGCTGACATTTTGTCCTCTGTGAATCGGGTCATCCTCACCCTACATTCGCCCCGAGAGCGTTTGTGTGACGAGAACCGATGGTAGAGACGATCATCAGCGAGAATTGGGGGCGGCTCGTCTATCTCGGGCTGCTGCTGATCGCAGTGGGCGGGTATTTCCTGCTCGAGATCCGCCGGCGTCCGGGGCGCACCCTGCAGCAGGCGGCGATCTGGGGGCTGATCTTTCTCGGAACGCTCGCCGCTGTGGGGCTCTGGTCGGACATCCAGCGGCAAGTCACGATCCCCGAACAGGCGGTGGTCTCGAACGGCCGGATCGAGGTGCCACAGGCGCCCGATGGCCATTATTACCTCACCGCCGATGTGAACGGCACGCCGACCCGCTTCGTCGTCGATACCGGGGCAAGTCAGGTGGTGCTGACCCAGCAGGCTGCCGAGCGTGCCGGGATTGCCACTCAGGGGCTCGCCTATATCGGGCAGGCCCGCACCGCGAACGGCATCGTCGCCACCGCGCCAGTGCGCATCCGCAGCTTCGATCTCGGGCCGATCCACGATTCAGGGCTGCGCGCGGTCGTCAATCGGGGTGCGATGGATACCTCGCTTCTCGGGATGACCTATCTGACGCGGTTCGCGAAGGTGGAGTTCTCGCGCGGCATGCTGATCCTCGAACGCTGACGCCCCTGCACCGAGGCCGCGTCAGGCGCAGTATCGCCGCGGAGGTGCCTTTTTTGTGCCGCATTCCGCCCCCACCTTCGATCGCGAGCCGATGCTCATCCGATGAAACCGCCCGTGCCGCATGGCAAAGAGGACCCAGTGATGCTCTCTTTCGACACGCTCGCCCTTCTCCTCATCGGGACCGCGATTGCGCGCGAGGCCTATCTGCGCCTGCGCCGGAGCAGCCAGCCGGTCCCCGCGGAAAACACCTGAGCTAGCCTCGGATGAGGACCGCGAGATCGGCCACGTTCGTGCCGGTCGCTCCCGTCATCAACAAAGCCCCCGCCGCCTTCAGGGCGTGATAGCTGTCATTGCGTGCCAGCGCATCGCGCGGGTCGAAGCCCTGCGCGCGGGCCGTGGCGCAGGTGTCTGGCCCGACGAGGCCACCCGCCGCATCGGTCGGCCCGTCGCGTCCGTCCGTCCCGCCCGACAGGAAACACCACGCCCCATCGACGCCCGCCTCCTCCGCGGCCAGAGCGACCCGAAGCGCCAGCTCCTGATTGCGACCGCCGAGGCCGTCGCCGCGCAACGTCACCGTGGTCTCACCACCGAAGGCCAGCGCCTGCCCCGGCGCGAGGTCACGCAGCAGCGACACGAAACGCGGCGCCAGATCCGCCACATCGCCTTCGAGGGGGAACGGCCCCCGTTCGGCCCCGGCCACGACCATCGCATCGACCGAGATCCCGTTCGCCCCGATCAACCGGTTACGCGCGGGCGGCTGGGGCGCGGCCTCCGTCTCCTGTCCGAGGACACGTTGCACCGTCTCCGGCAGCTTCGTCCAGATCCCGAGCCCGCGGCAGAGATCCGCGGCCTCCCGGCGCGTGCCGATCGGTGCGACGGTAGGCCCGGAGGCGATCACGCGCAGATCGTCGCCCGGAACATCGGACAGGATGAGACCGGTCACGGGCGCCGCGCTCGCACCCAGCCAGCCGCCGCCCTTGAGGCGGGAGAGCTGCTGGCGAATGAGGTTCATCTGGGTGATATCGGCCCCGCATCCGAGCAGGAGCCGGCTGACTTCGGCCTTGTCCGCAAGGCTCAGCCCTTCGGCCGGGGCCACGGCCAGAGCGGAGCCGCCACCGGAGATCAGCGCGAGCACCCGATCCTCCGGCCCCATTCGCGCGAGGCAGTCGAGGATCGCCTGCCCTGCCCGTTGGCTGCCAGCACCGGGCACGGGGTGATCGCCTGCGATCAGCGTAGCGTCTTCGGGCGCCTCAGCGTTCTCAGCGTTTTCGGGATTGGTCACGATAAGCGCCTGCGCGCCTTCGGGGAGCGCGCGCAATGCCGCCCCCGCCATCGCGAGCGCCGCCTTGCCCAGTGCCACCACCTGCCAGCGGCCTCCCGGCCCGGGCGGATCCTCGCGGACCCAATCCATAGCCGCGCTCACGCCACCTGCCGGATCGGCCGCGCGAACTCCCGCCTCGAAAATGGCGCGCGCGCGCTGGCTCGGATCACTCATGTCTGTCTCCCCTCTTCGGCTCGCCCCCACTATCCACGCCGCGCCCCGGGCCGCAAGGCCGGGTCGTCCATCTTCTCGCGGGTCGGGGAACGGAAAAGGAAGACGCCCGCGGGGAGCGCGGGCGTCATAACTGGCAGGCGGAAGGCCCCTGCCGGTCAGGGTTGACGGGGGCGCGAGCGCCCCCGCCGGGGAGGAAATCAGCCACCTTGGCTTTCGATATAGGCGAGGACCGCCTTGACGTCTTCGGGGTCTTTCAGGCCGGCGAAGGACATCTTGTTCTTCGGAATGTAGCCTTTCGGATCCGCGAGGTACTCTTCGACCGTCTTCTGGGTCCAGACGAGGCCGTTCTCACCATGCTCCTTCATCGACTTCGAGTATTTGAAGCCGTCGACGGTGCCGGCGGTGCGACCGATCAGGCCGTTCAGGACGGGGCCGACGCGGTTCTTCGCGTCTTCGCCGACCTGGTGGCAGGCCTTGCACTTCTTGAAGACCTTCTCGCCGGCAGAGACCAGCTCGGGATCGGAGGACAGGCTTTCCTCGGCTGCGGCCGGGGCGGCCGCGGCCTGCTCCTCGGCGGGAGCCGGGGCTTCCTCGGCCGGAGCTTCGGCGGCCGGGGCGGCTGCCTCCGCGGTCTGGACGTCCGAGGTCGTGGCGGCCGAGGCCTCCTCGTCCGCGTTATCCGAACCCGGCGTCACGTCGAGCACGCTGGCGTGCATCGTGATGTGAACGTCCTTCTTGCAGTCGGTCATGCAGGCCGCTTCCGAGAATTTCGCATATTCGGTCTCGGGCCGGTCATCGACGATGAAGCCATCCGCGTTGGGCATCTTCACGTCGAGGAAGTTTTCCTTGCTCAGGACGAAATCGTCGGCGACGAGGTCGTTCGAGTAGAGGATATAGGCCACGATCGCATAGGTCTCATCGGCCGTGAGCGACTGTGCGTTGCCGAAGGGCATCGAGCGATGCGCATAATCCCAGACCGTCGAGAGGTAGGGGAAATACGAACCGACCGTCTTCACCGGATCTTTCGCGGCGAGGGTGCCCTTGCCACCGGCCAGTTTCGGCCAACGGTCCACGCCTTCGGCGAAGTCGCCGTGGCAGGCCGCGCAGTTGTCGGCGAACAGCTGATCGCCATCCTCGACCGAGCCCGAGCCTTCGGGAAGGTTCTTGCCGTCCGGGAAGACCTCGACCGTCCAGGCCTTGATCTCCTCGGGCAGCGCGGGACGTCCGAGGCCGAGCTTCTCAGCCAGAGCCGGCGTCGCCACGAGCGGGGCTGCGACCAGCGTGGCCAGCAGCAGATTACGACGACACTTCGACATTCTCAGACTCCCCGTTTTCCTTGACCAGCCAGGTCTGGATTCCGTTATTGTGATAGACCGAATTTTCGCCCCGGATCGCGCGCAGCTGAGCCTTGGTCGGCTGCACATAGCCGGTCGAGTCGGTGGCGCGGGACTGCAGGAGCATCTCCGAACCGTCCCAATCGATCTCGAGGTAGAAGCGCGACACGGCCATGTCCTCGCCCGGCTCGGCCAGACGGGCTTCCTGCCAGTTCGCGCCGCCGTCGATCGAGACGTCGACCTTGGTGATCGCGCCGCGGCCCGACCAGGCCATGCCGGTGATGACCAGCGGACCCTTGCCGTGCTTGATCGGCATCTGCGGCGACGGCGAGGTGACGACCGATTTCGCATCCATGACCCAGGTCCACTTGCGCGAGGTACCGTCGGCCAGAGTGTCGGTGTATTTCGAGGTTTCCTCGCGCGACTGCACGGCCTCGTCGGTCACTTCGACGCGGCGCAGCCACTTCACCCACATGTTGCCTTCCCAGCCCGGAACGACCAGGCGCGCGGGGTAGCCGTGCTCCTTGCGCAGCGCCTCGCCATTGGCCTTGATCGCGACGAGAACGTCGTCCATCGCCTTTTCAAGCGGAATCGAGCGGCCGTTCGACGACGCATCGGCGCCTTCGACATAGACCCATTTGCCCTCGGGCTTGACGCCGGCTTCCTCGAGCAGGAGCCGCAGCGGGATGCCCGAATATTGCATGTTGTGGATCATGCCCTGGGTGAACTGGACGCCGTTGAGCTGCGCTCCGGCCCATTCCATGCCCGAGTTCGCGGCGCATTCGAGGAAGTAGGTGCGGTTCACGCGCGGGAAGCGCTCGAGATCCTCATAGGTGAAGACCAGCGGCTGATCGACGAGACCGTTGATCATCAGGCGGTAGTCTTCCTTGGCAAGCTCGATCGCGCCGGAGTGGTGACGCTCGAAGGCGCAGCCGGTCGGGGTGATCGTGCCGTCGAGGGCGTGGATCGGGGTGAAGTTGATCGAGGAGATCGTGTCCGCGGTGAGCCACGGAACGTTGCGACGGATCACGTCATCCTCGAAACGGATCGGCAGACCGTACGGGGTGGCGTCGACGCCGTCGCCCCAGCCCGAAGCCCAGGGCTGAACTTCGGTGATCAACGGATCGGGTTGTTCTTCTGCGCGCGCTGCGCCCGCTCCCGCGGCCATCGCTCCGACCGCGGCACCGGCGCGGAGAAAACCGCGGCGGCTGAGGCCGGCACCGGTGGCCGGGTTGCCCAGGCGTTCCTTGTCGTCCATGTGTTTTCCTCCAGTCTTGAACCCCGCGCGGGGGCAATCATCGGGGGCGTGTACCGGCTCAGGCGCCGGTCACCACCACCGAGTCATTGGGTTTGAGATCGACGGTGCCGATCTTGCGAATATGGCTTTCGATGACGTCCCAGATCTGCGGCCCTTCGGTCCCTTCGTTGACCGAGGCCCAGCCCGTCACGACGTAGTTGCGGGCGGGATCGATTTCCGAGCCGTCCTTGAGCAGCGTCATGTTCGAGATCCGCTCGCCGATCGGCTTCGAGACGTCGATATGGTAGCCCATGCCGCCGATCCGGACCATGTCACCGCCCTGCTGGTAGTAGGGGTCGGTGTTGAAGATGTTGTCGGCGACATCTTCGAGGATGGTCTTGATCAGATCGCCCGTCATCTCGGTGCGATAGTTCTCGCCATAGGTCATCGAGGTGGCATTGAGGATGTCCTCGCGGGTGATCTTGTCGCCCGGCAGGAGGGTCGTGCCCCAACGCACGCCCGGGCTCATCGCGATCTCGGCGTCGCGCTCGGAGAGCATCGCCTCGCAGATCAGGTCATCCCAGGTGCCGTTGAAGTTGCCGCGGCGGTAGAGCAGGCTCGAGGTCTCGCCGACGACTTCTTCCAGCTCGTCCTTGTAGGGCTCGCGGGTCGAGGCGATCAGGTCCGCCATTTCCTTGTCGGGTTCGATCACGTCGGAGAAGATCGGGATCAGCTTGTGGCGGAAGCCCATCATCTTGCCGTCGCGCACGTCGAGATCGACGCGGGAGACGAACTTGCCGTTCGAGCCCGAGGCGATGAGGATGGTGTCGCCGACCAGAACCGGCTCGGGCACCGCGTCATGGGTGTGGCCGGTGAGGATCACGTCGATGCCCTTCACGCGGCTGACCATCTTGCGGTCCACGTCGAAGCCGTTATGCGACAGGCAGACCACGAGGTCGACGCCCTTGGCACGCACTTCGTCGACCAGCGCCTGCATGCGCTCTTCGCGGATGCCGAAGGAGTAGTCGGGGAACATCCAGCCCGGGTTCGCGATCGGCATGTAGGGGAAGGCCTGACCGATCACGGCGATCTGGGCGCCACCGCGCTCGAAGATCTTGTAGGGTTCGTAGGCGGGCTCGTCCCATTCCGCGTCGAAGATGTTCGCGCCGAGGAAGGGGAAGGGAAGGCCGTCGACGATCTCGTTCACGCGGTCCTGGCCATAGGTCCATTCCCAGTGCGAGGTCATCGCCTCGACACCGAGCTTGTTCATGATGTCGACCATGTCCTGGCCCTTGGTCTTCAGCGCGACCATCGAGCCATGCCAGGTGTCGCCACCATCGAGAAGGAGCGCATCGGGACGTTCGGCACGGATCGCGTTGACCACGGTGGCCACACGGTCCATGCCGCCCATCTTGCCGTAGGTCTTCGCGAGATCGACATAGTTGTCGTAGGTCAGCGCGTAGGCCTCGGGCGAGTTGGGCGCGATCTTGAACATCTCGAGGAAGTCCTTGCCGGTCACATGCGGCGGCTTGCCCTTCGCCTCACCGACACCGAGATTGACCTCGGGCTCGCGGAAATAGATCGGCATCGCCTGAGCGTGGATGTCCGTGATGTGGATCAGCGTGACGTTCCCCATCGGCTCGAACTGGAGCAGCTGGTCTTGCGTCAGCGACTGCTGCGCCATCGCGCGCGACCAGCGCGACAGGCCCGATGCGCCGAGGATAGTCGAGGCGGCCAAGCTCGCCTGAAGAAATTCCCGCCGGGAAATCATGCCGTTTCTCTCCTTCTCTTCCCCCCGGTCGAGAACCGCTGGGGGGCCTTCTCATTCAAAAATTGACAAACGAATTACGAAAGATGGCGATATTTGAATATGTTAGGAAAACAGGCGCGGGACAGGGGATTCCCTGCCCCGCGAACCGTGTTGGTTCAGGGACGGACGCCGCCGCCTTCGATATCGAGACCCATGCCGCGCGAGGCGACGTAGAGCTCGAGATCGTGGAATTCCGGCGACCCGACCGCGAAGGTCTCGGCGCGGGTATCACGCACACACCCCTTGAAGCGGTTCTGGATCGAGACCACGCCCGCATTCTTCAGACGATAGGTCGGGAAGGCGTTGATCTGACCCTGGCTGAGATGGTCGGCCCGGATGAAGTTGCCGTAGTTCTCTTCGTGGCAGGAGGCGCAGGACAGCTCGAGCTGGCCATAGCGGGTGTAGTAAATCTCCTTGCCCTTCTCCCAGAACGGAGCGGCCTCGCCGTCGATCTTCACATTGACCGGCATGCCGCGCGACTGAACGGTGATGGCCACGGTCATGTTGTGCATCGGACCGCTGTCCCAGCCCCAGGCTTCGGCGCCCATGCGGTTGGTACGGCAGTCGTTGATGTAGTCTTCCATCGACCACAACTCGCCCTTCGAGTTGACCTTCGGCATCGTGGCGCGAACGCCTTTCATGCCTTCCTCGATCGCGCCGTGGCAATCGGCGCAGGACTTGCCGGCGGTCCCGTCGACCTTGTCCCAGGTTTCCATGCCCTGCTCGGCGAAGATCATGATCGGGTTGTCGAAATCGTCCTGCTCCATCGCGCGCGTCTCGTCGGAGCGGAATAGCCAGCCAGAGTAGACCTCGTCGAGATGTCCCTTGAGGTGTTCTGCGGCAGGGGCCTTCACCGTGATCGGCAGGTCCCCGTTGATGTTGAGTTCATCATTCGCCATCTCGGCATGCAGCGCCATGGCGCTCAGCCCGAAGGCTGCGGTGGCTGCGAGGATGGTGCGGCTGAAGCGCAGCGTCATATTCTGTGTCCTCCCTGGGTGTGCCCTCCGCGCCTGTCGATCTCCCCAGACAGGCGCGGAGTGATTTCGTCTCGAGCACGCTCCCTCACGCGCCCGCAGCTTTGCCCTTTGGCTCAGCCGACAGTGATCTTCTGCGTGTCCTCGTAGACCGACCCGTCATCATCGTACCAGGTGAACTTGAATTCACCGGCTTCCGGGACTTTCGCCTCGAATTCGATGTAGGGGTTGGTCGAGATCGCGGGCTCGAGCGTGACGTCGATCACGCTCTCACCGTTGAACTCGCAGGTGAAGCGATTGATGATCTCGCGCGGGATGACGTTCCCTTCCTTGTCCTTGCGGGTACCCGATTCCATCGGGTGCGAGATCAGGGTCTTGATGGTGATCACGTCACCGGCCGAAGCGGACTTCGGCACTTTCACGCGGGGTCTGACGTTCTTCATGATGTCTCTCCTACTCTCCGATCAGCCGCCGCAGCCGCCGATGGTGACCTTCACGGTCGATTTCGCCTGGACGAAAGTGCCGTCGGGCATCTTCGCAACCGCGATCACGTCCTGGGTCTGCTGAAGACGGATACGGGTCGAAGCCATCTGCGAGCCGGCCAGCGGGCCGAACTTGAAGGTGGCGACCGCAGGGGTCGGGTTTCCGGTCGCGAAGACGGCGATCTCGGCAGCGCCGGGCGCGTCGACGGAAATCGGAACAGTGTTGCCGTTCTCGGCGATTTCGGGGGCGGTGAGCGTCAGGCCGCCCTCGCCCATCGAAGCACCACCGGTGAACTTAGCGATCGCATCGGCCGAGGCGTCGGCCAGCGCGGGCAGCGGAAGCATCGTAGCGGCAACGCCGCCCATAGCCAGCGCCAGCGCATCACGTCTGGTCATGGTCATCTTGTTTCTCTCCTCTCGGGGTTTCTCGTAAAGGATCACTCTTCCTTCAGGGTCATCAGGAAGGCGACCACATCTTCGACCTGTTGCGCAGTCAGGATCGGCGGCAGGTCGGCGGGCGCGGCCTTGCCGGTATACGCATCGCCGGGACGAACGAACGGCCCGGTTTTGTACATCGCCGGCATGACGGTGCCCTCGAAGGTGTGCTTGGCATTGACGACGATGCCGCGCAGCTGGGCTTCATCCCAGCGATCGGCGGCGCCGTTGAGCTCCGGACCGACATTACCCTGGAACGGGGCGTCGAGCGCGCTCACGACGTGACAGGCGACGCAGTTGCCCATCGACTTCGTCGCGGCGACTTCCGCACCTTTCGTGGAATCGCCCGGCTGACCGGTCAGCGATTCGGTCACGGCGCCGGTATCGGTGAACTTGACGTCCATCGGAGCGATCTCGGCGGTGGCGGCGCTCGCGGCGAAAGTAGCGGCCAAGCAGGCCCACGCAACGTGGCGTTTCATTGAAGTCCTCCCAAATTCTCTCCCTGATTCACTTTTAAGCGAGTGCGGCGCGCGGAGGCAATGCATAAATTCAAAAATCCGCATATTTTCCAATATGTTCCGTGGGGAATATCGCGGTGTGCAATTGCATGCCGTTGATTTTTCGCCAAAATTCCAGCGACAAGCATGTAACGGGACGGCGAAGCGGCGCCTCACATCCCGGCACGGGGACGTGAGGCCACGGATCACTCGGCTTGGCGGTCCTTCAGAAACTCGGCGATGTATTTCTGAAAGTTCTCGCCGCTCTCGTAGCCGTGATTCTTCACCCAGGTGAGCAAGGCGAGAGTCGTGACCTTCCCGAAGGCGCCGGGCATGTTGGCAACCGCGACCTTGTTCGCGGGCGCGCCATCGACCTCCTCGGGGAAGAACATCATCGTGGGGGTGAACATCACACCCCATTTCATCGCCATCTCCTTCTCGGGAAGCGCCTCGCCGTCGAAATCCGTCACCTCGACATCGCCGAACAGGTTCATCTGCACGACGTAATAATTGTCGGTGATGAATTTCGCGATCTCCGGGTCCGAGAACACTTCCTCATGCATCTTTTTGCAATAGATGCAGCCGCGCTGCTCCCAGATCACCATGAAGCGCTTGCCCTGCTCGTTGGCGCTCGCAAGGTCGTCGGACATGTCCTTGAAGGTTTCCTGGAACCAGGGCTCCTTGTGCAGACCGTCATCGCCGATCTCGGCGGCGGATGCGGGCAAGGCGAGCATCGCGGCGGCGAAGACGGCTGTCAGAAAATGGCGCATGGTGGCTTTCCTCCCCTTACCCGAGCGATCCCGCACCGGGCATCGTATTGATCAGAAACTCGGCGACGTAGCTCAGCCAGCCCGTGGCGATGAGGATCGCGAAGACGATGAGCATAACACCCATCGCCTTTTCCACATAACCGAGCTTGGCGCGGTGCTTGCTCATCAGTGCGAGGAACGGGCGTGCGAAGAAGGCCGCGACGACGAAAGGTGCGGTCATGCCGATCCCGTAGACTAGCAGCAAAAGACCGCCGCGCGAGATGTCGCCCATCCCCGAGGCCACCATCAGGATCGCCGCGAGCGCGGGCCCCACGCAAGGCGTCCAGCCGAACCCGAAGGCAAGCCCCGTCACATAGGCCCCGAACAGCGTCGACGGATCCGCCTTCGCCTCGATCCGCGCCTCGCGGTAGAGGAAGGGAATGCGCAGGACGCCGAGGAAATGCAGGCCGAAGACGAAGAGGATCGCGGCCGCGACATAGGATAACGGGTCCATCCATTGCCGGAACGCCTGTCCGAGCGCCGTCGCCCCCATTCCCATCAGCACGAAGATCGTGGTCACCCCGAGCGCGAAGGCCACGGCCGAGATCACGAGACGCCGCTGCGCGCCGGGCGCGATCCGCCCGTCGCCACGCAGTTCGGCCATGGAAATCCCTGCCATGTAAGACAGGTAGAATGGCACCATAGGCAACACGCAGGGCGTCAGAAAAGACAGAAGCCCGGCGAGGAACGCCCCGCCATAGGTCGGATCAAGCGGCAAAGTTTTCCTCCCTCAAGAGCGGTCCCTCACGGCCTCCCAACCGTAACTTGCGCGGGACCCCCGAACACATTACGATCTTTATATGTAAAGGGAGGTGCGTCAATGTCCCGCATTGTATCGCGTACGATTTTCGCATTCGTGGCGGCTCTGCCATGCCTGCTCCTTCAGCCCGCCGCGGCTCTGGCCGAGGGCGCGCAGACGGAGAACAACGGCGCGATCAGCACGACGGATGGCACCTCCACCCCTGCCGAGAGCCAGTTCCGCCTCCTCATGGTGGAGCAGACCGGCTGCATCTATTGCCGGATGTGGAACAACGATCTTGCACCGATCTATCCCAAGACGCCCGAGGGCAAGCTGGCCCCGCTCGAACGCGTCGATCTGCACAAGCCGTTCCCCGAGGACGTCACCATCACGAAGGGCAGACCGGTCTTCACGCCGACCTTCATCCTGTTGCGTGACGGGGTCGAGATCGGCCGGCTCGAAGGCTATACGCGCGAAGATTTCTTCTGGGGATTGCTGGGCAAGGCATTGCGCGATGGTGGCGCCGACCTGCCCGATCCGAACGGTTGACCCGCGTCCAATCGGGCGTTTTTTGTCCACAGAGGCTTTGTTTGCCCGAATCGGCATGGTAAAGCCTGAGCAGTTCGATCAATTCGGCTGCGGCATCAAACGCGGCATCAGGAAAGGACAACAGGGTGCGGCAGATGGCACCAGACGGGCATACGAATGATCTCGACGCCTCCCTTGGGAACGGCAGATGCGCCCGCATGGATGCTGACGAGCTGCTCGGTCAGGCGCAGGAAGCCTCCAACCTGATGAAGGCGCTCGCCCATGAAGGGCGACTGATGATCCTTTGCCATCTCAGCTCGGGCGAGAAATCGGTCACCGAACTGGAGAACCTCCTCGAATCGCGCCAGGCGGCGGTGAGCCAGCAGCTCGCCCGGCTGCGTCTCGAGGGGCTGGTCAGCGCGCGCCGCGAGGGCAAGGCGATCTACTATCACCTGTCTGATTCGCGCGCGCGCCGTCTCGTCGAAGTGATTTATGAAATGTTCTGCAGCAGCGACTGACGGCGCTGTCGCATCAGGTCCGGGCGGCATTCTGGCCCGGCAGGGAGGTCGGCGATGGAACAAATTCCGATGGGCGCCTGGGCGGCACTGGTCGGGCTGATCGGCGGGGCGGTTCTCGGCCTGGCCGCGCGGCTTGGCGATTTCTGCACCCTCGGGGCGCTCGAAAGCGCGGCCTATGGCGAGGACCAGCGCCGGCTGCGCCTCTGGGGCGTCGTGCTCGCCGTCGCGATCACCGGCTCCTTCGTGGCCGAGGCGATGGGCTGGGCCGAGATCACGCACAGCTTCTACCACACCGTGAAATGGTCGCCGCTCGCCTCGATCGTGGGCGGGCTGGTCTTCGGCTATGGCATGGCGATGGCGGGCAATTGCGGCTTCGGCGCGCTGGTGCGCTTCGGCGGCGGCGACCTGCGCGCCCTCGTGGTGGTGGTGGTGATGGGGATCTTCGCCTTCGTCACGCTCTCGGGGCCGCTCGCACCACTGCGCGCACTGATCTTCGACCAGCAACCGGCCGACAGCCCGCAAGGCATCGCGCATTGGCTCTCCGCCCGCTCCGGCCTGCCGCCGCTCGTCTTCGCGCTGCCGATCGCCGCGGGCTTCCTCGCCTGGGGGCTCTCCTACAAACCGCTGCGCACCGACAAGCGCCGCGTCGCCTGGGGGATCGCCGCGGGCCTCGCGGTGGTGTGGTGCCTGGTAGGGACCTCCTTCCTCTTCGACGAAAGCTTCGGCGCGACCGGGGTCGAAGCCCCGTCCTTCACCGCCCCGCTCGGCCGCACGATCCTCTATTTCATGACCTCGACAGCAGGCGGCATCACCTTCTCGGTGGGCCTCGTGGGCGGGGTTCTGGGCGGCGCCTTCCTCGGCTCGCTGATCCGTGGCCTGTTCAAATGGGAAGCCTGCGAGGACCCGCGCGAGCTCGGCCGTCAGGTCGGCGGCGCGGCCCTGATGGGCGTCGGGGGCACGATCGCTCTCGGCTGCTCGATCGGCCAGGGGGTGAGCGCGATGTCGGTGCTGGCCTTTTCCGCCCCGGTCACGCTCGCCTCGATCGTGGTCGGCGGGCTGATCGGCCTGCGCCAGCTCATCCACGGCTTCCAGCCCGAATAAGTTGCCTCAGAGCCGGTCCCACAGGGTCGGCTCATCCCCCATCACCTGCCCGAACCGGTTCTCCCGGTGCCAGCGCAGGTTTTCAGGGTGCGGGCGGTTACGCGGGTCTATCGGGTGCAATAATTTCCCATCTGGACGAATGAGCCTATCAACGACATCGGCAGGCACCTTATTGCGTGACACGAGAATGGTCTCGCAATCTTCCGCGATGGAAATAAGACCGCGGTCGAACATCCAGTGCAGCGTGCCCGACAATGCGAGCCCGTTTCGAACCGAGTCACTGCCCTTTTGATCGACTGGCCTTATATGCGCGGCCTGCACTTCGGGGCGCCCGCCGCCATTGCGCAGGCGCAAACCGGAAATGGCACAACGGTAATCATACGCTTCGCGAACCTTCCGCCGGAAGGCGACGTCCCGATAGGGCCTCCGCGTGAGCCTTTCCAGCACCGGACGTTCAAAGGTCATCGGCTCTTCGATCAGTCCGGGATTTGCCGTCTCGTAGCGCATCGCCTCCAGCCGCTCGAGATCCTGTGGCAGACCGAGATCGACAATCCGCGCAAACTCGTCCTCCGGGAGGCGCCGAACCGCCAACTGCACGGCACCACCCCTCTTCGCGCTGCCATCGCTTTCGCTTAACGCCCGTTCGAGCAGGCGCCCGCCTCCCATGCGCGGCACCTCGCTGTCGAAGGGAAGGTACGTGCCGGGAGAGATGAGCGCGAGGAACCTCCCCTCGACGCCCGGTTTGGGAATGACGCTGTCGATCTTGGCGACAGCGAAATATCCCCGTGGCCCGGCTTTGACAGGCTCGTAATAGACGATCCAGTCTCCGACAGCCTCCTGCATCGCACGCAGATAATTTCGCGGGAAGTCATAGACGACATCCGGCTCGTCCTCATAGATCGAGTCTGCCTTGTGCAAGAGAACGAGCTTCACCATGACGCCAGGAAATCGCGTCTCAGGCCAAATGCAATGAATTTGTTTGGGATATCGGCGATTGGTTTTCGCAATCGCACGCCTGGCGCGATCATGGCCACCCGACGGACGGTAAAGAGAAACCGCCCGCGCGAGGTCGTCGCGCGGGCGGTCATCAGGTCAGTTTTCCAGACCGTTCAGGTCTTGAAGATCCGGTAGATCGCCGGGATCACCAGCACCGTCAGCAGGGTCGAGCTGAGCAGGCCGAACAGGAGCGAGATCGCGAGACCCTGGAAGATCGGATCGGCGAGGATGACCACCGCCCCGATCATCGCCGCGATCGCGGTGAGCAGGATCGGCTTGAAGCGGATGGCGCCGGCCTCGATCAGCACCTCGATCTTGTCCTTGCCCTCATGCGCCCCGTGCCGGATGAAGTCCACCAGCAGGATCGAGTTGCGCACGATGATCCCCGCCAGGGCGATGAAACCGATCATCGAAGTGGCCGAGAACGGCGCGTGGAAGATCCAGTGCCCCAGCATGATGCCGAGGAAGGTCAGCGGCACCGGCGTCAGGATCACCAGCGGCAGCCGGAACGAGCCGAACTGCGCCACAACGAGGATGTAGATCCCCAGAAGCGCCACCCCGAAGGCCGCCCCCATGTCGCGGAAGGTGACCCAGGTCACTTCCCATTCGCCGTCCCACAGGAGCGTCACATGGCTCTCGTCCTGCGGCTGGCCATGCAGCGACACGACGGGCTTCTCGCCCTGCGGCCAGTCCATCTTGTTGATGATGTCGTCGACCGCGAGCATCCCGTAGAGCGGCGCCTCGAACTTGCCGGCGAGCTCTGCGGTCACCATCTCCGCCTCGCGCCCGTTATGACGGAAGATCGGATAGGACGCCTTCTCCTTGTTGACGCTCACCACGTCGCCGAGCTCGACGACGCCGCGCGCGCCCGGCAGGACATTGGCCGGGATCGGCGTCGAGAGCGTGCTCTCGTTCATCACCTTGTTGCTCTTCGAGCGCTCCATCACGATCGGGATCGGCGCACGCTCCTTGCCGCGATGGGAATACCCCACCGTGGTCGTGCCGTTGAGCATGCCGAGCGTATCCCAGACATCGCCCTCCTGCACCGAGTAGAATTCGAGATCGTCCGAATTCACCGTCACCCGCAGCTTGTCGGGCTGGATGCCGAAGGAATTGTCTACGTCGACAATATAGGGCACCTCCTTGAAGGCCTCCTCGATCTTGCGGGCCGCGTCGCGCTGCATCTCCGGCGTCGGGCCGTAGATCTCGGCCAGGAGCGTCGAGATCACCGGCGGGCCGGGGGGCGGCTCGACCGTCTTCAGGCTCGCGCCTTCGGGCAGCTTGATCTGCTTGATCTTGTCGCGGATCTCGAGCGCGATCTGGTGGCTCGTGCGGTCGCGCTCGCCCTTCGGCAGAAGCTGGAGCTCGACATCGCCCTGATTGGGCTGCGCGCGCAGGTAGTAGTGGCGCACCAGACCGTTGAAGTTGAAGGGCGCGGCCGTGCCCGCATGGGTCTGCGCCGAGATCACCTCGGGCATCTTGGTCACGATATCCGCGACCTGCTGGGCCACCGCATCCGTCCCCTCGACCGAGGTTCCGGCGGGCATGTCGATCACCACCGAGAGCTCCGACTTGTTGTCGAAGGGCAGCAGCTTCACGGTGACATGCTTGGTGTAGAGAAGCCCGAGCGAGCCGAAGGAAAGAATGGTCACGATGAGCAGGAAGAGCCCCGAGCGCCCCTTCGTCTTCAGGATCGGGCGGGCGACCCGGCTGTAGATCTTGCCGAGCCGGCCGCCGGAATGCTCGCCGCCATAGGCGTCGTCATCCGCATGGTGCCCGGTCATCGGCGCCTTGCCCGCGACCTTCACCATCAGCCAGGGCGTGATGATCACGGCCACGAAGAAGGAGAAGATCATCGCGGCCGAAGCCACCGCCGGGATCGGCGACATGTAGGGGCCCATGAGCCCCGAGACGAAGAGCATCGGCAGAAGCGCCGCCACCACCGTGAGGGTCGCGACGATGGTGGGGTTGCCTACCTCCGCCACGGCCTCGATCGCCTTGGTGATGCGTGACCCCGGGGTCTTCATCGCCCAGTGCCGCGCGATGTTCTCGATCACCACGATCGCGTCGTCGACCAGGATACCGATCGCGAAGATCAGCGCGAAGAGCGACACCCGGTTGAGCGTGTAACCCATGACATAGGCGGCAAAGAGCGTCAGCAGGATCGTCACCGGAATGACCACCGCCACCACGATCGATTCCCGCCAGCCGATCGCGACCAGAACGAGGCCGATGATCGACACGGTCGCAAGGCCGAGGTGGAAGAGCAGCTCGTTCGCCTTCTCGTTCGCCGTCTCGCCATAGTCGCGGGTGACCTTCACCTCGACATCCTCGGGGATGAGCGACCCGTGCAACTCGTGCACGCGGTGCAGGATCTGCTCGGCGACGACGACGGCGTTCGAGCCTGCGCGCTTGGCGATCGCAAGGGTCACGGCGGGCGTGCGCACGACCTTGCCATCCGCGTTGCGCTCGACATTCGAGACGATGTGGTCGGCGGCATCGGGCACATAGGAGACCTTCGCGACATCGGCCACATAGACGGGGCGGTTGTCGCGCGTGGTCAGCAAGAGCCCCGCGATCTGCGCGGGCGCCACCAGCGTCTCGCCGGCTGCGAGGCTGATCTGCTGACCCTCGTGACGGATATTTCCGGTATCGAAGGCGCGGTTGGCCTGGGTCACCTTGTTCGCGAGCTGTTGCAGCGTGACGCCGTAGAGCGCGAGCTTGTCCGGCTCTGGCTCGATGCGGATCTCGTTGCGCGCCTCGCCCACGACATAGGTCAGGCCCACATTCTCGATCTTCGTGACCTCGGTCTGCAATTCGCGCGCGACACGGGTCAGCTCGTCACTGTCGATCTGCGCGCCGTTCTTGCCGGTGAGCGTGAGAGACACGATTGCGACATCGTCGATCCCGCGGCCCACGATCACCGGATCGGGGATACCCTTGGGCATCTTGTCCATGTTCGCGCGCACCTTCTCGTGCACGCGCAGGATCGCGGCATCCGAGGAGGTGCCGACCTTGAAGCGCGCCATCACCAGCGCGTAATCGTCCTGGGTCCGGGAATAGACGTGCTCGACTTCGTTGATGCCCTGCACGATGGTTTCCATCGGCTCGGTCACCAGCTTCATCGCGTCCTGCGCCTTCAGCCCCGGCGCCTGGATATGGATATCCACCATCGGCACCGAGATCTGCGGCTCTTCCTCACGCGGCAGCGAGATCAGCGCGACGAGGCCCACCGCCACGGCGGCGAGGACCATCAGCGGCGTGAGCGCCGAACGGATGAAGGCGCGGGTCAGCCCCCCCGCGATGCCGAGCTTGCCGTGGATCTCGTCATCCTCCGGCGTCTCGGGCCTGTGCTCGGTCTTATTGCTCATTGGGCACCACCACATCGCCGGGGGTCAGCCCCGTGAGAATTTCGACCATGTCCTGTCCGTCGCGGCTGACATGCACGCCGGGAACGACGGTGCGCTCATAGACGCCGCCATCTTCCTTCACGCGGACGAAATCGAGCCCGCTCCGGGTCAGGATATAGCTCGCCGGCACGAGGATCGCCTTGCGCTCGCTCATCGGCAGTTTCACCAGCAGGCGCGCCGCCACGAAGCGCGAATCGAGATCGGGAACCTCGACATCGGCCTGTACCCGGCCGCCTTCGATGAGCGGGTAGATCTTGGCGAGCTTGCCTTCGATCTCCTGGCCCTCAGGGCCGGTGATCATGATCGTGTCGCCGGTCTTGAGCGTGTCGGCATGGCGCTCGGGGACCGAAAGACGCAGGAAGAACCCGCCGCCCCCGATCGAGGCGATCGTCTCGCCGCCCATCACCACGGCATCCTTGGTAACCGGGACCGACACGACCTTGCCGTCGATCGGCGCGGTGACGGTGCCGAAATCCTGCTGCTGCACATAGACCTTGCGCTGCGCCTTCTGCGCCGCGATCTGGCCTTCGTAGACGTTGACCTGGGTCTGGAGCTGATCGACGTTCTGCGTGGTCGAGACGCCGCGTGCCATCAGTTCCTGGCCGCGCTTCAGTTCGGTCTTGGCGTTTTCCAGCTGCGCTTCAAGCGCGGCGATCTGCGCATCGACCGCGCCGATCTGGTACTCGATCGTCTGGTCGACGATCTTGCCGATCTGCTCGCCCGCCTTCACCTCGTCGCCTTCGGTCACGTCCAGCTCGGTGATCGTGCCGGAGATGCGCGCGCGTGCGGCAATGGTGTTCTTCGCCTCGACCTGGCCATAGACCGATTTCCAATCGGTCACGGCCTGCGGCTCGATCGTGATCGCGCCCTCCTGAGCCAGGGCGGCTCCGGGCAGGATCAGCGCGGCGAATGCCAGCGTGAGGAGTTTGAGTCTCATCTCGGGTTCCCTTCCCTCGGGGACGCAATTCCGACCCCGGTTATATTCGTGTTCTTGAATATGTGCGCTTATCGCAAATTTCAACCACAGCGCAAGCAGCCTGACCTTGACCTGTGTCATGGCTGCATCGCCGAGGGGCTTTTCGCTCCCAGCTTCATACGCTAAAGCCGGTCCCGCAACAGTCTTGGAGAGGTGAGATGCACGATATCCGCGCAATCCGCGAAAACCCTGCCGAATTCGACGCGCAACTCGCGCGGCGCGGGCTCTCGCCCCTCTCGCCCGAGATCCTGCGGATCGACGAGGCGCGCCGGGCGGCGATCCATGCGGCCGAGACCGCGAAAGCCGACCAGAACGCGGCCTCCAAGCAGGTGGGCGCGGCGAAAGCCAAGGGAGACGAGGCCGAATTCGAACGTCTTCGCGCGCTGGTGGGCGAGAAGAAGACCGAAGTCGCGCAGATGCAGGCCGAGGCGGCCGAGCTCGACGCCCGGCTGCGCGATCTGCTGATGACGGTCCCGAACCTGCCGCTCGCCGAGGTGCCCGATGGCGCGGACGAGGATGACAATGTCGAGATCCACCGCCGCGGCACCCCGCGGGACTTCTCCTTCACGCCGAAGGAGCATTACGAACTGCCCGCGGTCGGGGCTCAGATGGATTTCGAGACCGCGGCCAAACTCTCGGGGTCGCGCTTCGTCGTGCTCAAGGGCGGTGTCGCACGGGTGCACCGCGCGCTGGCGCAGTTCATGCTCGATCTGCATGTCGACGAACACGGGCTGAGCGAGAATATCACCCCGGTTCTGGTACGCGACGAGGCGATGCTCGGCACCGGCCAGCTGCCGAAATTCGCCGAGGACAGCTATCAGACCACCAATGGCTGGTGGCTGATCCCGACCGCCGAGGTGACGCTCACCAACTATGCGGGCGGCGAGACGATGGACGCTTCGGCCCTGCCGATGCGGATGTGCGCCCATACCAACTGTTTCCGCTCCGAGGCGGGCTCGGCAGGCAAGGACACGGCCGGCATGCTGCGCCAGCACCAGTTCGAGAAGGTCGAGATGGTCACGCTCTGCACGCCCGAGACCGCGCTCGACGAACATGAGCGGATGACCAAATGCGCCGAGGCCGTGCTCGAGAAACTCGGCCTGCCCTATCGTCGCATCGTGCTGTGCACCGGCGACATGGGCTTCGGCGCGCAGAAGACCTACGATCTCGAGGTCTGGCTGCCGGGCCAGGACAGCTACCGCGAGATTTCCTCGGTCTCGACCTGCGGCACCTTCCAGGCGCGGCGGATGAACGGGCGCTACAAGCCCGCCGATGGCGGCAAGCCCGAATTCCTCGCGACGCTCAACGGCTCGGGCCTCGCGGTCGGCCGCTGCCTGATCGCCGTGCTCGAGAACGGCCAGGAAGAGGACGGCTCCGTCACCCTGCCCGAGGTCCTGCATCCCTATCTGGGCGGCAAGACCCGCCTGGTGGACGGCCAGCTCGTCTGACCACTTGCAAGAATGACAAAGGGCCCCGCATCGGGGCCCTTTTCTTTCGAGATCAGAAGGCCTTATTCGCCCTTCTTCGCGTCCCGCGCCTTCTTCGCGCCTTCCTTGCGCGCGGCGTGCTTCTTCGCATCCACATGCTTCTTCAGGCGCGACGGGATCGACTTCTTGCGATCCTTGTAGGGGTTCGTCTTGCCCTGATCGCGCATGTAGAGCCGGATCGGGGTGCCGGGCATGTCGAAGCTCTCGCGCAAACCGTTGACCAGGTAACGCTCGTAGCTCTCGGGGATCTTGTCGGTATGGGTCGATTTGACCACGAAGGCCGGCGGACGGGTCTTCGCCTGCGTGATGTAGCGCAGCTTGATGCGGCGGCCGCCCGGAGCGGGTGGCGGATGCGCCTCGGTCATCGCGATGAGCCAGCGGTTGAGCTTGGCGGTCGGCACACGGCGGTTCCAGACCTCATGCGCCTTGAGGATCGCGGCATGCAGACGGTCCAGCCCCTTTCCGGTCTTGGCGGAAACGGTCACGAGCGGGGCGCCCTTGAGCTGCGGCAGCAGGCGTTCGAACGCCTCGCGCAGCTCCTTCAGTTTCTCGGGCTTGCCCTCCTCGAGATCCCATTTGTTCGCCGCCACGACGACGGCACGGCCCTCGGTCTCTGCGAAATCCGCGATCCGCAGATCCTGCGTCTCGAAGGGGATGTTCACGTCGAGCAGGACGACGACCACCTCGGCGAAGCGCACCGCGCGCAGCCCGTCGGCGACGCTCAGCTTCTCGACCTTGTCGGTGACCTTCGCCTTCTTGCGCATCCCCGCGGTGTCCCAGATCCGCATCGGCGTTCCCATGAACTCCGTCGTGACCGAGATCGCATCGCGCGTGATCCCGGCCTCCGGCCCTGTAAGCAGACGGTCCTCGTTGAGGATCTTGTTGATCAGCGTCGACTTGCCCGCATTCGGGCGCCCGATCACCGCAAGCTGAAGCGGTTTGGCCGCGGTGGGCGGTTGGTAGGCGGGAATGTCGCCTTCCTCGAGCTCGTCCTCGATCGTGACATCGGTCTCGGGCAGCGCGGCGACGTTCTTCGCCTCGAATTCATCGGCCAGCGGCACGAGCGTGGTGTAGAGATCGTCGAGCCCCTCGCCATGTTCCGCGGAAATCCGCAGCGGCTCGCCCAGCCCCAGCGACCACGCTTCCAGCGCGCCGGCATCGCCCGCCGCCCCTTCCGCCTTGTTCGCGGCGAGGATCACATGCGCGTTCTTCTTGCGCAGGATATCGGCGAAGATCTCGTCGGCGGGGGTCACGCCGACCCGTGCGTCGATCAGGAAGAGGCAGATATCGGCCTCTTCCACCGCGCGTTCGGTCAGGCGGCGCATCCGGCCCTGCAGGCTGTCATCCTCGGCCAGTTCCAGGCCGGCCGAGTCGATCACGATGAAGCGCAGATCGCCCAGACGCGCGTCGCCCTCGCGCAAATCGCGCGTGACGCCGGGCATGTTGTCCACAAGCGCGAGGCGCTTGCCGACGAGCCGGTTGAACAGCGTTGACTTGCCGACATTCGGGCGGCCGACAATGGCCAGGGTAAAGCTCATCTTGCCCTCCTTGGGCGGATAGGAGCAGCCCCCTTACACCTTTCGGGCGTCACTGAAAAGCGTGCAGTTTCCCGTCTCCGCCCACGACATAGAGCGTCCGGCCGGCCACGACCGGGTCCGTCGACGCCCCGCCGGGGATCTGCGCCTGGCCGATCAGGCTGCCATCGACGGGGCTGAAGATCCGCAACACACCGTCGGAGGACGCGACGAAAAGCTTGCCGCCCGCGAGCACCGGACCGTAGCTGGCGACGATGTTGCGCTGCCGCTTGGGCTTGTCCTTGGTGTAATAGGGCAGATCCTTCGCCCAGATCTGCTGGCCGGTCCTGACGTCGAGCCGCACGATCTGGCCTGAATCGGAGGTCAGGAAGATCGAGCCGCCCGCGACCTGGACCGGGCTGTTGGCGCCCATGTCCGAGGTCCAGATCCGCTCGCCGGAATTGACGTCGAAGGCGGCGAGCTTGCCTGCCGAGGAGCCGGCATAGACCGTATCGCCCACCACCACGGGATCGCCGGTCAGATCGACGATCGAGGCATAGGCGACGCCCGGACGCGCGCCCGGCACCTTCGATTGCCACAGCTGCATCCCGCTCTGGCGCAGCACACCCGCAAGGAAGCCCGAGGGGAAGGGGAAGATCACCATGCGGTCGGTGACGACCGGGGCCGAGACGCCGGTCATGCCCGAATTCGAGGGCGCGCCCGGCACCTGCCAGATCACCTTGCCGTCCGAGGCGCGGATCGCCCAAGCCGAGCTGTCGCGCGCCACGACATAGACCGTGCCGTCGCGCACGGTCGGCGCGCCGCCGATCCCGGCGTCGAAATACTGCCGCCACTTGATCGCACCGGTGGCCGCGTCGATCGCGACGAGCTCGGCGAAATCGGAGGTGACGTAGACGGTGCCGTTGGCATAGGCCACGCCGCCGCCCGAGGCATCGGCCGCGCGGTCGCCCGGCGGGGTGATGTCGGTCTGCCAGACCCGGCCGCCATTCGTCGCGGTGGCGGTCACGCGCGCCTGGCTGTCGAGCGTGTAGACCCGGCCAGCGCCGACGATCGGATCGGCGGTGATCCGGTAGCGCCGCGCATTGCCTGCGCCGATATCTGCCGACCAGACGAGCCGGTTGCCCGACCCGATCGCCGCGTTGAAGAGACTATGCGTGGCCGAGCCCGCGCGCTGCGGCCATTCGGCATTGGCGACCACACCGGGCAAGCTGATCGGCAAGGCCTGATCGGCAGGCGCGGCTTCGGGTGCGAGCCCCTCTTCGGCGAGCATCGCCGCCCGGGGCGAAAGCCGCTCTCCGGGCAGGATCGTCTCCCTCTGGGAGCAGCCCGCAACGGCCGCCACCAGACCCAGCGCGCAGATAGCCTTGCTCAGTTTCACGCCACATCCCCCACGGTTCGCCGCCCCTGCCCTGCGCCTCGCGCGCATGGGAAAGGCGATCCGGTTCAAACTCTTACTGCTGCGGCGCCTGACCGGTCTGGCCCGGCACGCTCGGCAGTTCGCCACCAAGCGCCACAATCAACTCTGTCGCGCGCTGTTGCAAGCCCGGCGTGAGCCCCGCATCTTCGAGGATCTGCTTCGCCATGGCGAGCGCCCCGTCGCGGTCGCCTTTCGCGAGGCTCGCCACCGCCTGCTGCTCCATCGCGAGAAGGCGATAGGGAGCGCCGGGCTGGGCCAGCTCCTGAAGGGTCGCGTCACGCTTGGCCGCATCCATCTTGTCGCCCGCCGCGATCACCGCCTTGAGCTTCGCGAGATCGGAGATCGAGCGCGGCAGACCGGTCTGGGCGCCCACGGCCTCGAATTGCTTGAGCGCCTCTTCGTCCTTGCCCGCCTCGAGCTCGGCATCGCCGCGCATCAGGGCAAGAACCGCCGTGCGGCCGGGCCCTTCGGGCGTGATCTTGGCCAGCTCGGCGTCGGTATCCTTGGCGTCGATCGCCGCCATGACCTGATCGCCGAAGGCACGCGCGGTATTTTGCGCCTGCTCTTTCTGCCAGGCATTCCAGGCGGTCCCGCCGACGATCGCGAGGATGACCACGCCGCCGATCCAGCCCCACTTCTTGAAAGCGGCAAAGAGCTTGTCCTGACGGACGGCCTCGGTGACTTCTTCGATGAAACTGTCGGTCTCGCTCACGCGCGCCTCTTCTCTTCTGGTGTCGGCCTCTCTTACACGCCCCACCCGGCGCTGCCAAGGCCCGCGCAAGACCGGAGATCGCCGCTTCGTCGGCTTGAGATCACGCAGCACTCTCATTAAGTTGAACCCAGCGGTTCAGACCAGCGTATCGAGACGCGGACCGTCCCTCACGCCAAGGAGCCTGCCGATGCGCCCGATCCCGATCCTCAACGCGCTGCTCGTCCTCGTGGCGCTCTACCTGCTCGTCTTCGAGCGCGACAGGCTGATGGGATATCTCGGCGATGGCGCCCCCGCTGCGCCCGAAGCGCAGGCCGCGGCTCCCGAAGGCGTGCAGCCGGTTCCCGTACAGGCCATCGCATCGACGGCGCGCGCGGTCGATCAGGGCGTGCTCACCCGCGGCCAGACCGAAGCGGCGCGCCGTCTCGAGGTGCGCGCAGAGACCGGCGCGAAAGTGATCTCGGACCCGATCGCCAAGGGAACGCAGGTGGAGAAGGGGCAATTGCTGTGCCGCCTCGATCCGGGCACGCGCCCCGCAGCGCTGGCGGAGGCGCAGGCGCGTCTCGACGAGGCGAAGCTCAACGCGACCGCCGCGCGCAAGCTGCAGGAGGGCGGGTATCGCTCCGACACCTCCGCCGCAGCCGCTCAGTCGGTGCTCGAGGCCGCGACCGCGGCGGTGGAGGCCGCCCAGACCGAGCTTGCCCGGCTGGAGATCACCGCGCCCTTCGCGGGCCAGCTCGAGGAAGATACCGCCGAGAATGGCGCGCTGCTTTCGGCAGGCGGGCTTTGCGCGACGCTCATCCAGCTCGATCCGATCAAGCTCGTGGGCTTCGTCCCCGAGACCGAGATCGACCGCGTGCATCGCGGCGCGGCGGTGGGGGCACGGCTCGCCACCGGGCGCGAGGTGGTCGGCCGGATCACTTTCGTCTCGCAATCGGCCGACACGGCGACCCGCACCTTCCGCGTCGAGGCGGAGGTCGCAAATGGCGATCACGCGATCCGCGAAGGCCAGACCGTCGAGATGATCGTCTCCGCCGATGGTACGAAAGCCCATTTTCTGCCCGCCTCGGCCATGACGCTGAACGATGACGGGCAGCTCGGCGTGCGCCTCGCCGTCGATGACCGCGCCCATTTCGCGCCCGTCACCTTCCTGCGCGATGCCCCCGACGGCGTCTGGCTCGCAGGGCTTCCCGAACAGGCCACCGTGATCGTCGTCGGGCAGGATTACGTCACCGAGGGGTCTCCCCTCGCGGTCACGCTCGTCGATCACGCCCCCGGTGATGTGCAGGGTGGCGCCCCCGAGGCCACGCCCGCGCCGGAGCCGGGGCAATGACCGGGATCATCGACTGGGCCGCGGCCCGGGCGCGGATGGTGATTGCCTTCGTGGTGATCTCGATCGCCGCGGGGCTGACCGCCTATCTGAGCCTGCCCAAGGAGGGCGAGCCGGATATCGAGATCCCGATGCTCTTCATCTCGGTCCCCTTCCCCGGCATCTCGGCCGCCGATTCCGAGAAGCTGCTGGTCAAGCCGATGGAGACCGAGCTCGCCGGGCTCGACGGCATCAAGAAGATGACCGGCATCGCGCAGGAGAACTATGCCGGCGTGATGCTGGAGTTCGATTTCGGCTGGGACAAGACCAAGGTCATCGCCGATGTGCGCGACGCGATGAACACCGCCGAGGGCAAATTCCCCGATGGCTTCGAGAAATACTCGATCAACGAGATCAACTTCTCCGAATTTCCGATCGTCGTCGTGACCCTGTCGGGCAAGGCGCCCGAACGCACGCTGCAACGTCTCGCGCGCGAGTTGCAAGACGAGGTCGAGGGTCTCGAACCGGTGCTGGAGGCGCAGATCGCGGGCAGCCGCGACGAGATGCTGGAAGTGGTCATCGACCCTCTCAAGCTCGAGGCCTACAACGTCACCGCGCCCGAGTTGATCAATGTCGTGCAGGCCAACAACCAGCTGATCGCGGCGGGCGTGGTCGAGACCGCCGGCGGCGCCTTCTCGGTCAAGATCCCGGCGACCTTCGAGACCGCGCAGGATATCTACAACCTCCCCGTGAAGACCAATGGCGAGCGTGTCGTGACGCTCGGGGATCTGGCCGATATCCGCCTGACCTTCGAGGACCGCACCGGCACCGCACGCTTCAACGGGGAGCCCACGGTCGCGCTGCAGGTGGTCAAGCGCAAGGGCTACAACATCATCGACACGGTCGATCTGGTGCGCCGAACCGTCTCCGAGGCGCAGGCGAACTGGCCCGAGCCGCTGCAACGCGCGGTCGATGTGGGCATCTCGCTCGATCAGTCGAAAACCGTGGGGGCGATGGTCAGCCAGCTCGAGGGCTCGGTCCTGACCGCGATCGCGCTGGTGATGATCGTGGTGCTCGCGACGCTCGGCACCCGCTCGGCGCTGCTGGTGGGCTTCGCGATCCCGACCTCGTTCCTTCTGACCTTCCTGCTTCTGGGGATCATGGGGGTCGCGATCTCGAACATCGTGATGTTCGGCCTGATCCTCGCGGTGGGGATGCTCGTCGACGGTGCGATTGTCGTCGTCGAATATGCCGACAAGCGGATCTCGGAAGGCTCCGGCCCGATGGCCGCCTATACGGAAGCCGCCCGGCGCATGTTCTGGCCGGTGGTGAGCTCCACCGCGACGACGCTCTGCGCCTTCCTTCCGATGCTGTTCTGGCCGGGCGTGCCGGGCGAGTTCATGGGAATGCTGCCAATCACGATCATCTTCGTGCTCTCGGCCTCGCTGGTCGTCGCGCTGGTCTATCTACCCGTGGTGGGCGGCGTCGCGGGCCGGATGAGCCGGCGTCTCGACATGGGGGCGGCGGTGATCAAGGGCTGGCCCTACTGGCTGCGCCTGCTCCTGGCCGTCGCCTCCGCCGGCCTGGTGTTCCTCGGCGCGATCCTCACCCTCAATCCCGATTTCTTCTCGGGCACGCATACCGCTTCGGGCAATCTCGCGGCGTCGCTCCCGGGTATCGTGCTCTTCGTGCTGGCCACGATGCTCAGCTCGATCACCTTCACCGCCGCCAAGCCGAACCGCAAACCAAAGCCCATCGAGGCCGGCTATCGCCGCCGTCCCTTCGGCCATGTGATCGCCTTCATCGCCGGAAATCCGGTGATGCCGCTGATCACCGTGGCCGTGATCGTCGGCACCGTGTTTCTGACCTTCGGCTATTACGGCAAGAACAATAACGGCACCCAGTTCTTCACCGATAGCGAGGTCGAGCAGGCGATCGTCTATATCCGGGCGCGCGGCAACCTGTCGCTGGCCGAGAAGGACGCGCTGCTGCGGGAGGCGGAGGCGAAGGTGATCGGCACGCCCGGCGTCGGGGCGGTCTTCTCCTTCGCCGGCGAAGGCGGGCTGAACCAGAACACCGGAGGGGCGAGCGCTCCGCGCGACACGATCGGTCAGGTCCAAGTCGAGATGATCCCCTGGGACGAGCGCAAGGACAACCCCGCGCTCAAGGGCGACGCGGTAATGGAGGGGATCATGGCTCGGATCGCCACCATCCCCGGCATTCGCGCCGAATATCTCGCGCAGGATCGCGGCCCCTCCTCGGGCAAGCCGATCCAGCTGCGCCTGAAGGGAGACGATTTCGACGCGCTCGATCAGGCCGTGCGCCAGGTCGAGGCACATATGGCCTCGATGCAGGGCATCACCGCGATCGAGGATACCCGCCCCCTGCCCGGGATCGACTGGGTGATCGACGTCGATGTCACCCGCGCCGGACGCTTCGGCGCGGACGTGGCGACCGTGGGCGGCATGGTGCAACTGGTGACGCGCGGGATCCTGCTCGACACCATGCGCGTGCCCTCCTCCGACGAGGAGATCGAGATCCGCGTCCGGCTGCCGCAGGAGGACCGGGTCCTCTCCACCCTCGACACGCTGAAACTGCGCACCAGCGAGGGGCTCGTGCCGCTGGCGAATTTCGTCACCCGCACGCCGCAGCCGAAACTCGGCCAGATCGACCGGATCGACCAGACCCGCTATTACGACGTGAAGGCCGGCGTCGCGGAGGGGCTGACCAAGGGGGACGGCTCCCCGATCACCGCGAACGATCGGATCGCGGCGCTGGAGGACTGGCTCGACACCGAAGCCGCTCTGCCCCCCGGCGTCAGCTACGAATGGTCGGGCGACCAGGTCGAGCAATCGGAAAGCCAGGACTTCCTGATGAAGGCCTTCGCGGGCGCGCTCGCTCTGATGTTCGTGATCCTGCTCGCGCAGTTCAACAGCTTCTACAACGCGGTGCTGGTGTTGCTCGCGGTCGTGCTGTCCACGGCCGGGGTTCTGTTGGGGATGCTGGTGATGGGCCAGCAATTCTCGATCATCATGACCGGCGTGGGGATCGTCGCGCTCGCGGGCATCGTGGTGAACAACAACATCATCCTGATCGACACCTATCAGGAATTCTCGCGCTACATGCCCCGGATCGAGGCGATCATCCGCACCGCCGAGGCCCGCCTGCGCCCAGTCCTGCTGACCACGATCACCACGATGGCGGGTCTGACGCCGATGATGTTCGGCCTGTCGCTCGATTTCCTCAACGGCGGCTATTCGATCGACAGCCCCACCGCGCTCTGGTGGAAGCAGCTCGCGACGGCGGTGGTGTTCGGGCTCGGCACCGCGACCGTGCTGACTCTGGTGCTGACGCCCGCGCTGCTGTCGATCCGGGTCTGGTTCAATACCGGCGCCTATCGCGGCACGAGGGCGCTCTCGGCGCTCATGCAGGGAACGGACAGCCGCGCGGCGCGCGATCTGGCGCTCGAACGCGCGGTGCGCAAGATGCGCGGACGCGAGGTGATCTGGGAGGATGGCGAGCCGGAGGGCGGCGTGAAGCCGCATCTGGTGCGCAAGCCGGACGCGGCGGAATAGGCAGGCGCCCTGCCCTCGAGAGACGAGGACGGCGCCTGCCCCGCGAGCGGACCCGCCCTGTCATCTGTGGTCAGCGTTTCACCTCGGTTGCCCCTCGGCGAGAGGGACGGGTGCGGCCCGGGGCTGGTCGCCCCGCGGCGAGGCGCTCGAACGTGAGGGGTCGCGCCCCTCACGCCGCGCCCTGTTCCTCGGCCTCTTCCTCTTCGGCCGACTGGCGGGCCCACATCGAAGCATAGCGTCCACGCTGCATCAGCAGATCCTCGTGACGCCCCTCCTCGACGATCTCGCCCTTCTCGAGCACGATGATACGATCCGCATCGGCGATCGTGCTCAGGCGGTGCGCGATGGTGATCACGGTGCGCCCCTTGCCCATCGCCTTGAGGCTGGTCTGGATGTCGCGCTCGGTCTGGGTGTCGAGCGCCGATGTCGCCTCGTCGAGAAGCAGGATCGGCGGGTTCTTCAGGATCGTGCGCGCGATCCCCACCCTCTGCTTCTCGCCCCCCGAGAGCTTCAGCCCGCGTTCGCCCACGGCGGTGTCATAGCCCTCGGGCAGGCTGATCACGAAGTCATGGATCTTCGCGGCCTTTGCCGCGGCGATGATCTCTTCTTCCGAGGCATCCGCGCGCCCGTAGGCGATGTTGTAGCGGATCGTGTCGTTGAACAGCACCGTATCCTGCGGCACCACGCCGATCGCGTCATGCAGGCTCTCCTGCGTCACGTCGCGCAGATCCTGCCCGTCGATCCGGATCGCGCCGCCGGTGACGTCGTAGAAGCGGAACAGGAGCCGCCCGATCGTCGACTTGCCCGACCCCGAGGGCCCGACCAGCGCCACCGTCTGGCCCGGCGGGACACGCAGCGAGATCCCTTTCAGGATCGGCCGCGTCGGGTCGTAATGGAAGGTGACATCCTCGAAGGTGACCTCGCCGCCTTTCACATTCAGAACGGGCGCGTCGGCCTTGTCCTCGATTTCGGCCTGTTGCTGGAGCAGATCGAACATTTCGCCCATATCGACGAGCGACTGACGGATTTCGCGATAGACGGTGCCGAGGAACCCGAGCGGCATGGTGATCTGGATCATGTAGGCCTGCACCATGACGAAATCGCCCACCGTCAGCTTGCCCGCCTGCACTTCCATCGCCGCCATCACCATGACCGCCACGAGCCCGATCGAGATGATCAGCGTCTGGCCGGCATTGAGTGTGGCGAGCGACTGGCCGGTCTTGACCGCCATCGCCTCGTAGCCCTTCATCGACTCGTCGTAGCGCTCGGCCTCGCGCTTCTCGGCGCCGAAATACTTGACCGTCTCGAAGTTCAGCAGGCTGTCGATCGCCTTCTGGTTCGCCGCCGTGTCGGCCTGGTTCATCGCGCGCCGGATCGAGACCCGCCACTCGGTGACCTTGAAGGTGAACTTGATATAGGCCGCGATGGTGACCAGCACGACGGCCGCATAGCGCCAGTCGAAGACCACCGCGAAGATGATCGCGACCAGCGTGAGCTCGAGGATCAGCGGCCCCACCGAGAACAGCATGAAGCGCAGCAGGAACTCGACGCCCTTCACGCCGCGCTCGATGATCCGGCTCAACCCCCCGGTCTTGCGGGTGATGTGATAGCGCATCGAGAGCCGGTGCATATGGGTGAAGGTCTGCAGCGCGAGATGGCGCAGCGCCCGTTGCGCGACGCGCACGAAGATCGCGTCGCGCAGCTCGCCGAACGCCACGCTCATCAGCCGCGCCATGCCATAGGCCACGGTGATCCCGACCGCCCCCATGCCGAGCGCCCAGGCCGGGTTTGCAGCCGCATCGCCCGAAAGCGTGTTCACCGCGGCGCGATAGACGAAGGGGGTCGAGACCGAGATGACCTTCGCGAAGACCAGCATCACCATCGCCAGCACCACGCGGCGTTTCACCCAGGGCGCCTCATGCGACCAGAGATAGGGCAGCACGGAGCGGATCGTGCGCCACCCCCGCGCCCGCTCGTCGGAGTTCATCTTCCCCGCGGTGGTGATCTGGGAGGGAGGCATCGCGCGCCCTTTCTTCATCTAGCTTTAAAATTCGCCGGAGGTCCGGGGGCAGCGCCCCCGGCCGTCCGGAACCGTAGCGCAAGCTAGCGGCGAGTTCCGCGAAGTCCAGCCTTATTGCGGCGCCGGGATGGTGAAGACCTGCCCCGGATAGATCAGGTCGGGGTCGCGGATCTGGTCGCGGTTGGCATCGAAGACCCGGACATAGAGGATGCCCTCGCCATAGACCTCGCGCGCGATCGCCCAGAGCGTATTGCCCTTCACGATCTGCACGACCTTGACCGCGTTTCCGTCGCCGCCCGCGGCCTGAACCGCATCCGCCTCGGACTTCGCGGGATCGCCGGAACTCGCCACGACGATCTGGTCGGGCTGGTCGAAATCGGTCTCGGCGCGCGCGATCACCTTGCCCTCGCCGTCATGCGCGTCGATCCGCAGCTTGTGCGCGCCGGGCGTGAGGCCCGGAAGATCGAGCGCCCAACGCCCATCGGCTCCGGCCTTCGCCTCGGCCACCAGCGTATCGTCGAGATAGGCGGCGAGCTGGCTGCCATCGGGCGCTCCGCGCCCCTCGCTGCGCGCGATCTCGCCCGCCCCGAAAGCGATCGTGTCGATCACCAGCGACTGGCTCTTGGGAGCGAGCAGCCGCGCCCCGCTGGCATCCGCGACGATCGGCGCGGCGGGCGGGGCCGGGGTTGCCGGGGGCGTGGTCTGCGGCGTCTCGGCCATATCCGCGGCCGCGACGGTTTCGGCGCCGGGCTGGCCACGCAGCACGAGGCTCTCGGCGCTTTCCTTCGCGACGCCGTTGGCGCCGGTGACGCGCAGCGACAGCGCGCGTGGTCCCGCGCTCGGCGGCAGATCGAAGAGCGAGGCGAAATTACCCGCCCCGTCGGTCTCGGTATTGGCGACGACCTGCCCGTCCACGAGCACGTCGACCTTCGCCCCCGGATCGGTCCGTCCGGCCAGCGTGACCGAGCCGTCCGGCGAGGCCCGCAGCGCGTCGAACTGAACCTGTGCGAGATCGGTCGCACCGGTCGAAGCGTCGGCACCCTCGGTCGCTCGGCTCTCGCCGGTCGGCGCGGGGGCTGTCTGTCCCGGCCCCGTGGCTGCCTGCTCGGAGATCGCGGCTGCCGGCTCCTCCTGCGGCGCGGCGGCGCTTGTCGCGGGTTCGGCCCCCGTCTCCGCAATGCTCTCGGGCGGCGCGGTCTCGGTCTTCGTGGCGGCGGGGGCCGTATCCGGCGCGGCGTGCTGCGCCGCAGGTACCGGGGCCTCGGCCGAGCGCGTGGCCGGCGCGGGTTGCGCCTCCGTCGTCTCGGTGCCGGGTTTCGTCGCGGGCTCCTCGCCGGGGTGCATCAACGCCCAGCCGATCAGCGCCAGAACCACCAGCGCGATTGCCAGCGCTCCTCCCTTGAGCGTCGCGGCGGTTGCCCCGCCCTCCACTTCCTTCTTTTCTTCAACGGCCATCCCCGCCCTTTCTCAGATCCCTGCCCGGCCGGCCTGCGCTGTCCCTTTCGCATGCTTCTTCGCCCGGATTGCTTGAGCGAGATTAGCAACCCCGCTATCACCGCTCAAGAACACCGTCCAATCCGGAGCCGACCATGACCATTTCCCGTTCCGTCTGTGTCTATTGCGGCTCACGCCCGGGCACGCGTTCCGCCTATTCCGAAGCCGCGAGGGCGACCGGGGCGATGCTCGCCGCGCGCAACTGGCAGCTTGTCTATGGCGCGGGCGATGTCGGGCTGATGGGCGAGGTGGCGCGCGCCGCGCAGGAGGCGGACGGACGCACCTTCGGCGTGATCCCGGTGCATCTCTTCCCGCGCGAGGTCGGCAAGCGCGACCTGACCACCTTCGTCGTCACCGAGACGATGCATGAGCGCAAGAAGGTGATGTTCATGAATGCGGATGCGGTGGTCGTGCTGCCCGGCGGCGCGGGCTCGCTCGACGAGCTCTTCGAGGTCCTGACCTGGCGCCAGATCGGGCTGCACGAGAAGCCGATCTTCCTGCTCAACACCGAAGGCTACTGGGCCCCGCTCCTGGCGCTTGTCGACCAGATCGTCGCGGAAGGCTTTGCCGATCCCTCGCTGCGCGACCTTGTGGTCACCGTCGAGACGGTCGCCGAGCTGGAAGAGGCGCTCGTCTCGGCCTTCGCCTAGGCCGTGCCGGCGACGCGCCGGGCACGCGGGCGCAGGTTGGCGCTCGAATAGATCGCAAGCGCCGACCAGATCAGCCCGAGCGCGATCGCGTGCCAGAGGGTCACATGCTCCCCGAAGGCGAGCGTGGCGACGGCGAACTGCAGCGTCGGGTTGAGATATTGAACCAGGCCGACCGTCGCCATCCGCACCCGCTGCGCCGCATAGGCGAAGAGCAGAAGCGGGGTCCCCGTCAACGGGCCGGAAAAGGCGAGCAGCGCCGAGGTCTTCAGATCTTGGCCGAAATGGCCGGAGCCGGCCGCGCCCCACCATCCGTAATGGTACCCCACAAGCACCACCATCGCGATCGGCGAGAGCAACAGCACCTCGGCGCAAACCGAGACCATCGGTCCGGCCTTGATGCCCTTCTTGATGAGCCCGTAGGTGCCGAAACTGAAGGCGAGGATCAGCGACACCCAGGGCGCGACGCCGAGCCCGAGGGTCAGGACGACCACCGCCGTCGCGGCCAGAGCGACCGCCACCCATTGCCGCACCCCGAGCGCTTCGCGATAGACGATCAGCCCCAGCAGCACCGCCACCAGCGGGAAGATGTAATAGCCGAGCGACGCCTGCACCGCGTGGCCCGACTGGACCGACCAGATGAAGGTGAACCAGTTCGCCGAGATCATCAGCGCCGCGAAGCCGATGATGAGCGTTCCGCGCCCGTGGCGCTCGGAGAGCGCGGCGCGGATGAGATGCAGCCGCCCCTTCACCGCGAGGATCACCGCGAAGAACAGGAACGACCAGAGCGTGCGATGGGCCAGAACCTCGATCGGCGGGACCGCGTCGAGCATCTTGTAGTAAAGCCCGGACAGGCCCCAGATCACGCAGGCCGTCACCATCGCCCAGAAGCCCTTGGTCGCCTCGCTCATCCGTACTCTCCCATTCAGCCGCGCGACCCTGACCGATCGGCCAGGAAAAGGAAAGAGGCCGGGAACGGTGCGGCTGTGCGCGGATGCGTCAAGCCGCCCTGCGCAGGTTCACAGTATGCGAGGGAAGGCCGGACCGCTCCGTCTGCGCGGCGCGGTTCGGCTTCGGTCGGATCAGGCTTTCGCCAGTTCGTCCGAGACGATCTTCTCGATCTCGTCGCGCGGATGATTGGTGAGCGTCTTGTCGATCTCGCCCACGATCACCGCCGCAACCTCCTTGTGCAGCGCGTGTCGGATCTCGCCGAGGATGCGCGGAGCGGCGGCGATCACCAGCCGCTCGATCCGGCCCTTGTGCACCATCTTGTAGAGACGGTCGGCCAGGTCGTCGGCAAAGCGCATCTTCGCCAGCTCGTGCCAATCCGTCTCGTCGAGCGCCGAGCGCTGACCGGGCCCGGTATCGGCCATGCGGCCGGGGCTGTCTGTGCCCTGCTCGGAATCGGCCGGGTTCTCCTGCTCGTCGACCCGGCGCACGACCAGGTTCGGATCCTGATCATCCATCATGTTCTCGAGAAACAGCGCCTTTTCGCCATCGGCGATCACGACCCAGGTCCCCTTGGTCAGCTTGGTCATCACATCTTCTCCTTCTCACCCGAGTCCCGTTCGTCCCCGCCAAGCGGCCGGGTCGCCCCGGCGGAGGTCTCGTCGATCTGCTTCTTCTCGTCGCGCGTCCCGATCTTGCGCTGCAGCGTACCGCCCGAACTGCCCTGGGCGGAAGGGCTTTCGAGATTTTCGGGAGCCTCTCCGAGAATTTCTTCCGTCTCGCGTTTGCCGTCCTTGCTGCGAATACGCTCTGCCATTCGAGCCTCCTCTTCGTCATGCGTTGCTGTCAAGAAAAACGGCTGGGCCGGGGCGCCGGTTCCTGTCGCGGCGCGATGACGCGACGAAAAAGGGCGCCCCGAACGGGACGCCCTTTCCAAAGATCGTGCCGGTCGCGCGATCACATGCGCGAGGCGACGTTTTCCCAGTTCACCAGCTTGTCGAGGAAGTTCGACAGGTAGGCCGGGCGCTTGTTGCGGTAGTCGATGTAGTAGGAGTGCTCCCACACGTCGCAGCCCAGAAGCGCGGTCTGGCCGAAGCAGAGCGGGTTCACGCCGTTCTCGGTCTTGGTGACCTTGAGCGAGCCGTCCTTGTCCTTGACGAGCCAGGCCCAGCCCGAGCCGAACTGGCCCGCACCGGCGGCGGCGAATTCTTCCTTGAACTTGTCGATCGAGCCGAAGGCTTCGGTGAGCGCCTTTTCCAGCTCGCCCGGCATCTTCTTCTCGCCCGGGCCCATCATTTCCCAGAACTGGGCGTGGTTCCAGTGCTGCGAAGCGTTGTTGAAGATGCCGTTCTGCGCCACGGCGCCGGGCTGATAGGTGCCCTTGACGATCTCTTCGACCGACTTGCCTTCCCACTCGGTGCCGGCGATCAGCTTGTTGCCGTTGTCGACATAGGCCTTGTGGTGCAGGTCGTGGTGATATTCGAGGGTTTCCTTCGACATGCCCAGATCGGCCAGCGCGTCATGAGCATAGGGGAGATCGGGAAGTTCAAAAGCCATGTTGTCCTCACTTGGTTCGAAGGTCCTGTTTCCAACCCTAAAGAAGCGCTGGCTGTTCCGACGTCAAGCCCGTTTCCGCAGAGGAAGGCTCAAGGCGCGCGCCGAAGCGAGAGGGCGATCCCTCCGATCACCAGCGTTGCCGCCAGCCAGAACCGCGCCGAGGGGATCTCGGCGAGAAGCAGCGCACCGCCGAGCGCGGCGATCAGCGGCACCGAGAGTTGGGCGATCGCGGCGAGGCTGGCGGGGATCTGCGGCAGCACGCGATACCAGAGCGCATAGCCCATCCCCGAGGTCACCGCCCCCGACAGGAGCGCAGGCGCCCAGCCCCAGCTTGCCCCCTTCCCCCAATCGTCCGCCCCCAGCATCCAGATCAGCGCGAGCGCCGCGGCCAGCGCGAAATTGAGCGCGGTCGCGACGAGCGGAGCGCCCGCACGGCGCCCGTTGAGCGAATAGAGCCCCCAGCCGACCCCCGCGAGCGCCATCAGCGCAAAGCCCCGCGGGTCGATATGGGTCCCGCCCGAAGCGGGCAGCAGCAGAACCGCAAGCCCCGCGAAGGCCAGCCCCGCCCCGATCCAGCGCCACAGCGAGATCGCCTCGCGCGTCCAGAGCGCGCCTGCGAACATGGTGATCTGCACCATCGCGAACAGCGTCAGCGCACCTACGCCCGCGTCGATCAGCCCGCTCGCGATGGAAAAGCCGAAGATATAGAGCGAGAGCGTCGCCACCCCCGCGCCGAGAATGGCGGGCGGCAGCCGCAGCCCCGCCGTTCCCTTCGCGCGGATCGCGAGCGCCAGAAGCACCAGCGCCCCCGAGGCGAGCCGCACGAAGCCCGTCGCCGCCGGCCCCCAGCCCGCATCATGCACCGCCATCCGGTTGAGCACCGAATTCGCGGCGAAGGCGATCATCACGAGGGCGGTGAGGGCGAAGAGGCGCATGGGCACAAGGAAGCGCCTGAAGACGCGGTTGTCCATCGGCTTTTCGACGGTCGCGGATGCGAAAGGCCCGGAGCTGCTCTGCTCCGGGCCTTCGAAAATCGCGAAACGCGCGGCGCGCTCAGTCGCGCGAATACATGCCCTCGTAGATCGGGACCAGCGTGTCGGTCTCGAAAAGCGAGGAGACCGAGGTGCCCGACCAGGTATTGAGGATCGCCTGGGCGAACATCGGGGCGGTCGGCACGATGCGGATGTTGCGGGCGGTTTTCACCGCCTCCGTCGGCTCGATCGAGTCGGTGATCACGAGCGATTTCATCACCGAATTGGTGATCCGCTCCACCGCGGGGCCCGACAGAACGCCGTGGCTGATATAGGCGTGCACCTCGGTCGCGCCCGCTTCCATCAGCACTTCGGCGGCCTTGCACAGCGTTCCCGCCGTGTCGCAGATATCGTCGACGATGATGCATTTCTTGCCCGAGACGTCACCGATCACGGTCATGCCGGCCACTTCGCCCGCCTTCTCGCGACGCTTGTCCACGATCGAGAGCGGCGCGCCGATGCGCTTGGCAAGCTCGCGCGCGCGGGCCACGCCGCCGACATCGGGCGAGACCACCATCACATCGTCGAGCTGGCCACGGAAGTGGTGCAGGATGTCGAGCGCGAAGACCGGCGAGGCATAGAGATTGTCCACCGGAATGTCGAAGAAGCCCTGGATCTGGGCGGCGTGCAAATCGAGCGTCAGGATGCGGTCCACGCCCGCCTCGGTGAGCAGGTTCGCGACCAGCTTCGCCGAGATCGGGGTGCGCGCCTTGGTGCGCCGGTCCTGACGGGCATAGCCGAAATAGGGGATGACGGCGGTGATCCGGTCGGCCGAGGAGCGCTTGAGTGCGTCGGTGATGATCAGGAGCTCCATCAGGTTGTCATTGGCCGGGTTCGAGGTCGGCTGGATGATGAACATGTCCTCGCCGCGGACGTTCTCGTAGACTTCGACGAAGATTTCCTGATCGTTGAAGCGTTCGACGCGGGCATCGACCAGCCCCACCGACATGCCACGATGCATCGACATGCGACGCGCGATGGATTGCGCGAGCGGCTTGTTCGCATTGCCGGAGATGAGTTTGGGTTCGGTGACGACGGACATGGGGCCAATTCCTCGAGGTCTCGTGCCGGTTGGGTCCCGGCGGGATTCGCTTGATTGCGCCTGCCTTATCACCGGGGTAGCGTGGCGGCAATTTGGACCGTCAAGAAAGTGTTAACAATGGCACGGATCGACTACTTTTTCGGCACGTTCAGCCCCTGGGTCTACCTTGCGGGACTGCGTCTCGAGGAAATCGCGAAGCGTCACGAGGCGGAAATCGTCTACAAGCCGATCGACCTTCTGGGCCTGTTCGACCGCACCGGGGGCGTGCGTCCCGCGCAGCGTCCGAAATGCCGGATGGACTACCGGATGCAGGAACTCAAGCGCTGGTCGGCAAAGCTCGGCATGCCGATGAACTTCACCCCGCCCGGCTATCCGCCGAACCCCGCGCCCGCCTCCTACGCGATCATCGCGGCGCAGAAGGCCGGCACCGGAGACGTGGGCGGGCTGGTCCATTCGATCCTGCGCGCGGTCTGGGCCGAGGACAAGGATATCGGCAGCGACGAGGTGATCCGCGAGGCGCTCGAGGCGAACGGCTTCGACGGCAATCTGGTGACCACCGGGCTCTTCGAAGGCGCGACCACCTACGAGAGAAACCTCGAGGAAGCGGTCGAGCGCGGCGTCTTCGGCTCGCCCTTCTATATCGTGGCCGAGACCGACGAACGGTTCTGGGGGCAGGATCGCCTCGCCCTTCTCGACGAACATCTGGGAACGCTCTGAGCATGCCCCGCGACCTCCGGCAAGGCGCCGAGATCTTCTGGCAGAGCTTCGGTCATGGCGCGCGCCCCGCGATCGCCATCCATTGCACGCTTGGCAGTTCCAACCTCTGGGCGGGCGCGCTCGAGCCTTTCGCGGGCGAGCTCTCCACCATCGCCTTCGATCAGCCGAGCCACGGCCAGTCCGCGCCCTGGCGCGGCGACCCCGCCGAGCCCGGCGCGTTCCAGACCCAGGTCACCCGGATCGCCGCGAGCTTCATCGAGCGTCCTGTGGACCTGATCGGGCACAGCTTCGGCGCGAGCGTGGCGCTGCGCATCGCGGTGGGCGCGCCCGAGGCGGTGCGCTCGCTCACCCTGATCGAGCCCGTGCTCTTCGCGGCGCTGCCCGAGAGCGATCCCGACTGGCAGGCCCTGCGCGCCAAGCAGGACCATTTCGAGGCGCTGATGGCGGAAGGCGATTGCGAGCCCGCCGCGCACGGCTTCATGCGCGACTGGGGCACCGGCCAGCCCTGGGAGAGCTATTCCGAAGCCCATCGCGAGCGCTTCATCGCCTCGATGCCGATGGTCGAGAACATCTCGCGCGCCAATTTCGAGGACCCGGCCGGCATCGCCCGGGCCGGCGGGATCGAGGGGATCGACGCGCCCGCGATGATCATCCATGGCGACCGCTCGCCGCCGACCATGCCGAAAGTGGCCGAGGCGATCGCGGCGCGGCTGCCCGATGTGGGAGTTGCCTGCATCCAGGGCGCGGGCCATATGCTGCCCGTGACCCATCCCGCGCAATGCGCCGATCTGATCGCCGCCAATCTCGAACGCAGCTGACGCGCGCCGCGCGCGCGGCACTCAATTGAACCAAGGGACCCGATGGCCAAATCCTCCCCCATCTTTCGCTGCTCCGAATGCGGGGCGAGCCATGCCAAGTGGTCGGGCCGCTGCGATGCCTGCGGGGCGTGGAACTCGATCCACGAGGAAAGCCCGCTCTCGGCGACGCCCGGCTCGGGGCTCGGTGCGGCCAAGGGCAAGGTGATCGCGCTCTCGGCGCTCGACACGCGCGAGACCCCGCCCCCGCGGGCGCGGTCCGGGATGGCCGAACTCGACCGTGTCCTGGGCGGCGGGCTCGTCCCCGCGAGCGCCGTGCTCGTGGGCGGCGATCCGGGGATCGGGAAATCCACCCTTCTGCTGCAGGCCACGGCGAGTTTCGCGCGGGCGGGCCTCAAGGCGTTCTACATCTCGGGTGAGGAGGCGGCCAGCCAGGTGCGGATGCGGGCCCAGAGGCTCGGCCTCGCGGATGCGCCGGTCAAGCTGGGTGCGGAAACCAACCTGCGCGACATCCTCACCACGCTCGAGACCGAGCGCCCCGATCTCGTGATCATCGATTCGATCCAGACCATGTGGTCGGACAGCGTCGACAGCGCGCCGGGCTCGGTCAGCCAGTTGCGCGCGGCCGCTCACGAGCTTGTCACCTTCGCCAAGCGGCGCGGCACGGCGGTGGTCCTGGTGGGCCACGTCACCAAGGAAGGCCAGATCGCGGGGCCCCGCGTGATCGAGCACATGGTCGACACGGTCCTTTACTTCGAGGGCGAGCGCGGCCACCAGTTCCGGATCCTGCGGGCGGTGAAGAACCGCTTCGGCCCGGCCTCGGAAATCGGCGTCTTCGAGATGACCGGATCGGGGCTTGCCGAGGTAGCGAACCCCTCGGCGCTGTTTCTCTCCGAACGCGGCCAGCCCGCGCCCGGATCGGCCGTTTTCGCAGGCATCGAAGGCACGCGCCCCGTGCTCACCGAGATCCAGGCGCTGGTCGCCCCCTCCTCTCTCGCCTCGCCGCGGCGCACCGTCGTCGGCCTCGATGCGGGGCGGATCTCGACCATCCTCGCGGTACTCGAAAGCCGCTGCGGCATCCCCTTCGCGGGGCTCGACGTGTTTCTCAACGTGGCGGGCGGCATGAAGGTGGTGGAACCCGCCGCCGACCTCGCCGCCGCGGCCGCGCTCCTGAGTGCGCGCGAAGACGCCGCCCTGCCCGCCGATATGGTGGTTTTCGGCGAAATCAGTCTCTCCGGAGCGCTGCGTCCGGTGGGTCAGGCCGAAAACAGGTTGAAAGAAGCGGCGAAACTTGGTTTTTCACAAGCGGTCGCGCCGTCGGGAACGAAGATTGATGGCGAGAGCGGGATGGCGTTGCGCAGGCTGGGCGATCTCGTGACCTTCACAGGAGAGATGTTCGGCGCGGGCTAGCGCGAACGACACAGGGAGCGCAAATGGACGGGTTCACCATCGTCGATGCCATCGTGGCGGTTGTCATCATACTCTCGGCGATCCTCGCCTATGCGCGCGGGTTCGTCCGCGAGGCGCTGGCGATCGTCGGCTGGATCGCCGCCGCCATCGTCGCCTACATGTTCGCCAACGAGGCGCGCCCTCTGGTGCAGCAACTGCCCTTCCTCGACAGGTTCATCGGCAATAGCTGCGAAATGGGGATGATCGGCGGCTTCGCCGTGGTCTTTGCCCTCGCGCTGGTCGTGTTCTCGATCCTCACGCCGCTCTTCGCCTCCGCGGTGCAGCGCTCGGCGCTTGGCGGGATCGACCAGGGTCTGGGCTTCCTGTTCGGGGTGCTGCGCGGCGTGATCCTCGTGGCCGTGGCCTTCGTCGTCTATGATCGCGTCATGAGCAACGATCCGATCCCGGTGGTCGACGACTCGCGCTCGGCCAAGGTCTTCGCGAATGTCTCGGCCCAGCTCGACGAATCGATGCCGGCCGATGCGCCCGGCTGGATCGTGGGCCGCTACGAGCAACTCGTCTCCGCCTGCCCTGCGCCGGAAGGCGCGACGGATGCGCCCGCGCGCACCGATCAATTGCCTCCCGCTGCCGGCAATTGATGACATCGAGATGACGGATTTCCAGCGCGAGGGGTTAACAGCCCTCGCGTTTGGCTTTATGAGGGCGCGCAGTGCCCGCCCTCGCACCATTCGGAGCTGCTGCCATGTCCTGCCCCGCCGACAAACATCATTTCGCCCATCCGTTCGACGACGACCACCTCAAGGAGGAATGCGGCGTCTTCGGCGTGGTCGGGGTCTCGGACGCCGCGAATTTCGTGGCGCTCGGGCTTCACGCACTCCAGCATCGCGGCCAGGAAGCGGGCGGCATCGTCGCCCATGACCCGGAGAAAGGGTTCAACTCCGCCCACCGTTTCGGCTATGTGCGCGACAATTTCACCAAGTCGAGCCTGATGGAGACGCTGCCCGGCGACGTCGCGATCGGCCATGTGCGCTACTCCACCGCCGGCTCCAAGGCCGCGGTGATCCGCGACATCCAGCCCTTCTTCGGCGAGTTCTCGATGGGCGGCTGCGCGGTCGCGCATAACGGCAACCTGACCAATGCCGAAGCGCTCCGCCGCGAGCTGATCGAGCGCGGCGCGATCTTCCAGTCCAGCTCGGACAGCGAATGCATCATCCACCTGATGGCGCGTTCGATCCAGCGCAAGCACGCCGACCGGATCGCCGACGCGCTGCGCCGCGTCGAAGGGGCCTTCTCGGTGGTGGCGATGACCCGCACCAAACTGATCGGCGTGCGCGACCCGCTGGGCGTGCGCCCGCTCGTGCTCGGCCGGATCGGCGACAAGGGCTACGTGCTCAGCTCGGAAACCTGCGCGCTCGACATCATCGGCGCGGAATTCGTGCGCGAGATCGATCCCGGCGAGATGGTCGTCATTCAGGACGGCCATATCGAAAGCTCGCGCCCCTTCGGCCCCTCGACGGGCCGCTTCTGCATCTTCGAACATGTCTATTTCTCGCGCCCCGACAGCATCATCGGCGGCCGCTCGGTCTATGAGACCCGCCGCGCAATCGGCGTGGAACTGGCCCGCGAAGCCCCGGTCGACGCGGATCTCGTCTGCCCCGTGCCCGACAGCGGCACCCCTGCCGCGATCGGCTATAGCCAGGAAAGCGGCATCCCCTTCGCGCTCGGCATCACGCGCAACCAGTATATGGGCCGCACCTTCATCGAGCCGACCGAGCAGATCCGCAACATGGGCGTGCGCCTCAAGCTCAACGTCAACAAGTCGCTGATCCGCGGCAAGCGGGTGATCCTGGTGGACGACTCGGTCGTGCGGGGCACGACCTCGCGGAAGATCAAGGACATGATCCTCGACGCGGGCGCCAAGGAGGTGCATTTCCGGATCGCCTCCCCGCCCACCGCCTGGCCGTGCTTCTACGGTGTGGACACGCCCAACCGCGACAAGCTGCTCGCGGCACAGATGACCGAAGAAGAGATGCGTCAATGGGTTGGCGTCGACAGCCTGAAATTCATCTCGCTCGACGGGCTCTACCGTGCGGTGGGCGAGGCCGAGGGCCGCAACAACGCCTGCCCGCAATATTGCGATGCCTGCTTCTCGGGCGAATATCCGATCACCCCCTCGGACCAGCTTGAGAAGGGTTTCGAGATGAAGGCCGCCGAGTAAAGCTCTTCATCTGACCGAGATATCCCCGCCGGCGGCATCCGCCCGGCGGGGATCTTCTCTCCCCGGCGCACTCAGTCGCCAAGAGGCGCCGCTCCCTACCGGCGCAGGACGGGATCAGGAACGCGGGCTCATTCTTCCTGGCAGCCGCTCAGCAGAGCCTGGGCCTCGCCATCCTCGGCGATCCAGTCGAGCATCGCGCCGGCCCCCTTGGTCCACCAGACATAGCCCGCCGCGCCCTCGCCATCCTCGGCATATTTCGCGCCATCGGCCGAGCGGATATGGTCCATCGCCACAAGCCGTCCCTCGATCATGAGAACGACGCGCTGCGGATCGCTGTCATTGAGATAGACGACCGGCACCCGCGCGCTGCGCTCGCAAACATAGACGCGGGTGACGACGGCGGGAATATCGGGGGCGGCATCGACCGGCGTGAGCCTCTCGGCCTGTCCGGCTTCCTGCGCCAGCGCCGGGCCCGCGAGGCCAAGGGAGAGGGCGACCAGAAGGCGCCCTGCCCTCATACGTCTTCCTCCACCCGATCGGCCAGGGCTTCGGCCCGCGCGGCGATCTCGGCCAGCGTATCGGTCACCTCGGTCGGCACCACGGGCACTTCGACCTGCGCGGGATTGGCCTGAAGCTGGTCGATCCGGGCCTGCAATTCTCCGAGCCGGTTCTGAGTCTCGCGCAGCTGATCCTCGATCCCGGCCGCCTTGTCGGCGAGCATCAGCCCCGCCATCAGCAGCATCCGGGTCTCGGGAATGCGGCCGATCTGGCCCAGAAGTGTCTGCGCCTCGGCATCGAGCATCGCGGCGGCGGAGCGCAGGAAATGCTCTTCGCCCTGCTGGCAGGCGACTTCGAAATCGCGCCCGCCCACCGAAATCGTCAGTTCAGGCATCTTCGCTCTCCCCCGTTGCGCTTTCGATGATCGGATCGAGCTCGGCGATGATCTGCTCGAGCTCGGCGCGTTCGCTCTCGCGCGCGGTGCGCAGGGCCTGCAACTCGGCCATCAGAGCCTCGTCGGAGAAGGCGACGCCTTCATCCATCAGCTTGCGATTGGCCGCCATCAGACCGGCATTGGCCTGCTTGAGCGCGGCGACCTCCTTGAAGGCGGCTTCCTGCGCCCGCACCGCCGCGCCGTATTTGCGTTCCATCGCATTCAGGGTCGTGTCCTGCTTTTCGCGGATTGCGCGGACGCGTTCGGAGAGCTGCGCATTCGCGAGCCGCTCGGCCTCGAGCGCGGCCTTGAGTTCGGCCACCTCGGCGGGATCGGCCGCAACTTCGGGGGCCTGCTCCGGCACCGGCGCAAGCGCGGCCTCCGGCGCCTCCGCCTCGAGTTCGGGCGCATCCGTCGCGGCAGCCGCAGCCGCAGCCTGCGCGGCCCCTCTGTGCTTGAGCGTCTCGACCCCGCGCCCGATCCGTTCGAGCGCGTAGGCGATCCGGCGTTCGTATTCGGCTATGTCGCTCATACTCGCCTCCTCGTCCTCTTCGTCCGCTTCCTCCCCGAATCGCAGCCGGGGGGCAGGGTTTCGCGCAGTTTAACCCTGTTGGCGAAGCCAAGCCCACCCTTTTGCCCCAAGCACTTGTGGGCCGCGCTTGATCTCGCTCCGAACCCTGTTATCAGGGTCGCAAACCGTAGAGCTGCCCCGCGAAAGGAACCGTCATGGAGATCGAAGAGCTGCGCAAAGCCCATCCCGAGCACTGGAAACTCGCCTCGGCGATCCGTGCGCTGGCGATGGATGCAGTGCAAAAGGCCAATTCCGGCCATCCCGGCATGCCGATGGGCATGGCCGATGTGGCGACCGTTCTGTTCAAGAACCACCTGAAATTCGACGCGAAAGCCCCGAAATGGGCCGATCGCGACCGCTTCGTGCTCTCGGCCGGCCACGGCTCGATGCTGATCTACGCCCTGCTCTACCTGTGCGGCGACGAGCAGGTGACACTCGACCAGATCAAGAATTTCCGCCAGTCGGGCGCACTGACTGCGGGCCATCCCGAGAACTTCCTGCTCGACGCCGTCGAGACCACCACCGGCCCGCTGGGTCAGGGGGTCGCGACCGCGGTGGGCATGGCGATCGCCGAAGAGGCCCTGCGCGCGCAATGGGGCAAGAAGCTGGTCGATCACCGCACCTGGGTGATCGCGGGCGACGGCTGCCTGATGGAAGGCATCAGCCAGGAGGCGATCGGCCTCGCGGGCATGCAGGAACTGTCGAACCTGATCGTTCTGTGGGACAATAACGACATCACGATCGACGGCCGCGTGTCGCTGTCGGACAAGACCGATCAGCGCAAGCGCTTCGAGGCTTCGGGCTGGACGGTCTTCGCCTGCGACGGCCACGATCCGGTCTCGATCGACGAGGCGCTGACCAAGGCGAAGAAAGCCAAGGGCCCGGTTCTGGTCGACTGCAAGACGATCATCGGCTTCGGCGCGCCGACCAAGTCGGACAGCTATGCCGCCCATGGCTCGCCGCTGGGCGACGAGGAAATCTCGCGCACCAAGGAGATCTACGGCTGGGAGCATGGCCCGTTCGAAATCCCGGCCGAGATCAAGGCCGAGTGGGAGACGATCGGGACCCGCGGCGCCGAGGAGCGCGGCGCCTGGGAAGAGCGTTTCGCCAAGCTTTCGGCGGGCAAGCAGGCCGAATTCACCCGCATCATGGAAGGCGGCGTCAGCAAGAAGCTGACCAACGCGATCCGCAAGTTCAAGAAGGAAGAGGCCGAGGCCGCGCCGAAGGTCGCGACCCGCAAGGCCTCGGAAATGGTTCTGGGCGTGGTCAACGAGGCCTGCCCCGAGACGCTGGGCGGCTCGGCCGACCTGACCGGCTCGAACCTGACCAAGTCGAAGGGGATGGAGATCTTCAACCCCGACAACCGCAAGGGTCGCTACATCCATTTCGGCATCCGTGAGCACGGCATGGCCGCGGCGATGAACGGGATGATCCTGCATGGCGGCGTGCGCGCCTATGGCGGGACCTTCTTCTGCTTCACCGATTACGCCCGCGGCGCGATGCGTCTGAGCGCGCTGATGAAGGTTCCGGCCGTCTATGTCATGACCCATGACAGCATCGGTCTGGGCGAAGACGGCCCGACCCACCAGCCGGTCGAGCATCTCGCGATCTGCCGCGCGACGCCCAACACGCTGACCTTCCGCCCCGCCGACGTGATCGAGACCGCCGAGGCGTGGGAGATCGCGATGACCCAGGAGGGCACGCCCTCGGTGCTCGCGCTCTCGCGTCAGGGCCTGCCGACGCTGCGTAGCGAATACAAGCCGCAGAACCTCACCGCGAAGGGCGCCTATGTCATCGCCGAGGCCGAGGGCAAGCGTCAGGCGATCCTGATGGCGTCGGGTTCGGAAGTGGAGATCGCACTCAAGGCGCGCGACATCCTGCAAGGCCAGGCGATCGGCACCCGCGTCGTCTCGATGCCCTGCATGGAACTCTTCGCGCAGCAGGACGAGAACTACCGCAAGAAGATCCTGCCCCCGGGTGCGGTGCGTGTGGCGGTCGAGGCCGCGGTGCGTCAGCCCTGGGACCGCTGGCTTCTGGGCGAGCGCGGCCGCGAGGCGAAGGCCGATTTCGTGGGCATGGACCGCTTCGGCGCCTCCGCGCCCGCGGGCGAGCTCTACGAGAAGTTCGGGATCACCGCGGAGGCCGTGGCCGAGAAGGTCAAAGCCCTGCTCTGATGGCCCTGCCTGCGATCAAAGGCACTGCGAGGGGGCCCGCCGTGGCCCCCTCTGCACATCCGGGTTCCGACCGGCCCGGGCTCGGCGTCGCCCTGATGCTCGCCGCCTTTTCCATGCTCACGCTGATGGACGCTTTCGCCAAGCTCCTCGGCGAGGGCTATCACCCGCTTCAGATCGTCTGGGCGCGGTTCGCCGTGAACGCCGCCGTTCTGGCGCTGATCTTCCGCACCAGCCTGACCGCGCGCCTGCGCAGCGCACAGCCCGGGATGCAGCTGGGCCGCGCGCTGTTCCAGATCGGTGCCATCGTCGCCTTCTTCTTCTCGCTGCGCCATGTTCCGCTGGCCACCGCCACCGCGCTTGGCGATCTGAACCCGGTGCTCGTCACGCTGGGCGCGGCGCTGTTTCTCGGCGAGCGGCTCGGCGCGCATCGTCTGTTCGGGATCGGCGCGGCCTTCGCGGGCGCGATGATCATCCTGCGCCCGGGGCTGGGCGGGGTGCATCCGGCGGCCTTTCTCGCCCTGCTCGCCGCCTTCAGCTTCGCGGGAGCGGTGCTGCTGACGCGCCATCTGCGCGGCGACGCGGCGGCCACATCCCAGCTCTGGTCGGCCTTCGTGGGGCTGGCGCTCTCCTCGCTCGCCCTGCCCTTCGTCTGGCAACCGGTCGCGCCTGCGGATCTCTGGATCTTTCTCGCCCTCGGCCTCGCGGGGAGCCTCAGCCAGTTCCTGCTGATCCGCGCCTTCGCGCTCGCCGAGGCGGGCACGCTGGCGCCCTTCGGCTATTCGGGGCTTCTCTTCGCCTCTCTCTGGGGGTGGCTGATGTTCGGCCAGCTGCCCGATGCCTATACGATCATCGGGGCGGTTGTGATCGTGGGCGCCGGGCTCTATGTCTGGTCACGCGAGCGCCGTGCCGCGCGCCTCAGCCAAGCCTGATCTTCTTCTCACGATGATGAACCGAACCGCCTCTCTGTCCGACCGGATCTCGAACGCACTCTTCGTGGCGGTGATGTGGGTCGTCCAGCGCCTGCCCTACGAGACGCGCGTGCCGCTCGCCGGCCGGATGGTGGCGCGGATCGCGCCGCTGATCGGTTTCACCCGCAAGATCCGTGCGAACCTCGCCCTCGCCTGCCCGGAGCTCCCGCCCGAAGAGGTGAAACGGCTCGAGCGTGCGGTGCCCGACAGCCTGGGACGGATGCTGGCCGAGATCTATTCGGGCGAGGAATTCGTGGCGCGGGTGCGCGATCTGCCGATCGAGGGCCCCGGCGCAGAGGCGCTCGAGCGGGCGCATCGCGACGGCCGCCCGGTCGTTCTCGCCGCCGGGCATTTCGGCAACTACGATGCGTGGCGCGCAGCATTGGCCGCGCGCGGCTACCGGGTGGGCGCGATCTACCGCCCGATGAACAACCCCGCCTTCAACGAGCAATACGTCACCACGATCTCCGCCATCGCGCAGCCGCTTTTCGCGCGCTCGCGCCGGGGCCTGGGCGACATGATGCGGTTCTTGCGCGATGGCGGGATGGTCGCGTTCGGCTTCGACCAGTTCTTTCGCCAGGGGGCGGAGCTGAACTTCTTCGGCCTGCCCGCGCGCACCCCCCTTTCGGCGGCCGAGATGGCGCTGAAGATGAAGGCCGACCTGATCCCGATCTACGCGATCCGCCAGCCCGACGGGCTGAGCTTTCGCATCCTCGCCGAGGCGCCGGTCGCGCATAGCGATCCCGAGGCGATGACGCAGGTCCTCAACGACCGGCTCGAAGAGCAGATCCGGGCGCATATGGAGCAATGGCTCTGGACCCATCGCCGCTGGAAACCCTGAAGCGGCCATGAGAAAGGCGCGCGAGGTGCTCCCCGCGCGCCCGTTTTGCAGCCCCTAGGCGTGGCTCAGTTTCCGTGCTGGATCCGCTCCATCAGCGCGCCGGTTTCCTCGGCCGGAAGTGCCCCGCGCAGCGCGAACCAGATCACCACCAGCGACCAGAGCGCCACCAGCGCCATCCCGGTCCAGAAGCCGACGAGATTGAAGCCATGCCCGGTGCCCCCAAGCGCCGAGAGCACCCACATCCCGCCGAACCACAGCGCCAGCCAACCGATATGGTGCCAGCCGAATTCGGTCGCGGGGCGCTTCTTCACGTAATGGAACACGGCGGCGTAGATCGCGAAGCCCACCGCGAGCATCCCGAACAGGATCGAGTTCGTGTAGAACCCGGTCCAGTAGATCACCAGGTTCGACGCGATGAAGGCCAACGGCGCGAGGAGGTTCGCCCCCGCGAGCTTGAAAGCCCGCTCGGCATCGGGTTGCGAGCGGCGCAGCACCATCAGCACGATCGGCCCGAGCCCGTAGGTCAGCACGGTGACCGAGCTGATATAGCCCACCAGCAATTGCCAGGCCGGGAAGGGCAGCAGGAAGAACACGCCCACCGCCCACATCACCGCGACCGCAAGCCACGGCACGCCCGCACGCGAGGTGCGGGTCAGAGACTGCGGCCCGCTATCGGTATCTCCCACCGCATAGAGGATGCGCGAGCCGCCGGTGACGTAGATCAGCCCCGTCCCGCCCGGCGAGACATAGGCATCTACATAGAGCAGCAAAGCCAGCCACCCCATGCCCAGCGTCGCCGCGAGCCCGGCGAAAGGACCGGCCGATCCCTCGAAATTGAGCGCCGCCCAGCCGTTCTTCAGGTCTTCGGGCCGCAGCGCCATGACGAACGCCACCTGCAGCAGGATATAGACGATCGCGGCCAGCACGACCGATCCGATCACCGCCATCGGGATGTTGCGGCCCGGATTGGCGCTCTCGCCGCCCAGGTCGATCGCGGTCCGGAACCCGAGGAAGGAGAAGACGATGCCCGCCGCCGGGATCGCGGTGAACATGCCCTGCGCCTTGTAGGTGCCCGGCGCGGCATGCCACACGCCCCAATGCGTCGAGGCCGCGATCAGCCCCAACACGGTCACCAGCGGCACCGCGATCTTCCACCAGGTGACGGTATTGTTGACCCGCAGGAGCGCCCTCACCGCGAGCAGGTTGAGAAGCGAGAGCACGCTCAGCAGGAGCGCGGAGACGATGAACCCGGTCAGGTTCAGCGTGCCGGTGCCGTCACCCTTGAGGAAATGCGGCAGGTAGTTGTTGGCGTAGGTCACGATCGCCTCGGCCTCGACCGCAGGGACCGGCGCGTAGGAGAGAAACAGCATCCAGCCCCAGAGCCGGCCCAGCGTCTCGCCATGGCTCGCATGGCTCATATGGACCAGCGCGCCGGATTTCGAGAACATCGTCGAGAGCTCTGCGAAACACAGCGCGATCAGCATGATGATCCCCGCGCCGATCACCCAGGACCAGACGCTCAGCGGACCCGCGATCTTCGAGGCGTGATAGGCGCCGAAGAGCCAGCCGGATCCGATCATCGAGGTGGTGGACGCGAAAAGCAGCCCGATCACCCCGGCCTCGCGTCGCAACTTGCCGGGGGGTGCCGCGGTATCGATAGAAGCCATCTTGGAATACCCCTGTTGTTGAAATCGTCATGGAACTTCAACTAGCGCGGAGCGGACGCGCGCGGAGGCATCACACGGGCTTGTAATCGCCCGCGAGTGGGCGTGACGGGGGCGTGAACGGGCCCTAGCGCAGCAGCCGCTGCGCGAGCTTCACCAGCCGGGCGCCGCGATAGGGCGGCATGAAAAGCCCGAGCGGGGTGAACCGGTTCTCGAGCACCGGCTTGTCATGGGAGAAGGCGGCGAACCCCCAATAGCCATGCGCCGCGCCCACGCCGGAATTGCCGATCCCGCCGAAGGGCAGGTTCTGATGGAAATAGTGGACCAGCGCGACATTGACCCCGACCGCGCCCGAGCTGCTCGCGCGGCGCAACCGCTCGACCAGGCTGCGATCGCGCTCGAAGATATAGAGCGCGAGGGGCCTGGGGCCGGCCTCGATCCGGGCGAGCACATCCTCCGCGTCACCGAAGGGGATGACGGGAAGAACCGGCCCGAAGATCTCCTCGCGCTCGACCCCCATCGAGGGATCGGTGCCCATCAGGACGGTCGGCGCGATATAGCGTTTCTCTGCCTGCCCCTTGCCCCCCGTGAGGGTCCGCGCGCCGCCCGCCTCGGCCTCCGCGACAAGCGCCATGAGGCGTGCGAAATGGTCGGGGCTGACGATCCGGGCGAGGTCGCGCGAGGCTTCCTGCGCTTCCTCGGTGCGGCCATACATCTTCGCGATCGCCGCCTTCAGCTCGGCAAGGAACGGCGCCTCGACCGATTTCGAGACGAAGACATGATCGGGCGCGATGCAGGTCTGGCCCGCATTGGAGAATTTGGCCCAGGCGATCATCCGCGCGGCCTTCTTCAGATCGGCGCCGGGGCCGACGATGACAGGGGACTTGCCGCCCAGTTCGAGCGTGACCGAGGCGAGATGGCGTGCCGCCTTCTCCATCACGATCCGGCCCACCCGCGGCGAGCCGGTGAAGAAGACATGGTCGAAGGGCAGATCGAGAAGCGCCTGGCTCATCTCCACCCCGCCCTGGCAGACCACGGCCAGGTCTTCGGGCAGGGCCTCGGCGACGATCCGCGTGATCACCTCGGTGCTGGCCGGCGTGAGCTCGGACGGTTTAAGCACCACCGCGCAGCCCGCCGCGAGCGCCGAGGCCAGCGGACCGAGCGAGAGCGCCACGGGATAGTTCCAGGGCGCGATGATCAGCGCGGTGCCCTTCGGCTCGGAGATGATGCGCGCGCGCATCCCCAGCGTCGCGCGGGTCGGCCGGGCGCGGCGCGGCCGCATCCAGCGCTTGAGGTTGCGCAGGGCATGGGCGATCTCGGCTTGGACCGGCAGGATCTCGGTCAGGCGGATCTCGGCTTCGGGCTTGGCGAAATCGGCGCTCAGCGCGGCGAGGATCTCGTCCTCGTTGTTCCGGATCGCTTCCGACAGCGCGCGCAGCGCCTCGCGCCGGGCGGGCAGACCGAAGCGCAGACGCCGACGGGCATTGCCCGCGGCGAGGCGGGCGAAGACATGCTCGGGCGTGGCGATGGTGCTCTGATCCATGCGGGTCTCCTCGGCGCGCATTCCATCCGCTCGGACAGCGAAAGGCAATGGGCCACGCGCCGCTCAGCCCCGGCGACGCAGCGGCAGGCTGAGCACGAAGAGCACCGTCGCCGCGGCCACGACCGAGGGTCCGGCGGGCGTGTCGAAGCGGAACGACCCCCAGAGCCCGAGCAGCACCGCCAGGATCCCGACCCCGGTCGCCCCCGCCGCCATGCCCTCGGGGCTGCGAGAGAATTGCCGCGCGGCCGCGGCGGGCACGATCAGGAGCGCGGCGATCAGGAGCGCGCCGACGATCTTGATCGCGACCGCCACGGTCAGCGCGAGCGCGATGGTCAGGGCGAGCTGCTCGCGCCGCGGATCGTGCCCCGAGGCCATCGCCAGCTCGTCATTGATCGTCGCGGTCAGAAGCCCCTGCCAGCGCCAGGCGAGCAGCGCCACGACCGCCGCGGCCCCGGCCCAGACGACGACCAGATCGGCCTGCGAGACCGCGAGGATGTCTCCGAAGAGCCAGGCGCTCAGCCCGACCCTCAACCCGCTCTGGAACGAGGCCGCCACGAGGCCGAAGGCCAGCGCCGAATGGGCCAGCACGCCCAGAACCGTGTCCATCGCATGGCCCCGACCCGAAAGACGCGCGACCGTCAGCGCCATCGCGAGCGCGACGCCGAGCGTGCCCAGATAGACCGAGGTTCCGAAGGCAAAGCTCAACGCCACGCCGAGGATCGCGGCATGCGCCGTGGCATCGCCGAAATAGGCCATGCGGCGCCAGACGACGAAGGAGCCGAGCGGCCCGGTGGCGAAGGTCAGGCCGATGCCGGCGAGAGCGGCGCGAATGAGAAAATCGTCAAACATGGCTGTGGCTGTGCTCGTGGCTGCAGGTGGCGTGATCGGAGGGTTCGGTGCCGTGAACGTGGTCGTGATCGTGCTGATAGAGCGCGAAGGCCCCTTGCGTCCCCATCCCGAAGAGGGCGCGATATTCGGGGGCCTCGGCGACCACTTTCGGCGTGCCCTGACAGCAGACATGGCCATTGAGGCAGATCACCCGATCGGAGGCCGACATCACCACATGCAGATCGTGGCTGACCATCAGGACCGAGGCGCCCGTTTCGGCGCGCACCTCCTCGATCAGCTTGTAGAAGGCCGCGGTGCCGGGCTGGTCGAGCCCCTGCGTCGCCTCGTCGAGAATCAGGATATCGGGCTCGGACAGAAGCGCGCGCGCCAGAAGCACCCGCTGGAACTGCCCGCCCGAGAGCCGCGCGATCTGACGCGCGCCAAGACCCGACACGCCCGTGCGCTCGAGCGCGGCCTGCGCCTGCGCGTCGGAAACCCGTCTGGGCAGCGACAGGAAGCGGCGCACGCTGAGCGGCAGGCTCGCATCCACATGGAGCTTTTGCGGCACATAACCGATGCGCAGCTTCGGCTTGCGATGGACCTTGCCCCGCGCGGCGGGCTCGAGCCCGATCAGCGCGCGCACGAGCGTCGATTTCCCCGAGCCGTTCGGCCCGACCACGGTGACGATCTCGCCCGTTGAAATCGCGAAATCGATGTCGTGCAGCACCTCGGTATCGCCGTGGCGCACGCTCAACCCTTGTGCCGAGATCAGATCGCTCATTGCACCGCCCCGGCCGCGCAGTTGGGGCACAGCCCGGTCGCCTCGAGGGTCGCGCGTTCGATGGTGAAGCCCAGCCGCTCGGCCGCGGCCCGCAGCGCCGTGCGCACCTCTTCCGCCTCCGCCTCGGCGACCTCGCCGCATTCGCGGCAGATCAGGAAGACCGGCGCGTGATCCTCGCCCGGATGCATGCAGGCCGCGAAGGCGTTGAGCCGGCGCACGCGATGCGCGAGACCGTTCTCGACGAGGAATTCGAGCGCCCGATAGGCCACGGGCGGCTGGTTGCCGAACCCGTCCGCCGCGAGCCGTTCGAGCACGTCATAGGCGCCCATCGCACGATGCTCCTCGAGCAGGATCTCGAGCGCGCGCCGCCGCACCGGGGTGAGGCGGATGCCCCGCTCGAAGGCGAGGGTCTCGGCGCGGGAGAGAGCCGTATCGGCGCAGCGCGCATGATCGTGCTCGGTGAAAGCCGTGGCGGTCGGACTTGGCTTGGGCATGAAATTTGTTACCTTATTACAATTCCGCTTGACTGGTTATTTTATAACATACATATTCCGCAACCGTGTTCAAGATATCAGGAGCCCCCGATGCGCCTCTCCCTCGCGTTAATCCTATCCGCGCTTGCCCTTCCCAACCTCGCACAGGCCGAGGTGCCGAAGGTGCTGACCGACATTCCCCCCGTGCAGTCGCTCGCAGCCCAGGTGATGGGCGATCTCGGCACACCGGAAATCCTTCTCGACCAGGGAGCCGACCCCCACGAGTTCCAGTTGCGCCCCAGCAAGGCGCGCGCTCTTCAGGACGCCTCGGTCACCTTCTGGGTGGGGCCCGAACTCGAACCCTGGCTGGCCCGCGCGCTCGAGGGGATCGGCACCAAGGGGCAAGCGGTCGAACTGCTCGAGGCGCCGGGCACCCATCCGCGCCAGTTCGGCGCCGCCGATGCCCATGACGAGGCCGCGGGCGGACATGCGGACGGGCATGGGGACGAGCATGACCACGCGGGGACCGATCCCCATGCCTGGCTCGACCCGTCCAATGCCCAAGCTTGGCTCGGAGCGATCGCGGAAACGCTCGCCAAGGCCGATCCCGAGCATGCCGCGACCTACCGCGCCAATGCTGAGGCCGCGAAAGCGCGGATCGCGGCGATGGACGGGGAACTGCGCGCCAAGCTCGCTCCCGTCGTCGACAAGCCGATCCTCGTCTTCCACGATGCTTATGGCTATTTCGCGGACCATTACGGGCTCCATGTCGCCGGCACGCTCTCGCTGGGCGATGCGGCGACGCCCGGGGCCGCGCATGTGTCCGAGTTGCGCAAGCTGGCGGAGCAGTCCGGTGCGGTCTGCGCCTTCCCCGAGGCCCAGCATGACCCGAAGATGATTTCACTGCTGGTGCAGGGCACCCCGGTCAAGCTGGGCGCGCCGCTCGACCCGTCGGGAAGCGGGCTCGACTATGGGCGCGATCTCTACGAGACCCTGATGCGCTCGAATGTCGAGAAGATCACCGCCTGCCTGTCGGGGAGTTGATCCTGCCCCCGGGACGTGCAAATTCAGACCGATGACGGATTGGATTGCACTGACCGAAGAAACCGGGCGCTGGCGCGCGCTCCATCTGGACGCTGACGGCACGGTGCGCGACCGGCGCTCCGGGCCCGCGCCGCGCCCGCTCCTGCCCGAAGACCTTCCGGCGGTGGTCGCGGCCTCGGGGACCGGGCTCGACCTGCGCCCCCTGCCCTGCACGCCTGTGCCCGAAGGCGCGCTGCCCCATGTCGAGATCGGCGGCCGCGCGCTCCCCGCCCTGCCGGGGCTCGTCCAGAGCAGCGACGCCACGATGATCACGCCCCCCGAGGCCGCGAGAATTGCGGGCATCCTCGCCGGTGTGCCCCGCTTCGACGGGGTGATCTGGATCTGCGGGGCGAGCACGCTCTGGGCCCATATCTCGGCGGGCGAAGTGGTCAGCGTGATGCGCGCGGCCTCGGCCGCGATCCTCGCCGCGATGGGCGCGCCGCTTGCCGAAGGCGACGCGTTCGACGCCGCCCTCGCCGACACGCTCTCGCGCCCCGAACGGATCAGCCGCGAGCTCGCCCCCCTCAGCCTTGGCCAAAGCTCGCAACGTGCCGCCGGTGCGGTACTGGGGGCGGAACTTGCGGCCGCCCGGCCCTGGTGGCTCGGCCAGAGCGTGCTCGCGCTCTCCTCTCCAACCGCTCCGGGCTGGTCGAATATTTGCGTGCGCGCCTTGCAAGCGCAGGGCGCGCAGGTCACCTTGGGCGACGGGGAGGCGGCTCTGATCGCGGGGCTTTCCGCCGCCCTCAGAGCCGCGCCCGCGACGCCCTGACGCGCAATGGCGAAAGAAGGATAGATGATCGACACCGACCTGCCCGAAGCTTTCGCCGAACTCGCCCCCCGTTTCGGATTTTCCCGTCCCGCCGGGCGCTGCCTCGGCGCGATCTGGCGCGCCGCCCAGGCCCCGTCCGCCGATGATCTGGTCGAGCAGCTGTCGCTGTCGCGCTCCAATGTCTCGACCGCGCTCAAGGAACTGCGCGAGGCCGGGCTCGTTCAGGCCGCGCGTTCGCCGGGCTCGCGCAAGGATTTCTTCGTGGCCCCCACCGATGCTTGGGAACTCGCGCGGCTGATGATCGCCGAACGCGAGCGTCGGGTGATCGGCCCCGCGCGCGATCAGCTTTCCGCGCTCGAGGCCCGCAGCGCGGATCCGCGCGCCGCGGCGCTGTGCGAGGTTCTCGACGCGGTCTCGGGCTTTTTGCAGACGCTGACCCGGCTCGACCCGACCGAGCTTGCCCGCCAGATCGACCCGGCGCGCGGCAGCGCGAAAGCGGCGAAATCCGGCAGCGGCGGCGGCAAGAAGAAAAAGAAAAAAGCCGCGCAAAGCTGAGGCGCGGCTTCCTTCGATCTCTTTGGGCCACCTGGCTTACACGAGCCGGCTCTGATCCAGCGCGGCCTTGATGAAGCCCGCAAAGAGCGGATGCGGCGCGAAGGGTTTCGACTTCAGTTCGGGATGGAACTGGACCCCGATGAACCACGGATGGCCTTCATGCTCGACGATCTCGGGCAAGCGGCCATCGGGCGACATGCCCGAGAAGGTCAGGCCGCATTTCTCCAGCGGCTCGCGATACTTGTTGTCGACCTCGTAGCGGTGCCGGTGGCGCTCCTCGATATCGCACGAGCCGTAGACGCTGGCCACTTTCGAGCCCTCCTTGAGCGAGGCCGAATAGGCGCCCAGCCGCATCGTCCCGCCCTTGTCGTCATCGAGCTTGCGCTCGACACGGTGGTTGCCCTGCACCCATTCCTTGAGGTGATAGACGACCGGGGTGAAGCGCTTCCGGCCCGCCTCGTGGTCGAACTCCTCGGAGCCTGCATCCTCCACGCCGGCAAGGTTGCGCGCCGCCTCGATCACCGCCATCTGCATCCCGAGGCAGATCCCGAGATAGGGCACGCCCTTCTCGCGGGCGAATTGCGCGGCGCGGATCTTGCCCTCGGTGCCGCGTTCGCCGAAGCCGCCCGGCACAAGGATCGCGTGATAATTCTCCAGATGCGGCGCCGGATCTTCCTTTTCGAAGATCTCCGCATCGATCCATTCGGCCTTCACCCGGACCCGGTTCGCCATCCCGCCATGGGTCAGCGCCTCGGCGATCGACTTGTAGGCATCCTCGAGCTGGACATATTTGCCCACGATCGCGACACGCACCTCGCCCTCGGCATTGTTCAGACGGTCCATCACGTCTTCCCAACGGCTCAGTTCGGGCTTGGGCGCGGGCGAGATGCCGAACGCGTCGAGCACCGCCTGATCGAGCCCCGCCCGGTGATAGGCCAGCGGCGCCTCGTAGATCGATTTCAGATCATAGGCCGGGATCACCGACTCGGGGCGCACGTTGCAGAAGAGCGCGATCTTGCCGCGTTCCTTCTCCGGGATCGGCTGCTCCGAGCGGCAGACCAGAACGTCGGGCTGCAACCCGATCGAGCGCAATTCCTTGACCGAGTGCTGCGTGGGCTTGGTCTTCAGCTCCCCGCTCGCCGCCAGATAGGGCAGCAGCGTCAGATGCATGAAAATGCACTCGCCGCGCGGCCGGTCCTGCGCGAATTGCCGGATCGCCTCGAAGAAGGGGAGCCCCTCGATATCGCCGACCGTGCCGCCGATCTCACACAGCATGAAATCGACCTCGTCATCGCCGATCGAGATCCAGTCCTTGATCTCGTTGGTGACATGCGGGATCACCTGGATCGTCTTGCCCAGATATTCCCCGCGCCGCTCCTTCTCGAGCACATTGGTGTAGATCCGCCCCGAGGAGATCGAGTCGGTCTTGCGCGCCGACACGCCGGTGAAGCGTTCGTAATGGCCCAGGTCGAGATCGGTCTCGGCCCCGTCATCGGTCACGAAGACCTCGCCATGTTCGAACGGCGACATCGTGCCCGGGTCGACGTTCAGATAGGGGTCGAGCTTCCTGAGCCGCACCGAGAAGCCGCGCGCCTGCAACAAAGCCCCCAGCGCCGCCGATGCCAGCCCCTTGCCGAGCGAGGAGACCACACCGCCGGTGATGAAGACATATCGTGCCATTGAAGACTCCCGTGATCTGCGAAATTCAAAATCAATTCCTGACCGCAACGGGTGCAGGATCACGGGATTTAATGCTTACACGATTCGCAGCCTGCCCGCAACCAGACCGCAAGTTATTGAGTGAGGATCCGGCCACCCCCCCAAGGGATGGTGGCCATTTTGTCGAGATTAGTTGGCAGCCGGGGGCGTCACCGGGCCGGCGGGCGCAGCCTGACCCTCGGTCGTGCTCTCACCGGCCGCATTGCCCGAGCCCTGCGCGTCCGACCCGCTCGGGGCCGGCGGCATCACCACGTCGAGCGACGGCGGCTGGCTGCCCTGATCGGCGGGCGCGGCCGGGGCCGTCTGCGCCGGGGCGCTCTGCTGGGTCGTCGTGCGATCGACCACCGACTCGTCGCGCGCCTTCTGGGCGGCGAGAACGGTCAGCGTCACCGAGGTCGCGAGAAAGCCCACCGCGAGGATCCAGGTGAGCCGGGTCAGCGCATTGGCCGCCTGGCGCCCCGTCATCAGCCCGCCCACGCCGCTCGACGCATTGGACGACCCCATGCCGAGCCCGCCCCCTTCGGAGCGTTGCAGCAGCACCACGCCGATCAGAAGCAGCGCGAGGATCAGATGGATCGAGAGAACGACGTTTTCCATGGAACGGGTCCGAGCCTTCTTTCATTCGACGCGCCTATCTAGGCGGATGAGTCTTGAGGCGCAAGGCCGCTCTGCCGGATTTTCCCCTTTCGCGGGGTCAAATCGACACGGCGCGCCGGATCGGCGGGCTCCCCTCTCCTTCCAAATGCCCCAAATATCCCCGCCGGAGGCATCCCGGCTCTCCAGCCATGCGCCCGTGCGCGACTTCCGCACGCCCTTCCCCACATGCATTTGCGGGGTTTCGTCGCGCGCGCGCAGCCGCTATATCTCGCGCGGTTTCATACCTGCCAAGGAGAATGCAATGGCCAATGTCGTCGTCGTCGGCGCCCAGTGGGGTGACGAGGGGAAAGGCAAGATCGTGGACTGGCTCAGCGAACGCGCCGACGTGATCGCGCGCTTCCAGGGCGGCCACAATGCGGGCCATACGCTGGTGATCGACGGCAAGGTCTACAAGCTCAACGCGCTGCCTTCGGGCGTGGTGCGCGGCGGCAAGCTCTCGGTGATCGGCAATGGCGTCGTGCTCGACCCGTTCCACCTGATCGCCGAGATCGAGAAGATCCGCGACCAGGGCGTCGAGATCACCCCCGAGACGCTGATGATCGCCGAGAACACGCCCTTGATCCTGCCGATCCATGGCGAACTCGACCGCGCGCGCGAAGAAGCGGCCTCGAAGGGCACCAAGATCGGCACCACGGGCCGCGGCATCGGACCGGCCTATGAGGACAAGGTGGGCCGCCGTTCGGTACGCGTCGCCGATCTCGCCGACGAGGAGACCCTGATCGCCCGCGTCGATCGCGCGCTCCAGCATCACGACCCGCTGCGCCGCGGCCTCGGCATCGAGCCGATCGACCGCGACGCGCTGATCGCGCAGCTCCGCGAGATCGCCCCCGAGATCCTGAAATACGCAGCCCCCGTCTGGAAGGTGCTGAGCGAGAAGCGCAAGCAGGGTAAACGCATCCTGTTCGAAGGCGCGCAGGGCTCGCTCCTCGATATCGACTTCGGCACCTATCCCTTCGTGACCTCCTCGAACGTGGTCGCGGGCCAGGCGGCGGCGGGCACCGGCATGGGGCCGGGTGCGATCGATTTCGTGCTCGGCATCGTGAAGGCCTACACCACCCGCGTCGGCGAGGGCCCCTTCCCGACCGAGCTCAATGACGAGGACGGCAACCGGCTGGGCACGCGCGGGCATGAATTCGGCACCGTCACCGGGCGCAAGCGCCGCTGCGGCTGGTTCGACGCCGCATTGGTGCGCCAGACCTGCGCGATCTCGGGCGTCAACGGCATCGCGCTGACCAAGCTCGACGTGCTTGACGGGTTCGAGACGATCAAGATCTGCGTGGGCTACGAGCTCGACGGAGAGCGCCTCGACTTTCTGCCGACCGCGGCCGAGGAGCAGAAGCGCTGCGTGCCGGTCTACGAGGAGATCGAGGGCTGGTCGGAATCGACCGAAGGGGCGCGCAGCTGGGCCGACCTTCCCGCCGCCGCGATCAAATATGTCCGCCGAATCGAGGAGCTGATCGATTGCCCCGTGGCGATGCTCTCCACGAGTCCCGAGCGCGACGACACGATCCTCGTGACCGATCCCTTCGCGGATTGATCCGATGGCGCTGAGCTACAAGGCCCGCCGCCGCCTCTCGCTTCTGGCCCTCGTGGTGGGGCTGCCTGCCTATATCGTCGTCGCGGTGAGCGTGGTGAACTGGGCGGGCGCGCGGTGGGGGCGGCTGCCGATCTGGGCCGAGCTCGGCGTCTATGTCGGATTGGGGCTGCTGTGGATCGTGCCGCTGAAGCCGATCTTCACCGGGGTCGGCAAGGCGGCGCCGGACGAAGACCGGCAGGACTGATCTCGCAGACGGAACGAAAACGGGCGGCCCCTCGGGGCCGCCCGTTCTCTTTGGGTCCTCGGTCTTACTGACCCGATGCCATCTTCGCCTCGTCCCAATAGCGCGAGGCTTCGGTGATCGCGTACTGGCCGCGCTTGACCTTGGTGATCTTGCCCTGACGCAGCAGCCGGCCGAAGACGCGCATCCGCTCTTCGCGCGGCACTTCCGCGGTTTCCTCGAAGGAGGAGAGCTTGCGCATGATCTGCGGCGGCGAGAAATGCGGACGCCCCTCGATGACCGAGGTATAGGCGGCGGCGGCCTCGAGAATATCGGAGAGCCCCTGCGGGCCGAGGCTTTCGGCGAATTCCGCGAAGCTCTTGGCCTGCTGCGGATCGAGCGGCGAAAGCCCGTCATCGCCACCCACGCTGGTCGCGAATTGCGCGGTCGAGATGCGGCGCGGACGCACCATCTGGGTTTCAGCCGCCTCGGTCTCCGGCTCGTCCTCGTCGGGCGCGGAATGGATCCGCTGCTCGGAGACGAGCACCAGCGGCGACGGGCGCATCGGTTCGGGGCGGCGCGCCGAGGGCTCACCGGCCGAAACCGGACGACGCGGGCGCACCGCCTGGGTTAGATCCTCGCGATAGGGCTCGCTCGCATCCGATTCGGGCGCGCCGCCTTTCGCGGTGTCCTGCCCCTTGGCGATGCGGTCCGCGACGGTCGCGGCCACTGCGGCCTTGAGATGCGCGATCGCGGAGAAGCGGCGGCGAGTATCCTCACCCTTCGCTTGCTTGTCGGCCTCCTCGAGAAGGCGCGACATCTCGGCCTCGCGATCGAGTTCCTGCTCTTCCACGACCGATCCGCCAGCTTCCTCTTCATCCGCCTTCGCGGTCTCGCCGAGGATCAGCACATCGGCCTTCGGGTGTTCCTCCCCAAGGGCTTCCTCCGCGCGCTCGTCCTCGTCGGCCTGCCGGGCGACAGGCGCCTCGAACTCTTCCGCCGCCTCTTCAGGTTCTTCCGCAATCGCGGCCGAAGCCGGCTCTTCCATCTCGAGCGCCGCAAGCTCGCGCATCAATTCGGCTTCCGCCTCGGCGCTCAGGCTGCCCGTGACGGGCTCCTGTTCTTCGGCTTCCTCGGCGGCGGTCTCGGCCGCCAACTCGCTGGCGAGGCGCGCGGCGAGATCGTCCTCTTCCGCCGGTTCGACAGGGGTTTCCGCGGGAGCCTGAGCCATTTTCTGCTCCGGACGGCGCACCTTGATCACGCGCGCACGGATCGGGGTGACGGGTTCTTCCTCTGCCTCCGCGGTTTCCTCGGCCACAGCTTCGTCCGTCTCTTCGGCGGCCTCCTCGGCACTCGCGTCCTCGGCCAGCTCGATCTCGAGCGAAATCTCCTCGATCTCCTCGATCTCTTCGACGGGCTCTTCCGAGACGGCTTCTTCCGCGGTGCGCTCTTCGGGCGCCTCTTCGGCCTCGGCCACGACCTCCTGCAGGCGCTCTTCCGCCTCGGCGGCTTTGTCCTGCGCCTCGGTCGCGTCTTCGGTGGCGGTCACGTCGACAGTCGCTTCGACCGTCTCCGCCTCCTCGGCGACTTCGGTCTCTTCGACTTCTTCCGCGAGCTCCTCGATGATCTCGTCGCTGCTCAGCGGCCCCGAGATGTCAAGCTCGTAGCCGAAATCCTCGGATTCGGCGGAGGGTTCGGGGGCGAAGCGTGCGGCCATGCCCTCGGCGACCGAGCTCGGCTCGTCCTCTTCCACGACGGTTTCGGATTGCGCGGCACGGGCCCGCGCCACGGCTTCGCGGATGCGCTGCAGCTTGGCGGCCACCGATTCCGGAACCGCCTCTGCCTCGGGGGCGGTTGCGGGCGCTTCGGAGCGCGCGGTGACCGTAACGGTATCAACCGTCACTTCGGGTTCGACCGCCACTTCGGGCTCGGCGACTGCGGTTTCGGCCACCGGCGCGCTCGGAAGCGCCTCTCCCTGCGGGGCCGCGGGGGCTTCCGCTTCGGCGGCCTCTTCGTCTTCGACGCTTTCGGGCTGACGCAGCACGATGCCGTTTTCGCTGACCTTCGCCTCGACACGGCGCTGGATCTCGCGCTCGGCGATGCGGTGAAGCATTTCCGTGTCGGGCTGCGGGGGTTCGGCCCCGAAGAAACGGTCTTCGGCCGCCAGATCCCGGAAGTATTCCGCAATCGCCTTCATCGTCTTGAACGGCTCGTCGAAGCCCTCAAGGGTGCACGAGAACGTGCCGTAGGAAACGGTCAGGATCTTGCTTGCACCAACCATGGGCCACCCGCTTTCTCTGATACTCTAATACTTCGTTTCAGCCACCTTCAGGGGCAACTGGTTCTTTCCCATGAACGAAAAAAGGCAAATGAAAGGAAATTTATCGGGCCGGATTGTCATTCCCCGCCATAATCGCCATCAATCATGACATGTTCAAACGCATTGTCCATTGCTCGTCCGGTGTAACCCTGCTTGGGGCCGGGGAGGTCCGAGCGGCCGATATCGACGAAGCTTTGGCCCTTGCGCCCTGCCTTGTCGCGGCCGATGGCGGGGGCGATCACGCGCTCGCGCTCGGCCATGATCCGCACGCCGTCATCGGCGATCTCGACTCTCTCTCGGCGCAGGCGCGCGAGCAGCTGGGATCCAGGGTCCATCACATCGCCGAACAGGACAGCACCGATTTCGCCAAATGCCTGCAGCGGATCGAGGCGCCGTTCGTCCTCGCGCTCGGCTTCACCGGCTTGCGGCTCGATCACACATTGGCCGCGATGACCGACCTGGTGCGGAGCGACGCGCGGGTGGTGATGTTCGCCGATCAGGAAGTCATTTTCCGCTGCCCCCCCGAGATCGCCCTCGATCTTGCCCCGGAGACGCGGGTCTCGCTCTATCCCTTCGGCCCGGTCACCGCACGTTCCGAGGGGCTGCACTGGCCGCTCGACGGAATAGCCTTCACCCCGGCCGAGCGGGTGGGCACCTCGAACCGCGCCACCGGTCCGGTGCGGATCGCGCTCGAGGGGCCGGCGCTCCTGATGTTGCCGCGCTCGGAGCTTCACGCGGCGCTGCTCGGGCTCGGGCTGCCCGGCTGAGGCGCGCTCAGGCTTTCTCGACCCGCAACGCCCCTTCGAGCCAGGGCGCTTCCGCCAGCGCCGGAGCGACCACCCTCTCCGAGAGCAGATCGCGCAGGCGCTCCGCAACCCGGCCCGGCCACACCCCCATCAGCCCGGCGCGCGCCGCGAGCACGATGCGCCGGCTGAAGGGCGCCCCCGCAAGAGGGGACAGTTCCAGACCATCGGTCGAGGCGTGATGCACCGCCGAGGGGGTGAGGATCGTCCAGCCCTGCCCCGCCGCGACAAGCGCCAGGATCGCGGGATAGCTGTCGAGTTCGAGGCGGTGACCCGGCGCCTTGCCGCCCCGCGCGAGATGCGCGGCGATCTGGCGCCCCATCAGCGTGCGCTGCGAGTAATGGATGAGCGGCAGATCGCGTTTCCCACCGCCCGCGGGATGGATCGCGATGAAGGGCTCCGACAGGAGCGGATGGATCTCGATCCCCTCCAGCGCCGCACCTTCCGGTTCGGCGGCGACCGCGACATCGAGGCCCCGCGCCTCGAGCTTGCTCAGGAGTCGGTGGCTCGGGCCGGTCTCGAGCTCGAACCGGCACGAAGTCAGTTCCTCGGCCATTCCGGCGAGCAGAAGCGGTGTCACCTCGGCCTCGAAATCCTCGACCATGCCGAGCCGGAAGCTGGTGAGCCCGGACGGATCTGCCTGCCCGACACCGGCGCGCCCCCGCGCGAGTTCGTCGAGCATCCCCTCGGCATGGGGCAGGAAGGCGCGGCCCGCCGCCGTGAGCGCGAAGGGCCGGGCCGAGCGATCGACCAGTTCGGCCCCAAGAGCCACTTCGAGCGTCGCGAGCTGCTGGCTCACCGCCGGGGCGGAGACCCCCAACCGGCGCGCGGCCGCGGTGATCGCGCCTTCCTCGGCCGTCGCCACGAAGACCTCGACCGCCCAGAGGCTGATGCGGGGATGGGGGCCGGCCATGGGGAGGGGCTCCGTTGGGAAGGGTTCGCGCGCAGACTGCCCTGCCGGACGCGCGCGCGCAACCCGCACCTGTCCCGGGATCTCACTTCCCATTGACGCGGCCTTTCCCGCGGATAGCCTCATGGGCGAGCGCATATGAGGAGTCGCGAGATGAAAGACCAGAGCTGGCAGGCCCGCGCGGATGCCCATTCCTTCTACGGCTTCACCGATCTGCCCACGATCCACGACCGCGGCACGGTGGTCGTGACCCATGGCGAGGGCCCTTACATCTTCGACACCGAGGGTCGGAAATATCTCGATGCGAATTCGGGCCTGTGGAACATGGTCGCCGGGTTCGACCATCCCGGTCTGATCGCGGCCGCGCAGGCGCAATATGCGCGCTTTCCCGGCTATCATGCCTTCTTCGGGCGGATGTCGGACCAGACGGTGATGCTGTCGGAAAAGCTGATCGAGGTCTCGCCCTTCGCCGACGGGAAGGTGTTCTACACCAACTCGGGCTCCGAGGCGAATGACACGATGGTCAAGATGCTGTGGTTCCTGCATGCCTCGGAAGGCAAGCCGCAGAAGCGCAAGATCCTGACCCGCAAGAACGCCTATCACGGGGTGACGGCGGTCTCGGCCTCGATGACGGGCAAGCCCTATAACTCGGTCTTCGGCCTGCCGCTGCCGGGCTTTTTACACCTGACCTGCCCGCATTACTGGCGCGAGGGCCAGCCGGGCGAGACCGAGGAACAGTTCACCCAGCGTCTGGCGAATGAGCTGGAAGCGACGATCATCAAGGAAGGCGCCGACACGATCGCGGGCTTCTTCGCCGAGCCCGTGATGGGCGCGGGCGGGGTGATCCCGCCCTCGAAAGGGTATTTCCCGGCCGTGGCGAAGATCCTCAAGAAATACGACATCCCGCTGATCTCGGACGAGGTGATCTGCGGCTTCGGGCGCACCGGCAACACCTGGGGCTGCGAGACCTACGCGTTCATGCCCGATGCGATCATCTCGTCGAAGAACCTCACCGCTGGCTTCTTCCCGATGGGCGCGGTGATCCTGGGCCCCGAGCTGTCGGACCGGATGCAGGCGGCCTCGGAGGCGATCGAGGAATTCCCGCACGGCTTCACCGCCTCGGGCCACCCGGTCGGCTGCGCGATCGCGCTCAAGGCCATCGACGTGGTGATGAACGAGGGTCTGGCGGATAACGTCAAACGCCTGAGCCCGCGCCTCGAAGCGGGGCTCGCGCAGATCGCGCAGAACCCCAATATCGGCGAGCTGCGGGGCATCGGCTACATGTGGGCGCTGGAGGCGGTGAAGGATCGCGAGACCAAGACACCCTTCGACGGGTCGCTCTCGGTCTCCGAGCGCATCGCGAATGCCTGCACCGATCAGGGGCTGATCTGCCGCCCGCTCGGGCAGTCGGTCGTGCTCTGCCCGCCGTTTATCCTCACCGAGCCGCAGATGGACCAGATGCTGGAGAAGCTGGAGGCGGCACTGAAGAAGGTATTTGCGGAGGTGGGGTGAGACACCGGGGCGCCGACCGGGACCGCCCGACTCAAGGAACGCGCTTGGACGTTCAATAAACAAAAAAGGCCGCGTCCTTCGACGCGGCCCTTCTTCATCCTCACGAAGCAGCGACGCTGCGCCGCTTCGGACGGCGACGCCGGGGAGCGGCGTTTCCGCCGGCATCGGCCCGTGCGCCCTGCCCTTGCGGTTTGGCCTGCCCCTGCGGCTTGGCTTTTGCGGCGGGTTTCGCGCCACGGCTGTTGCCGCCCTGACGCGGGCCGCCTCGGCCACGGCCACGTGCGGGGCGCGCCGAGGGGCGCACCGCTTCGGTCGGACGTTCGCCGCTCGCGGTCGGGATCTCGATCTTCATCAGCTTTTCGATCTGCAGCAGCAGGCCCGATTCCTCGGGGCCGCAGAAGGCGATCGCCTCGCCCTCGCGCCCGGCGCGCGCGGTGCGGCCGATCCTGTGGACATAGGCGTCGGGTACCTCGGGAAGATCGAAGTTGATGACATAGGCCACGCCCGGGATGTCGATCCCGCGGGCGGCCACATCGGTCGCGACCAGCACATTCACCTTGCCCTCACGGAACCCCTTGATCGCGCGGTCGCGCTGGCCTTGCGATTTGTTGCCGTGGATCGACTCGGCGTTGTAGCCATCGGCCCGCAGCCCCTTCATCAGCTTTTCGGCACCATGCTTGGTGCGTGCGAAGACGAGCGTCAGCGCCCCCATGTCCGCGGAAAGGATCTCGCGCAGCTTGCTCGCCTTCTCGCCCTTGCTGTCGAAGAAGTGCACCGACTGGGTGACCTTGTCGGCCGCCTTGCCGGGAGGGCTCACCTGCACCCGCTTGGGATCGGTCAGGTAGGCCTGCGCGAGTTCTTCCATCTGTTTGGGCATGGTGGCCGAGAACAGCATGGTCTGGCGCGGCGTGCCCAGGCGCGGCGCGATCTTGCGCAGCGCGTGGATGAAGCCGAGATCGAGCATCTGGTCGGCTTCGTCGAGCACCAGGTGACGGGTATAGCGCAGATCAACCGCGCCGCGATCCATCAGGTCGATCAGCCGGCCGGGCGTGGCCACGAGAATGTCGTTGCCGCGATGCATCAGCCCGATCTGGCGGTTGATCGACTGGCCGCCGACGACGGTCGCGACCTTGAGCTTGCTGCCCTGAACGAGCGTGCTGAGATTGTCGGCGATCTGGTTCACCAGTTCGCGGGTCGGCGCCAGCACCAGCGCCTTCACGGTCTTGGGCGAGGGTTTGCCCTGCTCGGCGAGCAGCTTGTCGACCAGCGGCAGGCCGAAGGCCAGCGTCTTGCCGGTGCCGGTCTGGGCGAGGCCCAGAACGTCATGCCCCGCCAGCGCCAGCGGGATCGCCTGCGCCTGGATCGGGGTCGGTTGGGTCAGTTTGGCGCGCGACAGCGCCTTGAGAACGGCCGGGGCAAGCCCCAGCGTGGAGAAATCGGACAAAGCCTATCCTTTATAGCCGCCGCCCCGGTCTGGAACGTACGGACATGGGCCCGGCCGCAAATCGCGGCACGGAGCGAGGGTTCGCGAAAGCCTCTGGATCGACCCGGGCGCGTCCCGTGTCATCCGGCCTTGCGTGTCAGAACCCTGCGTGAATGGGAACTCGGGGAGGTGTCGCCGGTGCGCCCGAAAGGGGCGCGGCTTGCTCACGCGGCAGCACGGCGATGTGTTCGATATGAGACCGCGGCGGCGATAAGTCAAGGGAAACCGCAGGAGGGGGCGGAGGCAAAGCACTGCTTGGCGCGCGTTTTTCTTGTCTCCGGCAGAACGGCGCATGCCTGCATTCAACAAGGCGCGCCCCACGAAAGCGGAAGTGAACCCCGCCGAGCTGCTGACCCGCAAGCCGACCGGGCGATGTCCTCATGTCATGCTCGGGGCTGCGCGCCTCGCAAGGGCAGGACTTCGTGGAACTTGCCGCTCGCGGTGAATTCGGGCGGTGCCTGACTTGCTCGCACCGAGACCTCCTCCAGCCCGTTATCGCGAAACACCCGTTTCACCGCCTCGATGACCTCTGCAAAAACCTCCCCCGCGACCGCGTCGTCGGCCAGCTGTATCCGCAGCTCGAAATCCCTCTCGCCGGTCTGGACCAGCTGAACACGCTGGGCATGGTCGTGCTCCAGATCGAAGACGAGCGGAGACAGCGTCACGTCGCCCACACGAACGAGCGTCGCCTGACGTCCTTCGACCTGAAAACTTCGGAAGGGCGAGCCACAGGGGCAGGCGTCCACGTCAAACCGGACGCAATCGCCCAGATCATACCGGATGAAGGGTTGGACCTCGTTGGCAAGCACCGTCAGGAGCACGGTTTCCGACAAGGTGCCGTCGGGAACCGGGCGCATCTCGTCGTCGACCGCTTCGAGAATGACCCAGTCCTCGTTCACATGCTTCCGCCCGTGGCTGCATGTGAACGAAAGCGCCAGGCACTCGGTGGAGCCGTAGAAATCGGCGATGCCATATGTGAGCGAGGGGAAGGCCCGCCCGACCCGCATACGAAGCTCGTCGGTAAGTGTCTCGCCTCCCGTACTGAAAAGCGCGGGCGCGATCCGCAGCCGTCCGGCCTCCTTTTCCCTGACGAGGATGCTGAGCATGCTGGGGTAGGTCACGATCCAGGCGACATTCGGGATCGCATTGAGCTTCTCGACGAGCCGGTCGATCGGTTGCTCGGCCTCGATGAAGGTCAATCCCAGACCCTTCGCCAAAGCCGGGTTGAGCCGTCGCACCAGCTTGTGGAACCCGTTGCCCGCGAAGTGGCCGTTCCCGCCGGTGATCGTCACCCGCACGCCAAGCTTGCGGACGTCCCGGATGAGCCTCCAATGATACCGCTCGAAGCGCGCCATCATGATCCCGTAGTAATACTCGACGAAAGATGAAGGCAGGACGATGATCGCGGGTTCTCCCGATGTTCCGGAAGTCTGGAAAACGGCGACATCGCTGATCGGCACGCCAACGTTGCTGATATCCCGAAGGTGCTCACGGACCTTCTCGAGGGGGAGAGAGCGGATCGTCAGCCAGTCGTCGAATTCCCGCATGAGATCGAGCTTGCGGGTCACGGGCAGGTCTTGCAGTTCGATCTCGTCTGAGGGTCGCAGATCCGCATAGAGCCTGCGGAACAAGGGAGAGTCGCGGCGCGCCTTTTCGACGAGATGCCGCAGGTTGCGGATCTGCTTGGCTTCAATGCGCTTGCGTCCGCCCCAGGCCGTCCAGCGCGCGCCGGCCAAATATCCCAATGCTCTGAGGAGGCTTAAACGCATAGGTCCGGCAATGCCCGTTGATATTTCCAGCGTGAAGGATTTCAGCGTAACCCATGCTCGTCGCTCACACAATTCGTGAACGCGAGCGAAGAGCTGCCGCTGAAGGGCCCTGCCCTGTTCAAACGGGTGGTCTCGTCTTGCGGCGAGGGTTTCGCGGACTTGTTTCGCCCCCCTGAACTGGCATGGCTCGCGGCACTTCCAACCCGCCCCCTCAGCAATTGGGCACGTTCACCGCCAGCCCGCCGAGGCTCGTTTCCTTGTAGTGTTCGTGCATGTCGCGGCCCGTTTGCCGCATCGTCTCGATCGCCGCATCGAGGGGCACGAAATGTGTGCCGTCGCCGCGCAGCGCGAGGCTCGCCGCCGACACCGCCTTGATCGCGCCCAGACCGTTGCGCTCGATACAAGGGACCTGCACCAACCCCTTCACCGGATCGCAGGTCATGCCAAGGTGGTGTTCGAGCGCGATTTCGGCGGCGTTCTCGATCTGCTCGGGGCTGCCCCCCAGCACCGCCGCGAGCCCCGCCGCAGCCATCGCCGCGGCCGACCCGACCTCCGCCTGGCAGCCGCATTCCGCGCCCGAGATCGAGGCATTCGTCTTGATCAGCCCGCCCACGGCCGCCGCCGTCAGCAGGAAGTCCGGGATCTGCTCGGAGCGCGCCTGCGGCACGTGATCGAGCCAGTAGCGGATCACCGCCGGCACCACGCCCGCCGCGCCATTGGTCGGCGCGGTCACCACCTGCCCGCCGGCCGCGTTTTCCTCGTTGACCGCCATCGCATAGGCCGAGATCCAGTCATTGATCTGATGCGGCGGAGCGAGGTTGCGGCCCCAATCCTCGCGCAGCGAGTCATGGATCGCCTTCGCGCGGCGCTTGACCCGCAGCCCCCCGGGCAATTCGCCCTCGGTGCTCAGACCGCGCTCCATGCAATCGCGCATCGTGGCCCAGATCCGGGCCAGCCCCGCGTCGATATCCTCATGGCTGCGAAAGCGCGCCTCGTTGCGCCGCTTCATCTGCGCGATGCTCAGCCCCGAGCCATGCGCCATCGTCAGCATCTCGTCGGCGCTCTTGAACGGATAGGGCACGGGGCTGGGCGCGTCGCGCGCCGCGTCATCGACCGCGGCGAGCTCGGCCTCGGTGCGCACGAAACCACCGCCGATCGAGTAATAGACCTCGTGCATCAGCACGTCGCGCTGCGCGTCGAGCGCTTCGATCACCATTCCGTTCGCATGGCCGGGCAGCGCGGGTCCGTAATCGAAGATCAGATCGCTTTCGGGCGCGAAGGCGAGCGGCGGCAGCCCCGGCGGCTTCAGAATGCCATCGCGGACGTTGGCGGCGAGGATCGCCTCGGCGGCGTCGTGGTCATAGTCTTCAGGCTCGACCCCCGCCAGCCCGAGGATCGTCGCGCGGTCGGTCGCGTGGCCCTTGCCGGTGAAAGCCAGCGATCCGTGCAGCCGCACCCGCAGCCCCTGCGCCGAGAAGGGCGATCCGCGCAGCGCCTCGAGAAACCGCGCCCCCGCGACCATCGGCCCCATCGTATGCGACGAGGACGGCCCGACGCCGATCTTGAAGATATCGAAGACGCTCAGAAACATCCGCTTCCTCCTTGCCCGGTTTCCTCCACTCTGCCCTCGCCGGGGCCGCCGCTCCGGTTTCGAAACGACATGCGCGCGACAAAACAGGCATCGGCGATAGGTATTTGGATCCATTTCTCGACCGCTTCGCGCGGAAACGCAACGCGCTCGCCTCTGCGCCCTTGCGCGAATGCCCGCCGGCTCCGGCCGTCTTCGGACGAAATGCCCCCGGGGTCAGAAGACGGTAGCGCCGCGTCGCGGCGCCCCCGGGAGACGGAAACGCACCCTCCGGACCCGCCACAATTACCCTCGCACCCTTGGGCATGATTGCCTATAACCGGGGCAACCAAGCTTCATGGAGTAACCGATGGCCGCCGAACTCTCCCCAATCGACAAGGCAAAATTCGTCGCCGCCCGCCGGGCCGTTGATCTCATCGAGGACGGGATGCGCGTCGGGCTCGGAACCGGCTCCACCGCCGCCTGGATGGTGCGCTGCCTGGGCGAGCGCGTGCGCGAGGAAGGGCTCAAGCTGGTGGGCGTTCCGACCTCGGCGCGCACCGCCGATCTGGCCCGTCAGGTCGGCATCGACGTGGTCGCGCTCGACGAGGCGAAATGGCTCGACATCACGATCGACGGGGCCGACGAGTTCGACCCGGCTCTGAACCTGATCAAGGGCGGCGGCGGCGCGCTGCTGCAAGAGAAGATCGTCGCCACCGCTTCGGATCAGATGGTGGTGATCACCGACGCGTCGAAGGAGGTCAACCATCTGGGCGGCTTCCCCCTTCCGGTGGAGGTCATCCCCTTCGGCTGGCAGACCTCGCGCGCGCTGATCGAGGAATTGCTGGACTCGATGGATGTGCTCGGTCGCCAGACCAGCCTGCGCCTGAACGGCTCGGAGCCCTATGTCACCGACGAGGGCAATTACATCATCGACCTCCATCTCAACCGGATCGGCAATCCGCGCCAGCTGGCGCTGGTGCTCAACCAGATCCCCGGCGTGGTCGAGAACGGCCTCTTCATCGACATCTGCGATCTCGTGATCATCGGCGGCACCGACGGGAAGGTCGAGATCCGCGACATCAACGAGGGCTCGGTCGCGCATGACACGATCGAGTTCGCCGAGGAGGAAAACATCTTCCGCGATCTCGACTGAGGCAGGACAAGGACAGCTCTCAGACATGACTTTCGATTACGATCTCTTTGTCATCGGCGGCGGCTCGGGCGGCGTCCGGGCGGCCCGCATCTCGGCCACCCATGGCGCGAAGGTGGCGCTGGCCGAGGAATACCGCATGGGCGGCACCTGCGTGATCCGCGGCTGCGTCCCGAAAAAGCTGATGGTCTTCGCCTCGACCGCGCCCGACGCGATCGAGGAGGCCCGCGCCTATGGCTGGGACGCATCGGTCGGCGCGTTCGACTGGCCGCGCTTCCGCACCGCCCTCGATGCCGAGCTTGACCGGCTCGAGGCGATCTATCGCCGCGGACAACAGAATGCCGGGGTGACGGTCTATGATCAGCGCGCGACCGTTGCGGGGCCGCATGAGGTGCGCCTCGCCGATGGCACGACCGTTTCGGCCAAGCATATCCTCGTCGCGACCGGCGGGCGTCCCTTCGTGCCCGATTTCCCCGGCTGCGACCTCGTGATGACCTCGAACGAGGTCTTCAAGATGGAGCGACTGCCCGAACGGATCCTGATCGTGGGCGGGGGCTACATCGCCTGCGAATTCGCCTGCATCCTGCACGGGCTGGGCGTGAAGGTGACCCAGTTCAACCGCTCCCCCCTGCTGCGCGGCTTCGACACCGAGGCGCGCGACCTGATCGTCGATCAGATGGGCGCGCGCGGGATCGACATCCACACCCATGTCGTGATCACCAAGATCGAGAAAGAGGGCGACGAACTCGTCGTCACCTGCGGCGACGGGCGCGAGGAGCGGTTCGACGCGGTGCTCTATGCGACGGGCCGCACGCCCAATACCGAGGGGCTCGGGCTCGAGACGGCGGGCGTCAAGCTCGGCGAGCGCGGCGAGGTGATCGTGGACGAATGGTCGCAGACCAATGTGCCCTCGATCTTTGCGGTGGGCGATGTGACCGACCGGATCAATCTCACCCCGGTGGCGATCCGCGAAGGTCACGCCTTCGCCGACACGATCTTCGGCGGCAACGCGCGTCCCTCCGATCACGAGATGGTGGCCTCGGCGGTGTTCACCCAGCCCGAATTCGGCACATGCGGGATCACCGAGAAAGAGGCGGAAGAGCGGGGCAATACCGAGATCTACGTCTCGACCTTCAAGCCGATGCGGTCGGGCTTTGCCGGCTCGGATGCGCGGGTGCTGATGAAGCTGATCGTGTGCCGCGAGACGCGCAAGGTGCTTGGCTGTCACATCGTCGCGCCCGAAGCGGGCGAAATGATCCAGATGGTCGCGATCGCGATGAAGATGGGCGCGACCAAGGAACAGTTCGACGCGACCTGCGCGGTCCATCCGACGATGGGGGAGGAACTCGTGACGATGCGTAACCCGGCCCGGCATTATTGAAATCACGAAGATGATACCCAACTGACCGAGAAGATAACGGAAAGGTGAGGAGCACATGAGCAACGGAGGCCCGTGGGGCAGCGGCGGTGGCGGGGATGACCGCGACGATGGCCGCGAAGACAACCGTCCCGGTCAGCGTCGTCCCGGAGAGGGCGGGCAGATTCCCGAGATCGAGGAATTCATGCGCAAGGGATCGGAGCAGCTCAAGGTCCTGATGGGCGGCAAGGGCGGCGGTGGCCGCTCCAACCGGCCCACGGGCGGCGGTCCGGGTGGTGCCTTCCCGGTCAAGCTTGCCGTGCTCGTAGGGATCGTCGCGGTGGTGGCGATCTGGCTGGCCTCCTCGCTCTACAAGGTGAACCCCGAAGAGCGTTCGGTCGAATTGATGTTCGGCCGCTATTACGCGACCAAGGGGCCGGGCCTCAATCTCGCTCCCTGGCCGTTCATCACCTATTCCAAGGTGCCGGTCACCCGCGAACAGACCGTCGATATCGGCTCGGGCCGCGCGGGCACGAACGATACCGGGCTGATGCTCACCGGCGACCAGAACATCGTCGATCTGGAATTCCAGGTGGTCTGGAACATCAACGATCCGGCGAAGTACCTGTTCAACCTCACCGATCCGCAGGACACGATCCGCGCGGTCTCGGAATCGGCGATGCGCGACATCATCGCGCGCTCGAACCTCGCGCCGATCCTCTCGACCGCACGCGGCGAGATCGCGGCCGACCTGCGCCAGGCGGTGCAGAACACGCTCGACAGCTATGACGCGGGCATCAACATCGTGCGGGTGAACTTCAACCGCGCCGACCCGCCGCGCGAGGTGATCGACAGCTTCCGCGAAGTGCAGGCCGCCCAGCAGGAGCGTGACCGGCTCGAGAAGGAAGCCGACGCCTATGCCAACAAGGTGACGGCGGGCGCTCGCGGTGAAGCCGCCCAGCTCAAGGAAGAAGCCGAGGGCTACCGGGCCCGGATCGTCAACGCCGCCGAAGGTGACGCGGCGCGCTTCAACTCGATCCTCAAGGAATACGAGAAGGCGCCCGAAGTGACCAAGCGGCGGATGTACTACGAAACCATGGGTCAGCTGCTGTCGGGGCTCGACAAGATGGTCGTGGACACCAAGCAGGGTGACGGGGGCGTCGTGCCCTACCTGCCGCTCGACCAGCTTCGCAAACCCGCCCCGAGCACGACCGGCAACACCAATACCGGAGGGAGCAACTGATGCGCGGACCTTTCGCACTAGCCGTTCTGGTGATCCTGATCGCCCTGGGGCTGAACTCCTTCTTCGTGGTCGACGAGCGCGAGAAAGCTCTCGTGCTGCGTTTCGGCGAGGTTCAGCAGGTCAGGACCGAACCGGGTCTGGGCTTCAAGATCCCGCTGATCGACATCGTCATGAAATATGACGACCGGATCCTGAGCCTCACCACCCAGCCGCTCGAGATCACCCCCGAGGACGATCGCCGCCTCGTCGTGGACGCCTTCGCACGCTGGCGCATCGTCGACGCGGTGAAGTTCCGCGAGGCCGTGGGCGGCGGCGGCGAGCAGATCGCCAAGAACCGGATCGACGGCATCCTGAACAACGCGATCCGCGAGGTCCTGGGTTCGGTCCCCTCGACGGCCGTTCTGTCTGACGACCGGACGCCGCTGATGAACCGCATCCGCGATCTGGCCCGGCGCGAGGCCGCCTCGCTCGGGGTCGACGTGATCGACGTGCGGCTTACCCGCACCGACCTGCCCGAGCAGAACCTCGCCGCGACCTATGGCCGGATGCGGGCCGAGCGCGAACGCGAGGCCGCGGACGAGCGGGCGCGTGGCGCCGAGGCCGCACAGCGCGTGCGCGCCACCGCCGACCGGACCGCGGTCGAGGTGACCTCGAAGGCCAAGAAGGAAGCCGAGATCGTGCGCGGTGAAGCCGATGCGGAAGCCAACAAGGTCTACGCGGAAGCCTATGGCAAGGATCCGCAGTTCTTCGCCTTCAACCGCGCGCTGCAATTCTACGCGCAGTCGATGAAGACGCAGACCTCCTCGCTGGTGACGCAGCCCGACAGCCTCTATTTCGACTATGGTCGCTTCCTGCGCTCGATCGGGGAAAACCCGGGGCCGGAGACGGGCGCCGGGCGGGGTAGCGCATCCGCGGCGGCGACGGGCCAGTGATGGCGATGCTTCTGACCGGTCTGGGACTGGTCCTTGTGATCGAGGGGCTGGCGCTTGCGCTGGCCCCTTCGCGTATCGAGGCCGCGCTCGATCTGCTGCGCGCCATGTCGCCCGGCCAGCGTCGCATGCTGGGCCTCGTGGCGCTCTCCGGCGGCGTGGCGCTGCTCTGGACGATCCGCCTCCTGGGCTGAGCCTGCCCGCCCCGCGACGATATTTCCCGCCTTCGTGGCATGGAAAATCTTCCCATCACGCCCCTGCGCTCCTACATTTCACGAATACGGGAGGAAAAGGCCGGCGCGTGTCGGCCCAATAAAGGGAGAACCTCATGAATTTCGCCACCGCCCCCGGAGCCTCGCTGCGTGCCGTCTTCAGCGCCGTCATGCTGGGCGTCGCGCTGAGCTGCGCCCCGATGGCGGCCCCCGCCTTCGCCCGCGCCGCCCCCGAGAGTTTCGCCGATCTCGTCGATCAGGTCTCGAATTCGGTGGTCAACATCACCACCTCGACCACGATCGCGGCGCCGACGGGCGACGTCCCGAATTTCCCGCCCGGATCGCCCTTCGAGGATCTGTTTCGCGATTTCGGCCTGCCCGGTCCGAACGGTCCCAACGGCCCCAACGGACGGGGCGCGCCGCGCCGCTCGAACGCGCTCGGCTCGGGCTTCGTGATCTCGGAAGACGGCTATATCGTGACCAACAACCACGTCATCGAGGATGCCGACGAGATCGAGATCGAATTCTTCTCGGGCCGGCGGCTCGAGGCGACGCTCGTGGGAACCGACCCCAAGACCGATATCGCGCTTTTGAAGGTCGAACCCGAGACGCCCCTGCCCTTCGTGAATTTCGGCAATAGCGACAAGGTGCGCGTGGGCGACTGGGTGATGGCGATGGGCAACCCGCTCGGACAGGGCTTCTCCGCCTCCGCCGGCATCATCTCGGCACGCAATCGCGAACTCTCGGGGAGCTACGACGACTATCTGCAGACCGACGCCGCGATCAACCGGGGCAACTCGGGCGGCCCGCTCTTCGACATGGAAGGCGAGGTCGTCGGCGTGAACACCGCGATCCTGTCGCCCAATGGCGGCTCGATCGGGATCGGTTTCTCGATGGCCTCGAACGTGGTCTCGAAGGTCGTCGATCAGCTCATGAATTTCGGCGAGACCCGGCGCGGCTGGCTTGGCGTGAAGATCCAGGACGTGACGCCGGACATGGCCGAGGCGATGGGGCTCGACAAGCCCGAGGGCGCGCTGGTTTCCGAAGTGCCCGATGGGCCCGCGAAAGAGGCCGGGATCGAGGCGGGCGACGTCATCACCTCCTTCGATGGCGGCGAAGTGAAGAGCACCCGTGACCTCGTGCGCCGCGTGGCCGACGCCCCGGTGGGCGAGAAGGTCCGCGTGGTGGTGCTGCGCGATGGCGAGAGCAAGACGATCCTCGTCACGCTGGGACGGCGCGAACAGGCCGAGGGCGAAGAAGCCCCGGCGGAAGTTCCGGCCCCGCAGGAGGCCGAGAAGGACATGCTCGGCCTGACCGTCACGCCGCTCACCGACGCGATGCGCACCGAGCTCGGCCTGACCAAGGAGGCGCAGGGCCTGATCATCAAGTCGATCGACGAGACCTCGACCGCCTATGAGAAGGGTTTGCGCACGGGCGACCTGATCACCGAGATCGGGCAGCAACCCGTCGCCACGGTCAGCGATTTCGAGGCGCGGGTTCAGGACGCGAAGGATGCCGGGCGCAAATCGGTCCTGCTGCTGATCCGCCGCGGCGGAGAGCCACGTTTCGTCGCGCTGCCGGTCGAGTGATCCACGGCGATACCGGCCAGTCAGGGCGCTCCTCCGGGGGCGCCCTTTTTCATGCCCAGGCTTCGCGCGCTCCTACCCGGCGCGCGGCGATCGCGAGACTGAAGGACGCGGCCACGCACCACGCCGCCATGCCCAGCATCTGCGTGGGCAACCCCACGCCCATATCGATAAGCACGCCGGTGATGCCCGGCCCGATTGCGGTGGAGAGAACCATCGAGGCCACGATGATCGCGCGGATGCCGCCGAGGTTCTTCAGCCCGTAGACCTCGGGCCAAAGCGCGCCCATCAGCGTGCCGGTGAAGCCGTTGCTGATCCCCAGAAGCAGCATGAAGACATAGATCCCCCAGACCGGCGTCACCAGCGCGACCGTCAGCGAGGCGAGCATCAGCGGCCCCAGCACGAAGGGGAGAAGGCGCAGCGCCCCGAACCGGTCGATCAGATGGCCGCAGACGAAGCCGAAAGCCACGGTCGCGACGGACATCACCGGGAAGGCCGCCGCGAAGGCGAGATCGGAATAGCCGCGCAGCTCGGTCAGGTAGCCCTGATGGAAGAAGATCACCGTTCCGATGAAGGGCGGCGCGAGCAGCCCCGCGAGCAGCATGTAGAGAACCGGGTCGCGGATGACCTCGGCGCGGGTCCAGTCGCGCGCGGTGCCCGAATTCGTCGCCGCGATCTCGGTCGAATGCGGCACGCGCTCCACGCGCATCAACCCGACGATGAGCGGCAGTCCGACCACGATCAGAAGCCCCGCCGAGAGCCACCAGGCCACATGCCAGTCGCCGCTCCAGCGATCGACCATCACAACCGCGAGCGGCAGGATCGCCGAGCCCGCGGGCTGTCCCGGCACGATGATCGACATCGCGCGGCCCCGGCTCGCGACGAACCAGCGACCGATCTCGGTGAAGGCGATCTCGGTCATCATCCCCTGCCCGAAGAGCCGCAACAGGTAGAGCGCGAGCCCGAGCAGAACGACATTCGGCGCGAAGGTGATCAGCAGGCAGGCCAGCGCCAGGGCGGGCGTGGTGAAGCGCACGACCTTCCAGCCCGGCATCAGGTCGAGCGTGCGCCCGAGCCAGGGCAGCGTCGAGGCGCTCGCGAGCGTCGCCAGCATGTAGAGCGCGCCGAACTCCCCGCCCGAAAGGTGAAAGGTGGCACGCAGCTCGTTGCCCGACAGCCCGATGAAGAAGGTCTGGCCGAAAGAGGAAAACAGCGTCAGCAGGAAGCCCGCCGACAGCCAGCGGGCATTGTCGAGAACGAACCGGAGATTGCTGCGGAAAAAATCAGGCATCGGGCCTCGCATGTGACCTGCCCCTTAGACTGGAGGGCGCGGGGCATTGCAAGACGTCAGCCCCGGTCACGGCGTCCAGATATAGAGGCCCAGCTCCTGCGCGGCGCGCACCGAGAGGGTCGGGCTGTCGAGCCCGCGCGGTTTCTGATAGGCGGCAATCGCGCGGCCCGTCGCCGGATCGAGCTTGCCGTCCGCCGCCCCCGAATAGAGCCCGCGCGCCCCGAGCGCGCGCTGCACCATCGCGACGAAGGCGGGGGTGAGATCGCTCGAGCAGATCGCGGGGAAATAGCGCGCCGATCCCGCCTCGACGATGCGCTGCGCATCCACTTCGCGATAGATCGCGGGCTGGGTCACCTCGCCGGTCTTCGGGTCGCGCTGCTCGGGCACGACCTGAACCTGTTGCGTGACCGTCTCGACCGTCGCGGGGGCCTTGAGTTCAGCATAACAGCCCTGCGTGCCCTGCGCCGGGGGCGTCTTTACCAGAACCCGCGCAAGCGTGCGCTCGGGCGCGGGCCGTGCGCCCTGGGGGGGCGTGCCGCGGGCGGGCTCGGGCTGACAGCCCGCAAGCGCGAGCGCAGCGGCCAGGACGAGCCCCGCCGTTCCGAATAGTCTGACGCCGCGATCTGCCACCGGTCTCTCCGCCTGCATGCCCCGCGAGATTAGCGAAACCGCGCGCGGCAGCAATCCCCGGTCGCGCGATCGGCGATCCGCCTCTGGTCAAACCGCGCAAAGGTGCTTAGATCGGGGGCGTCCGGCCCCGGCCGGGCAGGGAAATTGCGACGGAGGGGCCCAAGCCCATGGCGAAGATCACTTATGTCGAAGCGAACGGAACGCGTCACGAGATCGACGTGAAGCCCGGCATGACCGTGATGGAAGGCGCGCGCGACAATGGCGTGCCCGGCATCGACGCGGATTGCGGCGGCGCCTGCGCCTGCTCGACCTGCCATGTCTATGTCGACAAGGACTGGGTGGATCGCCTCCCGCCGAGAGACCCGATGGAAGAGGACATGCTCGATTTCGCCTGGGAACCCGATCCGGTGAAGTCGCGGCTGACCTGCCAGATCAAGGTCACCGACGCGCTCGACGGGCTCGTGGTCAACATCCCCGAAAAGCAGATCTGATGCGGGCGCGTCCGGTGATCCTCGCGCTTGCGCTGATCGCCGCCGCCCTGCCCGCGCGCGCCGCCCCCGAGGTGAGCGCGCATTTCGCCGCGCCGACCGACCGCTATGGGCATGGCGCGCTCGGGCCCGAGCACGAATTCGCGAAGCTCGTGGTGACGGTGACGCGGCCCGGCTCCGGTCCTTCCCCGGCGGTCGAGCGCAAGAGCTACACGATCACCGCCGCCGCCGACATGGTGTTCGAGGATACCGCACCGCGCCTTGCCGATCTCGACGGAGACGGGTTCGAGGAGGTGATCGTGGTGGAATCGAGCCTCACCAAGGGCTCGCGCGTCGCGGTCTTCGGCCTCGCCACGGGCGCGCCGACGCGGATCGCGGCGACCGAATTCGTGGGCGAGCCCAACCATTGGCTGGCCCCGATCGGCATCGCCGATCTCGACGGCAACGGAGAGCCCGACCTCGCCCTGATCGACGCGCCGCACCGGCTCGGCATCCTGCGGATCTACGCCTTCCGCGACGGGGCGCTGCACCAGATCTACCAGGGCGGCCGGCTGAGCAATCACCATTACGGCGCGTCCCGGATCCTCGGCGGGATCCGCGATTGCGGATCGGGGCCGCAGATGGTGGTGGCCCGCTTCGACTGGGGCCGGTTCTATGCCCTGCGCCTTTCCGCGGACGGGCGCGTGTTCCAGACCGATCTCGGACGCGATACCTCGTCGGCCGCCTTCGACGCCGCGCGCGCCTGCAAGATCTGATCCCGTCGTCTTTGCTCCGGCCCAAGTCGCTTTCGCCTCAGCCGGTTTCGCGACAAAGCCGGATTGTGCCCCCAGCCGCCGCGCGCTAAGCCATCGCGCAGGAATGCGAAAGGACCGAACATGACCCAGACCGCCAACGCCTATGTTCTCACCGTCGCCTGCTCCTCCACGCGGGGTATCGTCGCGGGCATCGCGAATGCGCTGGCCGATCAGGGCTGCAACATCACCGACTCGCATCAATATGACGACCCGAAGACGGGACGCTTCTTCATGCGGGTCAGCTTCGTGTCGGAAAAAGGCGCCGATGCCGCGCAGATCCGCGCCGCCTTCGAGCCCGTCGCGCAGGAATTCGCGATGGACTGGGCGGTGCGCGATGCGACCGAGAAGATGAAGGTCCTGCTGATGGTCTCGAATTTCGGCCATTGCCTCAACGACCTGCTCTATCGCTGGCGCATCGGCGCGCTGCCGATCGAGATCGTGGGCGTGGTCTCGAACCACATGACCTATCAGAAGGTGGTCGTGAACCACGACCTGCCCTTCCACCACATCAAGGTGACGAAGGAGAACAAGCCCGAGGCCGAGAAGCGGTTGATGGATGTGGTCGAGGAAAGCGGCGCCGAGCTTGTCGTTCTGGCGCGCTACATGCAGATCCTTTCGGATGCGCTGTGCCAGAAGATGTCGGGCAAGATCATCAACATTCACCATTCCTTCCTGCCGAGTTTCAAGGGCGCGAACCCCTACAAGCAGGCCTATGAGCGCGGCGTGAAGCTGATCGGGGCGACCTCGCATTACGTCACCGCCGATCTCGACGAAGGCCCGATCATCGAGCAGGACACGGTGCGCGTCACCCATGCGCAGAGCCCCGAGGATTACGTCTCGCTCGGCCGCGATGTCGAGGCGCAGGTTCTGGCGCGGGCGATCCACGCCCATGTGCAGCACCGGGTCTTTCTCAATGGCAACAAGACGGTGGTCTTCCCGGCCTCGCCCGGCGCCTATGCCTCCGAGCGGATGGGCTGATCAGAAGCGCAGGACGCCCGCTTCGGTCACGATCAGGTCGAGAGGCTGGTCGGTGGGCTCGGTGGGCACCTCTCCCACTTCCTGCGCCGCGAAGGCGAAGCCGATCGCGGTGACAGGTCCGCGGGCGCGCAGCCGCTCCAGCGTCCGGTCGTAGAAGCCCCCGCCATAGCCCAGCCGGTAGCCGCGCGTATCGAAGGCCAGAAGCGGCACGATCAACACCTCGGGAATGACCTCTTCGGCTTGCGCGGGGACATGGGCGCCGAAGACGCCCTCGATCATCGGTGCGCCCGGTGACCAGCGGTGGAATTCGAGCGGACGCCCCTGCCCCACCACCACCGGCAGGCAGAGCGGACCGCCATGCGCCTCCATGGCCGGACGCGGATCGGGCTCGGTGCGGATCGGCCAGTACCCCGCGAGCACCCTGCCCGCATAAGGCTCGAGCACCGCGGTCAGCGCCCGCGTGGCCGCCCCGTCGTCGGAAGCATGTGCGGCCTTGCGCGCGGCGAAGGCGGCCTTGCGCGCCAGATCCTTGCTCATAGCAGGATCAGCGACGCGAGCCCGAGGAAGGAGAAGAAACCGACCACGTCGGTCACCGTCGTGACGAAGGTGCCCGAGGCCAGGGCCGGGTCCGCCCCCACCTTCTCGAGCGTGAGCGGCACGAGGATCCCCGCGAAGGCCGCGACCGAGAGGTTGATCAGCATCGCGAGCGCGATCACCACGCCCAGCTGCGCCCCGCTGAACCAGAAGGACGCGACGACCCCCATCACCACCGCGAAGGCGAGCCCGTTGAGCATCCCCACGATCACCTCGCGCCGCACGACGCGCCAGACGTTGCTCTCCGTGAGGTTCTTGGTGGCGAGTGCGCGCACCGCGACGGTCAGCGTCTGCGTTCCCGCATTGCCGCCCATCGAGGCCACGATCGGCATCAGGACCGCGAGCGCGACGAGCTTCTGGATCGTGCCCTCGAAGACCGCGATCACCGCCGAGGCGAGAATTGCGGTGAGCAGGTTGACGAAAAGCCAGGGCAGGCGCTGACGGACGGTTTCGAGCACGGTATCGGAGATCGAGGATTCCTCGCCCACGCCGGCGAGGCGCAGGATGTCCTCCTCGTGCTCCTCGTCGAGCACCGACATCGCATCGTCGATGGTGATGACGCCGACCAGCCGGTCATCCTCGTCCACGACGGGCGCCGAGATCAGGTGATACTGGTTGAACGCATAGGCCACGTCGCCCTCGTCCTGATAGGCCGAGATGGTGCGGAATTCGTCCTCGCAGATATCGACCAGTTTCGAGGCACGCGGCGCCGAGAGGATCCGGCCCAGCGTCACGTTTCCGATCGGGTGGTGGCCGGGATCGACGAGGGTGACGTGATAGAACTGGTCCGGCAGCCATTCGGCCTTGCGCAGGAAGTCGATCGTCTCGCCCACCGTCCAGTGCTCGGGCGCGGTCACGACCTCGCGCTGCATCAGGCGGCCGGCGGAGTATTCGGGATAGGCGAGCGACTTCTCGACCGCGACCCTGTCGGGTTCGTCGAGCGCGTCGAGGATCGCCTCCTGCTGCGGCTCCTCGAGATCCTCGATCAGGTCGACGACGTCATCGGAATCGAGTTCGCGCACCGCGTCGGCAAGCACGTCCGGCGGCAGGCTCGCGAGCACTTCCTCGCGGATCCCCTCGTCGATCTCGGTCAGGATCTCGCCGTCGATCTCGCGGCCCCAGAGCCGCAGGATCGCGCGCCGCTCATGGCCCGAAATCTGTTCGAGAAGGTCGGCGATATCGGCCGCGTGCAGCGGCTCGAGCAATTCGCTCAGCCGCGCGGCATCCTCCTGCTCCGTGGCATCGAGAATCGCCTCGACCAACTCGCCGTCGAGCCGGTAATCCTCTTCTTCGCGTTCCGTCTCTTCGGCTTGTGCTTCGGCCATGTCGCCCTCATTCCGATCGCGCTTGAACCATATCCGAATTCACCGCGAGGGACAGGGGGCGGGGGCGAAAAAACATGTACGTGACGGCAGAGATTTACCTTCACATCGCCGCGCCCTAGCATGACGTTTCGGACAGGAGAAAGAGCATGGTCGCGCTGCATCTGGGGCAGACACTCGAATATCGCGGCGATCCCTTCGTGGAAGGCCCCGCGGCGGTCGTTCATCGGCGCCGGGGTGCGATCGCGGTCGCGGATGGGATGATCGTGGCGGTGGACGAGGCCGACAAGCTGCGCGCGGCTCATCCGCAGGCCGACATCACCGATCACGGCGATCACCTGCTCTCGCCCGGTTTCGTCGACGCCCATGTCCATTACCCGCAGACCGCGATCATCGCGAGCTGGGGCAAGCGGCTCATCGACTGGCTCAACCATTACACCTTCCCCGAGGAGATCTCCTTCGCCGATCCCGCCCAGGCGTCCGAGATCGCCGATCGCTATCTTGACCTCGCCTTGGCGAACGGCACGAGTTCGATGTGCAGCTACTGCACGATCCATCCCGGCAGCGTCGACGCCTTCTTCTCCGCCGCGAAGGCGCGCGGGATGCGCGTCGCGGCAGGCAAGACCTGCATGGACCGCAACGCCCCCGACGGTCTGCGCGACACGCCGCGCAGCGCCTATGAGCAGTCGAAGGCGCTGCTCGAGCGCTGGCACGGGGTGGACCGGCTTTCCTACGTGATCACGCCGCGCTTCTCGCCGACCTCCTCGGCCGACCAGCTCGCCGCGCTCGGCGCGCTCTGGAGCGAGCATCCCGACTGCCTGATGCAGACCCATCTGAGCGAACAGGTGGACGAGGTGGCCTGGGTGCGCGAGCTCTATCCCGCCGCGCGCGACTATCTCGACACCTACGAGACCTACGGGCTGCTCGGACCGAACGCGCTCTACGGGCACGCGATCCATCTCGAGCCGCGCGAGGCCGAGCGGATCGCCGAGACCGGCGCGGCGCTGATCCATTGCCCGACCTCGAACAGCTTCATCGGCTCGGGGCTGTTCGACTGGCCCAAACGGCTGGGCGAGCGCCAGCGGATCGGGCTTGCGACCGATACCGGCGGCGGGTCGAGCTTCTCGATGCTGCGCACGATGGCCGCGGCCTATGAGGTGGGGCAACTGACCCACCAGCCGCTTCACCCCGCGCAGCTGTGGTGGCTCGCGACGCAGGGCTCGGCCCGCGCGATGCGGATGGAGGAGCGGATCGGCGCGCTCGCCCCCGGCATGGAAGCCGACTTCATCGCCGTCGATCTCGCCTCGACCCCGGCCATCACGCAGCGCGCCGAGCGCGCCGAAGATATCTGGGAAGCCGTCTTCCCGACGATCATGATGGGCGATGACCGGGCGATCGCGGGTGTCTGGATCGGCGGAGCGCGCGCGCTGTGATCCCGCCCCCCGGGGGTTTCACACCCCCGGACCCCCGTGGGGTATTTCCCTCAAGGTGAAGATCAGCCCATCAGCTTGGCCGCGAGGCGGGATTGGGTCTCGATCACGCGTGGCAGGTCGATCGTGGCGATCTGCCCGTCGCGCACCACCTGCCGCCCTTCCACGAAGAGGTGCTTTGCCTTCGGCGGGCCGCACAGGACGAGCGCCGCGACCGGATCCCAGGCGCCCGCCGCCTCGAGCCCCGACACATCCCAGATCGCCAGATCGGCGCGCTTTCCCGGCTCGAGCGAGCCGCAATCGGGCCGCCCCAGCACCTGCGCACCGCCCAGCGTGGCGATCTCCAGCGCCTCGCGCGCGGCCATCGCATCCGCGCCGTTCCGCACCCTTTGCAGCAGCATCGCCATGCGTGCCTCGCCGATCAGGGACCCCGCATCATTGCTGGCCGAGCCATCGACCCCGAGCGCAACCTTCACGCCCGCATCGCGCATCGCGCGCACCGGGGCGATCCCCGATCCGAGGCGGCAATTCGAGCAGGGACAATGGGCGACGCCGGTGCGGGTGGAGGCGAAAAGGTCGATCTCGGCGCGGTCCAGCTTCACGCAATGCGCGTGCCAGACATCCTCGCCCGTCCAGCCCAGGTCTTCTGCATATTGCCCCGGGCGGCAGCCGAATTGCGCGAGCGAATAGGCGATATCCTCATCGTTCTCCGCCAGATGGGTGTGCAGCATCACCCCCTTGTCGCGCGCCAGAAGCGCTGCGTCGCGCATCAATTCGCGCGAGACCGAGAAGGGCGAACAGGGCGCGACGCCGACCCGGCACATCGACCCTTCCGCCGGATCGTGGAACGCGTCGATCACCCGGATGCAGTCCTCGAGGATCGCGTCTTCGCGCTCGACGAGACTGTCGGGCGGCAGGCCTCCCGCGCTCTCGCCGATCGACATCGCGCCGCGGGTGGGATGAAAGCGAAGTCCCAGCTCGGACGCGGCGTGGATCGTGTCCTCGAGCCGCGCGCCGTTCGGGTAGAGATAGAGGTGATCCGAGCTCAGCGTGCAGCCGCTCAGCGCGAGTTCTGCCAGTCCCACCAGCGCCGAGACTCGGAGGTCCTCCGGGCCCATGCGCGCCCAGATCGGGTAGAGCGTCTGCAGCCAGCCGAAGAGAAGCGCATCCTGCCCCCCCGGCACGGCGCGGGTGAGCGTCTGGTAGAGATGGTGATGGGTATTCACCAGACCGGGCGTGACGACGCAGCCCTGCGCCTCGATCACCTCGCCCGCGCAGTCCAGCCCCGGCCCCATCGCCGCGATCCGACCGTCGCGGAGCAGCAGGTCCGCGCCTTTGAGTTCGCGCCGCGCCCCGTCCATCGTGACGACGACCTCGGCGCCCCGGATCAGTGTCTCGCCCATCTCTGCCTTTCTTGTATCCGGCTCAGCGCCCCATCGCGTAGAATTCCGCATTGGGCGGGATCGCGGCCATGTTCACCAGCCGGTTCGACAGCGCGAAGAAGGCCGCGATCGCGCCGATATCCCAGATATCGTCCTCGCTGAAGCCATGAGCGCGCAACTCCTCGTAATCACTCTCTTCCACCTCCTGCGCGCGCAACGCCACCTTCATCGCGAAATCGAGCATCGCGCGCTGGCGCGGAGTGATCGGGGCCTTGCGGTAATTCACCGCGACCTGATCGGCGATCAGCGGATTCTTGGCGCGGATCCGCAGGATCGCCCCATGCGCGATCACGCAATACTGGCACTCGTTCGCGGCCGAGGTGGCCACCACGATCATCTCGCGTTCGGCCACGGTGAGGTTGCCGGGCCGCTCCATCAGCGCGTCGTGATAGGCGAAGAAGGCGCGGAATTCGTCGGGTCGATGCGCCAGCGCGAGAAAGATATTGGGGATGAAGCCCGCCTTTTCCTGAACCGCCTCGATCCGGGCGCGGATATCCTCGGGCATGTCTTCGAGCGCGGGCACCGTGTGCCGGCTGATCTGATCTTGCATGATGTCTCCTCCTTGCCGGCGATGCTGCGTCGGCGCGCGGGAGGATGCAAGCCGCGAGACGCGGGCGCTCAGGCGGCGAGGTCGATCCAGACCGGGACGTGATCGGAGGGTTTCTCGCGGCCGCGGATCTCCTTGTCGATCCCGACCTCGCGCAACAGGTCCGCCGCCTGCGGCGAGAGCAGCAGATGGTCGATCCGGATCCCGTTGTTCCGCTGCCAGGCCCCCGCCTGGTAATCCCAGAAGGAATAATGGCCCGGTCCCTGCACGCGGGCGCGGAAGGCCTCGGTGAAGCCGAGATTGAGGATCCGGCGGAACGCTTCGCGGCTTTGCGGCAAGGCGAGTGCGTCGTCGCGCCAGGCTTCCGGTTTCGCGGCATCCTCGTCCTGCGGGATGATGTTGTAATCGCCCGCCATCACGACCGGCTCCTCGGTCGCGAGAAGCGCTTCGGCACGGGTCTTCATCCGCTCCATCCAGGCGAGCTTGTAGTCGTATTTCGGCCCCGGCGCGGGGTTGCCATTGGGCAGGTAGAGCCCGCACAGGCGCACCGCGCGTTCGCCCACCACCGTTGCCTCGATCCAGCGCGCCTGCTCGTCCTCGTCATCGCCGGGCAGGCCCCGGGTGACATCCTCGAGCGGCAGTTTCGAGAGGATCGCGACGCCGTTGAAGCCCTTCTGGCCGTGGGTCTCGACCTGATATCCGAGCTCTTCGAACAGCTCGCGCGGGAAAGCCTCGTCGACCGACTTGATCTCCTGCAGGAGCACCACCTCGGGCTCGGCCTCCTTGAGCCAGTCGACCAGCGCCTGATGGCGGGCCTTGATGCCGTTGATGTTGAAACTGGCGATTTTCATGCTCGGCTCCGGCTTGGGTCTGGGACGGGTGTAGCGTCAAGGCGGGCCGGGAGACAAGGCCTCGGGCCAGGATAGCCCTTGCAGGGAAATGCGGTGGCGCAAAGAAAAAGCGCCCCGCAGGGCGCCTTTCCGCGTGTTTTTCTGTCTCAGTTGATCGTCAGCTCGAGCGTGATCTCGCAATCGAGCAGTTTCGAGATCGGGCAGCCCGCCTTGGCCTCTTCCGCCGCCTTGCGGATCGCTGCTTCGTCGCCGGTGCCCGAGACATGCGTCGCCAGCGCGGATTTCTTGACCGCGAACCCCTCGCCCTCCTTGTCGAGCGAGACTTCGGCCTTGGTGTCGATGACGATGTCGCTGATGCCGGCCTGTTCGAGCCCGAGCGAGAGCGCCATCGAGAAACAGGCGGCGTGGGCGGCGCCGATCAGCTCTTCGGGGTTCGAGCCCGGCTTGCCCTCGAAGCGGGTGGCGAAGCCGTAGGGCTGATCCTCGAGCGCCCCGCTCTCCGTCGAAATCGTGCCCTTGCCGTCCTTGATCGGTCCTTCCCAATGGGCGGATGCGTGCTTGCGGATCATCGGCTTCCCTCCTGTTCGTTGTCCACCGGGGACAACGGCAAGAGGGCCGGACTTGTTCCCTCAGACGGTCCGGCCGATCAGCCGATCGTATTCCTGGATCGCGAAACGGTCGGTCATTCCCGCGACGTAATCAAGCACGACCCGTGCGAGCGCCTCCTTCGCCTCGGGCCGGGTGCGGTCGCCGCCCGCGATCCGGGCCTTCGACACCTCGTCCTGCCATTCCTCGGGCAGAAGCTCGGGGCGTTCCATGAACAGCGGGAAGAGCGCGTTGACCATCGCGGTCACCCGCTTGCGCTCGACCACCACCGAGGGCGCACGATACATGCGCTGGAACAGGAACTGCTTGAGCACCTTGAGGTTCTGGTAGAGCGGTTTCGAGAAGCGGATGATCGGCCCGTCCATCTGGCGGATGTCATCGACGGATTGCGGCCCGAGCGAGGTCAACCGGTTCTCCGCCACATGGATCACGTCCTCGACCATCACGCCGAAGACCCGTCGCAGGGCCTCGTGCTGGCGGCGCGTCGGGTCCAGCCCCGGATGCAGCCGGTCCACCTCGGCGAAACACTCGCCGATCATCGGCAGCTCGCACAGGTCATCCTCGGTGAAGAGCCCCGCGCGCAGGCCGTCGTGAAGGTCATGGTGATTGTAGGCCACGTCATCGGCCACCGCCGCCACCTGCGCCTCGGCGCTGGCATTGGTCTCGAGCTCCAGATCCCACTCGGCATCGACCTCGGCCAGCGCATAGGGAAGCTGGTCGCGCGTCGGGAAGGAATGCGACCCGCCCGTATCCGAGATCGCGGGCCCGTTATGCTTGGCGATCCCCTCGAGCGTCTCCCATGTCAGGTTGAGCCCGTCGAAGCCTGCGTAATGCTTCTCGAGCTTGGTCACGATCCGCAGCGCCTGGGCGTTGTGATCGAAACCGCCGTATGGCGCCATCAGCTCGGCCAGCGCATCCTCGCCGGTATGGCCGAAGGGCGGGTGGCCGAGATCATGGGCGAGCGCCACGGCCTCGGCGAGATCGGTATTGAGCCCGAGCGCGCCCGCGATCGTGCGCGCCACCTGCGCCACCTCGATCGTGTGCGTCAGCCGCGTGCGGTAGTAATCGCCCTCGTGTTCGACGAAGACCTGCGTCTTGTGCTTGAGCCGGCGAAAGGCCGAGGAATGGATGATCCGGTCCCGGTCGCGCTGGAACGGCGAGCGGAAGGTGGACATGCTTTCGGGATGAAGCCGCCCGCGGCTCTCGCCGGGCTGGCAGGCATAGGGTTTGAGCACAGAAAACCTCGTCTTGTCGGCGCGCCGTGCCCCTCCTATATCTCGGATAAGACGGAATTACAGGCCCCGCGAGGGGATGAAAGGTGGATCCGATGCAATTGCCCCCGAAAGTGACCGAACGCGCTTTCGCCCGCCTCGCCGAGATCAATGCCGAGCGTACGCCGCCGCAGGCGCTGCGGGTGGCGGTCGAGGGCGGTGGCTGCTCGGGTTTTCAATATGACATCAAGCTCGAGGATACGCCCGCGAGCGACGACATCGTTCTCGAAGGGGCGGGCCAGAAGGTGTTGATCGACCCGGTCTCCCTGCCCTTCCTCGAAAACGCGGTGATCGACTTCACCGAGGAACTGATCGGCGCGCGTTTCGTGGTGGAGAACCCGAACGCCACCAGCTCCTGCGGTTGCGGCGTCTCGTTCTCGATGTAAGCGCCCCGGACGGGCCGGGACCGCTCCGCGGGGGGTATTTCGGTCTAGGTGAAGCGAGGCCGCGGCCCCTCACCCTTCCTTGGATACATGGCGGAGACGTTCTTCGGGGATCGGTTCACCGCGAGGGAAGCGGGCCGCCCATGTCGATGCCGCTATCCATCGCGAGCGCCCGCGCCTTCTCGATGCGTGCCCAGAGCGCTGTGTCGCCCTCGTCCTGCGGCCACACGCCGGTCAGCGCGAAGCGGAAGCGCGCGGAATGGCGTGCCTCGCGCTCGATCCGGTCGATGAAATCGGCGCCGTGATCGGCGATCAGATCCTCGAGCGGCCCCGCGGCCAGCATCACCACCTGCCAGACCGTCTCGGCCCCGGCCAGCGCCTTGCGGATGAAGGCCCAAAGCTCCTCGGGATATTCGCGCAACTCATAAACGCAGAGCACCGACCAGGGGAAATCCTCCCCTTCGGGTTCCTGCGCATTGTCGGCCAGCCAGAGCGCCACCAGCGCCTCCACCGTGCGCACATCCTCGGGCGCATTGGCCTCGTTGCACAGGACGGAGACGAGCTCGGGGGGGAGGGGCGTGGTCATGGGGCCGAATTCTCCAGCGAAGGATGGGGGATGGGGCTGTAGCCCGCACGCAGGACGGCAAGCGTCGCCGCCGGGGTGAGCACGGTGATCGCGCCGCGCGGCAACGCCAAGGCTGCCCGATATCCGTCGCGATGCCAAGGACGAAGCGCCCCCGCCCAGACCAGCATGGGGCGTCCCTCGATCAAGGCCATCGCGCCGTCGGGCAGATCCCGGGCCGAGACTTCATGGCGACGCTGGCCGCCCCCGGTCACGCCGTCCAGCCGGTCGGCATGGAGTGTCCGGTCAAGTTCCGCCGCGCTCGGCCGGTCTCCGAAGGCATGCTCCCAAGCAGCCCGGAAGCGCAGGTAATCCCCGCGCCGGCACTCGGCGCAAGGGCGATGCCCGACCGCAAGCGCCGTCGCCTCGTCGAGGAAGAACAGCTCGGTATAGCGACCCGGCACCATCAGCGTGCGCCTGCGCCCCTTGAAGGACAGACGGCAGGTGATCCAGTTGCGGTGCCTCCAGCGGGCGCGGCCCAATCTCCGCGCCGCATCGTGAAGACAGCCGCGATTGCCCATCAGGGTCCCGCGAAAGGGTTCCGCCACGATCTCTCCCGTGGGCAGAACCCGGTTCTGCAGGGTCACTGCATCATCTCCTTGGTCGCGCTCAGCGTCACGCCCTCATAGTCGCGCTCGACCCGGTCGATGTCCCATTGCAGGCGGGTCAGGAACACCACGTCGCCGTCATGGTCGTAGGAGATGTGCTGCTTGTTCGCGTTCAACAGCTTCTCGACCGCCGCCTTGTCGCCCTGCACCCAGCGGGCAGAGGTGAACTGCGACGTCTCGAAGCGCACGGGAATGCCGTATTCCAGCTCGATCCGGCTTGCCAGCACGTCGAATTGCAGCGCGCCCACGACGCCGACGATGAAGCCCGAGCCGATTGCGGGCTTGAACACCTTGGCGGCCCCTTCCTCGGCGAATTGCATCAGCGCCTTTTCCAGATGCTTGCCCTTCATCGGGTCGGTCGCGCGCACCGATTGCAGCAGTTCGGGAGCGAAGCTCGGAATGCCGGTGAAGCGCAGGCTCTCGCCCTCAGTCAGCGCATCGCCGATGCGCAGCTGGCCGTGGTTCGGGATGCCGATGATGTCGCCGCCCCAGGCCTCTTCGGCCAGCTCGCGGTCGGCGGCGAGGAACAGCACGGGGTTCGACACCGCCATCGGCTTTTTCGAGCGCACATGGAACAGCTTCTGCCCGCGGGTGAAATGGCCCGAGACGAGACGCACGAAGGCCACCCGGTCGCGGTGCTTGGGGTCCATGTTGGCCTGCACCTTGAAGACGAAGCCGCTCACCTTCTTTTCCTCGGGCGCCACGTCGCGCTCGGCGGTCTTGAACACTTCCGGCTCGGGGCCGAACTCGCCGATCCCGTCCATCAGTTCCTTCACCCCGAAGGAGTTGATCGCCGAGCCGAACCAGATCGGCGTCAGATGCCCTTCGAGGAAGCTCTGGCGATCGAAGGCGGGCAGCAGCTCGCGCGCCATCTCGACCTCTTCGCGCAGCTTCTCGAGCATATCGGCGGGCACGTGTTCGGCCAGTTTCGGATCGTCGAGGCCGGAGATCTTGATCGACTCGGCCACCTTGTTGCGATCGGCCCGGTCCATCAGCTCGAGCCGGTCATGCAGCATGTCGTAGCAGCCGAGGAACTCGCGGCCCATCCCGATCGGCCAGCTCGCGGGCGCCACGTCGATCGCGAGGTTTTCCTGGATCTCGTCGATGATCTCGAACGTGTCGCGGCTTTCGCGGTCCATCTTGTTACAGAAGGTCAGGATCGGCAGGTCGCGCAACCGGCAGACCTCGAAGAGCTTGCGGGTCTGGCTTTCCACGCCCTTTGCGCCGTCGATCACCATGATCGCGGCATCCACGGCGGTGAGCGTCCGGTAGGTGTCTTCGGAGAAATCCGAGTGGCCGGGCGTATCGACGAGGTTGTAGCGGAAATCGCGATACTCGAACGACATGGCCGAGGCCGAGACCGAGATCCCGCGATCCTGTTCGAGCTTCATGAAGTCCGAGCGCGTGCGCCGCGCCTCGCCCTTGGCCCGCACCTGCCCCGCCATCTGGATCGCACCGCCGAAAAGCAGGAACTTCTCGGTCAGCGTGGTCTTGCCCGCATCCGGGTGCGAGATGATCGCGAAGGTGCGGCGACGGGCGATTTCGGGCGGGAGGGCGGGACGGTTGCTCATGCGCGCCCGTTTATCCTGCCCGAACGCGCCATGCAATCGGCGATGGAGGCGTGGCCCCCCGGAACGCGAGCGCGGTCTCCCCCGGTGATGTTAGCGCAAGCCCGCAGACGGGGCGGCCTCGATGGGCCCGAGACACCGCTGGGGGCCCCACACGGTGGCCGGAGGGAGCGGGGCAAGATGGGCCGCAACGCCCTCGAAGGCGGCATTTCTTTCCTCGAAGACGGACCCGGTGGCACGGCACCGCGTTGGCCTTGCGACTAACCTTTGGAGGACCCTTGAGCTGGCTCGTGGACAACAGGGAGATCATCGGCCTCGCGGTGCAGAGCGTCACCGCGATGGTCTGGGTCGTCTATCTGCAACTGCTGCTGAGCAATTTTCGCCGCGAGCGACGCTCGAAGATCCTGATCACCCGGGTCGCGGGCGGGCATGAACATGGTCACCTGATGGTGGGCAACATGGGCGCCGAGCCGATCTTCGTGAAAGCGGTGCTGGCCGATCTCGAGGTCGACGGCCAGACCTATCACTCGATCGCCAACGATTCCGGCGGGTTCGCACCGTTCACCGACGACGATCCGAGCCGCTCGATCAAGGGGCCGCTCAAATCCGCGGATTATCGCGACCTCGGCCGGATCTCGGATCTGGTGAAGATCGCCTACGATCTTGCCGATATCCCCAAATCGGCGCATCAGATCGAGGCGGTGGTGGTCACCGTGCTCGCGGAAAGCAGCCGCGACGGGGTGCTGGTCGCGGGCCGGCAATGTTTCGACGTCTATCACGGCCGCGGGCATATGCGCTTCTTCCCGCGCAACGCCTCGACGCTGCAATTGCGCAGCTTCCGCAAACGCCGCGAACTGGCGCGCAGGATGGATGAGATGCTGGCGCAGGAGGCCAAGGCCTTCCTGCAGGGCGAGGACGGGAAGCGGCCGAAACGTGGCGCCGATCTGGGGCAGATCGGGCGGAGCGAGGAGGCGCGCGCCGAGGCAGAGGTGGCGCGATGACGCTCCTCGGCCTTCTCGGCGCCGCGATCGTCCTTGTCACCTTCTGGGACATCATGATGTCGGCGCTCAGGGCGGGCACGGCCGGCCCGCTCGCGCCGCGCATGGCGCGGGCGATGTTCGCGGCGATGCGCCCCTTCGCCCACCATCGCTTCGCCCACCGCATCTGCGGACCGCTGTCGATATCGAGCGTCGGCGCGATGTGGATCGCGTTGCTGCTGCTGGGCTGGAGCCTCGTCTTCGCCTCCGCACCCGGCGCGGTGGTCGAAACCGCGGACAAGACCGCCACCGGCCCGCTCGGCCGCATAGCCTTCGTCGGCCATCTGCTGGGCACTTTGGGCGGCGGGCTCAATGAAGCAGGCGGTCAGGGTTGGGGGCTCGTCTCGGCGCTTGCGGGCGTGTGCGGGATGATCGTCCTGACGCTGTCGGTGAGCTTCGTCTACTCCACGACGCAGGCCGTGGCCTCTTCCCGCGCGGTGATGGCGCTCGCGGAGGTGCATCCGCCCGGGTCGGAACATTTCTCGCAAGTGTTTCTGCCCCAGCTCGGGACGATGGTGGCGCAATTCAAATCCATCCCCTTCGCGCTCCATTTCAGCACCGAACGGGAGCGACGGCGGGTGCCGCGCGGGCTGTGGCGGCTGCGCCATGACGCACGGCTCACCTCGGATCAGCGCGAGAGCCTCGATATCCTTCTGCACGAATTGCCCGGGCTCGAGAGCGCTCCGGAAGAAGGGTTCGACGAGACATTGCGCACATGGGCACGGCAATACGATCTCGGACCGCGCGATTTCTGAGGCATCGACCGCAGGGGATCCGCGCCGCGCTTAAACGCCTCATCGCCACGCCTTGAGATGGCGGCGGGGTGGCGAGAGGATCTCGGGCGAAGCGCCATGTCGCGTGAACGCAACGGCGCTCCGTCCCCTCAAATGGCATCATCGGCCAGGTGAAACGGCACCCCGGACCCGCTGCGGGAAGGTGAAAATTTCGCCCTCGAGTTGTCTTAGGTTAATGACTTTTACTTTTTTCGACTCGCGCCCCGGATTCGGTCAAATCCGCAGGAACTGGCGTCGAAGATCCGGCGTTACGGCCCCGGAATATCCATAAAGACAAGCGTCTTTCCCCACCGCATTTTAGGAGGGCTGTCCGTCCATGCCTGCTCGGCTCGTCGTTGTTTCCAATCGTATTCCCACCGGAGGCGCCCCGTCGGGCGGGCTCGTCGTGGCGCTTGACGAAGCGCTGCGGGAAAAGGGCGGCATCTGGATCGGGGCGCATCCCGAAACAGGGCCGGAAGAGGAGGCGCTGACCGATCTCGGGGGCGACGCCTACCGCCGGCTCGGCTTCCGCCTGAGCGAGGCGGATCGCGAGAATTACTATCTCGGTTTCGCCAATTCGGTGCTCTGGCCGCTCTCGCATCACCGCACCGATCTCGTCGACACGAACCGCGCCTTCACCGAAGCCTATGCCCGGGTCAATCGCCGCCTCGCGCAGCAGATGGCCGAGGTCATCGCGCCCGACGACCTGATCTGGGTTCATGACTATCACTTCTTCCCGCTCGCGCAGGAGCTGCGCAAGCTGGGCGTGACGAACCGGATCGGTTTCTTCCTGCATATTCCCTTCCCCAACATCACCGATCTCGCGGTGCTGCCCGATCCGCCCGCCTTCGCCGGCTGGCTCGCGCATTACGACCTGGTGGGGTTGCAGACCCGCGCCGATGTCGCGCGGTGCCTCGAGATGTTCCGGGCCACGCCGCAGGCGGAGCATCTTCGCGGCGGCACGATCAAGTTCGGCGCGCATGAGGTGGCGATCCGGTCCTTCCCGATCGGCATCTCGGTCGAGGCCTTCACGCAGGCGGCACAAGGCGGCGCTCCGGCCCTGATGCAGGACGGATGCGGCGACGCCTATGTCATCGGGGTCGACCGGCTCGATTACTCCAAGGGGTTGCCGAACCGGTTTCGCGCCTATGAGCGCTATCTGGAGCGTTTCGGACCCGATCCGCGCATCTCGCTGGTGCAGATCGCGCCGCCCTCCCGCGAAGGGGTGAAGGCCTATCGCGAGATCACCCATGAGCTCGAACATATCGCGGGCCAGGTGAACGGTCGTTTCGGCGAGGTGCACTGGGCGCCGATCCGCTTCCTTCATCGGCCGGTCCCGCGCGACGAGGTCGCGGGATTGCTGCGCGGCGCCCGGGCCTGTCTGGTGACCGCGCTCGCGGACGGGATGAACCTCGTGGCGAAGGAATATGTCGCCGCGCAGGCCCCGGAAGACCCGGGCGTGCTGATCCTGTCGCGTTTCGCCGGCGCGGCCGAGGACATGACCGAGGCGCTCCTGGTCAACCCCCATGACTGCGACGAGGTGGCCGAGGCGATCCACCGCGCCCTGACGATGCCGCTTTCGGAGCGGCGCGCGCGATATCGCGCCTGCATGGACGTGGTCGAAGCAACCGATGTGGGCGATTGGGCGCGTCGTTTCCTCGATCGCCTCGCCGCATGCCCCCCCACCCTGTCGGTGGCGGGCAAACCCGTGGATGTCGCCCTGCGCGCGCTCGGGGGAGATAGTTCGCAAAACCGGGCCCGCGCCGGATATCCTGACGCCGTCCCCACTGAGGAGGCTTGACATGATGCACGACCCGAAAATCCAGTCCCCGAGCGAGGGGGCGCTCGTCCTTGCTATTCACCCCGAATGCTGCACCCTCGATCTCGACAGCGATCTTGCCCAGGCGCTCAAGGGGGACCGGGCGCATCTGGTATGCCTGTCCCATAACGGGATGGGGCGCAGCGACATCCTGGACCGTCTCGCGCGCCACGGGGCATCGCCGCTTTGCACCTCGTTCCTGACCTATGAGATGGAGCAGCTCAGCGACCCCGACGAGCATTGCGCGATCGCCCATGTGCTGTCCTACATCATGCGCGCGCATGAGCTGCGCAAGATCCTGATCGCCGCACATATCCCCGACGGCGACACGTCAGCGGCCGTGGAGGCGATCGCCGGGTATCTCTCGCGGATCACCGGGGCGACGGTGCTGCGTCACGGCGCCTTGCCGGTCACTCCGGTCGCCAACCGGCCCCCTATCGAACCGGCCCGGTAACCCCTGCGCGATCATTCTTCGCCCAGGGCATTCGTTAAGTGATTTGATCTGATCTTTCCCGCGTGCCCGTCCGTTGGGGCGCGCACTGCACGAGCGCTCCGCCCCGCAAGGTCAGGGACCATGCGGGGCGGTCGTGATCGGCGCTCTCGCGTGATCTCAGCCCTTGCGGCGCGGCGGCTTCGGCCCGTCAGCGGAGGGAGCGGAGAACTTGCGCCCCTCGCCCGACTTGCCCTTGGCAGGCTTGCTCGAAGCCGATTTCTTCGCGGCGAACTTGCCCTTCGTCACTGGTTTCTTGCCCGGTTTCGGGCCGCGCTTGGGTTCATATTTGGCCGCACGCTTCTTCGCATGACCCTGCCCTTCGGCGGGTGCAGCCTCGTCATCGGGGCGCCAGCCGGCCGAACCCGCCTTGTCGCGGCGGGGTTTGGCCTCGTCATGACCGGGCTCGTCCCGTTTCGTCCAAGCTTTCCCGCCCGTGGACGGCTTGCCCTGCTCCGAGCCATCCTTCCGGGTCGCGGGCGCGCCATCGCGGCCGGTCCGGTGCTGCCCTTTCTCGGGTCGGGGCTTGCGGGGGGCACGGGCGAAGTCGGGCGGCCCGTCGAGCGCGGAGGCGGTCATCCCGTCCGATATCTCCCCGTCCGGCCCAATTGCCTTCATGAATTGCGCCACGCTGCTTTCCGCGATCTCGACGAAGGTCTCGGACTGCTGCACGCGGATCGCACCGATCGCGGCTTTCTCGAGATCCGCCGCCCGGCGCAGCAGCGGCAACAGCCAGCGCGGCTCCGCGCGGTCATCGCGCCCGACCGAGAGGGAGAACCAACGGCTCGGCCCGAACTCCTTGCGTTCGGAGACACCCTTGGTATCGGGCGGCAGAAGCTCCTCGGGGGCGGCGTGGCGCGACTGGTGCAGGCGCAGGAAAGCCGCGGCGACCGCCTCGGCCCCGTGCCGCTCGAGCAGTTTCTGCGCGAAGGCCGCCTGATCCTCGGTGATCGGTTCGCGCCAGGCGGGATCGGTCAGGAGCCGCTCCTCGTCGCGCGCGATGATCTCGTCCGCCGAGGGCGGGACTGTCCATTCGGCGTTGATCTTCGCGAATTTCAGCAGACGCTCGGCGCGTTTTGTCATCCGGGGCGGCACGATCAGCGCCGAGACACCCTTGCGCCCGGCACGGCCGGTGCGGCCCGAGCGGTGCAGCAGGCTTTCGGTGTTCTGCGGCAGATCGGCATGGATCACGAGGTTGAGGTTCGGCAGGTCGATCCCGCGCGCGGCCACATCGGTCGCCACGCAGACCCGGGCCCGCCCGTCGCGCATCGCCTGAAGCGCATGGCTGCGCTCGGACTGGCTGAGCTCACCCGAAAGCGTCACCACCGGCAGGCCGCGATTGGACAGCCGCGCCGTGAGATGGTTCACCTGCGCCCGCGTATTGGCGAAGACGATCGCGCTCTCCTCCTCGTGGAAGCGCAGCAGGTTGAAGATCGCGTGGTCGCTGTCGGAGGCCGCGACGCGCAGTGCCTTGTAGCTGATATCTGCGTGCTGCTGGGCCTTGTTGATCGTCGAGATCCGGCGCGCGTCGCGCTGGAACTGCTCGGCGAGCTTGGCGATCATCGGCGAGACGGTGGCCGAGAACAGCAGGGTCCGGCGCTCGGCCGGGGCAGCGCCGAGAATGAATTCCAGATCCTCGCGGAAGCCCAGATCGAGCATCTCGTCGGCCTCGTCGAGAACGACGGCGCGAATGTCGCTCAGATCCAGCGATGCGCGGCGGATATGGTCGCTCAGACGCCCCGGCGTCCCCACCACGATATGCGCGCCGCGTTCGAGCGTGCGCCGCTCCTGGCGCATGTCCATCCCGCCCACGCAGGAACTCACGATCGCGCCGGTCTTTGCGTAAAGCCAGCGCAGTTCCTGCATCACCTGGAAGGCCAGTTCGCGGGTCGGCGCCACGACGAGGGCAAGCGGCGTCGCGGCCGAGCCGAAGTGATCGTCCTCGCCCAGAAGCGTCGGGGCGATGGCAAGGCCGAACCCCACCGTCTTGCCCGACCCCGTCTGCGCCGAGACCAGCAGGTCCGCGTTTCCGAGATCAGGCGCGGTCACCGCCTCCTGAACGGGGGTAAGGGTTTCATAGCCGCGCTCGGCAAGCGCCGCGGAGAGGGGAGTGATCATGAGGTCGAGAATCCAAGGGGGAGGTAAGAGGGTCGTACGGTTGCCCGCGCAACGAGGAAGCCGCCTTCTTAGCGGGCCGGGCAGCAAATGTATATCCGCAAATCGCCGGATACTGCAAAACCTGCAGGAAATTCACGCAATCTGAGCCGGGAACCGCTCGCCGGGAACCGCCTGCCGCACGCCCGGCGCAGGGTCGGGGCGTCTTGAGGCCCCGCGCATGGACCGATAGGTTGGGGCAAACCGAGAAGGGGAGCCGCCATGACCGAATATCTCGAGACGCCCGAAGGCCGCCGCATCGCCTATAACCGCACCCCCGGAACGGGGCCGGGCGTGGTCTTTCTCGGCGGTTTCAAGTCGGACATGGAGGGCACCAAGGCGCTCGCGCTCGAGGAATGGGCCAAGCGCACGGGCCGCGCCTTCCTGCGCTTCGACTATTCCGGGCACGGCGTCTCGGATGGCAGGTTCGAGGATGGCGCGATCGGCGACTGGTTCGAGGATGCGCGCGACACGATCGCGGCGCTCACCGAGGGGCCGCAGATCCTCGTGGGCTCGTCGATGGGCGGCTGGATCTCGCTCCTGATGGCGCGCGAACATCCCGAAAAGGTGGCCGGTCTCGTGACCATCGCCGCGGCCCCCGATTTCACCGAGGACGGCTATTGGGCAAGCTTCGACAAGGAGACGCGCCACCGTCTCGAAAGCGAAGGCTCGGTCGCGGTGCCCTCGGATTATGGCGCGCCCTATATCATCACCCGCCGCCTCATCAACGAGGGGCGCGAGCGACTGGTCCTGCGCACCCCGCTCGCGCTGCCCTTCCCCACGCGCTTCCTGCAAGGCACGGCCGACGACGCGGTGAGTACCGAGACCGCGATCCGGCTCCTCGATCATGCCGAGGGCCCGGATATGCGTCTCACCCTCGTGAAAGGGGCGGATCACCGCTTCTCGGATCCCGACTGCCTGACGCTGATCGAGACCGCGCTCGGCGAGGTGATCGAGCGGCTTTGAGCCGCGCCCCCGGTTTTCGATTTGCCAGCCCCGCAGGCTTGCGGCACACTCGACCCAACAGAGCGCCTAAGCGCCGTGAATGAGGTTTCGAGCCATGCCTAGCGCCCCGCTGGTCTTCCTGCCCGGTTTCATGTGTGATGCCCGGCTGTTCTGGCACCCGCTCCAGGAATTGTCCGCCCAACGCAGCGTGATGGTGGCCCGGCTCCGGGGCACCAGCATCGAGGAGATGGCCGAGGCGGTGCTGGAGGAGGCCCCTGCCCGCTTCGCGCTGGCCGGGCATTGGCTGGGCGGCATCGTCGCGATCGAGATCCTGCGCCGCGCGCCCGAACGCGTCAGCCAGATCGCGTTGATCGACGTCTCGCCGCTTCCCGAAACCCCGCAGGTCGCCGCGATGCGCGAGACCCGGATCGTGGGCGCGCGCACGGGGCGGCTCGACGAGGTGATGCTCGACGAGATCCCCGCCGAAACCCTCGCCCCCGGCCCCGAACGCGCGCATGCGCAGGCCCTGCTTCTGGAGATGGCGGCGGCGCTCGGCCCCGAGGCTTTCGCCGCGCAGTCGCGCGCGCTGATGCGCAGGCCCGACCTGCAGCGCACCTTGCGCAATTCGAAGGTCCGGGCCCTGCTGATGTGCGGCGAATTCGACCGGATCTGCCCGCCCCGGCGGCACGAGTTCCTCGCCGAGCTGATGCCGCATGCCGAATACCGGATGATCCTGGGCGCAGGCCATCTGAGCCCGCTGGAGCAGCCCGAGAAGGTCACGCAAGGTCTGCGGGACTGGCTGGAGGCGCCGCTTCTGCTCGCGTGAAACGCAAAAAGGCGCGAGGTTTCCCCCGCGCCCTTGTCTTCAGATCCACGCCGCTCAGGAGGCTTCGGCCTGTTTCACCCGCTTCTTGCGGATCGGGGTGACGGTCGCGGCTTGCACCTTCGCGCCGGGCACCGGGTTGTCGGCATTCTCGTCGATGAATTCGAGCACCAGCGGGCGGATGTTGTTGCGCCAGTGCGAGCCCGCGAAGATGCCGTAATGGCCCGCATCGGGTTCGAGATGCTGCTGCTTCATCGACTCGGGGACGCCGGTGCACAGATCGAGCGCCGCCACGCATTGGCCGGGCGCCGAGATGTCGTCCTTCTCGCCCTCGACGGTCTTCACCGCCACCGCGGTGATCTTGCCGATATCGACGGGCTTGCCCGCGACCACGAACTGGTTCTGCGCGATCTCGAGCCCCTTGAAGACCCGCTCCACGGTCGAGAGGTAGAACTCGGCCGTCATGTCCATCACCGCGAGATACTCGTCGTAGAAACGGTAATGCTTGTCATGATCGGAGCCCTCGCCCGTCGCTTCCTTCCAGATCTTGTCCTGGAAGGCCTGGGCGTGCTTGTCCATGTTCATCGAGATGAAGGAGGCGAGCTGCATCAGGCCCGGATAGACCAGACGGCCCGCGCCCTTGAATTTGAAGCCGACGCGCTGGATCACCATCTGCTCGAGCTGGCCCATCGTCACGCGGCGTCCGAAATCGGTCACCTCGGTCGCCGCGGCGTCGGGGTCGATCGGGCCGCCGATCAGGGTCAGCGTGCGGGGCTGGGCCGCGGGTTCCTCCTCGGCGAGATAGGCGGTCGCGGCCAGAGCGAGCGGCGCGGGCTGGCACACCGCGATCACGTTGATGTCGGGGCCCAGCGCCTTCATGAAATCGACAAGGTAAAGGGTGTAGTCCTCGATATCGAACTTGCCCATCGAGACGGGAATGTCGCGCGCGTTATGCCAATCGGTGACCCAGACATCGGCATCGGGAAGCAGCGAGGCCACGGTCGAGCGCAGAAGGGTCGCGTAATGGCCCGACATAGGCGCAACCAGCAGGATCCGGCGCGCCATCGGCTCGCGGCCCTGCACGTTGAAGCGGATCAGGCTGCCGAAGGGCTTGTCGAGAACGCTCTCGACCTCGACGAGGTGATCGCGGCCATCCTCGGCCGTGACCGCATGGATCCCCCAGTCGGGCTTGATCACCATGCGCGCGAAGGAACGCTCGGTCACCCGCCCCCAGGCCGACATGATCTTGAACATCGGGTGCGGCGCCAGTCCCCAGACCGGATAGGAGGCCATGGCGCGTGCCGAAGCTCCCATCCACTCGTTCGTATTCCTGAAGGTCTCCATCAGGTCGTAGGACATGATTGTCTTCATCGTGACTCCTCGGGAGGGCTGGCAGGTCTGCGCCTGGCGCTTGGCAATCGCCGCTTTACCCAAGGATGGCGGCAAGACTAAGCTGCACGGGAGAATAGGGAGGAAAGTCACTCATGACAACCGAGGACGAGAACAAAATTGCTGCATCGCAGAAAATGCAGGAAAATCTCGCCCGGATCGAAGAGCTCACCCAGCGCATGGTCGAGGCGGCCGCGAAAAAGCGCCCGATCAACCCGGCGCTGGAGGGGCCCGGAGCGGATCTGTACCTGTCCGCGAGTGCCGCCTTCATGAAGGAATGGCTGGAGAAGCCTTCAAAGGTGCTTGAGGCTCAGGTGAACTACTGGGGCGATGCGATGAAGCATTACCTCGAGGCGCAGGAGGCTCTGGCCAAGGGCGCACTCGCGCCGCCCGCTGATCCCGGACCGTCCGACCCACGCTTCACCAACCCTCTCTGGGACACGCATCCCTATTTCAATTTCATCAAGCAGCAATATCTGATCGCCTCGAAAGGGGTGGAGGAGGCCGTGGAGCGGATCGAGGGTCTGGCCCCGGCCGATCGCAAGCGGCTGCACTATTTCGCGCGCCAGATCATCGACCTCATGTCGCCCACGAATTTCCTCGCGACGAACCCCGACGCCCTGGAAAAGGCGATCGAGACGGAAGGCGAGAGCCTCGTGAAGGGGCTCGAGAATCTCGTCGCGGATATCGAGGCCAATCGCGGCGATCTGCTGGTGACGCTCGCGGACAGGAACGCCTTCAGGGTCGGCGAGAATATCGGCACCGCCGAGGGCTCGGTCGTCTATCGCAACCGCCTGTTCGAGCTGATCCAGTACAAGCCAACCACCGAGACGGTGCACAAGACGCCGCTCGTGATCTTTCCGCCCTGGATCAACAAGTTCTACATTCTCGACCTGAAGCCGCAGAACTCGCTGATCCGCTGGATCGTGGATCAGGGCTTCACCCTCTTCGTGGTGAGCTGGAAGAACCCCGACAGGAGCTATGCCGAGACGGGCCTCGACGATTACGTCGAGGAGGGCTACCTGACCGCGATCGAGCAGGTGAAGCAGATCACCGGCGAGAAGAAGATCAACGCGGTCGGCTACTGCATCGCCGGCACCACCCTCAGCCTGACGCTGGCGCTTCTCGACAAGCGCAAGGACCGGTCGATCAACTCCGCGACCTTCTTCACCACGCTCACCGATTTTTCGGATCAGGGCGAATTCACCGTCTTCCTGCAGGACGATTTCGTCGACGGGATCGAGCGGCAATGCGCCGCGGACGGGGTGCTGTCGAGCTATTTCATGTCGCGCACCTTCTCGTTCCTGCGCTCGAACGACCTGATCTACCGGCCCGCGATCCGCAGCTACATGATGGGCGAGGCCCCGCCCGCCTTCGACCTGCTCTACTGGAACGGCGACTCGACGAACCTGCCCGGACGGATGGCACTCGATTACCTGCGCGGGCTGTGCCAGCGCGACCTCTTCGCGCGGGGCGGCTTCGAGGTTCTGGGCGAAAAGCTGAGCCTCGCGGATGTGAAGGTGCCGCTGATGGCGATCGCCTGCGAGACCGACCATATCGCTCCCTGGATCGCCTCCTTCAACGGCGTCGCGCAGATGGGATCGAAGGACAAGAGCTTCATCCTCTCCGAGTCGGGCCATATCGCCGGGATCGTGAACCCGCCCAGCAAGAAGAAATACGGGCATTACACCTCGGCCGCGCCGGTCGCGAATCCCAATGAATGGAAGGCGACGGCCCAGTTCAACGAGGGAAGCTGGTGGCCCCGCTGGGGAGAATGGCTCGCCGCGAAATCCGGCAAGATGGTTCCTGCGCGCCAGCCCGGGGACCGCGAGCATCCGGTTCTTGCAGCCGCGCCGGGCACTTACGTGACCGAGATCGTGAAGATCTGATTTCACACGCTCCGATTGTAACCTTTCTGCGACGCAGCAAGTTTTCCTTGAAATGCTGCGCTGCAGCATGTATATACGTTACGTAAGCGAAAAGGGCCCGGCCGTTGTTCCCACCTCGGGGGCCCCAACCCAAGGAGCAAAGTTATGGCCAAGACCCAGGACTACACCAAGATCATGCAGGACATGATGGCGTCCTTCCCCGTCGACACGACGAAATTCCAGGATGCCTTCAAGTCGCAAGCCGCGCTCGGCGAGAAGATGACCAAGGTCGCGCTCGGCGCCGCCGAGAAGTCGACCGAGATCTCCTCGAAATGGACGAAGGACACTCTCGCGAAGATGAGCGACCTCGCCAAGACCAAGGAAGAGCCGGCCGATTACGCCAAGGCGATGAGCGACTTCACCTCCTCCGCCGCGGAAATGGCCGCCGAGAACCTCGCCGCTTTCGCCGAAGTCGCGAAATCGATGCAGATGGAAACCGTCGAGCTGATGATGGCTGCCGGCAAGGACATGTCGGAAGAGGCCAGCGCGACCGTCAAGAAGGCGACCGCCGACATGAGCTCGGCGACCAAGAAAGCCGCCGCGGCCGCGAAATAAGTTCCTCCCGCGGCTCCCGGCTTCCTCCTCCCCGCCGGGACAGCGGACCTCCCTGGGCGCGCGTCAAGCGCGCCCTTTTCTTTTGTTGCTTTTGCGCGCGCGGCGTCTCACAATCGCTGCGACCGCATCATCCGGGGAGGATCGCACCACATGGCCGAAGACGAAAAGCCCTTGCTGATCAAGCGCTACGCAAGCCGCCGGCTCTACAATACCGAGACGAGCGATTACGTGACGCTTGAAGATATCGCGAAATTCATCCGCGACGGGCGCGAGGTGCAAATCGTCGATCTGAAATCGGGAGACGACCTGACGCGGCAATACCTGCTGCAGATCGTGGCCGAGCACGAGAGCCGGGGCGAGAACGTCCTACCGGTCGATGTGCTCACCGATCTGGTGCGTTCCTATACGGGGGCCGCGCAATCGGTGGTCCCGCAGTTTCTGGCCGCCAGCTTCGAGATGCTCCGCGAAGGCCATTCGCAGATGCTCGACAACATGACCAAGATGCCGAACCCGATGGCGAACATGCCGGGCTTCGAGGCGCTCCAGCGCCAGCAGCAGGCCTTCTTGCAGAACATGATGGCAGGCTGGGGCACCGCGGGGTCTTCCGGGCCCGCGCCCGAAAGCGACGAGAAGAGCGACGACCGCTCCGAACTCAACGCGATCAAGAAGCAGCTCGCGGATCTGCAGAGCAAACTCAACAAGATGTGACGAAAGGGCGCCGCACGGCGCCTTTTTCATGCCGGAACAAGGGGCGGCCTCCTTCGGGCGCGCCGAACGCAGCCGCGGAATAACTGACCGGCCCCGACGGGAAACACGGCACGCCTTCGGCCGCGTCCGAATGTCCCGGTCCGCCCTCGCGAAGGACGGGGGCGCATCCCGCCGCGACCTCTCCGTCTTCCCTGCCCCATTGACAGCCGCGCCGCGCTTTCGCAAAAGGCTTTCAGCACATATCCCGCAACCGGGCGTTCCGTGGGCGCCAAACCGACGAGGAGGACGACATGTCCCAGATCTCCCTCACCTTTCCCGATGGCAATTCGCGCGAGTACGCCGCGGGCGTGACCCCGGCCGAAGTGGCGGCCTCGATCGCGCCGTCGCTGGCGAAGAAAGCGATCTCGGCGCAGGTCAACGGCGCGCATTGGGATCTGCAATGGCCGATCACCGAGGACGCCCAGATCGCCATCAACACGATGGCCGACGACGGCCCCGCGCTGGAGCTGATCCGCCACGACCTCGCCCATATCATGGCCCGCGCCGTTCAGGAGCTCTATCCCGGCGTGAAGGTCACGATCGGCCCGGTGCGCGACAATGGCTGGTTCTACGATTTCGACCGCGAGGAACCCTTCACCCCCGAAGACCTCGGCGCGATCGAGAAGAAGATGCGCGAGATCATCAATGCGCGCGACGCGATCAAGACCGAGGTCTGGAGCCGCAAGCATGCGATCGACCACTACCTGGCCACCGAGGAGCCTTACAAGGTCGAGCTGATCAACCGGATCCCGCCCGGCGAGGATATCCGGATGTATTGGCACGGGAACTGGCAGGATCTGTGCCGCGGTCCGCACCTGCAGCACACCGGCCAAGTGCCCGCAGATGCGTTCAAGCTGACCCATGTCGCGGGCGCCTATTGGCTGGGCGACTCGACCCGCCCGATGCTGCAGCGGATCTACGGCGTGGCCTTCAAGACCAAGAAGGACCTGAACGCCTGGGTCACGATGATGGAAGAGGCCGCCAAGCGCGACCACCGCAAGCTGGGCCGCGAGATGGATCTCTTCCACATGCAGGAAGAGGCGCCGGGCCAGATCTTCTGGCACCCGAATGGCTGGACCATCTACACCGCGCTGCAGGACTACATGCGCCGCAAGCAGCGCACGGATGGCTATGTCGAGGTAAACACCCCGCAGGTCGTCAACCGCAAGCTCTGGGAGGCCTCGGGCCACTGGGAGAACTACCAGGAGAACATGTTCATCGTCGAGGTCGACGAGGAGCACGCGCGCGAGAAGACCGTCAACGCCCTCAAGCCGATGAACTGCCCCTGCCACGTTCAGATCTTCAATCAGGGCGTGAAGAGCTACCGCGACCTGCCGCTGCGCATGGCCGAGTTCGGGTCCTGCGCGCGCTACGAGCCCTCGGGGGCGCTGCATGGCATCATGCGGGTGCGCGGCTTCACCCAGGACGACGCGCATATCTTCTGCACCGAGGATCAGATCGAGGTGGAGACCGAGAAGTTCATCAAGTTCCTCTCGGGCATCTATGCCGATCTGGGCTTCACCGACTGGCGCATCAAGCTGTCGACGCGCCCCGAGAAGCGCATCGGAAGCAATGAAAGCTGGGACTATACCGAGGCTGCGCTTGGCAATGCCTGCAAGGCCGCCGGCTACAATTACGAGATCTTCGAGGGCGAAGGTGCGTTCTACGGGCCGAAGCTCGAATTCGTGCTGACCGACGCGATCGGGCGCGACTGGCAATGCGGCACGCTGCAGGTCGATACCAACCTGCCCGAGCGGCTCGATGCGGAATTCGTGGGTTCGGATGGCGAACGCCACCGGCCCGTCATGCTGCACCGCGCGGTGCTGGGCTCGTTCGAGCGCTTCATCGGCATCCTGATCGAAAGCCACGCGGGCAAGATGCCGCTCTGGCTCGCGCCCCGTCAGGTCGTGGTGGCCTCGATCGTCTCGGATGCGGACGATTACGTGCTCGAGGTGACTTCGAGGCTGCGCGTCGCCGGCATCCGCGCCGAGGCCGACACCCGCAACGAGAAGATCAACTACAAGGTCCGCGAGCACTCGCTCGGCAAGGTCCCCTATATCTTCGCAATCGGGATGAAAGAGGTCGAGGAGCGCACGGTTTCGGTCCGCAAGCTGGGCGAGAACCGCACCTCCACGGTCGCGCTCGACGCCGTCATCGAGGACCTGCGCGCCGAATCGACCCCGCCCGACCTGCGCGGATAATCGCTTCAAAACAGGGCTGAAGCCGAAATTTCACAGACCTGTGAGGGGCTTGCGCCCCTCACGGAATGTCATTGATTTTTCGCGAAGTTGCGCCAGACTTGATTTGCGTGTTTCGCAGACTTTCTTACCGCCTCGCTTCTGAAAAAGGCAGCCGGAAGACACGAAAGAGACTGGCTGCACGGCTCGGACGCAATCACGCGCCGGGAGACTACTAAGGAGAAGACGGTAATGGCCACTGGCACCGTGAAATGGTTCAATTCCACCAAGGGTTATGGCTTCATCGCCCCCGATGAAGGCGGCAAGGACGTGTTCGTGCACATCTCTGCGGTCGAACGTGCGGGCCTGAAGGGTCTCAACGACAATCAGAAAGTCCAGTACGAACTGCAGGACGGTCGCGACGGCCGCGCCTCGGCCTCGGACCTGCAACTGCTCTGATTGCCGGCAGACGGTCTTGACCAGCGGTCCGCGCCTCTCGCGCGGGCCGTTTTCTTTTGTCCACGCGGCGATGCGGGACGGCAGCGGCGGATGCCTCCGGCGGGGGTATTTGGGACCAGGTGAAGTTCAGAGCCACTCGGCCTGAACCGGCTTCGCCCAGCCCAGCGTGAGTTTCCCGCCCTCGCGGATCACCGGACGCTTCATCAGCGCGGGATGGGCGCGCAGCAGATCGGCCACGGGCGCCGCGCGCTCGGCCTCGGAGAGGCTGCGCCAGGTCGTCGAGGCCCGGTTCACGATCTTGTCGCCGAAGGCCGCCTCGAACTCGGCGGTCTCCGCCGACGAGAGCGGTTCGGCCCGCACGTCGCGAAATTCCACCTCGCGGCCCGCAGCTTCCAGCGCCTTGCGCGCCTTGCGCACCGTGTCACAGGTCGAAATCCCGTAGACGATCATCAGCCTCTCCTCAGCCTTCGCTCAGCATTCCGTTCTCGAGCCGCACCACCCGGTCCATCTTGGCGGCGAGTTCGAGGTTATGGGTCGCGATCAGCGCCGCAAGCCCGGTATCGCGCACCAGCGCCATCAGGACGTCGAACACCCGGTCGGAGGTCGCCGGGTCGAGATTGCCGGTGGGTTCGTCCGCCAGAAGCAGGCTCGGCGCATTGGCGAGCGCCCGACAGAACGCCACGCGCTGCTGCTCGCCGCCCGAGAGCGCCGAGGGACGGTGGTCAATGCGCTCGGTCAGCCCCACCCGGTCCAGAAGATCGGCGGCGCGCGCCTCGGCCGCCGCGCGGCTCTGGCCATTGGCGAGCTGCGGCAGGATGATGTTCTCCGCGGCGGAGAATTCGGGCAGCAGGTGGTGAAACTGGTAGATGAAACCCAGTTTCTCGCGCCGCGCCGCGGTGCGCCGTCCGTCGCGCGCGCCGGTCAGATCCTCGCCGTCGATCACGACCCGGCCCGCATCCGGGGTGTCGAGCAGCCCCGCGATATGCAGCAGCGTCGACTTGCCCGCCCCCGACGGCGCCACGAGCGCCGTGACCTGACCCTTCGGGATCGTCAGATCGAGACCGCGCAGCACCTTGATCTCGTTCGGCCGCCCCTTGTTGTAGCTCTTCTCGAGCCCTTCGCAGATCAGAACCTCACTCATAGCGCAGCGCCTCCACCGGATCCATGCGCGCGGCCCGGCGCGCGGGGAAGATCGTGACCACGAAGGAGAGCGACAGCGCGAGCCCCACCGCCTTGAGCACGTCCCAGGGCTGGAGCTTCGCGGGCAGCTGGTAGATGCCGCGGATCGACGGGTCCCAGGCCGGGCCGCCATTGATCCAGTTCACGAAGCCCATGATGCTGTCGATATTGAGCGCGAACAGCACGCCGAGCGCGAGACCGGCCACCGTGCCGATCACGCCGGTGAAGGCGCCGCAGAGGAAGAAGACGCGCATGATCGAACCCTGGCTCAGGCCCATCGTGCGCAGGATGCCGATATCGCGGCCCTTGTTCTTCACCAGCATGATCAGCCCCGACGTGATATTCATCGAGGCGATCAGCACGAGGATCGCGAGGATCACGAACATCACGTTATCCTCGATCGTGAGCGCGCGCAGGAAGCTGCCCGAAGCGTCCTTCCAGGTCCAGATCAGGGTGCCCTTGCCGCTCGCATCGGAGATCGCGGGTTCCCAGTCCGCGACATTGTCGGGATCTGCCACGTCGACATCGATCTCATCCGCCCCGCCCTCGCGGTTGAAATAGCTCTGCGCCTCCTTGAAGGGCATGTAGAGCCGGGTCTGGTCGATGTCGTAGCGCCCGGCCGAGAAGATATAGACGACCTTGTAGGCATTGACGCGCGGCGAGGTGCCGAAGGGCGTCTTGGCGCCGCTGGGCGAGATCAGTTTGACCGTGTCGCCCACCGTCACGCCGAGATCGCGCGCCATGCCGACGCCCAGGGCGATGCCCTGCCCGAGATCGTCGATATTGCCCTGCGCCTCGTCGGAATGGGCGATATTGGGGATATTCTTGAGATCGGAGAGCGCGAGCCCGTAGACATCGGCCACGTTCGAGCGGTCGCCGAAGCTCACCATCGCCTGACCGCGGATCGCGGGGGCGGCGCTGACGACGCCGGGGATCTTCTTGATCCGTTCGGTACGCGCCTCGAAATCGCGGATCAGCCGGGAATAGACGCCCGAGCCCTCGACCACCTCGGTCGGCGCGGAATAGACCGTGATCTGCGGATTCGACCCGACGATCGTGCTCACGAATTCGTCGCGGAAGCCCGCCCGCACCGCGAGCGTGGCAATCAGCGCGGCCACACCGAGGGCGATGCCGATGAGCGAGATCCAGGTCATGGTCGAGACGCCGCCCTCGGCACGGCGCGCGCGCAGGTACCGCCAGGCGATCATGAACTCGAAACGGGAAAACGGGGCTGTGCGTGCGGCCATAAGCTCCATCCACGAAAATCCGGCGCAAGCTGGCCCGGCGGGCCGCGAAGGTCAAGCCCGCACCATTCACGCCAGCGCAACTCCGCGCCGGCCCGGAGGTTCCCCTCATCCGCGAGGGGGCTCACTCGCAGGCGAGACTTCCCGGCACATCGGCCAGAAGCGGCGCCATCTCCTCGGCCCGGTCCGCCGGGTAGTCGATCCGAACCGTGGCGAGGACCGGCCCCGAGGGACAGGCCAGCCGCAGCGTGCGGATCAGTTCGACCTTGCCCGAGGGATCGGTGGCGCGGATCTCGAAACCCTGCGCGTCACTCTGATCCGAGGTCACCTGCGCCCCGTCGAGCAGCAGCGCGCGCAGGCTCTGGTCATGGGCCGGGCCCAGATCGGCCCCCGGATCGGGATAGGCGCGCAGCGCGACATGGGGGGCATGGCGCGGCTCTCCGCCGGGGGCGGTGAAGAGCACGCCGCCGCCGGGCAGCGTATCCGAGCCCCAGCCCTGCGGCACCTCGGCGGTGATCCCGAGCGCCTCGTCCGACCACGCGACGAGCCCGCCCGCCTGCGCCATCGGCGCGACGGCGAGCGCCGCGCCGAGCGCGAGGATGGCCTCAAAGCGCGGCATAGATCGCGGCCACCTTCTCGACCGCCGCCTCTGCCGACATCTCCTCGCTCTCGCCGGTGCGGCGGCAGGTGAGTTCCACCTTGTTCGCCGCGATCCCGCGCGGGCCGACGGTGATCCGCCAGGGCAGACCGATCAGGTCCATCGTGGCGAATTTCGCCCCCGCCCGCTCCTCGCGGTCGTCATAGAGCGGCTCGAGCCCGTGCTCGGCGAAAGCGCGGTAAAGCGCCTCGCAGGCGCTGTCGCAGCTGACATCGCCCTGCTTGAGATTGACGATGCCGACATGGAAGGGGGTCACGCCCTCGGGCCAGATGATGCCCTTCTCGTCGTGGTTCGCCTCGATCAGCGCGCCGACGAGGCGGCTCACGCCGATCCCGTGCGACCCCATATGGACCGGCACCTTGCCCTGATCGGGAGTGTTCACGGTCGCGCCCATCGGCTCGGAATACTTGGTGCCGAAATAGAAGATCTGCCCGACCTCGATGCCGCGGCCGACCTGGCGGCGCTCCTCGGGGATCTCGTTGAACAGCGCCTCGTCATGGGTCTCGTCGGTGCGCGCGTAAAGGGTGGTGAACTCCTCGCAGATGCCTGCGACCTCTTCGCGATTGTCGTAATCGACCTGCCGGTCGCCCAGCTTCAGCTCGGGCACCTTGGCATCGTAGAAGACTTCCGACTCGCCGGTCTCGGCCAGCACGAGGAACTCATGCGTGTCATCGCCACCGATCGGGCCGCTATCGGCACGCATCGGAATCGCGGTCAGGCCCATGCGCTCATAGGTGCGCAGGTAGCTGACCATGTGGCGGTTATAGGCGTGCAGCGCGTCTTCCTTGGTCAGGTCGAAATTGTAGCCGTCCTTCATCAGGAATTCGCGGCCGCGCATGACGCCGAAGCGCGGACGCACCTCGTCGCGGAATTTCCACTGGATGTGGTAGAGCGTCAGCGGCAGCTGCTTGTAGCTCTCGACATGGCTGCGGAAGATGTCGGTGATCATCTCCTCGTTGGTCGGTCCGTAGAGCATGTCGCGGTCGTGGCGATCCTTGATGCGCAGCATCTCGGGGCCGTAGGCGTCGTAGCGGCCCGACTCGCGCCACAGGTCGGCGGGCTGGAGCGTCGGCATCAGCAGCGGGATATGCCCGGCGCGGATCTGCTCTTCGTGGACGATCTGCTCGATGCGCTTGAGCACCTTGTAGCCCAGCGGCAGCCAGGAATAGATACCGGCCTGTTGCTGCTTGATCATGCCCGCACGCAGCATCAGCCGATGCGAGGCGATCTGCGCCTCGGCGGGCGTTTCCTTAAGAACGGGGAGGAAATAGCGGGAAAGGCGCATCTGCGGTCCTTTGGGCTTGGTTTGATCGGTTGTGTTCCGCCTAGAGGAAAGCGGGCCTCTGGGCAAGATCCATGGGGATATGACACCGCTCCGCGCGTGCGATCTTGCGCGAACGATCGACGGAACGATCGAGGGAACGGCTGCCCGGCAGGTTCCGACGCCGCACGCGCTCGTCGGCATGGAAAGGCACGGGAACCTCCGCGCCCCGCGGGCAGAGCCCCACTTGATTTCCCCCCGCAATCCGCCACGTTAAGGCGACACATCCCGAGAGGAACCCGCATGGCCCTGCCCGCCCGCAAGCAAGCCACCTATTGGAGCATCGCCGCGCTGGTCTTCGTGTTCGCGCTGTGGTGGCTGGGCAATGTCATCCTGCCCTTCGTGATGGGCGGCGCGATCGCCTATTTCCTCGACCCGCTGGCCGACCGGCTGGAAAAGCTGGGCCTGAGCCGGACCGCCTCGACCGCGGTGATCGCGCTGATCGCGGTGGTGGCCTTCGTGGTGCTCTCGCTCGCCGTGGTGCCGATGCTGGTGCGCCAGCTCGGACAATTCATCGCCCTCGCCCCCGACCTGGTGAAATCGCTGCAGGGCTTCCTGACCGAGCGGTTCCCCGATCTGTTGCAGAACTCGGTGATCAACGACACGCTCAACAGTCTCGGCGAGGCGATCAAGGCGCGCGGCGGCGAACTCGCCTCGACCCTGCTCAGCTCGGCCATGACGCTTGTCAATGTCATCGTCTTCATCGTCGTCGTGCCGGTCGTGGCCTTCTACATGCTGCTCGACTGGGATCGGATGGTCGCGAAGGTCGATGGCTGGCTGCCGCGCGACCATGCGCCCACCATTCGCCGGATCGCGCGCGATATCGACAAGGTGCTGTCGGGCTTCGTGCGCGGACAGGTCACGGTCTGCCTCGTGCTCGGGACCTTCTACGCCGTCGCGCTGATGGCCGCGGGGCTCGATTTCGGTCTTCTCGTGGGCTCGATCGCGGGGGCGCTGACCTTCATTCCCTATATCGGGGCGATCATCGGCGGGATTCTGGCGATCGGGCTCGCGTTGTTCCAGTTCTGGGGCGACTGGCTGCAGATCGGCATCGTCGCCGGCATCTTCGCCTTCGGCCAGTTCATGGAAGGCAATTTCATCACCCCGCGCCTGATGGGCAATTCGGTGGGCCTCCACCCGCTCTGGCTGATCTTCGCGCTCTCCGCCTTCGGCACGCTGTTCGGTTTCGTCGGCATGCTGGTCGCGGTTCCGGTCGCTGCGGTGATCGGAGTGGTTGCACGCTTCCTCATCGACCAATATTTGCACGGGGCGCTCTATCGCGGCCAGTCGGGGCGTAGTAATCCGCCCGGTGACGCGCCACCCGGACTGATCAACGAGACGACCGGAACGGTGACGAGCGCGGCCGAAACGCGAGATACCGAGGGCTAAGATGGCCGAGCAGTTGACCTTCCCGCTGCACCTGCGCTCGGCGCAGGGGCGCGAGGATTTCTTCATCGCACCCGCGAACGCGCTTGCGCTGACCACGCTCGATTCGCCCCCGAGCTGGCCGCTGGGACGGATGATCCTGATCGGGCCCGAAGGGGCGGGCAAGACCCATCTCGCCGCGATCTGGGCCGACGAGCACGGCGCGGCACTTCGCCGCGCCCGCGACCTGACCGAGGAAATGGCGCCCGAGCTCGTCGCGCAAGGCGCGGCGGTGATCGAGGATGCCGAGGCCGTGGCGCAAAGCCTCGACCATCAACGCGCGCTGTTCCATCTGCACAACCTCATGCAGGCCGAGGGCGGGCAGCTTCTGCTGACCGCGCGCACCCCACCCCGCGACTGGGGGATGACGCTCCCCGACCTGATTTCACGGATGGAAGCGACCGCCACCGTGCGGATCTCGCCCCCCGATGACGCGCTGCTCTCGGCGGTGCTGGTCAAGCTCTTCGCCGATCGACAGCTGACCGTGCCGCCCAACCTGATCGCGTGGCTGGTGACCCGGATGGACCGCTCGCTCGCCACCGCCCGCAAGCTCGTGGCCGCGCTCGACCGCCAGGCGCTCGCGCAGCGCCGTGCGATCACCCAGAGGCTTGCGGCCGAGGTGCTGGACAGTCTCGACTGAGCTGCGCAAACTGTCATAGAGGCCACACAATCCGCAACGAAAAGAGCCCCATGACCCAGGCAGATTTCCTCAAGTCCCCCTTCCCCACCCCGGTCACGCTGCCGCCCGGCGAGATCGAGGGGCCGGGACGGTTCTTCAACCGGGAACTGAGCTGGCTCGCCTTCAACTGGCGGGTGCTCGAAGAGGCGCGCAATCCGCGCGTGCCGCTTCTGGAGCGGGTGCGCTTCCTGTCGATCTCGGCCACCAACCTCGATGAATTCTACACCGTGCGCGTCGCGGGCCTGATGGAGCTGGTGCGCGAAAGCAACGTGAACCCCTCCGATGACGGGCTCACCCCGGCCGAGCAGCTGGCCAAGATCAACGCCAATGCGCGGCGGCTGATGGACACGCAGCAGGCCACCTGGTCGGCGCTCAAGCGCGAGATGGAACGCGAGGGCATCCATGTGGTCTCGCGCTCGCGGCTCACCAAGCGCGATCTCGATTTCCTCGCCGACCACTTCCTCAACAAGGTCTTCCCGGTGCTCTCGCCGCTCGCGATCGACCCGGCCCATCCCTTCCCCTTCATCCCGAATACCGGCTTCTGTCTCGCGCTCGAACTGGAGCGCGAGAAGGACCAGCGCCGGCTCCAGGCGCTCCTGCCGATCCCGCAGCAGATCGACCGCTTCGTGCGCCTGCCGGGCGAGGCGCGGTTCCTGCCGCTCGAACAGCTCCTGATGATCCATCTCGGATCGCTCTTCCCGGGCTATCGCGATATCGGGTCGTGCTCGTTCCGGGTGCTGCGCGACAGCGATCTCGAGGTCGAGGACGAGGCCGAAGATCTCGTGCGCGAATTCGAGACCGCATTGAAGCGCCGCAGGCGGGGCCAGGTGATCCGGATGTCGGTCTCGGCGGGCGCGCCCGAGGACCTGCAGGCGCTCGTCATGGAAGAGCTGCATGTCGATCCCGACGAGGTCGTGGCGGAAAAGGGGCTGGTGGGCATCGCCGACGTGAAGGAGCTCGTGCTGTCCGAGCGCCCCGACCTGCTCTGGCCACCCTTCACCCCGCGCGTGCCCGAGCGCGTGCAGGATCACGAGGGCGACATGTTCGCCGCGATCAAGCAGAAGGACATCCTGCTGCACCACCCCTACGAGACCTTCGATCTGGTGGTGCGTTTCCTCGACCAGGCGGCGAACGATCCCAATGTGCTCGCGATCAAGCAGACGCTCTACCGCACCTCGAAGGACAGCCCGATCGTCTCGGCGCTGTGCGAGGCGGCGGAGGCGGGCAAATCGGTCACCGCACTGGTGGAGCTCAAGGCGCGGTTCGACGAGGCCGCCAATATCCGCCAGTCGCGCCGGCTCGAACGCGCGGGCGCGCATGTCGTCTACGGCTTCATCAACTACAAGACGCATGCCAAGATCTCGACCGTGGTGCGCCGCGAGGGCGACCAGCTCGTGACCTATACCCATTACGGGACCGGCAACTACCACCCGATCACCGCGAAGATCTACACCGACCTGAGCTTCTTCACCTGCGACGCGGCACTCGGGCGCGACGCGACGAAGGTGTTCAACTACCTGTCGGGCTATGTGCAGCCCGAGGGGCTGGAGAACCTCGCGATCTCGCCGATCACGCTCAAGCCGCGGCTGCTGGACCTGATCGAGCGCGAGATCTCCCATGCCAGGGCCGGCAAACCCGCCGAGATCTGGGCCAAGATGAATTCGCTGATCGAGCCCGACGTGATCGACGCGCTCTACCGCGCCAGCCAGGCGGGGGTGAAGATCAGCCTCGTGATCCGCGGCATCTGCGGCATCCGCCCCGGCATCAAGGGCCTGTCCGAGAATATCCGCGTCAAATCCATCGTCGGGCGTTTCCTCGAACATTCGCGCATCGTCTGCTTCGGCAACGGCCACGCCCTGCCCTCCGAACATGCGCGGGTCTTCTTTTCCTCGGCCGACTGGATGGGGCGCAATCTCAACCGCCGGGTCGAGACGCTGATCGAGGCCAAGAACCCGACTGTGAAGGCGCAGATCGTGAACCAGATCATGGCCGCGAACATGGCCGACGAGGCGCAGAGCTGGATCCTGCAGCCCGACGGCAAGTTCATCCGGCACCTGCCCGACGGCAAGGACGACCTGTTCTCCTGCCACCGCTTCTTCATGGAATTCCCCTCGCTCTCGGGACGCGGTTCCGCGGGGGCAAGCGACGTTCCCAAACTTGCCCATAGCTTCGACTAGCCCTAGCGTTGGGGCGAACGACTCACTCGGACGGACTCGATGAACAAACGCAAGGCGCCGCACGAAACTGGCGATAGCGACGATTGGGATCCCTTCGGGCAGCCGCTTTTCGACGATCCGTCGGTGCGCGCGCTCTCGCGCGTGGGCGTGGTCGATATCGGCTCCAACTCGATCCGGATGGTGGTGTTCGACGGTGCCGCCCGCAGCCCGGCCTATTTCTTCAACGAGAAAGTCATGGCGGGCCTCGGTCAGGGGCTGGCCGAGACCGGCCGCCTCAACCCGCAGGGACGTGAGCGCGGTCTCGTCGCACTCCGTCGCTTCGCCGCGCTTGCGGAAGGGATGGAGATCGGCCCGCTGACCTGCGTCGCCACCGCCGCGATGCGCGATGCCGAGGACGGGCCCGACTACCACCGTCAGATCGAGAAGGAGACCGGGCTCAAGGTTCATGTGATCGACGGGCTCGAAGAGGCGCGGCTGAGCGCGCAGGGCGTGCTTCTGGGCTGGCCCGAGGCCGAGGGGCTGGTCTGCGATATCGGCGGCAATTCGATGGAGCTGGCCGAGATCCGTGCCGGCAAGGTCTGGCGTCGCGCCACCTCGCAGCTCGGCCCGTTCCGGCTGCAGCAGATCGAGGGCGGGAAGAAGGCGGTCACCGCCCATATCCGCGCCACCATCGCCGAGCTTGCCCAGCAGGTCGGCACCGGCCACGAGCGGATCTACCTCGTGGGCGGCTCATGGCGCGCCATCGCGCGGCTCGACATGGAGCGGCGCGGATATCCGCTTCTGGTGCTCCACGAATACCGGATGGACCCGGAAGGCCTGATCGAGACGATCGACTGGATCGGCAAATCGGACATGGAGAAACTGCGCTCCAAGACCGGCACCTCGGCCGCCCGGATGGAGCTGGTCCCGCTCGCGACGCAGGTCCTGCGCGAGCTGATCGACACTTTCCAGCCCCGCGAGATCGACGTCTCGGCCTACGGGATCCGCGAGGGGCTCCTGTACGAACAGATGCCCGAACGGCTGCGCCGCCGCGATCCGCTGATCGAGGCCTGCCGCCATACCGAGCGGGTGATGTCGCGCATGCCCGGCTTCGGCAAGAAGCTCCACAGCTTCATCGAGCCGATCTTCGGCCCGCTCCCGCCCGAGAAATTCCGCCTCGTGCGCGCGGCCTGCCTGCTCCATGACACGACCTGGCGCACCCATCCCGATTACCGCGCCGAGGCCTGCTTCGAGAATGTCACCCGCGCGAACTACTCGGCGATGTCGCATGCCGAACGGATCTGGCTCGGCGTCGCGCTCCTGCACCGCTACAAGAATTCCCGCTCGGGCTCGCGGCTCGACCCGTTCCTCGGGCTGCTGAGCGAGGACCAGCTGCAGGAGGCCGAGGTTCTGGGCAAGGCGATGCGTTTCGGCGCCATGTTCGCCACCCACAGCCCCGCCGATGCGGGCGAGCTCTTCTATTCGCGCAAGGACAACGTGCTGGAACTCAAGCTGACGAGGCGCGGGACGGCATTTTACGGAGAGGTGGCCGAGTCGCGCTTCCGCTCGCTCGCCACTGCGCTCAAGGCCGAACCGAAAGTCTCCGGCTAAAGCTCGATCCCGTTCTCGGGGCTTTCCTGCGGCCGCTGTCGCTCCGGCGAAGGTTCCGGCCCGCCATCGGGTCCCGGCACGGGCGGTTCGCTCAGCAGCGGCGGAGGCGGCGGGGCGCCGGGCTTGCGACGCAGAACGATATCGCCATTGGGCAGCCGCTCGGGCGCCTCGTAATTTCGGATATCGTCGATCAGCGCGAGGAACTGCCCCAGTTTCGGCCCCATCTCGCGCGCGGCCTCCTCGAGCCCCTTCTGCATCTCGTCGAGCTTGGGTCGCATCTCCTCGATCAAGCCGCGCAGCAGAAGCTCCGCCCCCTGTTCGAGCAGCGTCACCCCGCGATCGACATCGCCCTCCTCCTCCTGCGCGCGGACCGGCGCGGCCAGGAGCGAGACGATCAGGACGGGGGCGATCAGCGCTTTCATAGCCCCGATCCTACGCCAGCCGCGCGGGAAAATCACGCCTGCTTGGCGGGGGCGAGATCGAGATCGACCGAGACCGGAAAATGATCCGAGGCCTGCAACAGCGCCTCGCGCAGCTCCGGCACCCGGTAGATATGCGGATCGTCGAACGGGTGCCAGATCCGCCAGCCGCGCGCCTGCGCCGCCAGATCGGGCGAGAGCATCACATAGTCGAGCATTGCCGAGAAATACTGTTTCTCGCTCGCGAGATAGAACCGCGCCGAACTGGGCGCCGCAGCCGTGTGATGGGCGGCGCTCAGCTGGGCATGCGGATCGCAGAGCCGCAACGCCTCCGGCCCGCCCTCGCCCGCGACGATCTCGACGCTCGAGCGCCCGAAGAGCTTCTCGTATTCGTCGAGCCCCGGACCGTCATTGAAATCGCCCAGCACGATCAGGCTGTCGCCCGCCGCGAGATGTTCCTCCACCCGGCCACGCAGCCAGATCGACTGCGCGAGCTGCTTGCGGCGGTTCTCGATCGCGATCCGGATCGCCGCCGCCTCGCTGGTGATGCCATGCGGGGCTTTCGCCTTCACATGCACCCCGATCAGTCGGATCACCCGCCCGCCGCCGCATTCGAGCGCCGCCTCGAGCGGGGGCTTGGAGAAGCTCACCGTGTCGAGCCGCGCGTCGATATCGAGATCGATCTTCATCTCCCCGTCGAAACGCGGCCAGGTCTCCGAGCGTTGCGGATCGTGGCGCGCCGCGACCATCTCGGGATCGTAGAGCAGCGCGATCTCCTGCTGGGTGTCGTTGGTGAAGCCGATCATCGCCTTGCGCTGGCGCAGCTCGTATTTCGCCGCGAACCGCTCGAGCATGTCGACCGTGTGATGGCGGTGATTGTCGTCGGGCGCCTCGACGATCAGGATCACGTCGGCATCGAGCGCGCTCAGCACGATCCCGATCGCGCCCAGCTGCTCGCCCCGCGTCACCTTGTAGCGCGCCGACCATTCAGTGTCCTCGAGCAGCTTGCCTTCCCGGTCGAACAGGTTGTTGAACCATTCGATATTCCAGGCCGCGATGCGCATCAGGCCTCCGCGCGGCTGGCGCGGATCTCCTCCCAGGCCTTGTTGAGCGCGATCACCCGCGCCTCGGCCAGCTGCACCGCTTCCTCCGGCAGTCCGCGCGCGATCGCGCGGTCGGGATGGGCCTCGCGCACCTTGGCGCGCCAGGCCTTGCGCACCTCCTCGAGCGGCGTGCCGGGCTCGAGCTCGAGCACCGACCAGGGATCGGGTTCGGCATCGGGCACGAAGGCCGAGCGCATCGCGCGGAAACAGCATTCCTCGAGCCCGAAGATGCGTGCGACCTCATGCAGGAAGGCATCCTCGCCCTCGTGATAGTCGCCATCGGCCATCGCGATGAAGAACAGCCCCTCGAGCACATCCTTGAGCACATCCGCACCGGGCCCGAACATCCGCGCGATCTTGCGCGCATAGGCGTCGAATCCCGCGACATCGGTGCGCGCCATGTTGAAGATGCGCGCCGCGTTGCCCTCCTCGTCGGGCGGGATCTGGAAGATCCGCCGGAACGCCGCCACCTCGTCGCGGGTCACCTGCCCGTCGGCCTTGGCCATCTTCGCCCCGAGCGCGATCACCGCGATGGTGAAGGCGACCGAACGCTCGGGCGGCGCGCGCAGATTGTCGAAGACCGCAGACAGACCCTCGCCCCGCCCGAGGGCGGAGAGCGCCTGCGCGATGCGCGACCAGAGGGAAACCGGCTTGTCCATATTCCTAAATTAGCGGTTTCGCCGCGGTTTGACACCCGTCAGCGCTCATTCCCGGCCAATTGGCTCGAATGTGACCGCGACGACGCGCGCGCGGCCGGTGATCGTCCAGAAAATCTGCTTGTGCCAGAGACGCGCCTCGGCACGCGCGCGCCGGAAACTCAACATGCGGCGCTGCCACCGCGTCGCGATGCCGGGCGGTGGCACGATGGCAATAACGCTCCCGCCCGGATCGGGAAGCTGCGCAACCACGGACGGGATCAGCATCGCGGGACGAAATTCCGGGCCGAGCATCGGCGACACAGTTTCATTGAAGAGGAAATGATCTATCGGCACGTCGATCCGGCCTATGTAACGCAGGGTGCGCTGAGCCGCAGAGCGCGAAATGATATAACCTGCGGAGCCGGTGTGACGGGAAAAGAGGCGCCGGATCGCGACCCCCTTCTGGTCCGCCACCCGAACGGCCGCTCCCATCAGAAGCTTCGACACCCTATGAGCGTTATATTTCTCGACCTTGATCAGGCCAAATTCGTTCGGAATCCAGTCGCTATCGGAAAGGAGCGGGGCGAGCTCGGGCCGGAGCGCCACGTCATCCTCAAGAACGAGCGCGAAGCCTCGCTTTCGACCAAACGTTGCCAGCAACGGACATGGCTCGCGGTACAGGCACGCGCAGCGTCGGAAAGCGGCCCGATCGGCCCTTCAGCTGGCCCATTCGCGTCGAGCCGCACGGGGTCGATCTCACGCGCGTCGACCGCGTTCAACCTCTCTAAGGACAGGCCAAGTTCGGCACACCGCGCCTCAATCCCTGCAAGACGGTCGGGCCGCCGCGCCAGATTGATCAGATAAGTTGGGATCTCTTGCATATTCACCCCGCCCGGCTCCCAGGCCGTCTCTAGCCCAATCGCGGCGGGAACCAAAGACACCGACCGGATTTTCCGCCAGAAGGCGCTCGAGAATGCCGGAAAGCCACAGTTCACCTGGCTGGAGTTTGCTCGAGAGAAAGCGCCCGATGGCGACACCTCCTGCTTGACTTCAAATTGTCGCCATTCAGCAACGGGGGAGGCAGCGCCCCCAGCCCCCTCTTCACCCCGCAGGCTCAGCTGCGCGTGGTGCGGATGATGTCGAGGATCTCGCGCGCGGCGGCGGGAATGTTGGTCCCCGGTCCGAAGATCGCCTTGACCCCCGCTTTCTTGAGGAACTCGTAATCCTGTTGCGGGATGACACCGCCGCAGATCACGATGATATCCTCGGCGCCCCTCTCCTTCTTCCCGGCGGTTAACCGTTGAGGTGGCGGACTGTCCGGCATTCGTCCGCCCTGTCCGTCGAGAGTGAAAGGCTCAACAGCTCTTCACTGACAGCTCTCGGTCGGGCGAGCCCCCTGGCCTCACCCCAGTTTCGCAAGTCCGGGGAAGGTGTCGAGCAGCCAGAAGCTGATCGCCGAGAAGGCGTTGGTGAGCAGGAGCAACCCGACCACCACCAGAAGCGCGCCCATCGTCTTTTCGATCACGCCCATGTATTTCTTGAGCCGGTTCATCACTCCGATCGCGCGCTGGATGAAGAGCGCGGCGAGCAGGAAGGGAATGCCGAGCCCCATCGCGTAGACCGCGAGCAGCGCCGTGCCGCGCAGCTGATCGCCTCCTTGCGCGGCGAGCGACAGGATCGCGCCGAGCTGCGGGCCGATGCAGGGCGTCCAGCCGAAGGCGAAGGCAAGCCCGAGGATATAAGCGCCGAGGCTCGAGCCGCCCCGGTCGCCCGCGTCGAGCCGCGCCTCGCGGTCGAGGATCGGGATCCGGAACAGGCCGAGGAAATGCAGCCCGAGGATAATGATCACGCCGCCCGCGATGCGTCCGAAGAGCACCTGATTGGTGAGGAAGAAACGCCCGAAGGTCGAGGCGGCGAAGCCCATGAACAGAAAGACCGTCGAGAGCCCGAGCACGAAGAAGATCGCAGGCAGCACCGCCGAGCGCTTGCCCTCGCGCAGATCGCCCATCGAAACCCCGCCCATATAGGCCAGATAGGGCGGCACGATGGGCAGCACGCAGGGGCTGAGAAAGGACAGCAGGCCCGCCGCCAGCGCGACGAGCGCGGCGGGGAGGAAGGCGGCGGAGACGAGATCGATTCCAAACATGTCCTTCCCATAGCGGATTGCACACGCGCGGTCACCTGGGCGTGAGGTCACAACCGCGTGGACAATACCGCGCGTCGGGCGTAAGCGCGGATCATGCAGATCGATCTTCATATCGACGCGCGCGGGCTGTTATGCCCGCTCCCCGTCCTGCGGCTGCGCAAGGCGCTCGAGGAACTGCCCGCCGGGGCGCTGGTGCGGCTCGAGGCGACCGATGGCGCGTCCTGGGTGGACGTGCCCCATTTCTGCGCGCAGACCGGCCATGAGCTCGTCGAGGCCGAGGACTGGGAGGGCATAAAGGTCTATCTCGTGCGCAAGGCCTGAGGGACCCGGCTTACCCCTCACGACGAGCAGCCACGAAAAAGGCCGGGCGACTTGCCCGGCCTTTTCTTTCGTTCCCGTTCGCAGCGCTCAGCCGCGGTTCCACCAGCCGCGGCGGCGCGGCTTGGGTTTTTCCTCGACGAGGATCTCGCCCCGCTCCTGCTCGGCCTCGGCCGTCGCGGGCGGCGGGATCTCCACCGGCGCATCGGGCTGGGGCGTCTCGAAGGGCTGCTCCACCGGCATTTCGGGCTCGGGCGCTTCGGGGCCCTCGTCCGGCGTCACGTCGGGCTCTTCGGTCGGGGTGGGTTCGGGCACCTCGACGGGCGCATCGGGCTGCGGCGTCTCGACCGGCTCGGCCGGAGCGTCGGGCTCGGGCGTCCCGGGCTCCTGACCCTCGGCCGTGGCGACCGGCTCCTCGACCTTCTTGCGCGACCGCGTGCGGCGCTTCGGCTTGGGGGCTTCCTCGGCCTCGGGCATCGAGGCGCTGCCCTCGATCGCGGCCTGAGCCTCACCCTCCGGCGTCACCTTCTTGCGCGACCGGGTGCGGCGTTTCGGCTTTTCCTCGGCCGCGGACGCTTCCGCCTCGGTGGGGGCTTCGGCGGCAACCGCAGGCTCCTCAGCCTTGGGCTCTTCGGTCTTGGGCTCTTCCACCTTCTTGCGCGCACGCGACCGGCGCTTCGGCTTGGGCGCCTCCGCCTCCGCCTCGGCGGCCTCGGGCTTGGCCTCGCCTTCCGCCTCGGGAGCGGCCTGCGCTTCGGCTTCGGCTTCGGGCTGGGCTTGCGCCGCAGCCTCCTCGGAGACGGCGTCCTGCGTGCCGTTTTCCTGATCGGCCTGATCGCCGTTCGACTTCCGCCGACGGCGGCGACGACGGCGCTTCTTCTTCGGCTGATCGCCATTCTCGTCCTCGGCCGCCGCCTCGGTCGCCTCGGCCTCGGTCTCGGTCTCGGTCTCGTCTTCCTCGGTCTCGTCCTCGTCGTCGATTTCGGCCATCAGGCTCGCGGAAACGGAGACGACGGGGCTGGCGAGATCGGCAACGGGGCGGGTCGCGGTCTTGAACTTCTCGATCGTGAAATCGGGCGAGACCAGTTCCGGCGCCGCCTCGATGCGCACCGACATCCCGTAGCGCGCCTCGATGAGGGCGATATGCTCGCGCTTGGCGTTCATCAGGTAATTCGCCACCGCGACCGGCGCGCGCACCAGAACCTCGCGCGTGCGCTTGCGGGTGCCTTCTTCCTCGATCGCACGCAGCACGCTGAGCGCCAGGCTGTCATCGGAACGGATGATGCCGGTGCCGTGGCAATGGCTGCAGGGCTGGGTGGTGGATTCGAGCATGCCCGGGCGCAGGCGCTGGCGGCTCATCTCCAGCAGGCCGAAGCCCGAGATCCGGCCCACCTGGATGCGGGCGCGGTCGGTCTTGAGCTTGTCCTTCAGCTTCTTCTCGACGGAGGCGTTGTTCTTGCGCTCTTCCATGTCGATGAAGTCGATCACGATCAGGCCCGCGAGGTCGCGCAGGCGCAGCTGGCGGGCCACCTCCTCGGCGGCCTCCAGGTTGGTCTTGAGCGCGGTCTCCTCGATCGACCCTTCCTTCGTGGCCTTCCCGGAGTTCACGTCGATCGCGACGAGCGCCTCGGTGATGCCGATCACGATGTAGCCGCCCGACTTGAGCTGCACCACCGGGTTGAACATCGAGCCGAGATAGCTCTCCACCTGGAAGCGCGCGAAGAGCGGCAGCGCATCGGTGTAGTGCTTCACGTTCTTGGCGTGGGACGGCATGATCATCTTCATGAAGTCCTTGGCCAGGCGATAGCCGCGCTCGCCCTCGACGAGCACCTCGTCGATATCCTTCGAATAGAGATCACGGATCGAGCGCTTGATGAGGTCGCCTTCCTCGTAGATCGGGGCGGGCGCGACCGATTTCATGGTCAGATCGCGGATCTGCTCCCACAGGCGCATCAGATATTCGTAATCGCGCTTGATCTCGGTCTTGGTGCGCTGCGCGCCGGCGGTGCGGATGATCAGGCCCGCCCCTTTCGGCACTTCGAGGCCCGAGGCGATTTCCTTGAGCTTCTTGCGGTCGGGCGCGTTGGTGATCTTGCGGGAAATCCCGCCGCCGCGCGCCGTGTTGGGCATCAGCACGCAATAGCGGCCCGCGAGCGAGAGATAGGTGGTCAGCGCGGCGCCCTTGTTGCCACGCTCTTCCTTGACGACCTGCACCAGCATGATCTGGCGCACCTTGATCACTTCCTGGATCTTGTAGCGGCGCGCGCGCGGCTTGCGGGCCGGGCGGATCTCTTCCTGGACATCCTCGTCGGCGACCGACTCGATCCCGTGATCGGCCTCGGCTTCCTCCTCGGAAGCCTCATCCTCGGCGCCGGTTTCCTCGACGCTCGTCTCTTCGGCGGCGTCATCGGCGGGTTTGTCACCGGTGGATGTGTCGCCGGTCTGGGCTTCGACAGGGGCCTGCTCGGCTTGCGACGCCTCGTCCGACGCGTCGGTCTCGCTCGCCCCCTCCTCGGTCTCGCCCTCGTCGAGATCGACGACGGCCATGCCCGGGATTTCCTCCGAGCTCAGAACCGCATCGTCCTGCGCGGCCTTCTCGGCCTTGGCCGGGGACCGGCGCGGGCGCCGGCGACGCGAGGATTTCGGCTTGTCCTCTTCCTCGGCTGCGGCCTCGGCGAGCTGACGCTCCTCTTCGAGAAGCGCTTCGCGATCAGCGACCGGGATCTGGTAGTAATCGGGGTGGATCTCGGCGAAGGCGAGGAAACCGTGACGGTTTCCGCCGTAATCGACGAAGGCCGCCTGAAGCGACGGTTCGACCCGGGTTACCTTTGCGAGATAGATATTGCCGGCGAGCTGCCGCTTGTTGATCGTCTCAAAGTCGAATTCCTCGACCTTGTTTCCGTCCACCACCACGACGCGGGTCTCTTCCGCGTGGGTGGCATCGATGAGCATCTTCTTTGCCATGTAAATCCATTTGGCCAGCCCCCTGCCATCCCCGCCGGGGCGGAGAGCAGTGCAGGGCCGGATCTGTCCTTGAGGCGGGTGCGGACATGCGCACAGATGGCGGTGGCCCGCGGCCTGCCCGTCCTCATCTGCGAAATCCTGTCACGCACCATCGCGGTTCTTTCCAAAGCGCGCAGCCTTTTCGGCGTTACGCGCCCATTCAACGGCCTCCATCCCGTCCAGACGGCAGAGGGAGACAAACTTGCGGCCTTGCGGCCAATCGGTTGACTCGGGGCCCTTGCGCGGCACTCGCGCCGAAAGAGCCCGGAGATCAGCGAATTCCGTGAGCCTCGCGGTTTGCGAGCGAGGCCGACTAACTGCGACAATAGCGGCACGCGCGGATGAAACACAATCGAATTCTCGATCGGACGGGGGGAATTGCACCCGCGCGGGGGGCGTTTTGCGGCGCTGCGGCGGGCCACGCCACGTCAAAGTGATTCAGCGCGAGGCAAATCGCGTGGAGCGAAGACAGGGCGCGGCCTACCCTTTCGGGCGAAGCAAGACGGAGTTTTCCCGATGCGCCTCAACGTTCTGATGTCGGTCCTGTTTCTGCTGCCCCATGCGGCCGGCGCAGGCCCTCTCCCCGCGCCCGAACTCGTCGGCGAGATCGCCCTGCCAAGCGGTCTGTCGCTGGGTGGCATCCCTTTCGGCGCGATTTCCGGGCTCTCCTACGATCCGAAAAGCGGCGCGTTCTTCGCGCTCAGCGAGCCGGACGGCGATCACGGCGCTCCGCGTGTCTACCGGCTCGCCGTCTCGGTGAAGGACGGGCGCTTCGCCGGGCTCGACATCGCGGGCGAGGAAGACCTGCCAGCCCCCGGCCAGAGCGGATGGGCCCCCGGCGGCAGCGATGGCGGCGGGATCGCGGTCGATCCCCGGGAGGGCGCCGTGTTCTGGTCCGTAGAGGCCGCCGATGGCTCGCCCGCGCTCTACGTCCTGCCCCGGGGCGCGGCGCATCCGCGCGCCCTCTCCCTGCCCCCGGCCTTCCTGCCCCGGGGTGGCAGGGCCCACGGCACCCGCGCCGGACAGGGGTTCGAAGGGCTCACGCTGAACCGCGACGCGCACCTTCTCGTGGGCGCGACCGGGAGCGCGCTGCGACAGGACGGGCCCGAGGCGAGCTTCACCGCGCCGAGCCCGATCCGGCTCCTGATCACGGACAGCCGCTCGCTGAAGCCGGTGGCGCAATATCTCTACCTGACCGACACGATCCCCGCGCGCCCCGCGACGATCGGGGGCCGGGCGGCAAACGGCCTCAGCGCCCTTGCGAGCCTGCCCGATGGCCGGCTCGTCGCGGTGGAACGCGCCGAAGCCGAGGGAAGCGGCAGCAATATCCGCTTCTACGTGGTCTCCACGGTGGGCGCGACCAATGTGAACGGGCAGGACCGGCTCGACCTCGCCCATGACCTGCCGGTGCAGAAGGACCTATGGTTCGCGCTGCGCCCGGGCATGACGGGGATCACGGCGGACGATCTCGAAGGTCTCGCCTTCGGCCCGGTGATCGACGGCAAGGATACCCTGCTCACGGTCAGCGACAACCATTTCGCGCGCCACCGCGCGACCCGCTTCAAGCTCTTCGAGATCGACCGCCCGGACCACACGAACTGAACGAGGGGCGCCCCCCGTCGGTGAATGGCGACAATCCGCGGCGCAAGAGGGGCGCTGCCCCCGGCTGCCTGCCGGCAGCCTCCCCCGGGATATTTCCGAGCATTTGGAAGACCCGTATCCGCTTCCAAATGCCCGAAATATCCTGGGGTGAATTCGCGCCAGCGAAGAGGGGCGACGCCCCTTTCCCTCAGAGGTAATCCGCGCGCTGCAGCCCGTATTTGGCCATTTTCTCGTTCAGCGTCCGGCGCGGCAGGCAGAGCTCTTCCATCACCGCCGCGATCGAGCCCTTGTGGCGCCGCATCGTGTTGTCGATCAGCATCTTCTCGAAGCTCTCGACATATTCCTTGAGCGGCTTGCCCTCGGTGGTGATCGCCGCGGGCCCGGTATCCTCGTCATCGGCCATCAGGAGCGAGGCGATCGAGCCCGAGCCGCGGCGCGATTGCAGCACCGCGCGTTCGGCCACGTTGATGAGCTGGCGCACATTGCCCGGCCAGGGGGCCTGCAGGAGCTGCGCGGCCTCCTGCGCGGTCACCTCGGGCACCTCGCAGCCATATTCGTCGGCGAACTGCTCGGACATCCGGTTGAAGAGCGTCAGGATGTCCTCGCCGCGCGCGCGCAGCGGCGGCAGGGTGATCTTGAGCGCGGCGAGCCGGTAATAGAGATCGGGGCGCAGCGCGTCCTCGACGGTCTTGCCCTCGCCATGGGTGTTGCAGATCGCGACGATCCGGGTCTCCGCCGGCGTGCCCTGATCGTTGATGAATTGCAGGAGCCGCGCCTGCATCGGCTGCGAGAGCGCCTCGATATCCTCGAGGCAGAGCGTGCCGCCGCGCGCCTCCTCGACATAGGGAAGGCCGCCCTCCTCGACCGGTCCGAAAAGCTTGGCGGCGAGCACTTCCTCGGTGAAGGCGGCGCAGCTCACCACGACGAATTTCTTGCCCGCACGCGGGCCCGTCGCATGGAGCGCATGGGCCACCAGGGTCTTGCCGGTGCCGGTCTCGCCGTCGATCAGCACATGGCCGTCGGCCTGGGAGAGATCGAGGATATCCTCGCGCAGCCGCTCCATCGGCTCGGAGGTGCCGATCAGCTTGCCCATCACCTTCTCGCCCTCGGCCAGGTCGCGGCGCAGCGCCCGGTTGTCGAGCGTGGTGCGCCGCGCCTGGGTGGCGCGCTTGGCAAGCTCGGTCATCCGGTCCGGGCTGAAGGGCTTTTCCATGAAATCCATCGCGCCCAGGCGCATCGCCTCGACCGCCATCGGCACATCGCCATGGCCGGTGATCATGATCACCGGAAGACCGCTATCGATCCCCATCAGCCGCTTGAGGAAGGCCATCCCGTCCATTCCGGGCATCCGGATATCGGTGATCACGACGCCGGGCCAGTCCGGTCCGATTTCCTTGAGCGCATCTTCGGCGCAGGGGAAGGTCTCGGTATCGAAGCCCGACAGCGCCAGCCACTGACTGACCGACTGCCGCATGTCTTCCTCGTCATCGACGATCGCCACCTTCATCATTCTTGTCATATTTCACTCCGCGGCCTTGATGGACCTGTTCTTGTCTGACAGCAGGGGCAGCTGCACTTCGAAGACCGCCCCCCCGCTCTCGGCATTATGGGCGGTCATGCGACCGCCGAAGTCGGTTATTATGGAGGAGGAAATCGCCAGACCCAATCCGGTTCCCTCCCCGGGCTTCTTTGTCGTCCAGAAGGGTTCGAACAGCTTGTCGAGATCCGAGATCCCGGGACCGTTGTCGCGCACGCTCAGCACGGCGGTCTCCCCCGCGGTCAGCAGCAGCTCGACCTGCGGCTCCTCGACCGCCTTGGTCGCGTCGAGCGCGTTGCGCAGAAGGTTGATGATGACCTGTTCGAGCCGGATCCGGTCGGCCATCACCATCACCGCGCCGCGCGGCATGGTGCGGATGATATGCACCTTGCGGGTCTTGAGCTGCGGCTCCATCATCGAGAGCGCCTCGGAGAGCGCCGCGCGCAGATCGACCGGCTCGAAGGCATCGCCGCCCTTGCGCGCATAGCTCTTGAGCTGACGCGTGATCGCCCCCATCCGGCCGATCAGATCGTCGATGCGCTGGAAGGAGGAGAGCGCCTCGTCGACGCGGGCGCGCTGCAACAGCAGCTTCGCCCCCGCCAGATAGGTCTTCATCGCGGCGAGGGGCTGGTTGAGTTCGTGGCTCACCGCCGCCGACATCTCGCCGAGGGCGGCCAGTTTCGAGCTTTGTGCAAGCGTCTGCTCGGCCACGGCCAGATCCTGCTGCGCCTTCTCGCGCTCGGCGATCTCGCGGCTCAGGCGGGCGTTGAGCGCGCGCAGCTCGGCGGATTCGACGCGCAGCGCCTGGCTCTGGCGCCGGGCCCGGCGCGACAGCGCATAGAAGACGAAGGCGAGCAGGATCGCGAAGCCCATGATCTCGAGCGCGAGCACGGCATTCACCCGCTCGCGGACGGAATCGTAGCTGGTGAAGGCGATCATCTTCCAGCCGCGGAACGGGATGCGGGCCTCGGTGCGCATCACGGCGCGGCCGCGCAGATAGGCGTCAGGCGCCTCGTTGGCCCAATCCGCCGTCGCCTGGAGCGCGCGCTCGATCGCCGATGGGGCGGAACGCGCCGCGAGCGCCTCTTCCATCGTCACCCCGCGCCAGCGCGGCTCGGTGGTCAGGATGATCTTGCCCGAACTGTCGACCACCGCGAGCGCGTCCGATATCCCGACCCAGGCGCGCTCGAATTTCGACAGATCCGCCTCGACCACGATCACGCCGACGGGGCGGTTGTCCTTGATCACAGCGCGCGAATAGTCGAACTCGGTTCCGCCCGCGTCGTTGCGATTGACCGAGAAGATCGTCCCGCGCGAGCGCGTCGCATCGACGAAGAAGGAGGTGCTGGGAAAGCTCATCCCGATCTGGGTGCGGTTGGTCGAGGCCACCACCCGGCCCTGCATGTCGAGAAGCCGGATCGAGGCCACCGCGACCTCCTCGCGAGCGCTGATCAGCGTGGCCGAAGCGGTCGAATAGTCATTGCTGTCGAGAGCCTGGGTGAGTTGCGGATCGCGCGCCAGCAGCAACGGCACCACCGAGGTGCGCTGCAATTCCGAGATGATGTTGCCGGTATAGAGCGCCAGGCGCAGTTCGGTCCGGACCCGGGTGGTCTCGGTGAAACGCTGGGTAAGCCATTGATTGGTCATCCACATCACCGCGCCGGCGGTAATCAGGATGACGGCGACCACGCCGCGCAGCAGCCAGCGCGCCCGCTCCGACCGGCCGAGCACGCTCGGCCCCGCCTCGCTCTCGGCGGCGACGTCCGGCAGGATCATGGAGCTTGGCGGCGCTTGCGTCATGGTCGAAGCTTAAGCCAGAGCCCGATGCGCAACAAGCGCGCCCGCTCAGGCGGTCTCGAGCACCTGTGTCAACGCGCGGAAAAGCGCCGCCCCGTCGGCGCCACCTTGCGCATTTTCGATCGCGCGCTCGGGATGGGGCATCATGCCCAGCACCCGGCGATTTTCCGACAGCACGCCCGCGATATCGTCAACCGATCCGTTCGGGTTCTCGACATAGCGGAAGGCCACGCGGTCCTCGCCCTCGAGCCTTGCCAGCCCCTCGGCGTCGATCTGGTAATTGCCGTCGTGATGGGCCACCGGGATCACGATCTCCTGCCCCGGCTCGTAGCCCGAGGTGAAGGCGCTCTCGGTCGTCGCGACACGCAGCGCGAGCGGCTTGGAGACGAATTTCAGCCCCGCATTTCGCATCAGCGCGCCCGGCAGAAGCTGCATCTCGGTCAGCACCTGGAAACCGTTGCAGATGCCGATCACATACCCGCCGCGCGCCGCGAAATCGGCCACCGCCTGCCCGATCGGCGAGCGCGAGGCGATCGCGCCGCAGCGCAGGTAATCGCCATAGGAGAACCCGCCCGGAACGCCGATGATGTCGACGCCCGCGGGGATCTCGGTCTCCTTGTGCCAGACCTTGACGACCTCGGCCCCGGCTTGCGCGAAGGCCACGCTCAGGTCACGGTCGCAATTCGATCCGGGGAAGGTGATGACGGCGGCTTTCATGCGCGAAAACTCCTTGTCTTCGGTCTTGTCGAAATATCCCGGGGGTGAGCGGCGCCAGGCCACGTGGGGGCGGCGCCCCCTGCCCCGGCCCCGGTCTCAGGCGATCTCGATCGTGTATTTCTCGATCACGGTATTGGCGAGCAGCTTCTCGCACATCTGCTTGACCTCGGCCTCCGCCGCGGCCTTGTCGGTCGCGCTCAGGTCGAGCTCGATCACCTTGCCCTGACGCACGGCCTCGACACCGCCGAAGCCCATATGGCCGAGCGCGTGACGCACCGCCTCGCCCTGCGGGTCGAGCACCCCATCCTTCAGCATCACATGAACGCGGGCTTTCATCGGGTGGGCTCCTTTCAGTTGATCAGGGTCGGCTTGATGGGCTGCGTGTTCGTGGGCAGCACGCCCAGACGCTTGGCCACTTCGGTATAGGCGTCGGTCAGATTGCCCAGGTCGCGCCGGAACACGTCCTTGTCGAGCTTCTGTCCGGTCTTCATGTCCCACAGGCGGCAGCTGTCGGGGCTGATCTCGTCGGCCACGATCAGGCGCATGAAATCGCCGTCCCAGACCCGGCCGATCTCGATCTTGAAGTCGATCAGCTTGATACCGACGCCGTAGAACACGCCGGTGAGGAAGTCGTTCACCCGCAGCGCGAGCGCCACGATGTCATCAAGGTCCTGCTGGTTCGCCCAGCCGAAGGCGATGATGTATTCCTCGGGCACGAGCGGATCGCCGAGATCGTCGTTCTTGTAGCTGTATTCGACGATCGGGCGCGGCAGCGGCGAACCTTCCTCGAGGCCGAGGCGCTTGGCGATGGAGCCGGCGGCGAAATTGCGTACGATCACCTCGAGCGGGACGATCTCGACCTGACGGATCAGCTGCTCGCGCATGTTGAGCCGCTTGATGAAGTGGGTCGGCACGCCGATATTGGTCAGCCCGGTCATGAAATATTCGGACAGGCGGTTGTTGAGCACGCCCTTGCCCTCGATCGTCGCTTTCTTCTGTGCGTTGAAGGCGGTGGCGTCGTCCTTGAAATACTGCACAAGGGTGCCGGGCTCGGGGCCTTCATACAGGATCTTCGCCTTGCCTTCGTAGATCTTCTTGCGCCGGGGTGCCATTGCGTCTCCGTTCTCGCTCGGGGCGGATGACCTCGGGGCACGGCGCGCGTTTCGCAACAGCCGCCGCCCCTGCGCGCATCCGCGTAAGGGTATTGACCGCCCTATAGGCCAAGCCCGCCCTTGCCGCAAGGCAAAGCGCAAGCGGGATCACGGGCGGACACGCCCGCGTCAAAGCGGCGCGCGGGGCGCCCTTTCCCCTTGCGGCCCGCCCTTCGGGTGTGCATATCGGAGGTAACGGAGACTTTACCGGGAGGGACGAAGGCGATGACCACCTTCGACGATCGCGAGCACGCCTACGAAAACAAGTTCGCCCATGACGCGGAGCTGCAGTTCAAGGCGGACGCGCGCTGCAACAAGATGCTTGGCCAGTGGGCCGCGGGGCTTCTCGGCAAGGCCGGCCCGGAGGCCGAGGCCTATATCCGCGAGGTCGTGACGGCGGATTTCGAGGAGGCCGGCCACGAGGACGTCTTCCGCAAGCTCTCGGCCGATCTCGGCGAGAAAGCCGATGCGGAGACGATCCGCGCGAAGATGGCCGAATGCATGACCGAGGCGCGCCGTCAGGTGCTCGAGGAAGAGAGCTGAGACGCACGCCCTCCGGCGGGATTTCAGGGGTCGGACGCGCGCGTCCGGCCCCTTTTCAATTCGCCCGAGCGACACCCGCGCCGCACTTTCGGCCGGAGCGGGGCCAAACCGGGCTCAAGATGTTCATGAAGGAAAGGAATTTGCCAATTCCGCCCCATCATGGCACAGGAGAGCCCAAAGCCGCTCATTCGCGCGGCACGACATGCATGACGAGGTCGAGATGACTGACGCGCTGAGCCGCCTTCTGGAAACCCGCGACTGGCTGATGGCCGACGGGGCGACGGGTACCAACCTGTTCAACATGGGCCTTGCCTCGGGCGACGCGCCGGAGCTGTGGAATGCCGACGAGCCGGCGAAGATCGCCAAGCTCTATTCGCTCGCCGTCGATGCGGGGTCGGACCTGTTCCTGACCAATTCCTTCGGCGGCAACGCCTCGCGGCTCAAGCTGCACAACGCGCAGAACCGGGTGCGCGAACTCAACCGCCTCGCCGCCGAGATCGGCCGCGAGGTCGCCGACAAGCGCGACCGCCCGGTGATCGTGGCCGGGTCGATGGGCCCCACCGGCGAGATCTTCGCCCCGATGGGCACGCTCACCCACGAGCTCGCCGTCGAGATGTTCCACGAACAGGCCGAGGGCCTGAAGGAAGGCGGCGCGGATGTGCTCTGGGTCGAGACGATCTCCGCGCCGGAGGAATACAAGGCCGCCGCCGAAGCCTGTCACCTGGCCGGCATGCCCTGGTGCGGCACGATGAGCTTCGACACCGCCGGGCGCACGATGATGGGCCTGACCTCGCAGGCGATGGTCACCATGGTCGAGAAACTGCCCCATCCGCCGCTGGCCTTCGGCGCCAATTGCGGCGTCGGCGCATCGGACCTGCTGCGCACGGTGCTCGGCTTCGCCGCCACCGGCACCGAGCGGCCGATCATCGCCAAGGGCAATGCCGGCATCCCGAAATATGTCGATGGTCACATCCACTACGACGGCACGCCCGAGCTGATGGCGGAATATGCGGTGATGGCGCGCGATTGCGGCGCGACGATCATCGGCGGCTGCTGCGGCACGATGGCCGAGCACCTCGTCGCGATGCGCGAGGCGCTCGAGACCCGTCCGCGGGGCGAGCGTCCGACGCTCGAGGATATCTCGGCCAAGCTGGGCGGGTTCTCGTCGGAAGATGACGGGCTCGGCGAAGGCGGCGCCAAGCGCGAGCGGCGCGGACGTCGCCGCGGCTGAGGCCGGGGCCCGGCTTGGGGCTCTGCCCCCCGGCCTGACGGCCTCCCCCCGGGATATTTGAACCAAGAGGAAGAAAGGGTCGGGGTTTCCCGGCGGATGGAATATGCGCGCGCTGCAGACGAGCTCAGAACAGTTCGAGCTGATCGCCCGGCCGGGGCGGGACGCGGAATTGCGCGCAGTCGAGTTCGGGCAGCGTATGAGCAAGACCGAGCCGCTTGCAGCTGAGCGCGAAGCGCTGCTGCAGGAGCTCCGCCATCTCGCCCTCGCCCTTCATGCGATGCGCGAAGCGCGGATCGTTCAGCCGCCCGCCGCGCATGTCGCGGATCCGGCCGAGCACCTTCGCCGCCTTGCCCGGATGGTGACGCTCGATCCAGTCGGCGAAGAGCGGCGCCACCTCGTGCGGCAGTCGCACCGGCATCATCGAGGCGGCGCGGGCGCCCGCCCGGCGCGCCTCGGTCAGGATCGCCTCGAGTTCGTGATCGGTGAGGCCCGGGATCATCGGCGCGGCCATCACCCGCACCGGCACGCCGGCGCGCGACAATTCCCGGATCATCCGGATACGGGTCGGCGGGCTCGGCGCACGCGGCTCCATCGCGCGGGCGAGACCGGCATCGAGCGTGGTGACCGAGATCCCGACCTGCGCCAGTCCAGCCTCCGCCATCGGCGCGAGCAGGTCGAGATCGCGCAGCACCGCGGCGCCCCGCGTGACAATCGTGACCGGATGGCGGTAGGCCCGGAGCACCTCGAGCACGCCGCGCATGATCTCCATGCGGCGCTCGAGTGGCTGGTAGGGATCGGTATTGGTGCCGATCGCGAGCGGATTCACCCGGTAGCCCTTGCGGCGCAGCTCCTCCTCGAGCACCCGCGGGGCCTCGGGCCGCGCGATCAGGCGGGTCTCGAAATCGAGCCCCGCCGAGAGGCCGAGATAGCCGTGGCTGGGCCGGGCGAAACAGTAGATGCAGCCATGCTCGCAGCCGCGATAGGGGTTGAGCGAGCGATCGAAGGGCACATCGGGCGAGCTATTGCGGGTGATGACCGAGCGCGGGCGCTCGAGGCTGACCTCGGTGCGCACCAGACGCTCCTCCTCGGGGATGTCCCAGCCATCGTGCTCGGGCGCGCGGGCATAGGGTTCGAACCGCCCCGCGGGACGCGAGGCGGCGCCGCGCGCGCGCAGGCGCTCGGACGGGCTCGGGGGCGGAAGATCGAGTGGCAGACTCATGGGCAAAGAATAGAACGAATTGAGAACATTTGCCAAGATCCCCTCGCGCAACCACATGTGAGGTCGGACAAAAGACCGCGCATGTCGCAATTCGCCAAGACTTGACGGGGCACGCGCCCCACCACAGGCTCAGGACGGCTATCAGGAGACCAGACACATGGCCGAAGACGACGACGATATCATCCTCTCCGAACTCGACGACGACGAGCTCACCGCGCAGATGATGGATGACCTCTATGACGGTCTGAAGGAAGAGATCGAGGAAGCCACGCGGATCCTGCTCGATCGCGGCTGGACGCCCTATGACATCCTCACCAAGGCGCTGGTCGCGGGCATGACCATCGTGGGCAACGATTTCCGCGACGGGATCCTGTTCGTGCCCGAGGTGCTTCTGGCCGCCAACGCGATGAAGGGCGGCATGTCGATCCTCAAGCCGCTTCTCGTCGAGACCGGCGCGCCGCGCATGGGCAAGATGGTGATCGGCACCGTGAAAGGCGACATCCACGACATCGGCAAGAACCTCGTGGCGATGATGATGGAAGGCGCCGGTTTCGAGATCGTCGATCTCGGGATCAACAACCCGGTCGAGAGCTATCTCGAGGCGGCCGCGCGCGAAGAGGCCGACATCATCGGTATGTCCGCGCTGCTGACCACGACCATGCCCTACATGAAGGTCGTGATCGACACGATGAAGGAGCAGGGCATCCGCAACGACTATATCGTGCTGGTGGGCGGCGCGCCTCTGAACGAGGAATTCGGCCGCGCGATCGGGGCCGACGCCTATTGCCGCGACGCCGCCGTCGCGGTGGAAACCGCCAAGGATTTCATCAAGCGCAAGCACAACCAGGTCGGCGCGTAAGCGGAATTCCTCCAAGCGATCCCGAAGGCCCCGATTTTTTTGTCGGGGCCTTTTCATACCCGCCCTTGCGCCCCATACTTAACACTAAGGGGGAAACGCGAAATGCCGCTGCCACATTTTCTGTTGCTGATCCTGTTCGTGATCGTCCTGGCGGGCCTGACGCTCTGGGCCTTCGCCGTCTCGGGCGTGCCGGTCGCGATGCTCGCGCTGATGGTGCTGATCGCGGCGGGGGTGATGCGGCTGATGGCGCGGGTGGAATGACCGCCCTGCCCGGCGACGCAGATTTCACACGATCCGGACTGGCTCCCGAAGGCACGGGACGGCTCCTGCTCATCGCCTGCGGGGCCCTCGCGCGCGAGATCCTCGATCTCAAGCGGCTCAATGGCTGGGATCATATCGATCTCACCTGCCTGCCGGCGAAACTCCACCTCCATCCCGAGAAGATCAGCGGCGCGGTGGCCGAGGCGGTCGCGGCCTATCGCGGAAAATATGACGACATCTTCGTCGTCTATGCCGATTGCGGCACGGGCGGGCAGCTTCAGGCGACCTGCGCGGAGCTCGGCGTCCAGATGATCGAGGGCCCGCATTGCTATGCCTTCTTCGAGGGCAATGCCGCCTTCGCCGAGAAGGCCGAAACCGAGATCACCGCCTTCTACCTCACCGATTTCCTCGTGCGCCAGTTCGACGCCTTCGTCTGGCGCCCGATGGGTTTCGACCGTCATCCCGAGCTGATCGGGATGATGTTCGGCAATTACGACCGGCTGATCTACCAGGCGCAGACCGAAGATCCCGAGCTCGACGCGAAGGCCCGTGACGCGGCCGAGCGGCTGGGGCTGGCCTATGAGCGGCGCTTCACCGGCTATGGCGATCTGGCGACCAGCCTGTCCGGTTTCGCCGCGAAATCGGGCAAATCCGCTTAAGCCGGTTTGAATTTTTCTTAAAACATGCAGCGAACGCTTGGCATTGCCGCGCTGCGGCGATACATGCAGAGCAAACCAGACCCTCCCGGCCCGCCCCCTCCCCGGTCGCGGGCCTTTGCTTTTACTGGAGTGACGCATGACCCTGACGCAATGGCGCAGCCAGTGGACTGGCAACCTGCGCGCCGATTTCCTCTCGGGACTCGTCGTGGCCCTCGCGCTGATCCCCGAGGCGATCGCCTTTTCCATCATCGCGGGCGTCGACCCGAAAGTCGGCCTCTACGCTTCCTTCTCGATCGCGACCATCACCGCCTTCTTCGGCGGCCGGCCGGCAATGATCTCGGCCGCGACCGCGGCGACCGCGGTGCTGATGGGCACCCTGGTGCGCGAGCACGGTCTCGACTACCTGCTCGCGGCGACGATCCTCGCGGGCCTTCTGCAGATGGTCGCCGGGGCGCTCAATCTCGGCAATGTCATGCGCTTCGTGTCGAAATCGGTGATGACCGGCTTCGTGAACGCCCTCGCCATCCTGATCTTCCTCGCGCAATGGCCCGAGCTCGACCCGGCGCGCGTGCCCCCCGTCACCTATGCGCTCGTCGCCGGTGGCCTCGCGATCATCTACCTGCTGCCGCGTGTCTTCCGCGCCATTCCCTCGCCGCTGATCGCGATCCTCGTGCTCTCGGCGATCACGCTGGGACTGGGTCTCAATGACGTGCACACGGTGGCCGACATGGGCGCGCTTCCCGATCAGCTGCCCTCGCTGCTGATCCCCGCCGTGCCCTTCAATCTCGAGACACTGCAGATCATCCTGCCCTATTCGATCGCGGTGGCGGCGGTAGGCCTGCTCGAGAGCCTGATGACGCAGAACATCGTCGACGAACTCACCGACACCCATTCCGACCGTCGGCAGGAATGCTTCGGCCAGGGGATCGCGAATTTCTGCACCGGCTTCCTCGGCGGCATGGCGGGCTGCGCGATGATCGGCCAGTCGGTGATCAACGTGACCTCGGGCGGACGCACGCGGCTCTCCACCCTGATCGCCGGCGTCGCGCTTCTGATCTTCTGCGTGGTGCTGGGCGACTGGGTCGGCCAGATCCCGATGCCCGCGCTGGTGGCGATCATGATCATGGTGTCGATCGGCACCTTCAACTGGGCCTCGCTGGGCCAGCTGCGTTCCATGCCGCTCTCCTCGAGCATCGTGATGCTCTCGACCGTGGGATTCGTGGTCGCGACCCACAATCTCGCGATCGGCGTCGTCGCGGGCGTGCTGCTCTCGGGGATCTTCTTCGCCGGCAAGATCGCCCGGATGACCTCGATCAGCTCCGAGCTCGATGCCGAGAAATCGCAGCGCACCTACCATATCCGCGGCCAGATCTTCTTCGCCACGGTCGAGGAGTTCAACCGCGCCTTCGACTTCCAGGAAGGGCTCGACCGCGTGGTGATCGATCTCACCCATGCCCATATCTGGGACATCTCCTCGGTCGCGGCGCTCGACCGCGCGATGGGCAAATTCCGGATGACCGGCACGGAAGTCGAGGTCATCGGCATGAACGAGGCAAGCCGGACCATCATCGGCCAGCTCTCGAATGGCGGCCGGGTCGCCCACGGCCACTGAAGGCTGCGGGGGCGCCGTCCCCGCAACCGTGCCGCTCCCCCGGAGCAGTCGGTCCAGGTGAAGGAAGAAGTCTTCCTCTTGACCCAAATATCCCGGGGGTGAATTTCCGTCAGGAAAGAGGGGGCAGCGCCCCCTGCCTGACCGATAGTTGCCTCGTAGCACTGAAAATATCGACGATACTCGGCGTAACACCCCCTGCGGAAAGCAAAGCGCCGAGATCAGTGGTGATCTCGGCGGCAAGCGCATCGGGTGCGTCTGGGTCGGGTCTCAACTCGACCCGCCTTATGAGTTCTCGAAGATGCTCATTGGCCTGGTGAACAAGCTCGGGGTCGGCGAGCAGTGTCTCGAGTTCCTGCACAGCGCGCGCAAAGAGCGCAGCACTGTCAGTCGGAAGTTGCGGCAGGACCGAGCGGGTCTCTTGATGCTGATCCAGCTCGGCTTCAAGACCTGCGATCTCGCGTTCGAGGTCTTCCGCGCGCGCCTTGTAAGCGCTGTATGGCGCGCCTTGCTCAATTGCATCGAAGATCCGCTGGCGGCTCGTGCGCGCTTTCTTAAGACGACGCTCGAGCCGAGTTGCGGTATCTGCGCCTTTGGTGCTCGCGAGCGCCTTGTACTCCGCCTTGAGCGCGGCATCGAAGCTCGCGGCCAATTCCGGCGTCAGAAAGGTGCCCCGAAGCTTCGCGAAGACGCGCGCCTCGATCCGGTCACGGTGAATGGTCGTCTTGTTGTTGCACGCCCCCTTGCGAGCCTCACGGCATCCGAAATGCGTCCGACCAACTTTTATGTAAGTCGCGCCACAGCTGCCGCAGACCAGCAGACCGCTCAGAAGATGCTTGCTGCGCCGGGCCCCGACGGGGTTGCCTTTTCTTCGGGCCTTCGCGGCTTGGGTCGCAAGCTGGGCCTCCACCCGATCCCAGAGATCTTGATCGACGATCCGCAGCGCAGGGATCTCGATCTCCGTGGCCGCGCTCGGGGTTTCGTAGACTTCCTTGCTCCCGGTTTCCGGATGGTAGCGGCGTGACGTCTTCGCGACGCTCGCGATACCAATGTAGAGACGATTGCGCAGCATGCCTTCGAAGCGTGCCGGGTTGCCTCGGATCGTGCTTATGTCCCAGGTGCCGCCGCGCGGGGCCGGAATGCCATCGTGATTTAGCCGCTTCACGATCGCTTGGGTCGAATGCCCGTCGGCGAATTCGCTAAAGATGCGGCGGACGATCTCCGCCTCCTCGGGGTCGATCTCGCGGTTGAGCCCTTCGTCGCCGTCACGCTTGCGGTAGCCATAAGCACTCGTGTGAAGCCGTTTCCTGGTGAGCCCCTGCACCATGCCACGTCGCGTGTGTTCGCCGATCATTTGCGCATAAAGCTGCGCGCCGAGCGCGTTGATCAGAACCTTGAAGAAGTCTTGCTGACCCTCCGCGACCGAATAGAGTTCAGCTTGCTGAAACTGGAACAGCTCGTAATGATTGAGCGCGTCGGCGATCTTGCGAGTCAGACGGTCGACGGCTTCGATGACGATCGCATCGACCTGCCGCGCGTTGACCGCAGCGCACAGCGCCTGCAGCCCTTCGCGGCGGGTATTGCGGCCCGATTTCTCATAATCCGTGAAACGATGTGTCACCACCCAGCCGCGCTCGGCTGCAAAACGCTCCGCCATGGCGACCTGATCGTCGATCGACGTTTGTTTCTGGAGACCGGAGCTGTAGCGAGCATAGATGGCGACGCGTTTCGTCATTGTGCTTCTTCCTTTCGAGGCGCGGCGGGGCTGTTGGCGGGGATCGCGTTCGCAAGATCCCGGGCAACTGCGCGCGCCAGAAGTCGGGCGATCGCGTTGCAGGCTGGTGGCACGATCGTTGCTTCATCGAGCGTATCGTTGGCGGCGGTGACGTGGACGGATGGCATGGTAAGCTCCTTCGTAGCGTGGTCCTACTCAGGAAGCTGCGTTCATCGCTCAGAGCGCGGAAATGCGATTACGGAAAAACTGAAAAACGCGTTTCAAAGCGGTCGGCATGAAGCTCGAGTTCATTGCGGACAAGCCGGCTCTCGTGTTCGTCTAAGGGGCGGCCGCACGTTCGAAATGGGCGGAAAGCGTTTGTTACCTGCAAGCGCGAGGACATCCTGTAGCTAGGGCAATAGCGGACATTCAAACATGGATGTGTTCTGCCCCCCTTTTTCCGCCCCGCTTGGGCGGAAAAAGGGGGTTCGGAAGTAAGAATTCGCTTCGGATGCACAGGGAGCGAACTTTCGACTGGTGCTCTAGAACATGTGAGGGGCAGTCATTGGGGCTCAAATCCCCTCGTCAGGGCAATTTTCTTTGAATTCACGAAGCGCGCTGTCTTCCGCAGGCGCTGCACTCACTCGAATCGCTTAAACTACAAAGATACGCAAATCCAGCGCCACTGACGTGTTCCCCTTAAGTTCGCAGTGTGATATCAATGATTTGCGATGCCCCGCTTGAAAGGTACTAGATGCCGACTCGACTCTTTATAAGCCATTCGTGGTCATACAGCGATCGCTACAATGCGATGGTGAACCTGCTCAACAATCGCCCCTATTTCAACTTCACGAATTTTTCGGTGCCGGAAACGAAGGCATTTGGGCCTATGGCACGTTACAAGATGGAAGACGAGCTGCGTGGGCTCTGTTGCACAAATCGGCTGAGGGTCGAGGTTCCCCTTCCCCCGGACAGACTCATCCCACGGCTTCAGTGACGGGTATGCCGAGTGCGGTGAAGCCGTTCAGGACGACCACACGGATCTGAAACTCGGCAACCTGACGGTCGAAGTCCCTGGCAGTCAGGCGTTGGCCCAGCAGCTTCACACAATGCATCTTCGTTTCGACGCGGCTCCGGCGGTGATAGCCGCTCCATCGTCGCCAGATGTTTCGCCCGAAGCGACGTGACGCGCGCAGGGCTTCGTTGCGCGCGATTGCTCCGGGAGTGTCGGGCTTCCATGGCCTGGCATTTTTGCGTGGCGGTATGACTGCGGCGGCACCTCGGGCGGCGATGGCATCGTGGCACTTGCGGGTGTCAAAGGCACCATCAGCGGTGACGCTTGCAACCTCGTGATCTGGCGGGATCTGGTCCAGAAGCTCTGGCAGCATGGGCGCGTCACCGACATCACTGGTGGTGAACTCGGCCGCGCGTATTTCCAGCGTTTGCTCGTCAATTCCGATGTGGATCTTGCGCCAGACCCGGCGCTTGGTGCCACCATGCTTGCGGGCGTTCCACTCCCCTTCGCCCTCGACCTTGATGCCGGTGCTGTCGATCAGCAGGTGCAACGGGCCGCCGGATCCACGGTAGGGAATATTGATCTTCAGGGACTTCTGGCGCCGCGACAGCGTGCTGAAGTTGGGCACGGTCCAGTCCAGGCCGGTCAGGCGCAGCAGGCTCTCAACGAAGCCCGTCGTCTGCCTGAGCGCCATGCCAAACAGCACCTTCATCGTCAGGCAGGTCTGTATGGCTGCGTCACTATAGTCAGGCTGTCGGCCACGTTTGCCTGTTGGCCTGGCCTCCCAGGTCATCTCGGGATCGAACCAGATCGTCAGCGAGCCACGACGCTTCAGAGCTTCGTTATAGGCGGGCCAATTCCTGGTCTTGTAGGCGGGGGGGCTGGGTCGGCTCATGCGCCCCCAGCTACCACGCTGGATTCACAAGATGAATCCCTCACGCGATTTGTGCAACAGAGCCCGCTTGATCCTGAGAAATCTAATGATCCAGAAACACGCGGAATTACAGGGGCGATGTATAAGCGTCTGTGGCTGGCGACCAACCAACCCGGACAATTGGACATGGCAATCCGACATTACCGTCGAGGGTTTGAAGTGCGAGGCGACTATTACAACGGTGAGAATTTGGCTACCTGCTACGATATGCGCGGAGCGCTGCAATCTGATCCAGACGAAGCGCTATTCGACCGGATGAGCGCACGCAAGACGCGCGAAAATATCGTTGCCAATCTTGAGCGCATACTAGGTGATCCCGCCTCAGCTGAGCGAAGTGACATGAAATGGATCCACGCCACGCTGGCTAATTGCCTTTTCGCCCTCGGCGATAGCGATACTGCCTCCCATCACGAAGAGCTCTTTCGTGCACTTGATCCAGCGCTCTGGGAGATTGCCACCTTTGAGCAGGGGCGAGAATATGCGCTAGCGACTGGTGCAGCGCAAAAAGAGAGGCGGCGCGACGAATAGACGCCTGAGTTAATTTATTCGAAGAGCGTTATAATTTAGATGCGCCGGGCTGCTTTGCAACGACTTGAAGAATATTCTGATTGTCATGTCGCGGATTTTGGCTTCTGGCTGGCCCCGAGCGATAGCCGTTCCACCGAAATCATGACAGTCGCTCCGCGTGTGCTTTTCCGGTTGAACGGCTTAGGATGCCAGGTCATTTGCCGGACGCCGAAGAACGGGGTCTCCAGGAACTGCTCGTCGATCCGTCGCATCAGGCCGAGGTTCTGTTCGGTCTCGCCCTTGGGGGTGTAGTAGAAAGACGAGCGCGCGATCGACAGCAGCTTGCACTGCTGGCCGATCGACAGGTCCGGGTGGTCAGGCTCGATCATGCCGCGCCTCACTTCCCGCCCCAGGGCTTCAGCTTTCGTTCCAAAAAAGAGTTGGCCACCGCCAGCTCCCCGATCTTGGCGTGGAGCTCCTTCACCTGCTCCTCGTCGATCTCGGGCTTCCTGCGGCCCCCGCGCTCGAACACGCCGGACGCGCCTTCGAGCAGGGCCCGCTTCCATTGATGGATCATCGTCGGATGCACCCCGAACCGGCTCGCCAGTTCGGCCGCTGTCTCTTCACCCTTCAGGGCTTCCAGCGCGACCTTTGCCTTGAACTCGGGCGCGTGCTGCTTGCGTTTCGACATCTCTGATCTCCTTCTCGTCGAAGATCAGCAGACTGCAAATCGTAGCTTATGTCAGTGTCCGAATTTCAGGGGGTAGCTCAAAATGCGCCCGGAATGCACAAGCTGCCATCGTTCTCTGTCGGACCAGAAGCCCTCGGGCTCTGTGCAGCATCAGAAATGCCTGATCTTCGCGCGATTTGATCGGGACAAAGCGCATGTTGGGACGGGTAACCGCTTCACAAATGGCGGCCGCATCAGTGGCGTCATTCTTCGCCCCCCGGCGCACGAAGGGTTTGACGTAACCTGGAGGAATGAGGCGCACGTCATGGCCGAGCCCCTGCAACTGACGGGCCCAGTTGTGGGCTGTCGCACACGCCTCAATACCGATCAGGCAAGAGGGCAACGACTCGAAGTAAGGCATAAGCTCACGACGCGTAAGCCGCTTGCTCTCGAGCGTTCTGCCGGACGCGTCGGCGACATGGACGTGAAATACGTTCTTGGCCAGATCAAGGCCCACGGTGGCTGGGTTCATAGGGATGCTCCTTCTGCAAAGTAGGACCAGTATACGGCCCCTTCTCAGGAGCGGGGCCGTCTTCCCCATCAACGGCCGGATGCGCGACGAGCTACTCAACGAGACCATGTTTCGTAACCTGGTTCAAGCGCGCAGATCGCTGTCATTGCCACTGAATGCGCTTCGCCGTCGTTTGACGCGCGCCCGGTCCGACGACGTCGGTCGGGGCTCGGATGAGAAAACGTGAAAAAGTTCGCGAATTCGATTTCCGCGCGCAGCGCGGTGAACCCACCTCATCATCAGCGGCCAAGAAGCCCTGTGACAGACGCGGGGCAGATGCCGCAGAAACCGCCAGAAAAGGATTAGACGACATGGCACAGAAACACCGGCATCCCGTGATCGACTGGAACCGCATGACCGACCGCCAACGGCAAATGAAAGCCCGCGCGGAAAACCTCACTGCGCAGATCGCTCTTGATCAGCACCGGGAGCACGACCGCGCGAACAAAGCGCTCTTCGCCAGCCTCGAGAGCGTCTTGGCACAACTCGCGGATACGCCCAAAGCGGAAGAGTTTTTCCGCCTGTTCAGCGAAACCGCCACGCTCGCCAACGCCAAACGGATCGCCAATCATCCTGACTGCCCGGATGTCGTGCGCGACGAAATCGCGCTGCGGATCGAGAAAACTGGCGCCACCCGTGGCCGCGAAGGCGCCGCAAGCGTTGCGCCCGGGCAATCGGTCAACGCCAGCGAAGGCTGACTAGACTTAGATCACGCAAAACGAACAGGAAAAGGGCGCGGTGGAATCCGCGCCTTTTCTCTTTGTCAGTGGCAGCGTCTTGGCCAGGCAGAGACAATGCCTGCAGGCGCAAGTGAGCCCACCCAATTGCGGACATCGGAACCATTCAGCGGACAACTATCGGTCGGGCTAGGCCCCCTCCCCCTCTTCACCCCGCGGGCTCAGCTGCGCGTGGTGCGGATGATGTCGAGGATCTCGCGTGCGGCGGCGGGGATGTTGGTCCCCGGTCCGAAGATCGCCTTGACCCCGGCTTTCTTGAGGAATTCGTAATCCTGCTGCGGGATCACGCCGCCGCAGATCACGATGATATCCTCGGCGCCCCTCTCCTTCAGCGCTTCGATCAGCTTCGGCGCGAGCGTCTTGTGCCCCGCCGCCTGCGAGGAGATCCCCACCACATGCACGTCATTGTCGATCGCGTCCTGTGCGGCTTCCTCGGGGGTCTGGAACAGCGGGCCCACATCGACGTCGAAGCCGATATCGGCGAAGGCCGTCGCGATCACCTTGGCGCCGCGATCATGCCCGTCCTGACCCATCTTCACCACCAGCATCCGCGGGCGGCGGCCCTCGGCCTCGGCGAAGCTCTCGACGTCGCGCTGGATCTGCGCGAAGCCCTCGTCGCCCTCATAGGCCGCGCCATAGACCCCCGCGAGGGTCTTCACCTCGGCACGGTGCCGGCCGAATACCTTTTCCATCGCCATCGAGATTTCTCCCACAGAGGCCCGGGCGCGCGCGGCCTCGACCGCCGCCTCGAGCAGGTTGCCGCCGTCCGTCGCGCGGCGGGTGAGTTCGTCGAGCGCGGCCTGGCAGGCGGCCTCGTCGCGGCTGGCGCGGATCTTCCCGAGCCGGGCGATCTGGTTCTCGCGCACCTTGACGTTGTCGATATCGAGAATGTCGAGTTCGTCCTCCTTCTCGAGGCGGTACTTGTTCACCCCCACGATCACCTCCTCGCCGCGGTCGATCATCGCCTGACGGCGCGCCGCGGATTCCTCGATGCGCAGCTTGGGCATGCCCGAGGCCACGGCCTTCGTCATGCCGCCCATCTCCTCGACCTCTTCCATCAGCGCCCAGGCCTTCTCGGCGAGATCGGCGGTGAGCTTCTCGATGTAGTAGGAGCCCGCGAGCGGATCGACGACATTGGTGATACCGGTCTCTTCCTGCAAGATCAGCTGGGTATTGCGCGCAATCCGGGCCGAGAAATCGGTGGGCAGCGCGATCGCCTCGTCGAGCGCGTTGGTGTGCAGCGATTGCGTGCCGCCCAGCGCCGCGGCCATCGCCTCATAGGCGGTGCGCACGACGTTGTTATAGGGGTCCTGCTCGGCCAGCGACACGCCCGAGGTCTGGCAATGGGTGCGCAGCATCGAGCTTTGCGGTTTTTGCGGGTTGAACTCGCTCATCACGCGGTGCCAGAGCAGGCGCGCGGCGCGCAGCTTGGCGACTTCCATGAAGAAGTTCATCCCGATCGCGAAGAAGAAGCTCAGGCGCCCCGCGAACTTGTCGACATCCATTCCCGCCTTGATCGCGGTGCGGACATATTCGCGCCCGTCGGCCAGCGTGAAGGCCAGCTCCTGCACGAGGTTCGCGCCCGCCTCCTGCATGTGGTAGCCCGAGATCGAGATCGAGTTGAAGCGCGGCATCTCGTTCGAGGTGTATTCGATGATATCCGCGATGATCCGCATCGAGGGCTCGGGCGGATAGATATAGGTGTTGCGGACCATGAATTCCTTGAGGATGTCGTTCTGGATCGTGCCCGACAGAACCGAGCGGTCATGGCCCTGCTCCTCGCCGGTGACGATGAAATTCGCCAGAACCGGGATCACCGCGCCGTTCATCGTCATCGAGACCGAGACCTGATCGAGCGGGATGCCGTCGAACAGGATCTTCATGTCCTCGACCGAGTCGATCGCCACGCCTGCCTTGCCGACATCGCCCTCGACGCGCGGGTGATCGCTGTCATAGCCCCGATGCGTCGCGAGGTCGAAGGCCACCGACACGCCCTGCTGACCGGCCGCCAGCGCGCGGCGATAGAAGGCGTTCGATTCCTCGGCCGTCGAGAAGCCCGCATATTGCCGGATCGTCCAGGGGCGGCCGGCATACATCGTGGCGCGCGGGCCGCGGGTGAAGGGCGCGATCCCCGGCATCGTGCCCAGATGGTCGAGCCCGGCGGTGTCGTCCTCAGTATAGACCGGCTTGACCTCTATCCCCTCCAGCGTCTGCCAGGTGAGATCCTCGAGCGGCCGGCCGCGCAGCTCCTTCTCGGCGAGCTTGCGCCATTCCTCTTTTCTGTCCGTCATGGCCATGTCCTTCTTTCACTGTCGCCGCGGGGCATTTCGCACCTGTCGCGGCCGATCGTTACGTCCGAGCCTCCCCCCGCCCTGCCGGGGGATGAAAATCGTGTCGGGCGGCATGGCGCGGGCGGCGCGCAATGCCTATATCGGGTTCAGGAGAGACGATGATGCCCCCACGCCTGACCCTTGGAATCGCTGCATATCTCGCGCTGGCGCCGCTCGGGATGCCGTTCGGGATGGCCACGGCGCAAGAGGCGGTGCCGCCCGAGCCGGCGGCGGTCCAGAGCGAGCACGAGGACCCCGTCTTCGCCCCCGTTCCCGGAGCCGAGGCGGATCTGGCCTCCTTCGTCTGGCAGAAGCGCCCGGTCGTCGTCTTCGCCGACAGCCCGTTCGATCCCGCCTTCCGCGAGCAGATGCGCCAGATCGAGGCGCATTGGTCCGAACTGGCCCGGCGCGACGTCGTGGTAATCACCGACACCACGCCCGATCCCGCCAGCGACCTGCGCCGACAGCTCCGGCCGCGTGGCTTCTCGCTCGTCATCATCGCCAAGGACGGCACCGTGAACCTGCGCAAACCCGCCCCCTGGGACGCGCGCGAGATCGTCCGCTCGATCGACAAGATGCCGATCCGACGCGAGGAGGTCCGCCAGGAACGCGGTCTCTGATCGCGCCCCGCCGTGGCGGGACAGGCCGCGGGGGCCAGCCTATGCCACGGCGCGGCAGCCACTTATTCGAACTCCATGATGATGTCGTCCACCGCGAGGCTCGCCCCGGCTTCGGCATTGATCTTCTTGACCATGCCCTTGCGTTCGGCGCGCAGGATGTTCTCCATCTTCATTGCCTCGACGGTCGCGAGCGCCTGCCCCTCCTGCACCTCCTGCCCTTCCTCGACCGAGATCTTCACGACGAGGCCCGGCATCGGGCAGAGCAGGAATTTCGAGGTGTCGGGCGGCAGTTTCACCGGCATCAGCTGCGACAGCTCGAACTGGCGCGGCGTGCGCACATGGACCTTGAGATCGGCGCCGCGCACCCGGATCCGGAAGCCCAGCGGGATCTTCCCGACCTTGAGCACCAGCGGCGCGCCATCGACCGTCAGCTTGGCCAGCTGATCGCCCGGGGTCCAGTCGCTCTCGACGCGCATCGCATCGCCATCCTCGAAGACGATGGTCGAGCCCTGCTTGTCCGCCTTCACCGTGACGGGGTAGTCATCCCCTTGCAGCGAGACGACCCAATCCGTGCCGACCATGCGTTCGTGATTGCCCAGCGTGCCCGAGATCTTCGTGCGCCGGATTTCCGCGACGCGCTCCATCGCCGCGGTCGCCGCGGCGACCTTGCGCAGCATGTGCTTGGACAGCGTCACCCCTTCGAAGCCCTCGGGATATTCCTCGGCGATGAAGGCGGTGGTGATATTGCCGGTCACGAAGCGCTCGTGATCCATCACCGCCGCGCAGAACGGCAGGTTGTGCCCGATCCCCTCGACCTCGAACGTGTCGAGCGCGAGACGCATCTCCTCGATTGCCTCCTCGCGGGTCGGGGCCCAGGTGCAGAGCTTCGCGATCATCGGGTCGTAGAACATCGAGATCTCGCCGCCCTCGAAGACGCCGGTATCGTTGCGCACGATGCCGCCCGTCGCGCTCTGGCCTTCCACCGGCGGGCGGTAGCGGGTGAGCCGGCCGATCGAGGGCAGGAAGTTGCGATAGGGGTCCTCGGCGTAAAGACGGCTCTCGATCGCCCAGCCATTGATGCCGATATCACCCTGCGCGAAGGGCAGTGTCTCGCCATCGGCGACGCGGATCATCTGCTCCACCAGGTCGATGCCGGTGATCAGCTCGGTGACGGGGTGCTCCACCTGAAGTCGGGTGTTCATCTCGAGGAAGTAGAAGTTCTTCTCGCCATCGACGATGAATTCCACCGTGCCGGCGCTCGCGTAATCCACCGCCTTGGCCAGGGCCACGGCCTGCTCGCCCATCGCGCGGCGGGTCTCGGGGTCAAGGAAGGGCGAGGGCGCCTCTTCGATGACCTTCTGGTTGCGGCGCTGGATCGAGCATTCACGCTCGTTCAGGTAGACGCAGTTGCCGTGCTTGTCGGCCAGCACCTGGATCTCGATATGGCGCGGTTGCGTCACGAATTTCTCGATGAAGATGCGGTCGTCGCCGAAGCTGTTCGCGGCCTCGTTCTTCGAGGACTGGAAGCCCTCGCGCGCCTCTTCGGCGTTCCACGCGATCCGCATCCCCTTGCCGCCACCGCCGGCGGAGGCCTTGATCATCACCGGGTAGCCGATCTGATCCGAGATCTTCACCGCCTCGTCGGCATCCTCGATCAGCCCCATGTAGCCGGGCACCGTCGAAACCCCCGCCTCCTGCGCGAGCTTCTTCGAGGTGATCTTGTCGCCCATCGCCTCGATCGCGCCCGAGGGCGGGCCGATGAAGGCCACGCCTTCCTTTTCCAGCGCCTCGGCGAAAAGCTTGTTCTCGCTCAGGAAGCCATAGCCCGGATGCACGGCCTCGGCCCCGGTCTGGCGGATCGCGTCCATAATCTTGTCGATCACGATATAGGATTGGTTCGCGGGCGGCGGACCGATATGGACCGCCTCGTCGGCCATCCTGACATGGAGCGCCTGCGCGTCCGCGTCGGAATAGACGGCGACCGTCTTGATCCCCATCTTGCGCGCCGACTTGATGACGCGGCAGGCGATCTCCCCGCGGTTGGCGATCAGGATTTTCTTGAACATGTCAGGTCCTTCCCTTCGGGAGCGGGAGGGGCCTCCACCCGCCCCGCATGTCGTGATCTTGCTGTGAGACAAAAGAAAAACCGCCACCGGGGCGGCGTGCCCCGATGGCGGTCATGTCGAGTGGGCGCGCGGTCAGGCCCGCGCGGTCGAACTCAGTAGGAGCGGGTGCAGACGCCCGCGTCGTCGCAATAGGTGCCCGCGAGCGCACCCAGAGCGGCACCGGCAACCACGTTGTTGTCGGTCGCATCCGCGATGATCGCGCCGCCCGCGGCGCCTGCCAGCGCGCGCTGGCCGTCGGTTTGCATGCAGCCTGCGAGCGCGAGCCCGGCGGCGAGAAGAAGAAGGGGGGTTTTGCGCATGGGACACTGCCTCCGTTAGCGGTTCTGATTGCGCAAAATCTTATCGCGAAGCCGTGAAAAGCCAACGGCAAAAACGCCGCACGAGCACCCGTCGCGCGTCGATCGGCGTCGCACCGCCTATCCTGCGCCCCTTCACGGGAAAAAAACTGCGGCCCGACCATCAGATCAGGCCGCAGATAAAGGGAAGGGGTAGGGATTTTACGCGGGTCAGGAATAGTGGGGACAGTTTGACCCGCCCCCTGAACCTGCGCCTTCACCCGATGGATTGCAAAGGCGTTTTCCGCGTCCTGCGCGAACTCGGCAGCATGCTGCCATTCCGGCCGGAGGATCAGCGAAATCATGCCCAATCCTCGTCCTCGTCACCGAAATCGAACGCCTCCGGAGAGGCGAAGACCTCGGGGAAGGAGGCCTGCGCGCGCTTCACGTCGAGACGCAGAAGCGCCTCGTAGCTTTCGGGATCGAACGGGTCTTCGGCCGGCACCACCTCGCGGCCGAACAGCCAGCTCAGTCGCCCGGCATCGAGATTGCCGCGCTCGAAGGGCTCTTCGCCGAAATGGGTCCAGAGCGCGGCCAGAAAGCCCGCATCCGCCCGCCGGTCGGCCGCAGCGCGGTCGGCAAAGCGCTCGCGCCGGATGATCTTCGTCGCGCCCTTCTTGTTCGCCCGGCGGATCGTGAACTGGTAATCCGTCGAAGGCAGGCGCCCGGGAAATCCGCGATGCTTCAGCATGACACGCCCTCCCGCGGCTCACACCCGGGACGACGCGCCAGCCTCGAGACGTCAGGGAGCGGTCGTAGCCCCGTTCGCGCCGGTCGGAGTGTCGTTGGGCGTGCGGGTCGGCACGTTGCCGTTGCTGCCCTCATGGGTCGGGTCGGGCACGCAGACCGCAGGTCGCGCAGCGGTCGCCCCGACGAGATGCGATCCGGGCGCGCATTGCTGCGGGCAATCGGGCACGGAGACCGGATACTGGCTGCCCACGAGATAGCCTGCGGGGCGGCAGGTCTCGACCGGTCCGCCATATTTCCCGGTATAGACCGGCTCGGCCGTGACAGGCTCGGGCATCGGCTTGGGCGCACAGGCTGCGAGCGCCGCGGCACCGACCGCCAAAATGATGTATTTCTTGTACATTTTTCACTCCCCCGTTCTTGATTTCGAACGGGAAAAGCGTACCGGCGCAGCCAAGTTGCCGCTAGGTAACCGTAAGATATATGCGGGGCGGCCGGCATGTGCGGCGCCCGCTCCGTCCCCTCGCCCGCGCGCTGCGCGATCGCCGAAGCCCGCGCGGCAAACGGCCAGGCTGCACCACCGGTCTGAACGGTCGCGGCTGATGCCATCAGTAGAACTCCCATATGCATTTCCCGTCTTGAACCGAGAAACTGTCGAAATATTGCACCGCCTCGGGGGCGGCCTGTCCGAAGGGCACGATCCGGTCCGAGAGGCTTACGATCACCTGCTCGGGCTCGGGTGCCGGTGTTGCGAGGCGCGGCACCACCCAGCTGTTGCACAGCGCCTCGATATCATTCAGCGCGATCTCCGGGCTCAGCGGGCTGCGCCCCCCGATCTGCGGTGCGAGGAAGCGGAACCGGTAGGTCAGCCCGTTCGTCCCCGCGGCGGTGTGGATCACGTCGACCCACCACAGCTTCTGCCCCGAGGGCACCGGGATCGCGGTGCCGAAAGTCCCCGGGGGTCCGTCCCCCGGCTCGAGATCGTCGGGATGCATCAACAGCCCGTATTCCGGCGCGGCGGGCACCTCCCGCAATTCCTGCGCCATCACGGGAGCGGGCAGCATCAGCCCGGCCAGAAGGCCGATCCAGATCCGATGCAGCCGAGCCCCCATCGCGGTCCTCTCCCTCCTCAGAGCGGAATGTTGTCGTGTTTCTTCCAGGGGTTGGAGAGCTTCTTCGAGCGCAGCGCCGCAAAGGCCCGCGCCACCCGGCGCCGGGTCGAGCGGGGCTGGATCACCTCGTCGATGAAGCCCTTCTCGGCCGCGACGAACGGGTTCGCGAAGCGGTCCTCGTAGTTCTTCGTGCGCGCCGCGATCTTCTCGGCATCGCCCAGTTCAGACCGGTAGAGGATCTCGACCGCGCCCTTCGCCCCCATCACCGCGATCTCGGCGGTGGGCCAGGCATAGTTGAAATCGCCGCGCAGGTGCTTGGAGCTCATGACGTCATAGGCCCCGCCATAGGCCTTGCGGGTGATCACGGTCACCTTCGGCACGGTCGCCTCGCCATAGGCGAAGAGCAGCTTCGCGCCATGCTTGATGACGCCGTTATATTCCTGGCTGGTGCCCGGCAGGAAGCCCGGCACGTCGACCAGCGTCAGGATCGGGATCTCGAAGGCGTCGCAGAAGCGCACGAAGCGCGCGGCCTTGCGCGAGCTGTCGATATCGAGGCAGCCCGCCAGCACCATGGGCTGGTTCGCCACCACGCCCACGGTCTGGCCCTCGAGCCGGATGAAGCCGGTGATGATATTGGCCGCGAAATCCTTCTGGATCTCGAAGAAATCGCCCTCGTCCGCGACCTTCAGGATCAGCTCCTTCATGTCATAGGGCGTGTTGGGGTTCGCCGGCACCAGGGTGTCGAGCGAGGCCTCGACCCGGTCCACCTCGTCGAAGAAGGGCCGCACCGGCGCCTTCTCGCGGTTCGACAGCGGCAGGAAGTCGATCAGTCGGCGGGTCTCGTAAAGCGCCTCCACGTCGTTCTCATAGGCGCCGTCGGCGACCGAGCTCTTCTTGGTATGGGTGGTGGCGCCCCCCAATTCCTCGGCGGTGACGATCTCGTTGGTCACCGTCTTCACCACGTCGGGGCCGGTGACGAACATGTAGGAGCTGTCCTTCACCATGAAGATGAAATCGGTCATCGCGGGCGAATAGACCGCCCCGCCCGCGCAGGGCCCCATGATGAGGCTGATCTGCGGCACCACGCCCGAGGCCATGATGTTGCGCTGGAACACGTCCGCATAGCCCGCGAGCGACGCGACGCCCTCCTGGATCCGCGCCCCGCCCGAATCGTTGATCCCGATCACAGGCGCGCCGTTCTGCACCGCCATATCCATGATCTTGCAGATCTTCTCGGCATGGGTTTCCGACAGCGAGCCGCCGAAGACGGTGAAATCCTGCGAGAACACGTAGACCATCCGGCCGTTCACCGTGCCCCAGCCCGTGACGACGCCGTCGCCGTAAGGCTTGCTCTCCTCCATCCCGAAATCGGCGCAGCGATGGGTCTTGAACATGTCGAACTCTTCGAAAGAGCCCTCGTCCAGCAGCAGCTCGACGCGCTCGCGCGCGGTCAGCTTGCCCTTCTTGTGCTGCGCCTCGATCCGCTTCTCGCCGCCGCCGAGCCGGGCCTGCGCGCGACGCTCCTCGAGCTCGTTCAGGATGTCTCTCATGAGGGTCCTCCGAATATTTTCGGCACCCTATGACAAGCGCAACAATCTTACAAAGGGGATTCAAGAAAATTTGCAAAACATTGGCAAGCATTTCTCAGCGAATTGCGAACATGCGAACAGAGGTGGCGCCGCCGCCCGGTCACGCCCCCTCGCTCAAACCGGCACAGCGATACGGGAAAATTGACGCCTCCTCTTTGCAAAGCTAAGAAATCATTTGCAAAAGGAGGAGATATGGCGACTCAGAAACTCTATGCCGGGGTGAAGCTGCGCGAGACCCGCACGCGGCTCGGGCTGACGCAGAAGGCTTTCGCGGAACGTCTCGGCGTCTCCCTGCCCTATCTCAACCAGATGGAGAACAACCACCGGCCCGTCTCGGCGCAGGTGGTTCTGGCACTCGCGGGCGAGTTCGGCCTCGACGTGACCGAGCTGTCGGCCGGCGATGCCGAGCGGCTGGTGAGCGACATGCGCGAGGCGCTGGCCGATCCGATCTTCTCCGATGCCGCGCCGCCGCTTGCCGATCTGCGGCTTGCCGCGTCGAACGCCCCCGCCCTCGCCCGTGCCTTTCTCGAGCTGCACCGCGCCTATCGCCAGACCCATGAACGCCTCGCCTCGCTCGACGAGGCGCTCGGCCGCGACGGCGCGCAGACGGTGGTGAGCCCCTGGGAAGAGGTCCGCGACTTCTTTCATTATTGCGACAATTACATCGACGCGGTCGACCGCGCGGCCGAGCGGTTCTCCTGCCCCGGTGGCAGGCGCCTCGACCCGATCCCCCACGCCATCGCGACGCTCGCGAAACGCGGGATCGAGGTTCAGTTCTCCGACATCTCACCGCTGCGCGAACGCAGGGACGACACGATCCTGATCAATGCCCATGCGGGCCGCGCGACGCAGGCCTTCCAGCTTCTCCACCAGGTCGCGCTGAGCACCCAGAACGACCTGCTCGAAGCCACGCTCGATCTCGCGCGCTTCCAGTCCGACACCGCCCGCGCCATCGCCAAGATCGGCCTTGCGAATTATTTCGCGGGGGCGGCGCTGCTGCCCTACGCCTCCTTCCTCGAGGCCGCGCAGGAGACCCGCCACGACCTCGAACGGCTCAGCGACATCTTCTCCGCTTCGATCGAGCAGGTCGCCCACCGCCTCTCGACGCTGCAGCGCCCGGGCGCCAAGGGCATCCCCTTCTTCTTCGTGCGCGTCGACCAGGCCGGCACGATCACCAAGCGCCACTCCGCCACGCGGCTCCAATTCGCCCGCTTCGGCGGCGCCTGCCCCTTGTGGAACGTGCATCAGGCCTTCGAGACGCCGACGAAATTCCTCCGCCAGCTCGCCGAGACGCCCGACGGGGTGCGCTATCTCTGCCTCGCGCGCGACGTGTCGAAATCGGGCGGCTCCTTCACCGCGCCGGTGCGCCGCTACGCGATCTGCCTGGGCTGCGAGGTGAGCCACGCCAAGGGGCTCGTCTATGCCGACGACATGGAGCTCGGCAATCCGAAGGCCTATCAGCCGATCGGAATCTCCTGTCGGATCTGCGAGCGCAAGGACTGCCACCAGCGCTCGGTGCCGCCGCTCGAGCGCCGCTTGCAGGTCGATCCCGACCATCGCGGGCTGCTGCCCTACGACATCGCATGAAAACGCCCCGGGACGCGGGGTCCCGGGGCGCTTCTGCGCGGATGTGTCCCTCGTTCGCCACCCCTCAGGCGACAGCACTCAACATCCGCGCGATCTCGTCCTTCACCAGAGCCCGCTGCTTGCGCAACTCGGTCTCGGCGAGGCTGTCCATCGGCTCGATATTGGTCTCGGCCCGGTGAACCTTGTCGTTGAGCGTATCATATTGATCGAGCAGCTTGGCGAAATGCGAATCGCTCAGCTTGAGCGCGTGGATCTGCTCGACCTGATGCGGAAATTCGTCTTGCAGCGTATGCGGCGTGTTGGCCATGTCGTCTCCCTTTCATGACTGTCAGAAGCACCTTAGCGCGCCCCGCGCGGCTCCGCTTTGACACGGGTCAAATCAGCCGCCCGCGTGGCGCCATCCGGCCGCTTTCGCCTCCGCCTCGGAACAGAACCACCGCTCGCCCTTCGCGGTGCTGATCCGGGTCGCGCCATAGCTGCGCTCGCCCGGCAGATGGTAGAGCTTGCCGCGCGCCGAGATATTGCCCTTGATCGCGCAGCGCCCCGGCGCCTCCTGCCCCTTGCGCGCCTCGGTGCGCACCTGCGCCGGCCGCTCCGCCGCGCCCTGCCAGATCCCGCGATGCGCGGCATGGGCGGCCTCCTCGGCGGGCACGTAGTCACGGGCATATTTGCGATAGGCGAAGGCCGCGCCCTTGCGCACCATCTCGGCATTGATGTCGCGCCCGCCCGCCCGGCAGACCGCGATCAACCGCCCGTAGCGATCCTCCTGCGCGCCGGTGCAGCGCACCCCCTGCCCGGCCAGCTCGCGCAGCGCCGCCGTCGCGGCCGCCCCGCAGGCCCAATGCCCGCCCGTGCCGGTCTCGCAACGCTGGCGGGCCTCGGGCGCGTCGATCCCGAACAGCCGCACACGCGTGTTCTGCACCACCAGCGTATCGCCGTCGACGATGCGCGGAATGCCCGAGACAGTCGCGGCAGCGGCGGGAAACGCCATGAGAACGAGAAATGAACAAATCCTTAACATACTCAAGATATCGAGTTTTCTGATCTGCAGATCAACAGATTTCGTAGGGAATGGCAGAACACCACCCACGCCGCCCCGGACCACCGTTTTCCCGAAGGACCACCCCCGATGACCGATTACGCGAACCTCGCAGGCCGCATCCTGATCGCCCTGCTCTTTCTCGGCGGCGCGGCCCAGAAGGTCTCGGACCCGCGGATCGTGCAGGAGATGATCGGCTGGCTCGGCCTGCCCGGCTGGCTGGTCTGGCCGGTGGCGGCGTTCAACCTGGTCGCCGGGCTCGCCCTGATCGCCGGGCCGCGGGTGCAGCTCTGGGCGCTCGCGCTTGCGGGCTATTGCCTCTTCACCAGCTGGTTTCACTGGCAGCTGCGCGCCGATCCCTGGCAGGTCACGATCGTGGTCAAGAACTGGGCGGTCGCGGGCGGCTTGCTGATCCTCGCGGCGCAGGGGCCGGGGCGGCTCGCCCTCGGCGCCGGGCGCGGCTGATCAGCGCTGCGCCACCTGCCAGTTCGGCGCGACCCAGGGCTCGAGATTTTCGCGCGGCAGCGGATCGCGGCCCAGCAGATGATCGGCGATCTTCTCGCCGACCATGATCGAGGGCGCATTGAGATTGCCGTTGGTGATGCGCGGAAAGACCGAGCTGTCGGCCACCCGCAGCCCCTCGACCCCGATCACCCTCCCTTCGGGATCGACCACCGCCTCGCGGTCATCCGCCGCGCCCATCCGCGCGGTGCCGCAGGGATGATAGGCGCTCTCGGCATGCTCGCGGATGAAGGCGTCGATCTCCTCGTCGCTCTCGACCGCCGGTCCGGGCTGGATCTCGTGCTTCACATGCCCCGCCATCGCGGGCTGGGCAAAGATCTCCCGCGTCAGCCGGACGCATTTGCGGAACTCCGTCCAGTCGTCGGGATGGCTCATGTAGTTGAACCGGATCTCGGGCTTGGCCGCGGGATCGTCCGAGCGCAGCCGCACCGTGCCGCGCGATTTCGACCGCATCGGCCCGACATGCGCCTGGAAGCCATGCCCCTCGGCCACGGCCTTGCCGTCATAGCGCACCGCGATGGGCAGGAAATGATACTGGATATCGGGATAATCGATCCCGGCATCGGAACGGATGAAGCCGCAGGCCTCGAACTGGTTCGACGCGCCCACGCCGCCCTTCGAGAACAGCCATTGCGCACCCACCCAGGCCTTGCCCGCGAGGTTCCAATACCTGAAGAGCGTGACCGGCTCCCGCGCGGCGAATTGCATATAGACCTCGAGATGGTCCTGCAGGTTGCCGCCCACGCCGGGCCGGTCCGCCAGCACCTCGACGCCGCGCGCCCGCAAATGCTCCGCCGGGCCGATCCCGGAGAGCATCAGCAGCTTCGGCGTGTTGATCGAGCTTGCCGCCAGCACCACCTCGCGGCCGGCGCGGATCACCTCGATCCGGCCCTTGCGCTCGACCTCGACCCCCACCGCGCGGGTGCCCTCGAACACCACCCGCCGCGCCAGCGCCCGCACGATGCGCAGCTTTCCGGTCTTTCGTGCCGGACGCAGATAGGCATTGGCCGCCGACCAGCGCCGCCCCCTCCAGATCGTCGCCTCCATCGGGCCGAAGCCTTCCTGCCGCGCACCGTTGTAGTCGTCGGTCACCGGGTAGCCCGCCTGCCGCCCCGCCTCGACGAAAGCGTCGAAGAGCGGATTGGCGCGCGGCCCGCGGGTCACATGGAGCGGCCCGGCGCGCCCGCGCCATTCGCTCTCGCCGCCGTGCCAGTGCTCCATCCGCTTGAAATAGGGCAGCACATCGGCATGGCCCCAGCCCCGCGCGCCGCTTTCCTCCCAATGGTCGAAATCGCGCGCATGACCGCGCACATAGACCATGCCGTTGATGCTCGAGGAGCCGCCCAGCACCTTGCCGCGCGGCGTCGCGAGGCGGCGCCCGCCGAGCCCCGGCTCGGGCTCCGAGGCGAAACCCCAGTCATAGACCGGCATGTTCATCGGATAGCTCAGCGCGCCCGGCATCTGGATGAACGGTCCCGCATCCGAGCCGCCATGCTCGATCACCAGAACCTCGCGCCCCGCTTCCGCCAGCCGATAGGCCAGCGCCGAGCCGCCCGAGCCCGCTCCAACGATCACGAATTCCGCAGCCTGCGCCATCATCTTCCTCTTGACGAAAATATCCTCGGGGGGTCCGGGGGGCAGACAGCCCCCCGGCCTCTCCCGGCGTGTCTCAGTAAGGGCTCTCGACCGGCCCCATGCCCACATAGACCGACTTGAGCTGGGTGTAGTGCTCGACCGCTGCGCGCGAATTCTCGCGCCCGAATCCCGATTGCTTCACCGCGCCGAAGGGCATCTCGACCGGGGTGAGGTTATAGGCGTTGATCCAGGTGGTGCCCGCCTGAAGCTGGCCGACAACGCGGTGCCCGCGCGCCAGATCGCCGGTGAAGACCCCCGCCGCGAGGCCGAACTGCGTGTCGTTGGCGCGCGCGATCACGTCCTCTTCGGTCTCGAATTCGAGCACCGACATCACCGGACCGAAGATCTCCTTGCGCGCGATGGTCATCGCGTCGGTCACATCGGCAAAGACCGTGGGCTGCACGAAAAGCGGCCCCTCATTGCCCGCCGAGCCGCCGCAGACCAGCCGCGCGCCCTCATCCTTCGCGGTCTCGATATAGGACATCACCTTGTCGAACTGCGCCGCCGAGATCAGCGGGCCGAATTGCGTGGCCTCGTCGAGCGGATCGCCCGCGACGATCTTTTCGGTGCGCTCCTTCAGCCGTGCGAGGAACGCCTCCTTGATCCCCTTCTGCACGAAGACCCGCGTCCCGTTCGAGCAGATCTGCCCCGAGGAATAGAAATTCCCCAGCATCGCCGCGCCGATCGCGCTTTCCAGATCGGCATCCTCGAAAACGATCAGCGGGGACTTGCCCCCCAGCTCCATCGTGACATGCTTCATGCCCGCAGCCGCCGCCTGATAGACCTTCCGGCCCGTCGGCACCGAGCCGGTCAGCGACACTTTTGCGATCCGCGGATCGCTCGAGAGCGCCGCGCCCACCGGCCCGAAGCCCTGGACCACGTTGAACACGCCCGCGGGCATCCCCGCCTCGATGAAGATCTCGGCCAGTCTCAACGCGCCCAGCGGCGTCATCTCGGAGGGTTTGAACACCATCGCATTGCCGGTCGACAGCGCCGGCGCCGCCTTCCAGCAGGCGATCTGGCTCGGGTAGTTCCACGCCCCGATCCCGGCGCAGACGCCCAGCGGCTCGCGGATCGTATAGGCGAAATCGCCGCCCAGCGGCATCGTCTCGCCGGTCAGCGTCGGCGCGAGCCCCGCAAAATATTCCAGCGCCTCGGCCCCCGAGGGCCAATCGGCCTCGCGGGTCTCCTGAATCGGCTTGCCGGTATCGAGCGTCTCGAGCTGCGCCAGTTCCTCGGCGCGCTCGCGGATGATCGCGACGGCACGGGTCAGAACCCTCCCCCGCTCGACCGGGCGCAGCGCGGCCCAGTCTTTTTGCGCCTGCACGGCGCCTTCGATCGCGGCGTCGATCACCGCGGGCGTCGCCGCATGCAGCTTCGCGATCACCTCGCCGGTGCCGGGATAGGTGACGATCAGCGCGTCGCCCGCCTCGTCTTCCATCCACGCGCCATTGACGAAATGGCTCGCCTTCGGTTGCGCTCTCATTGCACGCCCTCCAATTCCTTTTCCAGATGCGCCAGCACCAGATCGCAGGCGGCGTCCCGGTCGGGCTCGCCCCCCACCAGCGCGGCGCGGATATAGACCCCGTCGATCAGCGCGCCCAAGCCCTCGGCCACGGCCCCGGCCCGCGCGCCCACCAGCGGTCGCAGCCCGTGCACCAGGTTCGAACGCAGGCGACGCTGATAGACATGCAGCAGCCGGCGCGCATCGGCGCTCGACTGCGCGAGAACGTAGAAGTTCAGCCAGGCCGCGATCGCCTCGTGCCGGAACGAGCCGGCCGCGAAAGACCCCATCACCACCGCCCGCACCCGGTCGCGCGGGGCGCGCGCGGTCGCCAGCGCGCCGCGCACCTCCGCCCCGTAGATCGACAGGATCGCGCGCATCGCGGCGAGGAAGATCTGCTCCTTCGAGCCGAAATAATGATGTGCCAGCGCCGACGACATGCCCGCGCGCCGCGCGATCTGCGCGACCGTGACATCGAGCGATCCGGCCTCGCCGACGGTCTCAATCGTCGCTTTCACCAGCGCGGCGCGGCGTATAGGCTCTGCTCCAAGCTTCGGCATGGTGGTTTCGTCCCCGGGCGGTTTCCTTGCATGTCGAGCTAGGACATGTTTATTGACTCGTCAATCAACAACCGCATCCTGCGGTTTTTCGACGCTGGCACAGGGAGAAAAATATGAAGCTACGTTCCACCCTCCTCGCTCTGGGGGCTGCGCTTTCGCTCGGCATCGCGAGCACCGCACCCGTCCAGGCGGCCGACTGCTCCTCCGTCACCTTCTCCGATGTCGGCTGGACCGACATCACCTCGACCACCGCGGTCGCGACCACGATCCTCGAGGCGCTCGGCTACAAGACCGACACCAAGGTCCTCTCGGTTCCGGTGACCTACGAGGCGCTGTCGAAAGGCGATGTCGATGTGTTCCTCGGCAACTGGATGCCCTCGATGGCCGCCAATATCGAACCCTACGAGAAAGACGGCACGGTCGAGACGCTCGGCGTGAACCTCGAAGGCGCGAAATACACCCTCGCCACCAACGCGGCCGGCGACAAGCTCGGCATCCACGATTTCGCCGATATCGCCAAACACAAGGACGATCTCGACGGCCAGATCTACGGCATCGAGCCCGGCAATGACGGCAACCGCCTGATCCTCGACATGATCGAGAAGAACGCCTTCGACCTCAAGGGCTTCGACCTGAAGGAAAGCTCCGAGCAGGGGATGCTCGCGCAGGTCGCGCGCGCCGACAAGGCCGGCAAGCCGATCGTGTTCCTCGCCTGGGAGCCGCACCCGATGAACTCGAATTTCAAGATCACCTACCTGACCGGCGGCGACGATTATTTCGGCCCCGATTACGGCGGCGCGCAGGTGATGACCAATGTGCGCAAGGGCTTCGTGCAGGACTGCCCGAACCCCGGCAAGCTCGTCTCGAACCTGAATTTCTCGCTCGCGATGGAAAACGAGATCATGGGCAAGATCCTCGATGACAACGAAGATCCGAAGGCCGCCGCGAAAGCCTGGCTCAAGGCGCATCCCGCGACCTGGGAAGCCTGGCTCGAGGGCGTGACCACCCTCGATGGCGGCGATGCCCGCCAGGCGGTCGAAGACGCGCTGAACTCGTGAGCCTCCCCTCGCTCACGCGGCGCGCGGCGCAACGGGCCCCGGCCCCGCGCGCCGGGCGCCCCCGGCGCCGCGCCCCTCTCGGCGCGGCGTTTGTGCTCGCGCTCGCGGCGCAGACGGCACAGGCCGCCGAGCCGGCCACCCCGCCCTGCCCCGCCGCGAGCGACCTCGCGGGGGCGGGCATCACGCTCACGCGCGACGCCCCGCAAATGGCGATGGCCTACCGGTTCGAGGACGGCGCCCTCACCTCCTATCGCGCCGACGACTCCGCGACCGGCCTGCCGCCCAAGCGCGAAACCTATGCCCATCCGCTCGCCGTCACCCTCCAGGAGATGAGCGGGCGCCGCTTCGAGCTGCGCTACGACGCCGATCCGCAAAGCCTCGCGAGCCTGCCCGAAACTGGCGAATGGCAAAGCAAGGTGACCCTCGTCATCGTCGGCGAGACCGAACGCAACGGCACCGTCACCTATCGCTATCTCGGCACCGGCGAGGTGCATATCGGTGCGTGCAGCTACCCGGCCTGGCAGGTCGTCGAACGCATCGACATGGGCAAGCTGCAAAGCGCTTTCCTGAAGGAATACGCCCCCGATCCGGGCCTCGTGCTGCGCGTGACGCGCCTCGACCCGGAGACCGGAACGCCGCAATCTCAGGTCGCCTTCGACGCGATCGCGGCGCGCAAGAAGAAGAACTGACAAGGGACAGGCAATGAACTGGCTGACCGACACGAAACTCCCCGTGGGACGCACCGCCCGGGCGGTGATCGACTGGCTGCAGGACCATGCGGCGCCGCTTTTCGATGCGCTCTCGGTCGCGCTTCAGGCGCTGATCGACGCGACGCTCTGGGTCCTGCAAAGCCCGCCGCCGCTCCTGGTGATCGCGACCTTCGCGGCGCTCGCCTACGCGCTCCAGCGCAGCTGGAAGATCGCGGTCCTCGTCGTCGCGGGCTTCCTCTTCATCCTCAACCAGGGCTACTGGGAGGAAACCACCGAGAGCCTGACCCTGGTGATCGCGGCCTGCGTCGTGTGCATGGGGATCGGCGTGCCGATCGGCATCGCCGCCGCCCATCGCCCGCGCCTCTACGCGGTGATCCAGCCGGTGCTCGACCTGATGCAGACCCTGCCCGCCTTCGTCTACCTGATCCCCGCGATCGTGTTCTTCGGCATCGGCATGGTGCCCGGGCTGATCGCGACGGTGATCTTCGTGCTGCCCGCGCCGATCCGGCTCACCCATCTGGGCGTCGCCTCGACCCCCGACACGCTGCGCGAGGCGGCCCAGGCCTTCGGCGCGACGAAGAACCAGCTCCTGTGGAAGGTGGAACTGCCCTTCGCCACGCCGCAGATCATGGCGGGGCTGAACCAGACCATCATGCTCTCGCTCTCGATGGTGGTGGTCGCGGCGCTGGTCGGCGCCGACGGGCTCGGCGTGCCGGTCGTGCGCGCGCTCAACACCGTCAATACCGCGCTCGGCTTCGAGTCGGGCTTCGTCATCGTCGTGGTCGCGATCATTCTCGACCGCATGCTGCGCCGGGGAGGCTCGAAATGACCCGGACCACTCCCAGAACCGCCGTCCGCTTCGACAATGTCTCGATCGTCTTCGGCGACGATCCGCACGAGGCCCTGCCGCTGATGGATCAGGGCCTCACCCGCGAGGAGATCCAGGAACGCACGGGCCAGGTGCTCGGCGTGCATGACTGCTCGGTCGAGGTGCCCGAGGGCGAGATCCTCGTGCTGATGGGCCTCTCCGGCTCGGGCAAATCGACGCTTCTGCGCGCGGTCAACGGGCTCAACCCGGTCGCGCGCGGCAAGGTCGAGGTGCAGGACGGAGACGGCCTCGTCGACGTCACCCATGCCGATCCCGCCACCCTGCGCCGGATGCGGCTGACCAGGATCGCGATGGTGTTCCAGCAATTCGGCCTGCTGCCCTGGCGCTCCGTGCGCGAGAATGTGGGGCTCGGTCTCGAACTGGCGGGAATGAGCAAATCCGAGCGCCGCGAAAAGGTCGATGCCCAGCTTGAATTGGTGGGCCTCGCGGACTGGGCCGAACGACAGGTCGCCGAGCTCTCGGGCGGCATGCAGCAGCGCGTGGGGCTCGCCCGCGCCTTCGCCACCGACGCGCCGATCCTCTTGATGGACGAGCCCTTCTCCGCGCTCGACCCGCTGATCCGCACCAAGCTGCAAGACGAGCTGCTCGAATTGCAGGACACGCTCAGGCGCACGATCATCTTCGTCAGCCACGATCTCGACGAGGCCTTCAAGATCGGCAACCGGATCGCGTTGATGGATGGCGGGCGGATCGTGCAATGCGGCACCGCGCGCGAGATCATCGCCCGGCCCGCCAATGCCTATGTCGCCGATTTCGTCGCCCATATGAACCCGCTCGGCGTGCTGACCGCGGAAGACCTCGCCGACCCGCCCGGCACCCCGATGGCCAGCGCCGCGGGCGCGCCGATGCCGCCCGATGCGCCGGTGCGCGCGGTGATGGAGCGGTTGCGGACCGAAGCGGTCGTGCCGCTCACCGACGGGCGCCTGGTGACCCGCGAGGGCGTCATCACCCGGCTCATCGACCCGCAGGGCGGCGCGCACGGCCAGTGAGGATGCCTCCGGCGGGGATATTTCGAGCATTTGGAAGCCCGGCGTCGCGCCCGCTTCCAAATGCCTCAAATATCCCCCGCGGAGCGTCCCCGCGCCGGGCCGGGCGCGCCGGTCTCAGATCTTGGTGGCCGGCGCGGGCGGGGTGATCGCGCGTTTCTTCACCTGCGCCTCGCGCCAGGTCATGTAGCTCACCGCGGCGATGATGATCGCGCCGCCCAGCAGCACGAAGGGATCGGGCCGCTCGTCGAAGAAGGCCCAGCCCGAAAGCGCCGCCCAGACCAGTTGCAGGAAGATCACCGGCTGGGTCACCGTCACCGGGGCGGCGGCGAAGGCGCGGGTCATGCAGTAATGCCCGCCCGTCGCGAAGATCGCCACCGCGCCGAGCCAGAGCACCTCCGAAAGCGAGATCGGCTGCCATTGCCAGAGCGCGACCGGCGCCAGCGCCGCCGTCACCACCAGCGTCATCATCGCGACCACGGTGCTCGCGGGGACGAAATCGGTAAGCCTTTTCGCCGCGAGATAGGCGCCGCCGAAGAAGAGCGCCGCACCCAGCTGGGCGACATGGCCCGGCTCGATCGCGCGCATCCCCGGGCGCAGGATGATCACCGCCCCGATCAGCGCCACGATCACCGCCGAGATCCGCCGCCAGGCCAGCCCCTCGCCGAACAAAAGCGCGCCGCCCACCGTCACCACGATCGGGTTGAGATAGTTGATCGCGGTGACGTCCGCGATCGGCGTGCGCGCCATCGCGAAGAACCACAGCCCCACCGCGAGCGCGTGGAACATGCCGCGCAGGCCGAACAGCGCCCAGACCTTGCCCGGATAGCTGCGGCGCAGGATCCGCACCAGCGCCGGGGCGAAGAAGACGAGCCCCCAGAGAAAGCGCACGAAGGCCGATTGCGCGGCTGGCACCCCCTCGCCGAGAGCATGCACGATGATGTTGACCAGCACGAAGCACAGCGTCGTCGCCAGCATCCACAGGATGCCGATCAGCGGTTTGTCGGGGGGCTCATGCGCGATCATGGGCTCTCTTGGACGCGCAATTCGCGCAAGGATCAAGGGGCGTGATTGTATCCGTTACAGCGCGCCCGCGGCGAGGCGCCAGGCGAGCGATCCCATCAGGAGCGCGATGCCCGCATCGAGCACGCGCCAGGCCTCGGGGCGGGCGAAGAGCGGCGCGAGAAGCCGCGCGCCATAGGCGAGCGCGAAGAAGAACAGGAAGGAGGCGGTGATCGCGCCCGAGGCGAAACCGAACCGCGCGCCGGGAAACTGCGCCGAGACCGCCCCCAGCAGCACCACCGTGTCGAGCCAGACATGGGGGTTGGCCCAGGTGAAGGCGGCGACGGTGGCCAGCACCGCGCGCAGGCTCGGCGCGGCGCCGCGCCCGGCCTCGAGATGCTCGCCGCCCCGGATCGCGGCGATGAGCGAGCGCAGCGCATACCAGCCCAGGAAGGCGACCCCGCCCCAGCGCAGCGCCTCGGGGAGCCAGGGCAGCGCACCGCTCGCCAGTGCGAAGCCCGAGACGCCGAGCGCGATCAGCACCGCATCGGAGAGCGCGCAGAACAGCGCCACCGCGAAGACATGCTCGCGCCGCAGCCCCTGGCGCAGCACGAAGGCGTTCTGCGCGCCGATCGCGACGATCAGGCCGAGGCCGAGTTTCAGTCCTGCGAGAAAGGCCATGATCGTCCCCCCGGGGTTTCGCGGCTTTCTTCTGGCGGGCGGGACGGATAAGTTCAACTTAATTAATCTGATCCTGAATAAGATGAACTTATGCTGGACTATCGCGCGCTCGACGCGCTCGCCACCGTGATCGAAACCGGAAGCTTCGAGGCCGCCGCCGCGCGGCTCGGGGTGACGCAGCCGGCCGTCTCGCAACGCATCCGCGCGCTCGAGGAGCGGATGGGTACGGTGCTGGTGATCCGCGGCGCGCCCTGCCGCGCGACCGAGGACGGGGCGCGGCTGATCCGACACCTGCGCGAGGTGGCGCTGCTGGAGGCCACGCTCGCACCCGCCGAGGCGCCGCCCGTTTTGCGCATCGCGGTCAATGCGGACAGTCTCGCGACCTGGGTGCTGCCGGCGCTGGCGCAGGTGACGGGGATGCGCTTCGATCTGGTGATCGACGATCAGGACCATTCGGCGCACTGGCTGCATCGCGGCGAGGTGGTGGCCGCGATCACCTCCGATCCGGGGCCGGTGGCGGGCTGCGACACGGTCGCGCTCGGGCGGCTGCGCTATGTCGCGACGGCGAGCCCGGATTTCGTCGCGCGCCATTTCCGCGCCGGGCTGAACCGCGAGAGCCTGAGCGACGCGCCGGCGCTGCAATTCAACGCCAAGGACCGTCTGCAGGAGGATTGGGCGGCGATGATCTGCGGCGGGCCGGTGGGCCTCGCGAGCCACCGGATCGCCTCGACCGAGGGTTTCGTCACCGCGACGCTGCTGGGGCTCGGCTGGGGGCTCAATCCCGAGGTGCTGGTGCGCGGACATCTCGCGAGCGGCGCGCTCGAACGCATCGGGCAGGCGCCGATCGACGTGCCGCTGCATTGGCAGAGCCTGCGCCGGCTGAAGGCGCCGCTCGCGCCGCTCAGCCGTGCGATCCGCGCGGCGGCGCGCGAGGTGCTCCTTGGCTGACGGGGCGGGTGACGGGCCCTCTTGACCGTTGCGCAAAAAGGCGTAAATCGCGCGACGCGGGCAGAGGGCCCCGCGCCAGATTTTCCGAAAAAACCGATGATCCCTGTTTCGATGTCGTCCGGCGACCTGATCGCCGATCGTCGTGCCGATTATGCCGAGGCGCTTCTGCCCGAGGACCCGGCGGCGGCCTGCGATCTCTATGCGCAGGCGCTGGAGCTTGTGCCCGGCTGGGCGGCGGGCTGGTGCCGGCTGGGCGAGATCCGGGCCGAAGCGGGGCTCGCGGGCGCGGCGGAGGCTTTCGAGGCCGCGATCATGGCCGATCCGGCCGACCGGCTGGGCGCGAGCCTGCGCCGCGATCTGCTGCGCGAGCGCACGCTGGCCGATGCGATGCCGGCGGCCTTCGTCGAGACACTCTTCGATCAATACGCCTCCGAGTTCGAGACGGCGCTTCTGGACAAGCTCGACTACCGGGCGCCGGAGTTGCTCGCGGGCGGGCTGACGGCGCCTTACGGGCGGGTGCTCGACCTGGGCTGCGGGACCGGGCTGATGGGGGTGGAGTTGCGCGCGGGGGCCGATGAGCTCGAGGGCTGGGACATCTCGGCCGAGATGCTGCGCGAAGCCGAGGCGAAGGGGATCTACGACCGGCTGGAGAAGCGCGATCTCTCGGCGCTCTCCCCCGCGCCCGCGCGATGGGACCTGATCACGGCGGCGGATGTCTTCGCCTATCTGGGCGCGCTCGAGCGGATCGTGGGCTGGGTGGCGCAGGCGCTCGCGCCCGAGGGACGCTTCGCCTTCACCGTCGAGGCGCATGAGGGCGCGGAGGCCTATGTGCTGCGCGAGAGCCGCCGCTATGCCCATTCCGAGCCGCATCTGGCCGCGCTTCTGGCCGAGGCGGGGTTCGAGGCGCATATCACCCGCGCGGTGCTGCGTCAGGACCGGGGCGCGCCGATCTGGGGGCTGGTGGTGCAGGCGCGCAAACCGGCGGGGTCTGCGGACCGGGAGGGCGAGGCTCAGCGCAGCCTCGCGCTCTGAGCCTCAGGCACCGAGCTGCGCGGCCAGATCGCACAGATCGGCGGCGACGAAATCCCAATCCTGTTCCGGGGCGAGATCGGTGTTCTGGCCCGGCCCGTGCTCGTGCGGGCGCAGCACGAAGGCGGTGCGCATCCCGCAGGTGCGCGCGGCGGCCAGATCGTCGTTATGGGCGGCGACCATCACGATCTCGGACGGGTCGAGATCGAGAAGCCGCGCGGAGCCGAGATAGGCCTCGGGATCGGGCTTGTAGGCGCGCACCAGCTCGGCGCCCATGATCGCGTCCCAGGGCAGGCCCGCGCGCTTGGCCATGTCGAGCAGGAGCCGCAGATTGCCGTTCGAGAGCGGCGCGACGATCAGGCGGGCCTTGATCCGGGTCAGCCCCTCGATCGCATCGGGCCAGGGATCGAGCCGGTGCCAGGCGAGATTGAGCGCGTCGAGTTCCTCGGAGGGGAAGATCGCCGGGTCCACGCCGCAGAGCGACAGCGCGGCTTCGAGGTTTTCGCGATGGAGCAGATCGAGCGGCACGAAGGGGCGTCGCCCCGCCCGCACCTCGGCCATCGAGGGCGCGTAGCGCGCGCGCCAGGCATCGGCCATCGCGAAGGGATCAAGGTCGGTGACGCCGTGGCGCTCGAAGAGCGTGGCCACCTCGCGGGCGATGCCGCGGCGCCAATCCACCACCGTCCCGAACGTATCGAAAAGCGCGGCCTGCATCTCTCGGTCCTTCCCGCAATCCCGTCTCCGTTTGTCTCAGAACCGGGACGGGCGCGCAATCGGCTTGGGGTCCCCTCCCCGCCCGGGTGATTGCCAAGCCGGGCACGGCGGCCGATAGTGCCGCACGAAGCCCGGTCGCGACGCGGGGCGCACAGATGAGGACACGCCATGGACCTGCCCGATTTCATCCGGAATTTTCCCGCCCTCGACCTGCCCTTCCCCGAGGATGTGGTTCAGGGCCGTGCGGTCGTGTCCGAGAGCGGGCTCGTGGTCTTTCTCACCTTCCTCGAGGATTTCGATCTGCCGACCCATGCGCATCGCGCGCAATGGGGCACGGTCCTGGAAGGCGAGCTGGAACTGACGATCGGCGACGAGACCCGGATCTATCGGCCCGGCGACAGCTATTCGATCCCCGCGGGCATGCCGCATGGCGCGCGGATCAAGGCCGGGACGAAGGCGATCGACGTCTTCGAGGAGACCGACCGCTATGCGCTGAAAGGGTGAGATCGGGGGTGGGCACTGCCCGCGCTCCCTCCCGCCGATGAAAAAAGGCGCCCCGCGGGGCGCCTTTCGCATTCCGTCCGTCCGGGTCGCTCAGAGCTGAGCCGCGACCTCCTCGGGCACGTCGAAATTGGCGGTGACCGACTGCACGTCGTCATCGTCCTCGAGCGTGTCGATCAGCTTCATCAGCTTCTGCGCGGTCTCGAGATCGACCTCGGTGCGGTTCTGGGGCTTCCAGACCAGCTTGGCCTCATTGGCCTCGCCCAGCTCGGCCTCGAGCGCTTCGGAGACCTCCGAGAGGTCCTCCATCGGGCAGTAGATCCAGTGGCCCTCGTCGTCGCTCTCGACATCCTCGGCGCCGGCTTCGATCGCGGCCATCATCACCGTGTCGGCATCGCCCGCAGAGGCGTCGTAGGTGATCTCGCCGACATGGTCGAACATGAAGCTCACCGAGCCGGTCGTGCCGAGATTGCCGCCATGCTTGGTGAAGGTCGAGCGCACGTTCGACGCGGTGCGGTTGAGGTTGTCGGTCAGCGCCTCGACGATGATCGCGATGCCGTTCGGGCCGTAGCCCTCGTAGCGCATCTCGGTATATTCGTCGCCATCGCCCGCCTGCGATTTCTTGATCGCGCGTTCGATCACGTCCTTGGGCATGGATTGCGACTTGGCGGCCTTGACCGCCAGACGCAGACGCGGGTTCTTCTCGGGATCGGGGTCACCCATCTTCGCAGCGACCGTGATCTCTTTCGAGAGCTTGGAAAACATCTTCGAGCGCGCCGCATCCTGCTTGCCCTTGCGGTGCTGGATATTGGCCCATTTGGAATGGCCTGCCATGGGTATCTCCGTTCGGATATTCGCGAAATCGGGCTCGATATAGAGCGGATCGGGGGGGCGGGGCAAGGCCGCAGCGGTTCAGGGCGTCACGAGCGTCCCGTCGCCCTGGTCGCGCGTGGCGATCGGGCGCGGCGTGCGGAAGCTCCAGCTCCGGCCCGAAGCGTCGCTGAGCACGACGCGCGCATAGGGCTGGAAGAGCCCGCCGATCCCCGGCACGCCCGCCAGATGGCTCGGGCGGAAATCCTCGATCCGGTAGTGGAGCGGGTAGCGGCAATCGCCGAGCGTACCGGTGCCCTGGGCGGCGCTCGCCGAGCAGCGGGTGCCGTCATTGAACGACACCCGCATCACATCGCCGCGAAAGCTCACGTCATCGGGCCAGGAGGGCGCGCGCATCCCGCCCGCACAGGCGGCAAGGACAAGCGGCAGGATCAGGGCGGCACGCATGGGGTGTTACTCCTTCAGAAGGGCCAGACCAGCGGGATCAGGAAACAGGCGGTGAGGCCGGTGACGATATCCATCGGGATCCCGAGACGCAGGAAATCGGTGAATTTGTAGCCGCCCGGACCGTAGACCATCATATGGGTCTGGTAGCCGATCGGCGTGGCGAAGGCGACCGAGGCGGAGAACATCACCGCCACGGCGAAGGGGCGCGGATCGAGCCCGAGCGCGGAGGCGAGCGAGATCGCGATCGGCGTGTAGATCACCGCGACCGCGTTGTTCGACAGCAGTTCGGTCATGATGAGGCCGAGGAAATACACGGCGATCAGCGCCGCCTGCGGGGGCAGGACCTTGAGAAGCGGCGCCACCCCGTCGACGATGAGCTGCACCGAGCCCGATTTCTCGAGCCCGACCCCGACGACGAGCATCGCGAAGATCAGCGCGAGCAGCCGCCCCTCGATGAAGGTGAAGGCCTCGTCGGTGTCGATGCAGCGCAGCACGAGGATCCCCGCCACGGCGACCATCGCGAGGGCGAGGATCGGGGCGACCCCGAGCGCGGCGAGAATGACGACGGCGGCCAGCGCGCCTGCCGCAATCGGCATATGCGTGCGGCGATAGGCGCGGGCCTGGGGTTTCGAGACATCGACGAGATCCATGTCCGCGGCGAGGCGCGCGATATCCTCGGGCGCGCCTTCAAGGAGCAGCGTGTCGCCCACCACCACCACCAGATCGTCGAGCTGGCGGCCGATATTCTGGTTCCGGCGATGGGCTGCGAGCACATAGACGCCGTAGCGGCGGCGCAGGCGCATGTCGCCCAGCCGCTGACCGATCATCCGGCAGCCGGGCGAGATCAGCACCTCGACCGTCTCGGTGCGCACCGAGGACAGCTTGTCCACCATCCGCAGATCGCGGTTCTGCTGCATGCCGAGAAGCTCTTCCATCTCGGAGCGCAGCACGACCCGGTCGCCGGCCATCAGCTCCACCGTTTCGAGGTTGCGCCGCAGCGAGGCGTCGCCGCGCAGCACGTCGACCACGCGGACGCCTTCGCGCTTGAAGACATCGGTCTCGAGCACGGGGATGCCGATCAGGCCCGATTCCTCGGGGATCGCGACCTCGGTGAAATATTTCATCTTCGGACGGTCGCCGAGCAGGAAGGAAAGCGATTGCCGATGCGCCAGCAGGCGCGGCGCGAAGAGCGCCATGAACGCGCCCCCGGTGATGCAGACCGCGAGGCCGATCGGTGCGATCTCGAAGATCGAGAAGGGCTCGATGCCGCGGGCGCGCACCACGCCGTCGACGAGGATGTTGGTCGAGGTGCCGATCAGGGTAATCATGCCGCCCATCACCGTGACGTAGCTCAGCGGCATCAGGAAACGCGACGGCGAGATGTTGAGCTTGCGCGCCACCTGGATGAAGACCGGGATCATCACCGCGACGACGGGCGTGTTGTTCATCACCGCGCTCGCGAACATGGTGATGACGAACATCAGCAGGATGGTGAGTTTCGGGTTCGCGTCGATATGCGACTCCGCGTAGCGCGTCATCGCGTCGAGCGCGCCGGTGCGCACGAGCGCCCCCATGATGAGGAACATGAAGGCGATGGTCCAGGGCGCGGGGTTCGAGAGCACCGCCGCCGCGTCGGGATAGGGAACGAGCCCGAAGACCAGCATCAGCGCGGCCCCGGCGATCGCGGTGACCTCGGGGGGCCAGCGTTCGCGCAGGAACATCGCGAACATCCAGGCCACGACCAGCAGCGCGGCAATCGCCGTGCCGGTCTCGGAAAGGGGCAGTCGGATCATGTCTCGATCTCGCGCAGACGCTTCGGGCCGATACTACAAGGGACGCGCGAACGGGCAAGCGCGCCGTGGCCCGGCTCGGGCGCGGTTTCAGGTCTTTGCCGGGCGCCTCGGCACGGGCGGACGCCGATCGTCAAAGCGGGGATACCTGCGCGAGCCGGCCGCCGACCCGGATCGCCTCGGCGCGCTTGGCCCGGCCGGTGCGGTCGTCGGTCTCGACATAGAACCCGCAAAGCGTGACCTCGCCGCGCGCCGGGCTGAAGCGGTCGCGCGCCATGCCGGTGACGAAGCGGCGCATCGGCTCGGCCTTCTCCATGCCGATGACCGAATTGTAATCGCCGCACATGCCCGCATCCGTCAGGTAGGCGGTGCCTCCCTCGAGGATCTGCGCGTCGCCCGTGGGCACATGGGTATGGGTGCCGACGGCGACCGAGGCGCGCCCGTCGCACCAGTGGCCCAGCGCCATCTTCTCGGAGGTGGCCTCGCAATGGATATCGACGAGCGCCGCCTGCACCGCGCCGCCCAGCGGAAAGCGTTTCAGCTCGGTCTCGATCGCCGAGAAGGGATCGTCGAAGGCGCGTTTCATGAACACGTTGCCCAGCACCTGCGCCACGAGCACCTTGCGTCCGCGCCGGTCCGAGAAGACCCGCGCGCCCTTGCCCGGCGCTTCCTTGGCGTAGTTGACGGGGCGGATGATGCGCGGCTCGGTCTCGATGAAGCGCATCATGTCCTTCTGGTCGAAGGCGTGATCGCCCAGCGTGACCACATCGGCCCCTGCCTCGAGCAGGAGCTTCGCGTGATCGCCGGTCAGGCCCATCCCGCCCGAGGCGTTCTCGCCGTTGACCACGACGAAATCGAGGCCCCAGTCCTCGCGAATTTTCGGCAGGCGGGCGGCGATCGCGGCGCGTGCCGCGCGGCCCATGACATCGCCTAAAAACAATATCTTCATGGCGCATCTAGATAGAGCCCGCACGCGGCGAGGGCAATGGTCGCGATCGCTCCCGCGTGAACGGCGCGTGTGGCCCGTTTTCCGGCCGGTCCCCCGCCCGCTGACCCGCGCGCATGATCTTCATGACGATTTCTCAACCTGCCGGGTCGGTTGCGGGCTTTGCTCGGGCGCGCGGGGGCAATAGATACGGGGGGGTAGCGGCGGACGAACCGGGAGCGTGACATGAGCGACGACGTGCAGGTGATCTTTACCCCCTCGGGCAAGCGCGGCCGGGTGGCGCGCGGCACGCGGGTGCTCGCGGCTGCACGCAAGCTCGGGGTAGATCTGGACTCGGTCTGCGGCGGGCGCGGGATCTGCTCGAAATGCCAGATCGCGCCCTCCTATGGCGATTTTCCCAAGCACGGGCTGCATGTCGAGGCCGATGCGCTCAGCCCGGTGAACGCCGTCGAGGAACGCTACGACCGGGTGCGCGGGCTGAAGCCGGGCCGACGGCTGGGCTGTCAGGCGGAGATCCTGGACGACGTGGTGATCGACGTGCCGCCCGAGAGCCAGGTGCACAAGCAGGTGGTGCGCAAGGCCGCCTCGGAACGGGTGATGGAAATGGATGCGGCCACGCGCCCCGTCTATGTCGAGGTCGAGGAGCCCGACATGCACCGCCCCGAGGGCGATTTCCAGCGCCTCGCGCAGGCGCTCGAGCGGCAATGGCGGATCGCGGGCGCGAAAGCCGATCTGGAATTGCTGCGGGTGTTGCAGCCGGCGTTGCGCAAGGGCGGATGGAAGGTCACCGTCGCGGTGCATGACGCGGGCGACGGGCCGCGGGTGACGGGGATCTGGCCGGGACTGCGCGAGGCGCCGCTCTACGGGCTGGCGATCGACCTCGGCTCGACCACGATCGCGGGGCATCTGGTCGCGCTCGACGACGGGCGGGTGCTGGCGAGCGCAGGCGTGATGAACCCGCAGATCCGCTTTGGCGAGGACCTGATGAGCCGGGTCTCCTATGTGATGATGAACCCCGGCGGCGACCGCGAGATGACCCAGGCCGTCCATTCCGCGATGGGGGATCTGGCGCGCGAACTGGCCGGCGAGGCGGGGATCGAGACCGGCGAGATCGTCGAGGCGGTCGTGGTGTGCAACCCGGTGATGCATCATCTGCTGCTCGGCATCGACCCGGTGGAGTTGGGTCAGGCGCCCTTCGCGCTCGCCACCTCGGACAGCCTCGAGTTTCCCGCCCGCGAGATCGGGATCGAGGCCGCGCCCTCGGCGCGGGTCTATGTGCTGCCGCTGATCGCGGGCCATGTCGGGGCGGACGCCGCCGCGGTGGCGCTCTCGGAGGCGCCGCAGACCCGCGAGGAGTTATCGCTGATCGTCGATGTCGGCACCAATGCCGAGATCATCCTCGGCAATTCGCACCGCGTGCTCGCCTGTTCCTCGCCCACCGGCCCGGCCTTCGAGGGGGCGCAGATCTCCTCGGGCCAGCGCGCCGCGCCCGGGGCCATCGAACGGATCGAGATCGACCCCGAGACCAAGGAGCCGCGCTTCAAGATCATCGGCAACGATCACTGGTCGAACGCGCCCGAATTCGGCGAGCCGCGGATCACCGGCATCTGCGGATCGGGCATCATCGAGGCGGTGGCGGAGATGCGGATGGCGGGGATCGTGGACACGTCGGGTCTGATCGGCTCGGCCGCGCAGGTCGGGACCGAGCGCTGCGTCGCCAATGGGCGCACCCATGAATACGTGATCCATGATGCAAGCCCCGAGGGCCCGCGCATCACCGTCACCCAGGGCGATATCCGCGCGATCCAGCTGGCGAAATCGGCGCTCTATGCCGGGGCGCGGCTGCTGATGGACGAGATGGGCGTGGACCGGGTGGACCGGGTGGTTCTCGCGGGCGCGTTCGGCGCGCATATCAGCCCCAAACACGCGATGGTGCTCGGCATGATCCCCGATGCGCCCCTTTCCGCAGTCACCTCGGCGGGCAACGCGGCCGGGACCGGGGCGCGCATGGCGCTGTGCTCGGTCAAGGCGCGGCGCGAGATCGAATCCCAGGTGCGCCGGATCTCCAAGATCGAGACCGCGATCGAGCCGCGCTTCCAGGAGCATTTCGTGGCCGCGAACGCCCTGCCCCATGCGAGCGATCCCTTCCCCGAATTGCGCAGCGTCGTGACCCTGCCCGAGGTGAGTTTCAATACCGGCGGCGGATCGGGCGAGGGTGGCGGCGGACGCCGACGCCGGCGGCGCGGCTGAGAGGCACGTTCGGGCAAGACGCGCCGCGCTCCCGCGCCCACGCCTCACGAAGTCGTGATCGGCCTCATGTGATCGGATCTCCCCGGTGGCTGCGTAGCCCTTGTGCAACGGCGGATATGGTTCTGCCGTCCATCAGGGAGAGTAGAAAATGCTCAGCAACCTCCGTACCTTCGCCGCCACCGCGGCCGCCGCCGTCACGCTCGGCCTCGCCGGTCCCGCACTGGCCGACGGGCACATGAACCCGACGGTCGGGGGCGCGCCGATGTATGCCGACAAGCCGATCGCGGCGAATGCCTCGGCGGCTCCGAACCTCACCACGCTGGTCGCCGCGGTGAAAGCGGCGGGGCTCGTCGACACGCTCGCCGGCCCAGGCCCGTTCACCGTCTTCGCGCCCACCAATGACGCCTTCGCCAAGCTGCCCGCGGGCACCGTCGACACCCTGCTCAAGCCCGAGAACAAGGACCAGCTGACGAAGATCCTGACCTGCCACGTCGCCGAGGGCGTGATCAGCGCCGAGAACATCATGAAGACCGTCGAGATGGGCAACGGCATGGCCACCATCAAGACGCTGGGCGGCTGTGACCTGACCGCGATGGTGAAGGACGGCATGGTGATGCTGAAAGACCCCAAAGGCGATGTCGCCACCGTCTCCACCGCCGATGTGAAGCAGTCGAACGGCATGGTCCATGTGATCGACACGGTGATGCTGCCGAAGATGTAAGCGGGCCCTTTCCCCCTTGGGGCTTGCGGTCGCGCCCGGTCGGTTCATCCGGCCGGGCGTTTTTTATGCGCGAAGGGGGCTGAGACGGGGCTGGACGTCAGCGAGGGCGGGCGATCGTGTAGAAGCAGCCGGTCCCGATCGGGCTCTCGCTGCCGTCTCCCTCCAGCCGGAAAAGATCGTAACCATGTGCGTGCAGGATCTCCGCCGCGGCCTGCGCATTGGTGTCGGCGATCTCGATATAGAGCACCGGGCGGATCTCCGAGAGCAGGCGCGACGCGCCCTCGAGCGCCACGATCTCCGCGCCTTCCACGTCGATCTTCACCACATCCGGGGCGCGCCAGTTCTCCAGAAGCGCATCCCCGCGCAGCGCCACCACCGAGCGCAGCGCCGCCAGATCGCCCCCCGCGAGCGTCCCCTCGGCCACGAGCCGGTTGCGGGCATGGCCGCGCGCGGAGATCCCGAAGCTGCGGATCCCGTCCCGCGCGTCGATCGCGGCGCACAGCACATCGACCGGCGCATAGGAGGCCCCGAGCCCCGCCGCGGTGCGCGCGATCAGATCGGCATATTTCGGATCCGCCTCGAGCGCGTGGACCCTGCCCCGCGCTCCCGCGCAACCGGCGGCCATGAAGGAGAATATCCCCAGATTGGCGCCGATATCCCAGACCGTCATGCCCGGCCGCACCAGGTTGCGCGCGACCATCTGCAGATCGCGCGCGGCCCCGTTCCAGCCGGGACGAAGGACGCGGCGGTCGGCCCGCGCCGTCACCCGGATCTTCGCGCCCCCGAACTCGGCCGGCAGACGTTTTCCATATTCGAAATCGAGAAGCTCCCTGAACCGCATGCCCTCTCCCTGTCCCGCCCGGACCTTGCCGGGCCGTCTGCACGCCGTTCTGCGGTGCGAGGGAGGGGGTTTCAAGGAGAAAGCCCGCGGCGAAGGCCACTTGACGGGTGCGGGCGGGAGCGATATCTGACGGCGCATCAGGCGGGTATGATGTAATGGTAGCCTGTCAGCTTCCCAAGCTGAACGCGCGGGTTCGATTCCCGCTACCCGCTCCAGTCTCCTCTCTTTCCGGTATCAGCCGATAAACATCGCGCCCGGGGCCGTTCGGTCGCAGGGGGCAAGGCGATGCGCTGCCAGCCGGGTCCGGCCAGATGCTTGATCGCGCCACGATGCGGCGCTCGTTCGTACCGCGTGGGATCCCACCCGAAACCCGCTCATCGCTCGTCTGACGGCGCGCCAGGCTCACCTCCGCCCGCCATCGCAGGCGCGGGTCGCTCGAAAGGCAGCGATGCGATTGCCCCGATCCCGAGCAGCACGAGCAGGAAATTCGCCATCCAGCCAAGCACCGGGATGAAGTTCAGCAGGGCCGCGACCACGAGCCCTGCCGCGAGCGCCGCGAGCTTCAGCCCCATCCCCGGCTCCGCAGCGCCGCCCCTGAGCGCGCGCAACACGCGCAGCGAGACCGCGAAGACGCCGAGCAGGTAGCCCGCCATCCACAGCAGGATGATCGCGAGGAGGATCACGGGCAGAAGCGGCAAGCCGATGATCGTGAGCGCCAGGATCGGCACCAGTCCGATCGCCGCGCTCAGAGCGATCAGCCCCCTGAGCAGCATGATCGCGGGCCGCGCCGCGATGCGGCCATCGAGATCGGCCACCATGCGCGGCGCGAAGGCGAGGAAGATCGCCCCCATCGCGACGAAGAAGACCAGCGTCCTCGCCGCGCCCGCGAGAACCGCGCCCCGGCCGGGCAGCGGCCAGTGCCCGTTCCAGTCCCGCTCGACCATCCGCGCGGCGGCCTCTCCGAGAGGGTGGAAGGTGACGCGATCCTCCGCGATCACCGCGGCGGGAATGGCCAGGGGTTCGCGCGTCGAGTAATGCAGGCGCCCCGCAATCCGTGCCTCCGCGCCGAAACGCAGCGTTCCCGCCGTGAGCCAGACATCGCCCCCGATCGGCGCGTCGAGCGTGACCTCTCCGGCCGAGACGACGAGCGCGCCCTCCACCGGACCGCCGATGGTGACCGCGCCGCCCGAGAGCCGCGCATTGCCGCCGATCCTGGCCGCGCTGTCGGTCGTGACCGAGACCCCCGCGACCGAGAGATCGCCCTGCACGGGGGCCGATATCTTCACATCGCCGCCCGCGGCCATGAGATCCCCGCCGACCGGCCGCGCCACCTCGACCCGCGCGCCGAGAAGATGCGCATCCTGCGTCACAGGCGCCGTCAGACGAACGCTGAACCCGGTGGCAAACAGGTCGCGACCGGCCGTGGACATGACCCTGCTGTCCTCGCCGGCCACGTAAAGATCACCACCGGCCGAAAAGGCCTCCGGATGCGCAACCTGCGGGATGACCGCGAGGAGCAGCGCGACAACCAACTGGATCCGGAACATGGGCACACTCCCTGAACATGTACCCGCACCATCGCACGGAACCCGCCTGCGTCCTTTGACGGCGGTCAATGGGCTGGGCAGTGGAGCGGATCGATCCCGATCGACCAACGAGAACCAGGACGTGAAGGGCTTTCACAAGGAATCTCGGGCGGAGACCGGCGCGGCGGGGGTTTTCCACCCCCGCACCCCCGGAGGATATTTTCGTCAAGAGGAAGAAAGATACGCGCTTCCTCTTGATCCAAATATCCCGGGGGAGCCGCCCCCAGGCGGCGGGGGCAGCGCCCCCTTTTTGCGTGTGAATTTTCGGCATCCGGCGGCGGAGAGGCAGCGCTCCCTCCGGCCTCACCCCTTCGCGCGGACCTTGTGCAGGAGCGGCATCAGCTCACCCATATCGGGCCCGTGATCCATGCCGGTCACGGCCTTTCTGAGCGGCATGAAGAGCCCCTTGCCCTTGCGCCCCGTCGCGTCTTTCACGGCCGCGGTCCAGTCCTTCCAGGCGGTCTCGCCATAGGGCGGCGCGGGCAGCAGCGTCATCGCCTGAGCGATGAACTCGCGATCTTCCTCGGCGATCGCCGGCTCGGCGCCCTCGAGGCACAGATCCGCCCAGCCCTTCAGGTCCTCGAGCTTGTCGATGTTCTGCGAGGCGACCGCCCAGAACCGCTCGCCCTGCTCTGCGGGGATCCCGAGAGCCGCGATCCGGTCCTTCACCGCCGCGTAGGGCAGGTGCTGGTTGCGCGCGCGGGTCAGCGGGATCAGGTCGTTCGCGTCGAACTTCGTGGGGGCCGAGCCGAACTGGCTCAGCTCGAACCCGTCGGCCAGTTCGTCGATGCTCATCTTCAGCTCGATAGGCTGGCTCGAGCCGAGCCGCGCCATCATCGACAAGAGCGCCTCGGGCGCGATGCCCTGCGCGCGCAGGTCGCGGATCGAGAGCGCTCCAAGACGTTTCGACAGCTCCTCGCCCTGCGGGCCGGTCAGCAGCGAATGGTGCGCGAAGTTCGGAACCGTCCCGCCGATCGCCTGGATGATCTGGACCTGGGTCGCGGTATTGGTGACGTGGTCGGCGCCGCGCACGATATCGGTCACGCCCATATCGGTGTCGTCGACCGAGGAGGCGAAGGTGTAGAGCACCTGCCCCGAGGCCTTGATCAGCACCGGATCGGAGACCGAGGCCGCGTCGATCGACAGATCGCCGAGAATGCCGTCGGTCCATTCGATCCGCGCGCGCTCGAGCAGGAAGCGCCAATAGCCTTCCTTGCCCTCGGCCCGCGCCCTGTCCTTGTCCTCGTCCGACATCTCCAGCGCGGCGCGGTCATAGACCGGCGGCTTGCCCATGTTGAGCTGCTTCTTGCGCTTGAGATCCAGCTCGGTCGGGCTTTCGAAACACTCGTAGAGCTTGCCGCGCGCCTTGAGATCCTCGGCCACCTCGGCATAGCGCCCGAGGCGAAGCGACTGGCGTTCCTCGCGGTCCCAGGTGATGCCGAGCCATTCCAGATCCTGCTTCAGCGCGTCGATATATTCCTGCTTCGAGCGCTCCTGATCGGTATCGTCGAGGCGCAGGATGAACTGGCCGCCGGTCTTGCGGGCGATCAGGTGGTTCATCAGGGCGGTGCGCAGGTTTCCGACATGGATGTAGCCGGTGGGCGACGGGGCGAAACGGGTAACGGTTGTCATCGGGCTCTACTCCTGTTGGCGCCTGCTCTTTCACAGAGCGGCCCGTTTGTCCATATGAGGGGGATTGGCACACGGCGCCAAGCGCGGATCGGAGGCAGGCATGGCATCGGAAGACGACTGGCACGACCGGATCGCGCCGGGTCTCGGGGATATCGAGAGCCTGGCCGAAGCGGCCCGCGCCGCCCTGCCCGCCCCCTTCGACAAGGCCGCGAGCGAGATCGCGATCCGGGTCGAGGATTTCGCCTCGCAGGAGATGCTCGCGGCGCTCGGCATCGAGGACCCGTTCGAGCTGACCGGGCTTTACGAGGGCATTCCGCTCACCGAGAAATCGGTGATGGATCCGGGCGGACATACAGATGTGATCTGGCTCTTCCGGCGGCCGATCCTCGACGAGTGGCTTGCCCGCGGCAACGAGGAACTCGGCGCGCTCGTCACCCATGTCTTCGTGCACGAACTGGCCCATCATCTCGGCTGGTCGGATGCGGATATCTCGTCGATCGACCGCTGGTGGGAGTGATCCATCCCGGGCGCCCTGACGTTCTCGTGATGGCCGGAGCGCAGCTCGTGCTAGACTCCGGCACTGGGAGATCGTCAACAGCTACAGGGAGAGACCGATGACGAGGACGACCATGACACGCCGCACAGCGCTCAAGACCGCCGCCATCCTTCCCGCCGCGCCCGCGCTCCTGTCGGGAACCGGAGCCGCGGCCCAGAGCGCCGACGCGCCGCCCGCGATCCCGCCCTACCGCCGGATGAGCCTGGGCGAGATGACCGTGACGACGCTGCTTGCCGGCTCGCGCGCGATGGACAATCCACAAGACATCTTCGGGATGAATGCCAGCCCCGAGGCGTTCCGGAAGGTCTCCGAAGAGGCCTTCATTCCTCATGACAAGTCGCTGAATTTCTTCACCCCCACGCTGATCGAGACGGGCTCGGAGAAGATCCTCTTTGATACCGGACTGTCGCCCGACGGGATCACCGGCGCGCTCGCCGCCGCCGGGCATGCGCCCGAGGAGATCACCACCGTCGTCATCACCCACATGCATGGCGACCATATCGGCGGGCTGATGGGCGAAGGCGGCGCGACTTTCGCGAACGCGAAATACGTCACCGGCCAGACCGAGTTCGATCACTGGGCGCAGGCCGGCAACGACACGTTCGAGGCGAAGGTGCGCCCGCTGGCCGAGAAGTTCGGCTTCCTCAAGGGCGGCGATTCGGTGATCTCGGGGATTTCGGCGGTCGAGGCCTTCGGCCATACGCCGGGCCATATGGCCTTCCTGGTCGAGTCCGGCGGCAAGGGGCTGATGCTCGCTGCCGATACCACCAACCACTATGTCTGGTCGCTCCAGCGCCCCGACTGGGAGGTGAAATACGACACCGACAAGGAAGCCGCCGCAGCGACCCGCAAGACGCTTCTCGGGCAGGTCGCGGCTGACCGGCTCGCCTTCATCGGCTATCACATGCCCTTCCCCGGCGTCGGATATCTCGAGGCGACCGGCGAGGGGTTCCATTTCCACCCGATGAGCTACCAGCTCGATCTCTAATCGGCTCATCGTCGGGGCGGCGTCCGCTCGCGTCGCCCCGCGCATCCGCGGCAGATCCGCATCTGCCCCTTGAACGCGCGCCCGCGCCTGTCATCATCGGCAGCGAACGCCTGCTGCGGAGCGCGCAATGACCTCGATCCTCACGATCACGCTCAATCCCACCGTCGACCTCGCCATCTCGACCCCGCGGATCGAGCCCGAGCGCAAGCTGCGCTGTACCCGGCCGCATAGCGATCCGGGCGGCGGCGGCCTCAATGTGAGCCGCGCGATCTCGGCGCTCGGCGGCAATTCGACCGCCTTCGTGGCGCTCGGGGGCACGACCGGGGACAAGGTGATGCGGCTTCTGGCCGAGGCGGGGATCGGGGTCTTCCCCTTCCCCGCGCCCGGCGAGACCCGGATGAGCTTCTCCGCCACCGACCAGGAAACCGGCGAGCAATACCGCTTCGTGATGCCGGGGCCGGATTGGGGCTCGAAGGACGTCACGCGGGCGCTGGCCCGGATCGCACGCGCCGCGCCCGAGGGCGGCATCGTCGTGCTTTCGGGCAGCCAGCCGCCCGGCGTGCCCGAGGATTTCCACGCCCGGCTGGCGACCAAGATCGCCCGCACCCGGGCGCAGCTCTTCCTCGACACGTCGGGCAAGCCCCTTCACAACCTCCTCGATGCGCGTTTCAAGCCCGCCGACGTGCTGCGCATGGACGAGCTCGAAGCCGAGGGGCTCGCGGGGCGGCCCTTGCCGGACCGCACCGACAGCGCCGATTTCGCGCAGGATCTGGTGACGCGCGGGATCGCAAATGCGGTGATCGTGGCGCGGGGCGCGGATGGCAATGTGCTCGCGACGCGGGAGGGGCGATGGTTCGCGAAGGCCGCGAAGGTTAAGGTGGTCTCGAAGGTGGGCGCGGGCGACAGTTTCGTGGCCGGGTTCACGCTGGCGCTCTCGCGCGGCCATTCCCTTCCAGACGCCTTGCGCCATGGCGCGGCGACCGCCTCGGCGGCGGTGACGACCCCGGCCACCGTGATGTGTTCGGCCGCGATGGTGCGAAAGCTCCTGCCGCAATGCCCGGTGAGCCCGCTCTGACCCCTTTGCCTTCTGCGGGCCCCGCGTTATGAAGGCGCCAAAGGAGCCCGCCCCATGCTGAAGACCCGCATCATCCCCTGCCTCGACGTCGCCGACGGGCGCGTCGTGAAAGGCGTCAATTTCGTCAACCTCGTGGACGCGGGCGACCCGGTCGAGGCGGCGAAGGCCTATGACGCGGCGGGCGCGGACGAGCTGTGCTTCCTCGACATCCACGCGACCCATGAGAACCGCGGCACGATGTTCGATCTCGTGACCCGCACCGCCGAGCAATGCTTCATGCCCTTCACCGTGGGCGGCGGCGTGCGCAGCCACGAGGACGTGCGCGCGCTCCTGCTCGCAGGCGCCGACAAGGTGTCGTTCAACTCCGCCGCCGTGGCCGATCCGAACGTGATCTCCGAGGCCGCCGACCGCTTCGGCAGCCAGTGCATCGTCTGCGCGATCGACGCCAAGACCGTCGCGCCCGGCCGCTGGGAGATCTTCACCCATGGCGGGCGCAGGCCCACCGGCATCGACGCGGTGGAATTCGCGCGCACCGTCACCGCGAAGGGCGCGGGCGAGATCCTGCTGACCTCGATGGACCGCGACGGCACGCGGGCGGGGTTCAATCTCGAACTGACCAGGGCGATCTCGGATGCGGTGAACGTGCCGGTGATCGCCTCGGGCGGCGTCGGCACGCTCGATCATCTGGTGGAGGGCGTGACCAAGGGCGGGGCCTCGGCGGTGCTCGCCGCCTCGATCTTCCATTTCGGCGAATTCACCATCCGCGAGGCCAAGGAGCACATGGCCGCCGCGGGCATCCCGATGAGGCTGTGATGAGCATTCTCGAGCAACTGTCCGCCACGATCGAAGCCCGCAAGGGGGCCGATCCCGACACCTCCTGGACCGCGAAACTGCTTTCCAAGGGGCCGGAGAAATGCGCCGAGAAATTCGGCGAAGAGGCGATCGAGGCGATCATCGCCGCGGCGAAGGACGACCGCGAGAACCTGATCTACGAATCCGCCGATGTGCTCTATCATCTGCTCGTCATGCTGAGCGCGCGCGGCGTGTCGCTCGCGGAGGTTCTGGCCGAGCTAGAACGGCGCGAGGGGACCTCCGGGATCGCCGAGAAGGCCGCGCGCTGAACCGCACCGGGGAGGAGAGAGGGATGAGCGGGAAAGCCTACTGGGTCGCCCATGTCTCCGTCACCGACCCCGCCGCCTATCAGGCCTATCGCGCGGCCGCCGCCCCCGCGATCGCCGCCCATGGGGGACAGATCCTCGTGCTCGGCGGCGAGCAGGACCTGGTCGCCGGCGCGATGCGTCCCGCCACGGTGATCGTCGCGTTCCCCTCCCTCGAGGCCGCGCGCAGCTGCTATCACGGGCCCGACTATCAGGCGACGCTCGCGATGCGTGACGCCGGGGCCGAGGTCGATCTCGCGATCGTCGCGGGCACGCCAACCAGCTCGTGACTTGCCCTTTCCGCGCGCACGCTTATCTCTAGGGCCATGTTCGGACGCCTTCTCAATATCCTAAACGATCCCGCCCCCGACCCGCTGGCCGGGGATGACCGTGAACTCGCGCTCGCCGCGCTTCTCGTCCGCCTCGCCCGGTCGGACCAGGATTACGACGAGGAGGAGAAGATCCGCATCGATCGGGTGCTGGCGCAGCGCAACGGCCTTTCGCCCTTCGAGGCGACCGAGATGCGCCGCCGCGCCGAGGAGATCGAGTCGGGCGCGCCCGACACGGTGCGCTTCACCCGCGCGCTCAAGGACAAGGTCGCCTATGAAGACCGCACCGGCGTGATCGAGGCGCTGTGGGACGTCGCTCTGGCCGACGGGGTCCGCGATGCGCATGAGGATGCGCTGATCCGGCTCGCGGCGAAGCTTCTGGGCGTGAATGACGTCGATTCGGCCCGCGCGCGCCAGCGCGTGGAGGCGCGCCGCGACTGAATGGCGTAGGCTCCGCGCTCATTTTTTCGCCATCTGCCCGTGATTTCCTCCGTTTCCCTCTGGTCAAGCAGGGCCGCCCCGTTGCATTCAGGTCCAAAATCGCGCCAGATTGACCGGATGGACAAAGAGAAGCTGCCCGCGTGACCCTGACAGAAACTGCGCCCCAAGAAGCGCCCGTCATCGAAATTCGCGATCTTCACAAGAGCTACGGCTCGCTCGAGGTGCTCAAGGGCGTCTCGATCACCGCGCCGCGCGGTCACGTGATCTCGCTGATCGGCTCCTCGGGGTCCGGCAAATCCACCCTGCTGCGCTGCTGCAACCTGCTGGAGGACAGCCAGTCCGGCGAGGTCGTCTTCGGTGGCGAGGCGGTCAAGTGGAAGGGCGAGGGCCTGTCGCGCCGTCCCGCCGATCGCGCGCAGGTCACCCGGTTTCGCACCAATCTCTCGATGGTGTTCCAGCAGTTCAATCTCTGGGCCCATATGACGATCCTGCAAAACGTGATGGAAGCGCCGGTCACGGTGCTGGGGCGCGACCCGAAAGAGGTCGAACCGCTCGCCCGCCAGCTTCTCGACAAGGTCGGGATCGGCGACAAATGCGATGCCTGGCCCGCGCAGCTCTCCGGCGGTCAGCAGCAGCGCGCGGCGATCGCGCGGGCGCTGTGCATGGAGCCCAAGGCGCTTCTGTTCGACGAGCCCACCTCGGCCCTCGACCCGGAATTGCAGCAGGAGGTGGTGAAGGTCATCAAGGACCTCGCCGGCGAGCATCGCACCATGATCCTCGTGACCCATGACATGCGCCTGGCGCGCGACGTCTCCGATCACGTCGTCTTCCTGCATCAGGGCAAGATCGAGGAGGAAGGCCCGCCAGAGGCCGTATTCGGCGCTCCGAAATCCGAGCGTCTGCAACAATTCCTGTCGGCCACCGCGCCGGCGTGAATCAACCAAAGTCCAACGACAGGGGTAACCAATGAAGAAACTGATTCTGACTGCCGCCATTCTCGGCCTGAGCGCCGGTGTCGCCGCCGCCGAAACCGTGCGGATGGGCACCGAGGGCGCCTACCCTCCCTACAACTACATCGACGACAACGGCCAGGTCGCGGGCTTCGAGCGCGAACTCGGCGACAAGCTGTGCGAGATGGAGAAGCTCGACTGCACCTGGGTCACCAATGACTGGGATTCGATCATCCCGAACCTGCTCTCGGGCAACTACGACACCATCATGGCCGGCATGTCGATCACCGAGGAGCGCGAGAAGTCGATCGACTTCACCCAGGCCTATTACCCGCCGGCCGCCTCGTCCTACATGGCGATGGATCCGGGCGTTGACCTGAAGGGCGGCGTGGTCGCGGCGCAGACCGGCACCATCCAGGCGGCCCATGTCGCCGAGACCGGCGCGACGCTGGCCGAATACGCGACCCTCGACGACACGATCGCGGCGGTGAAGAACGGCGAGGCAGACGCGGTCTTTGCCGACAAGGACGCGCTCAAGCCTTTCGCGGGCACCGACGGAATGCAGTTCGTGGGCGAGGACGTCCAGCTCGGCAAGGGTATCGGCATCGGCCTGCGCAAGTCCGACACCGCGCTGAAGGACAAGTTCAACGACGGCATCTCGAAATTGAAGGCCGACGGCTCGCTGAACGAAATGCTCAAGAAGTATTTCGGCGATGACGCGCTGACCTTCAACTGATCCGGCGCGGGGCGGGTTTCGACCCGCCCCCCCCTTTTCGAACGACCCGTAATGTTCTCGACCTGCACCGACCCCTCTTCGCTCCATGGGCTGTCATGGATGCTGTGCTACCTGACCACGGGCAAGCACATGATGTTCTATGGCTCCTTCGGGGTCGTGCTGATCCTGCTGGCGGTCACCGCGCCGGCGGCGCTGATCTTCGGCTTCGGGGGGGCGTTGGCCGCGCGGTCGCATATCGCGCCGCTCAAGCTGTTCGGGCGCGGCTACATCTCGATGGTGCGCGGCGTGCCCGACATCGTCTTCTTCCTCTTCGTCCCGATCGCGATGGATCAGGGCCTCGAATATCTCCGCAACCGGGTCAAGTGCCCCGACTGGAACCAGCCGGTCTGGGCCGGCAACGAATTCCACGTCTGCGCCGCGGCGAAGCTGCCGCTCAACACCGCGCCGCAGATCTACCACGAGATCTACGGCTTCGCGCTTGCCGTGGTGGCCTTCTCGATCGTCTATGGCGCCTTCGCCGCGAATGTCCTCTACGGCGCGATGCAGGCCGTGCCGCGCGCGCAGCTCGAGACCGCCGAGGCCTATGGCATGACCCGCGCGCAGGTGAACCGCCGGGTGCTGATCCCGCAGATGTGGGCCTATGCCATCCCGGGCCTGTCGAACCTCTGGATGATCCTGATCAAGGCGACGCCGCTCTTGTTCCTGCTGGGGATCGAGGACATCGTCTACTGGGCGCGCGAGCTGGGCGCGACCAAGTCGCAGATCTACGCCTATCCGCATGGCGACTGGCGGCTCTACTACTTCCTCGCCCTGCTGATCTTCTACCTGGTGATGACGAAACTGTCCGAACTCGTGCTCGACCGGATCAACCGCCGCCTCGCCTTCGGGCAGGCCACGGCCGCGGGCGAAGCGCTCAGGAAGGCGGGCGCATGAGCTGCATCCAGACCATCGCGGATTACGGACTGCGCTCGATCGGGATCGGCGAACGGCTGCTGCCGCGCTCCGATTTCACCATGTGCCAGCAATTCACCCTGATCGGATCGGGGATGATCTGGAACATCTATTTCGGCGTCCTCGCACTGCTCGCGGGCTTCTTTCTCGCCACCGGACTTGCGCTGGCGAAGAATGTCGAGAGCCGGCTGATCCGCAAGCCGGCGGAATGGTTCATCTTCGTCTTCCGCGGCTCGCCGCTCTTCATCCAGTTCTTCCTCGCCTACGAGGCGCTGGCGCTGCTGCCGCGCGCGGGCTTTCCCGTTCTCGGCATCACGATCGAGACCAACTGGATGACCCGGGCCTGGGCCGGCGCGCTCTTCGTGCTGTTTCTCAACACCTCCGCCTATGCGGCCGAGATCTTCTACGGCGCGCTGCGCTCGGTCCCCAAGGGCGATCTCGAAGCCGCCGACGCCTATGGCCTCTCGGGCTGGAAGAAGTTCCGCCGCGTGACCTGGCCGACGATGCTCCGCCTCGCCTGGCCATCCTATACCAACGAGGCGATCTTCCTGTTCCACGCCACGACGCTCGTCTTCTTCTCGGGCTTCCCGGCCTTCCGCCAGGAGGGCGACGCGCTCTACTACGCGAAATATTTCGCGGACAAGACCTTCAATCCCTTCATCCCCTACCCGATCGCGGCCTTCTTTTTCGTGCTGCTGACGCTGAGCGTGATCGCGCTCTTCGGGGTGATCAACCGCCGCCTCAACCGCCACCTTCCGCAAGAGCAGCGAAGGCGGATCCGGTTCAGGCCGCAAATCCTCAGGTGACAGATGAACTGGCTGCATGACCATCCCGACGTTCGAACGATCCGCGTGGCGGCGGCCGATCTCAACGGGGTGGCGCGCGGCAAGCGCCTGCCCGCCCGGTTCGCCGACAAGGTGTTTTCGGAAGGAACCCGGTTTCCGTTCTCGGTGATGAATCTCGACATCTGGGGCGAGGATATCGAGGACAGCCCGCTGGTCTTTGAATCGGGCGATTGCGACGGGCTCCTGATGCCGACCGAGCGTGGCTTTCTGCCGATGCCCTGGCTCTCGGCGCCGACCGCGCTGCTGCCGATCTGGATGTTCCACATGGACGGCAAGCCCTATGCCGGCGATCCGCGCCAGGCGCTGGCCCGCGTCGTGGAGCGCTACAAGGCGAAGGGTCTGACCCCGGTCGTGGCGACCGAGCTCGAATTCTTCCTGATCGACGATTCCGGCAAGACCCTGCGCGTGCCGCCCAGCCCGCGTTCGGGCAAGCGGCGCACCGGGGGCGAGGTTCTGAGCCTGCGCGCCCTCGACGCCTTCGACATCTTCTTCACCGAGCTCTACGACGCCTGCGAGGCGATGGACATTCCCGCCGACACCGCGATTTCCGAGGCCGGGCCGGGCCAGTTCGAGATCAATCTCAGCCACCAGGCCGACCCGCTCAAGGCGGCAGATGACAGCTGGCTCTTCAAGATGCTGGTCAAGGGTCTCGCGCGGCGCCACGGTTTCGCGGCCTCGTTCATGGCCAAGCCCTATGACGAATGGTCCGGAAACGGGATGCACATGCATTTCTCGGTGCTCGATGCCGAGGGCAACAACATCTTCAACGACGGGAGCGCGCAGGGCTCGGACGCGCTGCGCCATGCGGTCGCGGGCTGCCTCGCCGCGATGGAGGGCTCGACCCTCATCTTCGCACCGCACGAGAACAGCTATGACCGCCTCGTGCCCGATGCCCACGCTCCCACCGGCATCGCCTGGGGCTATGAGAACCGGACCTCGGCGCTGCGCATCCCCGCCTCGGGCCCGGCCGCGCGGAGGATCGAGCATCGCGTGGCAGGCGGCGACGTGAACCCCTACCTGATGATCGCGGCGATCCTCGGGGCCGCGCTGGTCGGGATCGAGGATGCGATGGACCCCCCCGCGCCGATCAAGGGCAATGCCTATGCGCAGGACCTGCCGCAGATGCCCACCGAATGGGGGGCCGCGATCGACGCCTTCAAGGCCTGCAAGATGATGCCGCGCATCTTCGACCGCGAGCTGATCGAGAATTTCGCGATGACCAAGCGGCAGGAATTGCACTACATGGCGGAGCTTTCGGAACAGGAGCAGACCGAGCTCTATCTCGACACGGTCTGAGGCCCCGGCGCGGGGCGACCCGCTCCCGCCCGGTTTTGTCGCAGACGCGCTGCCGCGCGCCCAAAATTTCATCACGAAGCCGTTATCCCCGTGCCGGAGCCCCCTCCGGATGCGGTTTCGATTTCTCCCCGTGCTTGCCCCCGCCACCATCGGTTCAACGGCATCGGCAGGCGCTTCAGGGGGACAGAATGCAGCACATCAGAACCGGTTTTCTCGCGGCACTCACGCTCGGCCTCTCGGCCGTGATCGCGCAAGCGGAGACGAAGATCCCCTTCGCGCTCGACTGGAAATTCGAGGGCCCCTCGGCGCCCTATTTCCTCGCCATCGACGAGGGCTATTACGGCGCGGCGGGGCTCGAGGTCGAGATATCCGAGGGCAAGGGCTCGCTCGACGCGATCCCGAAAGTCGCGACCGGTGCCTATCCGGTGGGGTTCGCCGATATCAACTCGCTGATGAAATTCCTCGACCAGAACCCCGGCGCGCCGGTGACCGCGGTGATGATGGTCTATGACAAGCCGCCCTTCGCCGTGGTCGGGCGCAAGTCGCTGGGTCTCACCGAGCCCAAGGATCTCGAAGGCAAGGTGCTGGGCGCCCCGCCCCCCGATGGCGCCTGGGCGCAATTCCCGATCTTCGCCAAGGAGGCCGGACTCGACATCTCGAAGATCAAGGTCGAGCCGGTGGGCTTCCCGACCCGCGAACCGATGCTCGCCGAGGGCAAGGTCGATGCGGTGACCGGCTTCTCGTTCTCCTCGACGCTCAACCTCAAGCGCCTCGGCGTGCCGATGGACGATCAGTCGGTGCTGCTGATGGCCGATCATGGCGTGGCGCTCTATGGCAACGCGATCATCGCGAACACCGATTACGCGAAGGCCCATCCCGACGAGATCACCGGCTTCATCAAGGCCACCGCCGAGGGCTGGAAGGCCGCGATCGCCGATCCGGGCAAGGCGGTCGACGCGCTGCTCAAGCGCAATCCGGCCGCCGACAAGACGCTCGAGACCGAGCGCCTGCAGATGGCGATCGACGCGAATGTGCTCACCGATTACGTCAAGGCGCATGGAATGGGCGGGATCGACACCGACCGGATGGCCACCGCGATCGAACAGACCAAGACCGTCTACGAGTTCAAGACGACGCCCGATGCCGCGCTCTATTTCGACCCCGAATACCTGCCGGGCGATGGCGGCCTGAAGATCGACTGATCCTCCCCAGAGGGGCGGGCATCGCGTCTGCGACCCGCCCCTTTCTTTTCCGGCCGGACCCGCATGGACACTCTCATCGACATCCGGGGCGTTTCTCACGCCTATCAGACCAGGCACGGCCCGCTGCCCGTGCTCGACGGCCTCGACATCACGGTGCCGCAGGGCGAATTCTGCGCCGTGGTCGGCCCCTCGGGCTGCGGCAAGTCCACGCTGACCCGTCTTGTCGCGGGGCTAATGAAACCCGATCAGGGCGAGGTCTGGCTGCATGGCGAGAAGGTCACCTCGCCGCGCAAGACGGTGGGCATGGCCTTCCAGAACCCGGTGATGCTGGAATGGCGCTCGATCCTCGAAAACGTCATCCTGCCGCTCGAAATCGTCGCCCCCGCGATGTCCAAGGCCGAGAAATACGCCCGCGCCGAGCACCTGCTGGAGATGGTCGGCCTCAAGGGCTTCGAGACCAAGCGCCCCTCCGAACTGTCGGGCGGCATGCGCCAGCGCGCCTCGCTCTGCCGCGCCATCGTGCACAAACCGGACGTTCTGATCATGGACGAACCCTTCGGCGCGCTCGACAATTTCACCCGCGAGGACCTGTGGCAGACGATGCGCGACCTGCGAAGCAACGAACCCTTCACCGCCGTGCTGATCACCCATGACCTGCGCGAGAGCGTCTTTCTGGGCGATCAGGTCGTGGTGCTCTCGGGCCGGCCGGCGCGCACCCAGTACCTGCTCGAGGTGGATCTGCCCGCCGATCGCGGGATCGACATCCTCTACGAGCCGAAGGCCGTGGACATGCTGCATGTGCTGCGCGACCAGATCCGGATCGCGCAGGGCCGCGACGGGGAGGCCCACGCATGAGCGGAAAGAAGATCGCCACCCCGATCCTGTCGATCCTCGCCTTTCTCGCGATCTGGGAGTTCATCGTCTGGATCAATGGCTGGCCGAATTACGTGATGGCCTCGCCCTCGGACCTGCCCGAAGCCTATATCCGCTACTGGCAGCTGTTCCTGATCGACAGCTGGCAGACGCTCTGGCGCACCGTGGCGGGGCTCGCGCTCTCGATCCTCTTCGGGACCTTTCTCGGCATGATCATGGGCTTCTCGCGCAGCGCGCGCGACGCGCTCTACCCGCTCCTTGTGGGCTTCAACGCGATCCCCAAGGCGACGGTGGTGCCGGTTCTGGCGCTTCTCTTCATCGGCCAGCACGATTTCAACACCGTGCTGATGGCCTTCCTGATCTCCTTCTTCCCGATCGCGGTCTCGGTGGGGATCGGCCTCTCGACGCTGGAGCCGGAATATCGCGACATCCTCGGCGCGCTCGGCGCGTCGAAATTCACCATCTTCCGCAAGATCGCGCTGCCCAAGACGCTGCCGGAATTCTTCGGCGCGCTGAAGGTCTCGGTCACCCTCGCCTTCATCGGCACTAACCTCGTCGAGATCATCTCCCCCCATGGCAAGGGGCTCGGCGCACTCTTCCTGTCGGGCCAGACCAATGGCGACTATCCGCTGATGTTCGCGGTGCTGATCGCCCTCGCCGCCCTCGGGATCGTGCTCTATTACGCGGTCGTCCTGCTCGAGAAGATCTTCGCCGGCTGGGCCGAGCGGCAGCCGGGCTGAGGGGGCGCTGCCCCCTCGGGCTTCGCCCTCACCCCCGGGATATTTGCGTCAAGAGGAAGACAGGATCGGAGCCTCTTCCTCTTGATCGAAATATCCCGGGGGAGGCGCGCATCCGCGCGACGGGGGCAGAGCCCCCCTCTTTCCCGCTCAACGCTTGCGAATCTGGTTCGGCTTTCCTATATCGGCCCTCGAGAGGTTGGCGCGGGCGAGCGCCTCGCCAACCCGGTCAGGTCCGGAAGGAAGCAGCCGCAACGAGCCCCGCTTGGGTCGCTGTCCAGCCTCTCACCCCACTCCCCCGCATCGGCCCCGACATCGGTTTGACTTGGACGCCCCCGCGTCTAGACTGGCGCGCGCAAGATCAGGAGACCCCCGCATGTCCGAGACGCCCGAGGCCGGCTATCAGGTTCTCGCCCGCAAGTACCGCCCCGCCACCTTCGTCGACCTGATCGGTCAGGACGCGATGGTGCGCACGCTCAAGAACGCCTTCGCCGCCGATCGCATCGCGCAGGCCTTCATCATGACGGGCATCCGCGGGACCGGGAAGACGACCACGGCGCGGATCATCGCCAAGGGGCTCAATTGCGTGGGCCCCGACGGTCAGGGCAATCCCACCACCGAACCCTGCCTCGAATGCGAGCATTGCCGCGCGATCGCCGAGGGCCGCCATGTCGACGTGATGGAGATGGACGCCGCCTCGCGCACCGGGGTCGGCGATATCCGCGAGATCATCGAGAGCGTGCATTACCGGGCCGCCTCGGCGCGCTACAAGGTCTATATCATCGACGAGGTTCACATGCTGTCGACGAGCGCGTTCAACGCGCTCCTGAAGACGCTCGAGGAACCGCCCGCCCATGTGAAATTCATCTTCGCCACGACCGAGATCCGCAAGGTTCCGGTCACGGTGCTGTCGCGCTGCCAGCGCTTCGACCTGCGCCGGATCGAGCCTGAGGTGATGATCGACCATCTCAAACGGATCGCGGAAAAGGAAAACGCGCAGATCGCGCATGACGCGCTCGCGCTGATCACCCGCGCGGCCGAAGGATCGGTGCGCGATGCGATGTCGCTGCTCGACCAGGCGATCGCGCATGGCGCGGGCGAGACCACGGCCGAGCAGGTCCGCGCGATGCTGGGTCTGGCCGATCGCGGGCGGGTGCTCGATCTCTTCGACATGATCCTGCACGGGCAGGCCGCCGAGGCGCTGACCGAGCTTGCCGCGCAATATGCCGATGGCGCCGATCCGATGGCGATCCTGCGCGATCTGGCCGAGATCACCCATTGGGTCTCGGTCATCAAGGTCACCCCCGAGGCGGCCGAGGACCCGACCGTCTCGCCCGACGAGCGGCGGCGCGGTCAGGAAATGGCCGGCGCGATCCCGATGCGGGTGCTCTCGCGGATGTGGCAGATGCTTCTGAAGGCGCTCGAGGAGGTCGCGGGCGCGCCCAATGCGATGATGGCGACCGAGATGGCGATCATCCGCATGACCCATGTGGCGGACCTGCCCGATCCCGAGGCGCTGATCAAGAAGATCCAGCAGGGCGGCGCGAGCACGCAGGCCGCAGGCCGCGGCCCCGCCCCGGCGACCGGCCCGGTCCATGGCGCGACGTTGCGTGCGCGCCGCGCCGGAGGCGGCGCGGTGGCCGCGGCTGCCCCCGCACCGCAGCAGGATGCGGTGGCCGAGGCGCTGGCCCGGTTCGGCAGCTTCGACGACGTTGTCGACCTGATCGCCCGGATGCGCGACATGACGCTCCTGCTCGAGGTCGAGAACAACCTGCGGCTCGTCAGCTACCGCCCCGGCCGGATCGAGTTCGAGCCCGGGCCCCGCGCCTCGCGCGATCTCGCGGCGACCCTCTCGGCCCGGCTGCAGGGCTGGACGGGGGCCCGCTGGGGCGTCTCCGTCGTCTCCGAGGGCGGCCAGCCCACGATCGCCGAGATCCGCGCGGCGGAGATGGAGAAGGCGAAAGGCGAGGCGATGACCAACCCGCTCGTCGCGGCGATCTTCGAGACCTTCCCGCAAGCGCGGTTCGAGGAAATCGCGACGGCCGAGGAGCTTGCCGCCGAGATCGCCACCGAGGCGCTGCCCGAGGTCGAGGACGAATGGGACCCGTTCGAGGATAGCTGAGGGCCAACTCCTCCGGGATCGGGTCTTGTGACCTCAGGCCCCCATGCGTATCTGAGACGAAAGCTTTCTGAGACGGAGATCCGAGATGTTCAAGGGACTGGGCGCCATGGGCGACATGGCGAAGATGATGAAGGCCGCCAAGGAAATGCAGGAGAAGATGGCGACGCTTCAGGAAGAGCTGAAGTCGATCGTCGTGATCGGCGAGGCGGGGGCCGGGCTCGTCGAGGCGCGCGCCACCGCGAAGGGCGAGCTGACCGGGCTCTCGATCGACCCGTCGATCCTGCAGGCCTCGGAGAAGGAAGTGGTCGAGGACCTGATCCTCGCCGCGATCAAGGACACTCAGGCCAAGGCCAAGATCCGCGAGCAGGAAGAACAGAAACGCCTTCTGCGCGAGCTCGGCCTGCCCGAGAACATGGACCTGCCGGGCTGAGACCGTGACGGGCGGGCGTGACGAGATCGAGGCTCTGATCGCGCTGATGGCGCGGCTGCCGGGGCTCGGGCCCCGTTCGGCCCGCCGCGCGGTGCTGCACCTGATCTCGAAACGCACCCAGCTGATGGGCCCGCTGGCCGAGGCGATGGCCGAGGTCGCCCGCACCGCGCGCGAATGCGCCCGCTGCGGCAACATCTCGACCGCCGCCATCTGCGATATCTGCGAGGATCCGAAACGCGCCACCGGCGAGATCTGCGTGATCGAGGACGTGGCCGATCTCTGGGCGATGGAGCGCGGCCATGCCTTCAAGGGCCGCTATCACGTCCTGGGCGGCACGCTGTCGGCACTGGACGCGATCGGACCCGAGGACTTGCGCATCCCGGACCTGCTCGAGCGGATCCGCGAGGAGGGCATCTCCGAGGTGATCCTCGCGCTCAATGCCACCGTCGAGGGTCAGACCACCGCCCATTACATCGCCGAGGCGCTCGAGGGGTCGCAAGTGCAGGTCACGAGCCTCGCCCAGGGGGTGCCGATCGGGGGCGAGCTCGACTATCTCGATGACGGCACGATCCAGGCTGCTTTGCGCGCGCGCAAGGCGTTCTGAGACTTCAGGCGGACCAGCAGGCCCGGACCCGCGCCGGAGGCCTCCGCAGCACCACCCGCGTCTCCCGAAAACGTCAGGCAACGTGCTGCTCACCTGCGGAGCCGCGCCATTGAACCCGCCCACGGCCCCGGCTATCAGGGGAGAAACTCCCACCCGAGATGCGAGAGACCCGACCCGATGATCCGCCTCTACCATGTCGCCCTCTCCCCGTTCTGCCGCAAGGTCCGCCTCACGCTGGCCGAGAAGAAGCTCGAAGTGGAGCTGGTCGAAGAGCGCTACTGGGAACAGCAGCCCGAATTCCTGCGCCGCAACCCCGCAGGCAAGGTGCCGGTGCTCAAGATGGACGGGCGGATGATGGCCGAGAGCCAGGCGATCTGCGAATTCATCGACGAGACCCATCCCGACGCGCCCCTGATGCCGCGCGACGCGGCCGGGCGCTACGAGGTGCGCCGTCTTTGCGCCTGGTTCGACGACAAGTTCAACGACGAGGTCACCAGCAAGGTGATGGGCGAGCGGGTCTGGAAGAAGGTCCGCAAGGAAGGCTATCCGGATTCGCGCGCGGTCAAGGCCGGGCTCTCGGCGATCAAATACCACCTCGACTACATGGGCTGGCTGCTCGAGCAGCGGCGCTGGCTGGCGGGCGATGTGATGACCCTTGCCGATTTCGCCGCCGCCGCGCATCTGAGCTGCCTCGATTACATCTCGGATGTCGACTGGAACCGCTCCGAGCCGGTGAAGGACTGGTATGCGAAGATCAAGTCGCGCCCGGCCTTCCGCTCGCTGCTAGCCGACCAGCTGCCGGGCATGCCGCCCGCGCCGCAATATGCGGAGCTGGATTTCTGAGACGGGACGGCTGGGGGTTTTGCACCCCCAGACCCCCGCAGGATATTTGGAGCATTTGGAACCATGGCCGTGGAGGACCTGAAGACACGGCTGGTCGCGAAAGCCCTCGAGGAGGGGTTCTCGAAGGCGCGGATCACCACGCCCGACGCGATCCCTGAGGCGGCGGGGCGGCTCGAGGCCTTTGTCGGCGCGGGGATGCACGGGCAGATGGGCTGGATGGAGGAGCGCCGCAATTGGCGCGGCGACCCGGCCGCACTCTGGCCCGAGGCGCGCTCGGTGGTGATGCTGGCCGAGAGCTACACGCCCGACTACGACCCGCTCGCGCTCCTGGCGCAGCGGGATCGCGGCGTGATCTCGGCCTATGCGCAGGGCCGCGACTACCATGACCTGGTGAAGAAGCGGCTCAAGCGCGTCGGGCGCTGGCTGCTCGATCAGGTGGAGAACGAAGAGATCAAGGTCTTCGTCGATACCGCGCCGGTGATGGAGAAGCCGCTCGGTCAGGCCTCAGGGCTGGGCTGGCAGGGCAAGCATACGAACCTGCTGGCGCGCGATCTCGGGAGCTGGTTCTTCCTCGGCGCGATCTTCACCACCGTGGAGCTGGCGCCGGACGCGCCCGAGATCAGCCATTGCGGCTCGTGCCGGGCCTGTCTCGACATCTGCCCGACCGAGGCCTTTCCCGCGCCCTACCGGCTCGATGCGCGGCGTTGCATCTCCTACCTGACGATCGAGCACAAGGGACCGATCGCGCCGGAGTTGCGGGAGAAGCTCGGCAACCGGATCTATGGCTGCGACGATTGCCTCGCGATCTGCCCCTGGAACAAGTTCGCCGCCGAAGCGCGCGAGGCGAGCTATCACGGCGGGGTCGGCGCGCCGCCGCTCGCGGAGCTGGCCGCGCTTGACGATGCCGCGTTCCGGGCGCGCTTCGCGGGCTCGCCGATCAAGCGGATCGGACGCGACCGGTTCCTGCGCAACGTGCTCTACGCGATCGGCAATTCCGGCGATCCGGCGCTGGCGGCGGCGGCGCGGCCGCATCTGGGGGCGGAAGACCCGGTGGTGGCGGAGGCGGCCCGATGGGCGCTCGCCCGGCTGGGGGCGGTTTCCTGATCGCGGGCCATGGACGCGCGCCGCCGCTGTGCTAAGTCTTCAGGGAGATCATGACCGCCCAGCCCCCACCCTCTCCCCGCCCCTTCCTCGGCATCGCGCTCAAGCTGGGCACGGTGATCGGCTTCGTGATCATGCAGGCGCTGATCAAATCGGTCTCGGATCGCATCCCCCCGGGCGAGATGGTGTTCTTCCGCTCCTTCTTCGGCATCGTCCCGATCATCGTCTGGCTGGTCTGGCGGCACGAGCTGTCGGGCGGCCTGCGGGTCGCGCAGCCCACCGCGCATATCCTGCGCGGCGTGATCGGCACGACGGCGATGGCGCTGAGCTTCGCCGCGCTCGCCTTCCTGCCGCTGCCCGAGGCCACCGCGCTCGGCTATGCCGCGCCGCTGCTCACCGTCGTCTTCGCCGCCCTGCTGCTGGGCGAGACGGTGCGCGCCTTCCGCTTCTCGGCGGTCGGGATGGGGCTTCTGGGCGTGCTCGTCGTGCTCTGGCCGAAACTTGGCGCCCAAGGGGCGGCGGGGGGCGCAGAGGCCCTCGGGGCGGCGCTTGCGCTGGCGGGGGCGACCTGTGCCGCGCTCGCGCAGATCCAGATCCGCCGGATGGTCGGCAGCGAGCGCACCTCCGCCATCGTGTTCTGGTTCTCCTGCACCGCGACCGTGCTCTCGCTCTTCTCGATCCCCTTCGGCTGGGTCGTGCCCACCCCGCGCGAGGCGGCTCTGCTGATCCTCGCGGGGCTGATCGGGGGCACCGGACAGATCATGATCACCTCCGCCTACCGTTTCGCCGATGCCTCTCTCGTGGCGCCTTTCGACTATGCCTCGATGCTGTTTGCGCTTGCGATCGGCTATACCGTGTTCAACGAGGTGCCGACCGGCAGCACGCTGACCGGGGCCGCGATCGTGATCGTCGCGGGCATCACGATCATCTGGCGCGAGCATCAGCTGGGTCTCGAGCGCCGGCGGGCGCGCCGCGCCGCGACACCGCCGGGCTGAGCACCTTTTCGCGCGCTGCGGGAAAAAGCCGCCCCCCTCGCGCCCGCGACTCGGCGGCGATGTGCTATAGTGATTTTCTCGCACAGGAGGAGAGCCATGGCCCGACACATCATCGACCAGCCCCGTCCGAAAGCCGAAGGGGCGCGCGTGAAGCGTTTTCTTGATTTGCAGCGCCGCGAGGGCGTGCATCCGGCGATCAAGGAACTGAGCAAGCGCGACCGCGGCGCAAGCCGCACCAAGGTCACGCAGTTCCTGCGCATCGAGCGCTCCGAAGGAAGCTGACACGGCGCGACGGACGACACCCTGACAGAAGAAAGGCGCGCCAGACCGGCGCGCCTTTTCCATTCCGGAGAGGTCCAAAGCCTCAGGCGCGCACGAGCGCCTCGTAGGTCTCGACCATCTCGCGCGCGAGCGCGCCCACTTCGAAGGTGAAGCCGCCGATCTCGGAGACCGGAGTGACCTCGGCCGCCGTGCCGGTCAGCCAGCACTGCTCGAAATCGGCCAGTTCGGTCGGCTCGATCCGGCGCTCGTGGACGGTGATGCCCTTTTCCTTGAGCAGCCCGATCACGGTCTGGCGGGTGATGCCGTTGAGGAAGCAATCCGCGAGCGGCGTATGCACCTCGCCATCCTTGACGAAGAAGATGTTCGCCCCCGTCGCTTCGGCCACATAGCCGCGCCAGTCGAGGAAGAGCGCGTCCGAATAGCCTTTGTCCTCGGCGGCGTGCTTGGACATGGTGCAGATCATGTAGAGACCGGCGGCCTTCGCCTCGACCGGGATCGTGCGCGGATCGGGCCGGCGCCATTTCGCGATGTCGAGCTTGGCGCCCTTCATCTTCGCGTCGCCGTAATAGTTGCCCCATTCCCAGCCCGCGATCGCGAGCCGGACCGGGTTGCGCCGCGCCGAGACGCCCATGTCCTCCCCCGCGCCGCGCCAGGCCAGCGCGCGCACATAGGCATTGGTCCAGCCATTGGCGGCGAGCATCTCGTATTTGGCCTTCTCGATCTCCTCGACCGAATAGGGGATCTCCATATCGAGCAGTTCCGCCGAGCGGCGCAGACGGGCGGAGTGTTCCTCCCCCTTGAAAATCTTGCCATTATAGCAACGCTCACCCTCGAAAACCGAGGAGGCGTAATGCAGAGCATGAGTCAGCAGATGGACATTGGCGTCACGCCATTCCACCAGCTTCCCGTCCAACCAGATCTTGCCATCACGATCTTCATACGACCCGGCCATGTCATCCTCCTTGCGGCTCCGCCGTTTTACGAATATTGCGCCCCTTACGTCCGATGCGGACATAATATTGCGTCAAAACTGTCGTTCGGTATCAGTTGAGCCTTGGAAAGTCAACAAGGCTGACTTAAAGTCACACAAAAGAGAGGGATAGACATGGCCGAAAGCGGAAGCCCGCAGGGTGAAACTCTTCTGTTTCTGACCGACGAGCAACTGCGCAAGGGAATCGAGGCGATGTTCTTCGCCTATCGCGCCTTCACCTCGGATCCCGACCGGCTGCTCGAGGAGCACGGCTATGGCCGTGCCCATCACCGGGCGCTGCATTTCATCAACCGTCAGCCGGGCCTCACGGTCACCACATTGCTCGCGGTGCTCGGGGTGACCAAACAGTCGCTCAACCGGGTGCTGCGCACGCTGATCGAGGACGGGCTGGTGGAAAGCCGCGTGGGGCGGCGGGACAAGCGCGAGCGGCGGCTGCACCTGACCGAGAAGGGCGCGGCGCTCGAGCGCGCGCTCTCGGAGGCGCAACGGGGACGGATGCGCGCGGCCTATCGCGCGGCAGGGCCGCAGGCCGTCGCGGGGTTCCGGCAGGTGCTCGAGGCGATGATGGGGCCGGATCTGCACAAGCTCTACCAGACGATGAAGGAAGAGTGATGCCCTATCAGGCCGATCCGCACCTGCTCATCATCGACGATGACGAACGCATCCGCATGCTGCTGAAAAGCTTCCTGCAACGGCATGGCTTTCTCGTGACGGCGGCGCGCGACGCGGCCCATGCCCGCGCGCTGCTGGCCGGGCTCGAATTCAGCCTGATCGTGATGGATGTGATGATGCCCGGCGAGGACGGGCTGAGCCTGACCCGCGACCTGCGCAAGTCGATCGCGACGCCGATCCTGCTGCTCACCGCGCGCGGCGAGACGCGCGAGCGCATCGAGGGGTTCGAGGCGGGGGCGGATGACTATCTCGCCAAGCCGTTCGAGCCCAAGGAACTGCTGCTGCGCATCAACGCGATCCTGCGCCGGGTTCCGCAAGAGACCGAGACGGGGCCGAAATTCCTCTCGCTGGGGCCGCTGAAATACGATCAGGATCGCGGCGAGCTGTGGCACGGCGAAGCCCCGGTGAAGCTGACCGCGACCGAGGTGCAGTTGATGAAGATCTTCGCCGCCCATGCCGGCGAAGTCGTCAGCCGCGCCGCGCTGATCGAGGAGCTGGGGCGGGAACGCTCGACCGTGGCCGAGGCCGGGGGCGGCGACCGGGCGGTGGATGTCCAGATCACCCGTCTGCGCCGCAAGCTCGAGGCCGACCCGCGCGAGCCGCGCTATCTCCAGACGGTGCGCGGACTGGGTTACATGCTCGCGCCGGACTGAGTTACCACAGCGCCGGCAAGGTCACGAAAACTCACGAAAATGATTCGCCAAATCGCATCTCGAGGCCCTGCCCCGGGGCGCAATGCGACATCTTCGGCACAGCCGGGGACCCGCGCATCGCGCCCCGATACCGCGATTGACCCAGCGTGACTTGTTGCATGGGCGTCATTCGCTGGCATGCTGCGTCAATGTGTTCTGGACTGACAAAACCGTGATTGCTATGAGAGCGGCCATGTTAGGCGGCACCGGTGAAGTGCCCCGGCACGTCACTATCGGCCCATCCCACGGGCCCGGGAAGGAGAGACAACGTGTCCCACGCAGACAATAACGAAGGCACCCGGAGGGATTTCCTCTACTACGCCACCGCCGGCACCGGCGCTGTCGTGACCGGCGCGGCCGTGTGGCCGCTGATCAACCAGATGAATGCCTCGGCTGACGTCAAGGCCCTCTCGTCGATCTTTGTGGACGTCTCGGGCGTCGAGACCGGCACCCAGCTGACCGTGAAATGGCGTGGCAAGCCCGTCTTCATCCGCCGCCGGACCGAGGAAGAGATCCAGATGGCGCGTGAGGTTCCGCTCAGCGACCTGGTGGACGTGAACGCCGAGAACGAGAACAAGCCCGGCGCCGAGGCGACCGACGAGAACCGCGCCCTCGACGAGGCCGGCGAGTGGCTCGTGATGATCGGCGTGTGCACCCATCTGGGCTGCGTGCCGATCGGCAACGGCTCGGGCGACTACCACGGCTGGTTCTGCCCCTGCCACGGTTCGCATTACGACACGGCCGGACGGATCCGCAAAGGTCCCGCCCCGCGCAATCTCGAGATTCCGGTGGCCGAGTTCACCGATGACACCACGATCAAGCTGGGCTGAGGAGACCACTGATGTCGGGCATTCCCCACGACCATTACGAGCCCAAGTCGGGCTTCGAGAAATGGGTGCATTCGCGCCTTCCCATCGTCGGGCTGATCTATGACACGATCATGATCCCCACCCCCAAGAACCTGAACTGGTGGTGGATCTGGGGCATCGTGCTGGCCTTCTGCCTGGTGCTGCAGATCGTCACCGGGATCGTTCTGGTGATGCATTACACCCCGCATGTCGACCTCGCCTTCGCCTCGGTCGAGCATATCATGCGTGACGTCAACGGCGGCTATGCGCTGCGTTACATCCACGCCAACGGCGCGTCGCTGTTCTTCCTGGCCGTCTACATCCATATCTTCCGCGGCCTGTTCTACGGCTCGTACAAGGCCCCGCGCGAGATCACCTGGATCGTCGGCATGATCATCTACCTGTGCATGATGGGCACGGCGTTCATGGGCTACGTGCTGCCCTGGGGCCAGATGTCCTTCTGGGGCGCCACGGTGATCACCGGCCTGTTCGGCGCGATCCCGGGCATCGGTCCGTCGATCCAGGCCTGGCTGCTCGGCGGCCCGGCGGTGGACAACGCGACGCTCAACCGCTTCTTCTCGCTGCACTACCTGCTGCCCTTCGTGATCGCGGCGCTCGTCGTGGTCCATATCTGGGCCTTCCACACCACCGGCAACAACAACCCGACCGGCGTGGACGTGCGCAAGGGCTCGAAGGCGGAAGCCGAGAAGGACACCCTGCCCTTCTGGCCCTACTTCGTGATCAAGGACCTCTTCGCGCTCGCGGTCGTCCTGCTGGTCTTCGCCGCCGTCGTGGGCTTCATGCCGAACTTCCTCGGCCACCCCGACAACTACATCGAGGCGAACCCGCTCGCGACGCCCGCGCATATCGTGCCCGAATGGTACTTCCTGCCCTTCTACGCGATCCTGCGCGCCTTCACCTCCGATGTCTGGGCGGTGATGTTCGTCAACTGGATCACCTTCGGCATCGTCGACGCGAAGTTCTTCGGCGTGCTCGCGATGTTCGGCGCGATCCTGGTGATGGCGCTCGCGCCGTGGCTCGACACCTCGCGCGTGCGCTCGGGCAGCTACCGCCCGATGTTCAAGTGGTGGTTCTGGCTGCTGGTGATCGACTTCGTGGTGCTGATGTGGGTGGGCGCGATGCCGACCGACGGGATCTATCCCTACATCTCGCTGATCGGCGCGACCTACTGGTTCGTCTATTTCCTCGTGATCCTTCCGGTGCTCGGGCTGATCGAGAAGCCCAAACCGCTGCCGGCGACGATCGAGGAAGACTTCAACAATCACTACGACGTCAAACCGGCCGAGTGAGACAGGAAGAGGAACGGACAATGAAAAATCTTCTGATCTCTGCCATTTCGGCGCTCGCCATCGGAACCGGCCTTCTGGCCGGGCCCGCCCTCGCCGCAGGCGGCGGCGAAGGGCATGTCGAGGATATCAGCTTCTCCTTCGAGGGCCCCTTCGGGACCTTCGACACGCAGCAGCTGCGCCGCGGCTTCCAGGTCTACCGGGAGGTCTGCTCGGCCTGCCACGGCCTGAAATACGTCGCCTTCCGCACGCTGGCCGATCAGGGCGGTCCGATGATGGATCCGGCCTGGGTGCGCGCCTATGCCGCCGAGTTCACCGTGATGGACAAGGAAACCGGCGAGGACCGTCCCGGCAAGGAAACCGACCACTTCCCGGCGGTGAGCGGCGAGGGCATGGGGCCCGACCTGTCGCTGATGGCGAAGGCGCGTGCGGGCTTCCACGGCCCCTACGGTCTCGGCATCAACCAGCTTCTGCGCGGCACCGGCGGCCCGGAATACATCCACGCCATCCTCACCGGCTTCACCGGCGAGGAGAAGGAGGAAGCCGGTTCGATCTTCTACGAGAACCACGCCTTCCCGGGTGGCTGGATCGGCATGCCCCCTCCGCTCTCGGACGATCTGATCGAATATGAGGACGGCACGCCCGCGACCATCGAGCAGATGTCCACGGACGTCTCGGCCTTCCTGATGTGGACGGCCGAGCCCAAGCTCGAGGCGCGCAAGCGTTGGGGCTTCGTCGCGGTGATCATGCTGATCGTGCTCAGCTCGCTTCTCTACCTGACGAACAAGAAGCTCTGGGCGCCGCACAAGGGCAAGAAGTTCGACCTCTGATCGAGACCGAAAAGATCATCGAACGCCCCCTCCCCGCGGAGGGGGCGTTCTTATTTGCCCCCTGCCGCACCCCCGCGCCGTCGCGCGGTTGCAATGGAGGCCACCGAGCCTATCTGCCAAGCAGACACGAGGAGAAAAAATGCCCGACCTGCCGGAAATTTCCCACGCCGCCTCGCGCGCGCCGCGCCTGTGCGTCCTGATCGACGCCGACAATGTGCCCGCCTCCTATGCCGAGGCGATCTTCGAAGAGATCGCGAGCCTCGGCGAAGCCTCGGTGCGCCGCATCTATGGCGACTGGTCGGCGCAGCGGCTTGCGGGCTGGGCGAAGCGGGTGGCCGAGCTGGGCCTCGTGGCCGATCAGCAATTCGCCAATACCAAGGGCAAGAACGCCTCCGATATCGGCCTTGTCATCGCGGCGATGGACTTCCTGCATTCCGGGCTCTTCGACGGCTTCGTGCTGGTCTCCTCGGATAGCGACTTCACCCGCCTTGCCGCGCGCATCCGCGAGCAGGGGCTCGATGTCTACGGCATCGGCGAGCAGAAGACCCCCGAGGCCTTCCGCAAGGCTTGCAAACGCTTCATCTATGTCGAGAACCTCGGCAATGGCGAAACTCCCGAGGCGCCGGCGAAGCCCGCCAGCGGCAAGGGCAGCCCCGCGAAACCCGCCAGCGGCAAGCAGCTTCCGACGGCGGCGATCCCGATCATCGTGAACGCGATGAAGGCGATCGGTCTCGAGGAGGAATGGTATTCGCTCGGGCAGCTCGGGCAGTTCATCACCCAGGCCAATCCCGATTTCGATACCCGCACCTATGGCAGCGCGAAGCTGTCGGACCTGCTGATCAAGACCGGGCGGTTCCAGCTCCAGCGCGGCGAAGGCAATCAGTGGATGGTGCGCGACCTGGCCTGATCAGGAGCGCTTCGCGCCGTAGCGGGCAAGGAACATCTCGACCGCGCCGCGGATCACCCGCGACTTTTCCTGCGGCGAGCAGCATTCCATCCCGAACAGAAGCTTGGCATGCAGGTCGGCCTTGCAGAGCTCGGCGAAGAGATGGGCGGCGAGATCGACATCGTCGATGACCAGTTCGCCCCTCTCCACCGCCTCCTGCAGATAAGCCATCAGCTTCTCATGCACGAGCGCGGGTCCCGAGGCATAGAAGGCCCGCCCGAGCTCGGGAAAGCGCTCCGCCTCGGCCACGCAGAGCCGGTAGATCCCCTGCCCCAGTTCGGAGGCCATGAAGTCGATGATCTGCGCGGCGGCAAGCGACAGCACCACCTCGGGGGGCTGGCTGAAATCGATCGCCTCGCTCGCCTGATCGGCCTGCCGACGGCATTCGGTCTTCGCGACTTCGAGGAACATCAGCCGCTTGTCGGGGAAGTAGCTGTAGAGCGTGGCCTTCGAGACCCCGGCCTCCTTCGCGATATCGTCGACCGAGGCGCCCTCGAAGCCCTCGCGCAGGAATACCTCACGCGCCCCTTCGAGCACCTGATCGAATTTCCGCCCGCGATGGATCTGGTCTGCGTCCGCCATTGGTTCTCCCGCACCGGACGGAAGCGTCCGGGGCCACAGCATAGACTGCCCGCTTCACGGCCTGCAAGCCGCCCAACGTGACGTCAGTCCCTCCGGGAAACCGGCCGCCCGTAGCGCCTCAGCCGATGGCGCCGCGGACGCCGCCCGTCTGGCCGCGGTCGAGCAGATAGTGATCGAGGATCACGCAAGCCATCATCGCCTCGGCCACCGGCACGGCGCGAATGCCCACGCAGGGATCGTGGCGGCCCTTGGTGATCACCTCGACCTCTTCGCCCGCGACATTGACCGAGCGGCGCGGGGTCAGGATCGACGAGGTCGGCTTGACGGCGAACCGCACGGTGATCGGCTGGCCGGTGGTGATCCCGCCCAGGATGCCGCCCGCATGGTTCGAGAGATATTCCACGCCGTCCTCGCCCATCACCATCTCGTCGGCATTCTCGACGCCCGTCAGCGCCGCCGCCGCCATGCCCTCGCCGATCTCGACCCCCTTCACGGCGTTGATCGACATCATCGCGGCGGCCAGATCGGTATCCATCTTGGCATAGATCGGCGCGCCGAGACCGGCCGGGCAGCCCTCGGCCACGACCTCGATCGCGGCGCCCACGGAATTGTGGTTCTTGCGGATCGCGGCGAGGTAATCGGCCCATTCGTCGACGGCTTCCGCATCGGGGATGAAGAACGGATTGCGCAGGATCTCCTCGCGGTCGAACCTCTCGCGGTGAATATGCTTGGCTCCCATCTGGACCATGTAGCCATAGATCCGGAGATCGGGGACCAACTGGCGCAGCACTGCCTGCGCCACGCCGCCCGCTGCCACCCGCGCTGCGGTCTCGCGCGCGCTCGACCGGCCGCCGCCGCGATAGTCGCGGATGCCGTATTTCTGGTGATAGGTGATATCGGCATGGCCGGGACGGAACTGGCGCGCGATCTCGCCGTAATCCTTCGAGCGCTGGTCGGTATTCTCGATCATCAGCTGGATCGGCGTGCCGGTGGTGCGGCCCTCGAACACGCCCGAGAGGATGCGCACCGCATCGGGCTCGCGCCGCTGCGTCGTCTCCTTCGACTGGCCGGGACGGCGACGGTCTAGGAATTGCTGGATGAAGGCCTCGTCAAGCGCGATGCCGGGCGGGCAGCCATCGACGGTCGCGCCGAGCGCGGGCCCGTGGCTTTCGCCCCAGGTGGTGACGCGGAAGAGATGACCGAATGTGTTGAAGCTCATGACCGCTCTCCTTTGCCCATGCATTAAGCCAAGGCGGCGCGCGGATAAACAGCAAATCCACAGAAGCTCTTACGCCTTGACTTGCGCGCACGGAGGTTGTTTCGGTGAACTCACACACATCACCAAACTCGGGAGACGGAAGTGTCCAGCCTCAAACCCGCCCTGACCGCCGCGGCCCTTGCGCTCGCGACCGCCCTGCCCGCCAGCGCCGATCCGTCCTTCGGCATCGGCCTGAGCCTCGTTTTCGGCGGCACCTCGCAGCCGCAATTCGGCGTCGGCCTGCGCGCCTTCTCGACCGACGAGGAAGACAAGGGCGCCGTCAGCCTCGGCGTCGACTATCTCTTCGCCAGCCAGAACTGGCGCCCGACCATCGGCGCGGCCTATCTGTCCAAGAACGGTTACCTCGGGATCGACGTGGGCTACGGGCTCTACGGCGCAGGCGTCGATTTCGGCGTGAGCGGCGGCTTCGTCGACACCAAGGATCCCGCGCCGATCCCCGGCCCGGTCTGAGCCAAGTCGCGTTCGATCATGAGAGGCGGCCCCGTTCGCGCGGGGCCGCCTTTGCTTTTCCGCCTTTGCTTTTCCCTTGCACGGCTTGGCCGCCCTCACTACGTTTCGGACGACCTCGGGGTGCCGGAACCGACCCGGCTGAGATGCGATCTTCGCGAACCCGCTGAACCTGACCCGGTTAAGACCGGCGGAGGGAAGGTGACCGGAACTCCCGGCCTGACCCCGCCCGGCAAGCCCTTGGAGTGCGACATGAAACCCACCCTGATGCTTGCGGGAGCCCTGAGCCTGATCGCCACGATGGCGGCGGCCCAGGACAAGCCCGTGCTCACCGTCTATGCGCCCGATTACTTCACCTCCGAATGGGGCCCCGGCCCCGCGATCGAGAAAGGGTTCGAGGCGCGCTGCGGCTGCGATCTGAAATTCGTGGCCGGCGACGTGCTGCCCCGGGTGATGCTCGAGGGCGACAAGACGCAGGCCGACGTGGTGATCGGCCTCAACACCGACGTCACCGCCAAGGCACGCGCCACCGGCCTCTTCGCGCCCCATAACGAGGATCTCTCGGGCCTCACCATGCCGGTGCAATGGACCGACCCGGTCTTCCTGCCCTTCGACTGGTCGGACCTCGCCTTCGTCTATGACAAGACCAAGCTGAAGAATCCGCCGAAGAGCTTCGAGGACCTGCTCGACGCGCCCAAGGATGCCTACAAGATCGTCATCGAGGATCCGCGCAGCTCGATCGCGGGGCTGTCGCTGCTGCTCTGGGTGAAGGACATCTACGGCGACAAGGCCGAGGCCGCGTGGGAGAAGCTCGCCCCCAAGGTGCTGACCGTGACGCCGGGCTGGTCCGAGGCCTATGGCATGTTCACCGATGGCGAGGCCGATATGGTGCTGAGCTACGTCACCTCGCCCGCCTATCACATCATCGCCGAGCAGGATGACAGCAAGGCCGCGGCGATCTTCCCCGAGGGCCATTACTTCACCCCCGAACTCGCCGCCCAGCTCAAGACGTCTAAACATCCCGAACTCGCCCAGCAGTTCATGGATTACATCCTGAGCCCGGAATTCCAGAAGATGATCGTGACCGCGAACTGGTCCTTCCCGGTCAAGCTGCCCCATGACCAGCTCCCCGAGGTCTTCCAGAACCTGCCGATGCCCTCCAAGACCCTCTACCTCAGCGAGACCGAGGCCGAGAAGCTGCGCGGTCCCGCGCTCGAGGAATGGCAGCGCGCCTTCGCGAAATAAGCCGCTTCCCGGCAGCGGCAGCGATCGCGGGCGCGGTGCTGGCCGCGCTCGTGCTGGGCACGCTGGCGGCGGTCGCGATCCGTGCGGGCGGGCTTTCGGGGCTGCGCGCCACGGATCTTGCCGCGATCCGCTTCACGCTCTGGCAGGCGGCGCTCTCGGCGCTGATCTCCTGCGCCCTCGCGATCCCGGTCGCGCGCGCACTCCATCGCCGCCGCTTTCCGGGGCGGGGCCTGCTGATCTCGCTGCTCGGCGCGCCTTTCATCCTGCCGGTGATCGTCGCCGTCTTCGGGCTGATCGCGGTCTTCGGGCGGCGCGGTCTCGTCAATGCCGCGCTCGCGCCGCTCGGGATCGACCCGATCTCGATCTACGGGGCACAAGGGGTGATCACCGCGCATGTCTTCTTCAACCTGCCGCTCGCGACGCGGATGATCCTGCATGGCTGGCAGGCGATCCCCTCCGAGCGGTTGCGCCTTGCCGCCAGCCTTGGCTTCGGCCCCGCCGATGTCACCCGCCATCTCGAACGACCGATGCTGCGCGCGGTGCTGCCCGGCGCCTTCCTCGCGATCTTCCTCGTCTGCCTGACCTCCTTCGCCGTGGCGCTGACGCTGGGCGGCGGCCCGCGCGCGACCACGGTCGAACTGGCGATCTATCAGGCCTTCCGCTTCGATTTCGACATGGGACGCGCGGCGAGCCTTGCCCTGGTCCAGGTGGCGATCTCGGTCGCGGCGCTCCTGATCGCGGCCCGCGTGACGCTGCCCAGCGAATTCGGCGCCGGACAGGACCGGGCCACCCCGCCGATCGGTCAGCTTGCGGGCGGCAGGAGCCGTGCCGCGATCGACGCGCTCGCGATCACTCTGGCCGCGGCCTTCCTCCTCGCCCCGATCGGCGCGGTCTTCGCCCGCGGCCTGCCCGCGATCACCTCCCTGCCCGAGATGGTCTGGCCCGCGACGCTGACCTCGCTGGCGATCGCGCTCGCCTCGGCTCTGATCACGCTGGCGACCGCACTGCCGCTCGCGCTGGCCGCGACCCGCTACCGGGTGGCCGAGATCGCGGCGATGCTGCCGATGACCGCCTCGGCGCTGGTGATGGGGACCGGGGCCTTTCTGATCGCGCGCCCCTTCGTGAACCCGACCAGCCTGGCCCTGCCGATGGTGCTGCTGACCAACGCGGCGCTCTCGGTGCCCTTCGCCGCCCGGATCCTGATGCCCGAGATCCGCACGCTCCAGGCCGATTACGACCGTCTCGCCGCCTCGCTCGGGCTCGCAGGTCTCGCCCGGTTGCGGCTGCTGACCCTGCCGCGCCTCGCCCGGCCCCTGGGCTTCTCGGCGGGGCTAGCGGCGGCCTTCTCGATGGGTGATCTGGGCGTCATCACGCTGTTCTCCGACGGGCAGACCCGGACCTTGCCGCTGGCGCTGTTCCAGCTCATGGGCTCCTATCGGATGGATCAGGCGGCCGGAGCGGCGACGCTGCTCCTGAGTCTCACCTTCGCCCTGTTCTGGGCGCTCGACCGTGCAGGGCATCATGCTGACCCTCGATGAAATCCGGATCGACCTCGACGGGTTCCGCCTGAGCGCCGATCTCTCGATCCCCGCGGGCGCGCGGGTGGCGCTCATGGGCCCCTCGGGGGCGGGAAAATCGACGCTGCTCTCGGTGATCGCCGGGTTTCTTGCCCCCAGCAGGGGGCGCGTTCTCTGGCAGGAAACCGAGATCACCCGCACCCCGCCCGGCGCCCGGCCGCTCTCGATCCTGTTCCAGGACCAGAACCTCTTTCCGCATCTGAGCGTCGCGCGCAATCTCGCGCTCGGGCTGAACCCGAAGGGCAAGATCTCGGGTGCGGATCAGTCACGCATCGAGACCGCGCTGGACCGCGTGGGGCTCGCGGGGCTCGGCGCGCGCAAACCGGGCCAGCTCTCGGGCGGACAGCAAAGCCGCGCGGCGCTGGCCCGCGCGCTCCTGCGCGCCCGCCCGATCCTGCTGCTCGACGAGCCCTTCGCCGCGCTCGGCCCCGCCCTCAAGGCGGAGATGCTGGCCCTCGTGGACGAGATCGCGCGCGAACAGGGCACGACCGTGCTCATGGTCAGCCACGACCCCGAGGACGCCCGCGCGCTGTGCCCGCAGACCGTGCTCGTCGCAGAAGGGCGGGCACATCCGCCGCAGGACACGGCGCGGCTCCTCGCAGAGCCGCCGCCCGCGCTGCGAGCCTATCTGGGCGGATAGGGTTCAGCCCCTCCGCCCAGCGGCGCTTTCCCCCGGGATACCCGGCCCAAGACAAATCCGGAGCCGGTCTTCCTCTTGAGGCAAATATCCCGGGGGTCCGGGGGCAGAGCCCCCGGCCTCGGCCTCAGTAGATCACCACCGAGCGGATCGATTCGCCCGCATGCATCAGGTCGAAGGCCTTGTTGATGTCTTCGAGCGGCATGGTGTGGGTGATCATCGAGTCGATCTCGATCTTGTCGTTCATGTACCATTCAACGAATTTCGGCACATCGGTCCGCCCCTTCGCACCGCCGAAAGCCGTGCCTTTCCAGGTACGCCCGGTGACCAGCTGGAAGGGACGGGTCGAGATCTCGGCCCCCGCCGGCGCGACGCCGATGATCACCGACACGCCCCAGCCGCGATGCGAGCATTCGAGCGCGTCGCGCATCACCTTGACGTTGCCGGTCGCGTCGAAGGAATAGTCCACCCCGCCGATCTGGTCGCGCTCGGTCTTGGTCAGGTTGACGATCTCCTGCGTGACCGAGTGATCGAGCTTCGAGGGGTTCACGAAATGGGTCATGCCGAACTTGCGCGCCATTTCTTCCTTCGAGTCGTTCAGGTCGACACCGATGATCATGTCCGCGCCCGCCATGCGCAGGCCCTGGATCACGTTCAGCCCGATCCCGCCGAGGCCGAACACGGCGGCGGTCGAGCCGATCTCGACCCCGGCGGTGTTGATCACCGCGCCGATGCCGGTGGTCACGCCGCAGCCGATATAGCAGATCTTGTCGAAGGGCGCATCGTCACGCACCTTGGCGAGCGCGATCTCGGGCATCACCGTGTGATTGGCGAAGGTCGAGCAGCCCATGTAGTGATAGATCGGCGTGCCATCGAGCATCTTGAAGCGCGTCGTGCCGTCGGGCATCAGGCCCTGGCCCTGGGTGTTGCGGATCGCGGTGCACAGGTTGGTCTTGCCCGACAGGCAGGACGGGCATTCGCGGCATTCGGGCGTGTAGAGCGGGATCACGTGATCGCCGGGCTTGAGCGTGGTCACGCCCTCGCCCACTTCGAGCACCACGCCCGCGCCTTCATGGCCGAGGATCGTCGGGAAGATCCCCTCGGGGTCGGCGCCCGAGCGGGTGAATTCATCGGTATGGCAGATCCCGGTCGCCTTGATTTCGACCAGAACTTCGCCGGCTTTCGGGCCGTCGAGCTCCACTTCCATGATCTCAAGCGGTTTACCGGCTTCGAGCGCGACTGCGGCACGGGTTCTCATGGACACTTCCTCTTTGTATAAATTCGCACAGAGCCTGCGCCATCGGCGCGTCCTTTGCAACGAAGGGTATGACATGTTGATGCGTTTCCCCGCCTTGGCGAGCATTCTGGCGCTCGCGGCGTGCACTCCCACCGGTCCGATGGACGGCATGCCTGCTCCGGCGGAGACCGGCGCGGCTTCACATATGACGCCGGCGGTCACGGTCAATGCCGGCGGGCTCGAAGAGCGCGAACCCGATACCTGCGGTGCGGTCAATTACATCTCGGTGCTGGGGCAGCCTGCGGCGCAGATCGCGGCGCTCTCGATCGACCGACCCTACCGAATCGTCGAGTGGCGCGGGGTCGAGGATCAGATCTACAACCCGCAACGCGTGGTGTTCCGGCTCGATGCGCGCGGAAACGTCTTCAATATCGATTGCGGCTGAGAGAACCCCGGCGGCGCACGCTGCGAACAGCGCCACCGCCGGGACCGAACCCGGCACGATGGCTTCAACGTCAGGAACGCTGAAGAATATCGTGCCTTTTGCAGAAAGTGCTCCGACGGTGCGAGCTGGGTGGGGGCTGTTGACCGCACCGCCGGAGCTGTCAGCGTTTTCCGCTTGAGGCCTTTATCGCGCGAAATCGGGGCAGGAAGACGCGCGAATTGCGGCATTTCCGAGGCAAAGGGTTAACGCGCGGGCTCCTCGGGAGGCCTGCGCATGCCCTTGATTTGCCCCGCCCGCGATGTACCATTCACAAATGACGGTTCAGACGCCGACCCCTTTTCCCGCCCCTTCCGGCCAGCCCCAGCAGGTTGCATTCGACCGCGCGGAGCTCTCGGCAATTCTGTCGCTCTACGGCCGCATGGTCGCGGCGGGCGAATGGCGCGATTACGGGATGAGCTTCCTGCGCGACGTGGCGATCTTCTCGATCTTCCGCCGCACGGCCGAGGTCCCCGTCTACCGAATCGAGAAGCGACCCGCCCTGCGCAACAAGCAGGGGCAATATGCGGTGATCGGCCAGCAGGGCCAGATCCTGCGGCGCGGCCATGATCTGCGAACCGTCCTGCGGGTACTCGAACGCAAGCTGATCCGCTCGATCGAGTGACGCGACAGGAGCGCTTGCATCACGCACACGCCCGCAGCACCCTCGGCCCGAGCCAATCCCATGGAGAAGAGAGATGCGCATTTCCCTCACCGCCGCGCTGCTGATGGCGACCGCGATCCCGGCGCTGGCCGACACGATCGAATCGCCGGGCAAGATCACCGCCGTCACCCTCTACCCGCATGGGGCGCAGGTGGTGCGGCAGGTCCGCATCGACGCCCCCGAAGGCACGCATGAGCTTCTCGTGCCGGGGCTGCCCGAAAACACCCGGATCTCGACATTGCGGCTCTCGGGCGAAGGGGTGAGCGTCGGGGCAGCCAGTCTGATCTCGGGGCGCGCGCCCGCGCTCTCGGATCAGCCCTCGCCGCAGGTCGAAGCGGCCAGGGCTGCACTGGATGCGGCACAGGAGGCTCTGGCCACGCAACAGGACGCGGTCGCGGCGATCCGGGCCAAGGCCGAGGCCGCGCGCGACGAAATCGAGTTCCTCAAGAGCACCCGGCCGCAGATCACCGATCCGGCCCAGATCAAGGCGCTCGCGCAAGGCGTGCGCGAGCAGATCCTCGCTGCGAACCAGCGCGCCATCGAAGCCGAGGCCGAGGCGCGCCGGGCCGAGGCCGGGCTCGCCCCCTACAAGGAGGCGGTGAAGAAGGCGCAGGCGGCGCTCGATGCGCTTCTCAACCCCGCAAAGGATCACGACGTCCTGCGCGCAAGCATTCAGGGCAAGGGCACGCTCACGATCACTTCCTTCGTGGAGGATGCCGGCTGGCAGCCCTCCTATGACCTGCGGCTCGACAAGGCGGCGGGAGAGGTCGACATGGCGCGCTTCGTCTCGATCCATCAGGCGACGGGGGAAGACTGGCAGGGGGTGGACCTGACGCTGTCGACTGCGCGTCCCGGCGGGCAGGCGGCCCCCACGCCGGTCTATCCGCGCCTCGTGCGCATCGGGCCGCCGCTGATGGCCGTGCCTGCTCCCAAGACCTTCGCCCGCACCGAGGCGGCCCCGCAGGCCGCCGAGACCGCTTTGAGCGATCAGGCGGGCCTTCAGATGCAGGGCGAGACGGTGACCTATCACTATCCCCAGCCGGTCACGATCCGCGACGGGGTGGACGACCTGCGGCTCAGCCTCGACAGCAAGACCCTCCCGGTCGAGGTCGTCGCCGAGGCTGCGCCGCTATCGGACCCTCAGGCCTATCGCGTCGCCGAGGGGAGGAATACGACGGGCGAGATCCTGCTGCCGGGGCCGGCCAATCTTTTCGCCGACGGGGCGCTGGTCGGGCAGACCCACCTGCCGCTGGTCGCCGCCGGGGATGATCTCGAACTGGGCTTCGGCCCGATTGAGGGGATCCGCGTCGCGCGCCGGATGCCGGACACGATGGAGGGCGACCGCGGCCTCATCACTAAGTCGAACGAACGCCGGGAAATCGTCGAGATCGAGTTGCGCAATCTCACCGGGCAGGACTGGCCGATGCGGGTGATCGACCGCGTGCCCTATTCCGAACAGGAAGACCTGAAGATCTCCAGCAAGGCCACGCCGCCCGCAACCCAGACCGATTACGATCACAAGCGCGGCGTGCTCGCATGGAAATTCGATCTCCCCGCGGGCCAGACGAAGACGCTGCGCACCGAGACGACGATCGGCTGGCCGGCCGATCAGATCCTGCGCTGAGCGGGGACGTCAGGCGGCATCCTCTCGTCCGGTAACACCGGTATTGCCGCGCAGTGTCTGGAAGCTGAGGGGGGCCGTCGCGCCCCCTGGATGCCCCGGAAAGGGCGCGCGAAAGCGCAGCACGAGGTCTGCAAGACGCACCCCCACCACCTCGCCCGCGAGCAGGTAGCGGTTTGCGGGCCAGTCATGCACTGCGAGCGCCCCGCCCCTGCCCTGCCGCAGCACGAAGCCAACACTCCGCAACCGGCGCTGCAGATCGAGCCAGTCCCGCGCGGAAGCGAGCGCGGCGCGCATGGCATCGCGCGCCTCGCTCTCCCTCGACGATCCGGCAAGGTGATCGAGCCCCGCCCGCAGCGCATGACGGGCAGCTTCCGCAGGCGGGAGATCCGCGGCCCGCGCCGCCCGGGAGATGGCGTCGATCAGGTCGGCGGGCAGGCGCAAGGAGACGAGACGGTCACGGGTCATGCCCGCGATCATCGCCGATCGCGCTTAACAGCGCGTGAAGCGGCGCCTGCCCGCCGTCCTGTCAGATCAGTTCGAACTGGTCGCTGTCCGAGTCGTATTGCTCGAGCGTGCCCTCGCCGATGTCATGGCGCAGCCCGTGCAGCGTCATCCGGTCGGCGTCGAGCGCCTCGCGCACGAACGGGAAGGTCATCAGGTTCTCGAGGCTCACCTTGACCGCTTCGCGCTCGAGCGCGACGATCTGTTGCTCGGCCGGCAGTTCCAGCACGCGCTCGTAGCCGGGCCGCAGCAGGTTGAGCCAGGTCCCGACGAAGGAGCTCTTCTCTTCCAGCTCCGGCGCCTCGCCCGCACACATGGCATGGCAGCCCGCGACGCCGCCGCAGCTCGAATGGCCCAGGACGATCAGATGCGCGACCTTGAGATTCTTCACCGCATATTCGATCGCGGCCGAGGTGCCGTGGTGGTCGCCGTCGGGGGTGAATTCGGGCACCAGGTTCGCGATGTTGCGGTGGATGAAGAACTCGCCCTGATCCGCGCCGAACATCGAGGTGACATGCACGCGCGAGTCGCAGCAGGCGATAATCATCGAGCGCGGACGTTGCCCCTCTTCGGCCAGGCGGCGATACCAGGCCCGGTTCTCCGCATAGGACGTGGCGTGCCAGCCCTGATACCGGCTCACCAGATAGCTGGGCAACGGTTTGACATGCTCTCTCATCTGAACCTCGCGTTTTTCATCAGCTGTTCCCGCAGCGTCAAATAGCGCGCGTGCTCGGAGGTTTCGAGAGATTTTTCGGCATCGCTCAACGGAATCTTGAAGATTTCGCCGCAGTCTGGCGAGCGGGTGAATTCAGAAGACCGGGATGAGGTGGCGGGGTGACAGGAATTTCACGCTTGCGGTGCCGCGAGGTGGTGGGGGTCGATCCCGCGCGGCTTCTCGTGCTCTATGAGGAACTCGGAGAGAGCGAGGCCGAGGAGGTCATCGCCACGGCGATGGAGGATCTGGCCTTCCATCTGAGCATGATCGACGAGGCGAGCCGGATCGGGCACCGATCGCATCTGCGCCTCGCGCTGCCCGAGGTCGCGACGCTTGCCGAAAGCGTGGGCCTGACCGCCCTCGCCCGCGTGGCGGAGGATCTTTGCGATTGCGTGGCGCAGGGCGACCCGGTGGCCGAGGCCGCGATCATGGCGCGGCTCAACCGGATCGCAGAGCGCGCATTGACCGAGGTCTGGGATCTGGACGCTCCGCCCGCGTGATCGGGACTTGCGGGCACGGATGCCGGCGCTAGGCTCTGGCCCGACCGATGACCCGAGGAGCCGCGATGCCTGCCGAATTCCCCTTTCTCGCCGACCGCCCCGCCATGCGCTTTGCCGCGACCGGGGCCACGTCTCGTCCGTTGCGTCTCGTCGCTCCCGACGGGATCGAGGCGGCGCTCGACGATCTGCCGCCCGCGCAGGCGGCCTTTGTGCGCGCCCAGGGCTTCAAGGCGGGCGCCGGAGAGCTTGCGCTTCTGCCCGGCGATGACGGGGTGAGCGGCGCGCTTCTCGGTCTCGGCACGCCCGAACGCCGTGCGCGCTTGCGGTTTGCACTCGCCCGCGCCGCGGGCGATCTGCCCGAAGGGGCCTGGCATCTCGCCGGGGAAATCGACCCGCAACTGGCCGAGGAAACTGCGCTCGGCTGGCTTCTCGCAGGCTACCGCTTCGCCCGCTACGCCGAGGCCGCGCCCCCGAAGGCCCGCCTCGTCTGCCCCGAGGGTCTCGACCGGGTCCGGCTCGAAGCGATTGCCGAAGGCGAGGCCTTCACCCGCGACCTGATCAACACGCCTGCCTCCGACATGGGGCCGGACGAGCTTGAAGGCGCGGCGCGCCTGCTGGCCGAACGGCACGGGGCGCAGGTCTCGGTGATCGCGGGCGAGGAGCTTCTCGCGCATAACTTCCCGATGATCCATGCGGTGGGCCGCGCCTCGCCGCGCGCGCCCCGGCTGATCGAGTTGAACTGGGGCGGCGACGGCCCGGCGCTGACGCTGGTCGGCAAGGGGGTCTGCTTCGACACCGGCGGGCTCAACCTCAAGCCCGGCGCCTCGATGGGGCTGATGAAGAAGGATATGGGCGGCGCTGCGACCGTGCTGGGGCTCGCGCATATGGTCATGGCGACGGGCGCGCGGCTGCGGCTGCGGGTGCTGATCCCGGCGGTGGAGAACTCGGTTTCGGGGGCGAGCTTCCGACCCGGCGATATCCTCACCAGCCGCAAGGGACTGAGCGTCGAGGTCAACAACACCGATGCCGAAGGGCGGCTGGTGCTGGCCGATGCGCTGGCTCTCGCCGATGAGGCCAGGCCCGACCTGATGATCTGCATGGCGACGCTGACCGGGGCGGCGCGGGTGGCGCTCGGGCCCGATCTTCCGCCCTTCTACACCGATGACACAGGCGTGGCGGCAGCGCTGGCCGAGGCTTCCGAAGCGGTCGCCGACCCGCTCTGGCGGATGCCGTTCTGGGCCCCTTACGAATCCAAGATCGAACCCGGCATCGCCGATCTCGACAATGCGCCTTCGGGCGGGATGGCGGGCTCGATCACCGCCGCGCTCTTCCTGCGCCGTTTCGTGACCGAGACCCCGCGCTTCGCCCATTTCGACATCTATGGCTGGCAGCCGGCCGCTGCGCCCGCCCGCCCCAAGGGCGGGGTCGGACAGGGCGCCCGGGCGATCCTCGCCGCGCTGCCGAAGGTGCTGGGATGAGCGATCGCCGCCGCCTGCCCTATTCCGGCGAGATCGCGCTCGAGACCCTGCGCGGCCGGATCGAGGCCGCCCGTTTCACCAACGGCGCCCCCGCGAGGGTGATCGCGCCGGTCACCGATCTCTGCCCCGATCCGGGCAGCTTGCGCGACAGGCAACTCATCTTCGGCGCAGAAGTGACGATGATCGACCGGCGCGGGGATCATACCTTCGTGCAGTCGGCCTGGGACGGCTATTGCGGCTGGGTCGCGGATGCGGTCCTCGGCGCGCCGGTTGGGGCGACCCATGTGGTCAGCGCGCCCGCCACCCATCTCTACCGCGAGCCTTCCATCAAGCGCGGCGAGGTGATGGCGCTGTCGATGGGCGCGCGGCTGGAGGTGACGGGCGAAGAGGGCATGTTCGCGGTGACGCCGCTGGGCTTTGTCCCGCGCCAGCACCTACGCCCCCTCGACGCGCCCGAAGCCGATCCGGTCACGGTGGCCGAGCGGCTGCTGGGCACGCCCTATCTGTGGGGCGGGAACGGGCGCGACGGGATCGACTGCTCGGGGCTCGTTCAGCTGGGCTTTGCGCTTTGCGGCCGCGCGGCGCCGGGCGACAGCGACATGCAATGGGCGGAACTGGGCGAGGTTCTGCCCCCCGGCGCGCCGCTTCAGCGCGGCGATCTTCTGTTCTGGAAGGGCCATGTGGCACTTGCCTGCGACGCGGAGCGGATGATCCATGCCAACGGCAACACGATGAGCGTGGCTCTCGAGGGGATCGAGGCCGCCAAGACCCGGATCGAGGCCGCGGGCGAAGGGCCGTATCTCGGCGTGAAGCGGCCCTGAGGGCGCGAAATTTGCCCCCGGGCGCGGCCCCTTCGCGCCAAAGAAAAGCGCCCGGCCTTTCGGACCGGGCGCTTTCGATTTCTCACAGGGGCGGGGTTCAGCCCTTCTTCAGGCAGCGCTTGCCCAGCGTCTCGGCGATCTGAACGGCGTTCAGCGCCGCGCCCTTGCGCAGGTTGTCGGACACGCACCAGAGGTTCAGGCCGTTCTCGATGGTCGAATCCTGACGGATCCGCGAGATGAAGGTGGCGAAATCGCCGACGCATTCGACCGGGGTGACGTAGCCGCCGTCTTCACGCTTGTCGACGACCAGGATGCCCGGCGCCTCGCGCAGGATGTCGCGCGCTTCGTCCTCGTCGAGGAATTCCTCGAACTCGATGTTGATCGCTTCCGAATGGCCCACGAAGACCGGCACGCGCACGCAGGTCGCGGTCAGCTTGATCGAGGGATCGACGATCTTCTTCGTCTCGGCGACCATCTTCCACTCTTCCTTGGTGGAGCCGTCGTCGAGGAACACGTCGATATGCGGGATCACGTTGAAGGCGATCTGCTTCGGGTAGACCTTCGGATCGACCTCCTGACCCGGCACATACATGCCCTTGGTCTGGTTCCACAGCTCGTCGATCGCGTCCTTGCCCGAGCCGGACACCGACTGGTAGGTCGAGACCACGACGCGCTTGATCTTGGCGCGGTCATGCAGCGGCTTGAGCGCCACGACCATCTGCGCGGTCGAGCAGTTCGGGTTCGCGATGATGTTTTTCTTGGTGTAGCCGTCCACCGCCTCGGGGTTCACTTCCGGAACCACGAGCGGCACGTCGGGATCGTAGCGGTAGAGCGACGAGTTATCGATCACCACGCAGCCCTGTGCGGCCGCGATGGGGGCGTATTTCTTCGTGGCTTCCGACCCGATCGCGAAGAGCGCGATGTCGTAGCCCGAGAAATCGAAGCCCTCGATATCCTTGGTCTTGAGGGTCTTGTCGCCAAAGCTGACCTCGGTGCCGAGCGACCGGCGCGAGGCGAGCGCGGCGATCTCATCGACCGGGAACTGGCGCTCAGCCAGGATGTTCAGCATTTCGCGGCCCACATTGCCCGTGGCACCCGCAACGACGACTTTATAGCCCATCAGGACCTCCTTGCTCAAAAAAGAACGCGGCTTACTACCGCTTTGCTCACGGAAATGAAAGGGGTTCGTGGCGGATCAGTTCCGAATGATGCGCGGATCGCGGGCCAGAAGCGCGCCCACCAGCGCGGCTTCGGCGGCGAAATCATGCGGCACCTTCTCGGCCGTGCGCCGCCCCGAAAGCGAGAGCGAGGCGAAGAAATCGAAGCCATAGAGGTCGAGCCGCGCCAGATCCGAGCGCGCGAGCATCTCGATGAGCATCGCTCCTGTCGTGGGCTGGGCCCCGAGTTTCGCCTTGAGCGCCTCGTATTCGGCCAGCGGATGCAGATAGAAGCCGGGGCTGGTGGCGGTGGCCCAGTCGAGCCGCTTGCGCTTGTGGCTCATCCAGAGATAGCGCCCCGCCCCGATCCGCGCCCGATCCGCCTGCGGCAGCGCGGTCGCGAGCGCCAGCCAGTCGGTGCGCGTGCCATGGCTTTCGGGCGCGGGCATCGGCGCACGGTTGATGCGGATCACCACGTCATGGGCGTCGATCTCCGGCCCCGCCGCCCCGACCGCCAACGCGCGCGCATTGCCAACAAGCGCCACAGTCTTCCCCGCAAGATCGCCCAGCAGCGCCGATTGCGAGACCGAGAGCGCCACGAGCGGGTCCTCGCGGCGCAGGGTCCGGTTGAGATAGAAGCCGAGCCTCGTCATGGCGCCCTTCTAGCCCAAGCCGTCGCCGGTGTCGCGGGCGAAGATGTAAAAGGCCAGCCCGATCACCACCGGCACGAGGAAGAAGGCGAAGAGGAGCCCATAAGAGGCCCCCGTCGCATGGCCCGCCGAGGCCGCATCGAAGACCGGCCGGGAGGCGAATTGCATCGCCGCCACCCCGGTGATCGAGAACATGTTGTGCAGCGTCACCCCCCGCCCCGTCAGATGCGGCGGGTAGAAGCTGCGCCCATGCGCCATGATCACCGGGAACGAGGCTCCGAAGAAGCCGATCGCGGCGAGCAGCGCGGTGGCGAGCCAGAGCGACTGCCCCGGCACCAGCCACAGCCCCGCGAGCGCCAGCGCCAGCACCGAATTGCCCCAGAACGCCACACGCTTGTGGCTGCCGAGGATCTTGTCGGCCGGCCCGTAGGCGAAATTTCCCGCGATCATCGCGAGGCCCATGACCAGCGTGACCCGCCCGATCAGATGGGCATCCGCGCCGAAGACATCCGCCAGATAGGGTCCGGCCCAGACGCCGCGAATGCCGGCGGCGGCGGTGTAATTCGCCATCGTCAGCGGCAGCAGCATCCAGAAGCCCGGCAGGCGCAGCACGTCGAGCGCGGTGCCGCGCCGTCCGGCGGGCTGCTCGACCCGCGCGGGATCGCGCGCGAAGATCAGGATCAGGGCGGAGACGGCCAGCGTGAGCGCCGCCAGCGCCCAAAGCGTCGGGCGCCACCCGAACGCGTCGATCGCGGCGGCGAGCGGCGCGGCGCCGGCGAGGTTCCCGAGGCTTCCCACCCCGATCATCGAGGCCGCGAGCGTTCCGAACAGTGCGGGCGCGAAGCTGCGTGCGAAGATGAAATAGCTCCCCACGAGAACCGGCGCGCAGCCCGCCCCGATCAAGATCATCGCCAGATGCACTCCGAGCGGCCCCTGCGCCATCGCGAAGACCGCAGCGCCCCCACCGCCGCCCAGCCCGAGCACCACCCCCACCGTGCGGCGCGGCCCGAGCCGGTCGAGCGCCTCGCCGATCGGGATCTGCAAGAGCGCGAAGGCCGCGTACCAGAGACCCAGCGACACCGCGAGATCGCCCGCACTCACTCCGATCTCGGCATTGAGGACCGGTGTCAGAACCGCGAGGCAGGTGCGGTAGAACTGGCTGAGAAGATAGGCCGCCACGAGGCAGGCGATCGAGACATACATGGCGGCTCCGGCTGGCGCTGCGCGTCAAGCTGACCGAAGCGGGATGCGAGTTCAAGCCCCCGTGAAGCCACGCCTCTTGCCAAGGAAATGCCGAGCGCTCAGGATGATGGGGGAACGCGCGAAATGGGCGAAGGAGCACCGCGAGATGGAACTCAGCCGGCTGATGCTGCGCCTCTATTACGGCGAGGCGATGCTGGGACCGGGCAAGGTTCGCCTGCTCGAGGAAATCGCGCGCGAGGGCTCGATCTCCGCCGCGGGCCGGGCGATGAAGATGAGCTATAAACGCGCCTGGTCCCTCGTCGAGGAAATGAATGCGGGGTTTCGCGTGCCGCTGGTGGAAAGCTCGCGCGGCGGTGCCAGGGGCGGTGGCGCATCGCTGACCCCCGAGGGCGAGGCGGTGCTCGCCGCCTATCGCCGGCTCGAAGAGAAGATCCGCGAGACGGGCGCCGAGGAAATCGCCCGGATCGGCGAGATGATCGGGAAATAGCGCTGCAACAGTTCTACGCGCGCATAAAAAAGCGCGGGGGAATCCCCCCGCGCCCGGTTCTTCCAGTCAGGCCGCGCCTCAGGCGTCGACCGTTTCGGCCTCGCGGGTCTCGACTTTCTTCGCGTCGACCGTCGAGGGGCCGGCGATCTCGATCCGGCGAGGCTTGAGCGCCTCGGGGACTTCGCGCACCAGATCGATATGGAGCATGCCGTCCTCGTGGCTGGCGCCGGTGACCTTCACATGATCGGCAAGCGCGAAGCGGCGCTCGAAGGCGCGGGTCGCGATGCCGCGATGCAGGTAGGTGCGCTCCTGAGTATCCTCGGCCTTGCGGCCGGTCACGATCAGACCGCCTTCCTTGAGTTCGACCGAGAGCTCGTCCGAGCCGAAGCCCGCAACCGCGATCGAGATGCGGTAGGCATTCTCGTCGATCTTCTCGATATTGTAGGGCGGATAGGTCGGCTGGGCGACGTCGGCGGCCAGCACGCGGTCCATCATGTCGGCCACGCGGTCGAAGCCGACGGTGGCACGGTACAGGGGCGAAAGATCAAAGCTTCGCATGTCGTCATCCTCTCTTGAGCGATGTCTGTGAACCCGCCCCTTCGCGGGGCCGGGTAATGGCTGCCGGAACCCTGATCAGGCATCCCGACAATCTAGATCTGGGTAAGCCGCGACAGCGTTTCAAGAGGATCCGCGCGCCCTCAGGGGCGGACGAATTTCGCCCCGCCCGCGCGGATTTCCCTGGTCCCGCTGCGGGTGTCGCGCTGCTCGATCTCCTGGCGCAGATCGGCGACCCCGGAGATCAGCGCCCCGATCGAGATCGGACGTGTGCCGAGCTCCGCCTTGGCCGAGACGATCGAGACGATCCGGGGCTCGCCCGCCGCGAAACTGAATACCGGCGCGCCCGACGCCCCGAAATCCACCGTGCAGTTCATCACCACGGTCGCATCCTCGCGCGAGAGCACGGTGCAGGCGCGTTGCAGCGCCGGGGTCTCCGCATGCCCTTTCGCATAGGAGATCACGCCCACCTCCTCGCCGCTATATGGCACGGCGTCGGAGAGGGCGAAGGGGCGCAGCTGCGGCAGCCGGATCGGCTGCGCCAGCTTGACCAGCGCGAGGTCGAAGGACGAACGCTTCACCCCGATCGGCGCGTCGTAGCGGTAGGAGGGATGGGCGATCGCCCGCGCCACCTTGCGATAGGCATCCGCCCGCCCGTTGCGCCAGCCCGCGAGGAATTCCATCTCCGCGGCGTCGATCATCGCGCCCGTGTGCTTGTCATAGAGGCAATGGGCCGCCGTGAGCACGAGATCCGCTGAGATCAGCGTGCCGGTGCAGAAGCTGCCATGCCCCAGATCGAGCCGTCCGACCGCCTCCCAGCCACGCGTCTGATCGCCGGTCTCGAGCGGCATTGGCGGCGTCACCAGGGGAGCTGCGAACGCAACGCTCCCGGCGGCGCAGGCAGTCAGGACAGCAAGGGCAAGGGCGAAGGCGCGCATCGAAGCTCCGGAAGCTGGGGCGTCGCGACCACGGCTAGCACCCCGATTGGGCCAGATTGCGGCAAAGCCTATGTGCGTGCAAGCGCCGCGGGTTTCGGCCCGCCCGTCGCCCAGTCGAGAAGCTCGACCGTATGCACGACCGGCACTTCGGTACCGCCCCCGATCTGCACCATGCAGCCGATATTGCCCGCCGCGATCACCTCCGGCTGCTTGGCCTCGAGCGTCGCCACCTTGCGTTTCTTCAGCTCCTCCGAGATCTCGGGCTGCAGCAGGTTATAGGTGCCCGCCGAGCCGCAGCACAGATGGCTGTCGGCGGGTTCCACCACCTCGAAGCCCGCCTGCTTCAGCAGATCCTTGGGCGCGGTCTTCACCTGCTGGCCATGCTGGAGCGAACAGGCCGCGTGATAGGCGACCCGCATGCCCCCCCTGCCCTCGGGAAGCCCGATCTTCACCAGAAATTCCGAGATATCGCAGGCCAGCCCCGCGACCTTCGCGGCGTCCACGGCCAGCGGATCGTTGCGGAAGATATGCCCGTAATCCTTCACCGTCGTCCCGCAGCCCGAGGTGTTGATGATCACCGCATCCAGATCGCCCTCGCCCAGATAGGCGCGGATATTGCGCGCGGCCTGCGCCTGGCTCTCGCTCTCGCGCCCCATGTGATGCGAGAGCGCCCCGCAACAGCCCAGGTTTCTCGGGATCACCACCTCGCAGCCCAGCCGCCGCAACAGCCGGATCGTCGCGTCGTTGATATCGGTGTTGAGCGCGCGCTGCGCGCAGCCGATCTGCAGCGCGACCCGGTATTTCTTCTCGCCGATGGGGGAGAAGACCTGCGGATCGTCATTGCGGCTGACCGGCGGGATCGATTTCGGCGCCATGTTCACCATCGCCCGCAGCCGCTTGTCCGGCAAAACCCCCGAGAACGGCTTGGCGATCTTGGCGCCCAGCATCGCCAGACGGAAACGCCCCGGATAGGGCACGATCTTGGCCAGCGTCCAGCGCAGAATCCGGTCCATCAGGGGCCGCTTGTAGGTCTTTTCGACATGGACGCGCGCATGGTCGATCAGGTGCATGTAGTGCACGCCCGAGGGGCAGGTCGTCATGCAGGCGAGGCAGCTCAGGCACCGATCGAGATGCTTGACCGTCTTTTCGTCCGCCGGCCGCCCGCTCTCGAGCATGTCCTTGATCAGGTAGATCCGGCCGCGCGGGCTGTCCAATTCGTCGCCCAGCACCTGATAGGAGGGACAGGTCGCGGTGCAGAAGCCGCAATGGACGCAGGCGCGCAGGATCTCGTTGGCGCGGGCGATCCCGGGCTCCTTGAGCTGCTCTTGAGTGAAATTCGTCTGCATCAGCCCATCCTTCCGGGGTTCAGAATGCCGCGCGGATCGAATTGCGCGCGCAGGCTTGCACTCAGCGCCGCGATCGGCGCGGGTTCGGGCTCGAAGACGACGCCGGCGCTCCCGCGCATGCAGGTCGCGTGGCCCGAATAGGGCGCGGCCAGCGCCCGCGCATCCGACCCCTCGGGCAGCAGCGCCCAGATCAGACCGCCGCCCCAATCGAGCATCACCTCCCCGCCGAGCCGCGCCACGATCCCCGGCGCCTCGGAGGGCTTCACCGAGAGCCGCCACAGATCGCCGGGCTTGCCGATGAAGGGCTCGAGATCGCGCAAGCTTGCCCAGATCGCGGCCGAGGCCGCATCGCGTTCGATCCGCACCGGTCCGAAAGGCGCCAGCAACGCCTCGAGCCGCCCGACGCGATATTCGACGGATTCGCTCAAGCCCTCGATGCGCACCACCGCGCCCTGCCCCGGCAGCCAGCCCGCCCCCGAGACATCGAAGGGCGAGCCAAGCGCCGCCGCCAGCGCCGGTTGCGCCGCGCCCGCGGGCAGATCGAGCACCAGCGTCGTCTGCGCGGGGGCTGCGGGAAGCAGCTTGAAGGCGACCTCGCTCATCACCCCGAGCGTGCCCCAGCTCCCCGCCATCAGCTTGACCAGATCGTAGCCGGTGACGTTCTTCATCACCCGGCCGCCATTCTTGATCACGGTGCCGCGCCCATCGACGAAACGCACCCCGATCAGGCTGTCGCGGCAGGCCCCGGCCTGCACCCGGCGCGGCCCCGATACATTGGCCGCCACCACGCCGCCGACCGTGCTCTCGCCCGAGACCCCGAGCACGCCCCCCCAGTTCGCAGGTTCGAAGGGCAGGCGCTGCCCCTCGGCGGCGAGCGCCGCCTCGACCTCGGCCAGCGGCGTGCCCGCCCCCACGACCAGCGTCAGCGCGCCGGGTTCGTAAAGCGTGATCCCCGAGATCCCCACCTCCAGCGGCGCGCCCAGCGACCGGCCCACCGGACGCGTCCCGCCGCCGCGCACCGCCAGCGCTCCGCCCGCATCGCGGATCGCCTCGGCCAGTTGCGCCTCGCTCTCAACTCTCATGCCTGCCTGCCTTCCAAATGCTCTCAATATCCCGGGGGCTCCCGCAGGGAGCGGGGCAGCGCCCCTCGACGGTGTCAGCTCGCGCGCCGGCTCGCGCTGGCACCCAGCGGAAAGACCTTCGCGGGGTTCAACAGCCATTTCGGGTCGAACACGTCCTTCACCCGCATCTGCGCCTCGAGATCGGCGGGGGCGAATTGCACATCCATCAGGTCGCGCTTCTCGACGCCCACGCCATGCTCGCCGGTCAGGCAGCCGCCCGCCTCGACGCAGAGCTTGAGGATCTCCGCCCCGAGCTTCTCGCAACGTTCCATGTCGCCCGGCGTGTTGGCGTTGTAGAGGATCAGCGGATGCATGTTGCCGTCCCCCGCATGGAAGACATTGGCCACATCCAGCCCGAATTCCTTCGACAGCTCGCCGATCCGGCGCAGCACGAAAGGCAGCTCCGAAACCGGGATCGTGCCGTCGAGGCACATGTAATCGTTGATCTGCCCCATCGCCCCGAAGGCGGATTTCCGGCCCAGCCAGATCCGCGCCGCCTCGTCGGCCGATTGCGCCTCGCGGAACTCGACCGGCTCATGGGCCGCCGCGATCTGGCGGATCAGGCCGATCTGCTCGTCGATCTCGGCCGCCGATCCCTCGCATTCGACGATCAGCAGCGATTCACAATCGGGATAGCCCGCATGGCAGAAGGCCTCGGTCGCGACGATGCAGGGACGGTCCATGAACTCGATCGCCACCGGGAGGATGCCCGCGCGGATGATGTCGGCCACGCAGGCGCCCGCCACCTCGTTCGAATTGAAGCCGATCAGGACGGGGCGCGCACCTTCGGGCTTGGGCAGGATCTTCAGCGTCGCCTCGGTCACGATACCGAGCTGTCCCTCCGATCCGCAGATCAGCCCGAGCAGGTCGAGCCCGCCCGCATCGAGATAGGCGCCGCCGACCTCGATCACCTCTCCCTCCATCGTGACCAGCGTCACGCCGAGCAGATTGTTCGTCGTCACCCCGTATTTGAGGCAATGCGCGCCGCCCGAGTTCATCCCGATATTGCCGGAGATCGCACAGGCGAGCTGCGAGGACGGATCGGGAGCGTAGAACCAGCCATCGGCCTCGACCGCCCCGGTGACCGACAGGTTCGTGCGCCCCGCCTCGACCCGGATGAAGCGGTTCTCGTAATCCACCTCGAGCACCGCATTCATCCGCGCGAGCCCCATCACGACCGAATCGGCCTGCGGCATCGAACCGCCGGCCAGCGACGTGCCCGCCCCGCGCGGCACGACCGGCACGCCCATCTCGTGCAGCAGCTTCAATGCGGCCGCCACCTCGGCGGTCGTGCGCGGCAAGACCACCGCCAGCGGCTGACAGCGATAGGCCGACAGCGCATCGCATTCATAGGCGCGCGTCTCGTTGGGATCGTCGATCACCGCGTCGCGCGGTAGAACCTCACGCAGACGCGCCACGATCTGCGGCTTGCGCGCCAGCAGATCGGTATCGGGCTTCGGCATTTCCATGTCTGATCCTCCCAGTTGGTCAGAAAATATAACCAATTGACCCCGGTGACAAGGCAAAGCGCGTCGCGCTAACTGAGGGCATGATGGAAAGCTTCCAAATCGGTCCGCTGGACCCACTCGATCTCGCGGCGCTGATGCTGCTGATCCTGTGCTGGTTCGCGATCGGATGGCGGACCGAACATCCCGATCCCCGGCGCCTCTCGATGGGCAAGCTGATGGAAGGCTATCGGCGCGAATGGATGCGCCAGCTGGTGACGCGCCAGCCGCGGATCTTCGATTCCGCGATGGTGGACGGGTTGCGGCAATCGACGACCTTCTTCGCCTCCTCCGCGCTGATCGCCATCGGGGCAGGGCTCGCCCTGATCGCCAATCCGCAACCGCTCGCCAATCTCGCCTCGGATTTCGCGCTGGACCATCGCCCCGATCTGCTTTGGGAGGCGCGCATCCTCACGGCCGTTCTGTTCGGCGCCAATGCATTCCTGAAATTCGTCTGGTCGCACCGGCTCTTTTCCTATGCGGCGATAGCGATGGCGGCCGTGCCGAACGATCCCGAAGATCCGCTCGCCTATCCGCGCGCGGCACAGGCGGCGCAGGTCAACATCAATGCTGCCAAGAGCTTCAACCGCGGTCTGCGCGCGGTCTATTACGCGCTCGCGACCCTCGCCTGGCTGCTCGGCCCCTTGGCGCTGATCGCGGCCACGATCTTCACCACCGCGATGCTGTGGCGGCGCGAATTCGCCTCCGAGGCCCGCCGCGCCCTGATCGAGAACCGCCCCGACTAGACGATCTGGCAGGCCGCCCCGGTTTTGGCTATGACGCAAGGCATGAGCAGTTTTCTTTCCGTCGATCAGTCCCTCAACGGGCGGCGCTGGATCGGGCCGACGCCCGAAGCCGACCGGCTCGCCGAAGCGATGGCCCAACAGACCCGCCTGCCCCTTCCGCTCGCCCGGATCCTCGTGGCGCGCGGGGTCTCCCCCGAGGAGGCCGAGGGCTTTCTTGAACCGACCCTGCGCGAGTTGCTGCCCGATCCGCGATCACTGCGCGACATGGAAGCGGCCGCCGCGCGGTTCCTCAAATCCGTCAAATCGCGCGAGAAGATCGCGATCTTTGCCGATTACGACGTGGATGGCGGCTCCTCCGCCGCGCTCCTGCTCACCTGGCTGCGCGCGATGGGGCGCGAGGCGACGCTCTACATTCCCGACCGGATCGACGAGGGCTATGGCCCGAACGTGCCCGCGATGCAGGCGCTCGGGGCCGAACACCCGCTGATCGTCTGCGTCGATTGCGGCACGCTGAGCCACGAGCCGGTGGCTGCCGCCAAACCCGCCGATGTGGTGATCCTCGATCACCATCTGGGCGGTGAGACGCTGCCGCCCGCCTGCGCCGTGGTGAACCCCAACCGGCAGGACGAGACCGGAGAACTCGGTCATCTCTGCGCCGCCTCCGTCGTCTTCCTGATGCTGGTCGAGGCGAACCGGCAATTGCGCGAGGAGGGCGTCCAGGGCCCGCCGCTGATGCCGCTCCTCGATCTCGTGGCACTTGCCACCGTCGCCGATGTCGCGCCGCTCACCGGCTGCAACCGGGCGCTGGTGCGCCAGGGGCTCAAGATCATGGGGCGGCGCGAGAGGCCGGGCCTGGTGGCGCTGTCGGATATCGCCCGGCTCGATCGCCCGCCGGCGGCCTATCACCTCGGTTTCGTGCTCGGGCCGCGGATCAATGCGGGCGGGCGGATCGGCGCGGCGGATCTCGGAGCGCGGCTTCTGGCGACCGACGATCCGGACGAGGCCCGCGCGCTGGCCGAGCGGCTCGACGGGCTCAATACCGAGCGCCGCGAGGTCGAGAATGCGGTGCGCGACGCCGCGCTCGCGCAGGCCGAGCAGCGCGGGGTCGAGGCCCCGCTCGTCTGGGCGGCGGGCGCGGGCTGGCATCCCGGGGTGGTCGGGATCGTCGCGGCACGGCTCAAGGAGGCGACGAACCGCCCCTCGGTGGTGATCGGCCTCGAGGACGGGATCGGCAAGGGGTCGGCCCGTTCGGTCGCGGGCGTCGATATCGGAGCCGCGATCCAGCGCGTCGCGGCGGAAGGGCTGCTGCTCAAGGGTGGCGGGCACAAGATGGCGGCGGGGCTGACGGTCGAGGAAGACAAGCTCGAAGCGGCGATGGCGCGGCTCTCCGAACTGCTCGCCAGGCAGGGAGCGGGCGAAATCGGGCCGCGCGATCTGCGGCTCGACGGGCTCCTGATGCCGGGTGCGGCCACGCCGCAGCTGATCGAGGATCTGGAGCGCGCCGGCCCCTTCGGCCAGGGTGCCCCCGCCCCCCGTTTCGCCTTCGCGGGCATGGAGATCGTCGGGCCCCGGCGGATCGGCGAGAGCCATCTGCGCTTCGCCTTCGGGGACGGGATGGGCGCGCGGATCGACGCGATCTGCTTCGGCGCCTTCGACGGCCCGCTCGGCCCGATCCTGAGCCAGCCCGGAGCCGACCGCTTCCACCTCGCCGGGCGGCTCGAGATCAATACATGGGGCGGGCGCAACAAGGTCCAGCTGCGCCTCGAGGATGCCGCGCGCGCCTGAGTTGGGGCCCGGAGAGCGCGCCCGAAGAGGCTGTTTTTCAACGGCTTCCCGCCCGACGCTGACTGCCCGGAAAAACTTTCTGCAAAAGCGCAAAAACCCTCTTGCGAGTCACGGTTCTCTGGCCTAAACACCGCTCCACCTCACGCAGGTATGGCCGGAAGGCTGCGCGGGGCCCGTTCGTCTATCGGTTAGGACGCCAGGTTTTCAACCTGGAAAGAGGGGTTCGATTCCCCTACGGGCTGCCACTTCCCCCTGCCGCGCGAGCCATGAGTGGCCCGTTCGTCTATCGGTTAGGACGCCAGGTTTTCAACCTGGAAAGAGGGGTTCGATTCCCCTACGGGCTGCCACTTTTCCCCGGACATGGCCGCACAGGTCAGATCGCGAAAGGGCTTTCCGCCCTTTCCCTTTCGTCGTTTCTGAACGGCCTCGATCTCGCCCTGCCGCGACTCAGTGCAGCGAGCGCAAGGAATTCAGGATCGGTGCATTGGGGCAAGCGTCTGGCAGGCCCTCCCCGCCGCCGCTGCGCTCGGACAGAACCGCGAGGCAGGAATTGGTGCGCCCGCATTTGCGACAGGCGGCGATCATCTGGACGAAATCCGTCCGCGACAGGAACCCCTGGTGGATCGCTTCGGAAAGATTGAGCCCGACCCGCCGCGCCATGCCGCGGGTGATCCAGAAATGCATGTCGATATCGGATTGAATACCCATCACTTTCTCCCTTCTCCCTCGGCCTGCAGTGCGTCACGCAGACGGCACGTCGTCAGGCGGTTCTCGCAATATTGAGGCGGCTCGATCCCTGCCCCCGCCTGCCCGTCATGCTCCGCAAGCCAGATCATGCACGCCTTCTGCTCCTTGCAGCCGGTGCAGCGGATCAGCGCCTCTTTCCACGCCTCGCCGCTGAGCCGCCCAGATACCATCGCCCGGGTCAGATCGGCCCCGACGAGCTCTGCCATCCGGTTCAACATGGCCGCGTGACGATTAAGATTTCGTGCAGCGTGCATGGGCTCCCTCCCTGCGGTGCGGCCAAAGTGGCGCACACGCGGAAGGCGAGCCATGATCCAGATCAAAAACTGCCCTAACGTCATGCATCGAAACGGGAGGCGATCTCCCCGGCGCAGGCACGGATGCGGACGCGCTCGACTTCGAGCCCGAGCGCCGCGTCCGAGAGCACCGCGCTCTCACGCGCCTTCCCGGCTGCGGGCGCGCCGAAATGGTCGGGATGCATCGCGGCCAGCGCCTTCAGCACCTCTTGAAGCCTCAGGGCGACCTCGAACATCCCCGCGCCGTCGCGCGCGATCGCAGAGAAGGCATCCTCGATCAGCTGTGCGGGAGGAATGTCACGCACGAAGACCCGCTCGAAATGGAGTTCCGGCGAGCGCGGCGGATGCCATTCGGCGAGGACGCGCACGAGCCGACCGAGAATATCGATCCCCGTCCCCGGATCATTGATCCCCGGCGAGAGCGCGCGCGAGGCGATCTCTGCCAGCGCGATCAGCCCGAATTGTGGGTCCTGATCGAAATCGCGCGCATGGTCGATCGAGAAGGCGTCGCGGATTTCCTCCTCCATCTCCTGCCGGGTCTCGGCATCCCCGGGCAGCGCATCGCAGAGAACGAGATTGGTCGCGCGATGGGTGAATTCACCAGGCGTGGCGAGCAGCCAGAGCCGGCAGTCATGCTCGCGCCCGACGCGATCAAGGGTGGAGAGATCGACATGCTGGACATGCCCCGTGCGCTCCGAAGAGACCCCGAAAACCCCGGTCGGGGGCTCGGTCCAGGGCTGTCCGCCCAGCCACGGCGCGTCGCAACGCGCCACCAACGCATTGCGCCCCGCCACCTCGACCCGCGAGATCACGTCGCCAAGGCGCCCGAATTCGCTCAGGTGCTGGACCCACCGCAACAGCGAGATCACCACGATCGCGACCACCCCCACCGTCACCACGAGCAGGATGAACCGGCCCGACTGGCCGTAGATCCCGGTCTCGAGGGCGATGATCCCGACGAGCGAGAACACGAATGCCCCGATGAAGCTCGCCAGCACATTCTGCGTGATCCGGTCCGATTGCATCAGCTTGATCGCGCGCGGAGTGGCACCGGTCTGCGCGGCACTGAAGGCCGTCACCATGATCTGCAGCGAGAAGGTCGTGACCGTCAGCATTGCCGTGGCCATGATTTGCAGGATCAGTTCGACCGACCCGGCCCCGGTCTTCAGGCCGAATTCCGCCGGGATGAACCGTCCGAACCCCGCCGCACCAAGTGCCGTCACGATACCGAGCACGCCGAAGGCGGTGACCCGCACCCAGATCTCGCGCATCACGACCTTCAGCCGCCAGCGAAGTTGCGAAAAGATGGCCATGTCTCCCCCGTTCCGTTCCGGATGCCCCGCGTGTCTTCCCCAAGGGCTAAGCCCTCGCGGTCGAGCCGGGTTCCCTCAGCGCCCCTTGCGCCGAAGCTCCGCCACCGTCTCGCGCACCACGTCGAAACGCAACTGGTTGGGCGGGTGCGTGCCGAGAAGGACGGCTTTCGGGTCGGGAAGGCGCAGGAAGAATGCCGCGCCCTTGAGCGGGTCGTAGCCCGCATTCCAGGTGATGATCGTGCCGAGCCTGTCCGCCTCGAGCTCGTAATCCTTCGAATAGAGCCGCGATCCGAGTTCCGCCCCGAGTTGTTGCGCCTGCCGGACCGCACGGGCGTCCGCCCCCTGCGCCTGTGCCGCGCGGCCGAGGAACACCGCCCCGATCGCGGCGTCGCGCTGGCGCGAGACGATGTGTCCCGCGATATGATGCGCGGCCTCGTGGCCGAAGACGAAGGCCAGTTCGTCGGAATTGCGCACCTCGGCGAGCATCGCGAGCGTCACGCCGATCACCGGACGGCCCGCGCGGTCTTCGGTCTGAAACGCATTGGGTGGCTCGTCGAGCCGGTCGTCGATCACCAGCCGGTAATCGCAATTGCGCCCCGTGGTCCGCGCCCGGCACTCCGATTCGATCTGCGGCTCCATCCGGCTCGCCACCTCGACGAGACGCGCCACGGCCTGCGCGGCGCGGGTATTCGTGGCCGGCGAGGGGCGCCCCCCCACCGCGCCCGGCGGCGGGGTCATCACGCAGCCTGACAGGATCGCGGCCGCGATCAGCAACACAATCGGAAAGAGGCGCAAGGTTCTCATTTGGGACCGGATGGCTGGCGCGGTATCTCACACCACTCTAGCCGTTCGTTCCGTCTGCGCCTAGCACCGCGCGATTTCGCTTTCTGAGCCGACCGCGCCGCGCTAGCATGCCGTCATGTTTACCATCGAACACGAATTCGACGCGACCGTGATCACCCTCGTGGACGAGGGCGCGGACCCGCGCGACTATCTCCAGGAAGATATCACGATCTCCTCGTTCGAGGATTGCGTGGTCGTCGAACAGCTCGACGAGCAGAGCGATCAGGTCCAGACCATCACCTTCTCGCATGCGCAGCTGCGCGAACTGGCGGCCGCGCTCAACCTTCCCGAAGGGGTCTACCGGCTCAAGGCCTCGGAGAAGTAACCGGCTTCAATCGAGCCGGAAGACCTTGTCGCGCGCCGTCTCGCCCCGGATCAGCGTCAGCCGCGTCTTGGCCACGCCGAGCGCCTTTGCGAGCAGTTTCTGCACTTCGCGGTTCGCCTTGCCGCCTTCGGGCACGACGGTGACATAGGCCCGCAACCCGTCCTCCCCCGCGCGAATCTCGTTGCGAGAGGCCTTCGGCGTGACCCGAAGGGCAATTTCGGCCCCCGGCAAGGCAAGATGGCTCAGATCGCTCATGACCTGCAGCATAGGCGCTTTGCCTTCCCGCTCAAGTCGTCCGGAGCCGGGGTGGTTGCATTCGTGTCACCTGCGTCCGATATCAGGCGCAGAAACGGAGACGCCGATGACTGAGAAGACCCAAGTGAACCCCGCCCGCCGCAACGATGCCGCGATGGAGTTTCTGCTCACCCGCAGGTCGCGCCCGGCCAAGACGCTCTTGGCGCCCGCGCCCGACGCGCAAGCCCTGCGCGAGATCCTCACCGCCGCAGCGCGCAGCCCCGATCACGGCAAGCTCGAGCCCTGGCGTTTCCTCGTGATCTCGCGCACCGCCGCGCAGCGTCTGGGCGCCGAGGCCGAGGCGCGCGCGAAGGCGCAAGGCGAAGCCGAGGACAAGGTGGCGAAGGCCGGAAAGCAGTTTTTCGACAGCCAGCTCTGCGTCGCGGTGATCTCCTCGCCGAAAGAGAGCGATAAGGTGCCGCAGGTCGAGCAGCTTCTCTCCGCCGGCGCGGTCTGCCTGTCGCTTCTCAACGCCGCCCTCGCGGCCGGCTGGGGCGCGAACTGGCTCACCGGCTGGGCGGCGCATGACGCCGAGTTCGGGAGGGACCTGCTCGGGCTCGCGGCGGGCGAGACGGTCGTTGGGTTCGTGCATCTGGGCGCCGAGGGCGTGACCCCGCCCGAGCGGCCCCGCCCGGATATCGACGCGATCACCGGCTGGATGACCGAATGATCCTCGCAAGCTATCTCAAGGCCTGGAGCGACCTTCTGCGCCCCGGCGCGCTCAAGATCGTCGCGATCGGCGTGGCGCTGTCGCTGGGGCTCCTGATCGCGATCTATGTCGCGATGGTCTGGTTGATCGGCTGGGTGATCCCCGACACGCTCACCCTGCCCCTGATCGGGCCGGTCGGCCATATCGACGCGGCGCTCTCGATATTCTCGGCCGGGATCATGCTGATCGCCTCGGTCTTCCTGATGGTGCCCGTGGCCTCGGCCTTCACCGGCTTCTTTCTCGAAGACGTGGCCGAGATGGTCGAGGACGTGCACTATCCTACCCTGCCCCCGGTGCGTAAACTCACCCTCGCCGAGAGCCTGGGCGACACGCTGCGCTTCTTCGGCGTGATCGTCGCCGCCAACCTGATCGCCCTCGCGATCTATCCCTTCGTGATCCCGCTCGCCCCGTTCCTGTTCTTCGGGCTCAACGGCTATCTCCTGGGCCGGGAATATTTCCAGATGGCGGCGCTGCGCCGGATGGAGCGCGACGCGGCGCTCGAGCTTTACCAGCGCAACAAGATCACGGTCTGGGCCGCGGGCGCGTTGATGGCGGTGCCGCTCTCGATCCCGCTTCTGAACCTGTTCGTCCCGGTGCTCGGGGCGGCAGGCTTCACCCATCTGTTCCACGCGATCACGGGGCGGCGCGGGTAAGCGCCGCCCTCCCGGTCACATCTCTTCCTTGATGCCCTTGCGGATGAGCAGCCAGTTGACCGGATAGGCGGTCACGAAGCCGGCCATCATCGCGATCTGCATCGCGAACCAGAACTCCGGGTCGCGCGCGTCGATCTTCGCATCCCAAAGGCCCTTGAAGACGAGGAAGTGGAAGATCGCCATCATCCCGTACATCCCGATCTGCCAGGAGGAGAGCGAGGCCACATCGGCCTTCGTGGCTTCCTTGATCCCTTCGCCAAACCCCAGATTCCGCATCGGGGCGATGGCGAAATACTGGAAAACGATACCGATCACGAGGGCGAAGACGTAATCGAGCCCCCAGACCGCGAAGATCTTGTCTTCCCAGAGGCCGGGCCAGCCAAACGGGATCAGCACCGCAGGCACGATCAGCGCGAGATTTTCCGCCGCGAGGTCGCCGAGCGTGCACCCCGCACCGCAATGCAAGGTGCCTTTCGCGACCGATATCGGAAATGGCGAGTCGCCGTGGCCCGACCAGCGCCAATGGAACCAGATCATCAGCGGCCCCCCGAACAGCCCGCAGATCGGCCAGACCCAGGCCATGATCGCCATATGCGGCGGGTTCTTCCGGACCTGAACCAGAATATAGAGAAATGAGGCTATGCCGAGGGTGAGCCATAGCCAGCTGAGAACCGTAAACCAAAGCGGGACCATGAGACCTCCTTTCCGAGCCTCAACCCGAAGGATGCCCCGCGGTTCCGTTCACTTTCAGCGGCGAAGACGGTCGAAAAAGTCGATATCCTCAAGGGTGACCGCGCCTGACAGGAGCACGGCCGCGATGATCCCCCAAAGCACGACGGTCACCGCGGTCGTGATCTTCACCTTCGGCCCCAGATGCGCCTCATGCGGCGCGCCGGCATGGGTGCCCGGCACGATCTCGTCGACATCCCCTTGCGTCTTCAGCCGGACGGGAAGGACCATGAAGAACACCATGAACCAGATCACCGCGAAGAGGATGATGCCACCGGTGAGGCTCATCAGACCTGCTCCAGTTCGATCAGGCAGCCGTTGAAATCCTTCGGATGCAGGAACAGGACCGGCTTGCCATGCGCGCCGATCTTGGGCTGGCCGGAGCCAAGCACCCGCGCGCCCTCGGACTTGAGCTTGTCGCGCGCGGCAAGGATGTCGTCGACCTCGAAGCACATGTGATGGATGCCGCCCGCCGGGTTCTTCTCGAGAAAACCCGCGATCGGGGATTCCGCGCCCAGCGGATAGAGCAGTTCGACCTTGGTGTTCGGAAGCTCGATGAAGACCACGGTCACGCCATGGTCGGGCTCGTCCTGCGGCGCCCCCACCTTGGCCCCGAGCGTGTCGCGATATTGCGCCGCCGCGGCCTCGAGATCCGGCACGGCAATGGCGACGTGGTTCAAGCGTCCGATCATCTGGCTCTTCCTCCCTGTGAACATGACAAGGGGTAGCGGCGCGCGCGCGCCCACGCAAGGCTCACGCGGTGCTGTTGCCGTTAACAGCCTGTTAGGCAGATTGCGCCCTACTGGATCACGAGAGGCGAATCTGACCGGGGAGCCCGAGATGACCGACGAAATCCTGCCCGTACCGCAACCCAAAGCCACGCCGGAACGGCCGCTGATCGGCCTGACGATCCTTCTCGTGGAGGATAGTCGCTTCGCCTCGGAGGCGGTGCGCCTGTTATGCCTGCGCTCGGGGGCGCGGATCCGGCGGGCCGACTGCCTGCGCTCCGCCTATCGCCACCTGCAAACCTACCGTCCCGACGTGGTCATCGTCGATATGGGGCTGCCCGACGGCTCGGGAAGCGACCTGATCGCGCAGATCCTCGGACGTGGCGGGGCGCGCCCGGCGCTCCTTGGAACATCCGGCGACAGCGGCCTGCGCGCCGCCGCCGTTGAGGCCGGCGCGGATGGTTTCCTCGAAAAGCCGGTCGAGAGCCTCTCGCAATTCCAGCAGGCCATTCTCGCCGTGCTACCCGCCGAGAAACGGCCCCAGGGCCTGCGCCTCCTGCGCGACACCAAGATCGCGCCCGACCCGCTCGCCCTGTGTGAGGATCTCGAGCGGATCGCCGAAGTTCTGCGCAACGCGCCCGCCGGCCGCACCCTGCCCTATGCCGCGCATTTTCTGGCCGGGATCGCGCTTTCGGCCCATGATGGCGACCTGCGCAAGGCCGCGCTCCGCCTCGGCCGCGCGGGCGGCCCGTCGCAGCAGGAGATGAGCGAGGTGACGGGCCTCATCGCGGCGCGACTCACTGCTGGCGGCGCGATCTGAGAGGGCCGGAACCCACGCCCTGCGACAGGCGTTCTCCGGGCAATCACCCTGAACGGAGTTCCGCCATGACCTCGATTTACGACGCCATCAAAGCCGATCACAAACGCCATCGCGAGCTGCTCGAGACGATCGCCGAGACGACCGGCGCGAGCGAGGCCCGCAAGGAGGCGTGGCAAACCTTCTATTACGACGTGAAAGCCCACGGCGCGGCCGAGGAAGAGACCTTCTATTCCAAGCTGATGAGCAAGACCTGGGGCCAGAACCCGGCGCGCCATTCGGTCGAGGAACATGCCGAGATCGACGGCCTTCTCGACGAACTCAACGAGATGGACATGTCCTCGCCGGGCTGGCTCAACAAGTTCCACAAGCTCGCCGAGGAGTACAACCACCATATCGACGAGGAAGAGGACGAGATCTTCTCGCGTGCCCGCGAGGTGATCGACGAGTCCGAGATCGAGGGCTACGGAGAGCGTTTCCGCGATCACAAGAAAAAGGAACTCAAGCTTGTGGACGCGAAGAACGAGGACGAGGTGGAGGACTGAGCCTCCACCCCCCGGCGGACACGCATCCTCGACGCCCCCTGAGCGGGGCGTCGGCCAACAGAAACTCGCGCTTGCCAGATGGCCTCGTCCGGCCGCAATAATCGGGGATGACCGAGCCGAACGCTTCTCCGTCGTCGCCACTTGCCGACCCGCAACTCGCGGGCGACGGGGCGCGGCTCTATGACTGCCCCGACTGGCTCTATCTGCTGCGCGAATTCGACACGCTCTATCGACACGGCTCCTCCGGAGGCAGCCGGCTGATCCGCTCCCATCGCAAACGGGTCCGCGACGCGCTCGCCCAGATCATCGACGCCAATCCGGAAATCGCGGCCCGGCCGCCCGAGGCCAAACCCGTCACCGCCCATCTTTTCTTTCGCGCGCGCTCGATCTGGGTGAGCGCGGTCGCATGGTGGGCATGGCGCGCGCGCTTTCGCGGGTGTCCGCGCAGCTTAGCTGGGAATACGGGTACGAAAAGGTGCCCAAGACGCTGGCCCGCAAATACGCCTATTGCGAGGTGCTCGGCCCGCGCGGTCCGGTGCGCGCCGAGCGGCTGGTTCTGGGTTTCGTGCTGTTCGCACCGCGCACCACCTATCCGCAGCACAGCCACAAGGAAATCGAGGAGAGCTACATCTCGGTGGCGGGCGACTGGTCGGAGAACGACACCGCCGTCCACGCGCCGGGCTCGCTGATCCTCAACCGGCCCGAACACGAGCACCGGATCACCACGGCCGACCTCGATCCCTGCCTGCTCGCCTATGCCTGGATCGGGCCGGAGGATCGGCTGAGCGCTCCGGGCATGAAGCTGAGTTCGACCCGCAAGGCGCGGATGCAGCAGGGGATCTGAACCCGGCGCGGAAAACAGAAAAATGCCCCCGGCCGGCTGGCTCGGGGGCGTCCTCTTATCTGCAATCGCGAAGGGCTCAGTCTTCCTTCGGCAGAACCCGCAGGCGCAGCTCGCGCAGTTGCTCGTTCGTGGGCTCGGAGGGCGCGCCCATCATCAGGTCCTCGGCGCGCTGGTTCATCGGGAACATGATGACTTCGCGGATATTCGCGGTATCGGCGAGGATCATCACGATCCGGTCGATGCCCGCCGCGCAGCCACCGTGGGGCGGCGCACCGTATTTGAACGCCTTGACCATGCCGCCGAAGCGCTTCTCGACCTCGTCATGCGGATAGCCCGCGATCTCGAAGGCCTTGTACATGATCTCGAGCTTGTGGTTGCGGATCGCGCCCGAAAGGATCTCGTAGCCGTTGCAGGCGAGGTCGTACTGGTAGCCCTTCACCGCGAGCGGATCGCCGTCGAGCGCCTCGAGACCGCCCTGCGGCATCGAGAACGGGTTGTGCGAGAAGTCGATCACGCCCTCGTCGTCCTTCTCGTACATCGGGAAGTCGACGACCCAGGCGAATTTGAAGACCGAGGTGTCGGTCAGGCCCAGCTCCTCGCCGATCACGTTGCGCGCACGTCCCGCGACGCCCTCGAAGCTCGACGGCTCGCCGCCCAGGAAGAAGGCCGCGTCGCCCTCGCCCAGGCCCAGCTGCTGCCGGATCGCCTCGGTCCGTTCGGGGCCGATATTCTTCGCCAGCGGCCCTGCGCCTTCGAGGCCCGAGCCATCCTCGGCCTTGCGCCAGAAGATGTAGCCCATCCCCGGCAGGCCCTGTTCCTGCGCGAATTTGTTCATCCGGTCGCAGAACTTGCGCGAGCCGCCCGTGGGCGCCGGGATCGCGCGGATCTCGGTGCCGTCCTGCTCGAGCAGTTTCGCGAAGATCGCAAAACCCGAGCCGCGGAAGTGATCGGAAACCACCTGCATCTCGATCGGGTTGCGCAGGTCGGGTTTGTCCGAGCCGTATTTCAGCATCGATTCTGCATAGGGGATGCGCGGCCAGTTCGGGTCGACCTTGCGCTCGTCGGCGAATTCCTCGAACACGCCCTGGAGGACGGGCTGCATCGTGTTGAAGATGTCTTCCTGCTCGACGAAGCTCATCTCGACATCGAGCTGGTAGAAATCGGTCGGCGAGCGGTCGGCGCGCGGGTCCTCGTCGCGGAAGCAGGGCGCGATCTGGAAATACTTGTCGAAGCCGCCGACCATGATCAGCTGCTTGAACTGCTGCGGCGCCTGCGGCAGCGCGTAGAACTTGCCCGGATGCAGACGCGAGGGCACGAGGAAGTCGCGCGCGCCCTCGGGCGAGGAGGCGGTGATGATCGGGGTCTGGAACTCGTTGAAGCCCGCCTCCCACATCCGCTTGCGCATCGAGCGCACCACGTTCGAGCGCAGGATGATGTTGTCATGCAGGCTCTGGCGGCGCAGATCGAGGAAGCGGTAGGCCAGACGGGTTTCTTCCGGGTATTCGTGATCGCCGAAGACCGGAAGCGGCAGCTCCTCGGCCTCGCCCAACACCTCGATGTCGCGGACATAGACCTCGATCTCGCCGGTCGGGATCTTCGAATTGACCAGCGAGGCGTCGCGCAGCTTCACCGTGCCGTCGATCCGGATCACCCATTCCGAGCGCACCTTTTCCATCACCTCGAAGGCCGCGGAATCGCCATCGCAGAGCACCTGCGTCATCCCGTAATTGTCGCGCAGGTCGATGAACAGCACGCCCCCGTGGTCGCGCACGCGGTGGACCCAGCCTGCAAGGCGGACCGTCTCACCGGCGTTCGACGCGTTCAGATCGGCGCAGGTATGGCTGCGAAAGGCGTGCATGGGAGGCTCCCGGCTCGTGAATTTACTGTCGCGCCGATACACCTGCTGACGCGGCAAAAGTCAAGCTGTGCGCTCGCTCACAGAGCTCGATCCGAAGTTACACATCTCTTCGGGTCGAAAAATCGTAAATTTTCGGTTAACTTACACGGCATGCGGAACTTGCGCCCCGCTCGGAGGTTCCGCCCTTGTCCGCAATATGGAGAAATTTCCGCTCCATATCTCAGGGAGACCGCCAATGAGAGCCTGGGATGCCCTTCTCGATCGTATGTTGCGTTACCTCGTGCGTCAGGGAAGCCTCGAACTCGTCTTCGAAGACGGATCCACGCGCAGATACGGGGATGGAAGGGGCAAGACGATCCGGGTGATCATCAAATCGCCCGAGATCGTGAAGAAGATCGTCCTCAAGCCAGATCTCGGCGTCGGCGAAGGATACATGGACGGCGATTACGAGATCGAAGACGACGATCTGCGCGGCTTCCTTGCGCTAGTGATCGCGAACCAGACCGGATCGGGGATGCCCTGGTTCGAAAAGCCCCGCGAGGTGTCGCGCTTCTTCGGGCGGCGGTTCTCGCAATTCAATCCGGTCAACAAGGCGCGCACGAATGTCGCGCACCATTACGATCTCTCGGGCGAGCTCTACGATCTCTTTCTCGACAAGGACCGCCAATATAGCTGCGCCTATTTCGAACGTCCCGACATGACGCTCGAAGAGGCGCAGGAGGCCAAGAAGCGCCATATCGCGAAGAAGCTGCTGATCGAGCCCGGAATGAGCGTGCTCGATATCGGCTGCGGCTGGGGCGGCATGGCGCTGACGCTGGCGCGCGATTTCGGCGCGAAGGTCGTGGGCGTAACCCTCTCGACCGAGCAACACGCGCTTGCCCGCAAGCGCGTCGCGGAGGCCGGCCTCGAAGACAAGGTCGACATCCGCCTGACCGATTATCGCGACGTGAACGAGAATTTCGACCGGATCGTCTCGGTCGGGATGTTCGAACATGTGGGCGTGCCGCATTACCGGGAATATTTCAGCAAGGTCCGCGATTTGCTGAAACCGGGCGGAGTTTCCCTGATCCATTTCATCGGCCGCTCCGGTCCGGGAGGGGCGACGGCGGATTTCATCACCAAATACATCTTCCCCGGCGGTTATTGCCCGGCCATGTCGGAGGCATCGAACGCGGTCGAGCATGAGGGGCTCGTGGTCACCGATCTCGAGGTCTGGCGCCTGCATTACGCCGAGACGCTGCGCCACTGGTACGATCGCTTCACCGCGAATATCGACAGGGCCGAGGCGCTCTATGATGCGCGGTTCTGCCGGATGTGGCGCTTCTACCTGATCGCCTCCGAGATGGCCTTCCGCCATGGCGGGCAGGTCGTGTTCCAGTACCAGCTCGCACATGAGGTCGGCGACGTGCCCCTGACCCGCGACTACCTCTATCGCGCCGATGCGGAACAGGAGCACCATCTGGCGGCGGAATAGGCGGCCCGTGAGAGGGGAATACTCCGATCGAAAACAATGGTCATGTTTTAGACAGATTGCGTCCCTAAGAGGGATTATTCCGCCTTTCGAACGAACCTCCAACGCGACCAATGCCACTGTCTTCAGCACCGATTGCCCGAGCAGGCTTTTTTTTCGGCCCAACCGCCGATCGCCTTGGCTTCTTCGTATTGTTTCTTTGGGCCTTTTTCGCATGGAACTTTTATGCGGGCAGTTGGGGAGATGACCTTGCTGCACTCTGGTTCGCGGGGCATTTACATGCGACGGGTCAAGACGGTCTGATCTATGCCGCGCCCGAAACCTTCTTTGGAGGCACCCCCTCAGAGTGGCAGCCTCTTCTGGACAGTGTTCGCACGACCGGCCGAGAAAAGGCATATCCCTATATCTACCCTCCGCTCTGGGCCGGGCTCGTCGCGCCTTTGGCCAAGACCCTTTCACCCTGGGCTTTTCAGAAGATATTCCTGACACTCCATGTCGGCTTGCTGGTCATTTCCTCGCTTCTTGCTGAAAGTATCGCCCGTCCTGATTGGATGCCTCGCCTTGTCTTTCGCCTTTGGGTCGTAGCGATCCTCATGTTCAGCGCGCCGGCCACCGCGCTGCTCTGGCTCAACCAACCGACAACCATCGTCAATTTTCTTGTCCTGCTGTCAGTGGCCGTATCGCTCCGCCGTCCGATTATAGCCGGCGCGGCGCTCGCGGTCGCGACAGCGATCAAGATCACGCCTTTCGTCTTTGCCCTGCAATTCTTTCAGCGTCCACGCCGCACAGGGGGGGGAACTCGGCGAATACTGTTCTCCTTCGCGCTGTGCGGCCTGGCTCTCGGCGTCCTGTCTGTAGCAACGATGGGTTGGCCAATGCATTACGCCTTTCTAGAGCAGCTCAAACTTGCTGCGAGCAAAGCGGTCTGGGCCCTGATGAACCCGTCACCAAGATTGTTAGTGCTGGATTTGGCAAATCAGCTCCCGCAGGGGCCAGAACTGGCAGCGATCGGACACCGCAGGCAGATTGTAACCGAGATCCCCCGCTGGGCAGTAGCCCTCGGAGAAGCGATGTTTCTTGGCATCTGCGCGCTCACATTGCGCGTTTCGCTTTGCCGACATGGCCCGCAGGCGCGCACCTTGACCGTTCTTAGCCTCTCGATCGCGTTGTTCCTGTTCGGCCCTGTGAGCTGGCTGCACTACCTCGTTTTGCCCCTCATGCTGGCACCTGCTTTAGGAGCGGGGATGTCCCGCACCGGCCTGACGGCGATACTCGCGCTTCTTTTCATCGGCTCCTCAATGACACTCGCGAAATCCTTCGTCCGGCTCGGAGCAGAGCTGATGCCCTACACCCTGATGATCTCCGCATTGTGGGCAATCGCCCTCGCGGCCACTCTGATCGCGCTGGCACGACAGCCCAGACATTAGCACCAGATTGCGCTTTCAACACGACTGTCTCTATCAGCCCCTTGCACATGAACCGCGTCTGACTATAACGCCACCAATTTGCGCCGCGACCAGAGGGGAATCCCATGCCGAAGAGAACAGACATCTCGTCCATCCTCATCATCGGCGCAGGCCCCATCATCATCGGGCAGGCCTGCGAATTCGACTATTCGGGCGCTCAGGCGTGCAAGGCGCTGCGCGAAGAGGGCTACCGGGTCATCCTGGTGAACTCGAACCCCGCCACGATCATGACCGATCCGGGGCTGGCCGACGCGACCTATATCGAGCCGATCACTCCCGAGGTCGTCGCCAAGATCATCGAGAAGGAACGCCCCGACGCGGTGCTGCCGACGATGGGCGGCCAGACCGGCCTGAACACCGCGCTTGCGTTGGCCGACATGGGCGTGCTGGAGAAATTCGGCGTCGAGCTGATCGGCGCGAACCGCGACGCCATCGAGATGGCGGAAGACCGCAAACTCTTCCGCGAGGCGATGGACCGGCTGGGCATCGAGAACCCGAAAGCCACCATCATCACCGCGCCGAAACGCGAAGACGGCCGTTTCGACATCAATGAAGGCGTGCGCCAGGCGCTGGTCGAGCTGGAGCATATCGGCCTGCCCGCGATCATCCGCCCCGCCTTCACTCTGGGCGGCACCGGCGGCGGCGTGGCCTATAACCGCGAGGATTACGAGCGGATCTGCCGTTCGGGCCTCGATGCCTCGCCGATGGCGCAGATCCTCGTCGATGAAAGCTTGCTGGGCTGGAAGGAATACGAGATGGAAGTCGTCCGCGACAAAGCGGATAACGCCATCATCGTCTGCTCGATCGAGAACGTCGATCCGATGGGCGTGCACACGGGCGACTCGATCACCGTGGCGCCCGCGCTGACGCTGACCGACAAGGAATACCAGATCATGCGCAACGGCTCGATCGCCGTCCTGCGCGAGATCGGGGTGGAGACCGGCGGCTCGAACGTGCAATGGGCGATCAACCCCGCCGACGGCCGCATGGTGGTGATCGAGATGAACCCGCGCGTGTCGCGTTCGTCCGCGCTGGCGTCCAAGGCCACCGGCTTCCCGATCGCCAAGATCGCGGCCAAGCTCGCCGTGGGCTACACGCTGGACGAGCTCGACAACGACATCACCAAGGTCACCCCCGCTTCCTTCGAGCCGACCATCGACTATGTCGTGACCAAGATCCCGCGCTTCGCCTTCGAGAAATTCCCCGGCTCCAAGCCGGAACTCACCACCGCGATGAAATCGGTGGGCGAGGCGATGGCGATCGGCCGCACCTTCCATGAATCGGTGCAAAAGGCGCTCGCCTCGATGGAGACCGGCCTCACCGGCTTCGACGAGATCGAGATCCCCGGCGCTCCCGACAAGGCCGCGGTCGTCAAGGCGATCTCGGCCCAGACCCCCGACCGGATGCGGCTGATCGCTCAGGCGATGCGTCACGGGCTCACCGATGACGAGATCCAGCATGCGACGTCGTTCGACCCCTGGTTCATCGACCGGATCCGCGAGATCGTCGACACCGAGGCCGAACTGCGCAAGACCGGCCTGCCGCTCGACGAGAAGGGCCTGCGCAACCTCAAGATGATGGGCTTCACCGATGCGCGTCTGGCCAAGCTCACCGGCCGCGACGAGGCGCAGGTGCGCCGCGCGCGCCGCAATCTCGGCGTCACCGCCGTCTTCAAGCGGATCGACACCTGCGCGGCCGAATTCGAGGCGCAGACGCCCTACATGTATTCGACCTACGAAGCCCCCGCGATGGGCGACGTCGAATGCGAGGCGCGTCCCTCCGACCGCAAGAAGGTGGTGATCCTCGGCGGCGGCCCGAACCGGATCGGTCAGGGGATCGAGTTCGACTATTGCTGCTGTCACGCCTGTTTCGCGCTCACCGATGCGGGCTACGAGACGATCATGGTCAACTGCAACCCCGAGACCGTCTCGACCGATTACGACACCTCGGACCGCCTCTATTTCGAACCGCTCACGCTCGAGCATGTTCTGGAGATCCTGCGGGTGGAGCGCGACAATGGCACGTTGCACGGCGTGATCGTGCAGTTCGGTGGCCAGACGCCCCTGAAACTCGCCAACGCGCTCGAAGCCGAGGGCATCCCGATCCTCGGCACCACGCCCGACGCAATCGACCTCGCCGAAGACCGCGAGCGCTTCCAGGACCTGCTCAACCGGCTCGAGCTCAAGCAACCGGTCAACGGGATCGCGCATTCCGACGCCGAGGCCTTCGAGATCGCGGGCCGCGTCGGCTACCCGCTGGTGATCCGCCCCTCCTATGTGCTGGGCGGGCGCGCGATGGAGATCGTGCGCGACCTCGACCACCTCAAGCGCTATATCCGTGACGCGGTCGTCGTCTCGGGCGACAGCCCGGTCCTGCTCGACAGCTACCTGTCCGGAGCGATCGAGGTCGATGTCGATGCGCTGTGCGACGGCAAGCGCGTCCATGTCGCGGGCATCATGCAGCATATCGAGGAAGCGGGCGTCCATTCGGGCGACTCCGCCTGCTCGCTGCCGCCCTACTCGCTCAGCCCCGAAACCGTGGCCGAGCTGAAGCTGCAGACCGAGAAACTCGCGCTCGGCCTCAACGTGGTCGGCCTGATGAACGTGCAATTCGCGATCAAGGATGGCGAGATCTACGTGCTCGAGGTCAACCCGCGCGCCTCGCGCACCGTCCCCTTCGTCGCGAAAGCGACCGACTCGGCGATCGCCTCGATCGCGGCGCGCCTGATGGCGGGCGAAACCCTCGACACCTTCCCGGCGCGCGCGCCCTATCCCGAGGGGGTCGGCCCCGACACGCCGCTGCCCTTCGCCGACCCGCTGACGCTGGCCGATCCGCAGACGCCGTGGTTCTCGGTCAAGGAAGCGGTCCTGCCGTTCGCGCGCTTCCCCGGCGTCGACACGCTGCTGGGCCCGGAGATGCGCTCCACCGGCGAGGTGATGGGTTGGGATCGCGACTTCCCGCGCGCCTTCTGGAAGGCGCAGCTTGGCGCGGGCACGGTGCTGCCCGAAAGCGGCCGCGTGTTCTTCTCGATCAAGGATTCCGACAAGTCGGACGAGCTGGCGCAGGCCGCACGCGACCTGATCGAGATGGGCTTCTCGATCATCGCGACGAACGGCACCGCGAAATGGCTGGCCGGTCACGGGGTCGAGGCGGAACCAGTCCTCAAGGTCTATGAGGGCCGTCCGAACATCGTGGACCGTCTGAAGAACGACGATGTCGATCTCGTCTTCAACACCACCGATGGCAGCCAGGCGATCTCCGACAGCCGCGACATCCGCGCCGTCGCGCTCTATGACAAGATCCCCTACTTCACCACGGCCGCGGCCTCGATCGCGGCGGTGGCGGCGATCAAGAGCGCCAAGGACGGCGAGGTGAACGTCCGCTCGCTGCAATAAGAAGCCTCGAGCGTCCCGAAACGAACGGCCCGCCGGGATCACTCCGGGCGGGCCGTTTTCGTTTGATGCCCAATGCAGGGCCTCATGCCCGTTGCACGCGCGCGGCGAGCCAGCCCTCCCAGGCGGCAGGCGATCCGGCGAAGGCGTTCATGTCCACCGTGCCGGGCACGCCGGGCACGACGCCCGTGCCGCTATACTGCCAGAAGCTCCAATCCGCACCGGGATAGTTGTCGAGCGGGTGCCCTGCGACCGAACGCAGCCAGAATTCATGCCCCGCGAACCGCCGCAGGCCCGCGTCGCGCCAGAAATCGACCGTCGTGTAGATGATCGGCCGGGTTCCGTAATGCGCGGTGAGGATGGCGAGGAAACGGCGCATCTCGGCCTGCACCTGATGGGCGGACGGGCGCCGGCGACAGCTCGGTGATGTGTGGTTCCACTCGATATCGAGCACCGGCGGCAGGTCCCCCGCGCGCGCCGGCACGTTGCGGATGAACCAGCGCGCCTGATCTTCGGCGGGGCGGCAGAAATAGTAGAAGTGATAGGCACCCACCGGGATCCCGGCCGCCCGCGCCCGATGGGCGTTGACCGAAAAGCCCGGATCGACGTGATCGCCGCCCTCGGTCGCCTTGAGCCAGGCAAAGGAGACCCCCGCCGCCCGGGCGCGGCGCCAGTCGATCTCGCCCTGATAGCGTGCGGCGTCGATCCCGTGCACCGGCAGTTGCGCGGGCGCGAGCCCCTCCCAGTCATGCGGATCGGTATCGCCGAAACGCGCGGGGATGCCGGCTGCGCGGTAATTCGAGGCGGCGAGCGTCGAAGGGCGCATCAGACGGGCCTGCTTGCCCTTGGGCGCGCCGCAGCCCGCCAGCGTCAGCGCCAGCCCCGAGAAGACCGCCCGTCGCGATATCGCCATGCTCACCTCCGCGTGATAGGCCACCAGCCTCTCATGCGAAGGCCCGGCTGTCATCCGTGACAACCGGGCCTCGCACGGCATCGGCGGAGCCTTGCCGGGGGTCAGTCGGATCAGGCCTTCGCGGCCTCCAGCTCGTCCCAGCAGGCGAGCGCATGCCCGGCATACATCACGCCGGGACCGCCCCCCATCTGGATCGCCATCGCGAGCACGTCGCCCAGTTCCTCGCGCGACCCGCCCGCCTTCATGAGCGCCTCGACATGGAACATGATGCAGGGCTCGCAGCGCAGCACGACCGCCATGCCGAGCGCGATGAATTCCTTCTGCTTGACGTCGAGCGGACCGTTCTCCTTCACCGCCTTCGACAGCACGCCGAACCCCGCCGTCGCCTCGGGGATGGTCTTGTTCATCACCCGCAATTCGTTGCGCATCTCGGTGATCTTGGCCTTGTAGCTCATGTCGGTCTCCTTATCCGTCCTTGCCCACGACGTGCCATGACGCGCGCGGGGCAGCCTTGACCTGCATCAAGCAGACGGCGCCCTGCAGGGTCTTCCCGAGGTTCGATACCGGGGCGCCCCCTCCCCCGTTCAGCCGTCCACGCGGATGCGCGCATTGCTCGGGTCGTGCGGGCTGTCCTCGGTCACCACCGCATCCCATTCCTTCAGCTGGATCTTCACCTTCAGCTTGGTGCCGGGCTCGGCCAGATCGGGGCGGACATAGCCCATGCCGATCTGACGCCTGAAGGCCACCGACCAACCGCCCGAGGTCAGGCGCCCGACCTTCTCGCCGTTGAGCATGATCGCCTCCTTGCCCCAGGGATCGGTATCCTCCGGCCCGTCGATCAGCAGCGTGACGCATTTGCTGCGAATGCCGGTCTCCAGCATCGCCTGCTTGCCGGTGAAGTCCTTGTCGAGGTCGATGAAGCGGTCGACGCCCGCCTCCATCGGGGTCGCGTCGCGGCCCAGTTCATTGCCGAAGGCGCGGTAGCTTTTCTCCTGACGCAGCCAGTTCTGGGCGCGCGCGCCCACCAGCTTCATCCCGTGTTTCGCGCCTGCCGCGATCAGCAGGTCCCAAAGGTAGCGCGACATCTCGATCGGATGATGCAGTTCCCAACCCAGCTCGCCGGTATAGGCCACGCGCACCGCACGCACCGGGCACATGCCCAACTCGATATTGCGCATCGACAGCCACGGGAAGCGCTTGTTCGACAGCACCGTCTCGGGTTCTGCATCCTTCACGATCTCCTGCAGGATCGCCCGCGCATTCGGCCCCGCCAGCGCGAAGACGCCCCATTGCGTCGTGATGTCGTGGCAATCGACATAATCGCCGCCCGCGGCGCGGAAATCCTCGATCGAGCGACGCAGGAAGTCCCCGTCGTAATCGGCCCAGGCCCCGGCCGAAATCAGGTAATACTCGTCCTCGGCCAGCCGCACGATCGTGTATTCGGTGCGCGTGGTGCCCGCTTCGGTCAGCGCGTAGGTAAGGTTGATCCGGCCGACTTTCGGCAGCTTGTTGCAGGTGAACCGGTCGAGGAACTCGGTCGCGCCGGGGCCGCGCAGGAGATGCTTGGCGAAGGCGGTCGCGTCGATCAGGCCCGCCGTGGTACGGACGGCTTCGGCCTCGGCCCTGGCATATTGCCACCAGCCGCCCCGGCGGAAGCTGCGCGCATCATGGTCGAAACCGGCGGGCGCGTCCTTCGGGCCGAAATAGTTCGGGCGTTCCCAGCCATTCACCTGCCCCATCTGAGCCCCCGCCGCGATCTGACGGTCGTAGTTCGGCGCGGTGCGCAGCGGGCGGCAGGCTTCGCGCTCCTCGTCGGGGTGGTGCAGGATGAAGACGTGCTCGTAGCACTCCTCGTTCTTGCGCGCGGCATATTCGGTCGTCATCCAGTTGCCGTAGCGTTTGGGATCGAGGCTCGCCATGTCGATCTCGGCCTCGCCCTGCGTCATCATCTGGGCGAGGTAATAGCCGGTGCCGCCCGCCGCCGTGATGCCGAAGCTGAACCCTTCGGCCAGCCACATGTTGCGCAGCCCCGGCGCGGGACCGACCAGAGGATTGCCGTCGGGCGTGTAGCAGATCGGGCCGTTGAAATCGTCCTTCAGCCCCACCGTTTCCGAGGTCGGGATGCGGTGGATCATCGACATGTATTCTTCCTCGATCCGCTCGAGGTCGAGCTGGAACAGGTCGGCGCGGAAGCTCTCGGGCACGTCATAGAGGAAGCGCGCGGGGGCGTTGCGTTCATAGGGGCCAAGGATCCAGCCGCCGCGCTCCTCGCGGACATACCATTTGGCGTCGGCATCGCGCAGGACGGGGTGCTCGGGGTTGCCTTCGGCGCGCCATTTCACCAGCGCCGGATCGGGTTCGGTCACGATATACTGGTGCTCGACCGGGATCGCGGGGATCTTGATGCCCAGAAGCCGCGCGGTGCGCTGCGCGTGGTTTCCGGTGGCGGTGACGACATGTTCGGCCGTCACCTCGATCAGCTCGCCCGAGGGCACGAGCCGGTTGCCCTTCTCGACCATCTTCTCGAGCGTGACGACCCATTCCGAGCCGGTCCACCGATAGGCGTTGACCTGCAGCTTGCGCACGATCTCCGCGCCGTGCTGGCGCGCGCCCTTGGCCATCGCCTGGGTCACGTCGGCGGGGTTGATATAACCGTCCCGCGGGTGAAACAGCGCGCCCTTGAGATCCTCGGTGCGCAGCAGCGGCCAGCGTTCCTTGATCTGCGCCGGGGTGAGAAACTCGTGATAGACGCCCGCCGTCTCGGCCACCGACGAATAGAGCATGTATTCGTCCATGCGTTCATCGGTCTGCGCCATGCGCAGGTTGCCGACAACGGCGAACCCCGCATTCAACCCGGTTTCGGCCTCGAGCGATTTGTAGAAATCGACCGAGTATTTGTGGATATGGGTCGTGGCATAGCTCATGTTGAACAAAGGCAGCAGGCCCGCCGCGTGCCAGGTCGAGCCCGACGTCAACTCGTCGCGTTCGACCAGAAGTGTGTCCCATCCCGCCTTCGCCAGATGATAGGCGATGCCGCACCCGACGGCGCCGCCGCCGACGACCAAAGCTCTGACATGGGTTTTCATCGGCGCTGCCTCCCTGGATATCCGCGCCCAGATTGCCCCGCGAGGGGGCGCGGGCAATCCGTTCGGCGCGACATTCGCGCGACAAAAACGACATTGGGTGCGGAGCGCAGCTCACCGAGGCGCGCCCTTAGCCGTCCTACGCGTCGAAAACCCGCCGGAGAACCGGCTGGCGCCGCGCGCTCGGAGGACGCAACTCGGCCATTCGGCGCGCATTTTCGGCGAGGTTTCGCCGATGGAAGCGCCAGAATTTAATCTATGACATAAACGCTCCCGCTCAATCGCGAAGGCCGGTTTGGTTCCCTCCGAAAAGAGAAATTTTTGTGCGACCTGCTCAGGAACTGGACGGGCGTCAGCCGTGTTTTCCGGTCATCAAATGGCGGCGCCGCCTGCGGGCCTTTTCGCCGCCAGACCGCAACCAAGGGAGACAAGAATGAAGACGCTCGTCACCACCACCGCAATCGGCCTGATGCTGGCTCTGCCCGTCAGCGCCGAGACCAAGACGAACACCGACATGAAGGCGACGACCTCCACGGATTCGGCGCAGGTCTCCATGCAATCCTCGGCTTCGTCCGACGTGTTCTTCAAGACCATTCCGCATTCGCTCAACGCCTCGAACCTGATCGGCAAGCGCGTCTATGTCTCGGAGAAGGCCATGGACCCGAGCCAGCCCGTCAAGGCCTCGGAGCAGGACTGGAACGACATCGGTGAAGTCAGCGACGTCGTGATCGGCATGGACGGCAGCGTCGACGCCGTGCTCGTCGACGTGGGCGGCTTCCTCGGCATCGGCGAGAAAACCGTCGCGATCTCGATGGACACGCTGTCGCTGATTCCCGACGGCAATTCCGACCACGAATATTTCGTCGTCGTGAAGGGCAGCAAGGACATGCTCGACCAGGCACCGGCCTATGAAGGCAACAAGGATGGCATCTGGACCGACGCGAATGCGAACGCGTCCATGAACGCCGACGGCTCGGCCGCTGTCGATACCGCCGCGCAGAAGATGGACAACGCGGGCGACAACGCCAAGCAGGCCGCCTCGGATGCGACCGACGAGGCCAAGCAGATGGCCACCGACGCCGCGCAGCAGACCCAGAACGCCGCCGATGCGACCGGCCAGAAGGTGAAGGACGCCGCGAATGACACCGGCGCCGCGATGAAGAACGCTGCGGACAACACCGGCGAAGCGATGAAGGATGCCGCGAACACCACCGGCGAAGCCGCGAAGAACGCCGCGAACGAGACCGGCAGCGCGATCGACAACGCCGTCGACAGCACCGCTGCCGCCGTCGGTCAAGTCGGTCAGGCCGACGCCGCGAACGGCCAGAAGGTCGACATCGCTTCGGTCGATCCCGACGCCCTGCGTGGTGAAGGCATCTATGGCCCGAACGACGACAAGGTCGGCGACGTGTCGGAACTCGTTCAGGGTACTGACGGCAAGATCGAAGGCGTGGTGATCGATGTGGGTGGCTTCCTCGGCATCGGCGCGAAGCCAGTCGAGATCAAGGCCGACCAACTCACCGTGCTGAAGAACGACACCTCGATCACCGTTCATACCAACCTCACCGAAGAGCAGCTCAAGAAGTTGCCGAAATATGAAGGCTGATCGAATCCTGTGACGGAGAGCGGGGCACATCGCCCCCAGGAGGACGGCCCCGGGCTTACGCTCGGGGCCGTTTTCGCGTCAGGTCATCGAGGGCACCACGAGATCCGGCGGACGGTGCCCATCGGCGAAGGTCTTGATGTTCACCAGCACCTTCTCGCCCATCTCGATACGGCCCTCGACCGTGGCCGAGCCCATATGCGGCAGCAGAACGACATTGGGAAGCTCGCGCAAACGCGGATTGATCTCGTGGCCATGCTCGAAGACGTCGAGCCCCGCCCCCGCAATCTCACGCGCCCGCAGCGCCCGCGTCAGCGCATTCTCGTCGATCACCTCACCGCGCGAGGTATTCACGATCACAGCCTCGGGCTTGAGCATCTTCAGCCGGCGCGCATTGAGCAGGTGGAACGTGGAGGGCGTGTGCGGACAGTTCACCGAGATCACGTCCATCCGGCTCACCATCTGGTCGAGACTGTCCCAATAGGTTGCCTCCAACTCGGCCTCGATATCCGGGTGGACCTTCTTGCGGTTGTGGTAATGGATCTGCATCCCGAAGGCGCGGGCCCGCCGGGCCACCGCCTGCCCGATCCGCCCCATCCCGAGAATCCCCAGCCGCTTGCCGCCGATCCGGTGCCCGAGGAAGGAGGTCGGCGCCCAGCCCTCCCAGTCGCCCGCCTGCATATGTGCGAGCCCCTCGGGAATGCGCCGGGTCACCGCAAGCATCAGCGCGATCGTCATGTCGGCCGTGTCCTCGGTCACCACGCCGGGCGTGTTCGAGACTAGGACCCCGCGCTGGCGTGACGATGACACGTCGATGTGATCGACCCCTGCCCCGTAATTCGCGATCAGTTTCAGCTTCTCGCCCGCTTGCGCCACCATGGTCGCGTCGATCCGGTCGGTCACGCAAGGCACCAGCACATCGGCCCGCTTCATCGCATCCACGAGTTCGTCACGGCTCATCTTGTGATCGTCGTGATTGAGCTCGACATCGAACAATTCCTTCATCCGGGTCTCGACAGCCTCGGGCAGGCGTCGCGTCACGACAACACTCAGGCGCAGTGCGGGCATCGGGGGCCTCTCCTCTCTTCCATCGCTCGGGTCTTGGGTGCAAAGTGCCCATCAAAGCGGGCAGGCACAAGGCCCCGACAGAGCAGGAATGCCCCGAAAAGGCACCGGTGCGCAACATTATTGCGCGGCAATCTCGCCGCGTCGCTGCGCAAGGCCCGACGGGCAAGCGATGAGGCGAGACATGACAGGCGGCAAGATCATCCTCGCAGCGGTTTCCGGCATCGCGATTCTCGCGGCCGCCGTCTGGAGCGTCTCCGGCGCGAATGCGACGGCGGGGGCCAAGGCGCCACCCACGACCGCCCCTCCCCCCGCGGCGGCAGCCGGGAAAACCGCGAGCACGGCGGTCTCCGACACGTCCCAGATCCAGCTCGTGACGCCGACCAAGCGCGGCCCCGTGACCCATCTGCCGCTGCCCCGCTATGTCTCGCTCAAGGGATCGCGCGGCAATGCGCGGCGCGGCCCCTCGCTCTCGCATCGCATCGACTGGGTCTTCACCCATCCCGGCATGCCGCTGAAGGTGACCGCCGAATACGGCCATTGGCGCCGCGTCGAGGACAGCGAGGGACAGGGCGGCTGGATCCATTACTCGCTGCTCTCGGGCGTGCGCCGCGTGATCGTGACGCAGGACATGGTCGCGCTTCATTCCCGGCCGGACGAGAAATCGGAAGTCACCGCCAAGGCCCAGCTCGGCGCGATCGCCCGGCTGGGCGCTTGCAATCACGCCTGGTGCGAGATCGAGGCCTCGGGCGCGGATGGCTGGCTGCCCAAGACCGATCTCTGGGGCGTCGATCCGGACGAAGTGCGTGACTGAGCCAACCCGTCTGCGCTAGAGGGAGGGCGCGACGGAACGGACGACGGGACCATGGCATACAACGACGCAGAAAACCGGATGAACATCTCGGCCGGCCTCGCCTCGGTGGCGACGGCGGGCGTGCTGGTGGGGCTCAAGGCCTGGGCGCTGTGGCAGACCGGAGCGCTCTCGGTGGGCGCATCGCTGGCCGACAGCGCGGTCGACCTGCTGATCTCGGCCGCAGGCCTGATCGCGATCCTCTACGCCCAGAAACCGGCCGATGACGATCACGCCTTCGGCCACAGTTCGGCCGAGGATCTCGCGGCCCTCGGTCAGGCGCTGATCGTCCTCGGCTCGGCAGCCGCCATCGGCCTCGCCGCGATCCGCCGTCTGGTCTCCGCCAGCCCGCCGGACCTTGCTTCCGAAGGCATGGGCATCAGCGTCATGATCGCCTCCGCGCTGATCACGGCGGCGCTGATCTGGTGGCAGAGCCGGGTCGCGATCCGCACCGGCAACAAGGTCGTCGCCGCCGACCGGATGCATTACGTGGGCGATCTGCTGCCCACGCTGGGCGCGATCCTCGCGCTCTGGCTGTCGCATGATTTCGGCTGGCATGCCGCCGACAGCATCGTCGCCCTGATCGCAGCGGCGCTGATGCTTGCGGGGGCGGGCCGGATCGGATCGGAGGCCTGGAACGCGCTGATGGACCGCGCCGCCCCCGACGAGGTGGTCGAGGGCATCGCTGCGATCGCCCGCGACTGGCCCGGCGTGCGCGGCTACCACGACCTCAAGACCCGCACCGCCGGGGCGCAGGTCTTCGTCAACCTCCATATCGAGCTCGATGGCGACCAGACGCTCGAGGAGGCGCATGAGATCGGCGCCGCGCTCAAACGCGCGATCATCGAGGCCTACCCGCAGGCCGATGTCATCATCCACAAGGATGTCTGGCGCGGCTGAGGCCCAGGGGGCGCGGCCCCCTCCGTCGCCGGATGGCGACATCTGACGGTCGAATTGGGGGCGCGGCCCCCGCTGCCTGCGGCAGCCCCCCCGGGATATTTCGGGCATTTGGAAGCAAGCACACCCCCTTCCAAATGCTTCAAATATCCCCGCCGGAGGCTCCCCAGGGCCACCACGGGCTCAGGCCGGGGGATCGAGCAGCCCCCGCCCTTTCAGAAGCGGTTCGACGCCCGGCATCTTGCCGCGAAACGCCGTGTAGAGCGCCTCGGGCGGACGCGAATTGCCTGCCGAGAGGATATGCCGCTCCAGCTTCGCCGCAGCGTCGGGATCGAAGGGATCGCCCGCTGCCTCGAAGGCCTCGAAGGCATCGGCATCCATCACCTCGGACCACATGTAGCTGTAATAGCCCGCCGAATAGCCGTCGCCCGAGAAGACATGGGCGAAATGCGGCGTCGCATGGCGCATCCGGATCGCGCGCGGCAGGCCGATATCGGACAGGACCTCGGCCTGTCTGGCCATCGGGTCCTCGGGCGCGGCCCCTTCGTGGAACGCGAGATCGACCAGCGCGGAGGCGAGGTATTCGACCGTCGCGAAGCCCTGATCGAAATTGGCCGCCCCCTTGAGCTTGGCGCGCAGCCCCTCGGGCATCGGCGCGCCGGTCTCGTGGTGGCGCGCATGCCGTTCGAGCACCTCGGGAACGTCGAGCCAATGCTCGTAGAGCTGGCTCGGCAATTCCACGAAATCGCGCGCGACGGACGTGCCCGACAGGAACTGATAGGTCACGTCCGACAGCATCTGGTGCAGCGCGTGGCCGAATTCATGAAACAGGGTGCGCGCGTCGTCATGGCTGAGCAGCGCCGGCTCGCCTTTCGCGAAGTTGCAGACATTGACCACGATCGGCACCGGCGCGCCGCCATGCTTGCGCTGCGAACGGATCGCCGAACACCAGGCGCCCGAGCGCTTCGAGCCGCGCGCGAAGTAATCCCCGAGGAAGACCGCGATCACCTTGCCGGCGCGCGACACTTCCCATCCGCGCACGTCGGGATGATAGAAGGGCCCGTCGAGCTCGGTGAATTCCAGCCCGAAGAGCCGGTTCGCCGTATCGAAGGCCGCGCCGATCATCGCGTCGAGCGAGAGATAGGGCTTGATCTGCCCTTCGTCGAAATCATGCTCGGCCACCCGGCGCTTCTCGGCATAGTAGCGCCAGTCCCAGGGCTCCAGATCGCCGTTGATCCCCTCCGCGCGCATCATCTCGGTGAGCTTGGCGGCATCGGCCTCGGCGGCAGCTTTCGCGGGCGCCCAGACCCGCATCAGCAGATCGCGCACCGCGTCGGGCGTCTTCGCCATTTCCGGCTCGAGCTTGTAGGCGGCGAAGCTGTCATATCCCAGGAGCGTCGCCCGTTCCGCCCGCAGGCTCAGGATCTCGGCCGCGATCGCGCGGTTGTCGGTTTCGCCGCCATTCGCACCGCGCGCCGCCCAGGCCTCGTAGGCGATCCGGCGCAGCTCGCGGTCGGGCGAGAATTGCAGGAAGGGCACGATGAGCGAGCGCGACAGCGTCAGCACCGGACGGTCCTGCCCGCGCTCGCGCCCGGCCGCGCGCGCGGTATCGACGACGAAATCGGGCAGCCCTTCGAGATCCGCCTCCGAAAGCGGGTGGTACCAGTCGCGCTCATCGGCGAGCAGGTTCTGGCTGAACTGCGTGGTGATCGTCGCGAAGCGCTGCTTGATCTCGCGCATCCGTGCCGCCTGCTCCCCGTCGAGCGCCGCGCCCGCGCGCGTGAACATCCGATGGTAGAGCTCGAGCAGGCGCGCCTGCTCCTCGGTCAGCGCCAGTTCCGCGCGCTCCTGCCAGAGCGCATCGATCCGCGCAAACAGCGCCTTGTTCATCGTCACTTCCGAGGAGAACGCCGCCAGCTGCGGCGCGAGTTCGCGCATCAGGGCCTCGCGCGCAGGCGTCGCATCCGCGCCCGCGAGATTGTAGAAGACGCCGGCCACGCGATCGAGCGCTTCCTCGGCCAGTTCCAGCGCCTCGATCGTGTTCGCGAATGTCGGCGGGGCGGGATCGTCCGCGATCGCCGCGACATTGGCCCGCGCCTCGGCCAGCGCGGCAGCGAAGGCGGGCGCGAAATCCGCGTCCGAAATTTCGGTGAAGGGCGGCAGTTCGTGGCGGCCGGTCCAGTCGGCCAGAAGCGGGTTGGTCATGCGCAGGTCTCCTTTGGAAAAGAAGCTAGGTCCGCCCCGCGCGAAATTCCATCCCCCCTCAATGCGCGCCGCCGCAGACCGCGCATTCGGCGCGCCGTTTCACGGTGATCTGCCGGCTTTCGCCCCAGAGCGCGTCATAGATCATCAGCCGGCCGCGGGCCGAGGCGCCCGCCCCGGTGATCTCCTTGATCGTCTCGGCGGCCATCATCGCCCCCACCACGCCCGGGAGCGCGCCCACCACCCCGGCCTCGGCGCAGGACGGCGCGAGCCCGGGAGCGGGCGCTTTCGGGAAGACACAGGCATAGCAGGGCGCGTCGCGCGCCGGATCGTAGAGCGAGAGCTGCCCCTCCCATTGCGTGATCGCGCCCGAGATCAGCGGCCGCTCCGTCGCGACGCAGGCCGCGTTGACCATGTAGCGGGTGTCGAAATTGTCGGATCCGTCGATCACCAGATCATAATCCGCGATCAGCGCCCGGGCCTCTTCGGGGCCGAGCCTCCGGTGATAGGGACGCACCTCGATATGCGGGTTGAGCGCGAGCATCGCCTTTTGCGCGGAGAAGACCTTCGGCATCCCGATATCGGCATCGCGGTGGATGACCTGCCGTTGCAGGTTCGAGTTCGACACCACGTCATCGTCGATCACCCCGATCCGCCCGACCCCGGCCGCGGCGAGATAGAGGAGCACCGGCGCGCCGAGCCCGCCCGCACCGATCACCAGAACCTTCGCCTGCTTGAGCTTCTTCTGCCCCGGCCCGCCGATCTCGCGCAGCATGATATGGCGGGCATAGCGATCGAGTTCGGCTTCGGAAAAGCCCCCACCCGGCTTTGCCCCGGCAGCGGGCTCGGGCGTCACGGCCCGTGTGCGGATCGCGCGCAAAAGCGCGCTATAGGCCCGCACCAGCACCGCGATCACCCCCAGGCCGATCCAAGCGGCGAGCGAGCCGCCGAGGAGCCGGCCCAGGGGCGCGAAGCCCGCCACCGGAAGATGAGCGATCACGAGCCCGAGCCAGACCAGCGCCAGCATCGTCCAGACCGCACGGATCGAGGCCTTCAACACAAGCCCCAGCCCGGCGACCGCCCCCAACAGCAACAGACCCAGCATCGCTCACGCCTTTCCGGTCGAGCCGAACCCGCCGGCGCCACGGTCGGTATCGCTCAGCGCGTCCGATAGCTCGAACCCGGCCTGCAGGACCGGCGCGATGACTGCCTGCGCGATGCGCGCGCCATGCTCGATCAGATAGGGTTCGCGGCCCAGATTGATCAGCAGCACCCCCAGCGGCCCGCGATAATCGGCATCGATCGTGCCGGGCGTGTTGGCGAGGCTGATCCCGTGCTTGAAGGCGAGACCCGAGCGCGGCCGGATCTGCATCTCGAAGCCGCGCGGGATCTCGATGCGCAGCCCGGTGGGTACGATCGTGCGTTGCATCGGGTAGAGCGTGACCCCGGCCTTTCGGTCCTCGGGCGGCAGGTTCGCGCGCAGATCCGCGCCCGCCGCATCGGCCGTCTCGTAACGCGGCAGGGCGATCTCCGGATCGGCCCAATCCTCGCGCAGAACCCTGATGATCGGTGTGGTCAACTCGTTCTCCCTGCCCGCGATCCGCACGGGCGTCACTTGCGGGGGCCTCCGGCGGGGGTATTTTCGTCCAGGTGAAGAACGGATCCCGGCTTCACCTGGATGCAAATACCCTCCGCGAAGCGTCCCTCATTTTCCGTTCGCGCCGAGCGCCCGGGCGATGCGCGCGGCGAGCCTGCGCGCAACCTCGGCCTTGTCCATCCGGTCCCAGCGTTCCGCGCCCGAGGAGTCGATGATCGTCACCGCGTTCTCGCGCCCGCCCATCACGCCGCTTTCGGGGCTCACATCATTCGCCACGATCCAGTCGCAGCCCTTGCGGGCGCGCTTCTCGGCGGCATGGCGCTCGACCTCGTGGGTCTCGGCCGCGAAGCCGACGACAAGCTGGGGGCGCCCGGCCTTCCTCTGCGACACGGTCGCGAGGATGTCGGGGTTCTCGGCGAATTCGAGCGCGGGGGCCGCGCCCGAGCCATCTTTCTTCATCTTCCGCGCCGCGGCATTCGCAACGCGCCAATCCGCGACGGCGGCGGCGAAGATCGCGGCATCGGCCGGCAGCGCCGCCTCGACCGCGGCAAGCATCTCGCGCGCGGTCTCGACCCGGACCAGCTCGACGCCCGCAGGCGGCGGGACGGTGGCCGGGCCGGTGACGAAAGTGACGCGCGCGCCGAGATCACGCAACGCGGCGGCCAGCGCCGTGCCCTGCGCCCCCGAGGACCGGTTCGCGATATAGCGCACCGGGTCGATCGGTTCATGGGTCGGCCCGGAGGTGACGAGGATATGGCGGCCGTTCAGCGGGCCCTGCCCGAGCGCGGCCTCGATCGCGGAGAGGATCTCGGCCGGTTCGACCATCCGGCCCTCGCCGAACTCGCCGCAGGCCATGTCGCCGCTGGTCGGACCGGCAAAGAGCACGCCGTCGGATTTCAACGTCGCCACATTGCGCTGCGTCGCGGGATGGTCCCACATCCGGACATTCATCGCCGGGGCGACGAGCACGCGCTTGTCGGTCGCCAGGAGCAGCGTCGAGGCGAGGTCGTTGGCCAGCCCGTTCGCAAGCTTCGCCATCAGATCCGCGGTAGCCGCGACCACGACGACCAGATCGGCCGCGCGCGAAAGCTGGATATGGCCGATCTCGGCTTCATGGGTGAGATCGAAGAGATCGTCATGCACCGCCTCACCCGCGAGCGAGGACAGCGTAAGGGGGGTGACGAATTGCGCTCCCGCCTTGGTCAGGACCGGGCTCACCGAAGCCCCCGCCCCGCGCAGGAGCCGGATCAGCTCGGGCGCCTTGAAGGCCGCGATACCGCCGCCGACGATCAACAGGATGCGTTTGCCCGCAAGCATTTGCCACTCCGCGCAGTTCCCCCTTGGTCTAAGCGGCGGGGGGCGCCGGTGCAAGGATCACTTGAAGGCGGCGCAGGGATCGGGGCGCGGCGTGGGCGGAGAGACGATCCAGAGATCGAAAGGCTGTGCGCCGGGATCGCTGCCCGTCTCCCCCTCGATCTGGCCCAGCGAGAGAACCCTCAGCCCGGGATCGGCCTCGTGGAGCATCGCCGGCACGGCCAGATCGGTGCGCGCATGCCCCGACCCGGTGATCACCGCGACCGGACCGCCGGTGTCGCGATAGGCCTCAAGCGCCACGCGCGCGAAAGCGGCATCGCGGAAGCGCTGCGCGGCGACCATGCCCGGCAGCAGTTCGGGCGGCAGCGCGTTGCAGTGATCGGCCTGCGCCTCTTGCTCGAGGCGTTTCTGCAGCGGGTCGGGATAGGGCCGGTCGAGCCCGAACCGCGCGGCATCCTTGCCGAAAAGCTCGGGCAAGGGCGTCGTCATCGCGGCGCGAACCGTCTCGCGGGGCTGCGCGGCCCCGTAGATCCGGGCGCCGCCCAAGGCCTGAAAGATCGGGTAATAGATCCGGAAATCCGGCCAGCCCGCCGCTTCCCACCCGAGCGCCGCATCGAGCGCCGCTTCGTCTTGCAACAGCGCGGGGGTGACCCGCGCCGCCTGCTCGGGCGAGAGCATCTCGAAGACCACGGCCTTCGGGCTCAGCGCTCGGATCGCGCGGGCCTGATTGAGATGATGCTGGGGATTGTCATGCACCTCCCCGAGCACGACGATATCGCCCGAGAGATGGTCGAGCGCATCGGGCGTGACCTCCTCGGCGAAAGCCGGGAGGGCGAAACACAGGGCGATCAATGCGGTCAGAAGCCTCTTCATACGAAGAAGCTTTGGACCTCGACCTGATGAGTTTCAAGAGATTTGCGCATCTTGCCGAAAGCCTGCGCCTCGAGCTGACGGATCCGTTCCTTCGAAAGACCCAGTTCCTCGCCGAGCGATTCCAGCGTGCGCGGATCGTCGATCAGGCGGCGTTCGGTCACGATGTAGCGCTCGCGATCGGTCAAGGTCTGCATCGCTTCGCCCAGCCAGACCTTCATCGTGTTGCCGTCATGGGACTCGGCCACCGCGTCCTCGGGATTGGCGCCGTCATCCTCGAGGGTCTCGACCCATTCGCGCCCCTCTTCGTCGCTCGATTGCGTCGCGTTGAGCGAGAAATCGGAGCCAGAGAGGCGCCCTTCCATCATCTCGACATCGGCGACCGGAACGCCGATCACCTCGGCGACGCGCTGGCGCAACTGGATCGGGTCGAGGGTCTCGCCTTCCTGCGCCGCTTCGCGCGAAAGCTGGGCCTGAACCCGGCGCATGTTGAAGAACAGCGCCTTTTGCGAGGAGGTCGAGCCGGTACGCACCATCGACCAGTTGCGCATCACGAATTCCTGGATCGAGGCCTTGATCCACCAGACAGCATAGGTGGAGAAGCGCACCCCGCGATCGGGGTCGAACTTGTCGGCGGCTTTCATCAGGCCCAGCGAGGCTTCCTGGATGAGATCGTTCATCGGCGCGCCGTAGCGGCGGAATTTGGAGGCCATCGAGATGGCGAGGCGCATATAGGCGGTGACCAGACGGTGAAGCGCCCTCTCGTCGCGATTGTCCCGCCATGCCCGGGCAAGTTCCGCTTCGGTTTCCGCATCGAGGAACTCGGCCCGCATCGCCTGGCGCGGAAGGGTTTCATCGGTCATACCATCAAGTGCCATTTACCAATCTCCCTGGGTCTTCCGCCCATGTCCGACGCAACCTAATGCGATTGGCTGCATTGCTCTCTCAATGCGATTGGCATGAAAAGGTTCCTCACGGAAATGTTGAATCCTGACTGTAACTTTGTGCAACCGCGACCCTTGACTTCGGTTCCGTCGAAAAAGTGACGCGATTTCAATTTCATAAGCCACGCTTATCACATCCTCTCGACCGGGCGAATTGATAAGCCTACTCACGAACACTTGACTGTCTGTAACGCTGCGACGCGGCGAACTGCGCGGCACCGCAAAGAAACCTGTGCAAACACGCGCAATATCAGGCAATTGCGGCTCATTTCTGGAGTCATCGGCCCCGGGCCTGCACTTCTGAGTCGCCCCGCACGGCGGCGCGGCAGGGACCGGGGCGGCATTAACCAATCCTAAACCATGCTCGCCCAAGCTCCGGAGCCGGTACGGGGAGAGGGCATGGTCAGCAAGAGCCACACGGTCGCGTTCGAAGGGGTGGAGGCCCGCCTGGTCGAGGTGCAATGCGCGCTCTCCGAGGGCATGCCCGCCTTTTCCGTCGTCGGCCTGCCCGACAAGGCGGTGTCGGAGGCGCGCGAACGGGTGCGGGCCGCGCTCGGGGCGCTTGGCGTGGCCCTGCCGATGCAGAAGATCACCGTCAATCTCTCGCCCGCCGATCTGCCGAAGGAGGGCTCGCATTTCGACCTGCCGATCGCCCTGGCGCTGCTCGGCGCAATCGGCATCGTCCCGCGCGAGCGGCTCGAGGATCTCGTCGCGATCGGGGAACTTTCGCTCGACGGACGGCTCCTGCCCGTCGCAGGCGCCCTGCCCGCCGCCCTCGCCGCGGCCGAGAGCGGACGGGCGCTGATCTGCCCGCAAGGCTCCGGCGGGGAGGCCGCCTGGGTGGCTGCGGCAGAGGTCGCAGCGCCCGCCACGCTCGCCGCCGCCGTCGATCACCTGAACGGGCGCGCCCCGCTCGAGCCCGCCCGCCCGGGCCTCGTCCAGACGGCACCGCACCCACGCGACCTGCGCGACGTGAAGGGCCAGGAACGCGCCAAACGCGCGCTCGAGATCGCCGCCGCAGGACGCCACCACCTGATGATGATCGGTGCGCCAGGCTCCGGAAAGTCGATGCTGGCCGCCCGCCTTCCCACGATCCTGCCCGAGATGAGCCCCGAGGAGATGCTCGAAACCTCGATGATCCACTCGCTCTCGGGGCTATTGGACGAAGGCGGCATCTCGCGCAGCCGCCCCTTCCGCGATCCGCATCATACCGCCTCTATGGCCGCGATGATCGGCGGCGGGCGCGGCGCGCGTCCGGGCGAGGTCAGCCTCGCGCATAACGGCGTTCTCTTCATGGACGAGTTTCCCGAATTCCCCCGTGCCGTACTCGAAACCCTGCGCCAACCGGTCGAAACCGGCGAGGTCGTGGTGGCGCGCGCGAATGCCCATACCCGCTACCCCTGCCGCTTCCTGCTGATCGCGGCGGCCAATCCCTGCAAATGCGGTCACCTCACCGAACCCGAGCGCGCCTGCTCGCGCGCGCCGGGCTGCGGAGAGGATTACCTGAGCCGGATCTCGGGCCCGTTGCTGGACCGGTTCGATCTGCGCCTAGAGGTGCCTCCCGTGCGCTATGCCGATCTCGATCTGCCGGCCTCGGGCGACAGCTCGGCCGAGGTGGCCGCGCGCGTGGCGAGGGCGCGGGCGCGGCAATCGGAACGCTTCGCGCAGGTGCGGGCGATCCGGGTGAATTCGGAAGCCGAGGGGGCACTTCTCGAGGAGATCGCCACTCCTGATTCAGAAGGGCAGGCCCTGATGGCGAAAATGGCCGAACGGCTCGGATTGTCGGCCCGCGGCTATCACCGGGTGTTGCGCGTCGCCCGCACCATCGCCGATCTCGACGAGAGCGAAGATGTGCGTCAGCCTCATGTGGCCGAGGCGTTGAGCTACCGGATCAGCGCGGGGGCAGGTTGAGCATCGCACGCGCCGCCCGGCCCGCATCCTCGAGCGCGTCGTGAGCCTCGGGCAGCCTTCCGTCGAAGAATTGCCAGACATGGGGCGCATCGGGCCAGCTCTGCACCGTCACCGCCGCGCCGAAACTGCGCAGCCGGTCCGCCATGCGCAGCGAGTCATCGGCGAGGATCTCGGTCATCGAATGCTGGATCAGGACCGGCGGCGGATCACGAAACTCGGCGAACAAAGGTGACACGGCAGGATCGTTCGCCGCATGCCCGCCAAGCGCCTGTTCCACCGTCTCCCCGATCCGCTCGACCGGCAGGAGCGCCTCGCGCCGGGCATTGCTCCGCAGGCTTTCGCCCGAACAGGTGAGATCGGTCCAGGGCGAAAAGGCGATCAGCCCCGCGGGCACCACCCCGCGGGCGCAAAGCCGCGCGAGCAGCGAGAGCGCGAGCCCGCCGCCCGCACTGTCCCCCGCGATCACGATGTTTTCGGGATCATAGCCCCGCTGATAGAGCGCATCGAAGGATGCCTCTGCATCGTCGAGCGCGGCCGGCAAGGGCGCCTCGGGCGCGAGGCGATAATCGGGAACGTAAACCTCCACGCCGCTCAACTTCGACAGGCGCCCGGCAAGACCGCGATACATGTAGGGCGAGCCGGCAATATAGCCGCCGCCATGCAGATAGAGGATCGCCCGGCCGGGCTCCGTTCGCCCGACACGCAGCGAGAGCGCCGGGACATCCCCCAGCGCCACGCCCAGCATGCACAGCCCCCGAGGCTCCCGCACGATCCAGCTGGCCACCCGTTCCGTCACGCGACGCGTCGCGCCCAGATCGGCGCATCGCCGCATCTGCGGCTTCACCACCGCACGCAACCAGGCATTCAGCCATGTCAGCCGGATCGACATCTCACCCCCGCTTCGCCTCGATCGCCTCCCAGATCTTCGCCGCGATATTGACGCCTTCGAACCGCTCGAGCTCCTGGATGCCGGTGGGCGAAGTCACGTTGATCTCGGTCAGCCAGTCGCCGATCACGTCGATCCCGACGAAGATCTGCCCCTTCTCGCGCAGGACCGGACCGATCGCCGCGCAGATCTCGCGGTCGCGCTCGCTCAGGGCCGCCTGCTCGGGGCGCCCGCCCACATGCATGTTGGACCGCGTCTCGCCCTCGGCCGGGACCCGGTTGATCGCACCGACCGGCTCTCCGTCGACAAGGATGATCCGCTTGTCCCCCTTCGAGACGGCGGGGAGGTATTTCTGCGCGATCAGCGGCTCGCGATTGATGCCGATGAAAAGCTCGTGCAGCGACGAGAGATTGCGGTCGTTCGGGTCGAGCCGGAACACCCCCGCCCCGCCATTGCCGTAGAGCGGCTTGAGGATGATATCGCCATGATGCGCCTTGAAGTCGCGGATCACGCCCAGATCGCGCGCGATCAGCGTCGGCGGCGTGAGCTCGGGGAAGTTGAGCACCAGGAGCTTCTCGGGCGAGTTGCGCACCCAGAACGGATCGTTCACGACAAGCGTCGAAGGATGGATCCGCTCGAGCAGATGGGTCGTGGTGATATAGCCCATGTCGAAAGGCGGGTCCTGCCGCAGCCAGACCACATCCCAATCCGCGAGATCGATTTCAGTCTCCTCGCCCAGGGTGAAGTGATTGCCCTTCTCGCGCCGGACCTCGAGCGGCCAGCCCCGGGCCAGCACATGGCCCTCGCGATAGATCAGACGACCCGGCGTGTAGTAGAACAGTTCATGCCCGCGCGCCTGCGCCTCCTCGGCGATCCGGAACGTGCTGTCCGCGCCGATATCGATCGCCTCGATCGGATCCATCTGGACTGCGACTTTCAAACCCATCCGCGCCCCCCTTTCATTGCTGCCTTGATGCAATGTGGCGCGCGGCAATGCAATCTCAACTCACAATCCGAAATAGGCATTCTCGAGAATGCGGATCTCTCCCCTCTCGTCCACCAGCGCCAGATCGAAGCGTACCTTGCGATTGCAGTTCGCCGGCGCGGGATGCCGCATCAGATACTCTTCGACCGAAATGCAGATCCGGCGCATCTGCCGCTGCGAGAGCCGGTCGGCGGCCCGGGCATGGCTGCGCGATTTCTTCACCTCGACGAAGATCAGCGTATCGCCTTCGCACGCGATGAGGTCGATCTCGCCGCCATAGCGTCCGCGCCAGCGATGGGCGGACACCTCGCGCCCCGAACGCGCGTAATGGCGCGCCACCTGCTCTTCGGCGGCCAGGCCCGAATGGTAGGATAGCGATCCGCTCATCTCATCTCTCCAAGGTCAGCGTCATTTCTCCAGGGCCAGAGCGGCCTGATAAACCTTCCTGCGCGCAAGCCCGGTATCCGCCGCCACCTGATCCACCGCGTCGCGCAGGCTGCCCTGCGACAACGCGGCTTTCAGCAGCGCCGCGAGCTCCTCTTCGTCGATCTCGACCGCGGGAACGCGATCGATCACCAGCACGAGTTCACCCTTCACCTGCGCGGCTTCGAGCCCTTCGAGCAGGTCTTCCAGATTTCCCCGGCGAACCTCCTCGAAGCGTTTTGTCAATTCGCGGCACAGCGCAGCCTGTCTTCCTGCTCCGAAGGTTTGCACGCTGTCCCTTAACATTTCGCGAATGCGCTTGGGGCTTTCGTAGAAAACGAGTGTCGCCGGGATCGTCTTGAACTCGGCCAGCCAGTTCAGCCTCGCGCCCCTCGTATTGGGCGGAAACCCCGCAAACAGGAACCGGTCGCTCGGGAGCCCCGAGAGGGTGAGCGCGGTCAGCACCGCCGAGGGCCCCGGCGCGCTGTGAAGCGGCAGGCCCGCCTCGATCACCGCGCGGGCGAGCTGATAGCCCGGATCCGCGACAAGGGGCGTGCCCGCCTCTGAGGCATAGACCACCGTCTTGCCCTCTTCGAGCGCACGCAGCAGCTTCGGCCGCACCGCGGCGCCGTTATGGTCGTGATAGGCGACAAGCGGCCGACCCGCGAGCGCGACCCCGTGGATCTCCATGAGATGGCGAAGGCTGCGCGTGTCCTCGGCGGCGAGCACATCGGCGGATTTGAGAATATCGAGCGCGCGCAAGGTGATGTCGCGCGCTGACCCGATCGGGGTCGCGATGAAATGGAGCCCGGGCTCGAGCGCCCGCCCTCCCTCGCGTTCGGCGGGGCCCGTTTCCCGATCTCGTCCTGTCTTGGACCCGTCCTGCATCGTCTCTCTCACCTGCTGCCTGCGCCGTTTACTTCGCGCCCCGTTGCGCATAGGCTCGGCCTCGCGCCACGCGCGCCGCGAACCTGTCTTCCCCGAACGCCCATGAAGGACGTAACATGTTTGACTTCCTGCGTAACCCCCGTGCCCTCGCGTCTCGCGTGATTGCCGTTTTCGCCCTGCTCTGGCTCGCCGCCTGTCAGCCCGGCGGCATGGGCAATACCGGCCAGCGCATCGATACCAGCGCCCCCGTGAAAGTGGCGCTTCTGGTGCCCGCAGGGTCGGGCAATTCCGGCGACGAAACCCTTGCGCGCGCACTCCAGAACGCCGCGAACATGGCGATCGCGGATCTTCAGGGCGTGCGCATCGACCTGCAGATCTACAACACGGCCGGGCAGCCCGCGCAGGCGGCCGCAATGGCTACCAAGGCGGTCGATAACGGCGCCAAGATCATCCTCGGCCCGGTCTACGCCCAATCGGCGAATGCGGTGGGGCTCGCAGTGGCCTCGCGCAATGTCAACGTGCTCTCCTTCTCGAACAACACCGATATCGCGGGCGGCAACGTCTTCGTGCTCGGCCCGACCTTCCCCAATACCGCGAACCGGCTCGTGAGCTATGCCGCGCGCCAGGGCAAGCGCCGGATCATGGTCGTGCACGAGCAGACCACCGCCGGCGAGGTTGGCGCCCAGGCGATCCAGTCCGCGATCGCGCGCAACGGCGCCTCGCTCGCGGGCGTCTCGTCCTACCCGTTCTCGCAGCAGGGCGTGGTCGATGCGACGCCGCAGATCGCGACGCAGGTCAAATCGGGCAATGTGGACGCGCTGTTCCTGACCGCGGATACCGCGGGCGCGCTGCCGCTCCTGACCCAGCTGCTCTCGGAGCAGGGGGTGAGCCCGGCCACCACCCAATATCTTGGCCTCACCCGCTGGGACATTCCGCCCGCGACGCTGGCGCTGCCCGGGGTCCAGGGCGGCTGGTTCGCCGAACCCGATCCCGGCCTTCAGGCGCAATTCGTCGCGCGCTACCAGGCCGCCTACGGCTCGGCGCCGCATCCGATCGCGGGGCTCGCCTATGACGGCATCGCGGCGATCGGCGCGCTGGTGAAATCGGGCAACCCGAATGCGCTGACCAAGCAGGGGCTGACCCAGCCCTCGGGCTTCGTGGGCGTCAACGGCGTGTTCCGCCTGCTGCCCGACGGCAGCAACGAGCGCGGCCTTGCCGTCGCTCAGGTCCAGAACGGCCAGGCGGTCGTGGTCGATCCCGCGCCGCGCAGCTTCGCCGGGGCCGGGTTCTGATCCCGGCCTCCCCTCTCCGCCACAAGGCCCGCCAAGGGACATGACCGAGACGTGAGCACCGCGACCGATATCGCCCCGGACCGGACCGGGGCGCCCCTTCTCCTCGACGAGGCGCAGCTTTTCGATGCGCTCGATGGCGCCCTCGCCGAGGCGGGCGAGCCGCGCGAGATCCGAAACGCCACGGTCGCCTTTCTCGCCGCCGAGCGCAGCAAGGCGCAGGCCTGGATCGAGGCGGAGTTCCTCACCCACCCGCGTGCGGCGCGCGAGACGGTCGAGGCCTATGCCCGGATGACCGACGGGATCGTGCGCTCGGTGCTGCGCGTCGCCACGACACGGCTGCACCGCATCGGCACGCCGACCGAGGCCGAGCGTTTCGCGGTGCTCGCGGTGGGCGGCTACGGCCGGGCCGAGATGGCGCCCCACTCGGATGTCGACCTGCTGTTCCTGACGCCCTACAAGGTCACCGCCTGGGCCGAGAGCGTGATCGAATCCATGCTCTATATCCTGTGGGACCTGAAGCTGAAGGTCGGCCATTCCTCACGCACGCTCGACGACTGCATCCGGCTCGGGCGCGAGGATATCACCATCCGCACCGCGCTGCTCGAACATCGCTGCGTGGGCGGGGACGAGAAGCTGGCCGAGACGCTCGCGACCCGGCTCCTGCACGAGCTCTTCGAGGGCACCGAGGCCGAATTCATCGAAGCCAAGCTGGCGGAACGGGCCCAGCGCCACCGCCGGCAGGGCGGGCAGCGCTACGTTCTCGAACCCAACGTGAAAGAGGGCAAGGGCGGCTTGCGCGACCTGCAGACCCTCTACTGGATCGGGAAATATATCCATCACGTCGATCGCGCCCGCGAGTTGATGGAGATCGGGGCCTTCTCGCCCGAGGAATACCAGACCTTCCACGAGGCCGAGAGTTACCTCTGGGCCGTGCGCTGCCATCTGCACCTGATCGCGGGGCGTGCCGCCGATCAGCTCACCTTCGACATGCAGGTCGAGGTGGCCGAGCGGATGGGCTATCGCGATCTGGCCGGACGACGCGCGGTCGAGGTCTTCATGCAGGACTATTTCCGCCACGCGACGGCGGTGGGCGACGTCACCCGGATCTTCCTGTCGAAGCTCGAGGCCCAGCACGTGAAGACGGCCCCGATGCTCACGCGGATCTTCCGGCGGCGGCGCAAGCTCAAGGCCCCCTACCGGGAGGATAACGGCCGCATCAACGTGGCCGACGAAGCGGCCTTCCTCGCCGATCCGGTCAACCTGCTGCGGCTCTTCGAGGAGGGGCTGCGCTCGGGGATGCTGCTCCATCCCGACGCGATGCGGCTCGTCTCGGCCAATCTGAAGCTGATCGACAAGACCGTGCGCAAGGATCGCGAGGCGCAGCGGATCTTCCTCGACCTGCTCCTGAAGCACGGCAATCCCGAACGCGCATTGCGGCGGATGAACGAGCTCGGGGTGCTGGCCGCCTTCATCCCCGAATTCGAGCCGATCGTGGCGATGATGCAGTTCAACATGTATCACAGCTACACGGTGGACGAGCACACCATCCAGTGCATCTCGACCCTCGCGCAGATCGAGCGGAACGAGCTGGTCGAGGATCTTCCGCTCTCCTCGCATATCCTCGAGGAGGGGGTGAACCGCAAGGTTCTCTACGTCGCCCTGCTTCTGCACGATATCGGCAAGGGCCGGCCGGAGGACCATTCGATCCTCGGCGCCCGGATCGCGCGGCGCGTCGCTCCGCGCCTGGGGCTCAATGCCGAGGAAAGCGAGACCGTCGAATGGCTGGTCCGCCATCACCTGCTGATGTCGGACGTGGCGCAGAAACGCGACCTCTCCGATCCCCGCACGATCCGCGATTTCGCGCGGCAGGTGAAATCGCGCAAACGGCTCGATCTGCTGACCGTCCTGACCGTGTGCGACATTCGCGGCGTCGGCCCGAATGTCTGGAACAACTGGAAGGCCACGCTCCTGCGCAAGCTGCATTCCGAGACCGCACGGGCCCTCGAACACGGGCTCGAGGCGATCAATCGCGAACAGCGCACCGACGAGGCCAAGCGCGCGCTGCGCGAGGTGCTCGAAGCGGATGCCGAATGGGACAAGACCGAGATCCGCGCCGAGCTCGGACGCCATTACGCCGCCTATTGGCAGTCTCTCTCGACCGCCAATCACGAGGTCTTCGCCCGGATGCTGCGCGGCCTCGGCGATGACGAGATCCGCATCGACCTGCATCCCGACGAGGATCACGACGCCACCCGCGCCTCTTTCGCGCTGGCCGATCACCCCGGCATCTTCTCGCGGCTGGCGGGCGCGCTCGCGCTCGTGGGGGCGAATGTCGTCGATGCGCGCACCTATACCTCGAAGGACGGTTACGCGACCGCGGTGTTCTGGGTTCAGGATGCCGAGGGCCATCCCTACGAGGCGTCGAAACTCTCGCGCCTGCGCGGGATGATCGACAAGACGCTCAAGGGCGAAGTGGTCGCGCGCGACGCGCTCAAGGACCGCGACAAGATCAAGAAGCGCGAGCGGGAATTCCGCTTCCCGACCCATATTACCTTCGACAACGAAGGGTCGGATATCTATACGATCGTCGAGGTGGACACGCGCGACCGGCCCGGTCTGCTCTATGACCTCACGCGCGCGCTCGCGTCGAACAATATCTCGATCTCCAGCGCGGTGATCGCAACCTATGGGGCGCAGGTGGTGGACAGCTTCTACGTGAAGGACATGTTCGGCCTGAAACTGCATTCGCCGGCGCGCCAGGAATCGCTCGAGAAGAAGCTGCGCGAGGCGATCGTCTCCGGCGCGAGGCGGGCAGGAAACTGACATGAAACCGATCCGACTGGTGCGCGGCTTCCTCACGGTAGGCGGCTGGACGATGGCGAGCCGAATCCTCGGCTTCGTCCGCGACATGATGATCGCCGCCTATCTGGGGGCGGGCCCGGTGGCCGAGGCTTTCCTCATCGCCTTCTCGCTGCCGAACCTGTTCCGGCGCTTCTTCGCGGAAGGCGCGTTCAACACCGCCTTCATCCCGATCTTCTCGAAGAAGCTCGAAGGCGGGCAGGATGCGCAGAGCTTCGCGCGCGAGGCGATGGGCGGGCTCATCACCGTGCTGATCGCGCTGACGCTGATCGCCTCGGCAGCGATGCCCTGGCTCGTGCTCGCGATGGCCTCGGGCTTCGCCGCCGACGAGCGCTTCGCGATCGCGACCACCTATGGCCGCATCGCCTTCCCCTATATCCTCTTCATCTCGCTCGGCGCGCTGCTGTCGGGGGTGCTCAACGCGGCCGGCCACTTCGCCGCCGCCGCCGCCGCGCCGGTGCTGCTCAACGTGACCTTCGTCGCGGCGATGGTGCTGGCCGATACGCTCGGCTGGCCGGTGGGCGACGCGCTCGCCTGGGCCGTGCCGGTGGCGGGCGTGGCACAGCTCGCCCTCGTCTGGGTGGCGGCGAAACGCGCGGGTTTCAAGATCTACCCCACGCGCCCACGCCTCTCGCCCGACATGAGGCGCCTGATCCGGATCGCGATCCCGGCGATGCTCGCGGGCGGCGTGGTGCAGATCAACCTCCTCGTCGGCCGTCAGGTCGCCTCCCATTTCGACGGCGCGATCGCATGGCTGAACTATGCCGACCGGCTCTACCAGTTGCCGCTCGGGGTCGTCGGGATCGCGATCGGCGTTGTGCTGCTTCCGGACCTGTCGCGGCGCCTGCGTGCGGGCGATGGCGAGGGCGGGCGCTATTCCTTCTCGCGCGCGGGCGAATTCGCGCTCCTGCTCACCGTCGGTCCCGCGGTGGCCCTGCTGGTCGCGGCCGAGCCGATCGTCTCGGTCCTCTTCGAGCGCGGGCGCTTCACCCATGAGGACACCGTCGCCACCGCACTCGCCGTGGCGATCTACGGGCTCGGCCTGCCCGCCTTCGTGCTGCAAAAGGTGCTCCAGCCGCTCTATTTCGCACGCGAGAACACCCGCACGCCGTTCTATTACGCGCTTGTCGCGATGGTGGTGAATGCCGTGCTCGCGATCGGCCTCTCGCCCTTCATCGGCTTCCTCGCCGCCGCCATCGGCACGACGCTGGCGGGCTGGGCGATGGTGGTGCAGCTCTGGCTCGGCGCCCGGCCGATGGGCAATGCGGCGCGCTTCGACGTGCGGTTCCACCGGCGCCTGCCCCGGATCATCGTCTCGGCGATCGTGATGGGCGTGGCGGTGCGCGCCGTGATCTGGGCCTTCCCCTGGGCCTTCACCCTGCCCGGCCTGCGCGGCTTCGCCCTGCTCGGCCTCGTGCTCTTCGGGATGGTCGCCTATTTCGGCACCGCCATCGCAACGGGCGCGATGAGCGCGGGCGACCTGCGCGCGGCGATGCGGCGCGGCCCCGGCGGAATGTGACCGATCAGCGCCGGCGCAGCCGCTCGAGCGTCCGGCGCATGCCGCCCGGTGCGACGAAGAAGCTGAGCCCGAACCCGGCAATGAAGCCCACGATATCGGCGATCCAGTCGGGCCGCGCACCGAAGATCATCGCGAAGACCAGCTGGATCCCCATCAGCGCCCCGATCAGCGAGAAGGCCCGCAACCGGTTCGCGTTCTCCTGGCCGAGGCGGGTCCACAAGATCCAGGTGAAGGCCCCGATCAGGCCGTAATCGCCCGGAAAGCCGCCATAGAGCCCGACCTGGGTAAAGGGCAGCAGACCGTATACCAGCGCCCCCGCCACGCTCGCGCCGAGAAAGACCACCGCCACGGCGAGCCCGGAAAACAGCTCGCCCACCATCTTGCCGAGCGCCAGCAGGAAAACGAGCACGAAGATCGCCTGCGTCACGCTCGCATGGACGAAGGGATAGGTGAGCACCCGCATCATCTGCGCGGGCGGATATTGCCCGGTCTCGATCATCGCGCGCATCACCTGCGGCGAGAAGGCGAATTTCTGCAGCGCGTCGAGCCGCCAGCCTGCGGCCCCGGGACCACCGATCAGCCCGCTCTGCCCCATCGCGAAGAACAGCTCCGTCGCGATGATCGGCAGCGAGAGCAGCCAGACCACCGAGGGCAGCGGGTTCACCGGGTGTTCGTCATATCCGTCGCGCATGGCACCTCCGCTCTGGCGGGGTTCGGTTGACGCCCCGCGCGCTTTAGCGATAAGCGAGCAGCCAGCGGAATTCCACCCCCGGCGCGGGCCTCCAACCCCCGCGCGACACAGGAGCATCTCATGAGCGACGACGCGCAGCCCCTCAACGCCAATTTCAAACCGCGGATCTTTTCCGGCATCCAGCCCTCGGGCGGGCTGACGCTGGGCAATTACCTGGGCGCGCTCAAGCGCTTCGCCCAGAAGCAGGATGAGGGGATCGAGACGATCTACTGCCTCGTCGACCTGCACGCGATCACCGTCTGGCAAGACCCCGAGGCGCTGCGCCGCAACACCCGCGAGGCCGCGGCCGCCTTCATCGCCTCGGGCGTCGATCCGAAGCGCTCGATCCTGTTCAACCAGTCGCAGGTCTCGGCCCATGCCGAACTGGCCTGGCTGCTGAACTGCGTGACGCGGCTGGGCTGGATGAACCGGATGACCCAGTTCAAGGACAAGGCGGGCAAGAATGCCGAGAAGGCCTCGCTGGGCCTCTATGCCTACCCTGCGCTGATGGCGGCCGATATCCTCCTTTATCACGCGACGATGGTGCCGGTGGGCGAGGACCAGAAACAACATGTGGAACTGACCCGCGACATCGCGGCCAAGTTCAACCATGACTTCAAGACCGAGTTCTTCCCCTCCCCCGAACCGCTGATCGAGGGCGCCGCGACCCGCGTGATGTCCTTGCGCGACGGCTCGAAGAAGATGTCGAAATCCGACCCTTCGGATGCGAGCCGGATCAATCTCACCGACGATGCCGACACGATCGCCAAGAAGATCCGCAAGGCCACCACCGATCCCGAGGCGCTGCCCTCGGAGATCGCGGGTCTGGAGGGCCGCGCCGAGGCCCGCAACCTCGTCAACATCTATGCCGCGCTGGCCGACATGACGCCTACGCAGGTGCTGGGGGAATTCGGCGGCGAGGGCTTCGGCAAGTTCAAGCCGGCCCTGGCCGAGCTTGCGGTCGAGAAGCTTTCGCCGATCAGCGCCGAGATGACCCGCCTGATGGACGACCCCGCCGAGATCGACCGGATCCTCGGCGAGGGCGCGGCGCGCGCCGCCGAGATCGCCCAGCCGATCCTGGGAAGAACGCTCGAGATCATGGGGATGATCCGCTCGCGCTGAGCCGGAAGGAGGGGGGCTCCGCCCCCGCCCGCTGCGCGGCCTCCCCCGGGGTATTTCCCTCTAGGTGAAAGCCAATCTCTTCACCTGGATCCAGATACCCCGGGGGCGCGGCGCAGCCGCGGGGGGCAGCGCCCCCTTGCCGCCATTCCCGCCCCGCACTAGGCTCTGGCGAAAAGAGCTCACGGGCGGACCCATTCATGCGCATCGGCATCCTTCAGACCGGACAATCCCCTGACGTCTTGCGCGAGCAGGCCGGCGATTACCCGGACATGTTCGAACAGCTCCTGGCCGGGCGCGGGCTCGAATTCGCGCGTTACGATGTCGAGCATATGGAGTTTCCCGCGGATGTGCATGACTGCGAGGGCTGGCTGATCACCGGCTCGCGCCACGGCGCCTACGAGGATCACCCCTTCATCCCGCCGCTCGAAGCCTTCATCCGCAAGGCCCACGCCGCCAAGGTGCCGATGGTCGGGATCTGCTTCGGCCACCAGATCATCGCGCAGGCCCTGGGCGGAAAGGTCGAGAAATTCGCGGGCGGCTGGGCGGTCGGTCCGCAGGATTACGATTTCGGCGGAGAGCGGATCGCCCTCAATGCCTGGCACCAGGATCAGGTGACCGAGCCGCCCCCCGGCGCGACGCCGATCGCGCAGAACGCCTTTTGCGCCTATCCCGCGCTTGCCTATGGCGACACGATCTTCACCGTGCAGCCCCATCCCGAGTTTCGCGACGATTTCGTCGCGGGGCTGATGGACACGCGCGGGCGCGGCGTCGTGCCCGACGATCTGATGGCGGCCGCGCGCGCGAAGCTCGGCCAGCCCGGCGGATCGGCGCGCATCGCCGACCGGATTGCCGAATTCTTTCTCAGGACGAGGGTGCCCGAGCACCCGGAAAGCTGACCGATGAACACCATGACGGACTGGACCGACCGCATTCCGCAGGCCGCGCGCGACTATCTCGAGGGGCGTCGCCTCGACGAGGTGGAATGCATCGTCGCCGATATCGCCGGGGTCGCGCGCGGAAAGGCGATGCCGGCCTCGAAATTCCGCTTCCAGGACCGGTTCTTCCTGCCCAACTCGATCTTCCTGCAGACGATCACCGGCGAGTGGACCGACAATCCGATGGGCGCCTTCACCGAGCCCGACATGATCCTCGTGCCCGATTTCTCGACCGCGACCGCCGCGCCCTGGACCGCGGACTGGACGCTGCAGATCATCCACGATGTGGAGGATCAGCAGGGCAACCCGGTCCCGATCGCGCCGCGCAACGTGCTCAAGCGGGTGGTCCAGCTCTACGAGGCGGAGGGCTGGAAGCCGGTTGTCGCCCCCGAGATGGAGTTTTTCCTCGTCGCGCGCAACACCGATCCGAACCAGCCGATCATCCCGCCGATGGGGCGCTCGGGCCGGCGTGCGGCCGCGAAGCAGGCCTATTCGATGAGCGCAGTGGACGAATACGGCAAGGTGATCGACGACATCTACGATTTCGCCGAATTGCAGGGCTTCGAGATCGACGGAATCTTGCAGGAAGGCGGTGCGGGTCAGGTCGAGATCAACCTCGCCCATGGCGATCCGGTGGAGCTGGCCGACCAGATCTTCTTCTTCAAACGGCTGATCCGCGAGGCGGCCCTGCGGCATGACTGCTTTGCCACCTTCATGGCCAAGCCGATCGAGGGCGAACCGGGTTCGGCGATGCATATCCACCAGTCGGTAATCGATATCGAGACCGGCGAGAACATTTTCTCGGACGAGAAGGGAGGCGAGACGGAAGCCTTCCTGCACTGCATCGCGGGGCTTCAGACCCACCTGCCCGCGGTGATCGCGCTGCTCGCGCCTTACGTGAATTCCTATCGCCGCTACGTTCCGGATTTCGCCGCGCCGATCAATCTCGAATGGGGTCGCGACAACCGCACCACCGGGCTGCGGGTGCCGATCTCGGGCCCCGCGGCGCGGCGGATCGAGAACCGGCTCGCCGGGATGGACTGCAACCCCTATCTCGGGCTCGCCGCCTCGCTCGCCTGCGCCTATCTCGGGCTCAAGGAGAAGCGGATGCCGAAGGCCGAATGCCTGGGCGATGCCTATATGTCCGCCGAGGATGTCCCGGTGAATCTGGGCGACGCGCTCGATCTCCTCTCCGAAAGCGCGAAGATCCGCGACGTGCTGGGTCACGAGTTCTGCGCCGTCTACGAGGCCGTGAAGCGTAACGAATACAAGGAATTCCTGCAGGTCATCAGCCCGTGGGAACGCGAACATCTCCTGTTGAACGTCTGAGCCGATGAACCTGCTTTTCGCCAATGACCGGAAGGGCGAACACGCGCCGAGCTACTATGCGGCAACCGCGCTGACCGACCGCCGCTGGCCCGAGCTCGAGGGCCGTCACCGTGCGGATGTCTGCGTGATCGGCGGCGGCTTCACCGGGCTTTCCGCCGCCCTCCATCTGGCCGAGCGCGGGTTCTCGGTGACGCTGCTCGAGGCGCATCGGGTGGGCTTCGGCGCCTCGGGGCGCAATGGCGGTCAGGTCGGTTCGGGCCAGCGGCTCGAACAGGACGACCTCGAGGCCGCGCATGGCCGCGAGATGGCGCGCAGGCTCTGGGATATCGGCGAGGAGGCGAAGGCGCTCGTGCGCGATCTGATCGCGCGCCACGAGATCCCGGTCACCTTCCATCCCGGCATCGCACATGCCTGCCGGACCAAGGCCGAACTCGCCCATTCGCACCGGATGGCCGAGAAACTCGCGCGCGACTACGGCTATGACCAGGTCACGCCGCTCGACCGCGACGCGCTCCGCGCGATCCTGCCCTCGGAGGCCTATCTGGGCGGCGATATCGACCGCGGCGCAGGCCATCTGCACCCGCTCAATTTCGCGCAAGGCCTGGCGCTCGCCTGCGCCAAGGCCGGGGTGACGATCCATGAGGGCTCGCTCGTCCATCACATCCGCCCCGGCGCGCCGGTGCGGGTGCAGACCCGGCACGGTCATGTCGAGGCCGACCAGCTGATCTTCGCCGCGAACGGCTATCTGGGCGATCTGGCCCCACCGGTCGCGGCGCGGGTCATGCCGATCAACAATTTCATTGTCGCGACCGAACCTCTCGGCCCGCGCGTGGCCGAGGTCCTGCGCGAGAACGTCGCGGTGGCCGATACCAAGTTCGTGGTCAATTACTGGCGCCTGTCCGAGGATAACCGGCTGCTCTTCGGCGGCGGCGAGAGCTACGGCTACAAGTTTCCCGATATCGTCGCGACCGTGCGCAAGCCGATGCTCGAGGTCTATCCCAGCCTCGCCGATGTGAAGATCGACTACGCCTGGGGCGGCACGCTCGCGATCACCCGCTCGCGCATGCCCTGTTTCGCGCGGCCGCTGAAAAACGCGTTCTCGGCCAGCGGTTTCTCCGGCCATGGCGTGGCGATGGGCACGATGGCGGGCAAGATCATGGCCGAGGCGGTGGCGGGCCAGGCCGAGCGCTTCGACCTGATGGCGGGGATCGCGCCGCCACGCTTCCCCGGCGGCGCGCTGCTGCGCAGCCCCCTGCTCGTCGCGGCGATGACCTGGTTCTCGATGCGCGACCGGCTCGGCATCTAGGCGGGAGACCGCCCGGTCATCAAAACGTCACTGGCAAGGTGCGCCCCCGCGATATAAAGTTTTCCGAAATGTCAGTTTAAGGAAAACCCGCCATGCCGCGTGACGGACAGCCCGCCCCGAACTGCTACGACGCAGAGCCGATCCCCGAGGCCGCGCGCGCCGAGATCGACCGGCTGCTCGCCTCCGGAGACCTCTTCCGCTACACCTCCGAGAACGCCCCCGTCGCGCGTCTCGAGGCCGAATTCGCCGCCTTCATGGGGGTGAAATATGCGGTCGCGGTGTCGTCGTGCAGCCAGGCGCTGTTTCTTTCGATGAAGGCGCTCGACCTGCCGCGCGGCGCGCGGGTGCTGGTGCCCGCCTTCACCTTCGCGGCCGTCCCCTCCGCGATCGTCCATGCCGATTGCACCCCCGTCCTCGTCGAGGTGGGTGCGAATTTCCGCATCGATCTGGAAGATTTCCGCGCCAAGTTCGACGACAGCATCGCGGCGGTGATGATCAGCCACATGCGCGGCCATACCTCGGACATGGATGCGATCATGGCGCTTGCCGAGGAACGCGGCGTTCCGGTGATCGAGGATGCGGCCCATTCGCTGGGCACGCTCTGGCACGGGCGCAAGATCGGCACGATCGGCAAGATCGGCTGCCTCTCCTTCCAGTCCTACAAGCTCATCAATGCGGGCGAAGGCGGCATTCTCCTGACCGACGATCCGGAAATCGCGGCCCGCGCCGTGATCATGTCGGGCGCCTACGAGCACAACTGGAAGAAACATCCCGGCCTGCAGAACTCCTATCTGCAATGGCAGAACGAGCTCCCGCTCTACAATTGCCGGATGCAGAACCTCTCGGCGGCGGTGATCCGGCCGCAGATCGCCGAGGTGGAGCGCCGCGTGAATGACGGCCGCGCGAACCACGATTACGTCGCCGAGCGCCTGAACACGAGCGAGTGGCTCGACGTGCCGCCCGCCCTCGCCCCCGAGACCCGCGCACCGGATTCCCTGCAATTCAATCTCGCGGGCGACTGGAGCGACGAGGAGGCCCGCCGGCTGCAGAGCGAGACGAAGGCCCGCGGCGTGAGCGTGCAGGTCTTCGGCCTGAGCCAGGACAATGCCCGCGCCTTCTGGAACTGGCAGTTCCTCGGCGAAGTGCCCGAACTGCCCAAGACCCGCGCGATGCTGATGCGCGCCTGCGACACCCGCCTGCCCGCGCGGCTCAAGCAACCCGATCTCGATTATATCGCCGAGGCGATCCTCGACGCGGTCGCCGTGGTGAAAGGCTGAGGCGAAGGGGGCGCTGCCCCCTCTTTCCTGGCGGAAATTCACCCCCGGGATATTTGGATCAAGAGGAAGCACAGCCGCTTCACCTAGAGTGAAATACCCCGGGGGAGCCCGCGCAGCGGGCGGGGGCAGCGCCCCGTTTCAGCCCGCCATCAGGCGCGGGTAGTCGATCTTGGGGCAGCGGTTCATCACCACGCGCACGCCCCGGTCGCGCGCCTTTTGCGCCGCCTCTTCATGGACGACGCCCAGTTGCATCCAGATCGTGCGCAGATGCGGCAGATGCGCGAGCGCCTCCTCCACCACTTCGGGCACGGCTTCCGAGCGGCGGAAGATGTCGACCATGTCCACCGCGATCGAGGCCGGGATCGAGGCTAGATCGGGATAGACCGTCTCGCCCAGGAGCTCCTGCCCCGCGAGGCCCGGATTGACGGGGATCACCCGGTAGCCCTTCGATTGCAGGAAATGCGCGACGTCGTTCGACGGGCGCTCGGGCTTGTGGGAGATCCCCACGACCGCGATCACCCTGGTCTCGCGCAGAATGTCACGAAACTCGTCTTGCATCGTTCTCTCCGCTCTCAACTGGCCTGATATCACAAAAAATGCGCCCAAACCAAAAGGCCGGGCGCAAAGTGCGGAACGAGGGACAGTGAACTGAGGCGCGAAGGTTCCGTCGCCGCGCCTCCCTATCTAGATGGGGACCGCAATCGGCATTTAAACCCCCCGGCCCCGGGCTCGCGCTTTTGTGACCCGTCAGCGGCTGGACGCCGCGTAGAGCGCCACCGCGGCCGCGTTCGAGACGTTCAGCGAGCCGAATTCGCCCGCGAAGGGGATCCGCGTGAGCCGGTCGCAGGTCTCGCGGGTCTTTTCGCGCAGCCCGGGCCCCTCGGCCCCGAGCACCAGCGCGACCGGTTCCGCACCCGCCTCTGCCAATGCGTCGCGCAGCGGCATCTTCGCCTCCCCCGCAAGGCCCAGTAGCCGGAAGCCCATCGCGCGCAGCTCCTCCATCGCATCCGAGAGGTTCTTCACCCGCAGATAGGGCTGGCGTTCGAGCGCGCCGCTCGCGGTTTTCGCAAGTGCCCCGGTCTCGGGTGCGGAATGGCGATGCGGCGCGATCACCGCGGCCGCCCCGAACACCTCGGCCGAGCGCAGTACCGCGCCGACATTATGGGGATCGGTCACCCGGTCGAGGAGCACCACGAGCCGCGCATCGTAGCAGACATCCTTGAGCGCACCCCAGTCGAGCGGCTTCACCTCGAGCGCGGCGCCCTGATGCACCGAATCCGCCGAGAGCGGCACATGCTTGTCGAATTTGCGCACATCGACGATCTCGGGCTCGATCCCGCCTGCGGGGATCGCATCGGCGAGCCGGTCGGCGGCGTTCTTCGAGCAGACCAGGCGAAGCTTCTCGCGGGCAGGGTTCTGCAGCGCGTCGCGCACCGCATGCAGGCCGAACAGCCAGACCGTCTCGGCGGCGGCGGCACGCTTGGAACGTTCCTTCTCGATTACCCAGGCCGGTTTCTTCATCGCGCTCTCCTTTGGCCTCTAACTGCGCGCTCGACGCCCGTTTGGCAAGCCGTCATCGCGGAGCGGGGATTTTTCGCAAATCCGGCTCTTGACGCCCCCCGCCCCCTTTTGTATCTCCCGCCCAGCGTCGGGTGACGTGCTGCAAGGTGCGGCAGCGGACTGTAACTCCGCCGGGGAGACCCATGCCTGGTTCGATTCCAGGGTCACCCACCACTTCCCCCTCTTCAGGAACTGGTGACCGGACGATGCCTCAGCGCATCAGGATCTGGTCGCGTGTGAACCGCGCCTCGTCGGTGGTGCCATCATCATAGATCAGCTTCACCCGCACCTCTTTCACCGAGCCTCCGGGCTGGGAGACGAAGACGCCGTCGCCCGAGATCGCGTTGGGCTGGGCGGCGCCGTCATGGCATTGCTCCATCTTGAAGGGCGTGTTCGGGGCCGCGCCGTTGAAGCCGTAGCGAATCTCGCGCAAGCCGCAGCGCCAGGCCAGCAGATGGGTGAAATAGACCAGGTCCTTGCCGCCATATTCCCGGATCGCGACCCAGGAGCCGCGCGTCATGTCGAGGATCGGGCGCACCTCGGCCGCAGAGGTGAAATTCTGCGCCGCGACAGGACTTCCCAGAACTGCCGCGAGCATCGCTGCTGCCGTTGCGAACTTCATCCGCGCCACTTTTACCCCCGAGCGTTGCCGCTATACTGCGCCTCATCATTGCGCTGTGCAGTATGAAGGTGAACGTGCTGAAATCTCAACCCTTCAACGTCATCTGCATCGCACAGAGCGGTCGGCTGGAATACGAGGCCCTGCTTTTCGCCCTCAGCTTCCACGACGCCAATCCCGCCTTCGACGGTCGCCTGATCGTGGCCGAGCCGCAGCCCGGTCCGCTCTGGTCGGGCGAGACCCGGATCTCGGGCCCGGTGCGCGGCCTTCTCGAGGCGGCGGGGTCCGAGATCTTGCCCTTCGAGGCCCGCGTCTTCGGCCAGAGCTATCCGCAGGGCAACAAGATCGAGGCGCTGATCGCGATGCCCGAGGCCACGCCTTTCGTCTTCTTCGACACCGACACGATCTTCACCGGGCCGCTCTCCGCCGTGGGATTCGATTTCGACCGCCCCTCGGCGTCGATGCGGCGCATCGGGACCTGGCCGGAGCCGCCGCTTTACGGGCCCGGCTTCACCGGCATCTGGAAATCGCTCTACGACAAGTTCGGCCTCGAGGGGTTCGAGGACACGCTCGATCTGAGCCAGCCCGACGAATACTGGCGCCGCTACATGTATTTCAACGCGGGCTGGTTCTTCGGGGCCGATCCGGGGGAATTCGGCCGACGTTTCCTGCGCTATGCCCGCGAGATCCGCGACGATCCCCCCGATGCGCTGGCCTGCCAGTCGCTCGAGCCGTGGCTCGATCAGGTCGCGCTGCCGCTGGTGATCCACAGCTTCGGCGGCGGGAGACCGGGTCCCGAGCTCGACGGGCTCGACGGTGATGTGAGCTGCCATTACCGCGCCCTGCCCCTGATGTATGCGCGCGAGAGCGACGCGGTCGTCGACACCGTCGAAAGGCTCGCTGCGCCGAACCCGGTCAAGAAGGTTCTCAAGCTGCACGACCCGGCGAAAAAGCTGATCTATCAGGGCAAGGGCCGCAAGCTCCGGGCCCGGATCGCCGAGGAAGGCATGCCCCGCACCGAGAAGGCCCTGCGCAACCGGATCAAGCGCGCGGGTCTGTGGCTGCGCTAGGCCAGAACCGGCCAGAGCGAGGCGATCAGCAGCACCGCCATCGTCCAGTTGAAGACCCGCAGCCGCGACGGCGTCGTGAGCCAGCGCCGCAGAGCTTGCCCCGCCCAGGCCCAGAGCGTGACGGAGGGCAGGTTGACCACCGTGAACACCGCCGCCACCGATGCGATCGCCCAGGGCGCGGGCGAGCTGGCATAGACGGTCACCGCGGTCAGCGCCATCGCCCAGGCTTTCGGGTTCACCCATTGAAACGCGGCGGCCTGAAGGAAACTGATCGGGCGCGCCTCGGCATCCATCTCCGCCTTCGGCGCCGCGGCGCGGGCGATCTTCGACGCCAGCCAGAGCATGTAGAGCGCCGCGACGATCTTGAAGCCGAGCTCGATCGGGGGCCAGCTGCGAAAGAGCTGCGCCAGCCCCAGCCCCATCACGAAGGCCATCGCGCCGAAGCCGAGCGCGACGCCGAGAAGATGCGGCACGGTGCGGCGCAATCCGAAATTCGCCCCCGACGCGAGCAGCATCATGTTGTTCGGCCCCGGCGTGACCGAGGTGACGAAGGCGAAGCCCATCAGGGAGAGAAGCAGGTTCAGCGTCATGCGCAATTTATGGCGCAACTTTCACCGAATTGAATTGCGATTTCCGCAATCGGAAGCATAAATTCACAACCCATGACGAAACTGGACGCGATAAACGAAAAGATATTGCACGAACTGTCGCGCGACGGCCGGCTGTCGAATCTCGACCTCGCCCAGCGGGTCGGGCTGTCGCCCTCGGCCTGCCTGCGCCGGGTGCAGGAGCTTGAGCGCTCCGGGGTGATCCGCGGCTATCGCGCGGTGCTCGCGCCCGAGAAGCTCGGGATCGGTTTCGTGGCCTATGTCACGGTCGGGCTCAACACCCACACCAAGAGCGCCCTGGAGGCCTTCGAACAGGCCATCGCGCGCGCGCCACAGGTCGTGGAATGCCACAACGTCACCGGGACGGTGGAATATCTACTGCGCGTCGAGGCGGCGGATCTGGCCAGTTACAAACATTGGCATACCGAGATCCTGGGCGTGCTGCCCCAGGTCGGCTCGATCACCACATATGTCGTGATGGACAGCCCCAAGGATCTGCGCGCCTGAGCGATCCATCATCGAAAATGAATGTGTTTGATGGGCTCCCGGTGCGCGGCTAACGTCGCGACAAACGAGAGGAGCCCCGAGATGTCCGACTACAAATTCGACACGCTTCAGATCCATGCCGGCGCGGTGCCCGACCCGGCGACGGGCGCGTTGCAGACCCCGATCTACCAGACCACGGCCTATGCGTTCAAAGACGCCGAGCATGCGGCGCGGCTGTTCAACCTCGAGGAGGTGGGCTTCATCTATTCGCGCCTCACCAATCCGACGGTGATGAAGCTCGCCGAGCGGGTGGCGGCCCTCGAAGGCGGCGCGGGGGCGGTGTGCTGCTCCTCGGGCCACGCGGCTCAGATCATGGCGCTCTTCCCGCTGATGGCGCCGGGCTGCAACATCATCGCCTCGACCCGGCTTTATGGCGGCACGATCACCCAGTTCAGCCAGACGATCAAACGCTTCGGCTGGTCCTGCACCTTTGTCGATTTCGACGATCTCGAGGCGCTCGAAGCGGCGGTGGACGAGAACACCCGCGCAATCTTCTGCGAGTCGATCTCGAACCCCGGCGGCTATATCACCGACATACCGGCGGTCGCGAAACTGACCGACAAGCTCGGCCTGCCGCTGATCGTCGACAACACGCTGGCCACTCCCTACCTGTGCCGCCCGATCGAGATGGGCGCGACGCTCGTCGTCCATTCGCTCACCAAATACATGACCGGCAACGGCACGGTGACGGGCGGCTGCGTGGTGGATTCGGGCAAGTTCGACTGGTCGGCCTCGGGCAAGTTCCCCTCGCTCTCGGAGCCCGAGCCCGCCTATCACGGGCTGCGCTTTCACGAGGCGCTCGGGCCGATGGCCTTCACCTTCCATTCGATTGCGGTCGGGCTGCGCGATCTCGGGATGACGATGAACCCGCAGGGCGCGCATTACACGCTGCTGGGCATCGAGACGCTGAGCCTGCGCATGGCCAAGCATGTCGCCAACGCCAAGGCGGTCGCGGACTGGCTCGAGGCCGATCCGCGGATCGACTTCGTGACCTATGCGGGGCTCGAGAGCTCGCCCTGGCATGACCGGATGAAGTCCGTCTGCCCGAGGGGCGCGGGCGGGCTTTTCACCGTCGCGGTGAAGGGGGGCTACGAGGCCTGCGTGAAGCTCGTAGACAGCCTCGCGCTTTTCAGCCATGTCGCCAATCTCGGGGATGCGCGCTCGCTCATCATCCATTCCGCCTCGACCACGCACCGGCAGCTGACCGAGGCCCAGCAGATCGCGGCGGGCGCCGCGCCCAACGTCGTCCGGCTCTCGATCGGGATCGAGGATGCGGGCGACCTGATCGCCGATCTCGACCAGGCGCTGGCCATCGCGACCGCGTGAGACCCGGCCGCGCGCGGGCCGGGCAGAACGGCTCGCGCGCATCGCATTTTCGAAACTTCACCCCCGCTTTTTGCAGGACGGGCGCGCGGGCATGTCGAAAACCGGCAAACGCCCGCCAGCGCGTGTCGCGGCGCTTTTCAGGGGCTCCAAACTGCTTTACGAAGAAGTGAATGCCCTTTGAAATGGACGGCTCCGAGCCCCGCCCCAGCGACCCATGAAACCCGAATTCGCATTGATCCTCTCGCATGACGGCATCGCTCTGGCGCGTCGTGCGAAAGAGGGATGGGCCCTGATGGGCGACGCCTCGCTCGAGGCGGAAGAGCCGCAAGCGGCCATCGTCGCGCTGCACGACAAGGCGCGGCAGGTGGCGTCGCGGGGCTTCGCCTCCAAGCTTGTCCTGCCGGACACGCAAATCCTCTACACGGCGATCTATGCGCCCGGGCCCTCCCCCGCCCAGCGGCGCAAGCAGATCGAGGTCGCGCTCGAGGGCATGACGCCCTATGCCGTGCCCGATCTTGTCTATGATTTCACCGGTGGCGGACAGACCGTGCAGGTCGCCGTGATCGCCCGCGAGACGCTTGCGGAGGCCGAGCGCTTTGCCGAGGAATACGGTTTCTGCCCGGTCAGCTTCGTCGCCGCCCCCGATCCCGCCGACTATCCGAGCGAGCCGCATTTCGGGCTCACCTCGGTCGTCGCGCGCTACCTGCCCGAAGGGGCGCGCGTGGATCCCGATACAGCCCCCGTCAGGCTTCTGAGCGCCGATACTGCCGTGGTCGAAGAGGTGGCCGAGGTTGCCCCGGCCGAGTCGGCGCCATCGCCGGACGCGCTCCCCGCAAGTGCCGCCGAGGCGAGGGAAGACGCTACCGTCGAGACACGTTCTCCGGATGGCACGGAGGCGACCGACGAGACGCCTCTCACGGAGGAGGCGAAGACCGACTCGCAATCCTCCGGCGACGAACCGGCACCGGAGGGAGAACCGCAGGATATCGAGACCGGTGACGAGACGCCGGAGCCCGCGGCCACTCAAAACGACGAGACGCCCCGCGCCGCCGAACCGGCGACAGAGGAGACGGCGACCACCGCCTCCGAAGCCGACGAAGAAGAGAGCGAACCCGCCTCGGAACCCGCGGCCGAAACCGCCGCCGCGGTGAGCTTCGCCACGCGACGCGCCGTGAGCGGCCTGACGCCCGCAGACGAGGCCCCGCCCCGACTGGCGGGCATGGCCCGCTTCTCGCCGGCAAGAGAGGCAGGCGAGCAAGCCAACCTCGAACAGGCGGATATCACCGCGCCCTCGCTGAAACTCCCCGGCCTCACCGAGCGCGAGCGTTCCACTTCGAAGGCGAAAGACGATCCCGCCGCGAACAAGCGCGTGGCCGTCACCGCCAAGGACATGCCCGGGCAGGCGCCATCCGTCCCCACCCTCAAGACCGAGGCGCTCCGGCCTGCATCCACGAAAACCTCCGGCGGGACCACACCACCACGGACCGAAACGGACCTCACCGTCTTCGGCGCGCAGAAATCCCTGTCGAGCTCGCGTAAACCGCGTCATCTCGGGCTGCTCGCCGCAGGGGGGGCGGCCTTGCTCCTCGCGCTCGTCGCGCTGTGGTCGCAACTGCTGACCAACCCCGCCCCCCCTGAGGCGAGCGTTCAGACCACCGCCGCGGCCCCTGCCGCAAGCGAGGCGCAGGCGCCCGCGAGCGAGCAGGTTGCCGAGGCCGCGGAACCTTCATCCGAACCCGCCGCCGCCGGAACTGACACCGCTGCGGAAGAGCCCGCCCCGACGGCCCCGGAAGAGCCGCAAGCCACTGCCACGGCCGAGCCGCCGCCCGCGCAGATGCCCGCACCAATGCCCGCTCTCCCGGAGATCGCCCTCGCCCCTCCCGCCTCGACGACGCCACCGCAGACCGAGACCGCCGCGCCCCCAACCGCCGCGGAGAGCGACGCCGCGCCTGCGCCTGATGCGTCGGCCGACACAGCCCCTGCCACCACCGCCCCCGCCGAGGACACGGTCGCACAGGCCGCGCCGGAGCCCTCGCTCCCGCCCTTCACCGCAGCCCCCCTGCCCCCGCCCGAGACGCCGCCGCCCCCCCCCACGCCGGAAGGTGTGGAGATGCCGGGCGGGTTCACGCTCTTTGCCGGGAAACCCGCACGGCTGCCGCGCGGGCGCCCCGAAAGCGTCACGCAGGCCTCTGCCGCGGCGGCGCAAGCCGCGACCGCTGCGCAGGGCCCCGATCCCAAGGCGCAGCCCCATCCCGAACTCCGCGACACCCGTCCCCGGCCGCGCCCCGACACCATCTCGGGCCAGAGCGGGGCGGCGACGCCCGCCGAAACGCCCGCATCTGTCGCGCAGGGCGACATACCGCACCCGCCCGCGCGGCCCCAGACCATCCAGGACGCGGTTCGCGCCGCGGTGGCCGCGCAGGATGCCGCCGCCGAGGAAAACCGCGCGCCCTTCGTTGGCGCGACGCCGCTTGCCGTCGCCCGTTCTCCGGAGCCGCCCGAGAAGCCCCGGAATTTCTCGCGCTCCGTGGAAACCGCGCTGGCCGCCGCAATAGCCGCGGAACCTGCCCCGAGCGCGAACGTCGCGGCCGCCGCGCCCGCGAAGCCCGAGGATATCGACGAACCCGAACCCGTCGCCCCGGCCCCGAAATTGCCGACCTCGGCCTCGGTGGCGAAACAGGCGACCGAGAAGAACGCGATTAACCTGCGCAAACTCAACCTGATCGGCCTCTATGGCTCCTCAGCCAACCGGCGCGCCCTGGTTCGCCTGCCCACCGGCCGCTTCATCAAGGTCGGTGTGGGCGACAGGCTCGACGGCGGGACCGTGACCGCGATCGGCTCGAGCCAGCTCACCTATCGCAAGAACCGGCGCGATTACACGCTCAAGCTGCTGGGCGAGGGCTGAGGGCGAGGCGGCCGGTCGAGGGATCGCACAGGCGGCCTCTTGCACCCCGCCGCACCGCAGCTACGCTGATCTGACCACCCCGAGAGCCGGGCCCTGCCCGCTCGTTCCACCCGCGAGGATGCCCGCCCGAGATGGAAAGCTTCCTGTTCCAAGCCACGCTCTACCTGGTCGCGATGGTCGTCGCGGTCCCGCTGGCGACGCGCGCGGGTCTGGGCTCGGTTCTGGGCTATCTCCTCGCAGGCATCCTGATCGGCCCGCTGACGGGCATCTCGGGCGCCGAGATGAGCGATCTTCAGCATTTCGCCGAGTTCGGCGTGGTGATGATGCTCTTCCTGATCGGTCTGGAACTCGAGCCTCGGGCGCTCTGGGCGATGCGCGACAAGCTTGTCGGGCTCGGCGGGCTGCAAGTGGTGATCACGATGGTCCTCGTGACCGCGATCGTCGCCGCGATGGGCGAGGATTTCCGCGTCGCGCTGGCGATCGGGATGGTGCTGTCACTGTCTTCGACCGCAATCGTTCTGCAGACGCTCAACGAAAAGAGGCTCATGCAGACCGCGGGCGGGCGTTCGACCTTCGCGGTTCTGCTGACGCAGGACATCGCGGTGATCCCGATGCTCGCGCTGATGCCGCTTCTGGCGCTGCCCGGCGCGCGGGCGGTCGCCAAGGCAGAGCATGGCGATCACGTCGTGGCGCGCCTGATCGATTCGCTGCCGGCCTGGGGCGTCACCCTGATCACGCTGGCCGCGGTCGTCTTCACCGTTTTGATGGGGCATTACCTCGTGCGGCCGCTCTTCCGCTTCGTCGAGAGCGCCCGGCTGCGCGAGATCAACACGGCGATGGCGCTCCTGATCGTCGTCGGCATCGCGAGCCTGATGAACCTCGTCGGGCTCTCGCCCGCGCTTGGCACCTTCCTCGCGGGCGTGGTTCTCGCCGACAGCGAATTCAAGCACGAGATGGAATCCGACATCGAGCCCTTCAAGGGGCTTCTGATGGGGCTCTTCTTCATCACCGTCGGGGCGGGCATCAACTTTGACGTGATCCTCGCCCAGCCGGCGAATATCTTCGCGCTGGTGGCGCTTCTGGTCGCGCTGAAATCGGCCGTGCTCTATGGTCTCTCGCGGCTCTTCAAGCTGCAGGGCTCGGACCGGTCCCTGTTCACGCTCTCGCTCGCGCAGGCCGGGGAATTCGGCTTCGTGCTCGTCTCCTTCGCCGTGGGCCAGAGGATCCTGCCCGCCCCGCTCGCCGAGAAGCTCCTCGTGGTGATCGCGCTCTCGATGCTGATCACCCCGCTCCTCTTCATCCTGCATGACCAGATCGTCTCGCGCCTGCGCACGGCCGACGGCCCCGACCCGGATGCGATCGAGGAACAGCAGCCGATCATCATCGCGGGCGTGGGACGCTTCGGGCAGGTGGTCAACCGGCTGGTCACGATGTCGGGGCTGCGCACCACGGTTCTCGACAACGACCTGCGCACGATCCAGCTGATGCGGACCTTCGGCTTCAAGGGCTATTTCGGCGACCCGACCCGGCCCGATCTTCTCGCCGCTGCCGGGATCGCGCAGGCGCGGGTCCTCGTGGTGGCGCTCGACGGACGTGAGCAGACCACGAAACTGGTGGAATATGCGCGGCGCATCCGCCCCGACCTGCATATCGTGGCGCGCGCCCGCGACCGCACCCATGTCTTCGACCTCTACCGCGCCGGGGCGAACGACATCGTGCGCGAGATGTTCGATTCGAGCCTGCGCGCAGGGCGTTACGTGCTCGAGAATGCGGGACTGTCGGAATTCGAGGCCGCCGAGCTCGAGAAGCTGTTCTTCAAGCTCGACCGGGCCGCGGTGCGCGATCTCGCGAAACTCTGGAAACCGGGACTGCCGGTCGAGCAGAACCCCGATTACATCGCGCGCACGAAGGAACTGAACGCGGAGCTCGAGGCCGCGATGATGGAGCAGTACCGCCGCCGCGGGGACAAGGTGGAAACCGAGCGCGAGCCCTCCGGCGCCACCGACCGCGGCCCCGAAGCCTGATCCCGCGCCCCCACGTCTGACCCCGCGCAAGGCGCATGCCCCTCGCCTGCGCGATTGCGCCCGGCGCAACAAAAAACGCGAGACCCGGAGGTCTCGCGTCTTGGTCTTGTATCGGTGGTCCGATCAGGCCGCGCGGCCGACCAGAACCTCGTCCACGGTCTGCGCGGCCCGGGCCTCGTCGGTGCCCGAAACGGCGGCGACCTCACGGGTCAGACGCTCGAGAGCCGCTTCGTAGAGCTGACGCTCGGAATAGCTCTGCTCGCGCTGGTCGTCGTTGCGGTGCAGGTCGCGCACCACCTCGGCGATCGACAGCAGGTCGCCGGAATTGATCTTCTGTTCGTATTCCTGGGCGCGGCGCGACCACATCGCGCGCTTGACCTTGGCCTTGCCCTTGAGGGTCTCGAGCGCCTTGGACACGATGTCGGGCGAGGACAGGCTACGCATGCCCACCTCCGTCGCCTTGTGGGTCGGAACGCGCAGGGTCATCTTGTCCTTCTCGAACGAGATCACGAAGAGCTCCAGCTTGAGCCCCGCGATTTCCTGTTCTTCGATGGACATGATCTTCCCCACCCCATGCGCCGGATAGACGACGAAGTCGTTGGGGCGGAATTCGGTCTTCTTGGTTTTGGTCATGCGGTTCGCTTCCTTGCAGCCAGCCCCGAACCCCGGTATCAAGCGAGCAAAAGACGCCCACGGCGCACGATGGCTCCGCGTTCGTCGGTCACCTGATTTCTGTCTTCTGAAGGCGATGGGGTCGCTACAGAAGGTGGGGTCGAAACTCTTTTATGACATTTATATAGCAGGAATCGCATGTATTTCAAAGCGTGATCTCTCCACGCCCTGATACCTCCTTGGAACATCAAGGAGTTACATCCCGTTTCTGCTCTCTCTTCCGCTGCGTCACGCGCGGATTTCAGGCTCGAATCGGGCGCCGAAGGGTCAGCCCCCCTGCCCTTACTGATCGCCCTCGCCCGGCTTCTCGGAGAAGTATTTCTCCAGCTTGCCCGGCTCGCCGTCATATTTCTCGGCCTCCGGCATCGGATCCTTCTTCTGGGTGATCACCGGCCAGATTTCCGAATATTTGCGGTTGAGCTCGACCCAGCTCTCCATGCCCGGCTCGGTATCGGGGCGGATCGCGTCGGCGGGGCACTCGGGTTCGCATACGCCGCAGTCGATGCACTCGTCGGGATGGATGACGAGCGTGTTCTCACCCTCGTAGAAACAGTCCACCGGGCAGACTTCGACACAGTCGGTGTATTTGCACTTGATACAGTTATCGGTGACGACATAGGTCATGGTGACACCCCGGCTTCTCGGATTCCTGCAACCTCCTAGCGAGGCTGTCGCCGCGATTCAAGGGAGCGCACCGCTTTTCCCGCGTCAACGCTCGGGGTCGGCCCCGGGCTCGATCCGCTCGTAGAGCCCCTGCGCCTCGCTCGCCGGGCCGCGCCGCGTTCCGCAATCGAGAATGCGCAGGACCTGAACCTGAGCGCCGATCCGCAGCGTGAGCACGTCGCCCGGGCCGACGGCGCGGCCCGGCTTGTCGATCCGCTGCCCGTTCACGCGCACCCGTCCGCCCTGCACCACCTGCTGGGCCAGCGCGCGGGTCTTGCAGAACCGCGCATGCCACAGCCATTTGTCGATGCGCAGGCGCTCGGACGCGCGCTCCATCGCCGCAGACTACTTCTTGTCCTTGAGCGCGGCGAGCACCGCGAAGGGGTTGTCGGGATCGACCGGCTTTTCCTTGCGGGGCGGGCGCGCTTCGAAATTGCGCGGCCCCTGCGGCTTGCCGCCCTTCTTGCCCTTCTTGCCCTGCGGCTTGCCGCCGCCCTTGCGTTCTCCCCGCTCGCCCCGGTCGCCCCGGTCGCCGCCGGGCTTGGCGTCGCGACGCGGGCGATTGCCGCCGCGCGGACGCGGCGCCCAGGTGAAGGTGTAGAACAGCTCGGTCTCGTCGCCCTCGACTTCGGAGGCGGCCAGCATGTCGCCGCCGGCCTCGGCCGCGGCCTCCGCCTCGGGATGGGTTTCCGCCGCCGCCTCACCGCCGCCGGCCTCGGCTTTCGCCTCGTCTGCCTGCTCCTGCGAGAGCGCCTCGGCGCCAGCGGCCTCCTCGGCCTTCTCGAGTCCGGCGGGTTTCACCTTCGTCCGCTCACCCTGCTCGGCCTTGTAGCCCAGGCCCTGCATCAGGTCCGCGAACTGCTCCAGCGTCATGCCGGTGATCGACAGCATGTCGGGATTGGCTTCGAAACCGCCGCGGCTGTCCTGACCGCGCAACAGGTCGGCGAGCCGTTCGAGCATGTCGATCCGGATCGCGCGCGCGCCGGCGGGCCGGTAGCCCGAAAGCCGGTAGGTCTCGGCCTCGAACCCGTCGATATTGGGGATCGTCACGAGGCCCGGAGGCGGGCTCTCGGGGAATTCGTCACGGCCATCCCAGAGCGAGGCCAGCACCAGCCGCAGCCGGGTCGGCGCGGGCTTGAGAAGCGCGGGCATGAAAATCGTGTACTGGCCGAAGCGCACGCCGTGCTTGCGCAGCGCGCCGCGTGCGTCCTGCTCGAGATCCTTCACCTCGGCCGCCACCTGCTCGCGCGGGATGATGCCGAGCGCCTCGACCAGCCGGAAGGCGAAACCGCGCGCGAGCCCGGTGAGCTCCTCGTCGCGGCTCATGTTGAGAAGCGGCTCGAACAGCGCGGCCACCTTGCGATCGATGAAATGCTGCAGACGGCGCGTCACCTTCTCGGCCACATCCGCGCCGGCCTCGTCATCGACGAAAGCCTGCACCGTCGGCCGCAGCACGTCGGCGCCCTTCACGAGCTTGCCCACCGCGGTGTCGCCCCACATCAGGCCGCCCTGCTCGGTGAAATCCATCTCGGTATCGGGCGCGTTGTAGAAGCGGTCAGCGCGCAGACTGAATTCGGGAGCAAGCGCCTCATAGGCCGCACGGGCAAGCATCTTCGCCTCATCCGGCGATCCGGTCTCGTCCTGCCGGAACCGGAATCCTTCAAGACGGCCGGCGAATTCGCCTTCCACCGTCACTTCGCCCTTGTCATTCACCTCGGCCACGAGGGTCTCCTTCTGCTTGAGCCGGCGCAGCAACACGGATGTGCGCCGGTCCACAAATCTTTGCGTCAGCGCGCCATGGAGCGCATCCGACAGACGGTCTTCTACAGCGCGGGTCGCCTCGCGCCAATGGCTTTCGTCATCGACCCAGCCCTTGCGTTGCGCGACATAGGTCCAGGTCCGGATAAAGGCCAGACGGCGCGAGAGCATATCGATATCGCCCCCGGTGCGGTCGATCCGCTCGATCTGGCGTGCGAGCCAGTCCGAGGGCACGCCCTTGCCCGTCTGCAGGAACTCGAAGATGCGCGCCAAAAGGGTCGCATGTTCGGCCTCCGATATCGAGCGGAAATCGGGGATTCGGCAGACATCCCAGAGCAGCTGCACATCCTTCGGGCTGATGACCCGGTCGCGGATCGCGGGATCGTCGGCCAGCACCTTGAGCGCGCGCAGGTCGTCCGCGTCGCGCCCCTTGGTGAGCCACTCGCCCTCGGGCCGCACCTCAAGCGAGCCAATCAGCCGGTCGAGCGTTCCGAATTCGAGCCGTGCGTTGCGCCATTGCAGCCGCTGCAGCGGCGCGAAGCGATGCTCCTCGATCGCCTCGATCACCTCGGGCTGCAAGGGGCGCGCCTCGCCGGTCACCCCGAACGTGCCGTCCGAGGTATGCCGCCCGGCCCGGCCCGCGATCTGCGCCAGCTCATGCGGGAAGAGCGGGCGCATCCGCCGCCCGTCGAATTTCGAGGTCGCGGAAAAGGCCACATGGTCGATATCGAGGTTCAGCCCCATACCGATCGCATCGGTCGCCACGAGGTAATCCACGTCGCCGTTCTGATACATCGCCACCTGCGCGTTGCGGGTGCGCGGGCTGAGCGCCCCCATCACCACCGCGCAGCCGCCCTTCTGGCGGCGGATCAGTTCGGCGATCGCATAGGTATTCTCGACCGAGAAGCCGACGATGGCCGAGCGCGGCTTCATCCGGGAGATCTTCTTCGAGCCCGCATAGCTCAGTTCGGAGAACCGCTCGCGCTTGGTGAACTGAACCTTCGGCACCAGGGCCGCGATCGCGCCGCGCATGGTTTCCGAGCCCAGAAACAGCGTCTCGTGCAAACCGCGCGCGTTCAGAAGCCGATCGGTGAAGACATGGCCGCGCTCGGGATCGCCGCAGAGCTGGATCTCGTCGATGGCGAGGAAATCCGCGCCGATGCCCGTAGGCATCGCCTCGACCGTGCAGACCCAGTATTGGGTGCGTTCGGGAACGATCCGCTCCTCGCCGGTGACCAGCGCCACCACGCTCGGCCCGCGCTGCGCGACGATCCGGTCATAGACCTCGCGCGCGAGCAGCCGCAGCGGCAATCCGATGACGCCGGTGCGGTGGGCGAGCATCCGCTCGATGGCATAATGGGTCTTGCCGGTATTGGTCGGCCCGAGAACGGCCGTGATCCGCCCGCTTTGCATCGCAGCTCCGTTGCGGCCTCAGAGAGCCGTGCCCTGATGCGCCTTGTCCAGACGCGCAATGGCGTCTTTCACATCCTGTTGATGCGGGTTCAAGGCGAAAGAGGCGCGATAGGCCTCGAGGGCGCGCTTGTTGTCGCCCATTTCCTCGAGAATTGCGCCAAGTCCCGCCAATGCCCCCCAATGGCGCGGTTCGAGCTTGAGCGTATGGGCGATATCGGACGCCGCCGGCCCGTAGAGCCCCGCCATGAAATAGGCGGTCGCCCGACCGTTCCAGCCGGCGGCGAAATCCGGTGCGTGATCGGTGAGCGCGGTGAAATGCTCGATCGCGGCCTCCGCATCGCCCTGATCGAGCGCCCGCTCGCCCCGCTGGAACAACAGATCCATCACCGCCGAACCCGACCGCGACCAGGCCCGCCGGATATCGGCCTCGGCGCGCGCCCAGTTCGCATCGTCGGGATCGGCGAGTTCCTTGAAATACGAATCGAGCCCCTCCGTCTCGGCATGGACCGGAAAGGCTGCAAAAGTTGCAAAAAGGCCCACCGCACAAAATGCCGTGACGGCACATTTGTATCTGTGAATTCGCTGCCACATAAACGAACTGTAACCCATACGCCGGAGAAAGCGAGAGCCCGGCCATCAAAACTGGAGGAACATGATGAGCGAGGTTATCGACAAGGCGGTCGAGGCGCTTCGGGCGAAGCTGCCCGACGGGTTTTCGTCCACCGCGAAATTCGTGATCGAGGACGAGGGCTCGATCATCGCCGACGAGAACGGCGTGCGCGCGGGCGACGATGAGGCCGAGGTCGTCCTGACCGCGGATCGCGAGACCTTCGAGGGCATGCTCAACGGCGACGTCAACCCGACGGCGGCCTTCATGTCCGGCAAGCTCAAGGTCGACGGTTCGATGGGGCTGGCGATGCAACTGGGCGCGGCGCTCGCCTGATGGATCGCGCGCCCCTGTACGACCAGATCGCGCGCGGCCCCGAGGGTGGCGCGGCCTACTGGCTGAAGACGCAGGATGACGTGCGCATCCGCTTCGGTCACTGGCCAAGCCCCCCCGAACCGCGCGGGACCGTCTTCCTGCTTTGCGGGCGCACCGAATATATCGAGAAATACGGCCCTGCCGCGGCGGATTTCGCCGCGCGGGGCTACGCGATGCTCGCCATCGACTGGCGCGGACAGGGGCTGGCGGACCGCCTCCTGCCCGGCGCGCCCGAAAAGGGCCATGTCGGCGGCCTTCAGGACTATCAGTGGGATCTGCATGCGGTGATCGACGCGGCCGACGAGCTCGGCCTGCCGAAACCCTATTTCCTGCTCGGCCATTCGATGGGTGGCGCGATCGGGCTGCGCGCGATCGCGCACGAACATCACCGGTTCTCGGCCGCCGCCTTCTCGGCGCCGATGTGGGGGATCAAGGTCTCGCCGCTGCTACACCCGCTCCGGATCGTCCTGGCCAATCTCTTCGGCGATTCTTTCCTGGCCGAGGCCTATCCGCCCGGCATGAACGCGACCACCTATGTCTATCGCGACAGTTTCGAGGACAACCGGCTCACCCGGGACCCCGAGATGTGGGCCTGGCTGATCGAGCAGGCATCGAAGGCGCCCGAACTCACGCTTGCGGGTCCGACGATCCATTGGGTGGCCGAAAGCCTTCTCGAATGCGAGGCGCTGGCCTCGCTGCCCTCGCCCGACCTGCCCTGCTATTGCGGGCTCGGCGGGGCGGAGAAGATCGTGCATACCGCCTCGGTCCATGACCGGATGGCGCGCTGGCCGAAAGGCGAACTCGACGTGATCCCGGGCGCCGAGCACGAGATCATGATGGAGATCCCGCAGACCCGCGCCCGGTTCTACGACCGCTGCGCGGCGCTTTTCGATGCGGCCGGCGCGCTCGCGGCGCGCGACACGCTCAAAGCTGAATCTGCGTGAAGCTGTCGCGCAGCGCGTTCGACCAGGCTTCGGACATGCGCGCGAAATCGGCGTCTCCCGCCTCGATCCGGCGCCGGAGCGAGATCTTGCAGTCATCCTTGCGGATCACCGCGAGATCGAGCGGCATCCCCACCGAGAGGTTCGAGCGCAGCGTCGAATCCATCGACAGCAGCACTGCCTTCTGCGCGTCCTCGAGGCTGGTCTGTGGCGTCACCACCCGGTCTAGGATCGGTTTGCCGTATTTGTGCTCGCCGATCTGGAGGAAGGGCGTGTCCTCGGTCGCCTCGATGAAATTCCCCTCCGGATAGATCAGGAACATCCGCATCTCGCCGCCCGCGCGCTGCCCGGCGACGATGACCGAGGCCGAGGTCGAGATCCGCTCGGCATCCATCCGGCTCACGATATCCTTGCGCACGCCCGCCATCGTGTTGCCGATGATCTCGGCCACCTTGAGCATCGTGGGCGCGAGCATGATCGAGGTCTCGCCCGTCGCATCCGACGCGTCGATCGCCTCCTGCAACCGCGCGAGCGTCGTCTGGGTGACCGAGAGCGACCCCGCCGTCATCACCGCGACCACCCGTTCGCCCGGCTCCTCGAAGGTGAACATCTTGCGATAGGTGGCGATATTGTCGAAGCCGCCATTGGTCCGCGTGTCGGACAGCAGAACCATGCCCTCGTTCAGGAGAAGGCCAACGCAATAGGTCATGATATTTCCTCGATGCCGGGAGCAGCGCGCAATCTATTGCTGGACTTCGTGCAAGGCAACAGTGACCTTCATCCGCTCCTCGCCCGCGCCCTGCGTCACACCGCGCACCGGCGCCGCCTCGCGCGCATCGAGCCCCGATCCGAGACGGATATAGCGCTCGTCCGGACAGCAGCGATTGGCCGGGTCGAACCCGATCCAGCCGACCGGCTTGACCCAGATCTCCGCCCAGGCATGCGCGGCTTCATGCGGGCTGCCGTCCTCGGAGGCGAAGAGATAACCCGAGACGTAGCGCGCGGGCAGATCCACCGAACGCGCCGCCGCGATCAGCGCATGGGCGTGATCCTGACAGACCCCCTCCCCCTGTGCGAGCGCCTCCGCCGCGGTGGTGTGCGCATGGGTCGCACCCGGCCTGTAGGCGATCGCCTCGGCCACCGCGCGGCTCAGACGATGCGCGCGGTCGAGTTCGTCGGACGCCCCCGCCACGGCCTCCGCCCCCAGATCGGCCAGCGCGTCGTCGATCCATGTCGCGACCGTCTCGCGCAAATAGGCCATTGGGTGAACGCTCTCGCGATGACCGCGCAGCACGCCCGAGGTGTCGAAGGTCTCGACCTGGCCGCTCACGGTGATCGCGACCTCCTCGACGGGGGGGCGGATCGACCATCCCTCCACGCGGTCGCCCGCCCCGTCGCGGAAGGCACCGCCGCGCACGCCGCCCTCGACCGAGACCTGCCAGTCGATCACGCGCTGCCCTTCGAACCGCGACGGAAAGAGGCGCAGCGACTGCACCGCCGTTCCCATCGGCTCGCCATAGCCATAGGTGGTCACATGGTTCACGGTCAGGATCATCGCGCCTCTCCGGACAGGTAACTGCGTTGGACCAGCGCCGCGACCTGACCGATCTCGCCGATGAACCGGGTCAGGAACTCGTGCAGCCCCTCGTCCACGATCTCGGCCACTTCGGTCTGCTCGAGCTCCTTCACCAGCGCCCGCGCATGCAACAGCGCGAGGTCTGCCCCCGGAGCATCGCCATAGAACCGCGCGAGATTGTCGAGGTGGTGCATCGCCTTGCGTGTCGCCGACATCAGCGAGCGCGGGCTGGCGGGGTTTAGGATCAGGAAATCGATGATCTTCGAGGCCGTCACCTCGCCGCCATAGGCCCAGTGAAACGCCCGCAGCGCCTTGAGCGCGCGCAGCAGCACCTGCCACTGGTAATTGTCGAGGCCCGATCCGACGAGTTCCACCGAAGGCAGCAGGACGAAATATTTCACGTCCACGAGCCGCGCCGAATTGTCCGCCCGCTCGAGCGCATAGCCGAGGTTCATGAAGAAGAACCCGTCATTGCGCAGCATCGTCGCATCCATCGCGCCGCGCAGCAGGGCCGACTGGCGCGCCACCCATTCGCACAGCTCGGTCAGCTCCCATTCCGAGCGCGGCTGACGCTCGATCTGGAGGATCTCCTGATAAGCGGTGTTGAGCGCGTCCCAGACCTGCCCGGAGATCGCCGTGCGAACGATCCGGGCGTTTTCCCGCGCCCGCTCGATGCAGGAGACCACCGAGGACGGGTTGTCGCGATCGAAGAACAGGTAGCTCTCGATGTTGCGCTGCACCGGGTCACCGTATTTCTCGGCGAACCCTTCCGCCGTGCCCGAGGCCTGCAACAGGCTTTCCCATTCCGACCGGTAGCCATGCCCCGCAGAGGGGATCAGCGAGATCCGCGCCCCGACCTCGAGCAACCGCCCCATCGTTTCGGCGCGCTCCATGTAGCGCGCGATCCAGTAGAGATTTTCCGCCGTCCGGCTCAGCATGTCCTACTCACTCCGCCAGAACCCAGGTATCCTTCACGCCGCCACCCTGCGACGAGTTCACCACGAGCGACCCTTCGGTGAGCGCGACCCGCGTCAGCCCGCCCGGCACCAGCTCGATCTTCTCGCCCACGAGGCAATAGGGCCGCAGATCGACATGGCGCGGCGCGACGCCCTCCTCGACGAAGGTCGGCGTCGTCGAGAGCGCGAGCGTCGGCTGGGCGATGTAATTGTGGGGGTTGTCCTCGATCTTGATGCGGAAGGTCTCGATCTGCTCCCGGGTGGCTTTCGGACCGACGAGCATCCCGTAGCCGCCCGACCCGTGCACCTCCTTGACGACCAGCTCCGGCAGATGATCCAGTACATATTTCAGATCATCGGGCTTCGCGCATTGCCAGGTGGGCACGTTTTCCAGAAGCGGCTCCTCGCCCAGATAGAACCGCACCATCTCGGGCACGAAGGTATAGATCGCCTTGTCATCGGCCACGCCCGCCCCCGGCGCCGAGCAGATCGTCACCCCGCCCGAGCGGTAGACATCCATCAGCCCCGGCACGCCCAGCATCGAATCCGGGCGGAAGCAGAGCGGATCGAGGAAGGCGTCGTCGATCCGGCGATAGATCACGTCCAGTTTCTTCGGCCCCTCGGTGGTGCGCATCCAGCAGAACCCGCCCTCGACGAAGAGATCCGCCCCCTCGACCAGTTCGACCCCCATCAGGTCGGCAAGGAAGGAATGTTCGTAATAGGCCGAGTTGAAATGACCCGGGGTGAGGATCGCGATCGACGGCTCGCTCTCGCATTTCGCGGGCGCGACCGATGCCAGCGTGCGGCGCAGCGCCTCCGGATAGCCGTCGACCGGCTCGATCCGGTTCTCGCGGAAAAGCTTCGGGAACATCCGCATCATGATCTCGCGGTTCTCCAGCATGTAGGAGACCCCGGAAGGCGTGCGGCAATTATCCTCGAGCACGAAGAACTGATCGGGGCCGGTGCGCACGAGGTCGACGCCCACGATATGCGAATAGATCCCGCGCGGCGGCACGAACCCCGCAACCGCGCGTTCATAGGCCGCGTTCTGATAGACGAGCCGCGCCGGGATCCGCCCGGCCCGCACGATCTCGCCGCGCCCGTAGACATCGTTGAGAAAGGCGTTGAGGGCACGCGCACGCTGCTTGATGCCGCGCTCGAGCCGGCGCCATTCCTTTTGCGTGAAGACCCGCGGGAACATGTCGAAGGGGATGAGCCGGTCCGGATCGCCGCCCTCTCCATAGACCGCGAAGGTGATGCCGATCCGCCGGAACAGCGCCTCCGCCTCGGCCTGTTTCATCGCCCGCAGCTGCGCGGGCATCTCGCGCATCCAGCCATCGAGCCCGGCATATGGCGGGCGAACCTCGCGGCCCTCGAACATCTCGTTGAAATATTCGGTCATGTCGCTTGTCGTCACCCCCTGCTCTTTCTCAATTCGTAGGACGTGGGCTTTCCGAGGGGAAGGCAGAGACCCACGATAGGCGCACCAGCGCCGGTGGCGAAACAAAATTTCGCCCGCTCTGCCCAAAAATCAGGCAATCGGCGCGTCGGGCATCGCCCTTGTCAGTGGTGCCCTGCTGCCCCTATCTGGGGAGCAAGCATTCTGACCCGAGAGGATACCATGACGCTGACCCATCGCCGCCCCGTCTTCGATGCCAATGCAAGCGGAGGCGCCTTCGGCGCGTTGCCCGAATGGGATCTGACCGATCTCTATGCCGCGCCCGATGCGCCCGAACTTGCCGCCGACATGGCATGGCTCGAAGAACACTGCGCCGCCTTCGCCGCCGATTACGAGGGCAAGCTCGCCGATCTCGACGCCGCCGGCATGGCCGAATGCATCGCGCGCTACGAGAAGATCGACGAGAAGGCCGGGCGCGTGATGTCCTATGTCGGGCTGCGCTATTATCAGAACACCGTGGATGCGGGCCGCGTGAAGCAGCTCTCCGACGCGCAGGACAGGATCACCACCTTCACCACGCCGCTGGTTTTCTTCAGCCTCGAGTTCAACCGCATCCCGGATGACAAATACGAGGCCGTCTTCGCCGATCCGAAGGTGGCGCGCTACAAGCCCGTCTTCGACCGGATGCGCGCGATGAAGCCCTATCAACTTTCCGACGAGCTGGAGAAATTCCTCCACGATCAGTCGGTCGTGGGCGCCGCAGCCTGGAACCGGCTCTTCGACGAGACCACCGCGGCGCTCGAATTCGAGGTGCAGGGAGAAAAACTGAGCCTTGAGGCGACGACCACCCTGCTCTCGGATCATGACCGCACCAAACGCGAGGCCGCCGCGCGCGAACTTGCCCGCGTCTTCGGCGAGAACATCCGCACCTTCTCGCGCATCCACAACACGCTGGCGAAGGAAAAGGAAATCGAGGATCGCTGGCGCAAGATGCCGACCCCGCAGACCGGGCGGCACCTGTCGAACGATGTCGAACCCGAGGTGGTGCAGGCCCTGCGCGACGCCGTGGTCGCCGCCTATCCGCGCCTGTCGCACCGCTATTACGCGCTGAAAGCGAAATGGCTCGGCCTAGACAAGCTGCAGGTCTGGGACCGCAACGCGCCGCTGCCGACCGAAGCACCGCGCGACATCATGTGGAACGAGGCGAAAGAGACGGTGCTGGACGCCTATTCCGGCTTCGATCCGCGCATGGCCGAGATCGCGCAGCCCTTCTTCGAGAAAGGCTGGATCGACGCGGGCGTGAAACCGGGCAAGGCGCCGGGCGCCTTCGCGCATCCGACCGTCACCACGGTGCACCCCTATGTGATGCTCAACTACCTGGGCAAACCGCGCGACGTGATGACGCTCGCCCACGAACTCGGTCACGGCGTCCACCAGGTGCTGGCCGCGAAACAGGGCGAGATGCTCGCCTCGACCCCGCTCACCCTGGCGGAGACGGCGAGCGTGTTCGGCGAGATGCTGACCTTCCGCAAGCTGCTCGCCGCGGCGAAGACCAAGGAAGAGCGCAAGACGCTTCTGGCCGGCAAGGTGGAGGACATGATCAACACGGTCGTCCGCCAGATCGCGTTTTACGATTTCGAGTGCAAGCTGCATGCGGCCCGCGCGCAAGGCGAGCTCACCCCCGAGGATATCAACGCGCTGTGGATGTCGGTGCAGGGCGAGAGCCTCGGCCCGGCCTTCGAGTTCATGGACGGGTATGAAAGCTTCTGGTCCTATATCCCGCATTTCGTCCACTCGCCCTTCTACGTCTACGCCTATGCCTTCGGCGACGGGCTGGTGAACGCGCTCTATGCCGCCTACGAGGCCGAGCCCGAGGGGTTCCAGGACAAGTATTTCGCGATGCTGGAGGCGGGCGGCTCGATGCACCACAAGAAACTGCTCGCGCCGTTCGGCCTCGACGCATCCGACCCGGCCTTCTGGGACAAGGGCCTGTCGATGATCGAAGGCTTCATCGACGAGCTCGAGGCGATGGAAGACTGATCTCTGACTCCGCCGAAACTGCAAACGCCGCGCGATCCTCTCGCGCGGCGTTTTGCTGTGGCTTGGCCGGAGCGCCTCAGCCCTGGAGCTGTTCGACCTCGAAGCGGGTCAGGCGCGGGATTGCGAGCGGGCCGAAATCGCGCAGCCGGTCGACATGCGGGAAGAGCGCGAGGAACAGTTCGGCCAGCCGCGGGTCGATCATGCGCTCGATCCCCTCGCCCGGGTGATAGCTCTCGATCTCGAACCCGCCGACCTTCAGCGTGCCGTGATGTTCGAGCGCGACGTGATAGGCGGTGATCGCCGAGATCGGCTTGACCTCCACCACGCTCACCCCATCGACGAAGCCCGCGATCGGCGCATAGGCCTGATCGAGCCCGAGACGGTTGCGCAGACGCGCGTCGCGCAGACAGAACCGGGCATGCGGGCCCAGCACGACGTCGTTTTGCGGCCGCCCATGCCCGAAAGCTTCGGCGGTGACGCGGATCATCCGGCCCGTATCCTCCCCCGCGCTCGGGAACACCGTCATCGAACCGATCCAGGTGACAAGCTCCACCCGTTCGTCGGCGGTGATCACGCGCTGGCCAGGCACCAGATCCTCGATCGCGACGGGACCGTCTTCGGTCGCGACGATCGCGCCGCGGGCAATGGCGCTGAACGCCTCCTCGAAGAGCGGGACGGCCGGGGCGATCCGGGTCTCTTCCGCGATATCGCCATTGGGTTCGAGCCACATCGTGGAATAGCGACGGGTCATCCCCGAAGCGCGCAACGGGCGTTTCGGCGCGTAGGGTGTCGCCCGCAGGGCGCGGGTCGTCGGGATATCAGAAACCAGGCCGGCCGAGCGAGGCCCGGCCGCCATGCGGCGTGTCATATTCATGCGATCAACCTTTCGGTCTCGTCACGTCTGCACTGGCCCCCACCTGTGGCAGAGAGACATGTCCGATCTGTACTGTTGGTAGCGAGTTAAAATTTACAAAGGGTTACCGCGAGCGGGACGGGAGACGAGCACAGCGGCAGGCGTTTCACGCCTCTGGCTTCATCCGTCTCCGACGCCCGTGGGTCTTCCTGATGAATGATTTCGCGCGGGTCCGAACGGGCGGTCCCTGTGCGGTCCGGGCAGCCGTGGCAGCGTCTGCCCGGGGCGCTCAGCGAGCCGCGACGAGGCGCGGCGCCTCGACCCGGATCAGACCGCGGCGCATTTCCGGAGAGCGGCGGTTCGTGCGCGCCCAGGGCATTTCCACATCACAACGCTTGGCCTCGGCCATGGCGGTTTTCATCCAGCGACGCATTGGTTTTTTGGCAGACATTTTCTTTCACCTCGTCTTGGGATCTCCCCGATCCGCTTGAGATCTTTATCGCCGGCCAATTGGGCCAGCGTGAGGCGTGCGCGAAATTTTTTCCGCCGCGACGGGGGCCCGAATATGGCAAACCTGTAACGGTTCGCCCGCCAGAGAAATCAGGTCCGGGAACGGATGTCGCGTGCCGCAGCGCCATAAATCGGGCGGCAATCTGACCGCCACCCGCTCAATCGCGCCGCAATCAGAGACGAATCGCGGAGAGCAGGCGGCCGTAATCGGCCTCGCCGGCATGGGTGGTTCGGCGATAGGAATAGAAGTTCTCCGGCTCGCCATAGGTACAGCGCCGCACCCATTCCGCCTCGCCGATCCCGGCCTCGCGCAGCCGGTGCAGCGAGAAGCTCGGCAGATCGAAATGCGGCTTGCCGTTCGGCCCGCCCGAGAAGAACCGACCGTAGGAGGGATCCTCGACGATGAACCGCTCGAGGAATTCCTCGCCCACCTCGTAAGCGTGGATCGAGATGCAGGGGCCGATCACGGCGACCGTGTCTTCCCGGTGCGCGCCAAGCGCCTCCATCGCCTCGAGGGTGTTTTCGAGGACGCCGTCGAGCGCGCCGCGCCAGCCCGCATGGGCCGCGCCGATCACGCCCGCCTTGGTGTCGGCGAAAAGCACCGGCTGGCAATCCGCGGTCAGGACCGAGATCGCGAGCCCCGGCGTCGCGGTGACGATCGCATCGGCCTGGACCGGCCTGTCCGGCACGCCGTCCACTGTCGCGACATCGGGCGAGTGAACCTGTTTGACGCCGAGCAGCGCCTCGGGGGCCACGCCCATCGCGTCGGCAGCCCGCGTCCGGTTGGTCCGCACGGCCTCGGCCTGATCGGACGAACCCGGCCCGCAATTGAGACCCGAGAAGATGCCCGAAGACGCTCCGCCGCGCCGGGTGAAGAACCCGTGCCGCACGTCCTTGAGGGCGGGAGAGGTCAGGATTTCGAGCGTGGTCGCCATGGCGTCCTCCTTGCTCAGGCTCGGGCGGGGTCGAAACCTGGCGGCAACGCCGCGCGCGGCGGCACGATCGCCAGAGTCTGGAACAACTGACCCATTTCTTCCGGGTGGGTCAAGCGGCGATGCGCGGCGATATGGCTCTCGAGCGCGGCCCCCGACAACCGTTTCGCCAGCGCCTGCGCCCGCGCGGTGATCCCGAGACGCTCCAGCAAAACGCCCTGCGCGGTCATGGCGGAAACCTGTGCGCCCGCCGCCTCCGCCGCGCTTGCGAGCGGTTCGAAATCGACATGCGCGGTCAGGTCGGCCTCGCCGGGCGTCGCGAAGGGATCGACGGACCGATGGGCGCGCAGGGCCTGGAACGTATCGCCCAGCGAATGCCAGTTCCCGTAATCGATGAGCAGCGCCGCCCCGCCCTGCACGGCGATCCGGGCGGCCACGCCCTCAACGAAGGCCGCGGCCGGGGTACAGGTTTCGACCACGTCGCCGGGAACGGTGTCGGCGATCCTCGGCTCCAACGCCTCGAGCCGGGACGCAGGCGCAAGACCGGGACAGAGCGAGCCATCGGGCGCCAGCCCCACCTGCCGCTCGGACCAGCCGTTTTCGACCCGCTGAAACTGCCGGATCGGCAGCGCGTCGAGAAATTCATTCGCCACGAGGAAGAGCGGCAGGTCGGGCAAGGTGTCGAGGCTGTCATGCCACCTCACCTGATGCCCCTTCAAGGTCCCCCGCTGGCTCTCGCGCAGCGTTGGCGAGGCCTCGATCAGGTGGAGCTGCGCCGCATCGACCATCCCCGGCACCGCCGCCATCGCGCGCAGCATATCGGCCATCAAGGTGCCCCGCCCGGGCCCGGCTTCGGCCAGCGCGAAAGGGGCGGGCTGTCCCTGATCGAGCCAGACCTGCGCCAGACACAGGCCCAGCATTTCACCGAACATCTGGGAAATTTCGGGGGCGGTGGTGAAATCCCCCTGCCCGCCGAACGGATCACGCGTGGCATAATATCCGTGCTCGGGATCGAGCAGGCATTGCGCCATGTAGCGATCGAGCCGCATCGGCCCCTCCGCCGCGATCTGCGCGGCGATCTTGCGGCCGAGCGGCGTCATTGCGCCCTTGCCGCGCGCAGCGCCCGGATCACGAAGAACAGACCCACCGCGATCATCGGCAGCGACAGCACCTGCCCCATCGTGAGCCCCCAGCCCTCGGTGAAGCGGATCACATGGCCGAACGGATTGCCCGGCGTGACGAATTGCGGATCGCCCTGCCGGAACAGCTCGACGAAGGCACGCGCCGCGCCGTAGCCGGTGAGGAAGATGCCGAGGCTGAGACCGGGGCGCTTGAGCGATCGGGCGAACCAGACCATCCCCCAGAGGATCGCCCCCAGAAGCAGCCCCTCGAGCCCGGCCTCGTAGAGCTGCGAGGGATGACGCGCACAGGCGCCGTCCACCTGCCCCGCGATGCCCAGACAGGTCTGCGCCGCCTCGCCGGGAAAGATCACCCCCCAGGGCGCATCGGTGGGGCGGCCCCAGAGCTCGGGCTTGATGAAATTCGCGATCCGGCCGAGGAACAGCCCGATCGGGGCCACCAGCGCCATCGCGTCGGCGAGCTGCAGCTTCGGCACCTCATGTCTGCGCGCGAACCACCAGCCCGCGATCAGCGTGCCGAGGAAGCCGCCATGGAAGGACATCCCGCCCTCCCAGACCTTCAAGATGTCGAGAGGATGCGAAAGGTACCAGTCAGCCTCGTAGAACAGCACGAATCCGAGGCGTCCGCCGAGCACCACGCCGAGGATGACCGCCGTCAGCAGATCCTCGACCTTGCCGGCCTCCATCGGCGCGCGGTCGCCGGGCCACAGTCCGGGGCGCTTCATCAGCGCGACGATGATCCGCCAGCCCGCGACGAGACCCGCGATATAGGCGAGCGCATACCAGCGGATCGGCAGACCGAGGCCCGGGATCATGATCGCGACCGGGTCGAATTGGGGATAGGGAATGGCAAGGGGAAGCAAGGCGGTCTCCTGTCATTGGCCGCGGCGAGAAAGCCCCGCAAGGAACGGGAAGTCAACCTTGCCACCGCGTCGCGCAGGTTCCATATAGGGTGGGATTTCCGCATTTTGACCGCGAGGGGATGGACATGCAGCCGCCCAACAAATTCTTCGACGAGATGTCCAAGCTGATGACCAACGCGATGGGCGTTGCTCAGGGCGCCAAGGACGAGGCCGAGACCGCGATGAAGTCCTGGATGGACCGCTGGCTGGCCGACCGCGACCTCGTGACGCGCGAGGAGTTCGACGCGGTGCGCGCAATGGCGCAGAAGGCCCGCGAGGAGAACGAAGCCCTCAAGGCGCGCATCGAGGCGCTCGAGGCCGCCTCCAAGGGCAAGACCGACGCCTGAACATGAGAACGGGGCAGCGCGGGCGCTGCCCCGTTTTTTCTAATGTCTCTGACCGGCCGCCGCGCGCCGCTCAGCCATCGGCCTTGTCATAGGCGTCGATGATCTTCGCGACCAGCGGGTGGCGCACGACATCCTTCGCCGTGAAGTAGTTGAACGAGATTCCGTCCACGCCGCCCAGGATCGTCTCCGCATCGGCGAGCCCCGAGGGCATCCCGCGCGGCAGGTCGATCTGGCTGCGGTCGCCGGTGATCACCATGCGCGAGCCCTGCCCCAGACGAGTAAGGAACATCTTCATCTGCATGGTCGAGGCGTTCTGCGCCTCGTCGAGCACCACGAAGGCATTCGACAGCGTGCGACCGCGCATGAAGGCCAGCGGCGCGATCTCGATGCGCTTTTCCTCCATCAGCTTGGCGAGCTGCTTGGCGGGCAGGAAGTCGTTCAGCGCGTCATAGAGCGGCTGCATGTAGGGATCGACCTTCTCCTTCATGTCGCCGGGCAGGAAGCCCAGACGCTCGCCTGCCTCGACGGCAGGGCGGCTCAGGATGATCTTGTCGACATGGCCGCCGATCAGCATCGTCACGCCGACGGCGACGGCGAGATAGGTCTTGCCGGTGCCCGCCGGGCCGATCCCGAAGGCCAGCTCGTTCTCGAAGAGGTGCTTCACATAGGCCTTCTGCGCCTCGGTGCGCGGCTCGACATGCTTCTTGCGGGTGCGGATCTCGTATTTGCCCGCCTCGAACATCTCGAGCTGCTCGTCCATCGTGGTGCCCGCGCCGCCCAGATCGGCCATGCGCAGCGCCGCGTCCACCTCTTCGGCGTCGATCGGCTTGCCCTGTTCCAGGCGCTGGTAAAGCTGATGCAGCACCGCAGCCGCCTGAAGCTGCGACTCGACGCCGCCGACCACGGCGAGCTGGTTGCCGCGTCGCAGGATATGAACCTGAAGCTTGTGCTCTATCTGGGCCAGGTTGCGGTCGAATTCGCCGCACAGGTCGATCAGCAGCCGGTTGTCGGGGAACTCGAGGAGCGTCTCGTGAGAGTCCTGAGAGCGGGGCGGGGATGTGATCGCGCTAAAGCCCAAGAAGAGTGTCTCCCTAGCTGATATGGTAAAGATATGGTGCCTGCCTATGGGGATTCTCGCAAGCACTGGTTTTTCTCACCCGCTCCGCCGGGGCAAGATTTCACAAAATCGAAACGAAACAGCGCCCGCGCAACCCGCCTCGCGGCGGCTGCACGAATTTTGGGCACCCCGTGTTCGGCCTGGGGGGAACGCCTTTCGCGACGCGCGAGATATGGGGGCAAGCCGCCGGAGGATCAAGGCCTCTGCCCCCCGCGACAGACCCGCCGCGCGCGCCCTGGCGCCGCGCGCATTCCGGCCCGCAAGACGGGAGAGGCCGGGTTGTTTGTCATCCCCTTGGAAACGCACGGGAATGATTTGTCACATTGTTTGCGGAACTGAGGGCAAGTGCGGAGTTTTCTTCACTAACTCAACGAATCACGACAGAAGATGAGGTTCTAGCCGGCGGGTGGGTGTGTTGATTCTGCTTCCGTCGTCCATGTTTTCTGCTGCCCGATCAGGAGGCTTCAACCCGATGAAGACCAGCGCCATCGCCATCATCCTCGCCGGCGTGTTCACTGCCGGCGCAGCCGCTGCGGATGACCGCTCGGCCTGCACCAACGTCCCGCAAGCGCATTCGCATGTCACCTCCCGCGCCCATGCCCATTGCGGCACGCCGGTGCGCAAACAGCCGATCCGCATCAACTGCTACCGCGGCCCGTGGCGCGAAACGATCTGGGATCATCCCCAGGGCAGCTTCGTCGATGATCTCGTCACCTTCGGCTACGACTATGCCAATGCCGAAGCGATCGCGACGCGCATCTGCAAGGACGAGAACCTCGTCGGCGACGCCGAAGCTCAGAAGACCGCGCTTCTGCGCGCGATCGCCCAGACGCCGCCCGGCCACTGATTTGAGATGACGACTGGCGGGTTCAGCCGATGAGCTCGCCCGCCAGCGAATTCGGCGCCGAGGCGGTGACCCGCACGCGCGCCAGCACGCCCGGGGCGAGGCCCTCGCCCTTCACATGGACGGCCTGGAGATAGTCGGACTTGCCGACCCACTGGCCTTCCATCCGCCCGGGCTTCTCGAACAGCACCCCGACCTCGCGCCCGACCATCGCGCTCTGGGCCGCGCGTTGCTGTTCGGTCAGAAGCGCCTGCAATTCCTGCAACCGCGCATCCGCGATCTCGGCGGGAACCGCGCCCTTCGCATTGGCTGCCGGCGTGCCCGGTCGGGGCGAATACTTGAAGGAATAGGCCATCCCGTAATTGATCTCGCGGATCAGCGTCATCGTGTCGGCGAAATCCTGATCGCTCTCGCCGGGGAAGCCGACGATGAAGTCGCCCGACATCATCATGTCCGGGCGCGCCGCGCGGATGCGCTCGATCAGGCGGATATATTCCTCGGCCGTGTGCTTGCGGTTCATCGCCTTGAGGATGCGGTCCGAGCCCGACTGCACCGGCAGATGCAGGTAGGGCATCAGCTTGGGCTCCTCGCCATGCGCCGCGATCAGGTCGTCTTCCATGTCATTGGGATGCGAGGTCGTGTAGCGGATCCGCTCCAGCCCGTCGACCTTGGCCAGAGCGCGGACCAACCGCGCGAGGCTCCAGTCGCCGCCTTCCCCTGCCCCGTGATAGGCGTTGACGTTCTGACCGAGCAGGGTGATTTCCTTCACGCCCTTCTCGACCAGTCCCCGCGCCTCGCGCAGGATCTTCTCGGCCGGGCGCGACACTTCCGCGCCGCGGGTATAGGGAACGACGCAGAAGGCGCAGAACTTGTCGCAGCCCTCCTGCACGGTCAGGAACGCGGTCGGGCGCGCCTGCCGGGGCCGGGCGGGCAGATGGTCGAACTTGTCCTCGGCGGGAAACTCGGTCTCGACCGGGCGCGCGCCATTGCCCGCGCGGGCGACCAGATCGGGCAGCTTGTGATAGCTCTGCGAGCCCACGACCAGATCCACCAGATCCGAGCGGCGCAGGATCTCGTCGCCCTCGGCCTGCGCCACGCAGCCCGCGACGCCGATCTTCAGATCGGGCTTGGCCTCCTTGAAGGGACGCAGCCGGCCCAGATCGGAATAGACCTTCTCGGCGGCCTTCTCGCGGATATGGCAGGTGTTGAGAAGCACCATGTCGGCCGCCGCCACATCATCGGTCAACTCATAGCCCTGCGCGCTCATCGCCTCGGCCATGCGCTCGCTGTCATAGACGTTCATCTGACAGCCATAGGTCTTGATGTGCAGCTTCTTGGGGGCCTCGGTCATGGCATCCTCGCGCGCTTTTCCTGAGCGGGCCTGATACAGCCAAAAGCCCCTTTCCCGCAAGGCCGCCCTTAAGCGCTTGATTTCGCGCGGGGCTTCCCCGATCCTGCGCTCCAAGACCCGCGAAAGGGCCGCAACAGGCATGAAACACGCATCCCTCGCCGATTTTCTCAGGAGCGACCGCGCCGCGCTGGCAAAGGGCCCGGTGAGCGTGATCCTCGCCGAGGACGGGGTCGAACTCGAAGGGACCATCCGCCATCACCTGGGGCTTGGCTTTCCGGTCCTGCTGGTGCTCGGCCGCGCGGCGATGGAGCTGCCCGAGGGGCTGTTTTCCGAAAGCCGCGCGCAGATCCATCGCATCGATTTCGACCTGCATCAGCGCGACGCCGCACCGCGTGCTCTCAACCCGATCATCGCCGCGATGCCTGCGGGCGTGTGGGGCTATTACTGCTTCAATGCCGAGTATCTCTTCTACCCGTTCTGCGAGACGCGCTCGATCCGCGAGCTTCTGACCTTCCACGCCGAGGAACGGCGCTCGGGGATGCTCAGCTATGTGATCGACCTCTATGCCGGCAATCTCGACACCCATCCCAACGGCGTCGATCCCGAAGGACCGCTCTTCGATCGCGCGGGCTATTACGCGCTCGCCCGCCCCGATCCCGCCAAGCACAACCATCCCCGGGAACGGCAGCTCGATTTCTTCGGCGGGCTGCGCTGGCGCTTCGAGGAGCATATCCCCGAAACTCGGCGCAAGATCGACCGGATCGCCCTTTTCCGCGCCAAGCCGGGGCTGGAACTGCGGGCGAACCACACGTTCAACGACGAGGAATACAACACCTATGCCTGCCAGTGGCACCACAATCTGACCGCGGCGATCGCCTCCTTCCGCGTCGCCAAGGCATTGAAGTTCAATCCCGGTTCCACCTTCGACATCCACAGCTTCGCCTGGGTCAATTCCGCCCGGTTCGAATGGTCGAGCCAGCAGCTGATGGATCTGGGCCTGATGGAGCCCGGACAGTGGTTCTGACCTCCTGACCCCCTGCGCCGCCGCGCCGGCCAGTCGGGAAACCGGGGCGCGAAAACCCGTCTTTACAATTCCGACTTTTTCACTCAGGATATATGCATCCGCCAGTCGATTCCCGACCAGCCAGCGACTTGAGCAGGAGACCGGAGATGAAGAGACCCGCTGTCCCCGGCCCCCGTTGGAGGGCCGAACCGACCACCCAGGAGGCCGACCCGCCCCTGAGCCTGCGCGACATCGTCGAGGCGCTCTGCGCCCCGATGGCGCCGGGCGCCACCGCCTTCGAGATCGCGCTAGACCGGATCGAGGGGGCCCGCCGATGAGCATCAAGGAAAGTTTCGCCGCCTCGCTTCCCGTGCATGACGCGCGGGTGCTGACCGGAGAGGCCGGCCTCGCGCATATCCTACTCGACGGGCAGGTCTACACGCTGCGCATCACCCGTGCGGGCAAGCTGATCCTGACGAAATGACACGGCGCCTTGCCCGATCGGGGCTTGATCGCCAAGACCGCGCGGGACGCACCCGGGCGGTCTTTTCTTTTGGTCATGTCCGCAAAGCGTGTTGGTCTGCTCGCCGGATTGATCGAACCTACGTTAATGATGTGACGAGGTCATCTGGCCGCTCCGAGCCCTTTACGGGCCCCGAAACTAAAGGGATTTCGAGAGCAAGAGCGCGTCACTGCCTTCGGACTGGAAGCCGCAGCTTTCGTAGAATGATCGGGCCGTCACGGTGCTTACCAAACGGCAGCGCCGGATCTCGCGCGCACGCAAGACGTCCTCCAAGCCAGAGAGGATAGCTTTGCTGACGCCGTTAAAACGTGCGTCCGGATGGACATAGTTCAAAAGGATATTGCCGCTCAAGGTGGTCATGCCAACCCCGATGATCTTCCCGTCCCGCTCGGCCACCAGCACGACGGCGTCAGCCCGCGCGATCCAATGGTGCCAGGTCTCGACTGTCTTGTTGCCAAGCCAGTCTTCGATTTCGGACGGATCTTTCAGATGATCTGCAACGCAGAGTTCGATAATTGAGCGGCGCAGGGTGCTGACGGCCTCATCAGCATCGGCATCCGTCGCTTGCCTTATCTCAATCATGTTACCTCACTCTAGCTGTCGATTGCCGGCGCCGCGTTCGCCCGCAACCGCGTTCCGGTCTATTCAGGGGATCGATGTTGCCCTGAAAACAGGAGCGCCTTGGGATAGGGAAGCGCAAGATTTGGCATGTCAGCTGCCGAAAAGTATCGAAGCTCCTGGGGCTCTGTGTCAATGCAGGGAGAATCCGTCGGTGCCACCGCGCATTTGAAGACGATCACCGTATATTCCACCAAATGCCCGTTGGGATATCGGTAACGAAATGCTTCTCCTCCCAATACTGATACGAGGTCAGCATTGAGGACTTCCGCGCCAGTTTCTTCGAGCACTTCGCGCCGAAGGGCATCGTTCGGGGTTTCACCAGGCTCAATGCCTCCAGGCGGGAGTCTCCAACCTTCCGGGCCAGCTTTTCTTTGAAGAAGCAGCCGTCCGTGCCGATCGTGAATGAGCGCTGCCACACTCGGAATCAAGAGAAGATCGTTGCCAATCTTTGATCTCAACGTGGAGATGTAAGAACTTACAGTCATTGGTGAAAACTAACTCTCGTGAGTGCGTTTTGAAAGGCAAAGTGGATTTTGGTGAGACATAGGCCATCGTCAGCATCTTTTTATGAACCTCGTATCACGTCTGCAGGCCTTGCGCCCGCCAACCTCAGCTCCAGCCAACGGATATACCCGTTGAGATTCTTTGAAGCCGGTCCGCAGAAGGGCTTGATGAACTTCTTGTAGCGGGCATGGAGCGAGTTCACGTTCTGGATGTGATAGCAGCCTGCGGCGACACGCGTTCCCGGTTTGCTGCCCAGCACAACGTGCTCGATACCGCCTGCCGACGCGATCTTGGAATAGCCAGCGGCCCCATCTGAGCAGAGCACTGCATCTCGAGGCACCAAGGGCGTCATCGCATCTTGCAGCGTCGCGCCTGCGTGGTTCGCCAGGCGCTGGAAGAGCTTCGCGCCGCCCCTGTCGGCAACTGTGAGGATGGGAAGCTGCCACCTCGAGAGCCCCCTCATCATCTTTAACCCCTGGGAGGTGAAATCCTCCCATCTGGGGCGCGGCGGCGCGGGGACATTCAGCGGATCGGCAGCGTGCCGCACCCATTCACGAGATCCCTTCCGGGACTCGCGTTGATAAGTCTCATCCGCCTCGATGATCCCGGAGAAGGCTGGCGTCACACGGTTTTCGATGATCGAGAAGACCAGCATTCGCCAGCGCCAGACCGTGTATTTGTTGAGCCCAAGCTTCTTTGCGAGCTTACGCACCGACAAAGGCGTGGAGCCAATCAGCATATCTCGCAGGACGACCATGAACAGGTCAGGACGATGGATGTGTCCGACAGCGCTCCCCGTTCGGCCCGAATAAGTTTTCTGGCAGCCGCCGCAACGATAGCGCTGGATCTTGGTTCGCGTTCGTCCCCACTTCTGACGACGTTCCTCGCCGCAGAACGGGCACTTGGCTTCGCGGCTTGTTCGTGCTTCGATCTCCGAGATCGCTTCGGTTTTTCTCCGGAGATCGCGAATTCTCGTCTGAGCATCTTCGATCTGTGCTGGGTTCAGCTCATTGAGGGCATCGAGAAAGTGGCGAAAATCTTGGTGTCGCAATGGCATTCTCCGCTTGAAAGGCGGATACATATTGGCCGAAACCTCAATAGACGAAGCGAGCCAACACGCTTTGCGGACACCACCTTTCTTTTTGGACGTGCCGCAAGGTGTCTCGCTCCACCGATCGGGGAGAGTGGAGATTGCGAGCACCGGAAGAACCGCCCTATAGATGTTCCGATGCAGCACCAGGCGGGACAGGCGAAAATGTATCTTCCTCCACATTTCGAAGAAGCGGACATGAACGCGATTGCGGCGACGATCGAAGCCGCGCCGCTGGCATGCCTCGTCGCACAGACCGATAGCGGCCTGATCGCCAATCACCTCCCGCTGCTCAGAGCGGCAAACGGCGATCTTCTGGGTCACGTCGCTCTGGCCAATGATATGCATCGCCTTGTGGCAGAGGGTCAGGAGGTGCTCGCCGTCTTCCGTCGCGATGATGCCTATGTCTCTCCCAACTTCTACCCGACCAAGCAGGACCATCATCGGCACGTGCCGACATGGAACTACGAGGTCGTGCACGTCTATGGCGATATCAGTTTCCAGCATGACGAGCGTTCGAAGCGCGCGGCCGTCGGGTTGCTGACACGCGACCATGAACGCCGCTTGAACGGGAAGGACGCATGGCGGATGGCGGATGCCCCCGCCGACTATATGGAGCAGATGCTCGCCGGAATCGTCGCGTTCCGGATCGCAGCGACCCGGACATTCGCAAAATCGAAGCTCAGTCAGAAGCGCGAGGCTGGCGATTACCGCGGTGCCATCGAGGGGCTCAAGGCCTCGGGTCATGCGGAGATGGCCGAACGCATGGAGGCGCGGCGTCCCGCGATTTAGTGAGGCGGCGAAGGTTTCGAAGCGGCCCTGCCCGGTTCGCGCGCCTCCCTCCCCCTTTTCCGGAGAACAAGGAGAACCACTGCGCGCCGGACGCGCCGCCAGCGCGTCACTCGCATCAGTCCTGATACTGGGAAAGTGGAGCGGGTGATGGGAATCGAACCCACGTCTTCAGCTTGGAAGGCTGCGGCTCTACCATTGAGCTACACCCGCGTCGGGCTTGTGCATACCCTCCCGCGCGCCGGCGTTCAAGCGGGATCGGCCAGCGGCGTGCAAAGTTCGGGTCCCGAAGCGCGGTTCGAATTCACCTCCATCCCCACGCGCCAGGCCTGCAACACGCCTTCGGGGCGCGGCTGCATCAGACGCGCCGCGCCGTGCCCCTCCTCGCCCAGCCATTTCGCCCAGTCGTTCTTCTCGATCACCAACGGCTCGCGGTGATGGATCGGGGCGAGCGTCGGCCCCGCCGAAACGGTCACGATCGCACAGGTCGTGAGCAACTCCCCGCCCCGTTCCCAGTCCTGCCAGAGCGCGCCGAAGACGATCGGCTCGCCATCGCGGCGCGAGACGAACCAGGGCAGTTTCGCCTCGCCCTCGCGATGCCATTCGTAGAACCCGTTCGCCGCGATCAGGCAGCGCCGGTCCCGGATCGCGGCGCGGAAAGCCGGTTTCTCGGCGACCGTCTCGGCACGGGCATTGATCAGCAGCGGGCCGTCGGTCGGGCTCTTGTACCAATGCGGCACGAAGCCCCATCGCATCGCGCGCAACTGCCGATGCCCCCCGAGCGAGACGCAGACCGCAAGCGGCTGGGTCGGACAGATATTGTAGCGCGGCCCCTCGGGCAGATCGTTGCCCGGCACGGCCTTGAAGAGCCGCGCCATCGCATCGACGGGAAGGATATTTGCCATGCGTCCGCACATGGGTTCAAGGTAGAGGGCCCGGCGGCAGGCTCAAGCCCCGCCGCTTGACCGGGCCGCGCCTTTGGGGCAAGGGAAACCCATGCTGATCTACAAGATTTTCCGCCGCCCCGAATGGGATGCCTTCCGCGAAGCCGGCCACACGCTCGGCGCGCCGATCGACCTTCAGGACGGCTATATCCATTTCTCGACCGCCGAACAGGTGGTCGAGACCGCCGCCAAGCATTTCGACGGGCAGTCCGATCTCGTCCTCGTCGCCTTCGAGGCCGAGCGGATGGGGACGGAGCTGAAATGGGAGCCCTCGCGCGGCGGCGCCCTCTTCCCGCATCTCTACCGCCCGCTGCAGATGAGCGAGGTGATCTGGGATCACGCCCTGCCGCTCGGGGCGGCGGGCCATATCTTCCCGAAGGAGATGTCGTGAGCACCCTCGTCGAGCGCGCCGGGCTCGCGCTGCTGCACCGCCTCGATCCCGAGACCGCGCATGGCCTTTCGTTGCGCGCGTTGCGCCTAGGGCTCGTGCCGCTGCCCGGCCCGGTCACCTCGCCGCGCCTCGCCACCGATCTCGCCGGGCTCGCGCTGCCCAACCCGGTCGGCCTCGCCGCGGGGTTCGACAAGAATGCCGAAGCCGTGCCGCAGCTGATGCGCGCGGGGTTCGGCTTCATCGAGGTCGGCGCCGCGACGCCGCGCGCGCAGGAAGGCAACCGGCGCCCGCGCCTGTGGCGCCTGCCCGCCGACCGCGCCGCGATCAACCGCTTCGGTTTCAACAACCAAGGCATGGAGCCGATCGCCGCCCGCCTCGCCGCGCGGCCCGGCGGCATCCCGGTCGGCCTCAATCTCGGCGCCAACAAGGACGCCCCCGACCGCGCGCGCGATTTTGCGACCGTGCTCGCCCATGCGGGCCCGCATATCGACTTCGCGACGGTGAACGTCTCCTCGCCCAATACCGAGAAGCTGCGCGATCTGCAGGGCAAGGCGGCGCTCTCGGCGCTGCTCGCGGGGGTCATCGAGACCCGCGACGACCTCGCGCGCCCGATCCCGGTCTTTCTCAAGATCGCGCCGGATCTCGGCGAAGCCGAACTGGCCGAAATCGCCGAAGTGGCGCTCGAGAGCGGCATCGACGGGGTGATCGCGACCAATACCACGCTTTCGCGCGAAGGGCTCTCCACCCCCAGCCCCTCCGATCAGGGCGGGCTGTCGGGCGCGCCGCTCTTCGAGAAATCCACCCGCATCCTCGCCCGGCTCTCGCAGCTCACCGAGGGGCGGCTGCCGCTGATCGGCGTGGGCGGCGTGGGCTCGGCCGAACAGGCCTATGAGAAGATCCGTGCCGGCGCCTCCGCGGTCCAGCTCTACACCGCGATGGTCTTCTCGGGGCTCTCGCTCGCCGCCGAGATCGCGCACGGCCTCGACGCTCTTCTGGAACGCGACGGATTTTCGAACGTTGGCGAGGCGGTCAGCACCGGGAGGGAGAGATGGCTCTGACGATCTGGCACAATCCGCGCTGCTCGAAATCGCGCCGGACGCTGGCGCTGCTGCACGAACGCGGGTTCGAGCCGGTGATCCGCGACTATCAGAAAGAGCCGCCGACCATGGTCGAGCTGCAAGACGCGCTGATGAAGCTTGGTTCCCCCGCCTCGGCGCTGATGCGCTGGAAGGATACCGACCTCGGGAAGGATGCCGACGAGAACGAGATCCTGTCGGCTCTCGCGGCCAATCCGAAACTGATCGAGCGTCCGCTGGTTCTCACCGATTCCGCCGCCCGGATCGGCCGCCCCCCCGAGGCCGTGCTCGAGATCCTGTGACGCCGCGGGGGGCGCTGCCCCCTCTTTGCTGCGCAAATTCACCCCCGGGATATTTCGGTCAAGAGGAAGCGAAACGCGATCTGCTTCCTCTTGAGAAAATATCCCGGGGGAGGCCGCGCAAGCGGGCGGGGGCGGAGCCCCTATTCGTTCATGTCCTTGATCAGGCGCCCGTGCTTGCGCAGCTCGGCCACGAGCGCACCGAAAGTCGTCAGGCCGCGGGCCTGAAGCGCGGGGAGCAGCTTCAGGAAGGCATCGGCCGTCGCGACCGTGTCCCCGATCGCGGTGTGGCGCGCCTCTTCGGGAATGGTGATCCCGAGGCGATGGGTGAGCGCGTCGAGCGTGTGGCGCTCGGATTGGCCGAAGACCACCGCCGAGAGCAGCACCGTGTCGAGGATCGGGTGGTCGAAGCGCGCGCCGATCGCGGGCTCCTTGCGGTGCAGGAATTCCATGTCGAAGGGCGCGTTATGGGCCACGAGCACCGCGCCCTCGGCGAATCTGTGAAAGCGCCGCCCCACTTCGGCAATCCCGGGGGCGCCGTCGACCATCGCGTTCGAGATCCCGTGCACCTCGGTCGAGGATGGCGGGATCGGGCGGCCGGGATCGACGAGCGTGTCGAAGACCTCCGCATCGAGGCGACGGCCGTTGACGATGCGCACCGCGGCGATCTGCACGATCTCGTCGCCCTCGCTCGGCAAGAGACCGGTGGTTTCGGTGTCGAAGACCACATAGGTCAGCTCGGCAAGCGGTGTCTGGGCGAATTCCTCCACCCGCTCGCGCGAGAGCAGGTCGAAATCATACACCACGGCGCGCGGGACCGGGGCGGGGCGGGAGGTGACCAGACGCGCCTCGCGCAGCGGCAGGCAGAGCCGGGCGCGGCCGCCCGCGCGCGTTTCGGGCCAGATCTCGGCGGCGTGGATCGCCAGCACGCGCCGCCCGGTGACATCCTCGAGCCCGATATCGAGCGGCGCGTCGAGCCAGGTCTCGAGCTCGGGGATGGAAACCGGAGGCCCCTCCCAGCCAAGCGCGATCATCGCGCCCGGCCCATCCTCGGTGATCTCGAGGCGAAACTTGGTGCGCCCGGCCAGCCTGCGCACCAGCGCGGCGATCAGGGCGACGATCTCGAACCCCTCGCAGCGCACCATCAGAGCCGCGGTCACCGGTTCGATCTCGCCGCCTTCCGCGCCGACCCGCGCCGCGACCGCCTCGCCCAGATCGGAGGCCCGGATCATCGAGAGCGGCCACCAGCCGAGCCGTTGCGCCTCGTGGCGTTCGAAGAAGCCGTGGATCGAGGCGGAAAGCGCGCCGGCCTCGCTCCGGGCGGCCTCGCGCACCCGGTCGCGCTCGGGCCCGGGCTCCGGCCCGTCATCGGCGGCCAGCACCCCGATCAGCGATTGCAGCGCCGCGGCGGGGCGTCGGATCCGGTCGAAGAGCTCGTCCATGAACTGCTCGCGCTGGGCATGTTCGGCCATGTCGGCCGAGACGTCGCGCAGGGTGAGCACATAGCCGGGCCGCGCGCCCAGATGATGATCCTCCCCTTCCGCGAGAAGCCGCATGCGCGCAGCCAGCACCCGCCCGTCGGCCACCGTCGCGCAGAGCAGGTCGGAGGCGGCATCGGGATCGTCGGTCGCGCGCAGCCGGTCATAGGCATGGGCGATCGGCGGGCGGTGGAGGTAGTCGAAGAGGCGCCGGTCGAGCCCGGGCCCGTGCGCACCGCCCAGAAGCGCCACCGCCTGCCCGTTATAGAAGGCGAGCTGGTGATCGGGGGTACATAGAAGCACGCCCACCGGCACGTCCGACAGGAGCGTCTCGAGCCGTTCCTTCTCCTGCGCAAGCCGGGTGGTTTCGCGCTGGACGGCCTCGGTGAGCGCGTTGCGGGTCTGGGCGAGGCTGCGCGCCACGGCGGCGGCGGCCGGGGCGAGATCGCCGAGATGGCGCGCGATACCGGCATCGAGCTCGCCCTCGACCTCGGCCGCACCGCGCGCGCGCAAGAGGCCCGAGAGCCGCTCGATCGGCTTCGCGACATGCTCGTCGAACAGGAACCAGACCCAGGCGATCAGCCCCAGCGTCACGAAGCCCGCGACCGTCCCTCCGATCACCAGCGCATCGAGCGGGTTCGCGTCATCGAGCCGCAGATATCCGAACCAGAGCCCGCCCGCGATCGCCACGAGGCTTCCGAGCGCGAGGGCGGCAAAGAAGAGGAACACCCGGATGCGCAGGCTGAGCCGGGCGGGTGTCATCAGGCCGTTCCCCGGTCGAGAATGCGCCGCACCTCGTCGCGCAATTCCTTGAGCTCGAAGGGCTTGGCGATGAAACCGTCGGCGCCGAGCGCGAGGCCCTTGCGCCGCTCCATCGCCGAGCCGCGGGCGGTCATCATCAGGATCTTCACATCGCCCAGGCCCTTGTCGGCGCGCACCTCCTGACAGATCTCGTAGCCCGAAACCTCGGGCAGCATCACGTCGAGCAGCACGAGATCGGGATGGGTCTCGCGGATCTTGTCGAGCGCCCCGCGCCCCGTGGCGATCCGGTCGTGATCATAGCCCTCGCGGCTCATCAGATAGTCGAGCGCGATCGCGATATTGTCTTCGTCCTCGACGATCAGGACGCGATGTTTCCTGCCCCCCGGCATCTTCTCATCCTCCTGCGCAAACTGCCTTCAGGCCCGGATCCTGGTCGGAGAGCTTCAACCATCCGCCGCCGACAAGCTCGCCCGTATCCGACAGCTCCGCCCCGCCCACCAGATCGGCCCGGCTGCCCGTGGCGCAGTCATAGACCGTGGGCACGGTTCTCAGCGGCTGCCAGCGCTCGATCAGCAGAAGGTCGGTCTCGGCCAGTTCCGGCTTGTCGGCGACGGGGTGGACGACCTTGTCCGCATCCACCGCCATGAACCGCACGACCATCGGCACGAGATAGGACCAGGGACGCCACGGCACGCTCTCGTCGATCGTCTGCAGCACCACCACCGAGTCGGGCATGCCCGCGCGCATCTTCGGATACCAGCTATATTCGCTCCAGACCGTGTAGCCGATCAGCGCCGCGCCGATCGCTGCGGGCATCAGCCATTTCGGCAGCTTCTCACCGCGGACCTTCTTGCTCAGATGGTTGAGCAGGAAGACCACGAGAGCGGCGAATGCTCCGGCAGCGAGGGTGGCGATGTAGTCGTTGGTCATTGGCTCTCCTTAGCTCATCACGCCCTTGCCGTGCCCGAGCGCGGATTGCATCGTGCGCACCACCACGAAGGCGTCGCGCAGATGCGAGCGTTCGAAATCGGACAGGTCGGAAGGGGCGAGGTAATTGTCGGGCTTGCGGCCGGCGCGGGCGAGGTTCGCTTGGTTCTCCAGCCGCATCGACGCGATCAGGTCATAGGCCTCGGTCAGATCGCGCGCGCCCGAATGCGACAGCACGCCCGCCTCCTCGGCCTCCAGCAGCCGCGCGCGGGTATTCACCTCGGGCAGACGCCCGCGCAGCGCATAGACCCGGGCCAGATCGGCGACCGGCACCACGCCGTTATGCTTCATGTCGATATGGTTGCGATACTCGCCCGAGCGGATCGTCGCGAAGCCGCGGATCAGCCCGAGAGGCGGCGTGTGCTTGAGCGAATTGGCGATCATATGGGCGACGAAGATCGAGTTCTTGGAGGCTTTCTCGAGGGTCCGCGCCTGCAGATCTGCAAACAGCCCCGCTCCGTTGCCGCCGATCGCGCGCAGATCGAACATCACCGAGGCGAGCATCTGCGCCTCGGGATTGGGCGTCGCGATCCAGCCGTCGAAATAGTCGCGCCAGACCCGAACCGGCTGGCACCAGCGCGGATTGGTCGCCATCATGTCGCCCGGGCAATAGACATACCCGCAGGCGTTGAGCCCGTCCGAGACGATCTTCGCGAGCTGCCGGAAATAGGCCATGTCCGCATCCGTCACCGCGTCGTCCAGGATCAGGCAGTTATCCTGATCGCTGACCCCGGTCTGCTCCTGCCGCCCCTGGCTGCCGCAGGCCATCCACAGATAGGGCACGGGCGGCGGCCCGAGCCGATCCTCGGCCATCGCGAGAAGCCGCCGGGTGACCGCATCGGCGATATCGGTGATCAGCCGCGTGACCACCTCGTGGGCGTGATGGCCGCCCACCAGCTGCACCAGAAGCTGCGGGATCTGCGCGGTCACCGCCGCCATGTCCTCCACGCTCTCGGCGGCCGCCACATCGCGGATCAGCACCGCCGAGGACACCGCCTGGAACCGCGTGAGGTCGGTCTGGGTGACCATCCCCACGAAGCGTCCGCGATCGGTGACCGGCAGATGCCCGATCCGCTTCTCGAACATGATATGGAGCAGGTCCGAGCCGAGCCCGTCTGGCGGGAGCGAGACCGGATCGGCGGTCATCACCTCGCGCACCGGCGTCTCGGGCGCGCGCCCCTCGGCCAGCACCTTGTTCGACAGATCGCGCACCGTGACGATGCCCAGAAGACGGTTCTCGGGATCGGTCACCCCGAGCGACGAGATCCGCCGGTCACGCATCTGCCGCGCGGCCTCGGCGACGGTGGTGTCCGGCGCGCAGGAGATCGGCGCTTGCGCGAAGAGCTCCGAGATCTTCATCGTCGCGATCGAATGGTTGCGCGCCTCGCCGCTGCGGGCACGGTTGAAGAAACGCGAGAAGGCGGGGACGGTCTTCGAGAGCTCGCGGAACGCCTCGGCCGGCAATTCGAGAAGGACGGTTGGGGAGCTCGTGCGCGCGGTGGTCGCGGCCAGCCCGTCGCGCATCAACCCGCGTTCGCCGAAGGTGTTGCGCGGCCCCAGGATCGAGACCAGCGCCCCGTTCCGATCGGTGACCTCGACCGATCCGCTCTTGATCAGGTAGATTCCCTCGAGCGGCTCGCGGAAGGAATAGACCACGGATCCTTCGGGCAGTTCCCTGCGGCGGAAGGAACTGGCGACACGTTCCAGCTCGTTGCGCGGCAGGTTGTCATAGGGATGGACGCCTTCGAGAAATGCGAGGATCGGGGTCAGATCGGCGGCCATGATCTCGTCCTTTGGGTGGTGGCGGCGCCCCGGGGGGCGCCTGCCGGCATTTCAGGGGCCGGGACGAGGATAGACCCCGTCCCGAGCCGTGTCTCAGTGGTCCACCGCCGCACCGGCGCCTTTCGGCACGCGGATCGACTCGACGAGCTCCTGGATGTCTTCCGGGGTCTCCTTGGTCGCGTTCGAGACCAGGAAGGCCGTCGCGAAGTTGAGGACCGCACCGATCACGCCGAACGAGGTCGACTTGATCGAGAGGATCATCGGGTTCGCATCGGTGAAGGTGTTGGTGTCCGGAATGAAGAACCAGCCCTTGTGCAGGAAGATGTAGACGAGGGTGGTCGTCAGGCCGACCAGCATGCCCGCCACGGCGCCCGTGTTGTTGATCTTCTTCGAGAAGATCCCCATCATCAGCGCCGGGAAGATCGAGCTTGCCGCCAGACCGAAGGCCAGTGCCACCGTCTGCGCCGCGAAGCCGGGCGGATTGAGACCCAGATATGTCGCCACCGCGATCGCCACCGCCATCGAGATCCGGGCGGCCAGAAGCTCGCCTTTTTCCGAGATGTTCGGGTTGATCTGCGACTTGATCAGGTCATGCGACACCGCCGACGAAATCGCCATCAGCAGGCCCGCCGCGGTCGAGAGCGCCGCCGCCAGACCACCGGCCGCCACCAGCGCGATCACCCAGCCCGGAAGGTTGGCGATCTCGGGGTTGGCGAGCGTGATGATGTCGCGGTTCACACTCAGTTCGTTGCCGTCGCCCGCATTGTATTCGATGCGGCCGTCGCCATTCTTGTCGTCGAAGCTCAGAAGCCCGGTCTTGGCCCAGTTGCGGACCCAGGCGAGGTTCTGGTCGTTCTCGATCGCGGTCATCTCCACGGCCGGCTGGTCGACACCGTTCGGGTAGAAGGTCTTGACCAGGTTCAGACGTGCCATCGCGCCCACAGCCGGAGCGGTCAGGTAGAGCAGCGCGATGAAGACGAGCGCCCAACCCGCGGAGGAACGCGCATCGGCGACCCTCGGGACGGTGAAGAAGCGCACGATGACGTGGGGCAGACCAGCGGTCCCGATCATCAGCGTCATGGTGAACAGGAACATGTTCAGCGTCGTGTCATGCTGACCCGTGTAGGACTTGAAGCCGAGCGCCTCCACCGTGTCGTTGAGCGTCGACAGGATCGGCGCACCGGAATTCACATCGGTCGAGAACAGGCCCAGGCCCGGGATCGGGTTGCCGGTCAGCTGCAGCGAGATGAAGATCGCCGGGATGGTATAGGCGATGATCAGCACCACATATTGCGCCACCTGGGTGTAGGTGATGCCCTTCATGCCGCCCAGAACCGCGTAGAGGAACACGATCGCGGCGCCGATGAAGAGGCCGGTGGTGTTGCTCACTTCGAGGAAGCGCGAGAAGGCCACGCCCACGCCGGTCATCTGGCCGATGACGTAGGTGATCGAAGCGATGATGAGACAGACCACGGCCACGGTGCGCGCGGTCTGCGAATAGAAACGGTCGCCGATGAATTCCGGAACCGTGAACTTGCCGAACTTGCGCAGATAGGGCGCAAGCAGCATCGCCAGCAGCACGTAGCCGCCGGTCCAGCCCATCAGGTAGACCGAGGTATCGTAGCCGCCGAAGGCGATCAGGCCCGCCATCGAGATGAACGAGGCCGCCGACATCCAGTCAGCGCCCGTCGCCATGCCGTTGACGACCGGGTGAACGCCGCGGCCGGCGGCGTAGAATTCCGACGTGGTCCCGGCACGGGCCCAGATCGCGATGCCGATATAGAGCACGAAAGTCGCGCCCACGACCAGCAGGTTGAGGGTAAACTGATCCATGTCCCTCTGCTCCTCCCTGTGTGTGCTTATTCTTCGACGCCGTGTTCGCGATCGAGCTTATTCATCCGCGCCGCATAGGCGAAGATGAGCACGAGGAACACGAGGATCGAGCCCTGCTGGGCAAACCAGAATCCAAGATCGGTGCCCCCGATCTTGATGCCTGCCAGCATCGGGCGCAGTAGGATCCCGAAGCCGAAGGAGACGACGAACCAGATCACCAGGAACAGCTGGATGGTCTTGATGTTCGCCTTCCAATAGGCGTTGGACGAAGATTTGTCCGCCATGAGCGTAACTCCCTTTCGATTTTCTCCAGACGGGCCCCCTCCTCAGGGCCCGCCCCTCCCCAAAATCAGGCCGAGACGCGTTTGACGATCGACCCGAGATCCGAGGCGATCTGATCGATGGACCCCATCGCGTCGACCTCCTCGAGTACGCCGAGCGCCCGGTAATGGGCGATCAGCGGCGCCGTTTGCGCGTGATAGGCGTCGAGCCTCGCACGCGCCGTCTCGGCATTGTCGTCGGCCCGGCGCTTGAATTCCGTGCCGCCGCATTTGTCGCAGACCCCGGCAATCGCGGGCTGCTTGAACTCGTCGTGATAGCCTTCGCCGCATTTGGCGCAGGTATAGCGACCGGCGACGCGCGCGATCATCGCCGCGTCATCCACCTTGAGGTTGATCGCCGCGGTGACGCCGCCCTGACCGGTCTCGGCCAGAAGCGCGTCGAGCGCCGCCGCCTGCCCCGCGGTGCGCGGGAAGCCGTCGAGGATGACGCCCTTCGCGACGTCCGGCTCGGCCATGCGGTCTTTCAGGATCGCCAGCACGATCTCGTCCGAGACGAGCCCGCCGCTCTCCATCACCGATTTCGCGGCAAGCCCCGCGGGCGTGCCCGCAGCCACTGCCGCGCGCAGCAGGTCTCCGGTCGAGAGCTGCACGAGGCCGTAGGTCTCTTCGAGCTTGCGCGCCTGGGTTCCCTTGCCCGCGCCCGGAGGTCCGAGCAGGATCAGGACGGCCGGTTCGGTCTCGGTCATCATGTCGGTCCCGTCCGTCATCACGCGTTGCCGCGGTTCGCGATCAGGTCATCGACCACCGACGGGTCGGCCAGCGTCGAGATATCCCCGAGCGCGCCGAAATCGTTCTCGGCGATCTTGCGCAGGATGCGGCGCATGATCTTGCCCGAACGGGTCTTCGGCAAGCCGGGGGCCCATTGGATGATGTCGGGCTTCGCGATCGGGCCGATCTCGGTACGGACCCATTTCTCGAGCTCCTTGCGCAGCTCGTCGGAGGGTTCGACATCGTTCATCAGCGTGACATAGGCATAGATGCCCTGCCCCTTCAGTTCGTGCGGGTAGCCCACGACGGCGGCCTCGGCCACGGCCTGATGCGCAACAAGCGCGCTTTCGACCTCGGCGGTGCCCATCCGGTGGCCGGAAACGTTGATCACGTCGTCGACCCGGCCGGTGATCCAGTAATATCCGTCCTTATCGCGGCGGCAGCCGTCGCCGGTGAAGTAATAGCCCTTGTACTGGCTGAAATAGGTCTCCTGGAACCGCTCGTGATCGCCCCAGACGGTGCGCATCTGCCCCGGCCAGCTATCGGCGATGCAGAGCACCCCCTCGGCCTCGGTTTCGTCCTGACGCACCGCGGTCTGCGGGTCGAGCACGACGGGTTTCACCCCGAAGAACGGACGCGTCGCGGAGCCCGGCTTGGTCGGGATCGCGCCCGGCAGCGGCGTGAGCATGTGCCCGCCGGTCTCGGTCTGCCAGAACGTGTCGACGATCGGGCATTTGCCCTTTCCGACATATTTGTCGTACCAGGCCCAGGCCTCGGGGTTGATCGGCTCGCCGACCGAGCCGAGAACCTTCAGATCGGACAGGTCGTATTTCTCGACCCATTCCGAGCCCTGACCCATCAGCGCGCGGATCGCGGTCGGTGCGGTGTAGAACTGGTTCACCTTGTGCTTTTCGCACACCGCCCAGAACCGCCCCGCATCCGGATAGGTCGGCACGCCCTCGAACATCACCGTGGTCGCGCCGTTCGCGAGCGGCCCGTAGATGATGTAGCTGTGGCCAGTCACCCAGCCCACATCCGCGGTGCACCAGAACACGTCGCCGTCATGGTAGTCGAACGTGTATTGATGGGTCATCGCGGCATAGACGAGATAGCCGCCCGTCGAATGCACGACGCCCTTCGGCTTCCCGGTCGAGCCGGAGGTATAGAGAATGAAAAGCGGGTCCTCGGCATTCATCGGGCGCGGCGGGCATTCGGGCGAGACGTTCTCCATCATCGCCTTCACATCGACGTCGCGGCCGTCGATCCAGGTGATCTGGTCGCCGGTATGCTTCACGACGAGGCAGCGCACCTTGTCCGAACAATGCAGCAGCGCCGCATCGGCATTCGCCTTGAGCGGCGTGCGGCGCCCGCCCCGCGGGGCGGTATCGGCGGTGATCACCAGCTTCGCGCCGCAATCGTTGATCCGGTTCGCCAGCGCATCGGGGGAGAAACCTGCGAAGACGATCGAGTGGATCGCACCGATCCGCGCGCAGGCCAGCATCGCATAGGCCGCCTCGGGGATCATCGGCAGGTAGATCACCACGCGATCGCCGCGCATCACGCCCTGGCTCAACAGCACGTTGGCGAAGCGGTTCACCTTTTCCGACAGCTCGCGATAGGTGATGTGCTGCGCGGGCGTCTCCGGGTCATCGGGCTCGAAGATGATCGCGGTCTGCTCGCCGCGGGTCTCCAGATGCCGGTCGACGCAGTTCACCGCGGCATTCAGGACGCCGTCCTCGAACCATTTGATCTGCACATGGCCAAAGGTGAAATCGGTGTTCTTGACCTTGGTATAGGGAGTGATCCAGTCGAGCCGCTTGCCTTCACGCCCCCAGAACTTGTCGGGGTCGGTGATCGATTCCTGATACATCGCGCGATACTTCGCGGAATCGGCATGGGCATTCTCGAAGCCCGGAGGCACCTCCTTCACTTCCGGAACCTGAGAAACCTGATCTTGAGCAGCCATTGGCTTCCTCCCAACAATTCGTCTCGCGGCAACAAACCGCACACAGCCCGCAGACACACGCGGACGGCTCACCCCGCCGAAGCATAACTCATTCGTTAATATTCATGTAACCCCATTTATAAATTGATTTTTTCTGTAAATATTTTGACAGGTTCGCCGCGTAATCTGTAAATTTTATGCGCAGCCGAGAAAATTTCACACGCACATTCAAATGGTTGCGTGTTCAGAGGGCAGGCCCAAACAGCGGAAATGTCGAATTTACCCGGTGGTCAAACCTCGGTCGCACGCCCGACCACGCCTTCGCCTCTTCCACGATTCGAGCTTGGGCTCAGGCGACGCGTCCCGGCGCGGATGGCTTGCAGGAGCCGCGGGACAAGCTACTGTCAGAAGCACAAAGGCCCCCGCGCCGTTTGTCCCGACGCGCGGTTCGCAGGATCATAGAGATGCCGCAAGACGTCCCCAAAACGAGCCCGTTCCGCCCTGCTGACCGGGAGGCGCGCAAGCTCGCCCGCGATCTCATCGCGGCGGCGCGCTTCGCAAGCCTCGGCGTGCTCGATCCGGAGACGGGGCACCCTTCGGTGACCCGCATCGCCCTCGGCCCCGGCCCGCAGGGGGAACTGCTCACTCTCGTCTCCGGACTGGCGGCCCATACGACGGCACTCAGGACCGACCCGCGCGCGGGGCTCCTGATCGGTGAACCGGGCCCCAGGGGCGATCCTCTCACGCACCCGCGCCTGTCGCTGCAGATCGAGGCCCGGCCCGTCCATCGCGACGAGCTCCGCTTCCCTTCGATGCGCGATCGCTGGCTGGCGGACCATCCGAAATCGGCTCTCTATATCGACCTGCCGGATTTCCTCTTCTTCGAGCTGCGCCCGCTGTCGGGCGCGCTCAACGGCGGCTTCGGGCGCGCCTGGCGTCTCGGTCCCGAGGACCTCACATAACCGCCGGCCTCATGCGGAAACGGCGCGCGAAACCTCCTTCGCGCGCCGTTTTTTGCTTCTCGCGATGCGAGCCGATCAGATGGGGTTGTCCATCCGCAAGGTGACCTGCAGGCGCCCCTTCGCGGCCTCGGGCCAGTTGATCGTCGCGAGCGTCTTGTCGGCCCCCTGCTCGACGGCGACATAGGGCATCGCGGTGACCTGCGCCCCGGCGGCATCCCGAACCATCCCCTCGGCCACCAGGCTCTGGACATTGCGCGCCCAGCCGCCGAACGGAAGATACCCGGCCGGATCGACCGTCCAGACCGTCTGCGCCGTGCCCTGATTGACCTCGAGCATCACCGGGTTCTGGGTGATCTGGGTCACCGCGTTGAACATGTTGCCCTCGAAGACGACATTGCGCATCCGCCCGCGGTCGAGATCGGCGAAACTCGTATCGACCTTCTCGATGCGGTCGATGCTGCCGTTCAATGACTTGAAGACATTGTTCGCCACGCTCAGGCCCTGCACGAAATGCCCCGCCCCGTAGGGTTTGATCGACAGCCATGAGAACCACGGCGCGACGTTGATGCACACGCAGGTATTGCCGGTGATCGTCAGCCCGCCAAAGCTGTATTCGTTCGAGAAGTCGGGATGGGCATCGTGCTCGTTCGTCCACTCGATCACCGAATTGTCGATGTAGTTGCCCGTCACCGCCGATTGCACATTCGTCTGGGTGAAGACGAGGCCCGCCACCCGAACCCCGTTGATCTCCTCGTCGCCCTGGAACCAGTGGTTGCCGACGATCAGGTGCCCCGAACCGTTGAGCACGAAGGTCGTCCCGAAGCGCACGAAACGCGAGTCGCGGATCTTCGTGTCATTGGCATTCACGTTGAGCACCATCGTCGTGCGATCCTGCGCCGGCACCAGCATCTCGTTCGACAGGAACTGGCAACCGTCGATCAGCAGATCCTGACAGCCGCGCCCGATCGAGGTGATCACCCGGTCCTTGGGGCGTACGACATAGCTGTCGCGGATCTGGAACATCTGGCCCTCGGGCGCGAGCAGGATGCAACTCGCGGCGCCGTTGCAGAGGAACTCCACATTGGCGACATTGAACCGGTCGAGCTTTTCCATCCCTGAAAAGTCGAGGATGTACTGGTTGCGGGTGAAGGTATAGGTCCGGGTGCCCGAGCCGCCGTAAAGGGGCTGCGAAAGATAGAGCGTCCCCGCCCCCACATTCTTCGATTTCACATAGACCTCGCGGCCGACCCCAGTTCCGCTGACCCGCGCGCCCACGGGGATATTGGCGATATTGGCCACATTGGTCAGCTGCATCGAGAGCGCGGTCGAGTAGGTCGCCTGCGAACTCACCACCTCATCGTCCCATGCCGCGCCCGCGATCACGTTGAACTGGCCGTTTTGCAGTACCCTGCGGTTCGAGAAGCTCGCAAGATCCGGCGCCAACTCCTCGATCCGGATCGGTTCGCTCACTTCGACGCGCCGCCCCTTCAGGTCGAGCACGTTGTGATCGGTATAACCGAAGAGCGCCTGCAACGCCTTCTTGAACCCTTCGAGCTCATCCCCGAAGGCTTCCGCATAGGTCGGAAAATCGAAAGACGACAACAGGGCGAGCTTCGCCGAGGCCGGCATCACCAGCGTGCCCACGAACTCCACCGGCGAAGAAAGCGAGATCGAATTGGCGAGAAAGTAACTCCCAGCCGAGACAAGGAGCTTGCGCCCATCCGCGGCCTGATCTGCGGCGACGAAGGCGGCGCTGTCATCCGTCGCCCCGTCCCCCACCGCACCGAAATCCCGCACATCCACCCAGCCCATGAGGTCGCGCAGGAAGGCCTCGGTCACGTCCTCGATCTCGAAATCGTCGATCCGGAGGACCCCGCCATTGGGCCCCGTCAGATCGAGCCCGAAATGCCCATGGACCGCGGAGAGCCCCCAGGGCATATCCACGCCGACCCGGTTGCCCGTCCCGACGATCGCGGAGATCTCGACCACCTTTCCATAGCTCTGCAGAAGCGTGGTCGGCCCGACCTCGATCAACCCGCCGACATGGGCGCCGCTGCCGCTCACCGCATGCCCGGCGATGCGGATCTCGGGCAGATTGCCGCTCACCGCCTTCACCCGGGTGCGAATCCGCAGATAGGTGCCGGGCAGGATCGGCGTGTCACCCATATAACGTAGCTTTTGCAGCGTCTGCGTCTTGAGCATTTCCAGACAGCCGTCGAAATCCGCATCCGCCGGGACGAGCACCGCATTGGCCGCGCCCTCGTAAGTCGTCGAGCCGGGCATCCCGTCCTCGCTCGACCATTGATCCAGCCCTTCGGCGAATGCGGGCGGGGTCAATACCAGCCCTTCGGTAATCGCGACGTTCATCAGCCAACCTCTTGTCCAGTTTCCCGCCCGCCCCGGCCATCAGCCTTGTGGCGATCGCCACCGGGGGGTGCCTCGGCGGGACAAGAGCTAGAGAGAAAGGTTAAAGAAGACCTGAGATCAGCGGACGCTGACAGCGTCACGCCCCTGTCATATCATGGCGCGAGAAACGGAGCGTAGCCGAGCGGAGAGCCTCATGGCCTATGCGATTTCGCGCGACGAAAAGAGCCCGTCCACGATGCTGCGCCGGGTCGCTCGCGGTGAACTGAAAGCCGCGCTCAGACAGGTCGAGAGCGAGTCGCGCTCGGTCCATCCCCTGCGCAAGAACATCAAGAAAACCCGGGGCTTGCTGCGCCTCTTCGCGCCCCGCTTCGACGATTTCCCCCGCGAGAACAAAGCTCTTTCCGAAGCCGCTTTCGGGGTTTCCGGAATGCGCGATGCCGAGGTGATGCGCGCGACGCTGTTACGACTGGGGCGTGAAGGTCCGGATCTCGATGGCGCGGCTGCGGCGCGGGCGATGCTCGAGGCGTTGCGCCCTCTTCACACCGAGATCGACGCTGCCGCCTTCTCCCTTTTCGCCGAACGGATCTCGGAGATCCGGAAGCGCGCCAAGCACTGGAAAGTCCGTGGCAAGGGCTGGCCCGCCTACGAGGACGGACTTTTGGCGACACTCGAGGACTGCCGGAAACGGATGAAGAAAGCGCGCGCCTCGGGCAAGAATGAAGACCTCCACGCCTGGCGCACGCGGGTGAAGCAGCATTGGTATCATACGCGCCTGCTCGCCCCGATCTGGCCGGAGATGCTGCACCCGCGCGAAGATGCGCTCGACATTCTGGGCGAGCTGGTCGGAGACCACCACGACCTCCATGTTCTGGCACTCGCCGCGCCCGAACACCTCGCTCCCGAGCCGCGTTCGGCCCTCACCCGCCTGATCGAGACGGAAATGACGCGGCTCGAGAGCGAGGCCTTCGCTCTCGGCGCGCGTCTCTTCGCGGAAAAACCCGCCGCCCTCGGCGCTCGCTGGGGCGGCTGGTACCGTCTCTGGAAGGCTTAGGCGACCAGTTCGCCCGCCAGCGCCCGCTCGATCAGCGCCACCGTTTCGTCGACACCGTAAAGCGCGATGAACCCACCGAAGCGCGGCCCTTGCGACTGGCCCAGAAGCACCTCGTAGAGCGCCTTGAACCAGTCCCGCAGATTGCCGAATTCATGGTTCTTGCCGATCGCGAAGACGACCGATTGCAGGAACTCGTCGCTGTGATAGTCGACCTCCGGCAGAGCCTCGTCGCTGCCCGCGGCCGCGTTCTTGCGCGCGATCTGGTCGAGCGCCGTCTGTTCCGATTTCAGCGCCGCCACGAGATCTTCGAGCGCCGCGCGCTCCTGATCGGTCGGCAGGCGGAATTCGAGGGTCGGCTTCACGAAATCCTCGAAATAGCGCAGCGCGAAGCCGGCCGCCTGATCGAGGTCGGGATTGCCCTCGGGGCTCGCCTCGGGTGCGTACCGCTTGATGAAGCCCCATAGCCCGTCCTTGTCCGACGCCCCCGCCACGCTCGCGAGATTGAGCAGCATCGAGAACGGCACGACCATCTTGCTTTCCGGCGGGGTGCCGCCATGGATGTGCCAGACCGGGTTGTTGACCTGCTGATCGACGCTTTGGTCGGGATAGGCGCGCAGCTGCTGGTGATATTCGTCCACCGCCTTCGGGATCACGTCCCACCAGAGCCGCTTCGCGGTCTTCGGCTTTTGATACATGAAATAGCTCAGGCTCTCGGTCGCGGCATAGGTCAGCCATTCATCGATCGACAGCCCGTTGCCCTTCGACTTCGAGATCTTCTCGCCATTGGCGTCGAGGAACAGCTCGTAGGTGAAATGCTCCGGCGCGCGCCCGCCCAGCACGCGGCAAATCCCGTCATAGATCGGCGTGTTGGTCGAGTGGTCCTTGCCATACATCTCGAAATCGACGTCGAGCGCGGCCCAACGCATCCCGAAATCGGGCTTCCATTGCAGCTTCACATTGCCGCCGGTGACCGGCAGCGTCCATTCGCGCCCGTCCTCGTCATCGAAGGTAACGGTGCCGTTCTTCGCATCCACTTCCTTCATCGGAACGTAAAGCACGCGGCCGGTTTCAGGATGGATCGGCAGGAAGCAGGAATAGGTCTGCTGCCGCTCTTCGCGGAGCGATTTCAGCATGATCGCCATGATCTGATCGTACTCATGCGCCGCACGGATCAGCATGTCGTCGAACTTGCCCGACTTGTAATAGTCGGTGGCGCTCGCGAATTCGTATTCGAAGCCGAACGTATCGAGGAAGCGGCGCAGCATGGCGTTGTTGTGGTTGCCGAAGCTGTCGAACTCGCCGAACGGATCGGGGACCGAGGTCAGCGGTTTCTGCTCGTGCTCGCGCAGCATGTCCTGGTTGGGCACGTTGGTCGGCACCTTGCGCATCCCGTCCATGTCGTCCGAGAAGCACAGCAGTTTCGTGGGGATATCCGAGATCACCTCGAAGGCGCGGCGGATCATCGTGGTGCGCGCCACCTCGCCGAAAGTGCCGATATGCGGCAGCCCCGAGGGCCCGTAGCCCGTCTCGAACAGCACATAGCCCTTCTCCGGGTCGCGCTTCTCGTAACGCTTGAGAACCCGGCGCGCCTCTTCGAAGGGCCAGGCCTTGGATTTCATCGCGGCGTCACGCAAGCTCGTCATGGCATACCTCACTGGGGCGCGCCCGTCGCGCCCGATCGCGATCCACCTATTGAAGCGGAACGGGACAGTCAATAATTAGCACCCGAACCCTGCTCAGGAGCCGATCCATTGCCCGATATTCTCGCCTCGCTCTCGCCTCAGGATGCGCTTGTCGCCGTCATGGTCGCCGTCTCCGCGGCGGACGAAGACGTGCCCACCTCCGAACTGGTCGCGATCAACCGCATCGTCGATCACATGCCCCTCTTCGCGGATTACGATATCGACCGGCTCGCGCGCGTCTCGCGCTCGGTCTTCTCGCTCTTCGAGGAGGAGGACGGGCTCGAGGCCCTGTTCGGCCTGATCCGCGACGCCCTGCCCGAGCGCCTCTTCGAGACCGCTTATGCGCTGGCCTGCGACGTGGCCGCGGCGGATGGCACGATCCGGCAGACCGAGCTGCGGCTGCTCGAAGAGATCCGTGGCGAACTGGCGATCGACCGGCTCCATGCGGTGGCGATCGAGTGGGGTGCCCGCGTCCGCCACCTGACGCTCTGAGCACGCGTCAGACATCACTTCGTCCCGACGCGTTCGCGCCTCGTCCGACTTGCTCGCCTTGCGCCACAGCCTGCCGCCCCGCCGCAGGCAAAGCGATCAACTGCCGTAGACCGCAGCCCACCGCGCGAGCAGCTGACTTTGGAGGATCTTCGAGGAGTTGAGCCAGGACCGTGCCCCGGGCGGCCGAAGCTCGGTCCCGGCGCGCTCCCGTCGCGGCAAGTCGCCGGTGAAGATCGCGAAAACCAGCTCTGTCCCGTCGGGCGCAGTCATGTAGCCTGCAAGCGTGGAGACGAAATTGAGCGTCCCGGTCTTCGCATCGACGGCGAAGGGCTGATCCTTGACCGCGCGCCCCGTCTCGTCGCGGAGCTTGAAGGGCTTCATCAGCCCTCTCAGACCGCGTTGCGGCCCAAGCATCCGCAACGCCGTCACCATGTCACGCGCCGAGATCCGCGCATCCGCGCGCAGCCCGGAATGATCGGTGAAATGCGCCGACTGCACGCCCGTGCGCGCGGCGAGCCAGTCGGTCATCGCCTTGCCGGATGCCGGCAGCGACCCGACCGGGCCGAACCGGGCGCTGGCGGTCATGCCCACCGCTTCCGCAGTCAGATTGGTCGAGTATTTCATCATCGCATGCAGCAGGGGCGACAGGGGGTCGCTGGCATCGCCCACTAGGTCGCGCCCTGCGGGCAGCGCCACCGCCTCCCGCGGCACGGGCAGCGGCACACCCTGCGCGCGCGCCAGCGTCTGGAACACATCGCCCGCATAACTCGCCGGGTGGCGCACCGGCAGCCAGCGGCTCCCGGCCCGTCCCAGTGCCGCCGACGCGACCGTCCATTCCTCGATACCGCCGCGATCCGAATAGCTGAAAACGGGTTTCGCGCGTGCCGCGACCGAGACCTTCGTCGTGTAGGCGGGGGGCCGTGCGTCACGCCCCCGCGCATCCATGCTGACGGCCCAGCCATTCCCTTCGCGCTTCCACTCGAAATGCACGCGGTTGAAATTCAGCATCAGGCCCGAGATCGACGGGTTGTAGCCCGCGTAGATGGGCTGATCCTCGGCGATCTCGCGGGCATAGGGCAAGGCCCCGGACCAGGTCAGGAACCGTCCCGTCACCCCGCGCACGCCCTGCGCGGCGAGCTTCGCGGCCATCGCGGCCAGATCGTCGGTCGAAAGTGTCGGGTCACCGCCTCCGGCGAGCACCAGATCGCCCTGGATGAGCCCCCTGGAAACCGGCCCCGTCGCGATCAGCCGGGTTCCGAACCGGAACTCCGAACCCAGCATTTCGAGCGCATAGAGCGAGGTGATGGATTTGAGCGCCGAGGCCGGCGGCAACGCCTTCGCGCCGTTGCGATGTTCGAGGATCTGCCCGCTGCGCAGATCGGCCACGACGAAGCTCACATCGCCGCTCAGTCCGGCCGCGCGCACCAGAGCCTCGCTCGACGCGACGCTTCCCTGTGCACGCAACACCCGGGGCATCGCAACGAGGCTGGCGCCGCCTGCCATGCCGCCCAGAATCCGCCGCCGTGAAAGCGCCTTCATGTGTCGATTCTCCCTGATGACCGGTCGAGCCTAGCGTGGCGTTCGGTCCGGGTTCAAGGAGGGGGCGAGCTCAGTCGCGCACCCAACCGCCGCTTTGGCGGATTTCCGTCGAGGAGAGACGCGACATCGGGATATTGACGAAACACCAGCGCGGTGTCGGCCCCTCGGCAAGGCGTTGGGAGGCCCAGAAAGGCATCTCGGCGGCGCGGTAGATCCGCGCGGCACGCGCATAGCGGCCCTCGGTGCGCCATCCGGGACGGGCCAGCACGCCGACCGGCACGGTCTCCATGATCTCGCGCCACTGCTCCCATTTGTCGAACTGCACGAGGTTGTCCGCGCCCATAAGCCAGACGAATTTCACGCCCGGATACAGTGCGCGCAGGGACCGCAGCGTATCGGCCGTGAACCGGGTCCCGAGACGGGCCTCGATATCGGTCACCTCGACGCGCGGATCGCCTCCGAGAAGGCGCCGCGCCTGCGCCATCCGTTGCGCGAGCGGCGCCGGCCCATGCGCCTTGAGCGGATTGCCGGGGCTCACGACCCACCAGATCCGATCGAGCCCGAACCTGCGCAGCGCCTCGCGCGTGATCAGCACATGACCGTCATGGGCGGGATCGAAGGATCCGCCCAGCAATCCGATGCGCTGCCCTGCCCGGGCAATGGGATAGCCCTGTTTCATGCGCTGCCCCATATCCGATCGCGAGGGGCGAGGAAAAGGGCAAAGCGTCGGGAAGTGGCGTCTTCAGCCCTCCCTCACATCGAGGGCGGCCGCGCGAAGCGCAGACATCCCCGCCCCGCTTCCTTGGAGGCATAGGTGGCGTGATCGACATCGCCCAGGACCTGCCCGAGCTCCTCCGGCAGGTAGTCCTGCGAGAAGGCGGCGCCGAGCGAGCCGGAAATGAGGCATTCGCTGCGCCCATACCATTTCGGCGCCTCGAGCTGCGCTATCAGGCGCGCCGCAAGTGCCCGGACCTCATCCCGCCCGAGCCGCCCGCGCAGCATGAGCAGGAACTCGTCTCCCCCCATCCGCGCCGCGATATCGCCCGCCCGCAAGGCGTCGCGAAGGATGCGGGCCACCGATTGCAGCACATAGTCGCCCGCGGCATGGCCATGGGTGTCGTTGACGGTCTTGAAGTGATCGAGGTCGATCTGAACCACCGCGAACGGCGCCCCGCCTGCCGCGGCGCCGGCGATCGCCTTCGTCAGTGCCTGCTCCATCGCCCGGCGATTGGGAAGCTTGGTCAGCGGATCGGTCAGCGCCTGGGTCTCGGCCTCCTTCCGGGCCGTTTCGAGCCGCGTGGTCAGCGCCCGCAGCTCCGCCATGACCAGCGACTTCGCCTCCTGCAGGTAGAGCATCTCCATCGCGAGATCGGCGGCCGAGAAATCCCTCTCTGTCAGGTTGAATGCGGCGACCGCCTCCCGCAGGTAGATACCGAAGCTGAGCTTCATCACGACCCCGCCGCCCTCCGCTTCCGGCATCGCGAAGGCCTCGCCGCGCAGGCTGAGCCCCGGGCGCGCGCGCAATGTCAGATGAATGGCGCGCTCCCGCGCCATCGCCCGCAGCAAACCACTGCTTTCCCGGGGCTGGAGGCTGCGCGGCGCATAGCCTTCCGCGTCGCGCGCATTCGGGCAAAGCGATCCGCCATGTCCCTGCCGGCCGATCGCGAAGAAGCGATCGAAGGGCTGGCCGAGCACCTCCGCCTCATCGAGCGCCTTGTGCAAGGTCCGGCCCAGCCCCTGGATCCGTCCGGCATCGTCGATCCAGAGGAACATCGGCATCAGGGCATTCATCAGCGGCGCGAAGCGCCCCAGACAAGAAGGGAATGCCGTCATTTCCGAGGGGTCCTGCGCCGCCTCGATGATCTGCCGATCGGCTTGCGTCCCGCTCATCCTTGTGCCCCGACATGATGTGACAGCCGAAAGCCGCGCGCCTCGGAATGGCGGCAGTCGAGCAGACGGATATGGACCGCCTCCATGTCGCAATCCGTCGGCATCTCGATCACGGCAAGCGCACCGTAATCGTCGGCCATCGCACGCATGAGCCCCGCCATCACCGCCCCCCATCCGGGGTGAGGAGCCTCTATCGTCAGGCGATACTCGCCCAAACCGATCTCGACGAGGTCGAGCTCGGGCAGGTCGAGATCGGCAAGCGCCATCCGCGCGCGCCCGTGCAACTCATTGAGCGAATAGAGAAACCCGGCGAAATCCTGCCCGCCGTAACGCAACAGGCGCCGAACCGGCTCGCAGGTTGTCAGGTGGGCCCCCAGATCCTCGAGCAGTTCGGGACGGGACCGCCGCAACTCAGCGCCCGCCGCCTTCAGCAGGCCGAGCGTCTCCCTGTCGGGATAGCGCAGCATCGGCTCGTAACCCTCTGTCGGCGCGCCGACCCGGTGGGCGACCTGACGCCACAGATCCGGCCCGTAGGTATCGGTCAGGAAATTCTGTATCGAACGGTTGATCAGGCCGAGCATGGGTCCTCCTGCCCGGCACGCTAGGGGCAAGAGGTTAAGAAAGCTCGAAACCCCTTCGGCTCACGGAGCCACCGGCAAGAGCACCTTTCCGCCGGCCTCGAGCGCCTGAATGCCGCTCGGCACCAGCGTCGCCTTCCCCGCGGCAACCGCCGCGATCACCGCGTCGAGCCCCCCGCGCGCGATGGCACCCTCCTGAGCGTCGCGGATCTGTCCGCGCCCCGTCCCGCGCCAGAGCCCCTCACTATCGGCATAGACCGCCACCATGTCCGAATAGGGTCCCTGCCGGATCAGCATTGCCTCTTCCCCGGTATGGGAGGGCAGAAAGTCTCCCAGCACGAGCGCGCAGCTCGGCCGACCGTCGGAATGAGGCAGGCAGAGCCCAGCGCTCCCCGCCCCCGCATCCGTCAGGATCGCGCGAAGCAGACCTTTCGGCAATTCGGGGCTTCCCGGCGCGACGACGATATCCTGCCGCAAGGCTGCAAGCCGCCCCGCCGCATCCGCCGCGGCCCCGTCTTTCGAACCATCGCGCGCGAAGACCGCCGCCAGCGCGCGGTCCGACCGCGCCATCTCGCGCAGGCGCGCCACGCCTTCCTGTCCTGCGAGCCCCCAATCGTTCTGCATGGCGTCGACCGGCAGATGCGCAGCGTCGATCCTGCCCGCTTCATAGAGCGCGATCTGCGAGCGCGTCGCGATCCGGTTGGGCGACACGAGAGGCGTCAGCCAGAGCAGCGCCACCGCCAGCAGCGCGAGCGCCATCGCGATATTGACCCGCCGCACGCCGGCCATCCATTGCCGCCCGGAGAGCACCGACACCGCATATCCCAAGGCATAGCCTGCCAGTAGCAGCGTCAGGGCGACCTCGGCCACGCGCGGGGGCGTCCAGCCGAGCGCGGCGATCTGGTGCCACTCGATCCAGCCGGCCGCCGCGACGAGTACAGGCAGGATCAGCGACAAGCCCTGTGCGGATAGCCGCAGGATCGGCGCATGCACCGCCTCGTAATCCACGCGCTCGACACCGATCGATACAAGCGTCACCGCCGCGATCGCCATTGCGAGGAGCGTATCGGTATCCGGGAACCCCGGCACGCCCACCACCCCGCGCCGCAAGATCAGCCCGGCGACGAAGACCACCACCACGACCAGCACGGCCGGCAGGAGCAGCCGCAAGAGCCGCAGGATCAGCGCGGGCGAGATCATCTCCTCGAGCTCGGTCACCACCGCCAACCCGAGGCCGAAGATCGCACCTGCGAGCGGCCAGGCGATCTGGTCATGTTCGAAGAGCACCCGCAGCACGTCGATATCGACCAGTTCGAGCAAATGCGACGACAGGTAGAGCACGATCCAGACCAGCGCGAGGAACACGCAGGCCGCCGCGTAGCGCACGACGATGTTCCAGCTATGCGCGAAGAGATCCGCATAATCGGCCCAGGCCGACCGGCCGCGCATCAGGATGACCATCGCGAAGGGCAACGGGATCGAGGCCAGCACGAAGAGCGCCAGCAGGCCGAAACGCATCTGTTCGGCGATCGACTTCGTCGGGTCGAGCGTGCCCGCCTCCCACCAGCTCAGACCCGCGACGGGCAGAGCGATGACGATCGCCGCGCCGAGCGCCTTGCGCGCGCCGATCTCACCCAGCATCGCGAGCGAGGCGCCGAAGAAGACGGCGCCGAGCACACCGAGGGCGAAGACCGCGCGCGCATCCAGGGGGAGCGCGTCCGGCATCGCATTCAGCAGCCACCAGAAGAACAGTCCGGCGAGCGCCCCGAGCAGACTATGTTGAAGCCTCGTATGCATCGCCCTCTCACACTGGTCTCAGCCACCGCGCCGCGCAAGCCAATCCGGCAGTCCGCCGATATTGTCGAGCACCGCATCCGCCGCCGGTTCGAGTTCCGCACGTCTGGCGGGCCCGCTCAAAACCGCGATCGCGATCATTCCCGCGGCCCGCGCGGCTTTCATGTCATGCAGGCTGTCGCCCACCATGACGATTTCCTCGGGGGCGATCTCGAGCGCATCCGCGAAGGCCAGGAGCGGGCGCGGGGTCGGTTTCGCACCATGGCCACTGTCATAACCGATGATCACGTCGAACAACTCGGTCACGCCCGCGCGGGCGGCATGGGCGCGGGCCGTGGCCTCCGCATCATTGGTGCAGATCCCGAGCCGCATCCCGACCCCGCGCAGCTCCGTCAGCAATGGGGCGAGCGGAACCGGTGCGACCAGCGGAACCTCCCGCGCGGCGGCGTCGAGTTCGGCGACAAGCTCGTCGAGCTCGCGTCCGGGCAGGTGCGGAAGCAACAATTCCGCGGCCTCCTCGACCGTGCCCGCGATCACCGCCGAATCCGCCTCGAACTCCACTTGCTCAAGATCGAAGCCGATCGCGGCAGAGAGAGACATCGCATGTGCGTCGTCGCGCGCCATCGCCTCGATGCGCGCCTTCGCCCAGGCTCCCCAGGTCGCGTCGAAATCGAAAAGCGTACCGTCCTTGTCGAACAATACTGCCCGAATCCTGGTTCCTGCCATCATGCCTCCGCTGCCCTTCTCGGGGCTAGACTGCCCCGAGCGGGAGCCTACGTCCAGTGCCGCAGATCGCCCCGCCCGAGAACGGTGCGTGCGCCCATAATCGTCTCCGGCTGCACACCGAGCTCCGCGGCGCATTCGAGCACCCAGCGATCCTCCATCAAGAGGTAATCGAGCACGCCCGTCAGAAAATCCGGATCATCCGCCTGTGTGCGAAGATCTTCCGCACTCGCACCCGAGACCGAGAGGAACCCGTCGAGAAGACCCTCTTGCGAGGCCATCCAGCCCAAGGTGCGGATCGCGAGAACATGAGCATCTTCGTGCCGCATCTGGGCCACCTCCTGATTACCGGAAACGCTTTGTTAACTGATCGTCCCGTATCTTCAAGTCACCGGTCGAGACAGAGCGGAGTGCAATCGGGGAGCGGACGAGAGATGGCGGGATCGATCCTGATAGTGGATGATGTCGCGACCAACCGCATCGTCCTAAAAGCGAAACTGACCGGCGCGCATTACGCGACGCTTCAGGCCGCAAACGGCGCGGAGGCAATCGCGATCGCCGCGAGCGAACGCCCCGGACTGATCCTCGCCGATGTCGATCTTCCCGATATGACGGGCACCGAAATGATCGCATGCCTGCGCGCGGATGCGGAGACGCGGCATATCCCGCTCATCGCGCTCACAAGGCGCGACGATCCGGTTCTGCGCCTCGAACTGCTCGAGGCCGGGGCGGACGAGGTGCTCTCCAAGCCGATCGACGAACTTGTCCTGATGGCACGGCTGCGCAGCCTGCTGCGGGCCCATGCCAGCGCCGAGGATTTCGCCCTGCGCGCCTTGACCTTCCGCGAATTGGGATTTGCCGAAACGGCCGACGATTATGTCGCGCCCGTCCGGATCGGCCTCATCGCCCGCACCCGGGAAACCGCATTGCGCTGGAAGATGGCGCTGGCGCGCACTCTTCCCGGCGACCGGATCGAGGTGCTGAGTGAAGACGCTCCGATCCGGAGAGCCGACGATGCGGCCCCCGAGGCCTTCGTGATAGAGGCGGATCCGGCACGCCCCCATGACGGGTTGCGGCTGATGTCCGAACTCCGATCGCACGCCGCCACCCGAGACGCGGTGATCGCGATCGCGGTCCCTCGCTTCGCGCACGAGACGCAGGCGACCGCACTCGACCTGGGGGCCGATGATCTCCTGCCTGCGGATCTCTCGGCTCCGCTCGCCGCCGAAGAGGCCGCGCAACGCCTGCGGGCCCAGCTCGCGCGCAAGCGGCTCCACGACAGGTTGCGTATTTCGGTCAACGAGGGTCTGCGCCTCGCGACGGTCGATCCGCTGACCGGCCTTCACAACCGCCGCTTCGCCACGACCCAATTGGCACGCCTGTCCGAGCGCGCGCGCCGGACCGGGCGGCCCTTCATGGTGATGCTTCTCGATCTCGACCGCTTCAAGCGGATCAACGACACCTTTGGGCATAGCGCTGGCGACCATGTCCTCACCGCGTTCGGCAAGGCACTCAAGACCCATCTGCGCGGGGTCGAACTGATCGCGCGGATCGGCGGAGAGGAATTTCTCGTAGCAATGCCCGAAATCTCGCCGGATCGCGGACAGCACCTCGCCAGGCACCTGCGTGACGCCATCGCCGCGCAACCGATCCGCCTCCCGGACGGGGGCGCGATCCGGATCACCGTCTCGATCGGGCTCGCCTTCGGCGGGTTGCGCGATGACGATCCGCAACATCTCGTCGAAGAAGCCGATGCCGCGCTTCTCAACGCGAAGGCGACCGGCCGCAACCAGGTGGCACTCTCGCGGAAGATCGCCGCAGCCTGACTTTGCCTCGGCCGGCAAGGGACCGGCCTGCGCTCATTGCTCTCACGCCTACTGCGCATCCCCTTGCGGCGGGGGCGGAGGCCCGTCTGGCCTGTCGAAACGCGGCGCGTGGGCGAGCCGATCGGCGAAGGCGCGGCGTTCCTGCGGGCCCATCGCATCGAAACGCTGCAAGATCAGCGCCTCGCCGATCTCGAGCCGCGTCACGGTCCGCTCCTTGTGCCGGGCCAGCACATGCTCCACCTCCGCGCGGTTCCACGGCTCCTCGCGCAGCGCCGCGATCAGCGTCTCCATATCGCTGCGCGCCTGGCGGCGCATCTCGCGGAATTGCGGGCCGTGGGATTGCGCAGAGGCCCGAAGCGCGGCGCGGTCGTCCTTGCTGAAGGCCCCGCCAAGCACCCCGAGGCTCACATCGCGCACCATCGGCGGAGGCGGACGCCGGTCATGGGCCAGGATGCCACCCACGATCGCCCCCGCGACCAGCAGGTTCAGCGCGACCGACCCGATGAGCGCCCAACGCAACCCGCGACAGGTCGTTTTCCCCGTTTCCGCCATCAGAACCCTCCATCATCGACAAAGGCGAGGCTTTCCCCGCCGGGCATGAGATTGACCGTGCCCAGACTGTCGCTCGTCGTGCCGAATACCGCACTCATACCGCCCATCTGCTCGGCACCCATGAAACCGATCCAGAGCCCTGCGAGCGCGGCGGTGACCAGCCCGCCGAATGTCGCCCAACCTCCGACCAGACCACGCAGACCGTCGAGAAACCCGCTCGGGCCTCGCGCCTCTCCGGGGCTCCCCGCACCGGAACGGTCGTTGAAACCCGCCTGCACACCCTGCGCATCGGCCACGACCCGCGCGAGAAAATCGGGGCCCGGTTCCGGGGCGCGCGCACGCGCTTCGGAAAAGAGCGCCTGAAGAAGCGCCTCTTCCGCCTGATGATCCGAATTGCGATCGAAGGTCTTGTCACTCATCGCCAAACCCCAACTCTTCCCGCCGTCCGGCAAGCAGCTTTCCCAAGGCACGCTTCCCGCGTGCCGTCAGACTTTCCACGGCTTCGACCCCGGTTTCCATCGCGGCCGCGATCTCGGGATTGGACAGGCCGTCGATATGGCGCAACGTGACCGCGATCCTCTGTCGCTCGGGCAGCTGCGCCAGCGCCGCCTCGAGCGCCGCCATCCGGTCGCGCCGCATCATCTCGTCAAGCGCCGAGTCGCTTTCATCCGCGATCTCGGGCGCCGCGTCGAGCCCGATCCCGCGCCGTTTGCGCAACCGGTCCGTCGCGAGGTTGGCCACGACACGATAGAGCCAGGTCGTGACCTGCGCCTCGCCGCGACGCCAGTCCGGCGCGATCTTCCACAGGCGCAGGAGCGCTTCCTGCGCGACATCCTCGGCCTCCGCCCTGTCTTGGAGATAGCGATGGGCCAGCCGGTAGGCCACAGGCCCCAGACGAAGCGTCAGACTGCGCGCAGCCGTCGGATCGCCCCGCGCATAGAGTTCCAGCAGGGCTTCGTCGGAAGCATCCTTCATCGCATCCAGCGCCATCTTCTCACTGCCAAAGGCCTAGCGCGCTTTCTCCGGGCGCGCAATTGAGCGGCTGTCCGGGGCAGCATGCCCGCCCCGGACAGCACATCGGAGTGGCCTCAATTCGCGCCGTTGCCCCATTGGCCGCGCGGACCGGTTGCCGGCCCCATCCCGGAACCATCCATCGGCCCCTGACCGCCGGGCATCATACGTCCATACCCATCGCGGGCGCCGAAGCGATCCATCCGGTGGCGCCCGTCGCGATCGCCCTTGCCTGCGCGGTCGTGATGCCTGCCTTCGCCCATCCGTTCGCGCATGAACTGGCGGGCACTCTGCATTTCCTGAGCGTCCACCGCGCCGTCGCCGTTGCGATCGATCCGCGAGAACATCCGCGTCGGCAGCGGGTGCGCCAACAATTCGGCAGCCGAGAGCTGACCATCGCCATTGCTGTCCTGCGCCTCGAAACGCGCCTTCACCCGCGCCTCGATCCGGGCCTTCACCTTGGCGAGCTCGAAATTCACCAACTCGTCTTGCGAGATCGACCCGTCGCCATTCGCGTCGAGTGCTTTCGCATCGGCGGCACGCTTGGCCTGGATCTCCTCGAGCGTGACCTTGCCATCGCCATTGCTGTCGAACTGCGCGATGTCGAAGCCGAACCCGCCGCGCAGTCGATTGCCGCCCGCCATCGGGCCCGCTCCCATCGGCGCCGCATCATTGCTCTGGGCCACCGGTCCGGTGCCATCGCGTTGCGCCATCGGGCCGGTGCCGTCACGCGCTCCCGTTTGGCCGGGGGCTGCCTGTTGCCCCTGTCCCTGACCGCCCTGCCCGGCGCCCGGCATCGCGGTTTGGGCGACGGCGGGAAGCGTGAGCGCGAGGCCGGTCCCCGCGAGAAGCGCTGCAACGACGGTCTGCCTGTTCAAGAATTTCATTTCTGACTACTCCTTGTCTCTCCCGGCGCGCCTTCTGCGCCGTTGATATCGTTTTTACGGGCATCATTCTCTTTTCCGTCGCGGGGTCCCCGATCTTCTCGCGGCACGCTCTTTCCAAGCCCCGGCGCGCTCGCCATACTGCCCCCGACCGCATGAGAAGACTGCGGGAAGGGAGAGACGATGCAGCATGATGATCCGCCCCATGATGATCGCCCGCTCGGCCGGTCGATCCTGCGCGGGTTGAGATGCCGCTGCCCGGCCTGCGGCGAGGGCCGCGTGCTGCGCGGCTATCTCAAGGTACGTGACGCCTGCCCGGCCTGCGGCGAGGATCTCTCGCATCAGCGCGCCGATGACGGACCGGCCTATCTCACCATCCTGATCGTCGGGCACCTGATGATCCCGCTCATGGCGGCCTTCTTCATCGCCTTCCGGCCCGAGCCCTGGCAGATGATCGCATTGTTCGGCACCGGGTCGATCGTGCTTTCGGCGGCCCTGTTGCCGCTGATGAAAGGAATGCTCGTCGCGATCCAGTGGTCGCGGCGGATGCATGGTTTCGGCGGCGGGGACCCTGTTCATGACTGAGACGACGACTGGAGCTCCCGACAAGAGCGCGCTGCGCGATGCGGCGACCGTGATCGTGTTGCGCCGCGAGGGCGGCGACCCTCCGCGCGTCTTGATGGGACAGCGCGGAGAAGGGGCCGCCTTCATGCCCTCGAAATACGTCTTTCCCGGAGGCGCGCTCGATCCGGATGACTGGAACGTCCCGCTCGCCGCCCCGCTGCCCGCGCTCGACGTGGCGCGGCTCGAGGATGACGCGCCAAGCGGCATCGGCGCGGCGCTCGCGGCCGCGGCCCTGCGGGAATTGTGGGAAGAAACCGGCCTCGTTCTGGGGCAACCGGGCCGTTGGCCCGGAGAGGTGCCGCCCGACTGGCAGGCTTTCGCGGATCTGGGTTTCGCCCCGTCGGCCGCCGATCTGCGCTTCGTCTTCCGCGCGATCACGCCCCCCGGCCGCCCCCGGCGCTTCGATGCCCGGTTCTTCCTGATCGACGCGGGCGCGATCCACGGCGATCTCGATGATTTCTCGCGCGCCTGCGACGAGCTCTCGCATCTGCACTGGGTGCCCCTGCCGGAAGCCCGTGCGCTCAATCTGCCCTTCATCACCGAGGTCGTGCTGGCCGAGATCGCGGCGCTGATCACCACCGATCACCCGCTCGGATCGCCGCATTCGGTGCCGTTCTTCGACAATCGCGGCCCGCGCTCGGAATTTCGCCGGATCGGGCTCTAGCGCCCCGCCAGCACGATCACGATCAGCGAGAGCATCACCAGCGCGATCCCGATCCCCTCGCGCCGATGCAGCTTTTCGTGAAAGACCAGCGCCGAGGCGAGCAGCGTGAACACGATCTCCACCTGCCCGAAAGCCCGCACGAAAGCCGCGTTCTGCAGCGAGAAGGCCGTGAACCAGCCCGCCGAACCCAGTACCCCGGTGATCCCGACCAGAACCGTCCGCCGCCAAGCCGCGAAGACACGGCACAACTGGCCCGGTTCGCGCAGTCGCAGATAGAGCCCCATTCCGAGACTTTGCACGAAGGTTGCGCAGGCCAGCGCCACGATCGCGCGGGCGAAGAAGCCGAGCGGCTCCAGCTCCAGCGTCGCGCCCCGATAGAAGATCGAGGACAGCCCGAAGAGCGCCCCCGCGCCGATCCCGTAGAGCGCGGCGCGCAGGGCGAACCCGCCCTCTGGCGGCTTGGTGAGAAACAGCACACCGGCAAGCCCGATCACGATCCCGACCCATCCGAGCGGCCCGACCCACTCACCTAGGATAACGGCAGAGAACAGGGCGACCTGCACGGTCTCGGTCTTGGTGAAAGCCACGCCGACCGCGAAGTTGCGCAAGCCGAAGAGCGCGACTGTGAGAAAGGTCGCCGCGACCTGCGTCGCACCGCCTGCGATCACATAGCCCCAGAAGGCACCGCTCAGATGCGGCCAGGGCGAGCCTGATCCCGCGATGAAGGCGAGAGCGGCGGCCGCGGCCAGCGGAAACCCGAACAGGAAGCGCGAAAAGGTCGCACCGCCCACCGAAAGTTGCGCACCGGCCAGCAGCTTTTGCAGCATGAAGCGCAGCGTCTGAACCGCGGCGGCGAAAAGCGTTACCCAGACCCAGAGATGGGCCGGCGCCTCGCTCACTGGAGCCTCGCCAGATCGTAGCCGTTGAAATCCATCACCTCGCGGGCGGCGGAGAGAAGATCGGGCCGCGCGGGCGATTGGCGCGACAGGATCACCCCCCAGCGCCCGGAGGGCGTGCCGAGCGCCGCGATCCGGTAATCCTGATCGACCCAGAGCACGAAGATCGGCTCGCCCTCATAGGCGCGGCGTGCGGCGAGGCGCCCCCCCGGCCCGGTCAGGACAACCCGGTCATCGAGCGGTTTCTGCGCGCCCGCGCAATCCGTGCCGCTCACCTGGTAGGCACCCTGCCCGTCCCATGTCCAGTGCTGCGCGCCCGAACATCCGGCCACGCCGCTCTGCACGACGTGCCAATCGCCCGCGAACCGCTCAGGTTCGAAAAGCGCGGCCGAGGAGATCCGGGCCTCCGGGCTGCGCAAAGGCGTGAGCGCCGCGGGCATGCATCCCGAAAGCGTCAGAGCTCCGAGGAGAAGAACCGCGGCGCCGCGCATCAGTACGGCATCGGGTTTTGCTGATGCGTCACCGCGATCTTTTCGAGGAGCTCCTTCGGGAGCTCCACGCCCGCCGCGTCGAGGTTCGGCATCAGTTGCTCGACAGAGGTCGCACCGATGATCGGGATCACCGGGAAGGGCCGGCTCATCACCCAGGCAACCGCCATCGTGACGGGATCGAACCCGGCCTCCCGCGCAAGATCGCAATAGCGATCGGCGATGTCGAAGGCGCGTGGGTTGGCACGGCCACCCAGATTGTGCACCAGCGAGCGGCGCGTCTTCTCGGGTGTGACATCGCCCGAATACTTGCCGGTCAGGATCCCCGCGGCGAGCGGCGAATAGGCCAGCAGCGTCACCTGCTCGTGCTGGCCCAGCTCGCCCAGATCGAGATCGTAGAGCCGGCACATCAGCGAATATTCGTTCTGGATCGCCTGAACGCGCGGCCCCCTGCCCGCCTCGGCGAGCTGGAGCCATTGCGCGGTGCCCCAGGCAGATTCGTTCGACAGGCCGAATTCGCGGATCTTGCCCTCGGCCTTCAGCTCCTCGAGCGTCTCGAGACAGGCGCTCATGTCCTCGAGCACCGCCTCTTTCGACGGCTGCTTCGACGGATCGAAGCGCCAGGTCTTGCGGAAATGGTAGGAGCCGCGATTGGGCCAGTGGAACTGGTAGAGGTCGATGTAATCGCTTTGCAGACGCTTGAGCGAATCCTCGACCGCCTGACGGATCCGTGCCGGGCTGATCGCGGGCCCGCCCGGGATCGCGTTCGAGCCTTCCCCGGTGATCTTGGTCGCGATCACCAGGTCATCGCGCTTGCCGCGCTTGGCGAGGTAGGTGCCGACGATCTCCTCGGTCCGGCCGGCGGTTTCCGGCGTCACCGGATTGACCGGGTACATCTCGGCGGTGTCGAGAAAGTTCACCCCGCGATCGAGCGCCACGTCGATCTGCGCATGCCCTTCCGCTTCCGTGTTCTGGCTGCCCCAGGTCATCGTGCCCAGGCAGATTTCCGAGACCATGATCCCGCTCTGGCCAAGTTCCAGCTTGCGCATTCCCGCGCCCCCTTTTCGAGTTCGGTTTTCGTGTCGCGCGAGACCCTGCCACCGGGGTCGCGAAAGGTAAAGACCCTTGCCCTATTCGACCTTGCCTATCAGATCGCCATAGCCCTCGGCCTCCATCTCCTCGAGCGGTACGAAGCGCAGCGAGGCGGAGTTGATGCAATAGCGCAAGCCCCCCTGATCGCGCGGCCCGTCCGGAAAGACATGGCCCAGATGGCTGTCACCATGTTTCGAACGCACCTCGACGCGTGTCATCCCGTGGCTCGTATCGGTCAGCTCGACGACATGGTCATCGAAGAGGGGACGCGTGAAGGACGGCCAGCCGCAACCGGATTCGTATTTCGTCGAGGAGGCAAAGAGCGGCTCGCCCGAGACCACGTCGACATAGATCCCCTTCGCCTTGTTTTCGGTATATTCGCCGGTCCAGGGGCGCTCGGTGCCGTTTTCCTGCGTCACCCGGTATTGCTCGGGGGTCAGCTTGGCGAGCGCCTCGTCGGATTTGGTCCACTTGCTCATGATCGGTCTCCCTTCGGGCTGTGATCTAGGCGGCGAGAGCGGGCGGAAAAGGCCTGCCGTGGCGTTTTCCTCGCCCCGCGCGCGCCCCTGCCCTACCCTCGTTCGCAGGAGGAGCCCGCCATGACCACACCCGACCCGCGTTCCGATCTGCCCACCCATCTCGTGGAGAACCAGCCGCCGGCGCGCGGCGAGCTAGACCTCTGGGCTTCCGACCGCCCCCTGCGCGAGGCGATCGCCCGCGCCGGCGGTCAGGAACAGGTGCTTGCCGCCTATGGCCGAACGCTCGGAACGTCGGATATGCGCGAGGCCGCGCGCGACGCCAATCGCCATCTTCCGGAGCTGCACCTGTTCGACACCGGCGGGCGCAGGCTCGACGAGGTGCGCTTTCATCCCGCCTATCACCGCTTCATGGAGGCCGGGATCGGCGCCGGCTATGCCGCCCTGCCCTGGGAGGGAACCCCGGGCGGTCACGCCACCCATGCCGCGATGGTCTATCTCGCGAGCCAGGTCGAACCCGGGACCTGCTGTCCGATGACGATGACCTATGCCGCGGTGCCTGCGCTTTCGGCCACGCCCGAGATCGCAAGGATCTGGCAGCCGCGGTTGACCGCGCGCAGTTACGACCCCCGCGTGCTGCCGATCGGCGAGAAGACAGGCGCGACGCTGGGCATGGCGATGACGGAAAAGCAGGGCGGGTCCGATGTGCGCGCCAATACCACCCGCGCCACCCCCGCGGACGGGCATTGGCGGCTCACGGGGCATAAATGGTTCTGCTCGGCCCCGATGTCGGACGGGTTCCTGACACTGGCGCAGACCGACAAGGGGCTGAGCTGCTTTCTCGTGCCGCGCTGGCTGGAGGGCGAACGCAACGCGATCCGCATCCAGCGCCTCAAGGACAAGCTCGGCAACCGCGCGAATGCCTCCTCCGAGATCGAATACGAGGGCGCGCATGCCTATCTGCTGGGCGAGGAAGGCCGCGGCGTGCCCACGATCATCGAGATGGTCCATCATACCCGGCTCGATACCGCGCTGGCACCGGCCGGGCTGATGCGCGCCGCGATCTCCGAGGCCCATCACTGGGCCACCCATCGCGCCGCCTTCCAGCGCCGGTTGATCGACCAGCCGTTGATGCGGGCGGTTCTGGCCGATCTTGCGCTCGAATGGGAAGGCGCGCTGATCCTTGGCATGCGGGTCGCGCAAGCCTTCGACGGCACCGCGCCCGAAGACCGCGCCTTTGCCCGGATCGGCGTGGCGCTGGCGAAATACCTCTCGAACAAACGCTGCCCGGTCGTGACCTACGAGGCGATGGAGGTGCTGGGCGGCATCGGCTATGTCGAGGACAGCCCGATGCCGATGCTCTACCGCGAAGCGCCGCTGAACGGGATCTGGGAAGGCTCGGGCAACGTGATTTGCCTCGACATCCTGCGCACTCTGGCAAAGGAACCGCTTGCCGCCGAAACGCTGCGCGCCGAATTGCTGGCCGCGCATGGCGCCGATGCGCGCTATGACGCGGCGCTGCAGGAGCATGTCGCGCGCTGGCCCGCGCTTCCTCCCGAAGCCGAGGCGCGCTGGTTTGCCGAGCGGCTCGCGCTGCTTCTCACCGCGTCCCTGTTGATCCGTTTTGCGCCCCCTCTCGTCGCCGATGCCTTCGTCGCGACCCGCCTTGACGGCGCGGCCGGGCGCACCACCGGGGCGATGGCGAGCAGCGACGTCTCTGCTATCTTGGACCGGATCGCTGGCTGAGGGGGCGGATGCCTCCGGCGGGGATATTTGGAGCATTTGGAAGGGGGGCTCTGATGAGCGAAGACCGATACCTGATCCGGGCCGGCGAGATTGCCGCGATGGAGGGGTTGGCGAAAACGCATTTCCTCAACACCAAGGCGCGGCGGACCAACAAGAGCCTCGGAGACGCGACCGGGCTGAAGGGCCTCGGCTTTCACATCATCGAGGTGGAGCCGGGTTTCGAGACGACGGAGTTTCACCGTCATCACCATGAGGACGAGGCCGTCTTCGTGCTGTCAGGCACCGCCACCGCGCGGCTCGGCGAAGAGCGGGTGGAGATCGGGCCGGGCGATTTCATCGGCTACCGCGCCGATGGTGCGGCGCATGGGATCGAGAATACGGGAACGGAGGTCTTGCGGCTGATCGTGGTCGGACAGCGTCTGCCCCATGACGTGGCGGACTATCCCGACCGCGGCAAGCGCATCTTCCGCAACGCCGGGATGTCCTGGCAACTCGTCGATATCGACGCGATCGAAGAGGTTCAGGCGGGCGCCAAGCAATGACGCCCGGAACCGTTCACGCGTTGAACAGGAAGTGCAGCACGTCGCCGTCCTTGACCTCGTAGGTCTTTCCCTCGACGCGGAACTTGCCCGCGTCCTTCGCGCCCGCTTCGCCCTTGTTCGCGACATAGTCCTCATAGGCGATGGTCTCGGCGCGGATGAAACCGCGTTCGAAATCGCCATGGATCACGCCCGCTGCAGCGGGTGCCAGCGTACCCTTGCGGATCGTCCAGGCGCGGGCCTCTTTCGGACCGACGGTGAAATAGGTCTGAAGGTCGAGCAGGTCGTAGCCCGCGCGGATCAGGCGATCGAGACCGGCTTCTTCGAGCCCCATCTCTTCGAGGAACATCGCCGCTTCCTCGGCATCGAGCTGGCTGATTTCCTCTTCGATCTTGGCCGAGATCACGACGGTGCCCGCGCCCTGCTCGGCGGCCATCTTCGCCACCGCCTCGGATTTCGCGTTGCCGGTGGAGGCGGAGCCTTCCTCGACATTGCAGACATAGAGAACCGGTTTGGCGGTCAGCAGCTGCAGCATGTTCCACGCCTTGCGGTCGTCATCGGACACCTCGACGGTGCGGGCGGGGCGACCGGCCTCCAGCGCCTCCTTGGCCTGCTCGAGAAGGCGCATCGCCTCTTTCGCTTCCTTGTCGCCGGATTTAACCTTGCGCGCGAGGTTCGCGATCCGCTTCTCGAGGCTTTCGAGATCGGCGATCATCAGCTCGGTCTCGATGGTCTCGGCATCGGCCACCGGATCGACACGGCCCTCGACATGGGTCACGTCGCCATCCTCGAAGCAGCGCAGCACATGGGCGATGGCGTCGACTTCACGGATATTGGCGAGGAACTGGTTGCCGAGACCTTCGCCCTTCGACGCGCCCTTCACGAGACCGGCGATATCCACGAAAGTCATCCGGGTCGGGATGATTTCCTTCGAGCCGGCGATCGCGGCCAGCTTCTCGAGACGCGCGTCGGGCACGGCGACCTCGCCGACATTCGGCTCGATCGTGCAGAAGGGGAAATTCGCCGCCTGCGCCGCCGCCGTCTTGGTCAGCGCGTTGAAGAGGGTCGATTTGCCCACGTTCGGCAGACCCACGATACCCATCTTGAAACCCATTGCGCCCTCCTGGTTGCGGCTTGGCGCTTCTTATTCATTGGATCTGCCTTGCGCAAGCAGGGGGCTGGGGCGGAATCGGCAAAGGTGCTACCATTGGAGCCAAGTCACCGAGGGAGGCGTCCATGAGTTTCGATCCCTACATCCATTTCCAGGGCAATTGCGCGGCGGCGATGGAGTTCTATGCCGATCTGTTCGGCGGAGAGCTCTCGATGATGCGCTATGGCGAGATGCCGGTCGAAGAGCGCCAGGGGCCGCTGTCGGAGGCAGGCGCGAAACGGATCATGCATGCCTCGCTGGTGATCGGGAACCGCTCGCTGATGGCTTCGGACTGGCCGGAGGGGGCGGAGGGCGGACCGCAGGCCTCCGTGTCGATCTCGCATGCCGAACCGACGCGGGCCAAGGCCCGGGCGATCTATGACGCGCTCTCCGAAGACGCCCGCGAGGTGATGATGCCCTTCGGCGACACCTTCTTCGCCGACGGCTTCGGGATGCTCCGCGACCGGTTCGGCACGGCCTGGATGATCATGGGGCCCGTCAAGATGTGACGCGCCCGCGCGCGCCCATTGATTTTCCGCCCCGCATGTCGCAAACCGCTCCGGAAGCCGCCGGAGGACAGCATGACTCGCATCGACGCCAAATTCGCCCAGCTCAAGGCCGAGGGGAAGAAAGCCTTCGTCTCCTATATCATGGCGGGCGATCCGGATCTGGGAACCTCGCTCGAGGTGATGAAGGGCCTCCCGGCCGCCGGCGTCGACATCATCGAGCTTGGCATTCCCTTCACCGACCCGATGGCGGACGGGCCGACGATCCAGCTGGCGGGCCAGCGCGCGCTCGAGGGTGGCCAGACGCTGCAGAAGACGCTCGACATGGCGACCGAGTTCCGCAAGACCGACGACACCACGCCGATCGTGCTGATGGGTTATTACAACCCGATCTACAATCGCGGCGTGGACACCTTCCTCGCAGATGCCAAGGCCGCAGGGATCGACGGGCTGATCGTGGTGGATCTTCCGCCCGAGGAGGACGTGGAACTGTGCATCCCTGCGCGCAAGGCCGGGCTCAACTTCATCCGGCTCGCGACCCCCACGACCGACGACAAGCGCCTGCCGAAGGTGCTGCAGAACACCTCGGGTTTCGTCTATTACGTCTCGGTCACCGGGATCACCGGCGCGCAGGCCGCGCAGCAGACCGAGGTCGCCCCGGAAGTGGCCCGGATCAAGGCCAAGACCGATCTGCCGGTGATCGTGGGCTTCGGGATCAATACTCCTGAAGCCGCGAAGACCATCGCGGGCGTCGCGGATGGCTGCGTCGTAGGTTCGGCGATCGTGAAGGAAATCGCCGCGGGCAAGACGCCGGGCGAGGTTCTGGACTTCGTCGCGGGTCTCGCAGGCGGCGCCCACTCGGCCTGAGCGCTGGCGCTCAGGGTTTCATGCGATAGCCGGTCCGCAGCCAGTACCAGCCGAGCCCCAGCACGCCCACGAGCGCGGCGCAGATCACCGTCAGCCCGTGCCAGGGCGAGGCGTCGGAGACACCCAGAAATCCGTAACGTGCCATGTCGATCAGGTAGAAGACCGGGTTGTAATGGGTCAGGATCTGGAAGGTCGGCGGCAAGGCTTTCGCCGAGTAGAACGTCCCCGAGAGGAACGAGAGCGGAGTGATCACGAAATTCGTGATCGCCGCCATCTGGTCGAACTTGTCGGCAAAGACCGCCGCAAGGATGCCGAGACCGCCGAGGAAGGCCGCCCCCAGGACGACCGCGGCAAGAGCCCAGAGCGGGTGCGCGATCCCCTGCCCCAGCACGACGAAAAGCCCCAGCCAGATCACCACCGCCACGATCAGCGCCCGCGCGATCGCGCCGGCAAGGTAGCCCAGAAGGATCTCCCACGACGCCAGGGGCGGCATCAGCGTGTCGACGATATTGCCCTGCACCTTCGCGATCACGATCGAGCTTGACGTATTGGCGAAAGCGTTCTGGATCACGGTCATCATCAGGATGCCCGGTGCGATGAAATGCAGGAAATCGACGCCCATCACATCGGCGCGATTGCGTCCGAAAGCGAGCGCGAAGACGGTCAGGAAGAGCCCTGCCGTGATCAGCGGCGCGAGCACCGTCTGCTGCCAGACCGCGAGGAAGCGCCGGATCTCGCGCCAGCCCAGCATCCGCAGCCCCATCCAGTTCACTGCGCCGAAGCGGCGCACGCCCATCTCGTACATCGCGTTTGCTCTCCCGTTATGCGCCGCTGACCTAGCACCGAGCGGTCACAAGCTCAACGCCACGGGCGCACAACCGGGTTCCGCCTGACGCACGCTCCGCCTTCGGCCTTGAAATGCAGGGGACGCGATTGTATCTGTGCGCTCTCCCGCTAGAATGCGGGCCGACCAGAGATGCCTGCGGACCGATCCGGCAGGAAACAAGGAAAGGATGCCCATGTCCTGGACCGATGAACGCGTTGAACTGCTCAAGAAGATGTGGAGTGAAGGCCAGTCGGCCAGCCAGATCGCGAAAGAGCTGGGCGGCGTGACGCGCAATGCGGTGATCGGCAAGGTGCATCGCCTTGGCCTGTCGAACCGCACGGGCGGAGCGGCCGAGCCCGCCAAGCCCGAACCCAAGGCGAAGCCGGAAAAGACCGAGGCGAAAGCCGAGAAGCCGGCGGCCCAGAGCCCGAGCGAACCTGTCGAGCCCAAACCAGCCGCGAAACCGGCACCGGCTGCGGCGCCTGCGCAACCCGCCGCTCCGGTCGTCGCGGCCACGCCCGCGCGCAAACCGATCATCCCCGCGGGTCAGCCGCTGCCGCCTCAGCCCTCCGCGAACGAGATCGATCCCGCCGCGCTCGCGAAGGTGGGCGAGGTCGAGAAGCACGCGAAGAAGCTCAGCCTGATGGAGCTGACCGAACGCACCTGCAAATGGCCGATCGGCGATCCCGCGACCGAGGATTTCTGGTTCTGCGGTCTGCCGAGCCAGGCTGGCAAGCCCTATTGCGAGGCCCATGTCGGCGTCGCCTTCCAGCCGATGAGCTCGCGTCGCGATCGCCGCCGCTGATCCGCGCAGCATGACCCGATCAAGAAAGGGCGCCCGTCGGGGGCGCCCTTCGCTTTTCTGAAGAGGCCTGCCTCAGAACTTGCGGGTCCAGCCGATCGAGGCGGAGAGCTGATGCATGTCGAGCTCCACCGTCCCGCCGAACATCCCCGGTCCGGACACCTTATGGGGCAGGACGTAGTTCACCGCGAAATCGAGCGTGTCGTGGTCATTGAGCTTCTTCGCGCCACCGAAGCTCAGATGATGCTCGACCACGCCCGGCGCGAGCAGACCGAGCTTCACGTCTTCGGGGCCGACCGGGTTGGTCGCATAGGCGTATCCCATCCGCCAGGTCATGTCCGGGCCTTGCTGCCACTCCGCCCCGAGGCGCACGACATCCACGTCATCCCAGCCGAAACCCACGCCGCCGGGCGCACCGAACTGACCGCCCGTGGTGGGATTTCCGACCGCTCCGATATCGCTGTAGAAGATCCGCTGCAGGTCGAACATCAGGGTCAGGTCGGAGCGGGGCTTGAACGCGACGCCCGCGCTGACCGAGGCCGGGATGTCGAAACTGCCGTAATTCTCGAAAAGGCCCGCATATTTGTCGAGCTTCGACATATGGAAACGGGTCTGGCCGGCCAGACCGACGCTGAGCCGCGGGTTGATCTCGTATTTCAGGCCGGCGCGCAGACCGACCCCGGTCGAGTAATCGTAGCCGTTATTCGTCACGTTGCCGGGCGAGACCGAGTAGGTCGAATTGTCGAAGGGCGCCAGTCCGCGGGCCGCAAAGCGTTGCAGGGCGAAGGTGGGCGCGACGCCCCAGCTCAGATTGCCCTCCTTGCGCCCGTAGCCCACCGAGACGAAAAGCTGCATCAGATCCACGCCGGCCTTGCCGCCGCAGAAGATCCCCGTTGCGGTGCCGCAATTGGAATTGACGACATCCGGATAGCTCGTGTTCATCCCGCCATTGCCGTAGACGAGAACATTGAAGGCCGCGCCGTTCTCGAGGGTCCGGTTGTAGCCGAAATTCGGGATCGGAAAGAAATCGTGCCCCGACCGCGTCTCCCCGTTCGGCAGCGGGTTCGCCCCGTTCGCGGTGAAACCGCGCCGCGGCGAGAACAGCTCGAGGCCGAAGCTCATCTGGTTGCCGATCTCGCCGATACTGGCGGGGTTGATCGCCGCCGACATCGGATCGACCGAGTAGGCCACACCCGCGCCTCCGACCCCGCGTTGCGCAGGCCCGTAAGCGAGGGCGAAATACCCTTCGGTCGCCTGCCCCATACCGGGCAGGGCCATCGCAAGGCACAGCGCCGCCACCCCCGTCACGCGGGGCTTTTGCAGTCTCATCATCATTATCCTCCCTTTTCGCCGGGTTATCCGCGAAGCTGCAGCTCTCCCTTTCCGCACTTCACCCCGGCAGTCGCCGCAAGGAACGACTAAACGTATTCAAATGGATTCATTTGAAGTCTGGCAAGCTTTTTCTCGGCGCAGACTGACGCTTGGTCAGCAGGGCTTTTCGCGCGACGCGCGGCAAGCTATATCGCGTCCATGAGTCAGAACCCTCCGAACCTTCGCCCCGACCTCGCGCCCCGCGCCCGGATTTCCGAAGCCCCCCGCCCCGGCCAGCCGGTGATCGGGATGGTGTCGCTCGGCTGCCCGAAAGCGCTGGTGGACAGCGAGCGGATCCTCACCCGGCTGCGCGCGGAGGGCTACGCGATCTCGCCCGATTACGCAGGGGCCGATGCGGTGATCGTGAACACCTGCGGCTTCCTCGACAGCGCCAAGGCCGAGAGCCTCGAGGCGATCGGCGAGGCGCTTTCGGAGAATGGCAAGGTGATCGTCACCGGCTGCCTCGGTGCAGAGCCCGACTACATCACCGGCACGCATCCTTCCGTGCTCGCGGTGACGGGCCCGCATCAATACGAACAGGTGCTCGATGCGGTGCATGGCGCGGTGCCGCCCGATCCCGACCCGTTCATCGACCTGCTCCCGGCCGCGGGCGTCAAGCTCACGCCGCGCCATTACAGCTATCTGAAGATCTCGGAAGGCTGTAACCACAAGTGCAAGTTCTGCATCATTCCGGACATGCGGGGGCGGCTCGTCTCGCGCCCGGCTCACGCGGTGATCCGCGAGGCCGAGAAACTGGTCGAGGCCGGCGTGCGTGAGCTTCTGATGATCTCTCAGGACACCTCGGCCTACGGCGTCGATATCAGGCATGCGGAAGAGCGCGGCCATCGCGCCCATATCACCGATCTGGCCCGGGATCTCGGCAGCCTCGGCGCCTGGGTGCGGCTGCATTACGTCTATCCCTACCCGCATGTGCGCGACCTGATCCCGCTGATGGCGGAAGTGCAGGAGAACGGCGGCGGCGTGCTGCCCTATCTCGACATTCCCTTCCAGCACGCACATCCGGATACGCTCAAGCGCATGGCGCGCCCTGCGGCCTCGGCCAAGACGCTCGACGAGATCGCCGCCTGGCGCGCGACCTGCCCCGACATCACCCTGCGCTCGACCTTCATCGTCGGCTATCCCGGCGAGACTGAGGAGGAGTTCCAGTATCTCCTCGACTGGATGGACGAGGCGCGGCTCGATCGTGTCGGCTGCTTCCAGTATGAAAACGTCGCGGGCGCGCGCTCGAACGACCTGCCCGATCACGTGCCCGACGAGGTCAAGCAGGACCGCTGGGACCGTTTCATGCAAAAGGCCCAGGCGATTTCCGAAGAGAAACTCGCGGCGAAGGTCGGGACGATCCAGCAGGTGATCGTGGACGAGGTGGATGCGGAAGGCGCGACCTGCCGCACCAAGGCCGACGCGCCCGAGATCGACGGCAATCTCTTCATCGACGAGGGTTTCGAAGCGCTCAATCCCGGCGACATCGTCACCGTCGAGGTGGACGAGGCGTCCGATTACGACCTGTGGGGACGGATCGTGTGATGCGCTGGCTCGTCGCCCTACTCTTCGCCCTGTTGCCGGTCACGGCGATGGCGCAGGGCTGCGGCGGCGATCCACAGGCAGCCGCCTATCTGGAGAAGGCAACCTCCGCGATCCGTACGCAGCAGGGCCTCAACGGGCTCGCCCGGGACCCGCGCCTGGCGGCCGCTGCGCAAGCCCATGCCTGCGACATGGCGCGGCGCGGCTATTTCAGCCATAGCGGGCGCGACGGGTCGAGCGTGAAGGGCCGGGCCCGGCATGCGGGCTATCGCGCCTGCCTGATCGCCGAGAATATCGCGATGGGTCAGCGCAACGCGCAAGCCGCCTTCGCCGACTGGATGAAATCCTCCGGGCATCGCCGCAACATCCTGCTCAAGGGCGTGGCGCAGATCGGCATCGGGATTGCCCCCGCGCGGGCCGGGCGCGGTCCCTATTGGGTCATGGTGCTGGGGCGGCCCTGCTAGCTGAGCCCCTCGGTGTCGATATGCACCACGGCACCGCAATGCTTGCAGTGGATCGCGTCGGCCTCGTGCAGGCTCAACCCGCAGGTCTTGCATTCGTAGCGCACCTTGGTGGGCCGGAAGAGCACCTGGGCGAGACGCAGGAAGAGCGTGACGCCGAAGATCATGATCGCGACCGAGAGCATCCGCCCGAACTCGCCCTTGGGGGTGATGTCCCCGAATCCCGTGGTCGTCAGCGTCGTGACGGTGAAATAGAGCGCATCGGCATAGTTGTTGATCTGCGGGTTGATCCGGACCTGCGTCGCATAGATCAGCCCCGTCATCACGAAGAGGAAGACCCCGAGATTGATCGCGGCGATCACCACATCCTCATGACGGCGGAAGAAGACGAAATCCCGCCGGAGCCGTGCGAGCAACTGATAGGTCCGCAGCAGCCTCAGCGTGCGAAGGATCCGCAGGAACCCCAGCCCCTCGCCGGCGATCGGCGCGAGGAAGGAGGCGATCGCCACCAGATCGGCCCAGGTCGCCGGCCGGGTCCAGAACCGGATCTTCTCGCCCGAGAGCGCATAGCGGGCCGCGAAATCCGCGACGATCACCACCCCGATCACCGCATCGACGGCCTCGATCCAAAGCGCACGCGACAGGAAAGAGGACACGATGACAAAAGCGACCGTGGCGAGGTCGAAGGCCAGCAACGCATAGCGGAACGCATGGGCTTCGGCCGTGTCGGATTCGTAGTAGTGGCGCAGCGTCTTGATCATCGGCTCTTTTCCCAGGTTTCGCTAAGGGATACCTGCTTTCGCGCGCCAGTCAAAGGATGCGAAAAGGCGGCCCCGCACGGGGGCCGCCTTGTCTGTCTTTCTGTTCCGGTCGATGCGCTTCACGAAGCGCACCGGAAATTGCTCAGTTCACCGCGGAAGGCGCGGCTTGCGAGGCGACGAAGGCCGCTTCGTCAAGGTTGCCGTTTTCCACCGCATAGGCGATGCGCTGCAGCTGCGCCGAGGTATAGGCCTTCGGGTTCAGGCCGAGCTGTGCCGCGATTTGCGACTTGCCCGGATTGGTTGCCCCGACACCCGGACCCCCCGGCTGCGCATTCTCGCGGCGCAGGTAGAAGTTGAGCGTCGTCGTATCGCCCTTGCGCGCGGCTTCGAGAATGTTCTGAAGCTCGGTTGCGGTGTAGCGCGTCGGGTCGACGTTGTTCAGACCGGGGAAGGTCTGCAACTGCTTGGCGATCTGGGTCTCGCCCGGGGTGGTGGCCGAGGGTGCCTGCGGACCGGAGGCCGGCGAGCTGACCGACATCGGCGGGATGATCACGCCATAGCTATCGCTATTGGAGGCAGCAGCCACACCGGCCGTGCCGACGGAAAGCGCGAGGACCGAAAGCGCCGAGACGAAAATCTTGCGGGTCATGATGAACTCCTTTTCTTACTCATCACATCGAACTTGAGTGGCGCCCCTGTGGCGCCGGTCACCCGCATCTATGTGTTCGTATAAATAGGAAAACCTGCTATTTTGACCATGGTTCTGTCAATTTTTGCACATAGTTTTTTGAAACCATTTGGCCGATACACCCCTATCGCGCGCGGATCCTTTACAGGCTGAATCTACAGGCTGAAACAGAAACGACCCCCGCGTGGGAGGCCGTCTCTCATGCGCCCGGTCGGGCACTGTCATTTCACGACGACAGAGCCCGACGCGACTTAGCCGGAGGTGACCGCATTGCCTTGCGCGACCACGTTCTTCGCCTGCTCCACATGCCCGCGCCGCAGGTCATGCTGGATCTGCTGCAACTGCGCCACCGTGTAGAGGTCCGGGTTGAGCCCAAGTTGCGCGGCGAGTTGCGTCTTGCCCTGATCCGTCATTCCGATCCCCGGCCCGCCGGAGCCGATATCCTGATGCCTGGCGTAGTAGTTTGCCGACACCAGGTCGCCGCGCTGCGCCGCATCGAGCATGTTGGTGAGCTCGGCGACCGTGTAATCGCCGGGATTGATCGTCGGGAGCTGCGGGAAATTCCTGAGCTCCGCGGCGAGTTGCGATTTGCCCTGATTGGTGGTGCCGATGCCGGGACCGCCCGCGTGAAGGTCCGCATGATCCGCATAATAGAGCGCCGTCGTCATGTGCCCGCTCTGGGCGGCGTCAAGCATGTCGGTCAGCTCGGCGGTCGAATAGTCGGCGGGGTTGATCCCGCGCAGCTCGGGGAAGGTCTGCAATTCGGCTGCGATCTGCGCCTTGCCCGGAGCGGCACCGGCCATACCGGGGGACGAGGCAGCCGCCACAGTTGCGGAGCCGGCAGTCAGGCCAAGCGCTGCGAGAAGAGCGAGTAGTGCTTTGTTGGTCATGATGAACTCCTTGATCCTCATAATTACGAACGACGCGACGCGCCGTCTGCCTCTCGAATTGGGCGCACCCGCGCGCGCAGAAAGGGCGGTTTCTAGCCTGCCCCTTGTTGGGCGCTGCACAAAGGATCACGGAACCGAGGCCACCAGGCGCGACGTCGCCGCTTGGATACGAGGGCCCCTCCGATGCAACGCACTGACATTCATAACGAATTCGCGAACACTTCCGCGCGAGCAGCTCGAAATCCGCACCATCAACTTGTCTTCACCCGGCGCGAGCGCGGCGTCACGGCTGCGGGAGGGTGCGCGTGAGCGGCCTGGCGCGGCGGAAAATCCGCACCTCGCGCGCTCTCATGCGCCCCCTTTCACTATCGCTTCTTTCCTAATAGAAGGCGCGGAAACCCCTTTTTCCTCACGAGGTATCCCATGGCGTCCTATCAATATGTCTATCACATGGATGGTGTCTCGAAGACCTATCCGGGGGGCAAGAAATGCTTCGAGAACATCCGCCTGAGCTTCCTGCCCGGCGTCAAGATCGGCGTGGTCGGCGTCAACGGCGCGGGTAAGTCCACGCTGCTGCGCATCATGGCCGGCATCGACAAGGATTTCTCCGGCGAGGCCTGGGCCGCGAAAGGCGCCAAGGTCGGCTACCTGCCGCAGGAACCGGTGCTCGACCCCGCGCTCAACGTGCGCGGCAACGTCATGGAGGGCGTCGCGGCCAAGAAGGCCAAGCTGGAGCGCTTCAACGAACTGGCGATGAACTACTCGGACGAGACCGCCGAGGAGATGGCCCAGCTGCAGGACGAGATCGACAGTGAAAACCTCTGGGATCTCGACAGCCAGGTCGACGTCGCGATGGAAGCCCTGCGCTGCCCGCCCGACGAGGCCGATGTCGAAACCCTCTCGGGCGGTGAGCGCCGCCGGGTCGCGCTGTGCAAGCTTCTGCTCGAAGCGCCCGACATGCTGCTGCTGGACGAACCGACCAACCACCTCGACGCGGAAACCATCGCCTGGCTGCAAAAGCACCTGATCGAGTACAAGGGCACGATCCTGTGCGTCACGCACGACCGTTACTTCCTCGACGACATCACCTCCTGGATCCTCGAGCTCGAGCGCGGCCGCGGCATCCCCTACGAGGGCAACTATTCGAGCTGGCTCGAGCAGAAGGCCAAGCGCCTCGAACAGGAAGCCCGCGAGGACAAGGCCAAGCAGAAGGTGCTCGAGAAGGAACTCGAATGGATCCGCGCCGGCGCCAAGGCGCGTCAGGCGAAATCGAAAGCCCGTATCTCGGCCTATGAGAAGATGGCGGACCAGTCCGAGCGCGAGCGCGTCGGCAAGGCGCAGATCATCATCCCGAACGGCCCGCGTCTGGGCGGCAAGGTGATCGAGGTCGAGGGCATCTCGAAACATTACGGCGACAAGCAGCTGATCGAGAACCTCTCCTTCTCGATCCCGCCGGGCGCCATCGTCGGGGTCATCGGCCCGAACGGCGCGGGTAAATCCACGCTCTTCCGGATGATCACCGGTCAGGAACAGCCCGATAGCGGCGCGATCACGCTGGGCGACACGGTCAAGCTCGCCTATGTCGACCAGTCGCGCGACGCGCTCGACCCGAACAAGACCGTCTGGGAAGAGATCTCGGGCGGGGCCGAGCTGATCGAGCTGGGCGACGCGCAGGTCAACTCCCGCGCCTATTGCGGCGCGTTCAACTTCAAGGGCGGCGACCAGCAGAAGAAAGTGGGCCTCCTGTCGGGCGGCGAACGCAACCGCGTCCACATGGCCAAGCTTCTGAAAGAGGGCGGCAACGTGCTGCTGCTCGACGAACCGACCAACGATCTCGACGTGGAAACCCTGCAGGCGCTGGAAGCCGCGATCGAGGATTTCGCCGGCAACGCGATCATCATCTCGCACGACCGCTTCTTCCTCGACCGCCTCTGCACCCACATCCTCGCCTTCGAGGGCGAGGCCCATGTGGAATTCTTCGAGGGCAACTTCGAGGATTACGAGGAAGACAAGATCCGTCGTCTTGGCCCGGATGCGGTCGAGCCGAAGCGGGTGAAGTATAAGAAGTTCTCGCGGTAAGAGGCTTGCACCCTCGACGACTTTTGATAGCCTTCAACCCTATTTGGGTTGGAGGCTATTTTGTTTCAGATATTTCTCGATGAAAGCGGCACCTACAAAATTGAAACCGCCTCTCGTGACACACAGAACTATTTAGTTCTGACTGCCGCGGTTGTTCCAGACGAAGAAGTGGCGCCGCTCCGGGCTTTGCTTGAAAAAATCCGGGATAAGGGGGGCGATCATAAAAAGAAACCGCTACACTCAAACACAATCAAACTCCCAAAGCTCCTTGGCCTCGTAAAAGATATAGAAAACTTCAACTTTACTCTCATCTCGGTGATATCCTGCAAAAAAAGCATCCTGAACAGCGATGATGGGTACTGGAAAGAAAAAGCAGTGAGCAATAATTGGGCCTACGCGTCAACAATTCACCGATTATTGTTCGAGCGCGTAGGCATGTTAATGGAGAAAAGGTTTTGGAACAGCCCGGAAAAAGAAAAATCCATAAGTGGAATAAAAATTTTCGCCGAGCAGCACACTGACATTCGCGAGGAAAGTATAAATAAATATTTGAACACTTGTCGAAATAATCCGAAAGACAAATTTGTTTCTTTTCTCGGCTCTCTGCCACCCTTCAACATGAAACAAAAGTCTAAAGAAGAAGAACCGCTTCTTTGGTTGGCTGACGTTGCCTCATATGCCGTCGCCAATACGCTTCTCGATGGCAAACGAAAACACGTTGAGTCTGACCTTCTAAGGCACATCGCAGAGAAATATTGGCACAATGAAGATGACGGTTCGATGCTGGAACTCGGCCTCCGTTTCATTCCCTCGGCGCGGGAAGTATGCAAATCTCCGCGAGAGCTTCATCTATTTACTCGCTCGCTTCCTATGGAAATATGCGACGTCAGAGCGCAAAGAGCCGCCGTCGACCAATCGACTTAGCTTGCAAGGATATCTCCCTAACCCCCGACCAAAACCACACACCCTTCCCCCATCTGACATCGCCGCTCACACCCCGCCTTCCCCCACCCCATCTGACCATCTATAGTGTCTCCCAAGGGACAAGACACAAGACAAGGCGGGGACAGGGACGTGGCGCATATCATCGTGATGGGCAACGAAAAGGGTGGCTCGGGCAAGTCCACCACCTCGATGCATGTGGCGACGGCGCTCGCGCGGATGGGGTGGAAGGTCGGCGCGCTCGATCTCGACCTGCGTCAGCGCAGCTTCGGGCGCTATGTCGAGAACCGCCTGGCCTTCATGGACCGCGAGGGGCTCGACCTGCCGACCCCCGATTACCGCGAGCTGCCCGAGGTCGACGCCGCCTCGCTCGCGCCCGGAGAGAACCCCTATGACCATCGCCTGTCGAGCGCGGTGGCCGAAATGGAGCCGAGCTGCGACTTCATCCTGATCGACTGCCCCGGCTCGCATACGCGGCTCAGCCAGGTCGCCCATTCGCTGGCCGACACGCTGGTCACGCCGCTCAATGACAGTTTCATCGATTTCGACCTGCTGGCGCGGATCGACCCGGTCACCTCGAAGGTGATCGGCCCCTCGATCTATTCCGAGATGGTCTGGTCGGCGCGTCAGCTGCGCGCCAAGGCGGGCCTGAACCCGATCGACTGGGTGGTGCTGCGCAACCGCGTGGGCGCCCAGCAGATGCACAACAAGCGCAAGGTGGGCGCGGCGCTCGAGCAGCTTTCCAAGCGCATCGGGTTCCGCGTCGCGCCGGGCTTCTCCGAGCGGGTGATCTTCCGCGAGCTGTTCCCGCGCGGGCTGACCCTGCTCGACCTCAAGGATCTGGGCGTCGAGAACCTCAACATCTCGAACGTGGCCGCCCGCCAGGAGCTGCGCGAGCTGGTGAAGGAGCTGCAATTGCCGAACGTCTCGATCGACTTCTGAGCACTGGCGCGAAGCCGAACATCAAAACGCCCGGACGGATCGTCCGGGCGTTTTGCTTGAGGCTCTCGGTGTGTGTGAGGGGGCGAGAGCCGTCAAATGGAGCGTTGCATCTCGGCGAAGGGGGAGACGTGCCGGCGCTGCCGGCGACGCGGCTCCTTGCCGTTGCGCAGGGCCGCATAGCGGGCATCGAGAACGGTGTCGCGACGGCGGCCGACGAGGGTGAGGAACGAGGTGAACATGCGGAACATCTCTAACTCCTTGGGGGGCTGCGGGGTGCTGTCCGTCAATACAACCTGACCGCGAAATAAGGCGCATAAGTGGCAACTATGGGGAATGTGCACGACCGCAGAGCGGCAAAAGCGTGCGTTTTGCACGGATAATGCAACAATCTTCGGCATTCCGAGGGATTATGACCGGATACGCCGGAAATCGCTTCGCGCAGCAGTTGCGCGCGACTATCGACGGCTTAACGTCGAGATTTTCCGGTATCGGGGAAAATGGCGGACCCGGAGCGATTCGAACGCCCGACCCCTTGATTCGTAGTCAAGTGCTCTATCCAGCTGAGCTACGGGTCCGCTTGTGGGGGCGATTTAGCCCCCGTGACCGGGCAATGCAAGGGCCGTTTTGGGAATTTTCCAAAAAATTCCGCCATGCCCGCTTTTGCTCAGGCCTCGCCGCCATTCCCCTTTTCCGTGACGCCCTCGACGCAGAGTTCCGAGGGCAGGAAGATCCGGAATTCGGTGCCGGTCTCGTCGGTCCGGACCAGATCGAGTCGTCCGCCATGTCCGCGGATCAGTTCGGCCGCGATGGCGAGGCCGAGCCCCGTGCCGCCCGCGCGCGTCCCCCCGGTGAAGGGCTGGAAGAGGTGCTCGCGCGCGCGCTCGGGAAGACCCGGCCCGGTATCCTGGACCCGGATCCACCAGCCCTCGCGGTTCTCCCCGCCACCAATCTCGATCGTGCCGGGCCGCCCCGTCGCCTCGATCGCCTGACGAGCGTTGCGCACGAGGTTGTTGAGGACCCGGTAAAGCTGCTCGCGATCGCCGCGGATCACGAGGTTGGGCGGCATGTCGGTGACGAAATCGACGGTGGTTTCCTCGCCCGGATGCTCCTCGTTCTCGATCACTTCCTGCGTCAGTTCGTTGAGCATGAAGCGCGACAGTGCCGGGGGCGGCTCCTTCGCCTTGCCGAAGGCGAGCGTCGTTTCGCACAGGTTGATCGCCCGACCGATCGAGCCCATCAGCTTGGGCGCGGCGCGTTGCACGGCGGGATCGTCCGAGCTTTCCATCCGGTCGGCGAAGAGCTGCGCGGTGGTGAGGATGTTGCGCAGGTCGTGGCTGATCTTGGCCACCGCCTGCCCGAGCTGCGCGAGACGCTCCTTCTGGCGCAGGGACGCGGTGAGCTGGGTCTGCATCGAGGCCAGCGCCTCCTCGGCGACCCGCAGTTCCTCGACGCTGGCTTCCGGCGTGATGATCCGGCGCGCATCCTCGGGCGCCTCGGAATAGGCGGACATATGCGCCACGAGCCGCTTGATCGGCACCACCATCAGTTGCCGGACCAGAAGGAAGAGAAGAACCGCCGTGATCACCGAGAACACCGCCGAGATCGACAGCAGCCGCAGCCCGTATTCGACCATCGCGATCCGCATCGGCTCGGTCGCGAGCGTCACCTCGATGACGATCCCGCCCTTCTTCACCGGCTGACCGAGCACCCGGATCACCTTGTTATCCGAATCGAAGAGCGCGTGAACCGCATCGCGAATCCGCGTCCATTCGGTCGAATGGCGCAGATCGTAGGTTTCGGTGACCTGCGAGGGAATCGGCGAGGAGAGGACCAGCTGGCGCACCGCGTCGCGGCGCAGCACAACGTTGAACACGCCCGCATTGGCGAGCAGTTCCTTCTCGAGATCGGGGGCGATCGTCGTGTCGGTGGTCAGGAGCGCGAGAGAGGCGATCTGCGCGCGCTCGAGACGCGTCAACAGGTAATCCTCGCGGAAATTGGCGAGCCCCGGGAGCAGGATCAAAGCTTCTGCAATAACGACGAAGACCGTCGTCAGGATCAGAAACCGCCCTGAAAGAGTGTTCAACGCCATCGCCTATCAATTTGCCCGGGCGACCTGCTGGCGCCCTTCGCCCCGCTTTTCTATGTCGGCTGGGCTGCGCTGTGCAACCGCAACGGTTAGCGCTAAGATAGTGGCCTCGCACAAAAGGCAAAACCCCGTGAGAGGTCACGTTTCTCGCGGAAGAGGGAATAAAGGCCGAAAAATCCTCTTCTGCCGAATTGACTTGCCCGGAAGAGGCCACTAAAGACCGGGCTTCGAAATGCTATCAGGCCTCGAATCCCGATTCAGGGGCCCGAACCGGAGTGACAACGATGAAACGCACGTTCCAGCCGTCGAACCTCGTTCGCGCCCGCCGCCATGGGTTCCGTTCCCGCATGGCGACCAAGGGTGGCCGCAAGGTTCTCAACGCCCGCCGCGCGAAGGGCCGCAAGCGTCTGTCGGCCTGAGGCCTGACGCGCCGCATCGGCTTTTGACGCCGCCGGAAGCTTTTCGGGATCGGGCCTCGCGCCATGATCACGGGACGCACCCGGCGGTTTGTCTATTTGCGCTTACCCAATTCGCGGAGATGCCGTGATGGCCGCCATTCGCTCTGCAGATCCCGCCCCTCCGATCGCGGTTCTCAGGCAGCGGGCGGATTTCCTGCGGGCGGCGTCGGCGCGGCGCAAGGGCATGCCCGGCTTTCTCCTGCAGGCCCGGGAAAGGCGCAGTGACGAACCTGTCGGCCCCGAACTGATCCGCATCGGCTTCACCTGCTCGAAGAAGCTCGGCAATGCCGTGGCGCGCAATCGCGCCAAGCGCCGCCTTCGCGAGATCGCGCGTGCCGTCCTGCCCGAGGCAGGCCGTCCCGGCTGGGACTACGTGCTGGTCGGGCGCCCCGAGACGACGGCAACCCGGGATTTCGCGGAGCTCAAGGCCGATCTCGCAGCCGCCCTCGCCGTGATCCACGACCTGCCGATAACCCCGCCGCGCCCGCGCAAACCGCGAGGGAAGAAATGAGCCCGCTCGCCCATATCCTCGCCCTGCCCGTGCGCGCCTATCGACTCGTGCTGAGCCCCTGGATGGGACATGGCTGCCGCTACCAGCCGACCTGCTCGGTCTATGCGCTCGAGGCACTCGAGCGGCACGGCGCGATCAAGGGCGGATGGCTCGCGGCGAAACGGCTCCTGTCCTGCCATCCCTGGGGCGGACATGGCTATGACCCGGTGCCCGGCGCCGATCCCGAACATGACGCGGCCCATCGCGGCTGTTCGCACAAGGACCCTACCGATGCTGGATGACGAAGACAGCCCGATCCACCCGCTCTTCGCGGGTGCCCCCTCGACCACCGAATTCAAGAAGCTCCGCAAGCGGATCGTCCGCGAAACCCGCGAGGCGATCGAGAAATACGGGATGATCGAGCGCGACACGAAATGGCTCGTTTGCCTGTCGGGCGGCAAGGACAGCTACACCCTGCTCGCCGTTCTGCACGAGTTGAAATGGCGCGGGCTGCTGCCGGTGGAACTTCTGGCGTGCAATCTCGATCAGGGCCAGCCGGGTTTCCCTGCCACCGTCCTGCCCGAGTTCCTCGAGCGCATGGGCGTGCCGCACCGCATCGAATACCAGGACACCTATTCGGTGGTGAAGGAGAAGGTCCCTGCGGGCCGCACCTATTGCGCGCTCTGTTCACGCCTGCGCCGCGGCAATCTTTACCGGATCGCGCGTGAAGAGGGCTGCTCGGCCGTCGTGCTGGGGCATCATCGCGACGATATCCTCGAGACCTTCTTCATGAATCTCTTCCATGGCGGGCGCCTCGCGACGATGCCGCCGAAGCTGGTCAACGAGGAGGGCGATCTCTTCGTCTACCGCCCGCTCTCCTTCGTGGCCGAGGACGATTGCGAGAAATTCGCCAACGCGATGAACTACCCGATCATCCCCTGCGATCTGTGCGGTTCGCAGGACGGGCTGCAGCGCCAGCAGGTCAAGCAGATCCTCGACCAGTGGGAAAGGAACGCGCCCGGCCGCCGGCAGGTGATGTTCCGCGCCCTGATGAACGCGCGTCCCTCGCATCTGTGCGACCCGTCGCTCTTCGATTTCGCCGGGCTCGAACGACGCGTGGCGGACGAAGCGGATTTTAGCGAAAACATCCCCGAGCTTCGCAGCCGCGATTAATCGAGCGCTCACCAATTACCCCTAGCGTGTGATCGGCCGGACCCACCTCGGGTCCGTGAACCACGATGGGGGCACAGTGAAGATCCGCGGCAGGGACATCATGCATAGCGCGCGCCCTCGCGTGAACGGGCACGGCAAGCCCGGCCCGATCCTGCTCCGGCGCGAAATGATCGCCTTCCTTCCCGCCTGCGCGCTCGCCCTGCTCTGGGTCGGGGTAGAGGGGTTCGTCATCCTGGCACTCACGGCAACGCTCGTCGGCTGGGCGACGCGTCCGCTCTCCATCCCCGAGGAGGAGCGCGATCTGCCCTGCGATCCCGTCTCCGGCCTGCCCCTGCATGACGAGGCTCTCGATATCTGGGCCGATTTCCTGGTCGAGGCACGCGAACGTGGCCGCCCCACGGCCTGTCTCGTGATCGGGCTGGACGCACCCGATCAACTCCGACGCGCGCTCTACCACCGCGAGTACGCCGCCCTGTTGCGCGCGATGCATGACCGGATCGCCCTGAATTTGCGAATCGGAGACCGTGTCACCCGGTGGGAGGATGCGCGCTTCCTGGTGCTCCTGAAGCCCACTCCGCGCCTTGATCTCGAAGGAGTGATCCAGCTCGCCGGCCGCGTGCAGGAGTCGCTCGCCGACCCCTTTCTGATCGAGGGGCGAGCGATCTCCGCCTCCGCCCATATCGGTTTTCGCCTGATCGGCCGCGATCTGCTCAATTCCCCCTCGGCACTCATCCCCGAAACCCTTCTTTCCCAAGCACGACAGGCGGCCGACTTCGCCCGGCGCAGTGGCCCGGGATCTCTTCGGGCCTTTTCCGGCGCGATGCGCCAAAAGAAAACGCCCCCGAACCCGCTCGCAGGGGAGCTCTCCGACGCGATCGAGGAGGGGCAGATCAAGGTTTTCTTCGCCCCCCGCATTTCCACCGATACCGGGGAAATCGCGGGGCTCGAAGCCGTCCCGCGCTGGCTCCATCGCAGCCGGGGCATCCTGACCGAAACCGAGATCGTCGCGGCCTCCGAAGCCACGGGCCTCGCCGAGCGCGTCTGCGAGATCATCTTCTTCGAAACCCTCGTTGCGCTGCGGGACTTCGCCCGTAGCGGGGATGAATTCGGACGCGTCTCGCTGTCTCTAACGCTCCGGCAACTTCGCGACCCGAAACTGGCCGAGCGCATCACCTGGGATTGCGACCGCTTCGATGTCACGCCGGACCGGATGGGTGTCATCGTCGCTCAGGACACGGTCGACTGCCTGGGCGAAGGTGCCGTGGCGCATAATCTGCATAGGCTTCACGCGGCGGGCGCATCGCTCGAACTCGCCGGTTTCAGCGCCGGCCCCGGCCCGGACGAGGCGATACGGAAACTGTCCCCGCGATGCCTGCGGATCGGTGCTCCCCTCGTCGCGAAGCTCGATCACGATCCCGAAGCGCAACGGCTCGTATCCGCCATAGTCGGAATGGCCGAGACGATAGGGCTCGGCACGCTCGCCGAAGGGGTCTCGGGCCTTACTGAACACGCGATGCTCGCGCAACTCGGCTGCACCGAGGTTCAAGGACCGGCCATCGCCGCCCCGATGCCGAGCGCGGCGCTTCGGGACTGGGCGGCGCAGCACCGCCGCAAACTCGCGGCCACGCCGCAGCTCGATCTGGGCGGGACGGGATAGGCGACGGTTGCGCCATGGCCGCGCGAGGCATGCGACCCGGCGCCCGGGCAATCGGCCCCGATCCTCCCCGCCCAATGCACGCCGCGCGGTCGATAAGGGTCATTCCCGGTCCGCAAGACGGTTTCCTCGGGAAAATGGCTTGACCTTTGCCTGCCCCTTCTGTTGAACCTCCCCAACCTCTCGAAAGGCTGGTGGACCCGTTTTTCATGGACAATCAGAACAAGAACCTCATTCTCGCGGTTGTGCTCTCGGCAGTGGTGCTTGCGGTATGGACCTATTTCTTCCCGCCCTCCCAGACCGAAACCCCTCCGCAGGACGGGACCGTCTCGCAACAGACCGCATCGCCGCAAACCGCTGACACCGCAGCGAATACGACGACTGCGCCCCCGCAGGCCGCCGTTCCGGGCGCCATGCCCAAGGCGAGCAGCCCCGAGGTGGCGAACACCCCGCGCATCCAGATCGACTCGCCCGACCTGAAGGGCTCGATCTCGCTACTCGGCGGTCGCCTCGATGACCTCCAGCTGAAGAAGTACAAGGAAACGCTGGCCAAGGATTCGCCCCTGGTGCGGCTTCTCGCGCCGGTTGGCGGCGCGCCGGGCGACACCACGCAGCCCTATTACGTCGTCTATGGCTGGCTTCCCGCTGGCGGCCTTCCGGCCGATCAGGTGCCGGGCCCCAACACTGTCTGGAGCCAGGTCGGCACCGGGGCGCTCACCCCGGATCATCCGATCACGCTGCAATGGGACAACGGCCACGGCCTGACCTTCCAGCGCGAGATCTCGGTCGACAAGAAATACCTCTTCACGATCCGCCAGTCGGTCCAGAACGGCACCGGCCAGCCGATCAAGCTCGCCCCCTACGGCATCATCGCCCGCCACGGCATCCCCGAGGAACGCCGGGTCTACGTCCTTCACGAGGGCGCGGTGCGGATGACCGACGGCAAGCTCGAAGAGATCAAGTACAAGAACATCACCAAGCTCGACAACCGGGGCGCCGAAGGGCAGGCGGAGCTGCTTCAGGCTCAGGACAACGGCTGGACCGGTTTCACCGACAAGTATTGGCAGACCGTGCTCGCGCCGATCTCGGGGCCGTTCACGTCGGTGGTGAAATATTCGGGCGAGAACTCGAACATCTATCAGACCGAGACCCGTCTTCCGGTGATCGAGGTGGCCCCGGGCGCCACGGGCGACGCGAAGACGCATCTCTTCGCCGGTGCCAAGGAATGGGAAACCATCCGCGACTATCAGGACAATGTTCCGATCCCGAAATTCGTCGACTCGATCGACTGGGGCTGGTTCTATTTCCTGACGAAACCGATGTTCCGCCTGCTGCACTGGCTGCACGGCGCGATCGGCAACATGGGCTGGGCGATCATCGGCCTGACCTTCATCATCAAGCTGATCGTCTTCCCGCTGGCACGAAAATCATACATCTCGATGGCGCGGATGAAAGAACTGCAGCCCGAGATGGAGAAGATGAAGGAAGCGGCCGGAGACGACCGCCAGAAGATGCAGCAGGGCATGATGGAGCTCTACAAGAAGCACAAGGTGAACCCCGCCGCGGGCTGCTTGCCGCTCCTGATCCAGATCCCGATCTTCTTCTCGCTCTACAAGGTGATCTACGTCACGATCGAGCTCTACCACGCGCCGTGGCTCGGCTGGATCCACGACCTCTCGGCACCTGACCCGTCCTCGATCCTGAACCTGTTCGGCCTGCTGCCCTTCGCGGCTCCGGGGCTCGATTCGCCGCTCCATATCGTGTCGCTCGGCATCCTTCCGATCCTGCTCGGTGTCTCGATGTGGTTCCAGCAGAAGCTGAACCCGGCACCGACCGACCAGACGCAGGCGATGATCTTCGCCTGGATGCCGTGGGTCTTCATGTTCATGCTGGGCAGCTTCGCGTCCGGTCTCGTGCTCTACTGGATCACGAACAACACGATCACCTTCCTGCAGCAGTACACGATCATGACGATGCACGGGAAGCGGCCCGACCTCTTCGGCAACATCAAGTCGGGCTTCCAACGCAAGAAACCCGCCGCCGATAAGAAATGACGGCGGGCCTCGCCACGATCTTCCGCCTCCCGCTCGAGTCGGCGGGGGGCGAGACACACCAAAGCGCGTCCCTCACCGAGGGGCGCGCTCTGCCTTTGGACGGGGAATGGGCGGTCGCGCATGCGGGTCCGGAGCACGCTGGCGCCCCCTGCCCCACCGCATTCGTGCCCGCGCGAGAGGGGCTTCAAGGCCATCCCGATCCCGGTGTCTTCTGCACCGTCATCGACGGGGGCGAGACCGCCAGTGGCGACAGAATAGAGGTGCTCTGATGGAGCTGAATTTCCCGCTGGCCGAAGAGCCGGACGATTTCTCCCGCGAGGCGGGGCGCAAGCTTTTCGCGGCCCCCGTGGAGTTCCTCAAGGGCGTGGTGGCGATGAAGGGCCTGCCGCCCGCCGACCGGATCGAGGTCTGTTTCGCGGGCCGCTCGAATGTGGGCAAGTCGAGCCTGATCAACGCGCTCACGAACCGGCGCAACCTCGCCCGGGCCTCGAACACGCCGGGCCGGACGCAGGAGATCAACTATTTCACCACGCAGGACGGCCCCTATCTCGTCGACCTTCCCGGCTACGGCTTCGCGCAGGCCCCGGTCGCGGTGGTCGCGAAATGGCAGGCGCTCCTGAAGGAGTATCTCTCGGGCCGCGCCACGCTGCGCCGCGCCTTCGTGCTGGTCGACACCCGTCACGGCATCAAGTCGGTCGACGAGGAGATCCTGACGCTCCTCGACCGCTCGGCGGTGACCTTCCAGGTGGTGATGACGAAATCCGACAAGGTGAGCGCGCAGGAGCGCGAGAAGGTGCTCGCACAGGTCCGCCAGGCGCTCTCCAAACACCCGGCCGCCTATCCCGAGATCGTCCTTACTTCTTCGGAGAAGGGTGAAGGGATCGAGACGCTGCGCGCCATCATCGCCGGGCTGGACTGAGGCGCCCTGCCCGGCTGGCGGGGCTCAGACGCCCAGGCAGTGCCGCATGATCGCCTTTTGCGCATGCAGCCGGTTCTCGGCCTCGTCGAAGATCACCGAATGCGGGCCGTCCATGACGCCGCTCGTGGCCTCGTCGTTGCGATGCGCGGGCAGGCAATGCATGAAGAGCGCATCGGGCTTGGCGTGGCGCATCAGCTCTTCGTTGACCTGATAGCCGCGCAGCTGGTTGTGCCGCCGCTCCTTGGCCGATTCCGGGTCATGCATCGACACCCAGGTATCGGTGACCACGAGATCGGCCCCTTCGACCGCGCGGGCCGGATCGCGGTCGATGGTGATCGGACGGCCGGCCTTCTCTGCCAGATCGAGCCAGGCACGTTCGGGATCGAGCGGCTCGGGCCCGGTGAAGGTCAGGTCGAAGCCGAACTGAACGCTCGCATGGGCGAAGGAGGCGAAGACGTTGTTGCCGTCGCCGGACCAGACGACCTTGCGCTCCGCGATCGGGCCGCGATGCTCTTCATAGGTCATCACATCGGCCATGATCTGGCACGGATGGGTGCGGTCGGTCAGCCCGTTGATCACCGGCACCGACGCATGTTCGGCCATCTCGAGAAGGGTTTCCTCCTCGAAGGTGCGGATCATGATCATGTCGACATAGCGCGAGAGCACCCGCGCGGTATCGGCGATGGTCTCGCCGTGACCGAGCTGCATGTCCGAGCCCGAAAGCACCATCGTCTGGCCGCCCATCTGGCGCACGCCGACATCGAAGGAGACGCGCGTCCGGGTCGAGGGTTTCTCGAAGATCAGCGCGACCATCCGGCCCGCCAGCGGCTGTTCGTCGTCGAGCGCGCCCTTGGGACGATCCGCGCGCGCCCGTTTCATCGCGATCGACTGGTCGATCATGGCCCGGAGCGCGGCCGGGTCGGTCTTGTGGATATCGAGGAAATGGGTCATCGGTTCTTCCTTCTTGGAAGGTGCCGGGGGCCCTGCCCCCGGTCCCCCGGAGTATTTATGGCCGGATGAAGATCAGGCCGATTTCTCGAGTTGGGTGGCGGCGGCATCGAGGCGGCTCACCGCCTCGGCCAGATCGGCTTCGGAGATGTTGAGCGGGGGCAGGAGGCGCAGGACATTGTCCGCCGCCGGCACGGTCAGCAGGTTCTGGTCATAGGCGGCCGCGACAAGTTCGGCAGGCGCGCACTTGCATTTGAGCCCGAGCATCAGCCCCGAACCGCGCACGCTCTCGAAGATGTCGGGATGCGCGGCGACCAGCGCCTCGAGCTTTTGACGCATGAAGCCCGCCCTGGCGTTCACCTGGTCGAGGAAGGCCGGGTCCGAGACGATCTCCATCACCTTGGCGCCCACGGCGCAGCCCAGCGGGTTGCCGCCATAGGTCGAACCGTGCGTGCCCGCGGTCATGCCCGAGGCCGCCGCTTCGGTGGCGAGCACCGCACCCAGCGGGAAGCCCCCGCCGATGCCCTTGGCGACCATCATGATATCGGGGGTCACGCCCGCCCATTCATGCGCGAAGAGCCGCCCCGTGCGCCCGACCCCGCATTGCACCTCGTCGAAGATCAGCAGCGCGCCGGTTTCGTCGCACAGGTCGCGCAGCCCCTTGAGACACTGGTCGGGGACCGGGCGGATGCCGCCCTCGCCCTGCACCGGCTCGATCAGGATCGCGGCGGTCTTGTCGGTGACGGCGGCGCGAAGCGCCTCGTGATCGGCCCAGGGAAGCTGGGTGAAGCCCGGCAGGAGCGGGCCGAAGCCCTTCACCATCTTCTCCGAATGCGGCACCGCCGAGATCGCCCCGGTGGAGCGGCCATGGAAGGCGCCGTCGAAGGTGATGATCTCGATCCGGTCCTCGCCTTTCGACGACCAGTATTTGCGCGCCATCTTGATCGCGAGCTCGGCCGCCTCGGTGCCCGAGTTGGTGAAGAAGACCGTGTCGGCGAAGGTCTTCTCGACCAGCGCGTCGGCGAGCGCCTGCTGCTGCGGGATCTGGTAGAGGTTCGAGACATGCCAGAGCTTGCCCGCCTGCTCGGTGAGCGCCTCGACCAGTTCCGGCGCGGCATGGCCGAGCGCGTTCACCGCGATCCCCGCCCCCATGTCGAGATATCGGCGCCCCTCTGCGGTCTCCAGCCAGGAGCCTTCGCCTTTGACGAAAGCCAGAGGCGCACGGTTATAGGTCGGCAGAACGGAGGGGATCATGGTTCGAACTCCACAAGAAGAAGGCAAATGCGTGCAACAGTCCCGGTGGGCTGTCAACGGTCAGGGGCCTTCGGTCAGCGATTTGAGGGAAGATGTGGCGAGAGCCACGAGCGATCGGACGTCAGGCGCGGGTGCGGCGACGTCGGGGACGGGCGATATGGGCGGTCCATGCGATCATGAGGCGTCCATTAAGCGGAGCTTGCCGCGAAGTAAAGCCTCTTCGCGGCAGGCTCAGCCAAGCGTGACATCGAGGAACATCATCAGGATGAGACCGAAGAGCATCCCCGCCGTCGCACGGTTCTGATGGCCGTTGCGGTGGGTCTCGGGCAGGATCTCGTGGCTGATGATATAGAGCATCGCGCCTGCGGCGAAGGTGAGCCCCCAGGGCAGGAGCGCGCCCGAGACCGACACGGCCGCCGCGCCGATGAGCGCCCCGACCGGCTCGACCGCCCCGGTCAGCGCGGTGACGAAGAACGCCTTGCGCCGTCCATAGCCCTGCCCGACCAACGCGACCGCGACGGCGAGACCTTCGGGAATGTCCTGCAAGGAGATCCCGGTCATTACCGAGAGGCCGTTCTCCATGCCGGCGCCGAAGGCGACGCCGATCGACAGGCCTTCGGGGAAATTGTGGATCGTGATCGCGATCACGAAGAGCCAGATCCGGGCGAGCCGCGCCGCATCCGCGCCCCCCTCGAGGCCGGACTGGAAGTGTTCATGGGGCAAATTCGCGTTCAGCCAAGCCACGAAACCGGAGCCGAGAGCGATCCCCGCCCCAGCGATACCCGCGGCGATCCAGACCGAGCCGAACATCGTCTCGGCCACATCGATCCCCGGCAGGATCAGCGAGAAATAGGAGGCAGAGAGCATGACGCCGGCGGCGAAGCCCAGCATCGTGTCGGCCATGCGCTGGCTCATCGAGCGCCCGAGCAGCGCGGGGATCGCCCCCAACGCCGTGGCCACGCCTGCGACCATGCCTCCCATCAGCCCCAGCAAGATCTCGTTCACGAAGTGCTCCCTTTTCCGCGATCCTTCCTGAAGGAAGCACGCGAAAGATCGGAATGGCAAGGGTGAAGACGATTGCGCTGCGCGCGCCCTATTGGTAAATATTTTTTACCACAACCGGGGGAGGGACACATGCCCGTCATCACCAACATCGCCGATCTCAAGCGCCTGCATAAATGCCGGACGCCGAAAATGTTCTACGATTACGCCGAGAGCGGTTCCTATACCGAGCAGACCTTCCGCGAGAACACCGAGGATTTCGCGCAGATCCGGCTCAATCAGCGGGTCGCGGTGGACATGACGGGGCGCTCGACGAAATCGCAGATGCTGGGGCAGGACGTCGCGATGCCGGTCGCGCTCGCGCCGGTGGGGCTCACCGGGATGCAGCGCGCCGACGGCGAGATCAAGGCGGCGAAGGCGGCCGAGAAATTCGGCGTCCCCTACACCCTCTCGACGATGTCGATCTGCTCGATCGAGGACGTGGCCGAGAACACCTCCGCGCCCTTCTGGTTCCAGATCTACACGCTCACCGATGACGACTATAACAAGCGGGTGCTCGAGCGCGCGCGTGCGGCGGGTTGTTCCGCCCTGGTGATCACGGTCGATCTGCAATTGCTCGGGCAGCGCCACAAGGACCTCAAGAACGGCCTCAGCGCTCCGCCGAAATTCACCCTGCCCGTTCTGCTCGATCTCGCCACGAAGTGGCGGTGGGGGATCGAGATGCTGCAGACCAAGCGGCGCTTCTTCGGCAATATCGTCGGCCATGTGGACAGCGCGGGCGACCCCTCCTCGCTTGCTTCCTGGACGGCGGAGAAATTCGACCAGTCCCTCAACTGGGACCGCATCAAGCAGCTGATGGACATGTGGGGCGGCAAGGTGATCCTCAAGGGCATCCTGACCACCGAGGATGCCGAGATGGCAGCGGCGACCGGGGCCGATGCGATCGTCGTCTCGAACCATGGCGGGCGCCAGCTCGACGGCGCCCTCAGCTCGATCCGGGTCCTGCCCTCGATCGTCTCGGCCGTGGGCGACAAGACCGAAGTCTGGCTGGATTCGGGCATCCGCTCGGGCCAGGACGTGCTCAAGGCGCTGGCGCTCGGCGCGAAAGGCGTGATGATCGGGCGGGCCTATGTGAACGGGCTCGGCGCGATGGGCGAAGCCGGCGTGACGACGGCGCTCGAAGTGATCCAGAAAGAGCTCGACACCTCGATGGCCCTGTGCGGCGAGCGGCGGATCGACCAGCTCGGGCGCCATGACGTGCTCGTCCCGCAGGGCTTCTTCGACACCTATTCCTGAGGAACGCGCGCAAGCCGGGCCAGTCCCGGCAGAATGACGAGGAGGATGAGGGCGATCGCCCCGAAGGCTGCGCGCAACCCCGCGCCTTCCGCGATCGCCCCCATCACCACCGGCCCGATGAAATAACCGGTGAAGCCGATCAGCCAGGCACGCGAAAGCGCCATCGCGCGAGACCGCGACGAAGTGCGCGCACCAAGGAGCGAGTTGGCGGAGGGCACGATCACCGCCGCGCCGAGACCGATCATCGCGACCCCCGCGACCGCCAGCACCTGAACCGGCGCGAAGGCGGTCAGCAATGCCCCTCCTGCCCCGATCAGCACCGAGATCGCGACAAGGCGCATCTCGCCCAGACGCTGCGCGAGGATCTGGCCGAAGACGCGCCCCACCCCCATCATGAGACCCATCATCATCGGTCCCGCCGCCCCCGACCCGGGCGGCGCGTCGAAGCTGCGCTGAAGATGCAGCGCCGACCAGCTCTCGGTCGCGTTCTCGGCCACGAAGGAACAGAACAGGATGACACCTGCCGGGATCACCGCGGCCCAGGGCAGCGTCGCCTTGCGCGTTTCGTGGTCGAGGTCTTCGACAACGGCGCTGCTCGGCTCGCGCATCGCCCAGGCAGCACAGACGACGACGATACCGGTCGCCGCCATGATCTCTCCCGGGCTCGCGCCCGAATGGCGCGCAAGGCCTGCCAGCGCGGCCGCCGCCGCGAGACCGAAGGAAAAGAGCGCGTGGTTCCAGTTCATCAGCGACAGCCCGGTCGCAGCTTCGCGATGGGAGATTTCCACATTCACCGCGATGTCGAGACTGGCCAGAGACCAGCCGCACCAAAGCAGCACGAGCCCGAGCACGAGCGGCGATCCGATCGTCCAGCCCACGAGCCCGACCAGCCCGAGCTGAACCGCGAAGACGGGGATGGAACGGTGGCCGAGATACCCTTGCAGCCGGGGGCCGATCCCCATCGCGCCCATCCCGCCGACTGCCGAAAGCAGCAGCAAGAGCCCGAGCGTGCCGTCCGAGACGCCCGACCGGGCCTGCCAGTCCGGCATCAGCGCCGCGAACCCGCCCCAGAACATTCCGAGCACCCCGAGACCTGTCCCGGTGGCGCGGCTGGCGCGGATCGCTTGAAGGAATGCCATTGTCGCTTGCTCCGTTTGACCGCAGCGCTATCATCCCGCTCGAGGCACGCCAAGCTCCGCCATTCCTGCGCGGCGACCCGAAAGCGCTTGCCTTTTCCCCCGATCCCGAGTATCCGCGCGTCTTCGTGGGCCCGACACCCTTGGAGGCGGCCCATCACATTGACCAATTTGGAGACCAATCATGGCCAAAGAGATCGAAACGATCGAAGCCGTGGCGCGTACGGGGACGGGCAAGGGGGCCGCTCGGCAAGCGCGTCGCGAGGGTTACGTGCCCGGCATCGTCTACGGCGACGGCAAAGACCCGCTGGCAATCAACCTCGACTACAACAAGCTGCTGACCCGCCTGCGCAAGGGCCGCTTCATGTCGACCCTCTTCAACCTCAAGGTTGAAGGCGAGGAAGACGTGCGCGTGATCTGCCGCGGCGTTCAGAAGGACGTGGTCAAGGACCTGCCGACCCATGTCGACTTCATGCGCACCCACCGCAACTCGCGCATCTCGCTCTTCGTGCATGTCGAGTTCATCAACCACGAGCAGGCGCCGGGCCTCAAGCGTGGCGGCACCCTCGTCGTCGTGCGTCCGGAAGTCGAACTCAACGTTCTCGCCGGTGAAATCCCCGAGCAGATCGTTGTCGATCTCGCCGGCAAGCAGATCGGCGACACGATCCACATCTCGGACGTGACCCTGCCGACCGGCGCGAAGCCGACGATCGAGCGCGACTTCGTGATCGCCAACGTCGCCCCGCCGAAAGGCTTCGGTGGCGGCTCCTCGGATGAAGAGGAAGGCGCAGAGGAAGAGGCGACCGAGGAATAATCCTCAGAACCCTTCTCACGCTGAATTCGCGGGGCCCTTCGGGGCCCCGTTTTTCTTTGCCAGAGTGGTCACTGTGGGAATTTTGCCAGTATCACCTTTTTGTGATCGCAAAATAATAGCCATCTTTGCGTTTCGCAGTAGAGTGAAGAAAACAACCATGAGGCGATATTGATGGCATACCTTCCGACCACCAGTCTGGCCGCCTTGCGCAAGGCAGCGCAGCTCGCGTCGGATCGCAGCGTGGGGCTCCCCTCCGCCCAAGCCTATCACGAGGCCGACAGTGCCGAGTTCGCCGCGGGCGCGGACGCAGCGCTGGAGCCTCAGAATACGCGCTTGAAGAATCTGGAGCCCGACGAAGCGTTCGACCGGCTGTTCCACGAGGCCGAGCGTCGCGTCCTTCATCTTGAATTGCAGCGTCGCGTGGCGGCAACCACGCATCTGCGCGCCGCCTTTGCGGCCAAGGTCGCAGATGGTGCCTTCCATCAGGATCCGGGTTTCCCCCAGACCTCGCTCAAGAAGCCGGGCTCTTCCTCGCGCTGACGACGACCCGATTTCTCTGAAAACGCCCGCAAGGGCGTTTTTTTCATGTCCGCCCGCCCGTGCCCTCTTTTCCGCAAGGCCGGCTTCCCATATCCCGAAGCCCGCAAGGCGTGGGGCACAAACGCGGGCAATCCCGCGCCCTGCCACACCCGCCGCAGACGCGCAATGCAGGGAGCGAACAGATGAAACTCTGGGTCGGACTTGGCAACCCGGGCGCCAAATATTCCGCGAACCGCCACAATATCGGCTTCATGGCGCTCGACCGGATTGCCGAGGATCACGGCTTTGCGCCGTGGCGCGCGAAATTTCAGGGTCAGGTCAGCGAGGGGCGGGTCGGCTCCGAGCGCATCGTGCTCCTCAAGCCCGAGACTTTCATGAATCTCTCCGGCCAGTCGGTGCGCGCAGCGGCCGATTTCTACAAGATCCCCGTGGAAGACATCACCGTCTTCCATGATGAGCTCGACCTCGCCCCCGGCAAATGCCGGCTCAAGCAGGGTGGCGGCCATGCCGGGCATAACGGGCTGCGCTCGATCCACCAGCATATGGGGTCCGATTACGCGCGGGTGCGGCTCGGCATCGGCCATCCGGGGCACAAGGACCGGGTCGCGGGTTACGTGCTGAGCGATTTCGCCAAGGCCGAGCAGGAGATGCTCGACGACTTGCTGCGCGGGATCTCGGACGGCGCGCCGGCGCTGGCCGCGGGCGAGGGTTCGAAATTCCTCAACGCGGTGAGCCTGCGCACAGCGCCGCCGCGCTCCTCGACCGGGACGGCGCCCCCCAAACCCTCCCCCGTGCCGGAACGCAAAGAGGCCGCGGACGACACCCGCAGCCCCTTCGACAAGCTCAAGGATCACTTCCGGAAATGACCCGGGCCTCTTCCTCTTGACCCAAATATCCCGGGGTGAGGCGCGACAGCGCCGAGGGGCAGCGCCCCTCGCCCCTGCCAATCACCAGTGGCCGGTGTTTTCCATGCTCGCCCACGGCTCCTGCGCGGGCAGCGCATCGCCCATCTGCAGCAACTCCACCGAGACATTGTCGGGCGAGCGCACGAAGGCCATATGCCCGTCGCGCGGCGGGCGGTTGATCGTCACGCCATTGTCCATCAGGTGCTGGCACATCTCGTAGATGTTCTCCACGCGATAGGCGAGATGGCCGAAATGGCGGCTGTCCGAGGGCAGCCCGGTATCGCCGTCCCAGTTCCAGGTCAGCTCGACATCGGCGCGCCCGTCTTCCTGGCCCGGCGGGCAGAGATAGACCAGCGTGAAGCGGCCCTGCTCGCTCTCGAAGCGCTTGCGCTCCTTCAGGCCCAGAAGTTTGTAGAACGCGATCGATTTCTCGAGGTCGAGCACGCGCACCATCGTGTGCAGATATTCGATCTTCATCGGGAGGTCTCCTCTGTCTCTGGTTTCACCGGAGGATAGAGCAGTCGCGCGCCGGGGCAAGGCACAGAGGTTATCCACAGGATATGGCGGTTCCCGCGCGGGCGATCCGCAGATATAGTGATTCACGATTCGAGACCTGCGGAGGATATCATGGCGCTCACCCCCGAACAGAAAGCCGAGATCGAGGCGCAGCGCGCCGAGACGCAACTGACCGCGCGGGCGGTCTCGCCGGGGATGGAAAAGCGGCTCTACACCGCCCATGAGGTGCTCGATCACGGGCTGGTGCGGGTCATCGACTACATGGGCGACGATGCCGCGATCTGCCAGGCCGCGCGGGTCTCCTATGGCCGCGGCACCAAGGCGGTGAGCAACGATACCGGGCTGATCCGCTACCTGATGCGGCACTGGCACTCGACGCCCTTCGAGATGTGCGAGGTCAAGTTCCACGTCAAGCTGCCGGTCTTCGTCGCGCGCCAGTGGATCCGCCACCGCACCGCGAACGTGAATGAATATTCCGCCCGCTACTCGATCCTCGACCGCGAATTCTACATCCCCGCCCCCGACAAGCTCGCCGCGCAATCGACGGTGAACAACCAGGGCCGCGGCGCGGTGCTGGAAGGCGCCGAGGCCGCCCGCGTGCTCGACATCCTGCGCGAGGACGCGATGCGCAGCTACGACCATTACGAGGACATGCTGACGCCGGACGAGGATGCGGGCAAACAGGGCCTCGCACGGGAACTCGCGCGGATGAACCTGCCCGCGAATATCTACACGCAATGGTACTGGAAGATCGACCTGCACAACCTCTTCCACTTCCTGCGCCTGCGCGCCGACCACCACGCGCAATACGAGATCCGCGTCTATGCCGCGACCATGTGCGATATCGTCAAGGACTGGGTGCCCGCGGCCTATTCGGCCTTCGAGGATTACCGTCTGGGCGGGGTGAACCTGTCGGGCAAGGCGGTGGAACTACTGAAGCGGCGTCTGGCGGGTGAGGTCGTCACGCAGGAGAATTCCGGCATGAGCAAGGGCGAGTGGCGGGAGTTTACGGATGTTTGGGGGTAACGAGTGCTGAACGTTAGTTATGATCCATCTACCGGCTTGCCTTACATTGCGCTTTTAGTTGAAGCGCTAAGATGGCTTGCTTGGCCGGTGGCGATCGTGGTCATTGCGTTCATTTTCCGTGACCCACTCAAAGGTTTGTTACGAAATATCAAGAACCTAACCGTTGGGAACAATCGCGCAGAGTTTATTCCGCAGCAACGTGGGAACTCCGGTGCGCTAGAAGATTCACTGCCCGGTGAACAACAGTCGAATAGGGATCTACCGATCCTTGAGGAGAATCTGACGCCTGCACAGCGAGAAATAAGGGATAGCGTCAGAAAAGAAATTGAAGACCATCCAGAGAACGCCCGTCTAGAAATTCTGATCGCGGCCGTGGCGAAAGAACGGTTGCTGAGACATTTTGCGTCCGCATACAGCAACATTTTTGGCAGTCAGATTCGGGCGCTCGAGTTGCTTAACCAGCGCGGTGGGCAGGTATCTCTCTTAGAAGCGCGGGAGGAGTACGCAAAACTCCAAAAAGAAATCACTGAACTCGCTTCTCTACCCTTCGAAGGCTACATCCGTTACTTGACTGATTTTCGTCTAGTCGACGTAGATGCCGAATGTATTCGCCTAACTCACATCGGCCGAGACTTTATAATCTGGCTGAACGCAATTGGTGCAAATAAAAACAAGCCGCTCTAATCGTCTTTAACCGCCCGGCCCCTAGGCCGGGCCGCGCCCGACCCGCCCCCCAGGGCGGGCGCGATTGCACTGTCCCGCGAGCCTCGCACGACACCACCCACCTCACCACCTGCACAGCGATCAAATGAAGCACGCGCCCACCCTCGGGTCGGTCGCGGCCCTTCTCACGCCGTCCCCAGCGGCGCTATAGTCGCCGCATGACCCAACGCTTCCACGCCCCGCAAGACGCCACCTACCCCACCGCGCTGCGCGAGCTGCGCCACGGGCGCAAGACCACCCATTGGATGTGGTGGATCTTCCCGCAGCTCGCCGCGCTCGGGCGCAGTTCCCGCGCCAAGGAATACGGGATCGCCGATCTCGACGAGGCGCGGGCCTATCTCGCCGATCCGGTGCTGCGCGCGCGGCTGGTGGAGGCCTCGGAGATGGTGCTCACCCATCCCGACACCCCGATCGAGCAGATCATGGGTCCTGTCGATGCGGCGAAGCTGCGCTCCTGCGCGACGCTCTTCGAGGCCGCCTCGAACGGAAAGGAGCCGGTCTTCGCCCGGCTCCTCGACACGTTCTATGAGGGCGCACGCTGCCCGTTGACGCTCGAGCGTCTCTAGCCGGGGCTCACCCCGCGCAGGCGCTCGGAGCGGCGGCGCAGCAGCTCGACCGTGGTCAGCAGCGCGATCGAGATGAAGACGAGGATCGTCGCCACCGCGAGGATCGCCGGGCTGATCTGCTCGCGGATGCCGTTCCACATCTGGCGCGGGATCGTCTGCTGGTCGTAGCCCGCGACGAAGAGCACCACCACCACCTCGTCGAACGAGGTCACGAAGGCGAAGAGCGCCCCCGAGATCACGCCCGGCAGGATCAGCGGCATGATGATGCGGAAGAAGGTCGTGCGCGGATCGGCCCCGAGGTTCGCCGAGGCGCGGCTCAACGAATGATCGAAGCCCACCAGCGTCGCCGTCACCGTGATGATGACGAAGGGGATGCCCAGCGTCGCATGGGCCATGATGATGCCCGGATAGGTGTGGGCGAGCCCGGTCTTCGAATAGAAGAAGAACAGCCCCGTCGCGGTGATGATGATCGGCACGATCATCGGCGAGATCAGCACCGCCATGATCGCGCGGCGGAACGGCATCTCGGGCCGCGACAGGCCGAGCGCCGCCAGCGTGCCCAGCACCGTCGCCAGAACCGTCGCGAAGAAGCCGATGATGATCGAGTTCTTCGCCGCGCCGATCCAGGTCGCGTGCTGCCAGGCATCCATCCACCAGCCCCAGCCGCGCTCGACATTGGGCTCCTGCATCCCGAAGGTCAGCAGCAGGTCGTACCAGCGCATCGAATAGCCCGCCGGATCGAAGCCCAGCATCTCCTTGGTGAAGGTGAAATAGGGCTGCGCGTTGAACGAGAGCGGGATGATCACGACGATCGGCGCGATCAGGAAGAAGAAGATCAGCGCGCAGATCACCAGATAGGCGTAGTGCCAGGTCTTCTCGAGCGGGCTTGCATAAGCGGGAAGTGCCATTCTCGTTCTCTCCTCAGCCCAGCTTCATGTTGTCGATGCCCACCAGCCGGTCATAGAGCCAGTAGAGGATCAGCACGCCCGCAAGCAGCAGCGAGGCCAGCGCCGCGGCGAGCGACCAGTTGAGCGATTTCTGCATGTGGAAGGCGATCATGTTCGAGATCAGCTGACCATCCGCGCCACCGACAAGGGCGGGGGTGATGTAGTAGCCGACCGACAGGATGAAGACGAGAAGCGCCCCGGCCCCGATCCCCGGCAGGGTCTGCGGCAGGTAGATCCGCCGGAACGCGGTCCAGGAGGTCGCCCCCAGGGAGCGCGCCGCACGCACATAGCTCGGCGGGATCGTCCGCATCACCGAATAGAGCGGCAGCACCATGAAGGGCAGAAGGATATGCGTCATCGCGATGATCGTGCCGGTCTTGTTGTACATCATCTCGAGCCGGCCGTCGTTGTTGACGATCCCGAGCCAGACCAGCAGATCGTTGAGCACGCCCTGCTGCTGCAAGAGCACCATCCACGAGGTCGTCCGCACCAGCAGCGATGTCCAGAACGGCAGCAGCACGAAGATCATCAGCAGGTTCGACTTCGCCAGCGGCAGAGAGGCCAGCAGATGCGCGATCGGGAAGGCGAGGATCATGCACAGAACCGTGATGATGAAAGACAGGACCGCCGTGCGCCAGAACAGCTTGCCGTAGATCGCGCGGTCGGGGTTCACGCCGACGATGTTGTCGTTCTTGTCGCGGGTCATGTCGAGCGCGGCGAGATAGAAGTCGATCGTGTAGGGATGGGTGGCCGAGCGCATCGCCCGCCACAGGTTCGGATCGTTCCACCCCTCGTTCACCCCGAGGATGGCCTCTTTCCACGGCGGTTCGAGCCGGTCGATCTTGCGCGCCGTCGAGGTGAAGAGCGAGCGCGTGCCCGCCACGTCGTAATTGATCCGGGTTCCCGCCTGCCCCTGCGTGCGGTTCTCCTTCATCGTCTTGAGATCGGATGCGAGCGCCGCATAGGCGCTCTCGTCGATCGGCGCGCCTTGCGGATGTTCAGAGAACCACTTGTCGAGCGCCGGAGCGGTCGCCGAGAAGGAATCGTTATAGACGGACTGGAACAGCATCTGTCCGATCGGCACCACGAAGGTGATGAGAACAAAGAGAAAGAGCGGCGCGACCAGAAGGAAGGCCCGTCTCTTGGCCCGCGCCTCGCTGCGCACGAGCGCCTTCTTGAGCGGCACGCCATCGGCCGTCGTCAGTTCAGGGGAAGCCATCGTGGTATCGCTCATCGTCTCTCCTTCCGCCGCTCGGATCACCGGGACCGGTAATGCGCGCAGCTTGCTCGCGCGGTCTCGGGGCAAGGCGGTGTGGTGGGCCTCCTCGCTCAGAGACGTCCCGGCACCGAGCCCCGACAAGGACCCGCGGCCGGATGTGCCCCAAATGTCTCGGAGGATAGGGATCGCGCGGGCCTGCCGCGCGATCCCGGGTCACATCAGCTCGCGAGCCAGGCGTTGAAGCGCTCGCTCAGTTCCGTGTCGTGATCGGCCCAGAACTCGAAGTCGTTGACGAGAGCGTTCTTCATGTTCTCGGGCGCGGTCGGCATATGCGGACCCATCTGGGTCTTGCCGTCCTGATAGACACCCACCATCGGGGCCGAGGACTTGCGCGCCGGACCGTAGGAGATCCACTTCGCCTGATCCGCGAGTTGCTTGGTCTCGGTAGCGAACTTCAGATAAGCCTTCGCGGCGTCCATATGCGGCGCGCCCTTCGGGATCACGAAGAAGTCGAAATCGAGCACCTGACCGTCCCAGACGATCTTGAAGGGCTGGCCTTCCGCGACTTCGGCGTTGAAGATACGCCCGTTATAGGCGGTGGTCATGACCACTTCGCCATCGGCCAGAAGCTGCGGCGGCTGCGCGCCGGCATCCCACCAGACGATGTCGTTCTTGATCGTGTCGAGCTTCTTGAAGGCGCGGTCGACACCTTCCGGCGTGGAGAGCACCTTGTAGACGTCACCCGCAGGCACGCCATCGGCCATCAGCGCCATCTCGAGCGTCGCCTTGGCGGATTTGCGCAGGCCGCGCTTGCCGGGGAACTTCTCGGTGTCGAAGAAGTCGGCGATCGAGGCCGGGGAGCCTTTCACCTTGTCGGTATTGTAGGCCATGACGGTCGACCAGACGATATTCGCGACGCCGCAATCGGTCAGGGCGCCGTCGATGAAGTCATCGGTCGCAGCCGACCCGTCCGCACCGGCCGCGAGATCGGTGGCGGGATCGATCGGTTCGAGAAGGCCCTCGTCACACAGCCGCACCGCGTCGGATTTCTCGACATCGGCCACGTCGATCGAGACGTTGCCGGCCTCGACCTGCGCCTTGATCGGCGTTGCCGGGTTGTCGGCCGCTTCCATGTTCACGGTGATGCCGGTCTTCTCGGCGAAGGGCTTGTTGTAGGCTTCGACCTGGCTCTTTTCGTAGGCGCCGCCCCAGGACAGGACGGTGACCTCCTCGGCCTGCGCTGCCGCGGCGGTCAGGCCGACGATCGCAGTGCTCAGGATCATAAGTTTCTTCATTCGAAGTTTCTCCCAGTTGGTTGGTTCTTTATTGGCGACTTGGCGTCGATTGGCCGCGAGATTGCGGCAGGCCGGGGCATCACGGACGCCCCGGTAAACTCACATCGGATCGAGGGCGCGGGCATCTTGCGGATGCCAGCCGATCTTCAGCCGCTCGCCCGGCTTGAGGCGTACCTGATCGAGCGTGTTGCGTGATTTCATCACGAATTCGTCGGATCCGGCAACCCGCATCCGGGTGCGCAGGATATCCCCCATATAGATGACCTCGAGCACCTCGGCACCGATCGTATGGGCGCCAGCGGGCATCATCTCGGGCTTGAACTCCACCCGCTCGGGCCGGATCGAGACCAGCGTCTCCTGCCCCGCCTCGCGGATGTTCACCGCCGTCGCGTCGATGATCTCGCCGGTTTCCAGGCGCACCGTGCAGGTGTCGCCCGTCAGCGTCTCGACCGTGCCCGGCAGCTTGTTGTTCTCGCCGATGAACTGCGCGACGAAGCTGTTCTGCGGGCGCTCGTAGAGCTCGTCGGGGGCGGCGAGCTGCTGGATGCGCCCGTCATTGAAGACCGCGACGCGGTCCGACATCGTCAGCGCCTCGCCTTGGTCATGCGTCACGTAGACGACGGTGATCCCGAGGCTTTCATGCAGATGCTTGATCTCGAACTGCATGTGCTCGCGCAGCTGCTTGTCGAGCGCGCCGAGCGGTTCATCCATCAGCACCAGCTCGGGATCGAACACGAGCGCCCGCGCGAGCGCGATCCGCTGTTGCTGGCCGCCCGAAAGTTGCGCAGGACGGCGATTGATGAAATCGCCCATCTGCACCATGTCGAGCGCGCGCTTGATCTTTGTTTCGCGTTCGTCCTTGCCCATCCCGCGCACTTCGAGCGGGAAGGCGAGGTTCTCGCCCACCGTCATGTGCGGGAAGAGGGCGTAATTCTGGAACACCATGCCGATCCCGCGCTTGTGCGGGGGCACCATATTGATGTTCTTGCCGTCGAGAAGGATCTCCCCGTTCGTCGCCATCTCGAAACCGGCGAGCATCATCAGGCAGGTGGTCTTGCCCGACCCTGACGGCCCCAGCATGGTGAGAAACTCACCTTTGCCGATCGAGAGATTGAGATCCTTCACGACGAGCGTTTCGCCGTCATAACTCTTCTGAACACGGTCGAATACGACGAATCCATCGCCGTCAGCAGCGTTGTTCAAAGCGGGCTCCCCATTGGTTCTTGTCGTTGGTCATTTCCCGTGCAGATGACTAAACCAAGGGCATTTGCGGATTACAACCATGAATTCAAACTTCCCGTGATGAAGACCATGGGAGCATCGAACAGCCTGAAAAACCGTCGATTTGCGCCGCTTGAAGCGCAAACAGCGACCATTCGCTGAACAAAGCAGCGCTGGACGAAGGGGAATGCGGCACGGCGGGAAGGTCGATTTCGGGCCGAGTGACGAGCGGGCCCGGACGCTCATGACAGCCCCGGAGTCCCGTCAGGGAAACCCGTCGGGTCCCTCGAGTGAGGGAAAGAACTTTACCTGATCTATTCGGAAAAATGGTGCGGTCGAGAAGACTCGAACTTCCACGGGAGTTACCCCACAGCGACCTCAACGCTGCGCGTCTACCAATTCCGCCACGACCGCACTGTCTTGGCTTGGTGTGGCGCGTATTAGCCAAAGTGCGGGGGGATGAAAAGGGGGTAATTCGGGATTACGAAAGTTTTTTGTCGCGCCCTGCCCCCCGCCTTCGGTCACCTCGTAATCGAGCCGAAAGCGCGGCTCCTTGCGCGGGGCAAACCTTGTCTTTCGACGCGGGAAGCTTCAATTCAAGGAATGCAGTTTACGATGGCGCGATTGGCTGGCGCGGCGACGGGCCGGCCTGCGCGCCGCACCGAAGGATCAGATCAGATGGTCGAATGGCGCATCAGCGACGCTCCGGTTCCCTATGAGGAAGCCCTCTCCTTCATGGAACGCCGTGTGGCCCAGATCTCGGCGGGCGAGGCGGAGGAGATGGTCTGGCTTCTCGAACACCCGCCCCTCTACACCGCCGGCACCTCGGCCAGGCGCGAGGATCTCGTCGATCCCGACCGTTTTCCGGTCTTCGAGGCGGGCCGCGGCGGGCAATATACCTATCACGGCCCCGGGCAACGGGTCGCCTATGTCATGCTCGATCTCAACAAGCGCGGCCGCGACGTGCGCTGCTTCGTGCGCCAGCTCGAGGACTGGGTCATTGCCGCGCTTGCCGAATTCAACGTGAAGGGCGAGATCCGCGAAGGGCGCGTCGGCGTCTGGGTCGCGCGCCCGGACAAGCCCAAGGCGGCGGACGGCCCGCTGCGCGAGGACAAGATCGCCGCGATCGGCGTCAAGCTCCGCAAATGGGTGAGCTTCCACGGCATCTCGATCAATGTCGAACCCGACCTGTCGCATTTCTCGGGAATCGTGCCATGCGGGATTCGCGAACACGGCGTCACGAGTCTAGTGGATCTCGGGCTCCCGGTTTCGCTGCCCGATCTGGACGTGGCGCTGCGTGCGACATTCCGTCGCATCTTCGATGGCAATCCGCCGCCGAACACGGAAAGTTAATGACACATTCCTCTTTTTGCATGTTACAAGCGCGTTCAAGGCAGCGTGACTGTCTGTGAATTCTGGGGCAGGAGGACCCCGGATACACCGAAACGAAAACAAGGAAGACGCGATGAAATTCAGCATGATCGCAGTGATCACCGCAGTCGCCATGGCTGGCCCCGCGCTCGCGCAGGATGCCGCCAAGGGAGAGAAAGAATTCAAGAAGTGCAAGGCTTGCCACTCGATCGTCGCTCCGGACGGAACGGCGATCTTCAAGGGCGGCAAGGTCGGCCCGAACCTCTATAACGTCGTGGGCCGTCCGGTCGCGTCGGAAGAGGGCTATCGCTACAAGGATGGCATCAAGGAGCTCGCCGAGACCGGTGCCGTGTGGACCGAGGCAGATCTCGCCGAATACATGACCGATCCCTCTAAATATCTTGAGGAAAAGACCGGCGACCCCAAGGCGAAATCGGGCATGGGCTACAAGCAGAAGAAGGACCAGGCGGATATCGCCGCCTATCTCGCGTCGCCTGCCGTTTCGCCGGACAACCCGGCGAACAAGTAAGCCGCACGCCTCAGTGCGCGATCGAAGGCGGGCCGGAAACGGCCCGCCTTTTTCATTCCGGATTGCCAGTGGCACCGATCGGGTACCGGCCGGTCCGGCTCCCCTTGCCGCCGCGGAGTGGCGCGGAACACGCGGGGCCGTTTTGTCGTGTCCTAAGAAGGGAAGCACCCAGCGGCGCATCCCTCTCCCCCACCCGAGACGGCGTCATTTAGAGCCTCTCGAGCCGCTCTCCCACTCCCGTGACCTCGCCCTCCGACCCGCACGAACCGACCGAAACTTCCCCGCTTCCGCCTCCCGTGAAACCCCACACAAATTTTCACGCCCCCGTGTCCGGCATTCTTGCTCTGTGAGGAAAATGCCCATAACGTCGCCCCATGCAGGTCCAATGGGACGGGAGACCCGGGCCTGAAGGGAGAAATTGGGAGTTCAATATGGCGGACGCAGCCGTTCACGGCGATGGCGCGCATGACCAGCGTGGGTTCTTCACCCGCTGGTTCATGTCGACCAATCACAAGGATATCGGGATCCTCTACCTGTTCACCGCAGGTCTGGTGGGTCTCATCTCGGTCATCTTCACCGTTTACATGCGCCTCGAGCTCATGGAGCCGGGTGTGCAATACATGTGCCAGGAAGGCGCACGCTTCATCGCCAACGCGGCCGAGGAATGCACGCCTGACGGACATCTGTGGAACGTGATGATCACCTATCACGGCGTGCTGATGATGTTCTTCGTCGTCATCCCGGCGCTGTTCGGGGGCTTCGGCAACTATTTCATGCCGCTGCAGATCGGCGCGCCGGACATGGCCTTCCCGCGGATGAACAACCTCAGCTACTGGCTCTATGTCGCGGGTACCAGTCTCGGCATCGCCTCGCTGCTCGCACCGGGCGGCGGCGGCGGCACGGGCTCGGGCGTGGGCTGGGTTCTCTACCCGCCGCTGTCGGTTCATGAGGGCGGCTACTCGATGGATCTTGCGATCTTCGCCGTGCACGTCTCGGGCGCAAGCTCGATCCTCGGCGCGATCAACATGATCACCACTTTCCTCAACATGCGCGCCCCGGGCATGACGCTGCACAAGGTGCCGCTCTTCGCCTGGTCGATCTTCGTGACCTCCTGGCTGATCCTGCTGTCGCTGCCGGTTCTGGCGGGCGCGATCACCATGCTGCTGATGGACCGCAACTTCGGCACCACCTTCTTCGATCCCTCGGGCGGCGGTGATCCGATTCTCTACCAGCACATCCTGTGGTTCTTCGGTCACCCCGAGGTCTACATCATCATCCTGCCCGGCTTCGGCATCATCTCCCACGTCATCGCGACCTTCTCGCGCAAGCCGATCTTCGGTTACCTGCCGATGGTCTATGCGATGGTGGCGATCGGTGTTCTCGGCTTCGTCGTCTGGGCGCACCACATGTACACGGTGGGCCTGAGCCTGACCCAGCAGAGCTACTTCATGGTGGCGACGATGGTGATCGCGGTCCCCACCGGCGTGAAGGTGTTCAGCTGGATCGCGACGATGTGGGGCGGCTCGATCGAGTTCAAGACGCCGATGCTCTGGGCGCTCGGCTTCCTGTTCCTCTTCACCATCGGCGGCGTGACCGGCGTGGTGCTGAGCCAGGCGCCGCTCGACCGGGTCTATCACGACACCTATTACGTGGTGGCGCATTTCCACTACGTGATGTCGCTCGGCGCGGTCTTCGCGATCTTCGCGGGCGTCTATTTCTGGATCGGCAAGATGTCTGGCCGGCAATATCCGGAATGGGCGGGCAAGCTGCATTTCTGGGCGATGTTCATCGGCTCGAACCTGATCTTCTTCCCGCAGCACTTCCTTGGCCGCCAGGGCATGCCGCGTCGCTACATCGACTATCCGGAGGCCTTCGCCACCTGGAACTACATCAGCTCGATCGGCGCGTTCATTTCCTTCGCCAGCTTCGTGTTCTTCATCGGCGTCGTGTTCTACACCCTCTTCTGGGGCAAGCGCGTCACGCAGAACAACTACTGGAACGAATATGCGGACACGCTGGAATGGACCCTGCCCTCCCCGCCCCCGGAGCACACTTTCGAGCAGCTCCCGAAGCGTGAGGACTGGGATCATGCCCACGCGCATTGAGCCCGCCATCTCCTGATCATGCAGCGGCCCCGGAGCGATCCGGGGCCGTTCGCTTTTCTCAAGCCCGGCCGGGCGCAGCATCCGCGATCTTGCTTGCCAGAGGACCTGCCTGCGGTATCCTCACGCCCGCGTGACCAGGAGGAGCGATGCCCTATCGCTGGACAGACACGGCGGGAAACCCGGCGCCGGAGCCTTCGGGGCAAGCCCCCGGCACGGCAGATCAGGTCCATCTCTGGCCCTACAGGTCGCTGCCCCGCACCGGTTTCGTCTTCTTCATCGCGGCCACGGTCGTGATGGTGAGCATCCCTCTGCTCTCCTTGCTTGGACGGCCCGAACTCTGGTGGATCCTTCTCTTCATCGCGATCGCGGTCGCCGGGGTCTGGTGGGCGATCTCGCACAGCTACCGCACGGGCGAAGTGCGCGAGGTGCTCAGCTTTCGGGGTGCGGAGCTGCACCTGATCCGGCACGAGCCCGATCAGACGGCCCGCGACTGGGTCGCCAATCCGCATTGGGTGCGTGCGGAACTCCATCCGTCGGGCGGTCCCGTCCCCGATTACCTGACCTTGCGCGGAGGCGCGCGCGTGGTCGAGCTTGGCGCCTTCCTCACACCGGAAGAACGCCGCAAACTGCATCGCGAATTGCAGGCGCGGCTCGATCTGGCGCGAGCCCCCGCTGCGCCCTGACCTTCAGCCGTCGATCCCGACCCCCGGGGCCGAGACCGGTAGGCATTTGAAGCCGTTCTCGATCTTCAGCGCCGCCTGACGCGCCCAGGCGTCACTCTCCCGGTTGACGGTTTGCGTCGCGGTCTGCGGATGCGTTCCTGCCGCAAGCGCTCCCACGAGCTCCTTCGCGAAGGTGTTCCCGTAGGAGTGGATCTCGGCCTCGTAGGCGGCATGGGCAGCGCGCGCACGTTTGCGCGTCTCCGTCCCGTTCGAGCCCGGCGCACAGAGATAGCTCACCGAGCCCCCCGCCACCGAGGACTGGAACCGGAACAATTTCCGATCCGGATATTCCTTCTGCAACTCGCCAAGGCCCACCGCGGGCACGCATCCGGCGATCGCGATCGACAAAAGGCAAAAAGACGCGAACTGAGCGGCTCTGGCCCCCATCACATTCTCCCACTCGTTACTCGGATTGTCGTCCGGCACTTCCCGGCCTCGACCGGAAAACGCGCTCAGTGACTCTTGCGCTCGGGCAGGCCGGAGCGTTCGACCCCCGCCATTTCCTCGAGTTCGCCCTCGGTCATGTGCTCGTACATGTTCCTGGCCGCCCCCTGGAGATCCTTGACGCGCGTCTCGCCGCGCTTCGCTGCAAGCGCCGCGCCAGCCGCCTTCTGCTGCACTTTCGACTGAGCTTCCATGGACACACCTCCTTTGCGCATGATCTGCGAAAAAAGAAACGCCCCCGCAGGGGCGCCGTTCCATCGCGTTCCGGGTGGTGGCGGAGCTCCGCCACCCCTCAGGAGGCGAGCCGATCCTTGACCATCGGCCCGGCCTTCGAGAAGTCCATCTGGCCGGTATATTGCGCCTTCAGCTCGCCCATCACGCGCCCCATGTCGCGGATCGAACTGGCCCCGAGCTTGGCAATCGCGGCATCGATGGCCTGCGACACCTCTTCCTCGCTCAACTGGCGCGGCAGGAACTCCTCGATCACGCGGATCTCGGAAAGTTCCTTCTCCGCCAGTTCGAGCCGGCCGCCTTCCTCATAGGCACGCGCGCTTTCCTGGCGCTGCTTCACCATCTTGCCCATGATCGCGAGCACCTCGGCATCGCCCACCGTGCCGCCGCCATCACCTTCCGAGCGCATCGCGATTTCGCGGTCCTTGATGGCCGCATTGATGAGTCGCAGCGTCGAGAGCCGCTCCTGATCCTTTTCCCGCATCGCCGTCTTCAGCGCCGCGGCGATCTTGTCGCGCATTTGCATTCGTTTGTCCCCATCTGCGTCAAGGCGACAGAATAGCTGCATTGCGAAATGCGCACAACACCCGTAAGTCATTGAAAAACATAATAAACGCAAATATGCAGGAGTCCCTTGACCCGCAGCCGAGACCCGCCTAAGTTCCGGCGAATTTTTACCTCGGGGGAGTCGCGCCATGCCTGCAAGTCAGACCGCATCGGAAAAGCCCACCGCGCTGATCGCGCTCGCCGATGGATCGCTCTTCTACGGGCGCGGCTTCGGCGCGACGGGCGACACGGTGGCGGAGCTTGTCTTCAACACCGCCATGACCGGCTATCAGGAGATCATGACGGACCCGTCCTATGCCGGGCAGGTCGTCACCTTCACCTTCCCTCATGTCGGCAATGTCGGCGTGAACCCGGAAGACGACGAGACGGGCGAGCCGGTCGCCGCCGGAATGGTCGTCAAATGGGACCCGACCGAGCCCTCGAACTGGCGCGCGGCCGAGAACCTCGTGACCTGGCTCGAAAAACGCGGCCGGATCGGCGTCGGCGGTGTCGATACCCGCCGCCTGACCCGCGCGATCCGCCAGCAGGGCGCGCCCCATGTCGCCATCGCGCACAGCCCCGATGGCGTCTTCGACATCGAGGCGCTGGTCAAGAAGGCGCGCGGCTGGTCCGGGCTCGAGGGGCTCGACCTCGCCAAGGATGTGACCTGCGCACAGAGCTATCGCTGGGACGAGATGCGTTGGGCCTGGCCCGAGGGCTACAAGAAGGCCGAGGGCAATGACCTCAAGGTCGTCGCCATCGATTTCGGCGCCAAGCGCAATATCCTGCGCTGCCTCGCCTCGGCGGGTTGCGACGTGACCGTGCTGCCCGCGACCGCCACCGCCGAGGAAGTGCTCGCGCTCAATCCCGATGGCGTGTTCCTCTCGAACGGCCCCGGCGACCCGGCCGCGACCGGAGCCTATGCGGTGCCGATGATCAAGAACGTGCTGGATACCGAGCTGCCCGTCTTCGGGATCTGCCTTGGCCACCAGATGCTCGCGCTGGCGCTCGGCGCGAAGACGATCAAGATGAACCACGGGCATCACGGCGCGAACCACCCGGTGAAGGACCTCACCACCGGCAAGGTCGAGATCACCTCGATGAACCACGGCTTCGCGGTGGACAGCCAGACACTGCCGAAAGGCGTGGCGGAAACCCATGTCTCGCTGTTCGACGGGTCGAATTGCGGCATCGCGATCGAAAATCGCCCGGTCTTCTCGGTGCAATACCACCCCGAGGCCAGCCCGGGCCCGCAGGACAGCTACTACCTGTTCGAACGCTTCGCCGAGGCCATGCGCGCCCGCCGCGCCTGAGGCCGGCGCCCCAGAGCCATTAACGGCGGATTAACCACAGCTCTCCATTCTGCCCGCGGGACAGATGCGAGGGTTGCGGCCGAATGAATACGGCAAAGCTCAGAACGATCGACATGCCGGCGGAGGCGACAGCCCCGCCGGCCCTCTCCTCCTTGCACGGCATCGTGACGCGCAAACGCGCGGGGACCGGCCGGTCAACCCGTCGCCCTCCGCTCGGGCAGATCCTGCTCGAAATGGGCGCGGTCGAGTCCGGAAACCTTCTCAAGGCGCTCGCGCTGCGCCAACGCGAGGACGTGCGGCTCGGAGACATTCTCCTCACCCATGGATGGGTCGAGGAGGCGGACCTGCTGGCCGCGCTCGCGCTGCAATGGCGCAGTTCGGTCGTTGACCTCGCGGCCGAGCCGCCCGACCCGCGCCTGATCGACGCGATCGGGGCCGAAACCTGCCTGAGCCGCGCGATGGTGCCCTGGCGCCGGATCGGCGGCGTCACCCTGATCGCCACCGCCCGCCCCGAGGAATTCGCGCCCCTCTGCGCCGCGCTTCCCGAAAGCTTCGCCCCCTACCGGATGGTGCTCGCGCCCGAGCGCGACGTGCATGAAAGCCTGCTGGCCCGCCGCCAGACCGCGCTGATCCGCCGCGCCGAGGCCAAGGTCGATCCGGAACAGAGCTGCCGCAACCGCAACGAGGCGCGAGCCGCGCTGATCGCAGGCGGTTTCGTCGCGCTCTCGGCACTCGGTCTCTGGGCCGCGCCGCAGACCGTCTTCGCCCTGCTCTTCGGCTGGATGATGCTGACCCTGATCGCGACGACGGGGCTCAAGCTTGCGGCCTTCGTCAGCTGGCTCACCATCCCGCGCCGATCGCCCCGTGGCCCCGAGGCCCTGCTCGGGCCGCCCCCTCGCCTTCCGGTCATCTCGATGCTCGTTCCCCTCTTTCACGAGGACGACATCGCGCCGCGCCTGATCGAGCGCCTCGCGCGGCTGCGCTATCCGCGCGAGCTGCTCGACGTGGTCCTCGTCGTGGAGGAAAGCGACCGGCGGACGCGGGTTGCGCTCGCCGCGACGCGGCTTCCGCGCTGGATGCGGGTCGTCACCGTCCCTGACGGGCCAATCCGCACCAAGCCGCGGGCCCTCAATTACGCGCTGAACTTCTGCCGCGGCTCGGTGATCGGGGTGTGGGATGCAGAGGACGCCCCCGAACCCGACCAGTTGCAGGCCGTCGCGCGACGTTTCGCGCAGGCGCCGCCCGAGACCGCCTGCCTGCAGGGCATCCTCGATTACTACAACCCGCGCACCAACTGGCTCTCGCGTTGCTTCACCATCGAATATGCCGCCTGGTTCCGGATCTTCCTTCCCGGTCTCGCCCGGCTCGGCTTCGTCGTCCCGCTGGGCGGAACCACGCTCTTCTTCCGCCGCGCGGCGCTCGAGGAACTCGGCGGATGGGACGCCCATAACGTCACCGAGGATGCCGATCTCGGCGTGCGTCTCGCCCGCCACGGCTATCGCACCGAACTGATCGAGACCGTCACCCATGAAGAGGCCAATTGCCGCGCGCTGCCCTGGGTCAAGCAACGCTCGCGCTGGCTCAAGGGCTATGCGATGACCTGGGCGGTGCATATGCGCGACCCGGTCCGCCTCTGGCGCGAGCTGGGCGCCAAGCGCTTTCTCGGCGTGCAGATCCTGATCCTCGGATCGCTCTCGCAATATGTGCTCGCCCCGGTTCTGTGGAGCTTCTGGCTCGCACTTTTCGGCCTCTGGCATCCGATCGCGGCACAGATGCCCGCACCCCTCTTCCTCGCGGTGATGGGGATCTTCCTGCTCTCCGAACTGCTCTCGATCCTCGTCTCTGGCTGGGCCGTACGCGGAAACGAACACCGTCACCTGGTGAAATGGGTCCCGACGCTTCACCTCTATTTCCCGCTCGGCGCGCTTGCGGGCTGGAAGGCGCTCTACGAGGTGATCGCGAAACCGTTCTACTGGGACAAGACGCATCACGGGATCTTCGACACGCTGCACTCCGGAGAGCCCCGTCTGCAGGCGAAGCGCTCAAGCCTTGTCCCGGCAATCCGGGCCGCGCTGGTGCGCGCGCGACCGGCGAAGCCGCGCACCCGCTACGCGCCGCTGATCGACTGATCAGAGCGCCTCGGCCCAGTGCCCCGCCGTGCCGTGCCCCGCCGCATCGAGCTTGAGGCGCGTCTCGAAGGCGCGCGAGATATGGGCGCGCAGCGCGGCGGCAGCCGCCTCGCCATCCCCTTCGCGGATCGCGTCCACGATCGCCTGATGTTCATCGAGCGCCGCCTCGCCCCGGCCCTTCACCGCCAGCGAAGTCGTCGCCAACAGCGCCATCGAGCGATGCACGAGATCGAGCTGCTGCACGAGGTAGCGGTTATGAGAGGCGAGATGGACCTGGTGATGGAACCGCCGGTTCGCCCGGCTCAACCCCTCGGGATCGTTGAGCTTTCCGCGATCCTCGTCGATCATGTTCTGGAGCACGCGCACCTCTTCGGGAGCGGCGTGTTTCGCCGCGAGCCGCGCCGCCAGCGCCTCGAGCTCCGCGCGCACGACATAGAGCTCGGCGAGCTGGTTGTGATCGAGCGAGGCGACGATCAGCGAGCGGCCGTCGCGCGCCAGCATCTGCTGGGTCTCGAGCCGCTGCAGCGCTTCGCGCACCGGCGTGCGCGATACACCGAAACGCTCGGCCAGTTCGGATTCGACCAGACGGTCGCCCGGGCGGTAGATGCCTTCGTCGATCGCGTCGAGGATGAGGGTATAGGCGTCTTTCTGCATTCAGTCCTGCTTTCGTTCGCGCCAAATCTAGGCGGGCTTCCGCCCCAGTGACAAGCAGATTGCGCAGCCCTTCGCCGCGCCCTAGCTTGCACGCCATGAGCAAGCCCGACCCGCATTCCGACATCGCCGCCGATTTTGACCACGTCACCGACTGGGTGTTCGACCTCGACAACACCCTCTATCCACCCTCCGCGCGCCTGTTCGATCAGATCGAGGTGCGGATGACGGATTTCGTGATGCGCTCTCTGGGCGTCGATCGCGCGCGGGCCGATCACCTGCGCGACCATTACTGGAAACTCTACGGCACGACGCTTGCCGGATTGATGCACGAGCATGAGGTCGACCCCGCGCCCTATCTGCACGAGGTGCATGACATCTCGCTCGATCACCTGACGCGCGACGATGCGTTGCGCGGCCATATTTCAAGCCTTCCGGGGCGCAAGATCGTCTATACGAACGGCTCCGGGCCCTATGCCGAACGGGTGCTCGAGGCGCGCGGCCTGAGCGGCGTTTTCGATGGCATCTACGGGGTCGAACATGCCGATTTTCACCCCAAGCCGGATGCCCTCGCCTTCGACACGGTCTTCGCGAAAGCCGGCATCACAGGGGCGCGCGGCGCGATGTTCGAGGATGACCCGCGCAACCTGCGCCACCCCCATGCGCTCGGGATGAGGACGGTGCATGTGGCCCCCGCGCCCGCCCCCGAAGATCACATCCGACACCACACCGGGGACCTGACCGAATTCCTTGCCCGGATCGCCCGGACCTGAGGCCCGGCCGGCATTCGTGCGACAATATGGCACGGGAGAGTCAACTTTAAACGATCCTGCCCCCCCGTTAAGTCGAGTGGCTCTATCAGGGAGATAGTTCTGGGAGATTCGACTATGACGATGACGACTGCCGATACCGGCATGACGACCTTTGCCGCCGACCATAACGACACCGAAGTCAAGCAGATCTCGCCCGGCTTCATGTTCACGCTCGCCCTCGTGATCGTGGCGATCGCGGTCGGCCTCGTCGCTACCATGGGTCTCGGTGGCCTCATCCTTTGGGCGGTCGGCTCGGCCTGGATCATGCTCGCGATTCTGGTGGTGATGACCGCAGGCGGCTGACGCCGGCCTCGTCCAGCTGTTCTCGAGAGGCTTCCGTCTCGTTCCGCGCTTCATTGCCGGGGCGATTGCAGCTCCCGGAGGAACGCGGCAGAATGACGCCGCAAAAGCCGGAGTGATGCGATGTCCGAGACGAAGAGGCCCCTCGAAACCGATATCCTCGTATCCGGCGGCGGCGTTGCGGGACTGACCGCAGCCGCGGCCTTCGGGTCGGCCGGGTTCACCACGATCTGCGTGGACCCCACCCCACCCGTCACCGAGGAAGGCGCGAACGGCGCCGACATGCGCTCCACCGCCTTCCTGCAGCCCTCGCGCAAGGTGCTCGAAGCGGCAGGTCTTTGGTCCCGCCTCGCCCCCTATGCCGCCCCCCTGCAGGTGATGCGCATCATCGACGCGGGCGGCGAACGGCACGAAGCCCGGCTGAGCCGCGAATTCGATGCCTCCGACGTCTCGGACGAGCCGTTCGGGTGGAATTTCCCCAACTGGCTTCTGCGCCGCGAGATGGTCGCCCATCTGGCCGGGATCCCGCAGGTCGATTTCCGTCCCGGTGTCGCGACGACCGGCCTCGTGGCCCGCGAGAGCGGCGCCGAGGTCACGCTCTCCGACGGAACCCATGTGCGGGCGCGTCTCGTCGTGGCCGCCGATGGCCGCAATTCCTTCGTGCGCGAGGCCGCCGGCATCGGCACCCGCACGACCCATTACGGCCAGAAGGCGCTGGCCTTCGCCGTCACCCACCCGATCCCGCATGACAACATCTCGACCGAGATCCACCACTCGGGCGGCCCTTTCACGCTGGTCCCGCTGCCCGATCGCGAGGGCAAGCCCTCCTCCGCGATCGTCTGGATGGAGCGTGGAGCGGAGGCCGAACGGCTCGCCGCCCTGCCGGTCGAGGCGTTCGAGGCCGCGATGCTGGAGCGCTCCACCGGGCTGCTCGGTCCGCTCAAGCTCGAGACCCGCCGCGCGCTCTGGCCGATGATCACCCAGATCGCGGATCGCTTTTCCGGGCAGCGCGTCGCCCTGATCGCCGAGGCCGCCCATGTGATCCCGCCGATCGGCGCTCAGGGGCTCAACATGAGCCTGGCCGACCTCGCCTGCCTGCTTCGGCTGTGCGAGGAGGACCCGGCGCATCTGGGCGAGGCGCGCATGCTCGATGCCTATCACCGCCGCCGCTGGCCCGAGGTGAAGGCGCGCGAGATCGGGATCGACCTGCTCAACCGCGCCTCGATGGTCGAGGCCCGCCCGCTACGCGATCTGCGCGCGGGGCTTCTCGGGGCGCTCTACTCGTTCAAGCCGGTACGCAAGACGCTGATGCGCGCCGGAATGGGGATGCGCTGAGCCCCGCGCTCATCACTGCCGCAACCACGGCCCGCGCCAGAACCGGACCATCATCATCCCGCCCGCCGAGGCCAGCCCGAGCGCGAGCCCGGCCCAGAGCCCGACACCGCCGAGCCCGAAGGTGAAGGCCAGGCAGTAGCTCGCCGGGATGCCGATCAGCCAGTAGCTCAGGCCCGCCATCCACATCGGGACCCGCGTGTCCTGCACACCGCGCAGAAGCCCGAGCGCCATCACCTGCATCAGGTCGAAGAGCTGGAAGACCGCCGCCACCATCAGGAAGCGCGTGCCAAACTCGACGATCCGCGCTGAGGCGGGATTGGCCGCATCGAGGAAGAGCCAGGTCAACTCGCGCCCGCCGAAGATGAAAAGCGCGACTGTCACCAGACCGAAGGCGAGCGACAGGCCGACCGCGACCATCGCCCCGTCCCGCAGCAGCGTCACTTCGCGCGCGCCATGCGCCCGACCCGCCCGCACCGTCGCCGCGTTCGACAGGCCCATATGCACCATGAAGGTGATCGAGGAGATCTGCAGCGCGATCCCGTGCGCGGCAAGCTCCACCGTTCCGATCCAGCCCATCATCAGCGCCGAGGCCTGGAACATCGACCCTTCCGCCACCGAGGTCAGCCCCACCGGCAGCCCCATCCGCGCGACCATTCCGAAAGCCTCCCAGTCGGGACGCCAGAAACGCTGGAACAGCGCGATATGGCGCAGCCCCGGCGCACGCGCCGCGTAACTTGCCTGCGCGACGAGACTGAGACAGGTCACGCTGAGCGAGGCCAGCGCCGCGCCGCGCACGCCCAACTCGGGAAAGCCGAGATTGCCGAAGATCAGAACCCAGTTCAGCGCCGCGTTGAGACCGACCCCGGCCAGGGTGATCCAGAGCACCACCGCCGTGCGCTCCTGCGCCGACAGGAAAGCCCGGATCACCATCATCACCAGCGCGGGCGCAAGACCGAAGCCGAGGATGCGCAGGTACTCCTGCGCGAGCGCCGCGATATGCGGGTCCTGCCCGAGCGCGCGCAGGATGGCGCCCGCGTTCCAGAACACCGGCAGCACCGCGAGGCCGAAGAGGATCGAGAGCCACATGCCCATCCGGGTGTCGCGCCGCGCCTGCACCTCGTCTCCCGCGCCGAGGCTCGCCGAGACCCGCCCCATCACGGCCAGCGCGAAGCCGTTTCCGAGCATGAACACCGCGAAGAAGAAGGACGAGCCCAGAACCAGTGCGGCGAGCGCCTCGACCCCGTACCAGCCCAGCATCACCGTATCGGTGACGTTGAGCAACATCTGCGCCAGGTTCGACCCGATCAGCGGCAAGCCCAGAACCGAAATCGCCCGCAGGTGACGGGTGATCGACATCGGCTGGGGAGATATCGGGATTTGCGCGCTCATCCAGGCTCGCTAGACGCGCGTGGCGTCCCGGTCAAGCGCGGGTCAGTCCCGCTCGTCGATCACTTTCTTGCCGGTGATCATCGGCTTGACCAGATTCTCGCCCTTCCAGTGAAGATAGAAGGCGATCGCGGTGATGTGGATCCCGACGACGATCAGCAGCAAGGTCGAAACCAGTTCGTGGATCGACGGCGCAAGGCTCGTGCTGATGCTGGAGGGCACATATTGCGCGAAGGGCCCGACATTGATGAAGTCCTGCGGATCGGAAACCAGTCCCGTCGCGACCTGCACGATCAGCAACCCCAGCATCGCCAGCACCGACCAGCCGCCAAGCGGGTTGTGCCCCACCCAGTTCGAGGGTTCGCGCGCCGGGAGGTGACGAAGGTAGGCGATCACCTCGCCGGGCTTGTAGAGGAAGCTCGTGAACCGCGCATTGCGCGGCCCCACGAGCCCCCAGATCACGCGGATGGTGACCAGCGCGCCCACCGTGTAGCCGAAATAGAAATGCCAGGTCATCTGGTTCGGCCCCCACTCGCCCAGACCCCACGCCGCGAAAAACGCCACGACGAGGCACCAGTGCAGAAGTCGCACCAGCGGATCCCAGACGGTGAGGATGCGGCTTTGGGCGCGCCGGGGTTCAGCCATGGCGCTTACTTCGCGCGGAAGTCGTCATGGCACGCCTTGCACGCGCCCCCGAGCTTGCCCACCGCGGGCCCGAGCGTCTCGAGGCTGCCCGCCGCCGCTTCCATCTCGGAAGCCGCCGCATGCATCGCGGAGAGCTTGGCCTTGAAGTCGTCGCCGCGTTCCCAGATCACGGGGAGCGCGCGGGTGTCCATCAGGTCCGCATTCGAGGTTCCCTCGGGAAAGAGCGGCGTGATGTCGACCTTGGCGAGCGCGCCGAGGTTCTTCGCGGCGGTTTCGGCCTTCGCGGCATCGAAATCCATCTTGCCCTGCGCCATCGGCGCGAGCACCGCCATCTGGGCGCCCAGGAGGTCAAAATAGCCCTGCCGGGCCTTCACGGTATCTTCGGGCGATTGCGCGAACGCAGCGGCCGCGGGCAGAACGAAGGTCAGAGCGAGGAGGGTCTTGCGCATGAGGATCTCCCGTTGGTTGAAACGATTGGGTATCACCGATCAGCTTAACCGAGAAAGTGCCCTGCACAGGAATGGAAATTGTGCAGAAAAGAACATTTCATCTGCGGGCACCTTCCGGGAATATTTCCACGCCCCGGACGTCTTTCACGGTTACCCCCGGCAAATGAAGGGCAAGGTGCCGGTCGCTCGCCCTCTCTATCTCACGGGTTTGCGCGCGACGAAATCGACGAGCGCCGCGAGGCCCGAATGCCCCGGCCCCTCGTCGATCGTGGCATCGTAATCGGCCTGATGCAGGATCTCCCAGCGCGGGAAGGCGTCACGCAGCAGATCGAGATCGTAGAGCTGTTCGACGATGCCCGGCCCGCCCGAATCGTAGCGCGGCTGGCGGCGCGCGAAACCGTGGATGAGGACGAGGCCACCGGGTTTCAGAGCCCGTGCAATCCCGTCGAAGATCTCGGCCCGGAAGGCCGGGTCGGCGAACTGGATGAAGCAGGCAAGCACCGCGTCATACTCGGCCTCGGGCCAGTCATAGCCCCGCAGCTCGGCTGCAATGATCTCGAGCGGAACCCCACGCTCGCGCGAGAGTGCCTCCGCCTTTTCGCGCGCATTGGCGGCCCCTTCGAGCGCGGTGACATGGATCCCGAGACTGGCGAGATAGGCACCGTTGCGCCCCTCGCCCTCGGCCACGCTCAGCAGCCGCGATCCCGGTGCCACGCGCCATGCCTGACGCGCGACGAAATCCGCCGGGGCCTTTCCGTAAAGATATTCAGTCCCAGCGAAGCGCTCGTTCCAATCCATCTCGACCTCCGTTTCTACAATCAGAGATGGATCCGGCCAGCCACGGGACAAGGGCACCCGGGCCCTCGACCGGTCACGAGCGGATCATCGCTCAGCTATTGCCGCGTCGTTGATCAGGATGAAGCGACGCGCCCAAAATATGATCAGCCGAATGCACGACATGGCTCGCATGTCCCACGATCAGCGGATCGGGCGCCGAGGCGATCGCCGGATCCTTGTCGGGATAATCCAGCGTCGAGAGGAAATGCCGCATGCAGTTGAGGCGCGCGCGCTTCTTGTCGTTCGATTTCACGATGGTCCAGGGCGCGTCGGCGGTGTCGGTATAGAAGAACATCGCCTCCTTCGCCTCGGTGTAATCGTCCCACTTGTCGAGGCTGGCAATGTCGATCGGGCTCAGCTTCCAGCGCTTGAGCGGGTCGGTCTCGCGTGCCGTGAAGCGGCGCCGCTGTTCCTCGCGGGTCACCGAGAACCAGTATTTGTAGAGCCTGATCCCCGAGCGCACGAGCATCCGTTCGAGTTCGGGCGTCTGGCGCATGAATTCGAGATATTCGTTGGGGGCGCAGAAGCCCATGACCCGCTCCACCCCCGCCCGGTTGTACCAGCTCCGGTCATAGAACGTCATCTCGCCCGAGGTCGGGAGATGGGCGAGATAACGCTGGAAATACCATTGGCCGCGCTCCTCCTCGGAGGGCTTGTTGAGCGCCACGACACGCGCGAAACGGGGATTGAGGTGTTCGGTGAAGCGCTTGATCGTGCCACCCTTGCCCGCCGCGTCGCGTCCTTCGAAGAGGATGACGAATTTCTGGCCCGTCTCGAGCGCCCATTTCTGGACCTTCAGAAGCTCGGCCTGCAACTCGGCCTTCTCCTTCTCATAGGCGGGGCGGCCCATCTTGCGCTTGTAGGGATATTTCCCGGTCTCGAAGGCGAGCCGCACCGCGTCCGGATCGACACGCGGGAAGCTTTTCGTCCGCCGGTCGGAAGCTTCCTCCGAAGGCCGGCCGATGGTCGAAGGATCGGCGCCCTTCACGGGCATCTCGACCGCCTTCGGCGCCTCCTGCACGGCCTCCTCGCCACCCGTATCCCCGGTTTGCGGGGCCTGCTTGGCCACAACCTGATCCTTCATGCATCTTCCTCCGCGATCAAACCTCGAAACCTTTAGCGCAAATGTGGAAATTCCGCCTTGATACGCATCAAAACCGCGTGTTTGCTGGCTTTCCCTGATGCATTCGCGCGCCAGATACCGGGGCCAGATACCGGGGAAAGACCAGAGGAACAGATGATCACGATTTACGGCAACTACCATTCCCGCGCGAGCCGCGCGCTCTGGCTGCTCGAAGAGCTCGCCCTGCCCTTCAAGCTGCGTCCCGTCGTGCAGGCGAACCGCCTGGCCGACCCGGCTGCACCCGATGCGCCGCTCAACACCCGGTCCCCCGAATTCCGCAAGCTCTCGCCGATGGGCGCGATCCCGGTTCTGGAAGAGGACGGGCTGATCCTCATCGAGTCGCTCGCGATCAACCTCCACCTGGCACGCAAGGCCGGTGGACCGCTCGCCCCCGCACATGAGAACGAACTCGCGCAGATGGAGCAATGGGCCCTTTTCGCCGCGACCTGGATCGAGACCGATGCGCTCGCTCTCAGCTTCGTCTATCGCCGCAAGGAGCAGGATACCGAGCAGGGCAAGGCCCAGATCGCCTCGCTCTGCTCGAAGCTCGCCCGTCCGCTGAGCGCGCTCGAGACCCATCTCACCACGCATAGCCATATCGTGGGCGGCCGTTTCACCGTGGCCGATCTCAACCTCGCCGAAGTGCTGCGCTACGCCCAGGACCACCCGGAATTCGTCGACCCGTATCCGCGCGTGAAAAACTGGATCGGCCTGTGCCAGAAACGCCCTGCCTACCGCGCGATGTGGACAAAGCGGGAGGCGGAGACGGTCTGAACGCAACCGGACGCCTCGCTGAGACCGAAGACGAATCGCGGCTTTCGCTCATAAAGTCGGCATTCGATTCGGTCGCAGCGCCCGTACCCCATGCGGCATAGTTCTTTTGGTTAGGTTTTCCCTACCAATCGGTCAGGTTTTCCGCAGTCACCCCCTCTTCGCTCTTGGCGAAGCAGCTTCCGTTGCGTCATCATCAGCATGTGAAGAGGGACAAAGTTCGCATGTTTTGGCTTGCGTGGATCAGTGTCCGCGACCTGTCATGGCGTTTGTAGTGATTGAAGCAGGTTTCGCGAGAAGCCTGCGCGTAACGAGAGCGACGCGCCGTGACGATCAGGCCTGATTCCGGGCTGCATGTTTCAAGCAGCTTCGGCGGGAGTGCTGTCCCGATGCCGTGTCATCTTTGGCTGGCACAGGCTGAGCGCGGCAGTTCTTCTTCACTCTGACGGTCCGGTGACGACGGGCCTTCACGCGGGTGCGGTTTCGCTCGCAGGAAGGTTCCGGAGAGCGCTATGGCGGTGGGGTCGATGCTGTTCAAGGCGCAGGTCACCGATGGATCGTCGTTCCGTGGGGGTGGGGCCCACGGGCAGAACAGGGGCGGAGGGGAAACTTGCTCCTCCGCCCCCACCTGCTGTATCTCTTGAACAAGCAAACACAAGAGAAAGCGAGCAGCATGGCCGACGATCTTCTGACGCCCAAGTCCGATTCCTACGACGCCTCCTCGATCGAGGTGCTCGAGGGGCTTGAGCCGGTGCGCAAGCGTCCGGGCATGTATATCGGCGGCACCGACGAACGCGCGCTCCATCACATGGTGGCCGAGATTCTCGACAACTCGATGGACGAGGCCGTCGCCGGCCATGCCAGCCGAATCGAGGTCGAACTGCTCACCGATCACTCGATCGTCGTGCGCGACAACGGGCGCGGCATCCCGATCGATCCGCATCCGAAATTCCCCGGCAAATCGGCGCTGGAAGTGATCCTGTGCACGCTCCATGCCGGCGGCAAGTTCTCGGGCGATGCCTACCAGACCTCGGGCGGCCTGCACGGGGTCGGCGCCTCGGTCGTCAACGCGCTCTCCGATCTGATGGTCGTGCAGGTCGCGAAGAACAAGGAGCTCTACGAACAGCGCTTTTCGCGCGGGATCCCCGAAGGCCCCGTGCAGAAGATCGGCGCGGCGCCCAATCGCCGCGGCACCACCGTGACCTTCCATGCCGACGAGCAGATCTTCGGCCATCACCGCTTCAAGCCCGCCCGGCTGATGAAGATGGTGCGTTCGAAGGCCTATCTCTTCTCGGGCGTCGAGATCCGCTGGAAGAGCGAGATCGACGATGGCGAGACGCCCACCGAGGCCGTCTTCCACTTCCCCGGCGGCCTGGCCGATTACCTCACCGAGACGCTGGGCGGCGCGACCACCTATGCCGATCGCCCCTTCGCCGGGAAGGTCCAGTTCCAGGAGAAATTCGGCGTGCCCGGTTCGGTCGAATGGGCGATCAACTGGACGCCCTCGCGCGACGGGTTCATCCAGTCCTACTGTAACACCGTGCCCACGCCCGAAGGCGGCACCCATGAGGCGGGCTTCTGGGCCGCGATCCTCAAGGGCATCCGCGCCTATGGCGAGTTGGTGAACAACAAGAAGGCCGCGCAGATCACCCGCGACGACCTGATCACCGGGGGCTGCGCGCTGGTCTCGTGCTTCATCCGCGAGCCGGAATTCGTGGGCCAGACCAAGGACCGCCTGGCGACCGTCGAGGCCCAGCGCCTCGTCGAGGGCGCGGTGCGCGACCATTTCGACAACTGGCTGGCCTCGGACACGAAATCCGCGGGCGCGATCCTCGATTTCCTCGTGCTGCGCGCGGAGGAACGGCTGAAGCGCCGGCAGGAAAAGGAAACGCAGCGCAAATCGGCGACCAAGAAGCTGCGCCTGCCCGGCAAGCTAGTCGATTGCTCGGCCACCAACCGCTCCGGGACCGAGCTTTTCATCGTCGAGGGCGACTCGGCGGGCGGCTCGGCCAAGATGGCGCGCGACCGCACCCATCAGGCGCTGCTGCCGCTGCGCGGCAAGATCCTCAACGTGCTGGGCGCGGCGAGTTCCAAGCTCGGCTCGAACCAGGAGATCAACGACCTCACGCAGGCGCTCGGCGTGGGGCTCGGGACGCGCTTCAACATCGACGATCTGCGCTATGACAAGATCATCATCATGACCGACGCGGATGTCGACGGCGCGCATATCGCCTCGCTGCTGATGACCTTCTTCTTCACCCAGATGCGCCCGATGATCGACCAGGGGCATCTCTATCTGGCCTGCCCGCCGCTCTACCGCCTGACCCAGGGCGCCAAGCGCGTCTATGTCGCCGACGATGCCGAGAAGGAGGCGATGCTCGCCAAGGGCCTCGGCGGCAAGGGCAAGATCGACGTGCAGCGCTTCAAGGGTCTGGGCGAGATGGACGCGAAGGACCTGAAGGACACCACAATGAACCCGTCCACGCGCAAGCTGATCCGGGTGACGATCCATGACGACATGCCGGGCGAAACCGGCGATCTCGTGGAGCGCCTGATGGGCAAGAAGCCCGAGCTGCGGTTCCAGTATATTCAGGAGAACGCGCAGTTCGTGGAGGAGCTGGATGTTTGAGGGTCATAACAGCCTGCAACCAATAAGCTATCTATAGATCTATTTAGAACTATTTACAGCCTCTCCATGATGGATCTATATTCAGCACAAACCAGTGCTGAAAGGAGATTCGCATGACCACCCAACCCACCGACTTCGTTTATGTCCCCATTTCTGCGGCTATTTACGCCGAACTCATCCGGCGCTCAGGTCGCGACAACGTTGCAATTTACATTGAGAACCAAGTGCAGGATTTCTTGGACAGCACCGAAGGTGATCCTGACATTTGGAGTGCTGCATATATCGAACGGCATGCCAAAGACCTCAGCGACCAGTTCGCGGAGGAATACGGAGAACCGACCCGTGGCTACCAATGGCAGAATGTCTTTCTGCCCAATGGGACGAGCATCCGGATGACCTACCGCGGCGACGCGCGTCACGCCGAGATCCGCCACGAGAAACTGATCTACGGCAAAGAAAGCATGTCTCCATCGGAATTCGCTAGCCGCGTGGCCAGCAACACCAGCCGCAATGCGTGGCGTGATATTTATGTTAAATTCCCAGGGGACAGTGGTTGGACGTTTGCCGACGATCTTCGTCGCAAAAAGTCGCGGTAACTATTAAAGTTGCAACCCGCCCCGGGCGACCAGCCCGGGCAGCGCCCGACCCTCCCCCCGGGAGGGCGCTGCCCTCAGCGCGTCTTTCGGCCGGCCCCGATCCGCTGATATAAGAGGAGCATGACCGCCCTCCCCTACCTCGCCTACGGCTCGAACCTGCTCACCGCCCGGCTGGCGGCGCGCTGTCCCTCGGCGCGGGCGTTCGGCGCCGGGTTCGTCCCCGGCCATGCGCTCGATTTCTCGAAACATGGGCGCGACGGGTCCGGCAAGGCGACGCTCACGCAAGGGGCGGGCGCGGTGCCGGGCGTGCTCTTCGAGATCGCGCCGCAGGACATCCCTGCGCTCGATGCGGCCGAGGGGGCGGGGCTGCATTACGAGAAGATCGAATTGGTGCTCGCCTGCGGCACCCGCGCCTTCACCTATCGCGCGCTGATGCGCCGCGACGGTTTGGCGCCGTTCGAGTGGTATCTCGCGCTGATCCGGGCCGGGCGACGCGAGCACGGGCTGAGCCTCGATGATCTCTCCGGCATCTCCGCGCTCCCCGATCCCGAGCCCGAGCGTCCCGCCTTCGCCATCGCCCGCGCGGCGCTTGCGCAGGCGGGCTATCGCGACTGGCGCGCGGCGCTCTGACCGATCGGGCGCATGGGCATCCCCGGCCCGGTCAGCACCGCGATCCCCGGCCCGACCAGCGCGCGCAACTCCGGCCCGTCGCAATCGAGACCCCCGGTATAGGTGCCGAAGGCGGGCAGGATCAGGTGATGAGCGCCGACCAGAAAGGCCCGGTAGCTGCGCCGGGCAAGGCGCGCTTTCGGATGGAAATGGCCCGAGATATCCGGCCCCTGCCCCGCGATATGGCGCAAGGTGAACGGGCCGAGCGGCATCTCCGCCACCGCCCGGCCCAGCCCCACCGGATCATGGTTGCCCGCGATCCAGATCGTCTCCGGCCGCTGCGTCAAGGCCGCCAGCCGGTCGGCGATCTCGGGCGCGATCTCGTTCGCCGCGATATCGTCGTCGAAGGCATCGCCAAGGCTGATGAGCCGCCGCGGGCCAAGCCGCGCGACCTCGGCCTCGAGCCGCGCCACCGTGTCGAGGCTCTCGAAGGGCGGCAGCAGCGCCCCGCCGCGCCGCGCCATCCGCGCCGATTTGCCCAGATGCAGGTCCGCCACGATCAGCGCCCCCTCATCGGGCCACCACAGCGCCCCCGAGGGCTGCGCCTCGAGCCGCATCCCGGCGAAGACGATCTCTCTCATGCCAGCCCCGCTTCGCGCATCATCGCCTCGGCCTCCCGCTCCATCAGACGCGCCTCGCCGGTGCCGCCGCGAATACCGACCTGCCCATGTTCCAGGAGCAGCGGCGCGGCGAGCGGCGTGACATGGGGCGCGCGGACATGCACGATCTCGCGGGTCTGAGCCAGCATCTCCTCGATCCGCTCGAAATCCACCAGACCGCGGGCCGCCTCCTCGCGGGTGATCCGCAACAGCAGGTGGTCGGGATCGTAGCGGCGCAGCGTGTCGTAAAGGATATCCGAGGAAAACGTCGCCTGCCTGCCCGATTTGCGCTGCCCCGGAAGGTTGCGCTGAATGAGCCCGGCGATGGTCGCGACCGAGCGGAAGGCGCGCTTCATCACCGCGTTGCCCTCGAGCCAGTCGCGCAGCCCCTCGCGCAGACCCTCCGCCGAGAGCAGCGGCGCGGGGTCCTCCACCGGGTCGATCGACCAGATCAGCAGCGCGTAATCGGTGGCCACGAAACCCAGCGGCCCGAGCCCCGCCCGCTCCATCCGATGCGTCAGCAACAGCCCCAGCGTCTGATGCGCGTTGCGCCCCGCAAACCCGTAGAGGCAGAAAAAGGCGCGGCCGCCGCGCAGGAAGGTCTCGCAGGTCAGCGTGCCGGGGCGCGGCAGGGTCGAGATCCGCGCCTGAAGCGTCAGCCAGTCGCGGGTGTCCGGCGGAAGAGCGTCCCAATCCTCCGGGCTGGCGATCAGGCGTTGCACCCGTTGCGACAGCTCGAGTGACATCGCCATCTTCAGCCCGGAAAAGACCGCGATCTTCGGCTCGCGCTTCGCGGCATCGGTGACCTCGACGACCATCTCGCGCAGGCCTTCATAGCGCACCACCTGCCCGCCGATCAGGAAGGTGTCCCCGGGGGTGAGCGAGGCGGCAAAGCCTTCCTCGACCTCGCCCAGCGGCATCCCGCCCCGGCGCGACTTGCGGCGCACCTTGAGCTTTTCGCTCTCCGTGATCGTGCCGATATTCATCCGCAGATCGCGCGCCGTGCGCGGGTCGCGCAGCTGCCATTTGCCGTCCCGCTCGAGCAGCCGCTGCCAGCGGTCATAGGCCCGAAGCGCGTAGCCGCCCGTGGCGCAGAACTGCAGGCAATCGTCGAAATCCGCACGCGGCAGACCGGCATAGGGCCCGGCCCCGCGCAGTTCCTCATAGAGCGCATTTGCTTCGAACGGCCCCGCGCAGGCGGTGAGCAGAATATGCTGGCACAGAACGTCGAGCGGCCCGCGCCAACGCCGCCCGCCACCATCCAGATCGCCTTCGCGCACCGCGTCCAGCGCGGCCGCGCATTCCACCACCTCGAAGCGGTTGGCCGGCACGATCCGCGCGCGCGAAGGCTCGTCATAGCGGTGATTGGCCCGCCCGATCCGCTGCACCAGCCGCTTGACGTTCTTCGGCGCGCCGACCTGGAGCACCAGATCGACATCGCCCCAATCGAGCCCGAGATCGAGCGATCCGGTGCAGACCACCGCGCGCAACGCGCCCGAGGCCATCGCCTCCTCGACCTTGTGGCGGGCCTCGCGCGAAAGCGAGCCGTGATGCAATCCGATCGGCAGCGCCTTGTCGTTGACCTCCCAGAGCGCCTGAAAGAACAGCTCGGCTTGCGCCCGGGTGTTGAGAAAGACGAGGCTCAGCCTCGCTCCCTCGATCGCCGTCATCACGTCGCGCGCGGCGTGCCGCCCGCCGCCGCCCGCCCAGGGCGCCGGCGTCGCGGTCGGCAGCATCGCGATATCCGGGGCCGGGCCGGGATCGGCCTCGATCACCTGCGCACCGCCCATGAAATTCGCCAGCGCCTGCGGCGCCTCGACCGTCGCCGAGAGCCCCGTCACCGTCAGCCCTGGCGCAAGCCGCCGCAGCCGCGCCACGCCCAGCATCAGCTGATCGCCGCGCTTGCTTTCGGCCAGCGCATGGATCTCGTCGAGCACCACCCGCCTGAGCCCTGCGAAGATTTTCGGTGCCTCCGGGTAGGACAGCATCAGAGCGAGGCTCTCCGGCGTCGTGAGCAGGATCTGAGGCGGGTCGACACGCTGACGACGGCGCTGCGTGGCTGAGGTGTCTCCGGTCCGGTCCTCGATGCGCAGATCAAGCCCGATCTCCTCCACGGGCGCGCGCAGGTTGCGCGCGATATCCTTCGACAGCGCCTTGAGCGGGGAGACATAGAGCGTGTGCAGCCCCTCATGCCGATCCACGAGATCGACGAGCGCGGGCAGAAACCCCGCAAGCGTCTTGCCGCCCCCGGTGGGCGCGATCAGCAGCGTGTCCCCGCGCGCCCCGAGCACCGCGAGTTGGTGCGCATGGGGCTGCCAGCCGCGACCGGCGAACCAGTCGACGAAACGGGGCGGCAGGCAAGGGTCGCGGCGGGTATCGGGCATCGAAGGATAGTTAGGCGGCGCGGCAGGATGCGCAAGCGCACGGGCGACCACGTGGCGAGGCGCGCGCGCCGGGGCATGCTTCGGACGGAAGCCCGCTTTGTCCGGGCTCACCCCCTGTTCTTCCCTTTCGCCATGTTATATTGAGTCTCGCGACAGGAAATTGCCCGGATCACCCCGGGCGCGACAGAAACGGAAATATAATGGCCTTTTATCGTTCCCGCAGATCCACCCATGGCCGCAACATGGCTGGCGCGCGCGGCCTCTGGCGCGCCACCGGCATGACCGACGAGGATTTCGGCAAACCGATCATCGCGGTGGTCAATTCGTTCACGCAATTCGTCCCCGGTCACGTCCACCTCAAGGACCTGGGCCAGATGGTCGCGCGTGAAATCGAGAAGGCGGGCGGGGTCGCCAAGGAATTCAACACCATCGCCGTCGATGACGGGATCGCGATGGGGCATGACGGGATGCTCTATTCGCTGCCCTCGCGCGAGGTGATCGCGGATTCGGTGGAATACATGGTCAACGCGCATTGCGCCGATGCGATGGTCTGCATCTCGAACTGCGACAAGATCACACCCGGCATGATGATGGCGGCGATGCGCCTCAACATCCCGGTCATCTTCGTCTCGGGCGGACCGATGGAAGCGGGCAAGATCAGCCCCGACGTGATCGACCACGACCTCGACCTGGTCGATGCGATGGTGGTCGCGGCGGATGAGAAATACACGGACGAGCAGGTGCTCGAGATCGAGAAAGCCGCCTGCCCGACCTGCGGCTCGTGCTCGGGCATGTTCACCGCGAACTCGATGAACTGTCTGGCCGAGGCACTGGGGCTCGCGCTGCCGGGCAACGGCTCGATGCTGGCCACCCATGCCGACCGCAAGGAGCTGTTCCTCGAAGCCGGGCGCAAGATCGTCGAGATCACGCGCCGCCATTACGAACTGGAAGACAAGGGTCTGTTGCCGCGCGAGATCGCGACGTATCAAGCTTTCGAAAATGCGATGAGCCTCGATATCGCGATGGGCGGCTCGACCAACACGGTGCTGCACCTGCTGGCGATCGCCTATGAGGGCAAGGTCGATTTCACGATGGAGGATATCGACCGGCTCAGCCGCAAGGTGCCGGTGCTGTGCAAGGTCGCGCCCGCCAAGCAGGACGTTCACATGGAAGACGTCCACCGCGCGGGCGGCATCATGGGGATCCTCGGCGAAATGAACCGCGCCGGGCTGATCCATCCGGACGTGCGCACCGTCCATACCGAGACGATGGGCGAGGCGCTCGCCAAATGGGATGTGATGGTCGCCAATGACGACCGCGTCGACGAGTTCTATCGCGCGGCGCCGGGCGGAGTGCGCACCACGCAGGCGTTTTCCACCCAGAACCGCTACACGGATGTCGACCGCGACCGCAAGGCGGGTGTGATCCGCGAGGCCGACCACGCCTTCTCGAAGGATGGCGGTCTGGCGGTTCTTTACGGCAACATCGCCGAGGCGGGCTGCATCGTGAAGACCGCCGGCGTCGACGACTCGATCCTGAAATTCACCGGCACCGCGAAAGTGTTCGAGAGCCAGGACGATGCGGTCTCGGGCATCCTGACCGGCAAGGTGGTCGAGGGCGAGGTGGTCATCATCCGCTACGAGGGGCCGCGCGGCGGGCCGGGGATGCAGGAGATGCTCTACCCGACCTCGTATCTGAAATCGAAGGGGCTGGGCGCGAAATGCGCATTGCTCACCGATGGCCGCTTCTCGGGCGGCACCTCGGGCCTGTCGATCGGGCATGTCAGCCCGGAGGCCGAGGAAGGCGGGCTGATCGGCCTCGTCGAGACCGGCGACATCATCGAGATCGACATCCCGAACCGCACGATCAATCTGGCGGTGGACGAGGCCACGCTGGCCGCACGCCGCGAGGCGAAAGGCCCGCTGCCGTGGAAGCCCGCGCAGCCGCGCAAGCGCCAGGTTTCGACCGCGCTCAAGGCCTATGCGTTGCTGGCCTCCTCGGCGGCCAAGGGTGGCGTGCGTATCCTGCCGGAGTGATCCCGCGCCGAACCGAATGCAGACGGCCGTCCCCCGGGGCGGCCGTTTCGCATCTCAGGCTCCGAGACGGTTCAGCAGCCCCGCGAGCATTCCGTGATAGCCCGCACCGAACAGCCGCACATGCACCAGCGCGGGCCAGAGCTGGTAGACTGCGCGGCGTTCCTCCCAGCCGGGCTCGAGCGCTCCGTAGGCCTGCTTGAAGGAGGGTCCGGGCGCACCGAAGAGGTGCAGCATCGCGAGGTCGACCTCTGCGTCGCCGTAATAGCAGGCCGGGTCGATCAGCCCGCTCAGACGGCCCTGCGAGGCGAGCACGTTGCCCACCCAGAGATCCCCGTGAAGGAGCGCGGGAAAGGGTCGGTCGGGCAAGCGGTCGCGCAGATCAGCCGCAACGCGCTCGACGCGATGCGCGAGACCCGAGGGCAAAGCCGGGAGCGAAGGTCGCAACCGCCGCTCCGCCCAGAAATCCGGCCAGCTCGCGAGCGGTGCATTCGGGATCGCGACGGACCCGAAGGCGTAATCCTCGGCCCAGCCATAGGGCGCGACCTCCCCCGCCCCGGGCGCGGAGTGAAGGGCGCGCAACATCGTGCCGAGTTCCGCCCAACCCGAGCCCGCGAGGCCTCCGCCCTCCGCGAGCCGTTCGAGCACCAGAATCCGCTCGGAGACCGCCAGCACCCGCGGGACAGGCGCGCCCGCCCCGGACAGTGCCTGCAACATCGCCCCCTCGATGCGCGGAAATGGTCCGCCCTTGGCGACCACCTCCCGCCCGTCGGTCAGGCTCAGAGAGACGACCGGGCTGAGATCGCCTCCCGCCAGAACCTGGGCGCGAATGACGCTCTCGCCCAGCAGAACCGCCGCATCCTGCACAAGGTTGTCCGTGGCTTCACTGGAAATCACGGCAGCTCACCCGACCATCACGATCTCGTGCACACACTTCAAAGCGACGACCAATCCTCTAGCATCTGCATTGAGAAAAGAGAGTGACGTTGCGGCGTTTTGCCCTCAAGTGGTTTTTATGGTTGCGTCGGAGGGGCCCATTCGCCCAAATGCGACCCACCGGCGGCTCCGGGACGCACGATACACAGAAAGAGGCCGCCCAAAAGTTTTCCGCGACACTTTTTAAAGATCCTTTCTGATCTTCTTGCCCTGCGGCTTCGGTCGGGGTGCATGAGAATCCCGGCGGAGATTCCCCACACAAGTCTCCGTCGGGCAGCAGCCGCCGCAACCCCTTTGCGGCGGCTGCGACCTTTTCGAGGGGCCCGCGCGCCCCGGGCTATGCCGCGCAGGGGCAAGAGCACTCTGACGGCCCCGGCTCAAGACCTCCTCAGAGGCCGCCGCGTCCGGCCCCACGCGCCAGAAGCCCCCCTATGCGAAACGGCGGGGCCGGTCGTGACCAGCCCCGCCGCTTTCGCGCGTTTCTTAGTGTTCTGCCGGATCAGCTCAGACCGCGGCCCGGTTGCCCTTCGGCCCGGCAATCAGCCAGATGATGAAGCCGAGCAGCGGCAGGATCACGATCAGCAGGATCCAGAGAACCTTCGAGCCGGTGGACGCGCCCGAGCTCAGGATCGACACGATGGCCCAGATATCGAGAATGAGGACGACGAGGCCCCCGATCATGCTCAACATGGCTTATCTCCTTTCCACAAGAGGTTGGAAAGGCAACCCGCTGGCCCGGCTCGCGGTTCCCTGAACACGCCCGGTCAAGCCGATGTGATCGGGAATGCCGTCGCGAAAAGGGAGCGCCTGAGGCGCCCCCTTTCCAGATGCTCCAGCTTCTTCAGAGCGTGATCCGGTAGCGGGCAAAGCCCCCTTCGCCCCCCTCGGCCGGCTCGATCTTGAGCCCGCGCGCGCGGATATCATCGAGATAGGCCTGCGCCTTCGGCCCGGTCTCGAAGAGCACCGTGGCCCCGCCCGCGGGCGCAAAGCTCCAGTTCGCATCCGCCTTCGGATTGATCGTGCCCTCCTGATGGATGTAGCGCACGATGATGTCGCGGTTGGTGTCGGGGGCCTGATAGATCACGGTCGAGCCGTCCGCACCGGGGAAATGGCCGCCACCCGAGGCGCGATAGTTGTTCGTCGCGACCACGAACTCGGCCTCGGGGTCCACCGGTTTGCCCTGATAGCTCAGGTTCACGATCCGGTTCGCGCCCGCATCGACGACCTCTCCGTCCTTGTCGAATTTCGAGGGCTGAGTGACGTCGATCTGGTAGGTGACCCCGTCGATCACGTCGAAATTGTAGGACGGGAAATCGGGATTGAGCAGAAGCGCGTCCTGCGCGCCCGGCTCGATCCGGTTGAACATGCCGGCCGAGCGCTCGAGCCAGTCCTTCACCTGCGCCCCCGTCACCTTCACCACCTGAAGCGTGTTCGGGTAGAGATAGAGATCGGCGACATTCTTGATCGCGACCGGCCCCTCGGGGACATCGGTGAAATAGTCCGGACCGCCGCGCCCGCCCGCCTTGAACGGTGCCGCTGCCGAGAGAAGCGGCAACTCGCCCTCGGGCGTGCCCTTGAGCAGGTCCTTCACATACCACATCTGCGCGTTCGAGACGATCTGCACCGACGGGTCGTCGGCCACCAGCGCGAAATAGGAATAGAGCGGCGCCGAGGTCTCGCCCACCTTCGCGCGCACATAGGTCAGCGTCTCCTCATGCACCTGATCGGAGCTGTGCAGAACGGGCGCGAAATCATCGGTCAGCGCGGTGACCGAACGGTCCGCGCCGCGCTTGAAGATCGGGCGGATCTCGCTCGCATGGGCGGCGATCTTCCACGCCCCGCCATCCTGCTCCAGCATCAGGTCGATCAGGCCCATATGGTTGCCCCAGAACCCGGCCTGCACCGCGGGCTTGCCCTGCAGCGTGCCCTTCTCGTTGTCGATGCCGGGGCCTTCGAAATCCGTGCCGGGGAAGTTGCGGTGCTGGTGCCCGGTGATCACCACGTCGATGCCCTCGACCCCCGCGAGGTAGAGCGCGGCGTTCTCCATCCCGTCGCTCTGGGTTCCCGCGTCGATGCCCGTATGGGCGAGCGCGACGACCAGATCGGCCCCCTCCTCGCGGATCTGCGGAACCCAGGCGCGGGCCGCCTCGACGATGTCGCGGGTGTTGTAATTGCCCTCCAGATGCGCGCGGTCCCATTGCATGATCTGCGGCGGCACGAACCCGATCACGCCCACGCGGATCGGCATCTTGTTCCCGGCCCCGTCGGTCAGGTCGCGATCGAGGATCAGGTAGGGCGGCAGGTAAAGCTCGTCCTCGCGGGGGCTTGCGCCGAGCTTGTGGGCGAAGTTGGCGCAGACCAGCGGGAAGTTGGCGCGCGCGTTCACCTTGCCGAGGAAATCCATCCCGTAATTGAACTCGTGGTTGCCGAGCGTTCCGCAATCGTAGCCCAGCACGTTCATCGCTCCGATGACCGGGTGCGTGTCGCCCTCCTTCATCCCCTTCGAATAGGCGATGTAGTCGGCCATCGGATTGCCCTGCATGTAATCGCCATTGTCGAAGGTCATCGTGTTGGCGGCTTCCGCCCGCACGCCCTCGATCAACTCGGCCGTGCGCGACAGGCCGACCGTCTCCACCGGCTTGTCGGCGTAATAGTCATAGGGACGGATATGGCAGTGGATATCGGTGGTGCAGAGCAGGCGCAGATGGGCCTGACCGGCGGCAGCGCGCGCGGTGAACGGATGCACCATCACCAGCCCGCCGGCAGCGGTCGTGGTCAGAAGGAAGTGGCGACGGGAAATCAGCGACATCTGGGAATACCTCCGGAAAATCTGGCTCTCGGTCGGAGCGCATTATCCCGGAAGAGTAACAGTGCTTTGACCATCCGGACAAACGTCCCGACGTCACCCGTTACAAATCGGCGTGAACGGGCGGCGCATGACCGCCCGCAGCCGGTTTTCTCAGCGCTCCGCGAGCACCGCCTGCACCTCCGGCGCGGGGCCGGGATGGTGACAATGGACCTCGCGCCCCTCTACCGTCGCGGTCGGCGGCTCGGAGGCGCAGATCTCGCTCGCGCGTGGGCAGCGCGTGCGCAGCGGGCAGCCCGAGGGCGGGTTCAGCGGGCTCGGCAGATCCCCCTCGAGCGCGATCAGCTTCTTCGAGCGCTCGACCTCCGGATCGGGGATCGGCACCGCCGACAGGAGCGCCTGCGTATAGGGATGCTGGGGCGCGGTGAACAGCCGCTCGGTCGGCCCCGCCTCCATCATCCGGCCAAGATAGAGCACCATCACCTCGTCGCAGACATGGCGCACCACGCTCAGGTCATGGGCGATGAAGATGATCGTGAGCCCGAGATCGCGGCGCAGGTCTTCGAGCAGCGCGATCACCTGCGCCTGGATCGACACGTCGAGCGCCGAGACCGGCTCATCGCAGATCAGCAGCTTCGGCTCGACCACCAGCGCGCGGGCGATCCCGATACGCTGGCACTGCCCGCCCGAGAACTCGTGCGGGTAGCGGTTGATCTGGTTCGGCAGCAGGCCGACCTTCTCCATCACCTGGCGCACCTTCTCGCGGCGCTCCTTGCGGCCCATCTTCGGGCGGTGCGTGCGCAGCGGTTCGGCGATGATCTCGCCCACGGTCATGCGCGGGTCGAGCGAGGCGAGCGGATCCTGGAAGATCATCTGGATGTCGGAGCGGTATTTCAGCATCTGCCGCGGCGAGAGTTCGAGCAGATCCGTCTCTCCCTGCCAGATCACCTGCCCCTCGGCGGGCAGCATCTGGATCAGCGCGCGCGCCAGCGTGGACTTGCCGCAACCGGACTCACCCACGATCCCCAGCGTCTTGCCTTCTTCCAGGGCAAAGGACACGCCATTGACCGCGCGCAGCCGGGGCGGCGTGCTCCAGGGCAGGTCGGAGGCGCGGCGGATGTCGAAGGTGACCCGGAGGTCGCGGGCCTCGATCAGCGGAGCACTCATGCGGCGACCTCCTCGATGGCGCGGTGGCAGGCACGGGCGCGCCCCTCGGCGAAACCGGTCAGGGGTGGCATCTGCCTTGCGCAGATCTCCTCGACGAAATCGCAGCGCGGGCAGAAGGGGCAGCCCGTCGGCATCCCGGTCATGTTCGGCGGATTGCCCCGGATCGGGGTCATCGCGCGATCCGTATCGAGCCGCGGCAGCGCCCCCAGAAGCCCCTTGGTATAGGGATGCGTCGGTTGCGCGAAGAGCGGATCGACCGGCGCCTCTTCCATGACCTGGCCGCCATACATGACGATGGCGCGTTCGCAGAACCCCGCGACAACGCCGAGATCATGGGTGATGAGGACGGTGGCCATCCCGAGTTCGCGGCGCAATTCGCCCAGAAGATCCATGATCTGCGCCTGCACCGTCACGTCGAGCGCGGTGGTGGGCTCGTCCGCGATCAGCACGTCGGGCTTGCACAGAAGGGCCATCGCGATCATCACGCGCTGACGCATGCCGCCCGAGAATTCATGCGGGAAGAGCCGCACACGGTTCTTCGCATCCGGGATCTTCACCGCGTCGAGCATCCGCACGGCTTCGGCGATCGCGTCGCGTTTGCTCAGCCCCTTGTGCAGCGTGAGAACCTCGGCCATCTGATCCGAGATCCGCATATAGGGGTTGAGCGCGGTCATCGGGTCCTGAAAGACCATCGCGATGCGCTCGGAGCGGATCTTGTTCAGCTCGGCATCGGGCAGGTTGAGGATCTCTCGTCCGTCGAATTTCACCGAGCCCGAGGCGCGCCCGTTCGCCGCCAGAAGCCCCAGGATCGAGAAGCTCAGCTGCGACTTGCCCGAGCCGGATTCGCCCACGATCCCGAGGGCCTCGCCCCGCTCGAGCGCGAAGGAGACGCCGTTCACCGCGTGGATCTCACCTTCGGGCGTGTCGAAACGCACGTTGATGTCGTTGACTTCCAGCAATGCCATATCAGCGCTCCTTCGGGTCGAGCGCGTCACGCAGCCCGTCCCCTACGAAATAGAAACCGAACAGGGTGATGACGAAGAAGAAGAGCGGGAAGGCAAGCTGCCACAGCGTGCCGTAGCTCATCGTCCCCGCCCCTTCCGAGATCAGCGCCCCGAGCGAGGTCTGCGGCTCCTGCACCCCGAGACCGAGGAAGGAGATGAAGCTCTCGGTCAGGATCATCAGCGGCACCAGCAGCGTCGCGAAGACCACCACGACGCCCACGAGGTTGGGCAGGATGTGGCGGCGGATGATCGTCGGCGCAGGCACGCCGATCGCGCGCGCGGCCTCGACATATTCGCGGTTCTTGAGCGTGAGCGTCTGGCCCCGCACGATCCGTGCCATCTCGAGCCACGAGATCAGGCCGACGCCGACGAAGAGCATCCCGATCGAGCGGCCATACATCACCAGCAGCAGGATCAGCACGAACATGTAGGGGATGGCGAGCAGGATATCGACGAGCCGCATCATGATGCCGTCGACGCGCCCCCCGAAATAGCCCGAAATCGCGCCATAGACCGTTCCGACCGACACTGCGATCAGAGTGCCGATCACCCCCACCAGCAGCGAGATCTGCGTGCCCTGCACGGTGCGCGCGAAGAGGTCGCGCCCCAGATCGTCGGCCCCGAAATAATGCCCGTTCGCGAAGGAGGGCCCGGAGGCCGCCGCATCGCCCATCACGTTGTAGTCGATATCGGAATTGTTCCACGCCGCGACCCAGTTGCCGAACAGCGCGAAAGCCACGACGAAGATCAGCAGCCCCATCCCGAAGATCGCGGCCTTGTTGCGGAAGAACCGGCGTCGGGCATCGGCCCAGAGCGAGCGGCCCGCGACATCCTCGCGGCTCGTTGCCTCGGCGAGCGAGGCCATTTTCGTTTCATCTATGACCATGTCAGTACCGGATCTTCGGGTCGATCCATCCGTAGATGATATCGACGACAAGGTTGAACAGGATGGTGAGCGTGCCCAGCAGGATCGTCACCCCCATCATCACCGCGTAGTCGCGGTTGAGCGCACTATCGACGAAGCTCTTCCCGATCCCTCCGGTGGTGAAATACACGTCCACGATCACCGAGCCGGTGATCATCGAGACGAAGGCCGGCCCGAGATAGGAAATCACCGGCAGGAGCGCCGGGCGCAACGCGTGGCGCATGATGATCTTGCGCTTGGGGAGCCCCTTCGCGCGCGCGGTGCGGATATGGTTCGAGCTGAGCACCTCGAGCATGGAGGAGCGCGTGATCCGCGCGATCGAGGCCATGTAGGAGGTCGAGAGCGCGATCACCGGCATGATCCAGAAGCGCGGGTCGTCGAAGCTCCAGCCGCCGCCGGGCAGCCAGTGCAGCGACAGCGTGAAGATCAGCACGAGGATCGGCGCCATCACGAAGTTCGGCAGCACCTGCGCGCCGATCGAGATCCCGACCGCGAGGTAGTCGAGCCAGGAATTGCGCTTGATCGCGGCGGTCACACCGAGGGTGACCCCGACCAGGACCGCGGCGATGAAGCTCAGAAACCCGTAGGTGAGCGTGACCGGGAAGCCCTGCGAGATGATGTCATTCACCGAGCGGTCCTTGTAGACGAAGGACGGCCCGAAATCGAAATGCGCGACGACGCCCCAGAGATAGGTCGCGATCTGCTTCCAAAGCGGCTGATCGAGCCCGTATTTCGCATTGAGGTTGGCCAGAACCTCGGGCGGGACGGCACGTTCGGCGGTGAACGGCCCGCCCGGAGCCACGTGCATCAGAACGAAACTCGCGATGATGAGCACGAGCAGCGTCGGAATGGCCACGGCCAGACGCTTCAGAATATAGACGATCATTGGAGAACCCCGAAATGGCTCGGGCGGGCCGATCGTGCAGCCCGCCCGAAGTTCTGACGCAAGGCTTTATTCGGCCGTGCGATACATGTTCTTGGCGTACCAGTTCAACTCCACGTTCTCGAAGGGATAGCCCTTGATATGCGAGTTGAGCAGCATCGGCAGCGAGTAGTGGTAGACCGGCGCGAGCGGCATCTGCTCGGCCAGGATTTGCTCGGCCTTGGTGTAGTCCGCCTGCGGATCGGCCGCGGTCTTGCTGTCTTTCAGCAGCGCGTCATAGGCCGGGTCCTTCCACTCGCCCACGTCCTGATCCGACCACGAGGTCAGCACGTCGAGATAGGTCGAGGGTTCGTTGTAATCCGCACACCAGCCGTAGCGCGAGATGTCGAAATCGTGCTGCTGCTGTTTCTCGAGATAGACCTTCCACTCGAAGTTCTCGAGGGTGACCTCGACGCCGAGCGCCTTCCAGAACTGCTGCACCGCGATCGCGATCTTCTTGTGATCCGACGAGGTGTTGTACATCAGGCGCAGCTTGAGCGGGTGATCGGGCCCGTATCCGGCTTCTTTCAGAAGCTCCTTGGCTTTTGCCATACGCTCCTGCTCGGACCATTGGGAATAGTCGGTCTTGGGCATGGTGAAGCCCGCAGTCGCGTAATGGGTCCAGCTATAGGCCGGGGTCTGGCCGCCCTTGAGGATCTTGTCCACGATAATGTCGCGGTTGATCGCATAGGACAGGGCCTTGCGCACGCGCACGTCCTTGAGCGCTTCGGGACCGTTGTCACCCACGTTGAAGATGTAGGCATAGGAGCACGACCGCGGCGGGGCATGCGCCTGATCGGGATGCTCATCCTTCAGACGCGGATACTGACCGGCCGGGGTCTGCACGAAATCGAGCTCGCCCGCCTCGTAGCGCGTCAGCGCCTGGTTGAGATCGGTGATCGGGATGAATTTCAGATCGGTCAGCGTGGTGTTCGCCGCATCCCAATAGCTGTCGTTCTTCACCAGCTCGATGCTCTCGCCGATCTTCCACGACTTCAGCGTGTAGGCGCCGTTCGAGACGATATTCTCGGGCTTCGTCCAGTCGGACCCGAATTTCTCGACGACCTTTTCCGGGACCGGGAAGGTCGAGGAGTTCACCAGCATCTGACGGAAATAGGGGATCGGGGTCTCGAGCGAAACTTCCAGCGTCATGTCGTCGAGCGCCTTCACACCGAGATCGGTCACCGGCTTGTCGCCCGCGATCACGTCATGCGCGTTCTTGACCTGCATCAGCTCCATGTACCAGGCGTAGTCGGACGCGGTCTTCGGATCGGCCAGACGCTGCCAGGCATAGACGAAGTCCTGCGCGGTGACCGGATCGCCGTTCGACCATTTCGCGCCCTCGCGCAGGTGGAACGTGTAGGTCATCTTGTCGTCCGAGACGTCGAAGCTGGTCGCCAGCGCCGGGACGAGGTTGCCCTCGGCATCCTGATCGTAGAGCCCCTCGAACAACTGGTGAAGAACGTCGTTGCCGTCCTTCGAGGTGTTCAGGTCGGGATCGAGCGTCTTGAGATCGTCCTGCATCCAGTAGGTGAAGGTCTGGTTGGCGGCGAGCTTGGTGCCTTCGGGCACATGGCTCGACTGAGCGAGAACGGGTGCGGCGCTGCCCAGCATCAGGGCGAACGCGGAAATCGCAGCTATCGACTTCAAGGAATACCTCCGTGTTTTGGGGGTACGCTCCATCCCGAAGACAACTTTCAGGCGAGTGGAGCCCCCCTGTTTCTTGTTGGTACGACATCAAGAAAAACTTTGGGGATCGGCGCAAGACTGACGTTGCGGAGATCACATCCATGTGAGTCCGGATTGCGCGAAGACCTCGCGAAGCTTGCGGAAACTTGCGCGACGCCCCCACCCGGCGGAAACGAAATGACTTCGCGGCGGACGTTCGAACGTGGTGCCCCGGGAGGCCCGCCCGGCCGGAATCTTAGAACAATCTTAGAACCGGGCCGAAAACCGATGCCGCAGAATCCCTCCCGAGGACGCGGCGATCCGCAAGAGACGGCGACGATCGCCCTCGAACGCGGCCTCCACGAGCCCGGACAAAACGCCTCGGCGCTTGAGATGCGGCACGAGGTCCGAATGCCCCAGCGACGGGAAGATCAGGTGATCCGTTCCGGGCTTGCGCTCGAAACGCGACGCCTGCGCCAGATCGTCGCGCGCGCCGTGAAAGAGACAGGCCCAGCCCTGCCCCCGCCCCGGCAACGGAGCCGACGGCCATGCGAAATCGCGGATCTGCCCGGTCCAGCGGGACCAGCGTGTCTCCCCGGGAAAAATCGCGGGCATGACGGAATATTGCGGCGAGAAGGCCAGCACCGCGTCGACGGGAATGACCTGCGCCGCGGCGAGCGCGCAGAAGCCGCCCATCGACCCCCCGATCGTCGCGATCCGGCGCACGGGGGCGCGTGCCTCGACCCGCGCGAGCGCCCCGCGCAGGGCGGAGGCGAAACCGGGATCGTTGGCCCAGCTTCGGCTCGCATCCATGACGAAAAGCGCGCGTCGCGGCCCCGCCCCCGTTCCGCGCCCCGTTGCGGTCGCGACGAATTCCGGCGAGGGCGGACGGGACGGATCGTGCCCGATCGAGGAAAACGCGATCACGAGATCGCCGCCCTCCCCATCGACGAAATCCACCGAGAAAGGTGGGGCCTGCCAGATCCGCTCGAATTCCACGCGCCACCCGTTTCCTGACTTGCCCCCGCTCGGCGCCCGGCAGTCTAGCTTGCGCGCGCTTGCTGCTCCAGAAAGAGAAACGCCCCGCGGGCGCGTGGCCTGCGGGGCGATCCAGATTTCAGAGCGGAGGAGCCTTTCCCGCGCGGGAAAGGCCCGGCCCCATCACGCGATATCGAAACGATCCGCGTTCATGACCTTGGTCCAGGCGGACACGAAGTCGTTCACGAACTTCTCGGCATTGTCGTCCTGGGCATAGACCTCGGCATAGCTGCGCAGGATCGAGTTCGACCCGAAGACCAGATCGACCCGCGTCGCGGTCCATTTCACCGCGCCGGTCTTGCGGTCGCGGATCTCGTAGGTCCCGCTGCCGACCGGATGCCACGAATAGGCCATGTCGGTGAGGTTGACGAAGAAGTCGTTGGTCAGCGCCCCTTCACGATCGGTGAAGACACCATGCTTGGTCCCGCCGTGATTGGTCCCCAGCACCCGCATGCCGCCGAGCAAGACGGTCATCTCGGGCGCGGTCAGGCCCAGCAGCTGCGTGCGGTCGAGAAGCAGCTCCTCGGGGCTCACCACGTAGTCCTTCTTGAGCCAGTTGCGGTACCCGTCATGGATCGGCTCGAGCGGATCGAAGGACTCCGCGTCAGTCATCTCGTCGGTGGCGTCGCCGCGCCCCGGCGCGAAGGGCACCTCGATCTCGAAGCCGGCAGCCTTGGCGGCCTTCTCGATCCCGACATTGCCGGCCAGCACGATCGCGTCGGCCACGCTCGCCCCGGCTTCCGCCGCGAGCGGCTCGAGCACCGAGAGCACCTTCTGCAGGCGGCCGGGCTCATTGCCTTCCCAATCCTTCTGCGGTGCGAGACGGATCCGGGCGCCATTGGCGCCGCCGCGCATGTCCGAACCACGATAGGTGCGCGCGCTGTCCCATGCGGTCGCGACCATTTCCGAGATCGACAGGCCCGACTCGGCGATCTTCGCCTTGAGCGCGCCGATGCCGAAATCGGCGGGGCCGACCGGGACCGGGTCCTGCCAGATCAGATCCTCTTCGGGAACTTCCGGCCCGATATAGCGCACTTTCGGCCCCATGTCGCGGTGGGTCAGCTTGAACCAGGCGCGGGCGAAGGTATCCTTGAAATACTCCGGATCGGCCATGAATTTTTGGCAGATCGCGTTGTAGATCGGGTCGATCTTCATCGCCATGTCCGCATCGGTCATGATCGGGTTGTGACGGATCGAGGGATCGGTCGTGTCGACCGGCCTGTCCTCTTCCTTGATGTCGATCGGCTCCCACTGCCAGGCCCCCGCGGGCGACTTGCGCAACTCCCACTCATGGCCGAAGAGCATTTCGAAATAGCCCATGTCGAACTCGGTGGGCTTGGAGGTCCAGGCCCCTTCGATGCCCGAGGTCATGGCCTTGTTCGCCTGCCCGCCCATCGCGGGGTTCGCCCAGCCGAAGCCCTGCAGCTCGACATCCGCGGCTTCCGGCTCCGGGCCCAGAAGCGAGGCGTCGCCATTGCCGTGGGTCTTGCCGACGGTGTGGCCGCCAGCGGTCAGCGCCACGGTTTCCTCGTCGTTCATCGCCATGCGTGCGAAGGTCTCGCGCAGCTGCGCGGCGGTCTTCACCGGATCGGGATTGCCGTTGACGCCCTCGGGGTTGACGTAGATGAGGCCCATCTGCACAGCCGCGAGCGGGTTTTCCATCGTCGAAGGCTTGTCGACATCCTCGTAGCGCTCGTCGGAAGGTGCGAGCCACTCCTTCTCGGCGCCCCAATAGACATCCTTCTCCGGATGCCAGATATCCTCGCGCCCGAAGCCGAAGCCGAAGGTCTTGAGGCCCATGCTCTCATAGGCGACGTTGCCCGCGAGGATCATCAGATCGGCCCAGCTGACCTTGTTGCCGTATTTCTTCTTGAGCGGCCAGACCAGACGGCGCGCCTTGTCGAGGCTCGCATTGTCCGGCCAGCTGTTGAGCGGTGCGAAGCGCTGGTTGCCGGTGCCGCCGCCGCCACGACCATCGGCGAGACGGTAGGAGCCCGCCGCGTGCCAGGCCATGCGGATCATCAACCCGCCATAGTGACCCCAGTCGGCCGGCCACCATTCCTGGCTGTCATTCATCAGCGCACGCATGTCGCGCTTGAGCGCCTCGAAATCGAGCGTCTTCACCGCTTCGCGGTACGAGAAGCTCTCATCCATCGGGTTCGTCTTGGTGTCATGCTGGTGCAGGATGTCGAGATTGAGCGAATTCGGCCACCAATCGGTCGCGCTCTTGCCCGTCTCGGTATGCGAGCCATGCATCACCGGGCACTTGCCTGCGCCCTTCACGTCATTTCCGTCCATGTTCCCTCCAGCAAAGCTTGTGTCGGCATTCGGCACAGGTGGCACTCGCGCAGTATCGGCCCAGGTCCGGGGCCATGCAATGACCACGCGCACTGTTACGGGAGAGGAGGTATCAAACAAGACTTATAAAGTATAATTGCATTTTCTGAGTACATTTATAACTTTCCCCTATACTTCTCCCATTCCCCGGAAGCGATACGCACGGTCGCGCAGCGGCGATAGGTCGGACGCGTCAAGAAACTCAGTCCGATGACAGGTGAGAGGCCTGGGGTCTGGCGGCAGAGCGAACAGAGCACTCGAACCCGCCGCAGGGCGCGCGCAGGGTCCGGGCTCAAGATACGGAAAAACGTCGGGCGAGCCTCGGGGACGCGAAGGCTCGCCCGACACCTCGCGGTGCGGTCCTCAGGCTCGTTTACGGCCGGTGACCATCGCTCGCGCGAGGTTTTCGCGATGGGCGACGCTTGCAAGCAGAACGCCCCCGATATGGAAGATGACCAGCAAGAGGGTCAGGTTGGCCGCGACTTCGTGCACCTCTTCCCAGAGGCTCTCGCCGCGCTCCTCGCCATGTTCCTCTCCGTCGTCATCGTCGTAGACCGACATCTCCGCGGGAGCGGCCTCTTGCGCCGTGATGACCGCGCTCAGCGGCCCGCGCCCCTCCTCGGCCGCCAGAAGCGCCATGCCGGAAACCGCCGTGACGGAGAGCGACAGGAGCAGCGCGAGGACCATGAGCCCCCCGGCCGGGCTGTGCCCGATATGACGTTCGGCCTTTCCGCCGATCAGAGCGAACAGATAGCGGGTCGCGCGGATCGGCCCCGTCACGAAATCGGAGAAGCGGGCATGGCGCGGCCCGACGAGCCCCCACACGATCCGCAGCACGACGATTGCCGCCACGGTATACCCGGCCCAGACATGGAGCCATTCCGGCTCACCCTCGGTGAGGTAGGCGGTGGCGAATGCCGCCACCAGCCCCCAATGTCCGAACCGGACCAGCGGGTCCCATACCTTGATGGTCGCCGCCCCGGTCATCAGTCACGCTCCGAGCCGACGATCTTGCCCGAGATCGGATCGAGGCGCAGCTCGAACCGGCGACCGTCACGATCGAGCACGTCGGCTTCGTAGCCATAGCGCTCCATCTCGATCTTGCGGATCTGGTAGCCTTCCGCGCGCAGACCGTTCGCGACTTCGTCCATATTTTTCCACTGATCGCGGATCTGATAGGCCTCACCGGCGCGCTCGCGGTAGTCCGAGGGCGTGCCATATTCATAGTCGTCGTCACGCTCGTCGTCGCGGTATTCGTAACGGTACTCGTTCGTCACGCGCTCCTGCGCCTGGACCGGGGTGGTCGTGCGCTGCTGGGGCAACAGAACCTGCCCGGATTGCGCGCCACCTGCGGCGGCACCCTTGCCGGCGGGACCCTGCGCCTGGGCGGCGCCGAGCGCGAAGAAACCGACGGCGAGCGAAAGAGCGCTGGTGAAGAGGATAGTGCGTTTCATTGTGATCTCCTGCGATCAAGGATGGGCGGGTTTGCCCGGATGAGACAGGAATGGCATGTTCGTGCTGACGCGGGCTGTCAGGGTTCTGTCAGCTTGCATAAACTAGAAAGGCCGCATGAAAACGCTCGTCACGATCCTTCTCGTCCTGCTCGCCAGCCCCGCCTTCGCCGAACGTGCGGGCGGCGGCTCTGCGGGCCATGGCGGCGGCTCGGATCACGACCGGGCGCGCAGCGCGGTCGAGCGCGAGGAAATCCTGCCGCTCTCGCGGATCGTCCCCGGCCTGCAGCAAAGATATGGCGGGCGGGTGATCAAGCTCGAGCTCGAAACCGAAGACGGCCGCTATCTCTACGAGCTCAAGCTCATCACTCCGCAGGGGCGGATCATCGAGGTCGAGGTTGACGCCGCGACCGGTTTGCCGATTGGTGAAACCGGGGAAGGTGAACGCGACGAGGACGACTGATGCGCGTGTTGGCGGTCGAGGACGACGAGAGGATCGCGGCGGATCTCAAGACCGCCCTCGAAGCGGCCGGGTTTCGCGTCGAGACCTGTTCGGACGGGCTGGACGCCTGGTTTCTCGGCGACACCGAGGAGTATGACCTCGTAATTCTCGATCTCGGCCTGCCGCGTATGGATGGCCTGAGCATCCTCAAGAAATGGCGCGCCAATGATCGCGAGATGCCGGTTCTCGTGCTCACCGCCCGCGGCGCCTGGACCGAGCGCGTCGAGGGGATCGACGCCGGGGCGGACGACTACCTGCCCAAACCGTTTCGCATGGAGGAGCTCGTGGCACGGGCGCGGGCCTTGATCCGCCGCTCGGCGGGACGTGCATCCGCAAGCCAGAGCGTGGGCGAGCTGACCCTCGACGCCAACCGGATGAGCGTCTCGCTGCGCGGCATGCCACTCGCGACGACCGCGCTCGAATTCCGGCTGCTGTCCTATCTGATGCTGCATCGCGACCGGGTCGTGCCCCCGACCGAACTTCTCGAACATCTCTACGGCGACGACGAGTCCCGCGAGGCCAATGCGCTCGAGGCGCTGATCGCGCGCCTGCGCCGCAAGCTCGGCCCCGGGATCATCGGCACCCGCCGCGGTTTCGGCTATTTCCTCGAAGGCGGTGCCGCGTGAGGCGGCTGTCGCTGCGGCTGCGGCTGGCGCTGGCAGGCGCGATCGCGGTCGTGGTGGCGCTGGCGATCGCCTCCACCGCCCTGATCGCCCTCTTCGCGGCCCATGTGCAGCGCCGGGCCGAAGCCGAACTCTCGGTCCAGCTCGATCAGGTCGTGGCGGGGCTGGCGCGCGACCCCGATGGCGCGCTGGTCTTGCAGAACCCGCCCGCGGACCCGCGCTTCGATCAGCCGCTGAGCGGGCTCTACTGGCAGATCGCGGCCGGTGACACGCTCCTGCGCTCGCGCTCGCTATGGGACTATGTCCTGCCGCTCCCTTCCGACGAGTTGCCCGACGGCCAGATCCACATCCACCACCTGCCCGACGAAACCGGCGGCACGCTCCTGACCCTCGAGCGCAGCGTGACGCTTCCGCCCTCCCTGGGCCGCACGCAGGTGCGCGCCGCGGTCGCGCTCACCACTGCCGATCTCGATCAGGCGCGCAGCGATTTCACGAAAGACCTCCTGCCCTATAACGCGATTCTCGCCGTCGCCCTGATCGTGGCGGGTTGGGTTCAGCTCTTTTTCGGCCTTCGCCCGCTCGCCGCGCTCGGCAAGCGGGTCCTCGCGGTGCGCTCGGGCGGCCAGCGACGGCTCGGCGCGGATTTCCCGAAGGAGGTTCTGCCGCTTGCCACCGAGGTCGATGCCCTGATCGACGCGCGCGAGACCGAGCTCGAGCGCGCACGCCGCCGCGCGGCCGACCTCGCGCACGGGTTCAAGACACCGCTTCAGGCTCTCATGGGCGAGGCGGACCGCCTGCGCAAACGCGGCAAGAACGACGCGGCCCGGGCCATCGAGGAGATCGCCGAGGCCATGCGCCGCCATGTCGACCGGGAATTGACGCGCTCGCGGCTTGCGGGACGCGCCACCACCGCCGCGACGCCGGTCGGAACGGTGGTCGAGCGGATCGTCTCGGTCGTCAGCCGAACGCCGCAGGGCGACGCGTTGGACTGGAGAACCGAGGTTCCGGAAGCGCTGAGCGTCGCGGTCGACCCCAACGATCTCGCCGAAGCCCTGGGCGCGCTGATCGAGAATGCGAGCCGTCATGCCAGAACCCGGGTCACGATCCGCGCGTTTGACCCGGAGGGGACGGTCGCAATCGAGGTGCGCGACGACGGCCCCGGCATCGCAAAGGACCGCATCGAGGAGCTGCGCCAACGCGGGGCGCGCGCCGACGAGAGCGGACACGGGCTGGGCCTCGCCATCTGCGCCGAAATCGCCGAGGCGGTGGGCGGAGAACTGATGATCGAGAATGCGGCCCCGGGACTGCGCGCCACGCTCCGCCTCCCCCGCGCACCCCGATGACGCCCTGCATGCCTGACGCTCCGGGTCCCCGGCACGTTCCGCAAGCGGGAAGGCCGCGATATCACCGGGTGGAATAGCTGTCCGCGTCGCCGGAGAGGCCCAAAAGGAAAACTCTGCGAATCTCATTGGGAATATCCTGTCGCGGATCGTCGGTTGTTTCCCAGACTTGCTCCTGCCAAGAGCTGACCGAAGCGCCCGTCGGCATGGGTGCCGCCTCGATCTCGCGCTTGCGGAGATGTCGAAGCTTGCACGGATCATTTCGACGAATTGGTTCCGCGCGCAAACGCCGGACCATGCATTGCGATGGCGGGCCGCCCCCTGAAGCGGATGATCGCGCGCCATTTCTTTGCCTATGGCCTCTCGTGACCCGGCCTGGCGCGGCGCGTTGGAAAACAAGAACGAGGGACGCGAAAGGGGCCGCAATTGCGGCCCCTGTCTTGCGCATCGGGCGGGTCTCACTCGGCCGAGGACACCACCCAGGTCACGCGCGGCTCTTCCTTCTCGGGCTGCGTGCTCGGCAGGCGCATGATCAGCCCCGGCCGGGTGACGCCCGCGCGCGCACCCGACGTCGTGTAGGGGAATCCCAGCAGGTCGGTCTCGACGCCGACGTTGAAGCCGAAACCCTGCCCGCCATTGATCCCGGTGCCGGCGAGGCGGCGGTTCAGCACAAGCCCTTCGGTCACGTTCAGGTCGATCCGGTTCGACTGGCTGAAACTGTATTTACCCGCATTGATCGCAAGCGTCTGCGCATCGGCGACGGTCGAGAGCTTGTCATAGACCGCCTGCGCGAGCACCGAGAAGCCCTGCTGGTAGAACCAGACATCGCCGCCGATCACCACGTCATAGCCATTGAGCACCGGCCCCGCATGGCTGACGGAGCCCGTCGTGATACGCCCGCGAACGAGGTTGAGCGTGCCGCGCGCCGTATCACGGCCACCCAGACGCCCGCGCACATCGTCGAAATACTGCGCCTGCGGGATGAACAGCACCGGGCCGTCGCCGATCGAGTTCACAGCGACCTGCGCCGCCATTCCGTCATCATGCCCGTCAAGCGTCAGCGCGAGCGCATCCGCGGGCGTGATGTCGTAGAGATAGGCGTCGATAGTGTCGGCATGCAGCCCGAGCGTGTCGCGCACATTGAGCAGCCCCGCATAGAGGGTAGATCCCGCATTGCGCGCGCGCAGATCAGCATTGTCGGGCGATTGCGCCTCTCGCTGACCGTAGAGCTCGGGATGGATCAGCTGCATCGCCTGCTCGTCGGCCAGATCGACCGTCGCACCGCCCAGGATCGTTACGCGCAGCGCATCATCCGCGGCCAGCGCGAGATCGGTGCGCGCGCCCAGCACGCCGAGTGTCATCTGGCCATTCGCCGTATCGAGATGCAGCGCTCCGGTCTGCGAGAGCGCGAAGCCCGCCCTCAGATCGCCCGCCGTCTCCATGTAGTTCACGTCGCCATTGGCGAAGAAATGGCCGGTCGTGCCCGGGGACATGTCGCCCATGAAGGTCGCGCCCGTCTCACCCGTGATCGCCCCGTTGAAGGCGAAGAGCCGCACATCGCCGCCCGCCAGTTGTGCGCCATCCGAGCGGATATCCCCCTGCCCGGCCGAGATCACGATCGGCGAGGCCCCACCGGCCGCGATACCGCGCACGGTGATCGGGCCACCCGCATAAAGGTCGATCAGACCGTTATCGGTCCGCAGCAGGTCCAGTCGGATCGCATCGCGCTCGTTGAGATGCATCGCGCCATTGGCGACCTGCGCCGTGACGTGATCGAAGGCAACCGGCAGCCCGTCGGGCCCGATCGGCGTCATCGAGCCGAGGTTCAGGCCCGTCCCCGCGCCCGATGCGTTCGCTTCGAACACCGTCCCGCTCTGGCCAGAAGCGATCGACAGCGCACCATCGACGGTCACGCTCAACGCCGGGTCGGCGGTGCTTTGCGTCACCACATGCGAGGCGATCATGTCGCCCTTCACCCCGAGTGTGATCGTGCCGGCGTCCGCGTCGATCGAGGTGCCCGCCGCCTGCTCCAGCAGCCCCGCGGACTGGATCGAGATCGCCCCATTGTGGCTGAGAATATCGGCATTCGCCTTGAGGCTCGTCACATCCAGACCGATCGCCCCGCCCTGCGTGGTGATCCCGGGACCCGCCAGCAGCGTCAGCCGCGCGTTGGCGGACGTCAGTGCGATCGCACCCAAGCCGCCCGCGGTGACCTGTTCGACATTGCTCGCACGGTCGCTCAGCGAGAGCCGGATATCCCCATCGACTGTCGAGGCGTAAAGGCTGCCCGTCGTCAGGCTGAGCGGCGCGGCGCTCCCGATCGTGCCGCTTGCTGTCAGCTTGGTGCGCCCGGCGACGATCCGGCCTTCGGTGAAGGAGGCCGCAGCGAGACGCACCTCGTCGGGCGAGCTGATCGTGCCGATGGTTAGCGCGCCGCCCAGGGTGATATCGGTGGGCGAGCCTGCGGTCAGCTGGGTCAACGCGGAGATGGTCAGATCGTCAGCCTCATGCATCCAGAGCGGTGTCGGATCGGTGCCGGTCGCGGTGTAGGTGAACGTGCCGAGCGCGGTCTCGAGGCGCTTGGACTGGCTGCCGACCGGGCCGCCGGTCAGGATCGAGAGCGTGCCGCCCGTCGCATCCGTCCCGCTCGACGCGGTGGTATCGAGGCCTAGTGCGGTGAGAAGCTCCAGCGCCGACCCCGTGCCGAAGCGCAGGGTATCGGTCCCGGTGAAGGACATCAGGCCATCGGTCGAGATCTTCCCGCCGCCCGCGGTCCGGGCCGAGGAGATCGGCAGGTCGCCGCTGGCGCTCAGCCAGGCGCCGCCCGAAGTGGTGGTCACGTCGAGGGTGCCGCCATGCGCCGTATCGGTCAGGGTGAAGGGCAGCGCAACCGTGCTGGAGCCGATCGAGCTTCCGGTCAGCTTCAGGCTCCCCGCGCTGATCCGCACGGCACCCGTGGCCAGCGCATCGGTGACCGCGCCGGTCGCGCTGATCCGTACCGGACCGGGCGCATAGGCCTCGGCAAGCGGCAGATCGCCGGTCGCAGCGATATTCACCTCGACACCGGAGCGCGCGGTCAGCATCCCGCCGGGGCGCACCGCGACGGTGAGCGGGTTGGTCTCGGTCGCGATCGGGGCGTCATTGCCGCTCTCGAGCACGATGATCCGGCCGGTCACCGCCGGGTTGCCCGAATGGGCGTCCGTCATCATACCGTCGAGCTTGATCGTGACGTCCCGCGCCGCGTTGACCTCGCGGATCGCCGCGGGGGTTTCCGCCCCGAGGAACACATCCGTCCCCAGCGCGAAGGCGTTCAGCGTGCCGACGGGCGCCCCGTTCGTGTCGAGCCCGGTGAAGGAGAAGTTCAGGTCCTCGGCCCGGCGCACCACCACCTTGCCATCCGGGGTGAAGGTCAGATCGGAAGGCTCGGCCTGCGAGAGCACCAAGAGATCCTGCGTCAGATCGTTGCTCGCGCCGACGGTATAGGGATCGAGCATCTCGCCGATCGTGCCCGTGGCCACGAGGTTAATATCCTTGTAGGCGTTGATGTTCGGGTCTTCGATCCGGGTATTGGTGTCCCCGGTGCCCTTGATCAGACCCGCACGGATCCAGTGCTTGAGCTCGTCCGTGGTCCAGCCGATGCCTTCGAGGAGGCTCGCCCGGTCATCCGCGGTCGGCGTGTAGGTGAAAACGGTCTGCTCGGCGGTCTCGGTGTTCCACTCCGCATAGAGGCCCTGCTGCTGCGAGATGTAATCGTCGAGCTGCGCCTGCGTCCAACCGCTGCCGAGCAGAGCCGCCTGATCGGCGCCATCCAGCGTGTATTCGATCGCCCCGCCGCCAGCAGCGCTGCGCGCCTTCCAATAGGCCCGGTAATCGTGCTCGCGGCTCGCGGCCAGCGCGTCGAGCTGCCGCTGGGCCCGGTCACTCTGCGCCACCGCGTCGTCAAGCCCCATATCCTGCGTCCAGAGCTTGGCAAGCTCGCTTTCCGAACGGATATCGCGGAGCTCGACATTGTTGCGGTCGAGGATCGAGCCATTGAACGCGGCCAGCGTGGCCGAGCCGGTCTGCGCGGTCACGCTATGGATCGGCAGGTCGCCGCTCTGCGCGCCGATCGCGACATCCTTGTTCGCCGTGGCATCGAGCACGCCGCCATTGAGCGACACCCAGACCGGATCGAGAGTCGACCCGTCATAGCTACCGATACTGCCGTTCTGCGAAGTCAGGTCGATCGAGGTCGCGGTGATCTGGTTCCCGCCGGACGCCATCTTGATATCGCCATCCGCAAACAGCGTCACCGTGCCGGTGATCGGCGCATCCGTATTGGCCGGGCGGTCCTTCGCCTCGATATTGCCGATCGTCATCGAGCCCGACATCTCGCGGATATTCACCGCACTGCCGCCCACCGCCGTCAGGCGCGAACCTTCCGACTGATCGACGCGGAACGCGCCCGAGACGCCGCCGATCCGGCCGTTCTCGGCACGGATGTCGAGATTGTTGAGCGTCGCGGTGATCTGCGGGCTTGCGGTCACGATGGACCCGGAATTCGAAGTAATATTGGTATCGCCCACGAGGTTCGAGACGGTCTTCTTGAAGATCACGTCCCCGCCCGAGGTGATGTTCAGTGCCCCGGCATCGGAGCCGCTGAAGACAATGTCGATCGGGTAATCGGCCCGCAGACGATGCTTGTAGAGCACATTCGCCGTCGAGGTCTCGGACCACGACTTGTAGACATCGCCGATCCCGAGGAACCGCTTGTCATCGGTCGTGACGGTGCCCTTGACGTTGCTGTAGCTGGTGCGCTCGCCGGTGAAGCCGTAGTTGTAATCGCCGTCGTTGATCGCGGTGTCCTCGGAAGTCACATAGGCCCCGTTAGCGCCGAAGGTCACGGTCGGGTCGAGCTTGGTCACCTTCGCCGCCTCGGACTTGCTCTTGATTTCATTGGCGAGCGGCGCCCAGAAATAGAAGGTCTTCTGCGTGTAATTCCTGACCTGCGTGATGACCTCGGATTGCAGCAGCACCATGTCGCGGTTCGCAACCGGCTGGTAGCTCGCGCTGCGCCCGCTATCGACCGTGCTGGTATCGACCAGCGTCGTCGGCACGATCCGCGTCACCGTCACGGCATCGGCCCCGGTTCCATAGGTCTTGGTGACCGAGTCATAGGTCGAGGAGTTGTCATACACCTGCAGCGTCTGACCGAGACGGCGGAACTCGGTGATGAGCGGCTTGCCCCCCACCGCCTTGAGCGGGTCGGTATCGGTGATCCGCACCAGCCCCTCGAGCCCCTGCCCGTTCGCGCCCGCCTCGCCGGTATCGACGCGGTCGAACACCACCGGGATCGAGGTGTCGTTGGTCACGTTGATATTGCCGAACCCGTCAAGCGACTCGATCTTGCCCGCGCCGGTCGAGAGAATCTGCCCGGTGATCTCCACCGTGCCGCCCTTGACGACCATCGGTGAAATCGTGATCGCGCCGGTCTGCACGCCCTCGGCATTCGTCGCGGTCGGGTCGTATTTCACCCAGACATCATTGGCGGTCACATAGGGCTTGCGCACGATATTGTTGTTGACCGGCTCGGACGGGTTGAACAGCACCGTCGGCTGGGTCGTCGAGAAGGTCGACAGATCGGTCAGGAGCCCGTCGCCAATGGTGATGTCATAGCTGCCCACACCCGCCTGGATCAGGCCGTTGATATTGAGCTGATCGGCGGTGATGTAGACATTGGCGCCCGCCTTGATCGAGCTTTGGCGAGGCTCGATCGTGAAGGTCGGAACCGACGCCGTCGGAACGGTGAGCGAACCGTAACCGGCCGTCATCGAGCCGCCGTCATAGCCGGTGACGTCGAAGCCCGCCGCCAGGTAATCGCGCACGACATTGTCGACCTGGTTGAAATAGCCGGCATAGATCGAACGCGGTTCGCCGCCCTCGTTGCGAAGCCCGGGCGTGTAACCCTGAGTGAAGTTCCCCCCGGCGCTCAGATTGATCGTCGTCGCGGAAATATCGGCGCGCACGTCGAGATCGCCGAAATTCGAATTGACCAGAACCTTCCCGCCCAGATTGGTGATCGGACCATTCAAGGTGATCGACCCATTGCCATAGGTGACCAGCTCGATCTTGGACTCGCCCGCGTCATTGCCCGAGATCATCTTGTAGTCGATCGGGGCGCCCTTGGGATTGGCAAGCTTCTGCACGTCCTCGGGCGTGTTCACCGCGACATCGTTGAAATAGATCCGGCCACCGTCAGAGGAGGGGATCTCCATGCTGCCGGCATTCACATAGGCATCGGAATAGACATGGACGACGATCTGCGCATTGCCCGGCGCATCCAGCGTGCCGGTCGAGGCGCCCTGAACCGTATCGGCGCGCATGTAGATGCTGCCGCCGGAGGCCCGGATATCGGGCAGGTTGATGAAATCGACCGTGCCGGTCGTGGTCGAGTCGAGACGGCTCGCCAACGCGTCGATCTCGGCCTGCCAGGCGGTGACCGCCTGCGTGTCCTTGCTCAGGATCGGATCGGCGATCTTCGCCTGAAGCTCCGCGATGCGCGAGGCAAGCTCGTTCTGCACGGAGCCTTGCGTGATCATCGCCTGGATCTCGGGATCGGCATTGCTCGGATCGTTCAGGATCCCGTCCGCATCCTCATTCGTGTAGCTGACCGTCTGGCCCTGCGAGTTAGTGTAGCTCTCCGACGGGTTATCGAGGTGGTTGTTCGCGTCGAGGATCAGGATCTGCTTGTTGCGCGAGCCTGCGCGGACATAACCGTTCACCACGATCATGTTCTCGCCCTTGTCGGTCGAGGTGCCGCTCTCGATGTCGAGGCTGACCGGATCGCCGCCGAAAGCCTCGCTCAGCGCCGAGCCGATCGCGGCGGCGACTTCACGATAGAGATCCTTGCCGCGGCCGTAGCCCAGCACGTCTCCGCCCCCGCGCTCGGCGAAGACATAGACGTCATGCACGGCAGCGACGCTGGCGCCGGTGCCCACGCTCACGCGCTGGTTCATATTGGCGGTCGCATCCGCGCCCGGCGTGCCGTTGATCGGGAAGGCCGTCTTGTTGAAGACGCGCGTCTCGGCATTCACATCGACCTGCTGCGCCCCTTTCGAGGTATAGCCCGCCCGCAGCCCGATATCGGTGAAGGATTGCAGATCCGCGCCCGAGGTCAGGCTGATCTTGTTATCGGCGTTGTAGGTCGCGGTGGTGTTGCCCGACGCGGCCCCAGACAGGCCGTAAGAGGTGGTATCGACCTCGGATTTGATGTTCGCGTCGCCGCCCGCATAGATGTCGAGATCGTCCATCGCGAGCAGCGTCGCGCTGCCGATTGTGACATGGGCGGTGTTGGTCTGGACATCGACCGTACTGTTACCGATCGGGCTGGCGATCGCGCCGCCGGAATCGAGCTTGAGACGGTCGAAGAAGATCATGTTCGTCGAGGCGCCCAGCTCGAAGGTCTGCCCGCCATCGGCCAGGCCGCTTTGCAGCAGCATCGCGCCGTCATTGATGTTGAGATCTGTCGTGGCGTTCACCGTGACGAAGCTGCGCATCGCGGCGACGTCGATCGCGCCGCCCGAGCCCGACACGAGGTTGTAGCCATTATCGGGGCGCTTGAAGGTCGTATCCGCGCCGATCTCGATATTGCGCGCGGCAATCGTGGTGTGCCCGCCCAGCGTCAGCGCGGTCGCCGCACTGATCGTGTTTTCGCTCAGCGCACCGGAATAGCCCACCGCCGCCGCGCTCGTGGTATCGAGGGTGCTGGCGAAAGCGCCGTTCTGTCCTGCCGTGATCTGGAGCCGGTCGGTCGCGGTGATCAACGTTGATCCGGTGGTGCCGATATCAAAGGTCGATTTCGTGTCGGTCGTGACATGCGTCTCCGCCCCCGAGCCCGAGACGAGACCGCCCGAGCCGGAATCCGCACCCGCGCTGATGTCGGGCGCATTGCCCGCACCCAGCGTGACCACTTTGCCTTTCAGGACCGAATTGTCGATCGAGAAGGCCACATCGCCACTATCGCCTTTCGTCAGATCCTGACCGGCATAGGCCAGCGTCAGCCCGACCGCCACCGCACCGCCACTGCGCCCGGTCGCGAAGCTGTCCACCTTCACCGCGCTCGCATCCGCACTCAGCGAGATGGCGTTGTTGGCGGTGAGGTTGCCACTCAGCGTCGAGGTGATGCCATAGCTCGAATAGGCATAGGCCGCCGCCCCGTTGCCGCTCAGCAGACCGCCCGAGGTCGATTGCGCCTTCGCCTGGCTCGTCACCCGATCGTCGGTCCGCTTGATCTCGCTGTTGATCGTGATGTCGCGTGCAGTGACATCGGCGCCGAACAGGGTCGTCACGTTCATATCGGCGCGCGAGGTCGCAACCCCTGCCCCGATCGAGACGCCCGCCGCGACCGAAATACCATGCGCCTCGGCATAGGCCGCGCCGCCATTGGTGTTCTGCAGGTCGAACTCGCCGCCTGCATTGACCGTGGTGCGCAGAACGCTGACCGCGCTATTGCCCGCATTGGTGCCGGTCACGACGACGGAATTCGTCGAGCCACCGAGCCCGCCCGAGCTGCCCGAGCCTTCGGCATGGACCGAGGTGCCATCGGAGGTCTCCAGAGAGATCTTGCCCGCGCTGCTCTTGAGCGTATTCAGGCTCGCGCCCGCGCGGCCGATGGTGATCGCGCTGGTCCCTTCGCTCCTGGCGCTGGAGACGGCGACGCCTGCAACACCCGCAAGCCCGCCGGTGATATTCGTGGTGACGGTTTTCACCTCGCCCGTACGATCGGCATTGATCCCGATGCTGTAGCCCGAAACCGAAACCCCGGCGCCCATCTGGACCGCGGCGCCCGCGTTGAGCGTCGCCACCGTCACGCCCGCGCCGCCAGTGTAGCCGCCCGATGCCGCAACGGTCGACGCCGAGGCGTCGATCACATTGCCATCGTCGCCGCCATGGGTCTTGGCACCCAGATTGACCGCCCCGCCCGCGCTCAGCGTCGCGCCATCAAGCAGCGTCACCGCCGCGCCGGTGGAAACGTTGGAGACCACGATCCCGCTCGACGCGCCGCCGAAGATCGAACCGGCCCCCGCCCCTGCCACTTGCGACAGATCGGTTTTGGCATCGCTGGTCAGCGACAGATCGCCATTGGTCAGCAGTTTCGCGGAGCCGATCTCGACGCCCACCTGATCGCTGCCCGTGGCGGCCGGGTTCAGGCCCTGCCGTGCGGTGACGATCTGGCTTTGCGTATCACTCGCCCCGGCAAATCCGATGACCGAACCGCCGGTATTCTGACGATCCTGATCGGTCGCGTCCGAGGGCAGCCCGCCGCTGCCGTTCTGGTCGCTTGCCAGCTCGCTATTGATCGAGGCCATCGCGTTCGAGAGATTGCCGCTCTGGTCATCGACCGCACCGCCCAGCTCGGCGACAGAGATCGCGGCCCCCACCGCAATTCCGCCCGCGCCGACCGCAACCACGGTCGAATCCAGCTTGCGCTCGGAGGTTGCGGAGAGCGTGATCCCGTCGCGCCCGACGCCGCGTGCGCCATTGGCCGCGTCATTCGCCTTCAGCACCGCGCCGTCGCCGACGGTGACCTTGGTGGTGCCCTGAAGGCTCACGAAATCGAGACTCGCCCCGACACCGAGCGCGCCGCCACCGATCGAGCCCGCCGCACCGGTGAGATCCGCGGTCTCATGCGCGGTCAGCTGCAGCTTCCCCCCCGCCGTCAGTTGCTGGCTGTCGCCGATCGAGACTTCCGTCGTCGCGCGGTCCACCATGAGATTTGCCGAGAGCGCGACCCCCGCGCCCGCCACGGCCCCTGCCCCGGCATAGCCTTTTTGCAGAAGCTGCGTATCCGCTTTCGCCGTGAGGTCATTACCCGCGTCGAGCCGCGCGAAATCGCCCGCGCGACCCGAGCCGACCGAGACTTTCGAGGTGCCATTGGCAACCGTGACCTGGATCGCGCCGCCGACCGCCGCCGCCACGCCACCCGAACCACCGCCGGTCATCGCATAGAGGTCATTGTCGATCAGCGTGTCGAGGTTCAGGTCACGGCCCGCATCGAAGGACCCGCCCCGAATACCGATCTCCGCCGTCGAATTGAGCACGTTCACATTGGCATTGCCGCTCACGCCGACAAAGCCGCCGCCGATCCCCGCGACAAAGCTGGTCAGCGTGGATTTGCTCGTCGCCTTGGCAGCGATATCGCGCGCGGCCGCGATCTGCGCGTCATATGTCTCGACCTTAGCGGTCGAGGTGACGACCGTCGTGCCCGCGCTTGCGCCGACCCCGGCCGCGCCGCCGATCGCGACATTGACGGTGTAGAGCGCGGAGTCGTTCGCGGTGTCGGCATTGAGCGTCACATCCTGCGCCGCCGACGCCGTGTCGCTGCCGATATCACCCGTGAAATCGGTATCGTAGCGCGGGTTGAGCCGCACCAGATCGCTGCCCTGAGCGGATCCGAGCTGCACCAGCGCCTCGTCGTCGATCAGGTTCATCCCGAAGAGGGCGCTGACACCGGCCACGCCGCCCACCGATCCGTTCGCGGTCAGCATCGCGATCCCGCTGCGCGCCTGCGCATTCATCGCAAGCCCGGTGGTTGACTGCGCGGTGCCGTCGATATCGGTCCAGTCGATGGCTTCCTGCCCGAGGGCGACAACCCGAGCATTGTCGAGGATACGGGCCTTCACCCGGTTCTGGATCGTGTTGACCGAGGCCGAGACGCCGACGCCCGCCGTCGCCCCGCCCGAGATCGAGAGGTTCAGATCAGGGGCCTCGTTGCGCGCATCGGTGGAATTGGCGGGCTTGCTCTCGTCCGAGCCGCCCAGCAGCGTGATCGCCGTCACCGATTGCGCGTCGATCAGCAGTGAACCACGCGTCGCGATATCGGAGCCGTAGCGCGTCGGCTCGGGCAGACCGCTCGTCGGATCCACGAGCGAGATCGGCCCGCCCTGGACCACCGCCTCGACGGTGTTCGCAGCCGTGTTGTTCACGCCCGAGCCCGTCACGCCGACCGTGCCGCCCGCCCCCGAGATCGCGTTGCCGTGGAAGGTGGTCGTCTGATAGGCGTCGAGCGAGGCATTGTGGCCCGCGCGCAGCGTGCTCGAGGTGATGTCCGCACGCACGGTCTGCGCGGAATTGTTGATCGCGATGCCAAGCCCGACCGAGGCCCCGCCCGAGCCGCTGATCGCGCCCGCATTCGCCGTGAGCGAGGGGGTCGAACGGGCGGCAAGCGCCAGCGTCCCGACCTGCGCCTCGGAGCGACGCAGGCCCGCAAAGACTTCGCCATTGGCGACATTGAGCGCGAAGCTTCCCGCGAAGGCGCCCGAGCCGCCGCCGCCGACCGCAGCCGAAAGCGCCTGAAGCGTCATCTGCTGATCGGCGTCGATGGCCAGCGTGCCCGCCAGCGACAGCGGCCCGTCCACCGTCGCGCTCTCATCGAGCTTGCGCGCGAGGATCGCCGCGTCCTCGACCGCCGCCTCGGTGTCATCCGACATCACGTTGACGACGATCGCGCCGCCCGCGCCCGCCTGCCCGCCGATCCCGGCCGAGCCCGCCATCGCCTTGATCGTGCCGGTCTGGGTCGTGGTGACGGAAACATCGCCGCGATCGGTACGCAGCGCCGCGCGCGTGCCCGACCCGCCATTGCCGCGAATATGGGCATCGGCCTGCCGGTTCATCACGTTGACGAGGATCGAGCCCGCACCGCCGACGCCCCCCGAGAAACCGCCAGAGACGGCCGCCGTCTCGATCGTGCCGGTCTGGGTCGCGCCGACCGACACGCTCGGCGCCCGGGTTTCGGCATCGGTCGGCAAGACGAGTTCGGCCTCGGTCTTCGCGAAGAGCAGATTGACGCCGATCCCGGCCCCGACACCCGCGCCCGAGCCGCCGATCGCCACCGCCCCCGCGAGCGAGCGGATCGTGCCGGTGGAGCTTGAGGTTATCGTGGTGGCGGGCAGTGCGGGCGTCGCACCCGAGAGTTCCACCCGCGCACGGGTCACCGCATCCGCATTAAGCGTCAGCGCCAGTTGGCTTGCGTCGAAATCGGGGGCCTGCGTCGTGGCGCTCACGCTGGAAACCAGCCCGGCCACCGCCGCATCGCGCCGATCCTTGACGTTGGTCTGCGCATCGCCGACCGGGTCTTCGCTGCTCGACCCGGGCAGCGGCGCCACGCTCGGGCCGTTCGCGCCCGGCTGGCCGATCTGGGTATAGACCACCGAGCCCGCCACGCTCACCTCGCCCGAGGCCGCCCCGGAAACCGCGATGGCGTCGATCCCGGCAGTATCATCCGCCGTGACGCTCAGCGAGGAGCCGCGCACCGCCTCGCCCGTGATGAGATCGGCGGTCGTGCCGCCATGGATCGTGGCCACCGTCAGCGCCACTCCCACGGCATTCGTACCGCCCGCAGCCGCCGCGCCCGAGAGGATCGAGATCTGCCCAGTGCGCGTGGCCGAAAGCGCGACCGCGCCGGTGCCGCCGTCGATCTTGGCGTTCGTCGCATCGACCGCCGTGGTGTTGCCGATATCGCCGATCGCGATCGAGCCGCCCACCGCATTCGTGCCGCCACCGGCAAGGCCAACCGCGCCGCTGGTGATGGTCGAGCCGTTCCGGGCATCGAGCGTCACGCCCTCGCCGGTCAGATCCGCGCCATGGGTCAACACGCCCGTATCATGCGTGATGAAATTGGCGGAGACCGCACCACCGACGCCGCTGCCGTCCGCGCTCAGCGCCGCACCACCCGCGAGGCTTGCGATCGTGCCGGTATCGTCGGCGCTCAGGCTCAGCGCACCGCCTGCGTTCAGCGCCGCATCCACCGCCGAAACCTGCGTCGTCGCGGTCGAGACGTTCACCGTTACCGCGCCGCCGAGCGAGGTATCGCGCGAGGCGCTCAGCGCGACCGCCGCAGACCGGATCGTGCCGGTGGCCGTCGCCGTGGCCGAGATCGCCCCGGCACCGGTCGTGCTCAGGTTGGCATTGCCGAGATTGATGCTCGTGGTGTTCGCGGTCAGCAGGTTCAGCGTGCCCGCAAAGCCGCCCGCGCTCCCGTTCGAGGCTGCGGCGCCGCCGCCCAGGCTGTTGATTTCTCGCGAGTTCGTCGCCGTCAGCGCGATGCTATCCGCGTCCAGCGCCTCGGTGCCGGCAGCCGACACCTCCAGCGTGGCCGAGATGTTGTTCGCCGACAGGCCCACGCCCGCCGCGGTCTGCTGGTCGGATACCGCGCCCGCCACGGCGATCGAGGAAATCGTGCTCGACCCGGTCGCCCCCATCGTGATCGCGCCGGTGCCGCCCGTGCCTCCCTGCCCGGTCACGAGCGCATTCGTCAGCGTCGCACCGGAGGTCGAGGTGATGACGTTCACCGTCGCGGCGCCGCCCACGGCATTGTCGCCATTGGCCAGCGCGCCCCCGAGCGAGAAGATCGTATTGGCCTCGGTGACGCCGACATTGATCGAGCTGGCCGAGATCCCCATCCGGTCCGCGCCTGCGCCATTGCCGGTCACATCCGCCCGCGCGCCACCGGTGATGTTGTTGACCGAGATCGAGCCCGCGATGCCGGTCTTGCCCGAGCCCGCCGAGACGCCGAAGCCATAGATCGACTGCGTGCTGTCGGCGGTGATGCCGAAAGCGCCGGTGTCGATGGTGCTCGCCCCGGTGATCGAGGCGCCCGCGCTGCGGGTGACGGTGTTGACGGCGATGCCGATCCCGACGCCCGAGCCCTTGGTCTTGTCCATGTTGATTCCGACCGCGCCGCCGACCGAAACCGTGGTGGAGCCATCGGTCGCACTCACGCTCAGCGCGTCCGAGGTGATGGAGGCATCGGTCACGGTTGCCGTGGTCCCGCCATCGAGCACCGCGACTGCGACCGACCCCGCCAGCGCGATATCGCCGCGCGAGGTGCCCGCGCCGCCCACGGCCACGTTGACCACCGTCGCGTGATCCTCGGCTCCGATGGTAACCGCGCCGCCCGCGTTGATCGTGGCGCCGGTCACTTCCGAGCGCAGCTCGCGCGTATCGACCATGACCGAGAAGGCGCCCGCCAGCGCATTGGTATCCTGCGCCTGCCCCAGCCCGGCCGAGACGGCCCCGCCGCCCGCGATCTGAAGCGCGGTATTCTTCGCCGTCTGGGTCAGGGTCGAGCCCAGCTCGATCTTGCCCTGCGTGTTGAGCGCCGCGACCGTCTCGTTGCCGAGCGAGAGGTTGAGCGAAGCGACGCCGGTGACCGCCCAGCCGCTTTGCTGCTGATTGCCGTCGCTATCGGCAGGAGTCTGCACGTTCTGCTGCTGGTTGACGGCCTCGTCCTCGTCATCGGCGAAGAGCCAGGACGGGATGATCATGTCATCCTCGTTCGTGCCGTTCGGGTCGGTCGTGCCGCCGGTCGATTGCGGATCGCTCTGTTGCTGGGGCTTGCCCTGCACTTTCGACCCCGCGACGCCGACCACGACATCGGTCGTCGCGTTCTCGGCGCTGATCGTCAGGGTGTCGGCATTGATGATCGTGTTGCCCGCACCACCCGGGGTCGCGGCTTCATCCGCCGGACCGATCCCGGCCCAGACCTTGCGGCCCGAAATGTTCAGCCCCGCCGAGGCACCGACCCCCACGTTTTCAGAGGCCGAGATCGCGCCCGCCGCCGCCCATTCGACGGATTCGTCCTTGGCCGAGATCGTGACCGCGCCGCCGGTGACCGAGGCATCGTCGCCGATCCGCGCCACGGTTTCCGCATGGGCGATATTCGTGGCGACCGTCGCATTGACCGCCGTTTTCGTGCCCTGCCCGCCCGAGAAGCTCAAGATGCCCGCGATGTTGCGGGTATAGGCATCGACCTTGACCGCATTCGTCCCCGCATTCACCGTCGCGCCGGATTCGACGACCGAGGAGACCTTGCTGCCGATCCGGTCGATATTGATCCCGACCCCGATCGCGCCTTCCGCATCGCCCTTGATCGGGTTCGACTTGGGCAGGTTGGCGAGATGAAGGAACAGGCTCTCCTGGCTCGACAGCACATTGAGATCGCCGGTGAGGTTCAGAACCGCACCGTTGCGGACCACCGCATCGGTCGTGTTGTCGGTGTTGAAGACATTGGCCGTGATGCCGATCGCGAGCTTCTGCTGATCCTCGGGCACGACCGGGCGCGAGCCGTCTTTCGGCACCGGCGCCAACGCCTTCGATTTGACGTCCGTGGTGATGAAGTTCAGCGGGTTGATCGTGTCGATCAGGCCGGGCGCGTCGGGCGGGGTGAGCTGGGTCGGGTCGCTCGGGTTGCTGGGCAGCTCGGTGTAATCGGTGATCTGGCCGACGAACTGGGTCCACTTGTCACGGACATCGCCCAGCGGATCGGCATGCGGGAAGCGCGTCACCGATTGTACGCTCGCAGCCGCCGCATTCACCGTGGCGTCCTTGCCGATTTCGGCCTGCGTCGTGCCAGCCATCGTCGAGACCGAGCCGGTCAGCATCAGCGCCTGGGAATATTTCCCCATCAACTCATCTTCGGTGATCTGATCGTTCGGATGCGTGGCGTTGTATTTGTCGAGCGCGTATTTCGCCGCGTAGTTCAGCTTGCCGAACGCCGCCGAGACCGAGCGCGACAGCGAACTGCCGCCCTCGGTCGGGCCCGCGAAACGATAGGCAGAGTTGACCGAAACGGGTTGGCCTGTCGCGATGACATGGGTCGTGCCGAGCGCGGTCAGCGCATCCGCGCTGGTGAAGTCGTGATAATCGCCGCCCAGCGTCGCGAAGGTGTTGTCGGTGTCCACCTGAACGTCGATCGCCACGCCGAAGCCGATATGGGGGGGACGGTTCGGATCGACCGGCGTGCCCTGAAGCTGGCTCTGCGCGCCCGGGATCGCCTGCACCATCGGGTTGTTCGCCGCGCGCTTCTTGCCGATCAGCTTGCCCGGATCGGCCACGCCCATCGTCGCGGTGGTCGCATGAATCTTGTTGAAGAACAGCGTCTCGGCATCGAGGTTCAGCGCGCCGCCGGTATTGATCGTGCCGCCCAGAGCGGCCTCGGTCGTGGATTGCGAAACATCCACGCTGATCGCCACCGCGCCGCGCCCTTCGGTTCCGGCATTCGCGCCGGTGGTGATCGAATGCGACTTGCCGGTGAAGGCACCCGCGTTGAGCGCGCCCGCCGAGGTCAGTGATCCGCCCTTCACCAGAAGCTGGTTCTTCAGTTGACGGGTCGTGACCACCAGCGCGCCCGCGTAATTCTGCACCTTGCTGGCCGAGATCGAAACCGTGTGATCTTCCGACGCGGTGCTCGCCAGACGCATGCTGCCCGCCTTGGTCGTCAGGTCGCTGCCATCAATCAGAACCTGGCTTTCGATGTGGCTGTTGGCCATGACGACACCCAGCGCATAGGCCTTGGGCGCGATGGAATAGGTGGTCTGGGCATGGGATTGCACGACGAGCGCATCGCTCGAAGGTTCCCAGGCAGAGGGCAGTTTCAGCGTCAGGCTATAGGGTGCGCCGCCGCCGATCAGACTGCCGGTGACGTTATCGACCACATCCTGCACGCTGCTGTTGAAGTTCAGCTGCGGGGTCGAGAGAAAGCTGTAGGTATCCTCAAGCAGCCCCGTAGCGCCAAGCTGGCCGTTATTCGAGGGCGTGCCACCCGAGAGGGCCGTCGGCGTGATCGCCTTGTCCTTCCAGTTACCGTCCGCGGTCAGCGTGCTGTTGGTGATCTTCACATGCGACTGTGCATCGAGGAGCTGAACCTGCAGCGGGAACATGCTGTTGATCGTCGTGGCGCCCTGCTGGATCAGGTTCGTCATCAACGTCAGACCATTGTTGATCTGATCGGTCATCTGCTGCTCGGTGGTGCCGCCTTCGAGATCGTCGACCTGCTGCTCCTCGACGGCCAGATTGTCGCTTCCCAGCGAATTCGAGACGGTCGCCACCGAGTTCACCACGATCGAGCCCGATTTCAGATCGGCATTGTCGATGGTGATCGAGGCGCTTTCGCTGTCGGGATTGATCGCCCAGGCGATGCCGGTGTTGAACGAGCGTGCCGAAAGCAGGATCAGTCCGCCGCCATCCGGCGCCGTGCTGTCCGCGCGCAAAGTGGTGCCGGAGGAGACATTGATGTCCTGCGCCGCGACGAGGATCGAACCCGCCGTGCCCTCGCCGGGAGTGCCGGCGATCGGATCGACCGCATCGCCCGCACGGGTCGAGATATCGTGGCTCAGAGTGACGGTTTTGTCGGCGGCGAAGGCCAGATCGCCGCCCTTGGTGGTGATCTGACCGGCGGTCGAGATATTTTGCCCGCGCAGGAAGACGAAGCCCGCCTTGCCAGTCGCGCTCGAGGTGGACATGTCGAAGGCGCCCTGCGCGCTCAGATCGCCTTGCGCCACCTGCAGCGGGCTCGTCACCCCGCCCGCACGCAGCACGAACGCGCCGCCATCGCCCGCCACCGAGGTCGCTTTCACGTCAAGACCGCTGCCCATCACCGCAGAGCCTTCGGTAAACAGGAAGACCGTGCCGCCCGCGCCCGTCAGGGTCCCGCTGGCCGAGACGTCGATCTTGCCATCGACATTGATCTCGCCCTGGGCCTGTCCCAGCACCACGCCGCCGCCTTGAGAATCCAGGACGTTGGTCCCCCGCTTGGCCGTGATGTTGCTGCTCGACCCGGCTGCCAGCCCGCCCTTGGAAACAAGCCGGATCACCCCGCCCTGGCTGACGAGCCCGACCGCCTGCGGCGTGCCATCTGTATTCACCCCGACCGAGATCGGATCGACAGAGGTCGGATCCTCCACCGTGATCCGCCCGTTCAGCATCATGCCCAGACCGCCCGAACGCAGCGCGAGGCGGGTTGCGTTGATCTGGCCGTCCACGGTGATCTGACCACTGTCGCTGAGCGGCTCCGAACCCGCGAAAAGCTGCGCCGTGGGCTTATCGACACTGGCGGTGAAATTGCCTTGCGCCTCGCTCGTCAGATCGTTGACGAAACCGGGTGTCGGCGCGCTCATCGTCAGTTGCCCGGCATTGATCGTGCCCGTCGAACTCACCACGAACCCGTCCGAGTTCACGAAGAAAACGTTGCTGCCCGTCGCGACCGGCGCCACGCCGGGCGCCCCGAAGCCCGCATTCAGCGTGCCGGCGATGGAGCTCTGCCCGCCATTGATGATGTTGACGAGCGCATTGGTATTTGCCGGTTGATAGACATTGACCGTCGTGCCGGCAGTCACATTGAACTGGCTGAAGGTGTTGAATGCCGTGTCGTTCTGGATCGTGCCGGTCGTGACATTGGTCGCGCCGCCGCTGGTGGAGACGGTGGTATTGGTCGTGCCATCCGCAACGACATCGGCGAAGGCGGGAAGCACCGCGAAAATCGCCGCCGCCGAGACGCTGCTCAACCACCCGAGCCTCCGCATCCCGCAGCGAAAGATGGTCGTCGTTCTGTCATTCCGGCGATAGGTCATCGCGGTGCCCCCCCCTTTTTGAAGCGGTCCCACTGCCGCTTTTCGGCGGCCCCCTCCGGCCGCCTCAGTCGTCAGGCCGACTGTCAGCCTTCTGCTTTTCTGAGCACCTCAAGTGCCTTGTTGAATTGCTCCACGCTCACACGCAGAACCACCGGCTTGCCCTCGGCGGTCGGCTTGTAGCCGAACAGGATCGCCTTATTCTCGTTGAAGAGGTTCAGCTCATCGGCCGAGAGCGGCGCAGCGGCCTCGCAAACACCGTTCAGGCAGGTCTGCCAGACCATGTCGCGCTGTTTGAGATCGTCCTTGCCCTCGAAGCGATAGACCGCGCCGCCGGGCAGGTAGACGCCCATCGGGACTTGCGCGATCAGAACCGCACCATCCTTGGCCGGGACCGCGATGAAACGCGCAAGAAGCTGGTTCGAATTCTTCACGCGCTGCTCTTGTACGAGGCGGCAGACCGTCTTCTTGACCGTCGCGGCCTGACAGGAGACGACCCAATCCCCGAAGGCAGTGTTATTGGCGATATCGCTCGATGCGTCGGTCGCGGCGGGCGCGGCTTTCTGCGCAGCGTCGGCGGGGTTCGCCACCGGCTGGGTCTTGCCGTCCTCCGTGGCCGTCTGGGCAAAAGCGGCGGGCGCGAAACATCCCAGAGCGAACACGGCGACGGCCACCCCTTTCGCGATCCGTGCGCCCAGCTCTGCCCTCTCAATCATCTTGGTCATTCTCTCGGTTCTCCTCAGAATTTATAATCAAGCCCGACATAGACCGTTGGTTTGCCTACATCGGAGAAGCCCAAAGTCTTTTTCAGCGGCACACCGACGCTCGCCAGCAACGCCACTTTCTCGCGCAGGGCCGTGGCCGCGCCGACCCCGAGCGAGGCCAGCACGTCCTGACTGGAATCGAAGCCCCCCGAAGCGCGATAGGGCACCACGGCCGCCGCATCGACAAAGGCGAAGGGCCGCACGTTCAACCGCCCCTTCATCCACGAGAAGGGCTCGCGCTTGGAAATCTGGAGGTTCAGAACAACCCCGGAATCGCCGCCGCGCACCTCGCTGGGATAGCCGCGCACGCTGCCCACCCCACCGGCCGTGATCAGGCGCGACACCGGCAGGTTCTGGCCCGGCGCGATCTGGAAATTCGCGGTCGCGTCGAATTGCAGCAGCGTACCCAGAGGCGTGCTGAAGCTCGCATCCCCATAGATCAGCTGGTAAGGCCCCTCGGTCTCGGAAGTGCCTTTGGCATCCGCCCGCCCGATCCGGACCCCGAGTCCGATGCTCGCACGCGCTTTCGGCCATTGCCGATAGAACCGCCCGATCGCGTAGACCTCGCGCAGCGAGATATCCGAGAACCCGATCGAGCCCGCCTTGGACTTGTCGCGCCCGGCATCGAACCCGCCTTCGAAGGTGTAATAGCGATCCGGCCCGATCTTGAACGGGCGTCGGTAATTGACGGTAAAATCGGTGGAATCCGAGGTGATCTGGACCGGGACGAATTCGCCCCCGATGATCGCGCTGTTCGAGCGGCTGATCGCCGCCGTCACGACACCGCCTTTCGGGCCGATCGGCCGCGAATAGCCAAGCGAATAGGCCGAAGCCCCTTGCGACTTCTGCGCCTGCAAGGAGAGCGCATCGCGCACGCCCGTCACACTCGCCCAACGCACGAAGAGCGAGGCCCGGGCGCGGCCCGTCTCGGGGCGACCGTAATTGTCGGCCGACAGGGTCGCGGTGAAACGCTTGGGCGCGTCGCCATAGATCGTCGCGACGGTCGTGCCCGGAGCGGTACCGGGCGAGAATTTCAGCGACGGACGGATATCGTAGGAAAGGTCGAAGACGCGCAGTTCACGGGCGATCTCTTCGAAATCGGGCTTTTCATCGAGCGGCAGCGAGAGGCGGTCGCGCAGGAAAGCCGGGTTGGTGCGCGGGAAGCCCTCGATCTTCACCGACTCGACCTTCGCCTCGATCAGCGCGACATGCAGCACGCCGTTGCGGATCTCCTGCGGCGGCAGAACGGGCTCTGCCGTGGGCACCCCCGCGACAACGTAAAGCCGTTTGATCTCTTTGATCATCTTCGTCAGATCGTCGAAGCTGATCGGGCGGCCCGTGTATTGCGCGGCGACCTTTTGCAGCTGCTCGGGTGCGAGATAGCTCGACGGATCGAACTCGACTTTCGACAGCGTGAAGGTCTGCACGGTGACAGAGCTCGTCTCGACCGTCCCTTTCGCCTGCGCTTCGGCATGCGCGGTTGTCAGCGGCGCCGTGAACGCCGCGCCGGCCAGAAGCATTATCAGCAGCAGGGATTTCACTCTTGCGCCTCCTCGCCCCGGGCCTGCGCCAAGGCTTTGGTCAGCCCCATCAACGACACGTCGAAGCGGATCGGTGGCGCGTTGGGAGCAGGTCGATAGGTCAGTTGCGCGGTGCGGGCAGCCTTCCACGCCTCAAGCGCGGGGCCCGGAAGATCGAGGCGCGCCTCGCAGGCGCCGGGCACGCAGCGGATCAGTCGCAGCCGTTGCTCGGCACCGCCCGAGAGCTTCGCGAAAGCGCCCGAGCCGATATGGATCTGCTGCGGCAAGAGGACCTGCAACCGCGCGCCGCCAGCGCTTTCGGGCTGCATCCGCAGGGTCGCGAGCCAGGTCCGGTCTGCCGCGAGTGTCGTGGTCGCGGCAATGCAAGGCTGGGACGCCTCCCGGCAACTCACCTTCCAGTCGCGAAACGTCCGGCTTTGCGGCGAGGCTTCGGCGATTGCCGCGGCTCCACTGAAAGACAGGGCGAGCCACAGCGTTGAACCGAGAATGGAAAAGAGGTTCGGACGCCACGCGAAAACCGCCGCAAGACGGGACGGTCCAAATAAAAAAAAACAGCCTTGATCGAAATGGAGAAACCATGCGTCACCCATTTGAAATCAGCACACGGACTGAACCAAATGGCCAAAACGCCTGGACCGGATTTACGGCATATCCACAGTGATGACCGGCACTGTGCGTCTTCAGACTATTAACGCTTAGTAAAAGGTGCGTCATTTTGTCAACAAAAGTTTTTTTCGTGCGATTGCAACATCTTGTGAGACAACTCGAGGTTGTTTTACGTTAGGTAACTCGCCTTGACTTCAAGAAACCCTGGCGCCCTCGTGATCCGCGAAAATCCAACACCCTGACGGGAATTTCCGGCTCGAGCACGGTACGCCCACTCCCGGCGCGAGGTGACGCTGAAAATCCCGCGCGGCGGGTTATGCTGCTGCTCGGCCCCTCTGGTAGAAGATGGATGCGCGCGAGGCGCTGCGGCCCTCGGGGCCGGAAGGGCCGCTCGGTCACTTCACGGCCCGGATGTCAGGCGGGAGCAGCAACGCGTTGCGATCGCCCTGGCCGACGCCAAGGTCGTTGCCGTTGGGGATGACTGGAAATCGATTTTCCGGTCGCCCGATCCGACCTCCACATCAGACGCAATTTCGGGCGCGGGTTCGGCGGGACATTCGCCGGAAAATGAGCGCCCGTCGGACGAGAACCTCGGGCGCGCCATCCGATTTGTCGACAAGTTCGCACTGGCGGCTCGGCGCTTCGTCCTGCGCAATCCAACCCAGCTCTCGGAGATGCTCGCTCCTGCGGGCGCGGCGAACCAAACTGCAAGCCGGATCGCTTGGACCCGTCGCGAAAACACGGGCTCTGACAGATATCAATTTATTGGGCGGGATGAGTGGTGCCCGGAGGCGGATTCGAACCACCGACACGCGGATTTTCAATCCCAACTGCACAACCTTTACGCGAGTCACTACGCTGCACAGGACGTCGTGATACGCCATGGCTTCATATTTTTTATCACGCCAAAACAGATACTTACGAAATTTTTTTCTATTCAGAAGCGACTCGCCGAGGTATAAACCCACTCAAGGCACAGCGCGACTATTGTATCCCCTGTGTAACCCCATCGGTTGGAGCACACACTGATGTCAAGAAAAGTCGCGCTGACCGACTGCTTCATTCGCAACCTCAAGCCCCAAAGGGCCCGAGAAGAATATTCCGACACGAAACAAATTGGGCTGCGCCTGAGAGTCAGTGCGAGCGGACGCATCACTTTCGCCTATCGCGGTCGCGCGCGCGACGGGAAGCTAAGAACCGTGACAATCGGGGACTACCCGTCATGGAGCCTGAAAGGCGCACGCAACGATGCCGCTCGAATTCGGATGGAACTGAAGCAAGGCAAGGATCCGAACGGAGAGAAACGTCGGCTGCGCGAGGACGCTGCGCGCGAAAAGGTCACGCTTCGGGATGTGCTCGACGAGTATGAGGCAATAAAGGCCGGGGGACAGAAGATCTGGCGAAGACCACCTCGCGGTCGGTGCGAAGCACGGCTGCGTATCGAAGCCGTGTTCGAGAAGCTTCTCGACCGCCCTGTATCGGAGATCACCGAAGTCGATCTCGCTCATGCAATGAGGACCTACAAGCCCCGCCGGGATCGCGGCAAGACGACCGCACATGGGCAAACCTCGCGCGCGCGGAGTTACCTCGCGAGACCGCTGGATTGGGCCGCCGGGCGCAACACGTTCAAGAAAATCGGCGCTGGCCGCTCCCCGTGCGTTGGAACCCCGGACATCCGCGACACGCATGATTTCTCCGAGGACGACCCCACAATCACTGGGAAGCGCGAGCGAGTGCTCAAGGGGTCCGAACTCGCGAGAATTCTGCCTTATCTGCGATATCCCGCGCCGAAAGAACTGAAATTGATCGATGTCTCACATGATGACCTTCGCCCAATCGCGATGCGCTTCATTTTGTTGACCGCAGCACGCCTGCACGAAGTTATCGACATGCATTGGCGCGACGTAAATTTCAGCTCCGGCACATGGTTCAAACCGAAGGTCAAAGCGAAGGGCGAGGCTCGGAGCCAAGTTTTACCTTTGTCCAACGAGGCAATCAAAATCCTCAGCTCGCTGCCAGGCCATAATGAGCGAGACCCCGACGGGTATGTTTTCCCGAATTTGGAAGGTGGACCGCTGGGCAATTTTAGTCGCGCTAATAGTGCGATCATGCGCGAGAGCGGAACCGCAAATTGGCATCGGCACGATCTGCGCCGAACCGCGAGCCAGATCATGCTCGAATGCGGTGCTCCGCCCCTCATTGTGGATACCATTCTCGCTCACACGAACGCTTTGACGAAAACAGGCGCATCTCAGTCGATCAGTCACTACGGAGCGGTGGCAAAGACGATCATGCTGCATGTGGAAGACCCGCAGAAATCCGCCCTTGAGCATGTTGCGAAGGCACTCAATTTCTACGAACTTTTAACCCCTGACCAGATCAAAGACTTGGAGGAGGAGGAGAAGGCATTGGGACGCTAGAGACGAGGCGCTGCGATCCGTGTGGCTGCCGAGGGCGAACACGGCCCGAAGGAGCCTCAGCCCCCGGAAATATGCTCAAATTCAGGCATCCCCCCCGCGCAAAGGCCGCAATGACGCCATGCTCTCGCCCCATTTCCACACTATCAACAAAAACCTTAATTCCCAACTTATGTTTGATAATCCTGAGGGGTTGCCAAATGCTCACTACACGCAACGAATTTTCTTGCAAACACCCTCCACCCAATAGGCCTCGCTCGTATTGTGGAAACGCTACCCTCGCTACGCTGCTGAATTTCACTGGACTGATCATGAAGGCGGCGCTCTCAGTGACGTTGTTGCTTTTCACCCCGACCTCGATCTCTGGTAACGCTCCCTATGGCGGTGTGGCGTGCAGCATTCTTGGTGTGCTTCTCGCACTGGACATTCTGAAACAGACATCAGCCTGAGCTCAACTGCTCCCAAGCGAAATTTGATCTTGCCAACCTTTGACCTGGCGGTGACGGTTCGGGCAGCGACAAGCTCGAGCATAGAACGCACGTTGGCTAATCCGTGCTGTGAATTGTCAATTGGCACGCAATTCCCCCCAATCGGCGTCCGTGTTTGGAATCCCGCTTCGATGCAAGAATTTTCTCTAACCTTTTGAGCGCGTTATCTAGTGCGGTCATGTTTCAGGTTTCTCAGGTGCGGCCAAGCAATGCCGCGGGTCGGTATGGTGATGCACGGATCGGAAACCAGATCAAAATTGCGAGCTCGCAGCTCGTTGGACACCACTGATTTTCCCGACCCGGATCTGTTCGATCATTTACCCATACGTGTCATCGCACTGCTCACATCGCCGACGCTCCGCACCGCCGCGGTCAGCAGACCGCGCCAACAGGATCTCGGCAGTCCTCGTCTCGCACGAGCATGGCCCAGAGCACGCGTGCAAACTTGCAGGCAGCTACCTGAGATCAACTCCAAATAACCTTCATTCCATCCTCCTCCCAAGCTTGTATGGTCTTCGGCCCGGCAAGCACCGCGGCCGTTGAAAATGCGTCAGCCACAGCAGCTCTCTGGTGAACGACGTTAGCGGTTGGCGGTGACCTCCAAATAGCTGGAGTGTCTCTTGCAGGGTTGAAGATATGACCAATGCCCGCCGCCGGGTTCACCAATGTTCCGACCAAGCTCGACGACGCGATTGCGCGATTGCGCAGGTTCAGCCTGCTGCCATCGCTCAGGCCGACATGCCAGCCGTCCCCGCCCGGCCGTGCACCCAGCGCCCGGATCTCGCCGATATCCACCAGCAAATCGCGCAATCCCTCTCGACGCAGCAATTCGACGATACGGTCCGTGATGAACCCCTGGGCGATCCCGTTGAGGGTCAGGGCCATGCCCGCGTGCGAAAATGCTATCCGGGCCGGCAAGATTTCCACACGGTCAAATCCGACCAGTGCACGCGCCGCCGCGATCTCTCCGGCATCGGCAATAGTGCCTGTGGCGAAACGCCGGGCATGGAGGGCGAACAGCGGCTGAATCGTCGGGTCGAACAGACCACCGGTGCGGTGATGGACACTTCGGGCCAGCGACAGCAGTTCGAGCATCTCCGGGGACGGAGCGTCCAGACGCCCGTCCCGGTTTAGCCGGGCAAGGGCGCTGTTGGCCCGATAGAGGCTGAATTGCGCTTCCAGCCGGTCGAGTTCGGCTTCGATCTGGGCGAAAAGCGGAGCCGCCTCCGCTGACGCTATCCCAGCGAGCTTGATCTCGGCATGGGCACCGAGGGCATGCCCCTGCCAGTGGGCCAGCGGCGTGGCACGGCCGAGCGTTGGCAGAGCGCAGGCGGCGGCAGCGATCAGCAGGGCGCGGCGGCGAGTGATCCTGGCCATCAGTGCATCCCTTCTTTCGCGGACATGCCCTCCATGTCCGAGTCTGTCTCCGAGCCCATGTCGGGGTGCACATAGCTTTCAGGCACGTCTTTCAACGCCACGATCCGGCCACCGGCCTCGGCGACGAAGGCCTCGGCGCCATCGCGACTGGCGAATGGCACCGCCTCGGGCATGCCCATGCCGCCCTTGCGCTGGCTGTCGATCACGAAGACGGCGCCGTCGGCGTCGGTCCAGGCCTTGTCGCCCGGCACCGCCCAGCTTTCGGCGCGCGCCATGTCGGTGACGTAGAACGCGGTGACCTCGCCGTCGCGCTCGGGGTCATGCAGATAGGCGATGGCGTCGCTGACCTGGCCAAACCAGATCGGATAGTCGTAGCCGCGCAGATGGATCTGCGCCTTGGGGCCGGGATGGTCGGCGACTATCATCTGACAATAATGGCCCAGGGCCTCGTCCGTCAGGGCGGCGGGCGCGGGCTTGGCCGCAGTCTGATCCTCCTTGCAGGCGGCAAGTCCGCAGGCGAGCAGGGCAATGAGAAGAAGACGGATCATGGCACGATCTTTCCTGTAAGACGAATACCCAGCAGCACCGGCGCCGCCAGCCAGAAGCCGAGCACCGCGAGCGCAAGCTGAGGCGGGAAGGGCAGGGTCCGGGCGAGGCCGTCGATGCCCGAGACCGGCGCGGCGTCGAAGGCCGCGAGGTTGTAGATGCGGAAGGCGTCGGCCGGATTGGCCAGCACCATCCAGGGGAAGATGTGGCTGGTAAAGACGCCCTCGCCCGCGGCGATGACCCCGCCCAGCAGCGCGAGGTCGTAAAGCACGACGAGGAGCAGCCAGCAGGCGATGGCGAAGGCTGCAGCATTGGCCGTGCGCCCGGCCGCCGCCGAGAGCGCGAGGCCGATGGCCACGAAGACGGCACCGAGGGCGAAACCCGAGCCGACCAGCCGCGCCCATGCGGCGAGTCCCTCGGCGCTTAGACCGTAGACTGCGCCGATCGCACCGCCGGCAATGGCGAACCCGATCGTGATGGCTGCACCCACCGCCGCGGTCTGTGCGACGAACTTTGCCACGAACAGTTCCCACCGCCGCGCCGGGGTCGCGAAGGTGAGCGCAAGCGTGCCGCGCTCGACTTCACCGGACAGCGCGTCGTAGGACATCAAGAGCGCAATCAGCGGGATCAGGTAGACCGAGAGGGTCGAGAGGCTGGCGGCCGTCAGGCTGAGCACGTCGGCTTTCAGCGCTGGACCCTGTCCGGCGCCGAGGAACCCGAGTGCCAGGGCGAAAGCGGCAAGCGCCGCGGTGGCGAGCGCGACCCAGAGGTTGCGCCGGGCAAGACGGAATTCCTGGGCGGCGATGGTGGCGAAACGAAGGATCATGGCCGGATCTCCCCTGCAGTGAGGTCAGAGTAGTGGCGATAGAGATCGGACAGGCCCGGACGGTGCAGGTCGACATCTCGGACCATCTCGGGCAGTCCGGCCAGTCGGGCGACCAGTGGCAGCGCCTGCTCGGCCTGGCAGCTCAGGTCGAGCCGGCATCCGTTGAACCGGGTGCCCCCGATCTGCGCCTGCAGCCGGCTCGCCTGTCCGGCATGGGCGGTCACCCGGATCGTGGTGGGCAGGGCGGCGCGGCGGGCGAGGTCATCCAGCGTGCCATCCGCCACCAGGCGCCCGCGCGAGAGGATCGCGATGCGCTCGGTGCGGTGTTCGATCTCTTCCAGCCCGTGCGAGGACAGAAGCACCGAGCAGCCTCGACCCGCCGCCTCGGCAATCACCGCGTAGAAATCGCGGCGCGAGATGGGATCGAGTCCGCTGGTCGGTTCGTCCAGCAGCAGAAGCCGCGGCGTCCCGATCAGCGCCTGCGCCAGGCCAAGGCGCTGACGCATACCTTTGGAATAGCCGCCGACCGGACGCTGCGCAGCCTCGGCCAGCCCGACGCGGTCAAGCAGTCCCGAGATCGCGGAAAAGGGAGCCCGCCGCAGGCCCGAGAAATAGCGGAGCACCTCGGCCCCGGTTACGGTGCCCGGGAAGGCCACTGTCTCGGGCAGATAGTTGACCGCGGTTCGCGCGGCATCGGTTCCCGGCGGATGGCCGGCCACCGTTACTTGCCCCGTAGCGGGGGGAAGGAAAGCGAGGATCGTCTTGAACAGGGTCGACTTGCCCGCACCGTTGTGGCCAAGCAGCGCCAAACGTTCGCCCGGCGCGACGCTCAAGTTCACGCCGTCGAGTGCCTGAAGCCGACCATAGCGGACGCCCAACTCCGTGACGGTTAGGATCGGTTGATCGCTCATTGCGTTTCTCCTGGTTTCGGAGGTAGCCCCGCCCCCTTGGGCGAGACCAGCGGAGCGCTGTCGATCACGCCGCCGGGGAGCAGGCCGGGAAAGCGCTGCTGCGACCAGCGGATCAATTGCACCGCAGGCGCGCCCATCAACAGTTTGGCCATTGGCTGCGACCAAACCACCCGGTCGATCGCGGTATTGGGTCGGTAAGGGCTATCCGCGCGGCCGTTACCGTCGATGTCGAAGGCGACATGATCGGACCAGTAGTTGCCGGTGCCGTTCTCAGACCACTCAAGCCAGCGGGTGCCTACGTATTTCACCTGCAGCCGGTTGCCGATGAAGGCATTGCCGGAAATCACGTTGCGTTCGGACCCTGCGGTGAAGTGCACGCCAATCCCGCAGCCCTCGAAGCGGTTGGCGGTGATGCGATTGACATTGGAATTGTAGACGAAGAGGCATTTCTCGCCGCCATTGCGCACCTCGTTGTGGGAGATCACGGCGTGATTGGCGAAGTTCATGAAGAAGCCGTGGGCGCTGTCGTCGTCCGACAGGTTTTCGGTCACTCGCAGCCGGCGCGAATACATCAGCGCGAAGCCCATGGTGTTGCCCCGGCTGACATTGTCCTCGACCACCAGCTGGTTGGAATACATCGAGTGGAAGGCATAGCGTAGGTTCGTCATCACGTTGCGCCGGTAGGTGGCCTTGTTCGAGGTGGTCACGAAGACCCCGTCGCGCCCCTTGGATATTCGGTTGCCCTCGACCAGCAGGCCGGGGGCATTCCAGACGTAGATGCCTGGGCCGCGCTCCGGCACCCTCAGATCGTCGCGGCCTTCGATGGTGTTGTTGCGCACCGTAACGTCATGGGCGCCCTGAACGTCGACACCGATCAGGTTGCCGATCAGCCGATTGTTCTCGACCAGCGCATGGCGGGCGCTCTGCGCCAGCGCGACGCCACTGTCGAGATGGTCGAGCCGCTTGCCCGCCCCGGTCACGGTGAGGCCGCGAAGCGTGACGTCGGGCGCGGTGACCGAAATCACCGTGCCGGTGCCGCGCCCCGCGACCTCCGCCCCCTGTCCCGTGAGCGTCAGGGGTTTGTCGATGGTGATCGGCCCGGCATAGCGTCCCGTTTCCAGGATCAGCACGTCGCCGGGCCGGGCTTTTGCGATGGCCCGGATCAGCGCTTCCGGTCCGGGCCGCACCGTCACCTCGCCCGCCGCCGCGGCAAGCGGCGTCAGGCAAAGGATCAAGGCAAGGAACGGCCGGAAGCGCATCTTCTCGCCCCTTATGCTGGTTTCACCAGCATCCGGCCGCGCATCTCCATGTGGAGCGCATGGCAGAACCACTGGCAGTAGAACCAGTGCACGCCGGGCCGGTCCGCGGTGAAGGTCACGCTGGCGGTCGCCTGCGGGCCGATCTCCATGGCGATGCCGTGGTTACCCAGGGTGAAGCCGTGGGTCAGGTCGTCCACATCGTCCATGTTGGTGATGTAGACCGTCACCTCGTCGCCCTGGTTGACCTCGAACTTCTCGAGGCTGAAGGCCGGCGCCACCGAGTGCATGTAGACTCGCACCTTGTTGCCGTCGCGGATCACGTCCTCGCCATAGTCGAGGTCGACCCCGTCGGCCTCGGCCTGCTTGCGTGCCGCTTCCCACATCGGGTCGTTCCGGTCGTAGATCGAGACGGGGTTGATAATGTCGGCCCGCACCATGATCGCGTCATGCGGCTCGGCGAAGGTCGGGCCGTCATGCACCAGCTCCATCTTGCCGCCCGAGATGTTGATGAGCTGGTCGTTCTCGGGCTTCAGTGGGCCGGCATTGAGGAAACGGTCCTTCGAGAACTTGTTCAGCGAAATCAGGAACTGGCCGTCGGCCTCGGCGGTCTCGCCCATCGTGGTGTGGTTGTGGCCGGGCTGATACATCACGTCGATCTTTTCGATGATCGGATCGACCTTCTCGCCATTGAACGCCCGCACCGCCTTGTCGATGTTCCATTTCACCAGCTGGCTGTCGAGGAACAGCGTGGTGAAGGCGTTGCCCTTGCCATCGAAGGCCGTGTGCAGGGGCCCAAGGCCCAGCTCGGGTTCGGCGACGACTGCGGAACGCGGTTCGGCCCCGTCGAACACCGCGCCGAGCTTGCGCACATCGACCACGGTAACCGTCGGCGACAGCTTGCCGTTGAGGCAAAGGTGGATCTTGTCGGGCGCCATGTTGCAGCCGTGCGGGCTGTTGGGCACCGGGATGTAGGCGGTGTAGGGAGAGCCGTGGCGTCCATCGAGCACCTTGACGCCCTTGTGTTCCTTGTAGTCGCCCTTCTTGATGCCTTCCTCAATGCGGGCGATGTTGAAGACCACCACCCAGTCCATCTCGTTGGCCGTCATCTCGGAAAGGTTCACCCCTTCTTCCGAGTTGTAGCAGGTCGAGAAGGCGTATTTGCCCTCGTAGTCGGCGTCACAGTTGTCGAGGTTTCCGTCGACGATCACCTGCCAGGCCACTTCCATGGTGTCGCCGTCGATGGCGGTGAACAGGGCGTGATACTGCTTGGGGTCGTCAAGGATCGAGCCATCGTTGGGCAGCGGGATCCGGTGCTCGCCGTTCGCGAAGACATAGCCGGTGCGCGGGTATTTCTGCGGCCGCAGACCGTGGATGTCCGAGGTGTTCGGGATTTCGATGATCTTGTCGGTCTTCATGATGTCGCAGCGGATCCGCGCGACACGGGTATTGGCCTTGTCGTTGGCGAAGATGTAGCGCCCGTCATAGGTGCCCTCGGTGAAGGACATGTGCGGGTGGTGCAGGTCGCCATTCTGATAGGTCTGAAGCCCGCGCTTAGCGAGGAACTCCTTGGTTTCGGGCAGGAGGCCCTCGGTCAGGATCTTCAGGCTTTCGTTGGTGATGCCCCAGCCGGTGGCCGAGCAGCGGTTGAACACCGGAATGCGCATCAGCTCGCGCATCGACGGCACGCCGACCAGCCTGATCTCGCCCGACTGGCCGCCCGACCAGATGCCGTAGTAGCTATCCAGCTCCCCCGGAGCGACCTCATTGGCCGCGCGGGCGGCGCGGGCCGGCTGCGCCGTGCCGACCAGCCCGAGGCCGCCGGCACCGGCGAGAACGGCTGCCCCGGCGGTGCCCTGGAACAGGCCACGGCGGGAAATACCCTTTGAGTCTACCGTCATTTTCTCTCTCCTTCAGTTTGACTTCGATGTTGTGTTGGGGTGGCCGGTGACCCGGGACGCGGCTTCGGCCGAGGCGGAGGCCTTGGCGCGACGCTTGTCGCGCAGGATCACGACGGGGCAGCGATCGTGGTCCTGGTAAAGGACCTGGCAGTTGAGGCAGGAGATGCACTCGTTGGGATTGATCTCGCCCGTGGGGTGGATCGCCTCGACCGGGCAATCGTGGGCGCAGGTCTGGCAGGGGCTGCCGCATTCCTTGTAGCGCTTGAGCCAGCGGAACATGTGCAGCCGTGCCGGGATCGCCAGCCCGCCACCAAGCGGGCAGACATAGCGGCAATAGAAGCGCTCGATGAACAGGCCGGGCAGCAGGGCGGCCAGCGCGATCAGCACATAGGGCAGCGGCCGGGCGAATTTGAGGATGATCGCGGTCTTGAAAGGCTCGACCTCGGCCAGATGCTCGGCCAGCGACAGTGAATAGAGCGAGGCGCCGAAGAGACCGAGGAAGATCACGTATTTCAGTGCCCAGAGTCGCTCGTGTAGGCCCCAGGGAAGCTTCACCTGCGGCACGCAGAGCGTGCGGGCGATCTTGTTCGACAGTTCCTGCAGCGCGCCGAAGGGGCAGAGCCAACCGCAATAGGCGCCGCGCGCCCAGAACAGCAGAGCGGCGGCGACCGCGAACCACAGCACGAAGATCAGCGGATCCATCAGGAAGGTGTCCCAGCGGAAGTCCGAAAACAGTGCCGAGGCAAAGGCGAGGACGTTGACCACCGAGAGCTGGGCGTTCGCATACCAGCCGACGAAAACCAGCGTGAAGACAAGGTAGGCGTTGCGCAGGATGGCAAAGGTGCGGGCGTTGCGGGTGGCGAAGGTCTGGAAGAAGAAGATCCCCGTCAGCAGCGCCAGCGCCACGGCCAGCACGATCACCTGGCTTCGCTTGGCCTGCCAGATCTTCAGCCATAGCGCGTTGCGTGCCGGAGCGGCGTCTTCCAGTTTCTGCGCCACGGGCGGCGCAGCAGAGGCGACGGTCTTGGTGTAGACCTCGGGCAGTTGGTAGCTCAGGTCATAGGTCAGAAAGAGCTTCTCGATCGGGCCAACAGCGCGCTGGACCAGGAATTGCAGCCGAAACTGTGCGGCCGGGTCGAAGCCCGCCTTGGCCGGGACGACGAAAAGGTCCATCTCGGTCAAATCCGGCGCGCCTTCAGCGGCGACGCGCACGATGCGGCGATGTTCACGGTCGCGGAAGCGGTGCGAGATTTCGCCCTGGATCAGCTGGAACCGGTCGAAGATGCCTCCGCGGACGTAGCCGGAACCCTTGAACGACCAGCGCCCGGTGCCGAAAATGGCGATAGCCTCATCGCCCGGCTTCATCATCGACTGGAGATTGGCGAACATACGCTCGCCCAGCAGGCTGCGACCGATCGCGGGCTCGCTGACCAATGCGGCATAGACATCGACATAGGCATCCGCCAGCGGCGGTTTCTCGGCCAGTTTGGCGCTGCGCGGATCGCCGAGTGCCGCGAAATCGGCGTTGATCTGGTGCACGTCGACTGTCAGTCGCCGCACAGCGCCATTGCCGGTGAGGGTCTGCCAATCGGTCACCTTGCCCGCCGTGCGGTCGATCACCGGCTTCGGTCCCGTCGCGACCGTCTTCTCGAACCCATCGAGCCCCAGCGCCTGCGCCACCTTGATGCCGGCACGCAGGATCGAGTCGTCGATCACCATGATGGTGACGGTCGCACCGGAGACGATGTCGAGATCCGAGGCGTCGCGTCCCGCAATCACCGTATGCAGGTCGAGCCCGGTGTATTTCTGGATCACCGCCCGGATCTTCGCCTCGGGAATGCCGACCAGCACGATCGGTTCCGAGTGCTTGACCAGCTTGATGCCGGTAATGACCGCCTTGGCGGAGAAGCCGGCGATGATGTGGATGGGTTTGCCCGAATAGCCAGTGGTCGAGACGAAATCTGAGGTCAGAAAGACCCAGCCGACCAATGTGTTCCCCTTCAGCGCCGGGGCCAATCCGCGGGCATCGACCGGACCAAAATGATCGGCCCCGGGAACGATTTCGGCCACGTCCACCTTGTCGATGTATTGGGTCAGGATTGGTGCCGCCCCGGCGGCGGTTGCGCCGAAGGTCAGCGCGATCATCATCCACGCCCCGGTCAGAAGCTGCGATAGCCGCGCAAATCCGTTCCGTCGTCTTGTCACTGTCTCGCCTCACTCACGCTTATTCACGGCGTCGTAACGGCTGAATAGGCGGGTTCGACCCGGCAAAGTTTGCGATTGCGCAAAGAACTGGCCGAATGAGCGGAACGGGGTGAGGGAGACCGTTCGGAAGTTTGCGCCGGCGCAAACTCAGACCGCGCTTTGCGCCCTATCCCCGGCGGCGAACGGAATTCTCAATGATGGAGAGCACTATGAAACCGTATCGCATCACAGCCGCCCTGCTTGCCGCGGGCATTGCCTTGGGTGGCGCGTCCGCGCAGGCTCAGGAGTTCGTGGTCAAGATGCTCAATCGCGGCGAGACCGGGATGATGGTCTTCGAGCCGGGATTCGTGAAGGCACAGGTCGGCGACACGATCCGTTTCGTCCCCACCGACAAGGGGCACAACGCGGAGACCATCAAGGGCTTCTTGCCGGAGGGCGCGACTCCGATTGCCGGAAAAACCGGCAAGGAGGTCATGCTGACTCTGACCAAGGAAGGCCTTTACGGTATCCGCTGCAAGCCGCACTATGGCCTTGGCATGGTGGCGCTGATCGAAGCCGGGTCACCGGTGAACCTTGATGCGGTCAAGGCTATTCACGAACCGAAGAAGGCCGCCAAGAAGTTCGGCAAATGGTTCGAACAGCTCTGAACAGCCTCTGCGAGGACAGCGCGCCCTGGCCCGGCGGTCAGGGCGTCTTCCTTTCCGGCCCAAGGCGCATTCCTGCGCTCCGAACCTTGTGCCGGCGCAACGTCTGCTGCGAGCAACACGGTCAGAAAGGTCGCTAGCATCGCCGCTCAAAGGGTCTGCCCATGCGACACGAAATCGACGACCCCGACCTGCCGCTGGCTGAGCTGCTTCGCCGCTGGCCCGGCGCCATCGCGCCCTTCCTCGCACGTCGCATGATCTGCCCGGGGTGCCCGATCGCACCGTTCCACACCGTGCGCGACGCTTGCGCGGAATACGATCTGGATGAAGACAGTTTTCGCGCCGAGATCCGCGCCGCGGCGAAGCTGTCCTAGTCCGTGGCCCCGCACAACATCATCAGCCCGTGAGGCGATGTCACGACGACATGCTTGCGGGTGCTCTTCACCAAGCCGTCCTTTTCCCAGGCGCTGAGCAGCCGGCTGACCGTGTGCAACGTCGTCCCGGTCATGTCTGAGATATTCTGGCGGGTGATCGGGAAGGCGATCTCGATCCCTTCCTCCGTTTTGCGCCCGGTCTGATTAACCATTCGCAACAGCGCCGCGGCCACCCGCTGTTCGACGGCTTTGGTCGCCAGGTCGACGATCCGGGTCTGCATCTCGCCCAGCCGTTCTCCGACCGTGCGATAGGTCTCGGTGGCGAAGCCATCGTATTTCGCAATGAAGTCGTTCCACAGACGCACCGGCCACGACAGCGCAATGCAGTCGGCAGCCGCCATCGCCGCCGCGGGATAGGTGTCGCGCTGCAGAGCAGGGGCGATGCCGAACAGCTGCCCGGGCGCGATATGCAGCGCGATGATCTGCTCGCCCGTGGGTGTCGTGCGGATCACCCGAATGAAGCCGTCGAGCAGAAGATAGAAGCGCTCAGCCTCGGCGCCTTCGCTGAAGATCGCGGAGCCGGTGTCGTAACGACGCGGGACGGCGAGATCGAGGATCTCCCGGATCTGCGGCCGTTCGAGGCGACTGAAGGGGGGAAGGCCGATCAGCAGACTCTCATCGAGCTTGGACACGTTTCCTCCGGAAGTTTGTCGCGGCGCAAACAAGCCTGCCCGCTTCTATCGCACAAGAGGAGGATAGGAAACCGATAGGCTGGCGAAGCAGCGTTCCCAATCGTCGCCCCCCGCGCGGCGGCGCCCTCCCTGCTGGCGCCCCTCGCCAAGACAGGACCCCACGATGTCTCAGCACGCCATTCCCCGCCTCGCCTATTTCGGCCCAGTGCTGTTCAGCATGGGGTTTCGTCCGTTCTTCCTGCTTGCCGGTCTGTTTGCGGCTTTCGCCGTGCCGCTTTGGCTGGCGGTGTTCTCCGGAATGGTGACGCTGGCGGGTCCCTTCGATCCGGTCGACTGGCATATTCACGAGATGCTGTTCGGCTATGCCGCAGCGGTGATCGCGGGCTTCCTGTTCACCGCGGTGCCGAACTGGACCGGACGGATGCCGGCGCGTGGCACGCCGCTGGCGCTGCTCGCGGTCCTGTGGTTGGCGGGGCGGCTGGCGGTTGCCGGAGCACTCGGTCTGGGCCCAGTGCCTGTGATGATTACCGACAGCGCCTTTCTGCTGGCAATCGGTGCCATGATCGGGATCGAGATCGTGGCTGGGCGCAACTGGCGAAATCTCAAGGTTCTGGTGCCGGTGACTCTCTATTCCGCGGCGAATATCGCCTTCCACCTTGGGGCGCTGACCGGGGCGGGGACGGAGGTGCCGCGCCGCGCAGGCTTCGCCGTCATCCTGTTCCTGGTGATGTTGATCGGCGGGCGGATCATCCCCAGCTTCACCCGCAACTGGCTGGCGGCGCAGCAGGTAGCGCGAATGCCGGTGCCGGTCAGTCGCTTCGACGGAATCAGCCTGACCGTGGCCGCCGCGGGCCTGCTGCTCTGGGTGATCCGGCCGGAAGGCGCGATGTCCGGGATGACGCTGCTTGCCGTCACCGGGCTGCAGCTTATCCGGCTCAGCCGCTGGCGGGGCATTGCCGTGCGGCGTTCGCCGCTTCTGCTGATGCTGCACTTGGCCTATGCCGCATTGGCCATTGGCCTGGCGGTGACAGGACTGGCCGCCTTCGGCCTGGCCTCGCCGGTGGCTGGCTATCACCTGCTCGGCATCGGCGCGATCGGCGGGATGACGCTCGCGGTGATGATGCGGGCGGCGATGGGTCATACCGGGCGGCCGCTGGTCGCCGGTCGCCTGCTGTCCCTCGCCTTCCTGCTGGTGCTCGGGGCGGCCCTCGTCCGCGTCCTCGCAGCAGACACGATGGGCGGGTTGGACCTCGCGGCGGCCCTGTGGACGGCCGGCTTCGCGCTGTTTTCCCTCAGGGTCGGACCATGGCTAATCACCCAGCACGCTGGCCGCAAGCGGCCGTCCGGGGCGGCGCGCTGAGCCCCCCTTCACCCGCGATTGCCGCCTCGATCCGTGGGTAGCCTGCCGCGCCATCGAAGAACCTGTCGCTAAAATCCCAGTCGGCACGGGTCTTTGCCTGCCGCGCACGCGCCTCGACGGCCTAGATCCGACGTGCAAGCCGATCGGTAAAGATCTCGGCGACAGCCACCATATCGACTTCCTGCCGAAGCTGCCTGACAAGTGTTTCTCTGCTCCTTCAGAGTTCGCGCAGACTCTACACTACGTTGAGGGATTCCGCTGGGGCAGGTCAAAGACCATTCGTCCGCCGGGACGCAGCACTCCGCCAATTTTACGAAAGGCAGGCACGGGATCGTCGAAGAACAGCACCCCAAAGCGCGAGATCATCAGGTCGAAGACGTCTGCTTCGAACATGTGGGGCTGAGCATCCGCCCGGTGAAAGACGACATAGTCCAACCTTCTGCGCCGGCACGGGCGCTTGTATGTTCGACCGGTGGGGCGGAAATGTCGACAACCAGGACGCTCCCTGCCGATCCGACATGTCGGGCGCCCTCTATGGTCGTTGTCCCTCCACAACATCCAATGTCGATAACGGCCTCACCGGGCACCGGCCGGGCCGTGTCAAATAGCAGGGAATGCACCTCTGCCATCAGCGTCTCGAGCGGCGGCTGCCGGCGTACTCAATCACGACCACGCTGACCGTTCCAGGCTGCAGCCTCGGCCGCGTTCGCTTCATTGCTCATCCCGCTCCTCCCATGTCACTTCGCCTCGGCGAGTTCCAAGGCCACCCGAGCGCAACCGTGGCGCACCTCCCTCCAAGACCAGGTGCGGACCAGGGCCCTTTCAGTCTACCCCATGGGCCGGAGGTTCGCAGCATCGCCATAGACAACTCACACAGAGCGACGTCATTCGACAGCAACTTGGAGAGGACAATACCGCTTGCGACCCACGGAACGTAGACTTTGTTGAACGTAATCTCACAGCACTCGAAGCTCTTTGAAAGGGCGTGCGATGACTACTCCCGGGCGGTTTCTTCCGGAAACCATGTTCCCGAGGCGCCACGAACGCCAAGTTCAGAGACCCGCGACCGAACTCAAGCGTCTTGTTGGCTTTGCAGGCCACCCAGCAAACCGGAACTCACGTGCCGCGTCGCATGATGTGCCTACAGGATGCCTGTCGCGAACCGGCTGAGCTTGCTGTCTTCCCGGTAGAGGGCGCGCACCGCGATGGCCGCGACGATCCCGGTGGTCGCCCCGCCAAGGACATCGGTCAGGTAATGGGTGCCGACATAGACGCGCGACAGGCCGACGAGGAAAGCCATCGCGAAGAACGCGATCGCCCGGCGCGGGAGCCGCTGGAGAGCGAAGGCCATCGCGACCGACATCGAGGCGGTCGCGTGATCCGAGGGGAACGACCAGTCGGCACTCTTCGCGATCAGAAGATGCGAAACGCCGGCTTCATAGGGGCGCACGCGGTGAATAAAGAGAAGGACGCCCTGGTTGATGGCGAGGCCCAGCAGGAAGGCAAGCCCGGCACAGATCGCGGCGTGACGCACATGTTGCCGGTCTTCCCGGCTCCACCATTGCAGGACAACGACGAGGACGATGAAGGGCACCCCGACTTTCGTGATCGCGATCATCAAGGGGTCGACGAGAGGGGTCTGACCTGCGAAAGAGTTGATCCAGTGGGTAATCGCGACGTCCATTGCCTGCCTTTCTTGGAATAAGGACGATCACGGCATGCAAGTCGCCGAACATCGCATCCATCAGGTTTTCCGCGTTAGCGTGATCCTCAAGGGAATGCACGCGCTGACCGAGATCGCTGGCGGACTTGTGTTCTACCTCGTTTCAGCACCGGCGATACTTGGCTGGGTCAACCTGCTGACGCAGGAGGAACTGACCGAGGATCCGCGGGACTTCGTCGCAACGCACCTCTTGAACGCGGCGCAGAACCTGACCGGCGCGACCGAGTCCTTCTACGCCTTCTACCTGATCAGCCACGGCCTGATCAAAGTCGTCCTGGTGGTGGGGCTGTTGCGCGAGAAGCTGATCGCCTATCCCCTGTCGCTCATCGCGCTTGGAGCATTCATCGTCTACCAGCTCTACCGCTACAGCTACACGCACTCGTTCGGACTGATCCTGCTGACGGTGTTCGATCTCATCGTGATCGTTCTCGTCTGGCATGAGTGGCGATTGCTGCGGAAGCACTTGCCGGTGGATTGACGCAGGTTTCAGCCGACGCAGTGGTCAGCTGTCCCGCAGCCGAGGCCTGTCTCACCCTACGGAATGGGTCATTCGCATCGCTCCCTCTGCTCCTCCGTGTTGACGTTGACCCGCCCGGGGAACAGTCCCCCTGCACCAGAAGCTTGCTAAATATGCCCTTCGCCGCGTGGCCGGGTGTCTGGCAGACATACCAGTAAACGCCGGGCCGGCGGACGACGAAGGTCGTGCCTGCCTCGGCATAGTCGGCCTTGCCGGGATCCTCCGCGCTGCGCCACGGAATCGGCGGCGCGATCCGGGCCAGCCCGGGGCCGGTCTGCATCATGGCGTAGGCCCCGTAGGGTGGCGCCGCAGGAGAAACGCCCACGCCGTGCTCCATGTCAGAGCCGTAGTCCATGTTGACGAGATTGAGATGGACGGTCGCCCCGGCGGGCACGACGAACGTGGGATTGGTGACGCCATGCACCTCGAGGGTGCCGTGAGGATGGTCGCGCTGAACCGTCACAATGTCGATGGTGATGTCCGCCCTTTGAACCGGACCGCCCCGCCCCAGCGCGGCGTGACGGGCCGGTCGTTCGCGGTGGCGCCCATCATGCCCGGACCACCACCCATCATGCCTTGGCCGGAGCCCGTCATTCCCTGCGCGAATACCGCCGGAGCTGCCAGACCCGCAATGGACACTATCAAGGAACTGCACTTCAGAAACGTCGCGATCTTCATCTTCGTTCTCCGTGGGAAGCCGCGTCAGGCCGACGGCCCGAATGCCGCGTCGAGGCGCGGCTTCTGGCTGGCGAAGGTCCCGTAGGAGGCTTCGCCGTCGATCACGGTGATGGGCGCGACCCGCACGCCGTAGCGCGCCTTCGCCTCCTCGGCGACGCCGGGGCGCGAGACGTCGCGTTCCTCGAACGCGACGCCGTGCTTGACGAGGTAGCGCTTCACCGCCGCGCAGTCAGGACAGCCCGGGCTGGTGTAGACGAGCACCTCGGTCATCCTACTGGACCTCGGCCTCGTAGCCCTCTTCCTTGACCGCCGCGATCAGCGCCACGGGATCGGCTGCACCTTTCACTACGGCAGCGCCGGGTTCCAGCGTGACTTCAGCGCTTTCAACGCCGGGCACGGTCTCGAGCGCCTTGGTCGCAGCCTTCACGCAATGGTCGCAGGTCATGCCGGTGATCTTCAGGGTGATGTCGCTCATGGGTCTTCTCCTTTCAGGATCTTCGATGGGTCATGCAGAAAGCGCTTCGGCCACACGGCGCAGCTTTGCGGCGACCTCGTTGCCAAGGCGTTCGACGTCGGGGTTCGCGACCATTCCGAGCACGGCCGCCGGGTCCATGAACAGCACGCCGACCTTGCCTTCTGCCTCTTCGCGAACGACGACGTTGCAGGGCAGCAGGGCACCGATATCTGGCTCGGCTTCGAGCGCCTGATGCGCGAACTGCGGATTGCAGGCACCGAGAATGATATAGGGGCTGCGCTCAAGCCCCAGCTTGGCCTTGAGCGTAGCGGCCACATCGATGGTGGTCAGCACGCCGAAACCCTCGTCCTTCAGCGCCTCGGTCACGCGTGCGACCGTCGCGTCGAAACCCTCGGGGCTGGTGACTGCGAATGTGAATTGGCTCATGGTCTTTTTCCTTTCTCTTTAAGTGGGTTAATCAGGCTTGCGCCCTGGTTTCGAACGCTTTCAGGCGGCGCAGGCGCAGGCTGTTGCCAAGCACGAAGACCGACGACAACCCCATCGCGAGACCCGCGACCATCGGGTTAAGGTGAATGCCCCAAGGCGCGGCCAAACCAGCGGCGATCGGGATCAGGATGACGTTGTAGAAGAACGCCCAAAAAAGGTTGCCGCGGATGTTGCCGAGCGTGTGCCGTGCCGCGCTCAGCGCGGTGACGACCTCGCCCAACTGGCCCCGGGTCAGAGTAACGTCGGCCGCCTCGATGGCGATGTCGGTGCCGGTCGCCAGAGCGATGCCGACATCTGCCTGCGCCAACGCGGGCGCATCGTTGATGCCGTCGCCGACGAAGGCAACGCTGCGGCCTTCACTCTGCAGCGATGTGACCACCTTGGCCTTGTCCTGCGGCAGCACTTCCGCATGGACGTCGTCGATGCCGAGCTGGTCGGCCACCGCGCGCGCCGTCGCCTTGGCGTCACCGGTAACCATCGCCACGGTAACGCCCCGCGAACGCAACGCATCGACGACCGCTTTCGCTTCGGGCTTGGCGCGATCGGCGATGGCCAGTAGGCCGAGCGCTTCGTCGTCGACCGCGACATAGACGACCGTTCGTCCCGAGCCCTCCATCTCGGCCGTGCGCGAACCGAGGTCACCCAGCGCAACCCCCTGGCTTGCCATGAACCGGTGCGCGCCGACCCGCACCAGCCGGCCGTCGATGCGGCCCTCGATACCGTGGCCCACGACCGCGCGGAACTCAGTTACCTCGGGCAGCTCCATGCCCTTCTCGCTCGCGGCGGCAACGACGGCGCGGCCCAGCGGGTGTTCGGACGACGCCTCCAAGGCGGCGGCGAAGCGCAGCGCGGCGACCGGGTCGGGCGCCACCATGTCGACCAGCACAGGCCGGCCCTCCGTCAGGGTGCCGGTCTTGTCGAAGAGGACGGTGTCGACATGCGACAGCGTTTCCAGCGCTTCGCCCTTGCGAAACAGCACACCGAGTTCCGCCGCGCGCCCGGTGCCGACCATAATCGCCGCGGGCGTCGCCAGCCCCATGGCGCAGGGGCAGGCCACCACCAGCACCGCGACCGCCGCCACCAGCGCCACGCTGATGTTGCCGCCGATCAGAATCCAGGTAAAGAAGCTCAGCGTCGCGATCGCCAGCACCACGGGGGTGAATACCCGCACCACGCGGTCGGCGAGGCCCTGGATCGGCAGCTTGCCGGTCTGGGCGCTTTCCACCAGTTTGATGATCTGCGCCAGCACTGTGTCACCGCCGACCGAAGTCGCTTCGATCACCAGCCGTCCGTCCTGATCGACCGTGCCACCGACGACCTCGTCGCCCTCCGCTTTGGCGACCGGAAGCGGCTCGCCTGTCAGCATCGCCTCGTCAACATGAGCACGGCCTTCGACCACCCGGCCATCGACCGGCATGCGCTCTCCGGGGCGCACGACGAGGCGGTCGCCGACGCGCAGTTGCGCGACCGGCACGTCCTGTTCGGCACCCTCACTATCCAGCCTGTGCGCGGTTTTGGCCTGGAGCCCCACCAGCTTGCGGATCGCGGCGGAGGTTCGACCTTTGGCAATCTCCTCCAGATACTTGCCGCCCAGCACTGCGGCGATCACCACGGCGGCACTGTCGAAATAGACGTGGCGCGCTTCGGGCGGGAACAGCGCGGGCGCGAGCAGCACCAGAGTGCTGTAGGCCCAGGCCGCGCCCGTGCCGGTAGCGACCAGCGAGTTCATATCGGGCGACAGGTGGCGATAGGCGATCAGCCCGGGCCGGAAGAAGCGACGCCCCGGCACGAAAAGCACAACGCTGGCCAGAGCGAACTGGACCCAGTCCCAGAAGCCCGCGAACGGGCTGGCGGCGGCGAGCGCACGCTCGAAGGAGGGCACAAATGCTCCCCCCATGCCCACCACAACGATCACCGCACCCAGGAATGCCGCCAGCGCCACGTCGCGCCCCATCGCGCGCAACGACGCACGGCGCTTCTCCGCGTCGCTCTCACCAGCCTCGGCGGCGTCGCCGACCGGGTGGGCCTCATAACCTGCATCAACCACCGTTGCAGCGAGCGAGTCCGCGTCGGTCATCGCTGGCAAAAAGCGCACCTTAGCCCGCTCGGTCGCAAGGTTCACGCTGGCCTCCAGAACCCCCGGGGCCTTATTCAACGCGCGCTCGACGCGACCCACGCAGGACGCGCAGGTCATACCGTCGACAGACAGTTCAGCCTCCGCGCTCACCGGGGTGTAACCGGTGTCGCGGATCGCCTCGACGATCTGCTCGGTGGTGATCTGCTTCGGGTCGAAATGCAGTTCTGCCCGTTCGGTAGCAAGGTTCACGCCCGCGTCGGAAACGCCGGGAAGCTTCCTCAAGCCGCGTTCGACGCGCGCGCTGCAGGACGCGCAGGTCATGCCCTCGACATCGACCAAAAGGGTCGGGAGCGGGGTCGCTGCGCGCGGGTATTGAACGGCAGTATCCATGACGGTTTCTCCTGTATCGGTGCGCTCGGAATCGGTCTTCCAACCGCGTTCTGATAGCCAGATAGGGCTTCCAGTCACTGGAAGCTCAAGGGGTGAAGAAGACATATTCGCGTTTTTGTCCAGATGCCGTGCCAGATCACGCCGGTTTGATCCAAGAGACGGGCCTTCTCGCCTTCTACAATATGGGGGAAGGGCCAAGCGCCCCAGTCTCTTGGATGCCGGTTGTGCACCGCCACCGCGACAGGAGGAACATCCAGGCGCTACTCCGCGCCGGCACCACCGCGTTCCGCAGGCGCTCCACCGGAGGTCGCAAAAATGAGTTCTGCGCGGCTTCCGGCACCGAACTTTTCAAGCAAACGCTCCTGATAGGTCCACACGGCAAACTGGGAAATGCCGAGCTTTCTGGCGATTTCCTTGTGGGTCATCCCCCGCACGAGCCCCTCAAGCACGTTGCGTTGACGGGCACTCAGCCGTGCCGGCGCGTCTCTTCGGCCTGCTGGGGGATCAGGATAGATCCGATAGCGTCACGCAACGGTCTTGAGCATCTCGACGAGTTCGCCCGGGTCGGTGTTCTTGAGAACGTATCCGCTGGCCCCCGCCTCCATTTCCGCCTCCAGGTCCGACGCATCCTCGAAGACTGTCAGGACAACGACGGGTGGGTCACCCCGCAACGCCTTCAGGGCCGACAGGCCGTCACATCCGGGCATCTGAAGATCCATGAAGACCAGGTCCGGTGATTGATCGCGCTCCGACGCCATACCCGAAGTGCCATCGCCATTTTCGGCCACGACGCTGTGGCCATAGTCTTCCAGCACGCGCCGAGGCCCGCTGCGAAAGATCGGATGATCGTCCCACTATGATGATGCGCATTTATGCCGTTTCCTGTGGCCAGCGTAACATTGAACGCCCTTGCGTCAAACTCAGAGCGCAGGCAGATCCACCTGGACCTCCGTCCCTGCCTTGCCATGCGAGTTCGAGAACTGGCCGTGCAGGTCCTAAACTCGATCGGCCATGATCTTCAGACCGTGATGGGCATTGGCGCCAGCATCCTTGAGCGCCGGATCGCGAAAGGTGCCGTCATCCAGAAACTTCAGGACGCGCCGACCGTTTCAAGCGAAACTTCGATCGTCCGGGCTCCGCCGTGACGGGCAGCATTGCCGACCGCTTCCTGCAGGACCCGCCCGAGTTTCCAGGTCGCCTCGGGATCAAGGGCGACCTCGCCCGCCCGGATCTCGAGGGTGACCGCGTAGCGTTCGCACGTGGTTCTAGCGAACCGCTTCAGGAACGTTGCGGTCGTCTCGTTCGGGTCGGGCTTCTGGCGAATACCGTCGACAACCAGCCGGGTCGCCTCGCAGGCGTCGAGAGCAACCTCGCGCTGTGACCAGAGATCATCTGAACGAGGGACGGATCCAGCGCGGCAGTGTCGATCTTGCCTGCATCGGACCACTGAAGAACCAGGACGCCGTCCTGCGTCCGCTTGATGCAGACGGTCGCGCCGTCATCCAGCGCCCACAGGTCAACACGCCCTTGGAACTCCTCGGACCTCACTGGGTGCGTCCCTCCGTAATCGGCCCGCAACTCCCATTCCCCTGCCCTGCGCAGGTAGAGGACCACCCCGTCGGGCTAGGCGGCATCGCACATGACTTTGAGCAGCCGGTGGGTCTGGCGCGGGCCCTCAACGCCCGGCAGGCCCACGTCGACGGCATCAAGAGCCGAACGGGCGTTAGCCTCGACATACCGGAGGCGCCAACGCAGCCTCAACTCGGAGATCAGGATCGACAGGGTGGTCACGTCGTAGCTGTCTCAGTCCGCCGTCGAGACGGCGATCTCCCCCAGGTCCGCGCCACCTTCGCGCACGCAAAAGACCCGCACCGACCCCGATCTTGTCTTCCCCGCGCCGAGTTTCTCGAAGACGACTTCGACCGGCGCGGTATCCGGGGCGGCCCCGCCGCTTCTGGGCGGGATCGCCGTGACGAACCAGATCGAGGCGTTGCCGGTGCTTCTGGTGATGATCGTCTTCGTCTGGACGCCACCGCATTTCTGGCCCCTCGCGATCCACAGGGTCGAGGATTTCCGCCGCGCCGACTTGTAGATGCGGTCGATGACCCACGGCGAGGTCCACACCTGCTGGCAGGCGCTTTTCTACACGGCCCTGCTGGCTGCGGTGACGTTGGTGCCCGCGCTGATGGGGGGCTGACCGGTTTCATCAACCCGGCGGCGGCGCTGACGCTGGCCGGCATTTTCCTATGGTATTCGGGGTCGATGCTGGTCTCATCCGATGCAAGCTGGCCGATGCGCACCTTCCACTTCTCGATCATCTACATCCTGCTGTTGTTTGGCGCCTTCCTCGCCGACAGCTATGTCTCGGCGTTGCTGGGCCAGGGGAACGTCACGTTTCAGTGAGCCCGCCCCTTCCGCGGCGCGTCGTTGACCTCGCTCAACGTCATGAACACGTAAATGGCGTAGCAGGTCCGCATTGGAACCATGGAGGCGCACATGACCAGACTTCCTTTCTACACCACCCTTCTTTCGACACTCTCCGCAGGCACGGCTTGGGCCGACGCGCCCAGTGGCGGCTACGGCGGCGGCTATTACGGCCACCCAATGATGTGGGGCGAGGGTTACGGCTTCTTCGGCGTCGGCATGATGATGATCTTCTGGGGCGTCCTCATCGTCCTTGCCGTCCTCGCCGTGCGCTGGCTGATGGAGCAGCGCGGCGGGGCGCAGGGCAAGACCGACGCGCTCGACATTCTCAAGGAGCGGCTCGCCAAGGGTGAGATCGACCCCGAGGAATACCAGGCCCGGCGCAAGGCACTGGAAGAGTGAAAGAGCCGCTCACGCGCGCTTGACCTTCCCGTGAGGGAAACCTTTAGACGGTTTACCCCGGGCCGACTCGCCGCCCGGGATGTCGAGAAGGAGAATCCGCGTGAGCAAGCTGTTGCCCTATGTGATCGGGGGCCTCGCCCTCGCCGGTGTCGCCGTCGTCGTAACGAAGGCCTTGGCGCCGACGCCGGCCGCGTCGGGCCACAACATGGCAATGCCGGACCTGTCGCAGATCGCGCAGGGGGCGCCGATCGTGAAGGTCAAGCTGCCCGCCGAACTGAGCCCCCTCGCCCAGATGGGCAAAGTGGCTTTCGATGCCAAGTGTTCGACCTGCCATGGCGAGAATGCCGCCGGCCGCAACGGCAAGGCGCCGCCACTGGTTCATCCCTACTACCGGCCGGGCCACCACGCCGACGCGGCCTTCCTGATCACGGCGCAGGCTGGCGTGCGGGCACACCACTGGCCCTTCGGCAACATGCCCCCGGTCAAGGGGGTGACGCAGGCCGACGTCAAGGCGATCGTCGCCTATGTCCGCACTCTGCAAGATGCGAACGGGATCTTCTGACGGATCGGGCAGCTGCGGATCAGCCGATGCGCAAGAGCGTATCGGACTCGTATGTGTAGGGCGGCAGGTCGAGGTTGCGCGGTGCGGGACCGGCCCGGATCCGCCCCGCGGTGTCGTATTGCGATCCGTGGCAGGGGCAGAACCAGCCGTCCCACTTGCCCCTCGGATCGGTCGGCTTCTGCCCCAGCGGGATGCAGCCGAGATGGGTGCGATGCCGATCTGCACCAGCCACTCGGGCCGCTGCGCGCGCTGTGCGTCCGTCGCCGGGTCTGCCAGATCGGGATTGTGGTCATCGCGCCGCGCCTCTTCGATCCGCTTCTTCGTCCGGTGGTCGATGAAGATCGGTTTTCCGTGCCACTTGAGCGTGATGCGCGAGCCGAGCTCGATGCCCGTAAGATCCACCTGAACCACGGAGAGCGCGGTGACGTCGGCGCTTGGGTTCATGCTGTTGATCAGCGGCCAGATCGCTGCGCCAGTCGCGAAGGCGCCGACACGCCGCGCTGCACTTCTGCAAGCACCTCTGCCAGCACTGAAACGGCCAGCAGCCGTGGATCACGCGCGGATTGGATCACCCCGATCGGTCCGCGAACCCGCGCGCACATCGCCTCCTCGACACCACGGGCCTGCAAGCCTTGCCGCCGCCGGTTTTGCGTGAGCATACTTCCCTGCGCTCCGATATAGAACGCAGGGGTTGCGAGCGCCACCTCGAGAATTTCCAGCTCCCAATCGTGATCGTGGAAAAGCAGGATCACGGCAGAGCGCGCGTCGATGACAACGTCTGCAGGGATCGCGCTTCGGTCTAACTTGCGCACCGTGCAACCGGCACCTTCAGCATTGGCGAAAGTGGCGTCTTCGGGCGTGAGAAGAAGATGCGGCGCGCCGGTAGCCCGCACCAGATCAGCGAAGAAGACCGCCTCGGCACCAGCCCCAAAGATCACGAAGCGAGGCTCAGGAGGAAAGGCGATATGCAGCTCAGCCATCTCGTCAGGAACCTCGTCCTGTTGCATGAAACGCAAGGCACCCGCTGCGCTCACCCCCAAAGTCGTCTCCTCGCGGCGCGCGCGCCGGACCTCAAGCTCGATCAACAAAGCGCGGTCCGGCGTCGGGATCACCATAATCTCAAGCGCGCCGCCGCAGGGCAGTTTCAGATCGAAAAAGGGCGAGCCGGCTCCATAGCGCAGCTTGCGCACCTGCCCGTCGGCCAGCGCCGCGAGTGCATGATCGACCACATCTTCTTCGATACAGCCTGAGCTGAGCGCCCCAAAGCGCCGACCGTCCGGCAAGATAGCCATCGCCGTGCCGACATTGCGATAGGCTGGGCCTTCAATGCCAGAGATCACCGCAATCGCGCCGGGCACTTCGGATCGCGCCAGCTCGAACCAGGGGTCTTGCGCGGCGGGATGGGTCACGTCTGGCTCCTTAATCGTTCGACCCGGCCAGAGCGCGGTGCGCTACCTCGACGAAGAATTGCACGCCCAACGGCAGGATCGCATCGTTGAAATCGTAATGTGGGCTGTGCAGGTTCCGCCCGCCTTCCGCCGATCCATTGCCAATCCAACCATAAGCGCCGGGCACCTTCTCCAGCAGGAAAGCGAAATCCTCGCTCGCCATGCTGGGCGTGTAGTCGGTCTGCACCGCATCGCGGCCTACGATGGCTTCGGCTGCACGGCGTGCCGTTTCGGCCGCTTCGGGATCGTTGATCGTGGCTGGGTAGCGACGCTGATAGATCAATTCGGCCTTGGCGTGAAAGGCCTCAGCGATCATTTCGGCGCGGTGCGTCATCTCGGCCTGAACGAAATCGCGCGTCGCGGGGCGTAGGGTGCGCACGGTGCCGCGCAGTGTCACTTCGTCGGGAATCACATTGAGCGTGTGGCCCGCGTGGATCTGCGTCACCGAAATCACCGTCGCATCGGTTGGATCCACCGCGCGGCTGACAATCGTCTGCCAGGCCATCTGCAACTGCGCGGTCAGCGTGATCGGGTCGATCCCCTCATGCGGCATGGCGCCATGCGATCCCTTGCCCGTCACCTTCAGTTCGAACGTGTCGAACGCCGCCATCACGGGTCCTGCACGCATCGCGATCTTGCCTGCCTCCAGCCCCGGCCAGTTATGCAGCGCATAAGTGCTGTCGAGCGGAAACTGTTCGAGCAGCCCATCCTCGATCATCACCCGCGCGCCGCCTTCGTTTTCCTCGGCGGGTTGGAAGATGAATACCACCGTGCCCGGCCCCGGCGGATCCGCCGCCATCGCCTGCGCCGCCCCGAGCAGCATCGTGGTATGACCGTCATGACCACAGGCATGCATCTTGCCGGTAATTTCGGAGGCATAGTCGGCTCCGGTCAGTTCGGAGATCGGCAACGCGTCGATATCGGCGCGCAGACCGACGCGCGGCCCCTCGCCATTCCGCAGGACTCCGATCACCCCGGTGCCGGCGAGCCCCTCATGGACCTCAAGTCCAACGTCACGCAGTTGCTGTGCGATGAAGGCGGCGGTCCCGTGTTCCTCAAAGGCCAGTTCGGGGCGGCGATGCAGCGCGTGTCGCCACTCGACCAACTGATCTTCCATCGCCCTGATCGCCGGAAGGATATTCATCGCGCGTCCTTTCAACCAAACAGCCAGCTGATCCCAAGACCGAGGCCAAGACCGACCAGAAGCCAGGCCACGCGGTCGATCAGTGGAAGATGCCTCGCCGCCGCGATTGCCACCGCACCCGTCGGGGCGGCGGCTTTGCTTTGCGGCGTCGCCTCCTCCACCTCGCCGGTCACGACCCGCGAGAAGGAATTGAAGAAATCCTCGGCATTCTTGCGGGCCACACCTTGGATCAATCGACCGCCGACCGCGGCCAGTTTGCCACCCACCTCGACATCGGCGACATAGGACAATCGTGTGCCCTCGCCTTCAGGCGCAAGCTTGATTTCGGCACCCCCTTTGGCAAATCCCGCAGGCCCGCCCTGCCCGCGTCCGCTGATCCGATAGGACACGGGCGGCACCTGATGGCTCAGTTCGACTTTGCCGCGAAAGCTGGCCGAGACTGGGCCGACCCGCGCCACGACCGTGGCAGTATATTCGGCCTCACCGGTCTGCTCCATCGCCTCGCAGCCCGGGATCGCGCGGCGCAGAACCTCGGGGTCGTTGAGCCCGCGCCAGACCGTTTCGGGATCGGCCGGGATCAGGTGATCGCCTTCGAACCGCATCACCTGGCCTCCGCATGGATCGCGTTATAGGCGCGGTAGAGCGCCTGCGTACCCTCTTCGCCGAAGCCCTCATCCACCAGCTTGAGATAGAGGCTGCGCGCCAGCGCGAGGCCCGGCAGATCGAGGCCCAGTCTTTCGGCTTCGTTCAGTGCGATTGTCATGTCTTTGACGAAATGATGGATGAAGAAGCCGGGTGCGAAATCCTCGTCCACCATCTTCGGCCCAAGCCCGTTGAGCAGGAAACTCGACGCGGCCCCGGTTCCTATGACTTTAAGAACCTGCATCGGCTCCAGACCGGCGGCATCCGCGTAGCTTATGCTTTCGGCGACCGCGAGCATGGTCGAAGCAATGGCAATCTGGTTGGCCATCTTCGTGTGCTGACCAGCGCCTGCCTTGCCCATCAGCGCGATATTCCCGCCCATCAACTCCAGCACGGGCAGAACCCGCTCGAAACTCTCCGGATCGCCACCCAGCATGATCGCTAGCTTTCCCGCTTTCGCGCCAATATCGCCGCCGGACACCGGGGCGTCGAGCGCGGAGACACCGCGCGCAAGCGCCACCTGCGCAATCTTCGCGGCCAGGGCCGGGCTGGAGGTGGTCATGTCGATGAGCACAGAGCCAGGGCGCGCCTTGGCAATGAGCCCACCCTCTGAAAGGTAGATCTGCTCGACATCGGCGGGGTAACCCACGATGGTGATCGTTATGTCGCTGGCCTCAGCCACCGCGCCGGGGCCGTCGCACCACTTCGCGCCCCTCGCGACAAGGGCGTCGCCCTTGGCGCGGGTGCGGTTGTAGATATTGAGTGGATGCCCCGCGGCAAGAATATGTCCCGCCATGTGCTGCCCCATGATACCGAGTCCGATGAAGCCGACGCTGAGTTTCTTTTCTGTCACGACTGGGTCCTTTTCATTGAACTGGGCGCAGCCTCCCGCAGGAGCGCGCGAATGGATTGGGGGGTCAGCGGCAGACGCTTGATGGTCACGCCGCGCGGCGCGAGCGCATCGCTTACCGCATTGGCGATCACACCGATCGCGCCCATCACGCCTCCTTCGGCCATACCCTTGATCCCCGCCGGAGTACGCCGGTTCGGCGTATGGTGATGCAGGATTTCGAACTCTGGCAGTTCGTTCGGGGAGGCCACAAGGTAATCGGCGAGTGTCGCAGAGAGGTTCTGCCCGGAGCTGTCATAGACAACCTGTTCGAGCAGCGCGCCGCTCAGCCCCATCGCAATTGCGCCTTGCTGTTGGCCACTCACGACGATCGGGTTGAGAATGGTGCCCGAATCCTCCGCGACGAGGTAGCGGTCGATCGAAATTGCGCCAGTCTGCAAATCGACCTCAACCTCGCAGGCATGGGTCGAATTGGAATAGGTCATCGCAGGCGGGTCGTAGCTCTGCGAGAAGTCGAGCCCGGGCGGGATCCCCTCGGGCAGCACCAGCGGGTCGAGATAGGCGCGCCGCGCGACATCCGTCAGTGCAAGGCCCACCTTCTGCCAGTCGTCACCAATCATGCGTTCGATCTGGCCTGCGCGCATGCGCAGCCCGCCAGCATCGTTGAGATCGAGCATCGAAGCCGCGATCGCGAGCACCCGCTCACGCGCCTTGAGCGCACAGAGATAGAGCGTTCCACCTCCTGCGGTCGCGCCGCGTCCACCGCGACTGCCCATGCCATAGGGCGCAATATCAGTATTGCCCATATGAACCGTGACATCTTCCGAGCGCACGCCAAGCCCCTCGGCAACGGCCTGCGAAAGCGGGCTCTCGTAGCCCTGCCCCGTGCCCATCAGCCCGACAGAGGCGTTGACCACCCCGCTCGGCTCGATCCGCACCCAGGCTGATTCATGCCCCGATCCGGGAATGCCTGCGGACTTGTAGAATTCCGACCCGTAGGTCGTGCTTTCTATCACCGTGCACAGCCCGAGCCCTAGATACCGGCCTTCCGAGCGCGCCTGCGTTTGCCGCTCGCGGAAAGCCGCGACATCGATTGCAGCCACGGCCATCTCAAGCGTTTCCCGAGGTGTGACATCCTCGAGGATTTCGCCCGTGGGCATTTTATAAGGCAAGTCCTCGGGTCCGAGTGCATTGACACGACGCACCTCTACGGGGTCAAGTTCGAGGTCGCGGGCAATGGCGTCGATCGTGCCCTCCATCACCCAGCTCGTGATCGCCATCGGCGCGCGCATCGGACCAGCACCGCACTTGTTCGTCAGTGCAACGCGGACCTCATAGGCATAATCCTGAATCCGGTAAGGTCCGGTCATGATAAGCGCGATGACCCGTGCCATGTAATTGGCCGGGTAGAAGCAGTAGCCGCCGAAATCCTCATCAATCTCAAGCTCGAGACCGAGGATACGTCCGGTTTCGCTGACCGAGGTGCGGGTGCGGCACTCGTATTCCCGCGCATGGGCGGCGGACATCAGGTTTTCCATCCGATCCTCGCGCCAACGAACCGGCCGGCAAAGGTGGCGTGAGAGGGCCGCGACCGTGAGTTCCTCGCGGTAAAGCGCGATCTTCTGACCGAACGCGCCGCCCACATCGGGGCTCATCACCGTGACCTGACTTTCCGACAGCCCCAGTCGCGAGGCGAGCTGACTGCGCAAAGGGTGCGGGACCTGATTGCCGATATGCATGTTCAGATGCGCGCGCCCGTCATCCCAATCGGCGAGGCAACCGCGTGTCTCCAGCGGGACATGTGTATGGCGATGGAGTGCAAAACGGGCCTCGACCACGCGATGTGCTTCGGCCCGGCGCGCCGCAGGATCGCCGACGCTCAGTGTCTGATGCGATACCAGATTGCTAGACAGGCTGTCATCGACCAGCGCCGCGTCCGGGGCGAAGGCCTCCGCGATCGAGGTCACCGCTCGGAGCTGTTCATATTCGACGGTGACGCACTCCGCCGCATCCTCCGCGAGGTAGCGATCTGTCGCGACCACGCAGGCAACCGGGTCTCCGTGGAAACGGACTTTGTTGATCGGCAGCGTCGTAAGTTCGGTTGGCTGCAGCCCCTCGATCGGCGGTGCGAGACGCAAGCGCGTCGTCATATGATCGAGATCACGCCCGGTGAAAACGCCGACGACGCCCGGCATTTCAGCAGCTTCGGCGCTGTCGATTTCGAGAATGCGCGCGTGGGCGTGGGGCGAGCGCACGAAGCTCACGTGCAGCGCGCCGGGAGAGGCAAGATCGTCGAGGTAACGCCCGCGGCCCGTGACAAGGCGCCGATCTTCCTTGCGTGGCAGGGCGCGGCCGATCTCGGTGAAGCCGTCACTCATGCCAGCTCCCCACGCATACGCGCTGCAGCCTTAAGCACTGCCACCACGATATTCTGATAACCCGTGCAGCGGCAAAGGTTGCCAGACAACACGTCGCGCACGTCTTCAGCGGTCGGGTTCGTGTTCTCGCGAAGGTAATGCTCGAAGGTCACCACGATACCAGGCGTGCAGAAACCACATTGCAGCCCATGTTCCTCGTGCAGCGCCTGCTGAAGCGCCGAGAGGGTATCGGGCCGCCCCACGGCCTCGATCGTCGTAACTTCGTGCCCCTCCATCTGGACCGCGAAGGTCAAACAGGCACGGGCCGGACGCCCGTCGATCAGAATCGTGCAAGCACCGCAGACGCCATGCTCGCAGCCGACATGGGTGCCTGTCAGACCAATGTCATCGCGCAGCACATCCGACAGCAGTTTGCGCGCGGGCACCCGAACTTCGTGGGTTTCACCGTTCACGCTCAGTGAAAGTGTCAGGGGGTCTTGTGTCGGAGCGCTCATGCACCCTCCTCCCGGTTCACAGCGGCCTTGAACGCGCGAACGACGAGCGTTTCGGCAAGCTCTCGTCGATAGACGGCGGGCACCTGCTCGCTGTCCTCGGGCGCAATCGCCGTGGCGGTCGCGATTGCGAGGTCGCGAATGGTATTCTCGTCGGCAAGCCTGCCCTGGCCGCGCGCCTCGATCTCGGGCAAGCGCAACGGGACGGTATCGACACCCCCAAGCCCGAGCCGAAGTGCAACAATTTTCCCTTCCGCATCGCGAGAAAAACTGAGCGCGACGCTGACCAGAGCGAAATCGCCGTGACGACGCGAGAAGGCCTCGTAGGCCCACAGGTCGCCAACGGGAAGCGGAAAACGCACCGCGGTAATGAGTTCGCCATCGCGCAGGTCGACCGTCATGATCGATTGCAGGAAGTCAGCTGCGGCAATCTCGCGGGAGCCGTCCGGTCCCGAAATCACCAGCGTTGCGCCAAGCGTGACCGCAATCAGTGGCAATTGGGCGGCCGGGTCCGCATGGGCGAGGCTTCCGCCGATCGTTCCGCGCTGTCGGATCGTGTAATGCCCAATTGAGGCGGCAGCAGCACCCAGAAGCGGCAGGCTACGCTGCACTTCCGGCGCATTGGCAAGGCGGTGATGGCGCGTCAGCGCGCCAACCTCCAGAGTGTCCTCCGTCACTCGCAGGCTATCCAGCTCGATCAAGTCGTTGAGATCGACAAGATGAGCCGGGCGTGCTAGACGCATGTTCAGCATCGGCCCAAGGCTTTGCCCTCCGGCGAGCGGCTTCGCTGCCGGCCCGTGCCTGAGCAAGAGCGTCAACGCCTCAGCGAGGCTCGCAGGCCGGTGGTAAGTGAAGGGAGCCGGTTTCATAGTCTCACGCCGCGTTCCAGATCAGGGACTGCCCCGATTCGCGATCGAAGATATGCAGGCGGCTGAGGTCTACCGCGAGGGTGATCTTCTCGCCGAAAGCATGGCGCAGATCCTTGCCGACACGGAAAAACAGCTCCTCCCCCCCGAAATCCATTCCCAGATATTGATCAGAGCCAACTGGAAGCACCGAGGTCACGGTGCCGCTAAGCGCATTGATCCCCGGTTCGGCGGTGCCTTCCACGACATCCTCAGCCCGAATGCCCAGCCGCACCACGCGGCCCATCTTCTCTTTCAGGCGTGCCGCGTAATCCGCCGGCAGCAGAAGGCGTAACCCGTCGCGGATGAATGCCATCTCTCCATCCGGCCCGGCCTCGAGGGCCCCGTCGAAGTAGTTGATCGGAGGGCTGCCGAGGAACGACGCCACGAACGTGTTCGACGGGCGTTCGTAAATGTCGTCAGGCGTGCCGATCTGCTGCACAACCCCATCATTCATCACCACGATACGATCCGCGAGCGTGAGCGCCTCGGCCTGATCGTGAGTCACATAGACGAAGGTCGTCTCCATCGTGCGATGAAGTTCCTTAATCTCCGCACGCATGGAGATCCTCAGCGCCGCATCGAGATTCGAGAGCGGCTCATCCATCAGGAAGACCGACGGGTCACGGACCATCGCGCGTCCGAGTGCCACGCGCTGACGCTGGCCGCCCGAAAGCTGCGACGGACGGCGGTCGAGCAGGTGGGAAATCTCGAGTTTTTGTGCAGCATCACGAACGCGCTCGTCGATTACTTCCTTCGACGCGTTCCGCATCTTCAGTCCGAAGCCGATATTGTCGTAGACGGTCTTGTGCGGATAGAGTGCATAGCTCTGGAACACCATCGCGACGTCGCGCTTGTGCGGGGGTACATAGTTCACAACCTGCTCGTCGAAGATGAGCTCACCATCCGAGACCTCCTCAAGCCCTGCAATCATGTTGAGGGTTGTGGATTTGCCGCAACCCGAAGGACCGAGCAAGACGATGAATTCGCGATCCTCGATATCGAGGTTGAGATCGCGCACGGCATGGAAGCCGTTGGCGTATTTCTTGTTGACGTTGGTGAAACGGATCCGGGCCAAGACTTAGTCCTTTTCTAACCTTTGACCGCCCCGGCGGTTAGACCGGAAACGATGTAGCGTTCGAAGACGATGGCCACGATGACCGGCGGGACCACCGCCAGCACGCCCGCAGCGTTGAGGAAGGAGAAGCTCACCGTGAAATCGGAGGTGAACGAGGCCAGCAGGATCGGCAGCGTTTGCGACGCGGAGGTCTGCGTGAACATCAGCGCGAGCAGAAATTCGTTCCAACTGGTGAGGAAGGTAAAGAGAACCACGGCGACGAGCGAGGGCATCGAAAGCGGCAGGAACACCTTGATCAGTGCCTGGAACCGCGAACAGCCATCGACCCGCGCGGCCTTGTCCAACTCGTCCGGGAGCCCCTCGAAATACTGGATGAGGATGAAGACCGTGAAGGGCACCGTGATAGCAAGATAGGTGATCACCAGCGATCCAAGCGTATCGAGCATGCCGAGTTTCCGGATCACCAGAAAGAACGGCACGACCAGCGCGATATCGGGGATCACCCGCGTGATCAGGATAAAGTAGACTGAAGCGTTGCGCCCCCAGAACCGTATCTTCGCGATAGCATAAGCAGCCGGCACCCCGACGAGCAGGTTCAGGATCACCACCAAGGTCGCGACGATCAGACTGTTGGCCATCGAAGGCAGAAGGTTCTCTGCGGTGGAGGGGATGAAGTCGCCTGCAGCCGGATCCGTGCCCGAGCGCGTCTCATAGGTAACGGGCTCGTCGTTTCCGGCAGTGAAGATCGCCTCGAAATTGCGCAAGGTGGGATGTTCGGGAATCCAGTGCGGAGGGATCGAGACGATCTCCGTCTCGGTCTGGAAGGCCGAGGAGACAAGCCAGGACACAGGGGCAAGCACGTAGGCCGTAAGGAGGATCGCGGAGATCAAGATCACCAGGCGTTGGACGATGCGCCCGATTTTCTGGCGGCGGCGGTAGTCGATCCTGTCGACAGGCGGGGTGATAGGCATATCGCTCATGTCAGATCCTGCGCCCCAGCGTTCGAATGAAGAGGTAGGAGAGTGCGAAAGTCGCGATTGCGAGGACGTAGGACATCGCAGCGCCGCTCCCGAAGGAAAGGTTACGGAAGGTCTCGACATAGATGTGCCACGAGAGTACGTGCGAGGCGCTGCCGGGCCCGCCCTCGGTTAGGATGAAGAACAGATCGAAATGGCGGATCGCCATCATCGTCTCGTAGATCATCACCAGCAAGAAACCGGGCTTCATCGCGGGCAGGGTGACATGAACGAAGCGCTGCCAGACGGTCGCGCCGTCGACGCGGGCCGCCGAATAGATATCGGACGGAATCGACTTGAGCGAGACCAGCAGAAGGATCGTCGCCAGCGGCACTTCCTTCCAGACGAACGCATTCGCGATCAGGAAAAGCGTCTTGTCCTGATCCCCCAGCCAAACCATGTACTTGTCGATGAAATCGAGCTGGTAGAGCAGGCCGTTCAGCGCGCCATAGCTGGAATCATAGATCCATTTCCACATCAGCGCATTCGCGACATAGGGGATCGCCCACGGCACCAGCAGGATCGTGGAGAGGATACGGCGACCACGAAATTCCTGGTTAAGTAGTAGCGAGACAAGCAGGGCGATAAGGGCAATCGCGGTGACCGAAACGAGCGAGAAACTCACTGTGCGCCAGACCGCCCCCCAGAAAGCCTCGTCGGCTAAAAGATCGGTGTAATTCTTTAGGCCTACGAAGGGGGTCCGGTTCGGACGCGTCAGCTTCATGCTGAAGAAACTGATATATAGCGAATAGGCGATCGGGAAGACCGCGACCGCGCCTAGCACGGCCATAACCGGAGCAAGAAACAGCATCGCGCTGCGCTCCTCGTATCCCACCCGCCATCTCGGGCGTGTCGCCCGCATCACTGCATTCGCCACGTCATGCTCTCCCGTTGCCCAGCCCGATCGTCGGCGGGCCTTTCAAAAAGGCCCGCCGCGTCTGGTCAGTAGCTGTCCTTCAGCTGGTTCCAGAGATCGGCAGATTTCGCGACCGCTCCGGCGGCATCCACATTACCGAGGATCGCCGATTGCCAGGCCGAACCATTGGTGTCGTTCCATTCGCCAAACCACGGGGTAACCGTGTCCTTTTTGCGGGCAAGCGCCTGCTGAGCCTGGATCATGTCGACATCGCCATAGGAGTCGTAGGCCGCGCGGATCTCAGGATCCTCGAACAGAGGCTTTACGCCAAAACCAGCGCCGATATCGAGGAACAGGAGCTTCTGGAACGTGTAAGCACCGTCCGCCTTGCCACCGAACCATTCGATCAGCTTCGCCGCATTTTCAGCGCGCGCCTTGTCTTGCGCGGCCTGCGCCGACATGCCGTGGAAACGCATCCAACCGACCGTCGCGTGAGAACCATTGGCGCCTTGCGGCATCATCGCCTGCTTCACGTGACCGGCGATTTGCGACTGCTCGGGGTCGTTGAGCATTCTAAGGCGATATTTCGCTACCATCGCGAAGGCATGGTTGCCCGCCGCGAAGGCTTTCAGGCCAGCCAGCTCGCCGGTCTCGACACAGGCGGGTGAGACAATCTCGTGTTTGTTGACCGCATCGACGACCCAGCTCAGCGCCTCGACAGCCCCTTCTTTCGGATCCTGCATCACGGCGACGCCATTGTCATCGACAAGACGCCCGCCATGCGAATAGACGAGGGTTGAGATGAACTCGATCAGCCAGCTTTCCTGCGCCATCGCCAGCATCATCGGATAGTCTGCGATGCCCTTCTCCTTCATAACGAGGGACTGCTCGACCAGCTCATCCCAGCTAGACGGCGGCGCGTCGAAGCCAGCTTCCTTGAGCTTCGCCTCGTCATAGAAGAAGGCCATGTAGTCGGTGTAGTAGGTCAGGCCGTATTGACGACCGCCATAGGTCATGGAGTCGGTGCAAAAGTCCTCGGCCTCGACGTTGTATTGCATCAGGTTGTCGAACTCATCGACCGGGGCGATCCAGCCGGCCTCGGCCCATTCGGGTAGCCAGGCATCCGAAACCCACATCACGTCGAGCGGCGCGTCACCGACGAATTTCGCGACCATACCCTCGCGATATTGGGCCCAGGGCGAATTGCCGTAATTGACGGGAATCCCGGTTTCCTTGGTGAAGGCGCTGAGGTGGCTCTGCACGGTGTCAACCGCGGCCGACCACGTATGCATCGTCAGGGCGGCAGTTGCGGCTTTTGCCGGACGAACCAGACCCGGCGCCATCAACGCCCCCGCGCCCGCCGCCGAGTAGCGGAGGAAATCCCGGCGCCCGAGACGGCGCGTCTTATCCTTGAGCATCATTCGATTCCTTTTGCGTGGCCGCCTCAGCCCAAGCCCGAACAAAGCCCAATCTGCGGCAAGCCGTCCCTGTTGATCTTGTTATGTGGATTTACGCTATTGGCGATATATTTATTCGTCAACTGACGACCAGTGAAAAGTTAACGCTTTCCTTTCCGCAGCGGAAGGCGCCAATATTTTCAGCATCTGCGGCGATCACCACAGATGAATTCGGAAGAAAATGTAGCTGATTTCAGCGTTTAGCGGCCTACGCACATCTTGACCATGTCCTCGAAGCCCGCGAGGAACACGCGAACATGCATCGAAACCACCTGATCCTCGGAGAGCGACAGGCTGCTCTGATAGATATGACGCCGAATCGCATAGTGAGAGATCGCGCCATGCAACGTCCATGCCATCTCACGGAGCAATGCGGGGTCTTCTGGCAAATCCACGCCCCGCTCATGCGCCACCTCGCGCATCACGGTCTCCAGCAGCTGCATGACGATCGCGGAGATGTAGTCAGGCGCCATTTTCGCCTCGGCAAGCGAAGCGTACAGGAACAGACGCAACCACTTGCGGGTTAACGTCGAGCGAAGATAGTCGCGGTAAAATGCGTCGAGGCGTTCGGACACAGGCCGCGTTCGATCCTGCAGCTCAACGAACCAGACAGCCTTGAAGGCGCCAAGAATCTCTTGGTCATAGACCTCTTTGAGCAGGTCTTCTTTGGTCGGAAAAAAGCGATAAAGGAGGCGTTGGGAGATGCCGCATTTCTCCGCCAACTGACGCGTCTGCCCCGCAAGCCCATTCTCGGCAAAGAATTCGGAGGCAACGTCCAAAATCTGAGCGCGGCGCTCATTGAACGGCATCCGCACAGCCCCCTGCGGCGAACCGGGCTTGCCTCCTGTAGCGTTCGTTTTGGACGAACCTTCAGACATTTTCAGCTTGGCCCGCACGTTTTCCCCCGGACGTCCCTTTTTGTTCATTCTGGCACCGGACGCAACGACTTTAGCCCCATACATTACGCCATTCCCAGCAACGGCAAAGCGACTTTTCCTCAGTTGACGACTTATAGATTGCGAAAACCCAAGCTTTGATCGTAGCTTCGGTTCGTCACGATGCGCCAGCGCACGCGATTTACCGCCATTCATGCCGGAGCCCAATATGATCTACGAACAAAGAACCTACCGCATCACGCCCGGGAAAGCGCCCGAGTTCCTAAAGCTCTATGAGGCAGAGGGCCTACACATTATCACCCGGTATGCGAAGCTTGCCGGATGCTGGGTCAGTGACAGCGGCGTGCTGAACGCCGTCACTTTCATCTGGGCCTACGAAGATTACGGCCACCGCAGCGCGCAGCGGGCAAAGCTGGGCGCGGACCTGGAATGGCAAAACTTCGTGCCCAAGATCCTGTCCTATCTCGTGCATCAGGAAAGCATCTTCCTTCAGCCTGCGGCCTTCTCGCCGCTCGACTGAGCCGGTCGCGGTCGCCATGCGCACGCTCGGCATTCTCCTCTCCGCCGGCACATCGCGTCGTTTCGGCGCTCAAGACAAGCTTCTTGCGAATTGGAACGGCGCGCCTCTGGTGCTGACAGCCGCACGCGCACTCGAGGCGTCGGGATGCGACACGTTAATTGCGATTGTCTCTTCCGAGAGAGTGGCCACCGCCCTTCCCCCGTCGTTCCAGGTGCACAAGGTTGGACCGAACCTGCCGTTATCCCATACTTGGCACACGGCACGTGACTGCGCAACGTGGCTTCAGGCAGAACGCGCACTGTTTGTGCTCGGAGACATGCCATTTGTGTCAACAGACACTCTCCGCGCCTTGGTAAATCGCGACGGGGGCAGCTACGCCTGCGCATCCAACGGTATCCCGATGCCCCCAGCACTTCTGACTGCGGACGACTTGAAACGTGCGCCCGATCGGGGCCGAGACCAAGGCGCCCGAGAGCTAATACGCGCACTGCCACGCAAGTCGTTGATCCCACTCTCGGCCGAAGAAGCTATTGACATCGACACGCCCGCAGACCTCCACCGCCATCGGGATAGACGCCGTCTTCGACCATAATGCCTCCTCATCTCACCCGCGTAATTCTCGCGTGCCAGCGGCACCTCTACAGAGCAACTCGGGCGCAGTAGACGCGCGCGCACCCTCCCGCGCGCAGCATTGGCACCACAACCTGACGCGAGCATTGGAATTGCCCCGTCAGGCCGAAATCCAGGCAGCGGCGCCAATCCTCGGGCGAGATTTCATCGACCGCACCGGTGGGCCCCGCAATGTTGACGCTGCTGACCAGAGCATTGAGCCCGCCGAGCTTCTGCGCAATCATCTTGAGAAAGCGTGCAACCCCGGCTTCATCCGCGACGTCGGCGCGCAGGGTCAGGGGATTCTTATGTATCGCGATGATCTGCTCCTACGGTTGACACCACGCGGGCGATGCTAAGAAACCCCGAGGCCTTCGATCATCCACTTCCATCATGAGATACCATGCGAAGTCTGGGCGAGCTGTCATGACATTTCAAAGGCCTCGCACCCAGAGAGCTGACATAGTGAGGTCAACACTTTGCGGCATCGAATAAGGCCTTTGTAAATCAGGAGGTCGACCGAATGGCTCGACCATCTTCGCGCCATTCAGGCAGACCGCCGTCAAGACGCCGGGCGTTGAAGCCATTCTTGCGCAAGAACGCCACGGCTTGGTGGGCGTAGATACAGTATGGACCACGACAATAGGCCACAATCTCGGTGTTCCGGTCGAGATCCGTCAGGAACTTGTCCAGCTCCGTCACGGCCATGTTGAGTGCGCCCGGGATATGGGCATCGGCGAACTCGTCGGCGGGGCGCACGTCGAGGACGGTCACCGACCCTTCAGTCAGTCGAGCGGCAAGCTCGTCGCGGTTGATCGGTTCCGGCGCGTCTTCGCCGTTCGATAGCCCGCGCAGGATCTCCCCAACCTGTGCGAGGTTCCTTTCGGCCACATCGCCCAAAATTCCCAACAACGTCAGCGTCCTCGCGTCGGTCAGCCTGTAGATTATCGCCTTTCCGTCGCGCCGACTGGTGACAAGGCCAACGCGTCGCAATTGCTGCAAATGCTGCGAACAGTTCGCAACAGTGAGCCCGGTTTTTTCCGCAAGCGCCTCTACCCTGCGTTCGCTCTGGGCGAGCTGCTCAAGAAGCATAAGGCGTGCGGGGGCCGACAAGGCTCGCGCGACAAGGGCATATTCTTCGAGAAGGGCCATCTTCGGGCTAATTGACATGGACTGCCTCGGAATATTAGATCATTCAATCGAATAATTGAATGATAGCGAATCTAGCCTGCACCACAAGAGCAAAGCCGACCGCATGACCGAAACGATCCTCTCTGCCGAGCCGACGATCCGACTTGCCGCTTTCCTGGGCGTGTTGGCGGCGATGGCGTTGTGGGAGGTCGCGGCCCCCCGGCGGCGCAGAGAGATACCGCGCTTGATCCGTTGGACGAACAATATCGCCCTGGTCTTTGTGGACACGGTGGTCCTGCGCCTCGCTTTCCCGATCCTCGCAGTCGGATTGGCCGTCATGGCCGAGGATCGTGGCTGGGGGCTGTTCAACAATCTTGATTGGCCGACCTGGGCAGCCATCCTCGTTTCGATGCTGGTGCTCGATTCGGCGATCTACCTTCAGCACGTCATGTTCCACGCAGTCCCCGGTCTTTGGCGGCTACATAGGATGCACCATGCCGATCTCGACTTCGACGCAACGACGGGCCTGCGGTTCCATCCGCTGGAAATCCTGATCTCGATGGGGATAAAGCTGGCGGTGGTCGCGGCGCTCGGGCCGCCTGCGGTCGCGGTGCTGCTGTTCGAGGTGATCCTGAATGCGACCGCGCTTTTCAACCACGCCAATATCGATCTGCCGCGTCCGGTTGATAGAGTGCTGCGCCTGTTCGTGGTCACCCCCGACATGCATCGCGTCCACCATTCCGTCGATCCGCGCGAGACCAATTCGAACTATGGCTTCAACCTGCCCTGGTGGGATCGGCTATTAGGCACCTATGTCGCGCAACCGGCAAGGGGGCATCAGGACATGGAGATCGGGATCGAACAGTTCCGCACGCGCCGTGATCTTTGGATCGACAGGATGCTGCTCCAGCCCCTGCGTGGCCCGGTTTCGGGCCATGCTCTCGACCCACGCATCGCGGTGGAGGAAGAGGAATGACTTATACCCTCGGCATCCGCGAGAACCTGCGCCCCTTTCTTGAACAGCTCTTGCAGGTGTTCTTTGTCGGCATGAACATCGGGCTACAACGCACGGTGATCCCCGCTTTGGCGGAGACGGAATACGGTGTCGTTCATGGTTCGATGACCGCGATCTTCGCCTTTATCGTTTCTTTCGGGATCGTGAAAGGGGCGATGAACTTCGTTTCAGGCCACCTTTCCGAGCGCGTCGGACGCAGGCGGGTTTTGATATGGGGCTGGCTGGCGGCATTTCCGATCCCGTTCATGATCCTCTGGGGCCCGAACTGGGGATGGATTGTGGTGGCCAACGTCTTGTTGGGGGTCAACCAAGGGTTTTGTTGGTCGATGACCGTTACCGCGAAGATGGACATCGTGAAAAGCTCGCAGCGCGGAATGGCGTCCGGTTTCAATGAATTCGCCGGTTATGGCGGCGTGGCCCTGGCCGGACTCTTGACCGGCTACTTAGCCAGCTATTTCGATCCGCGGACCAGTCTCTTCGCTTTTGGCCTTGCGGTGATCCTCGTGGCGCTTACGGCGGCGGTGCTGACATTCACCGAGACGCTTCCTTTTTCCAGGGCCGAAGCCGCACGTCACAAGGCGGGCATCACCAGCGGCCCGCAGCCGCGTTATGCCACGGGCCCCGACAACCCGTCCGTCGGCCAGATCTTTGCCCTCGTTTCATGGCGCAACCGAACATTCATGTCGCTGGCGCAGGCGGGAAGCGTCGAGAAATTTGTCGACGCGCTGATGTGGGGGCTGGTGCCGGTCTTCCTCGTGTCGCAGGGAGCGAGCCTGATCGAGATTGGCTGGATCACGGGCATCTACGGGTTCGTCTGGGGCGGTAGCCAATTGTGGACCGGACCGTTATCGGACGCTGTCGGGCGCAAATGGCCGACGGTCACTGGCGTTTTCCTCTGCTCTGGCGGTGTTCTTGCCTTCCCGTTTCTCGCCACGCCCACGGACTGGGCCGTTGCCGCAGCAGTAACCGGGCTCGGCATGGCGCTGCTTTACCCGACACTTATTGCGGCGATGGGCGACATCGCGCACCCCTCTTGGCGCGGCTCAGCGCTTGGAGTTTACCGATTCTGGCGCGACCTCGGCTATGCCATTGGGGCGCTGGCCATGGGGGTGATCGCCGATGTTACCGGCGTGCTTCAGGCCGGATTCTGGCTGACAGGCTTCGCCATGGCGCTTTCAGGGCTCTGGTTGATCCTTGGAATGGAAGAAACGCACCCGCGCTTGAATCCCGCCCCCGATCAGGAAGAGACAGATGCTTGAATTCATAACGCGACGCTTCGGCTTTGCGGCGATCCTTCTGGGCCTTGCGTCCCTTGCACTTCTTGCTTTGTCCGTCTGGGGTTATCGTGCGGGCGGCTGGCCTTGGCCGCAAGCCTATGACATCGCCGGTTGGGGTGTCTGGGCGGCGCTAATGGGGGTCGTCGCAGCGCTCGCGACCTTGGTGCGGGCTATCCGCAAGAGGCGCGGTGCCAGCATTGCGCTGATTGGCCTTATCCTGTCATTACCCGTTGCAGGTCTCGGAGTGGCTTTCGAAATCGCCGCTCGGACGACGCCGCCGATAAACGACATCTCGACCGATACCGAAGACCCGCCGGTCTACTGGTTCACCGCGACCCCAACGGACTACCCGGCGCAGAATGCCGAGCCACAACGCTCCGCCTATCCGGACGTGCGCCCGCTGGACCTTCCGATCCCGGTCGAGGATGCATTCGCAGAGGCGTTGACCCTTGTCGAAACGCGTGGCTGGGAGGTTCTCTCGGCCGACCCTGCGGAAAACCAGATCGAAGCCATCGCCCGAAGCCGTGTCTTCGGTTTCGAGGACGAGGTTGCTGTTCGGGTTACCGACATCGAGACAGGGAGCCGCATCGACATGCGGTCACGCTCGCGCCTTGGGCAGATCGACCGCGGCGCCAATGCCCGGCGCATCGAAGCCTTCCTTTCAGATCTCGAATTGCGAGCCCCGGCCTGAGGACCCAAGATGAAACATCTGATCCTTCTGAACGACCCACCCTATGGAACCGAGCGCAGCTTCAACGGCCTGCGGATGGCCCACGCGCTCGCCAAGAACGACCCGGAGGCCGAAATTACCGTCTTCCTGATGGCCGACGCGGTGCTCTGCGCCAAGGCGGGGCAGAAGACGCCCGATGGCTACTACAACCTCGAGCGCATGCTCCGTCGTGTCCTGTCCGCCAAGGGGCGCGTCCTGATGTGCGGTACCTGTATGGACGCGCGCGGCCTTGCAGAGCGCGACATGATGGACGGAGCGACCCGCTCAACCATGGACGAACTCGCTCAAGGAACGCTCGCCGCCGACAAGGTGCTGGTGTTCTGATGGCCGGGATGCTGACGCTCGCCGCCTTCGCGGCCGATCCGGATCGCTTCCACCTGATCGACGTCCGCGACGCGGAAGACTTCGTCGCCGCCCATGTGACGGGCGTCGTGCATATCCCGCTGGCCGAACTCGAAGACCGCGCCGGTGACTTCCCGGCTGGAAAGACGCCCGTGACCATCTGCGGCAAGGGCGGCGGTCGGTCGACAGAGGGCGCGGACATCCTGAACAGGCTCGGCCACCGGGACGCCCTCTGGCTCGAAGGCGACACGAACGGCTGGCTCACGCAGCACACCTGAACTCCAAGAAACCGGAACGGAGGAGACCCCGGATGACCCTGAAACACCTACTTTTGGCGACGACCGTCGCGCTCGGGCTGCACGCAGCGCCCGCGCTGGCACAGGACGCCGCCATCGAGGCCATGCAGGAATACATGATGTTCTCGGAATACGAGTCCGGGATCATCCTGCCCCAGCAGATCGACCAGACCGTCTTCGAGACCGCGCTCTTCGTCGACACCCGGGACGCTGGCCAGTTCGAGGAAGGCACGATCCCCGGCGCCGTCAACATCGAGTGGCGTGAAGTGCTCGACCGGATCGACGAGATCCCCGAGGACCGCATGACCATCCTCTTCTGCAACACTGGCAGCCTGTCGGCGCAAGCAGCCTTCGCGCTGCGTGTGGCAGGGCGGTCGAACGTCGTCGTCATGCAGACCGGCTTCACCGGCTGGCAGCAGGACGCGGCCTACAGGCCCTGACCCCGGGTAAGTCGACAACGAAAAGGAGGCAGGGCAATGCGCGATATCTATCTGGATTTCAACGCCAGCACTCCGGTCGCTCCCGAGGTTGCCGCGATCATGCGCCATGCCCTGGAAACGGGGCACGGCAATCGCTCTAGCGGCCACTGCCACTGGGCCGGGGTGCCCGCTCGCCGGATGTCGAGGATGCAAGGACCCAGATCGCGGATCTTCTCGGCTGCGCGCCGCAGGAGATCGTGTTCACGAGCGGCGGCGGCGAGCCGACCTTCGCCGATCCAATCCTCGACCGCTTCGTCCACAACGCTCACAGGCTGCCCTTGGACGGCTCCTCAATGCGAAAGAACGAAACATGACGCGCGACAGGGCCACTGCCACGCGCGACGCCGCGCCAGCGTCGTGGGGCGCGCACGGCGCCGCGCGCGGCTCCCCTATCGCGAGCCTCGAAAAGCTTGACCGCATCAAACAGAGGCAACATCAAGAAAGCACGCACAGTGGCGACGTCTCGCGGTGACCGGATATCCGGAACACCTGACCGGATGTTGTCGGAATGCCCGACCGGATGCGTCGGTGTGCGCAATCACATCCGGCCCCGCGTGCCGCGCGACTGTCTGGATACCCAATTGCGCGCCAGAGACGTCACGATTTTTTACAACGAGCGGACCGTCAGGCCCCTCAGTGACCGCCCAAGCCGAACAGCCATCATCCAAACGCGCGCCCCCTTTCAGATCGCGCAGCGTTCCGAGGTGCAGGTGAGCGAAGAGTTCCGCAGGATCCAGGTCGAAGCCCGAAGCTATGCCATCGAGTTCAGCAAGTCCCTCGGGGTCGATTTGTTTATGCAACAACCTTTGCGCCGCAAGATATTCTTCGGCCGCAACGTCAATCAAACCAACGGCACGCGCCTGCGCGACACGCTCGATTGTGGCCGCACGCACCTGTTCGGCGCGTCCAGCTTGCGCTTGCCCAAGCCCGCGCGCCTCAGCCGATCCCTTGAGATCGAGAGTGATCACACCGCTCACGCCGAGGCCTCGTCAAGAAGGGTGAGTTTCTCGGCCAACCGGTGGCAGGCTGCTGTATGACCGGGGCCCACCGTCTCGATGTCGGGCTGCTGGCTACGGCAGGCGTCTACCGCCAATGGGCAACGCGTATGGAATTTACAACCGGTAGGCGGACGTAATGGCGAAGGTAGATCGCCGCTCAATTTGATCCGTTTGCGTGGCCCGGAATGGTCAACTTCTGGCACCGCAGACATCAGGCTTTGCGTGTAGGGATGGCGCGGATTAGCTAGGATTTGTTCAACCGGGCCCATCTCGACGATCTGACCCATATACATCACCGCAACCCGGTCGGCGAGATAGCCTATTACCGAGATGTCGTGACTGATGAAGAGATAGGTCAGTCCCATCTCACGCTTCAGTTCCAGAAGCAGTGCGATAATCTGCGCTTGGATCGAGACGTCGAGCGCCGACACCGGTTCGTCGCAGACAATGAATTCGGGATGCGAAATGAGGGCACGCGCGATGCCGATCCGTTGACGTTGACCACCTGAAAATTGATGGGGATACCGATCGATCTGGCCAGGTTTGAGACCGACCCTTGCGCAGATTGCCGCGACCTTTTCACGCTGCTCAGCTTCATTCGCCGCCAAGCCGTGAAGCTTCAGCGGCAGGCCAACGATCTCGGCCACTGTGCGCCGTGGGTTAAGACAGGCATACGGGTCCTGAAAGATGATCTGCATCCGCCGCCGCATGGCCTTGAGGGCAGCGGGATCCAACGTGGTCACGTTCGCCCCATCAAAATTCACCGTGCCGCTGGTCGGCTCATGAAGACGCAGGATTGCGCGCCCGAGCGTAGACTTTCCGCAGCCAGATTCTCCAATCAACCCAAGAATTTCGCCCTTCTCGACGGTGAGGTCGATTTCATTCACGGCGCGGACGACCGTGTGCCGGGCGCCGGTCAGACGATCGAAGAGTCCGTGTTTGCCTTGATAGTGTTTTGACAGACCTTCAACTTTGAGCAGGCTCACGTTTCCTCCTCCCCGGCCAGGATGCAACGGGCATTGTGCGCGGGCCCGATGGCCCGCATTTCTATGGGTGCGAGACATCTCTCTCGCCGCTGCGAACAGCGAGAGTAGAAACGGCACTGCGGTTCGAGATCAATCAAATCGGGCACCTGCCCTTCAATCGGGTGGATCGGCTCGCCGCGTAGTGCAGGGCGCGGGATCGACGCCAAGAGTCCTTGGGTATAAGGATGTTTAGGTGCGCCGATGACCTCAGCAGTCAGACCTTCCTCGACGACCTGCCCGGCATACATCACCATCACGCGGTCGCAATGTTCGGCCACCACCCCGAGATCATGCGTGATCAGCGCCACGCTCATCCCAAATTCTTTTCGAATGTCCGAGATAAGTTCGAGCACCTGCGCTTGGATCGTCACATCGAGCGCAGTGGTGGGCTCGTCGGCGATCAGCAGCTTGGGTCGGCAGGCCAGCGCAATCGCAATCATGATCCGCTGACGCATCCCGCCTGAAAACTCGTGCGGATATTGCCGGAGCCGGGTCTCGGCCGACGGAATGCCGACAAGCCCGAGCATTTCGACCGAGGCCTTGCGGATCGCCGCGCGCCGCGCAGCTCCGCGTGTGGGCAGAGTCTCGTCATGGGCCTCCAGCACTTCGGCGATCTGCTCGCCCACGCTCAGCGCAGGATTGAGCGCGGTCAGCGCGTCCTGCATCGTCATGGCCATGTCGCGTCCGCGGACCGCTCGCATTTGACGGGGGCTGAGACCGCGCAGGTCGCGCCCGTCGAACACGATCGTCCCGCTCTCGATCCGGCCCGGTGCCTTCACCAGGCCCATGACCGAGGCGAAGGTCACGCTCTTGCCCGAGCCGCTCTCGCCCACGATGCCGAGACATTCGCCCCGTCGCACCGCCACGCTGACACCGTCCACCGCACAAACCCGCCCGGCCCGCGTCTCGAATACCGTGCGCAGGTCGCGCACCTCCAGCAAAGCGTCTTTCATTCGGAAAACCTCGGATCGAAAGCGTCGCGAAGGCCCTGGCTCGCGACATTGATCGCCAGCACCAGAAACAGGATCGCAAGGCCGGGGAAGGTCGAAACCCACCAAGCTTCGAGGATGAAGGCGCGCCCGTCGGACACCATAGATCCCCAGGATGCGGTAGGCGGCTGGACCCCGAGGCCCAGGAAGGAGAGCGAGGCTTCGAGAATGATCACATGCGCCATCCGGATCGTGGCCACCACGATCACCGGAGAGAGCACGTTTGGAAGGATCTCGCGCAGCATGATATGCCCGCGCGAGGCGCCCAATGCGCGCGCCGCCTCGACATATTCCAGCTCTCGCGTCACCAGGGTTTCGCCCCGCACGACACGTGCCGGGATCACCCATTCCTTGTAGGCGAGCGCAAAGATGATGTTCCAAAGCCCCGGCCCCATCATCGCCATCAGGCCGATCGCGAAGATCAGATAGGGGAAGCCGAGGAGAATATCGACGATCCGGGAGATCACCATATCCACCCAGCCCCGCAGATAGCCCGCAGCCAGACCGGCGAGAATGCCGATCGTGGTCGCGACCAAGATCACCGCGATCCCGATGAAGATCGAGATCCGCGCCCCATAGACGATGCGCGAGAGGATATCGCGCCCCAGCGCGTCGCAGCCCAGAAAATAGGACCACTCCCCTCCGGCCATCCAGCCAGGCGGCTGCAGGCGGCGGAACAGGTCGGTCTCGTTCGGGTCATGCGGAGCGATCCAGGGAGCAAAAACGGCCATCACCACGAACAACACGACGATCAGCGCACAGAGCATCGCCAGCCGGTTGCCGGAAAAAGTCGCGAGATTGCGGCGCAGGATGGTTTCCGACGCGGCGGGGGTTTCGGCTGCAAGGCTCACAGTTTCACCCTCGGATTCAGAACGGTGTAAAGCAGGTCGGCGACGAAGTTCAAAAGCACGTAGGTCACGGCGTAGAACAGCACGGCCGCCTGAACGAGCGGGTAGTTGCGCAAGAAGATGCTCTCGACAACAAGGCGGCCCAGGCCCGGCCAGCCATAGACAGTCTCGACGATCATGTTGCCACCCAGCAGACTGCCGGTCTCGATCGCGGCCACCGAGACGGTCGGGATCAGGGCATTTTTGAGCGCATGGCGAAACAGCACGCGACGACGCGACAGCCCCTTGGCATCGGCAAAGGTCACATAATCCTGTCGCAACACTTCCAGCATCGAGGTGCGCGTGACCCGCATCAGGATTGCAGTCATCGGCAAGCCAAGCGTGATCGCAGGCAAGATGAGATGCGCGACAGCGTCCCCGAACGCCTTCATGTTCCCCGCGACCAGGGTGTCGATCAGAAGAAAGCCGGTGACGTTGGGCACCTCGGAATCAAAGCCGATCCGACCCGACACCGGGAGGAGATGCAGATGCACCGCAAAAAGCATCAGCAACAGAATTCCGAACCAGAACCCCGGTAAAGATACTCCCAGCAAAGACCCCACCGTGGCGATCCGATCGAAGATCGAGTTCTTTTTGATCGCGGCCAGAACGCCCAGGGGGATTGCGGTCGCAAGCGCGACGACCAAGGCCACGAGGCTGAGTTCGATCGTGGCGGGCATCCGCTCGGCGATCACATCGGCAACCGGACGTTTGTGATAGAAGCTTTCGCCAAAATCGAAATGCGTGGCATTTCCGAGGAAGATGAAGAAGCGTTCCACCATCGGCCGGTCGAGGCCCATGTCGTGACGCAGTTGCGCCTCTTGTTCTGCGGTAATGGCCTGATCACCGATCATGATCTGCACCGGATCGCCCGGTGTCAGTGCCATCATCGTAAAGGCGATGACGCTGACACCCAGCAGAACGGGCACAAGTTGTGCGATACGCTCCAGGAGCTTGCTGAGGCTCATGCCCGTTCTCCCCTCTGATCTTATTCGATGCAGGCGTCGTGCAGGTTGATGCGGCTGTCGGCACTGGGCTTCCATCCCCTCACGCGCTTCGACACACCGTAGAGATCCGCCGGCACCCAGAGGTAGATGTAGGGCAGGTCCTTGTTCACGATGACCTCGGCCTGATGATACATCTCGGCGCGCTTCGCAGTGTCGACTTCGACAGCAGCCTCATCGAGCAGCTTGTCGACCTCGGGATTGGAATAGCCCGCCGAGTTGCCGCGATCGTTCGTCTTGTGGGTCGGTGTGAAGATATCGTAGGGATCGAGCGAGCCGTTGCCCCAGCTGGTAAAGTACATATCGCCAGTCTTTTTGCCGCCCTTAGTCCGCCACTTGTCGGCAAGTTGAGCACCTTCGCCGACAGCGACTTTGGTGTGGAAGCCTGCCTTGCTCAGCAACGAGGCAACAGCTTCGGCCGTATCTTTGAACGCCCCCTCGACATCCATGGTGATATCGATGCCAGAAGGGTAGCCGGCCTCAGCAAGCAGTTTCTTGGACAGTTCAGGATCATAGCTGTATCTGTGCAAATCCGTAGAGGCCGCAAAGGCGTCGGGCGACAATATACCCTCGATCCGCTGGGCATTACCGCCCAAGATCCGGTCAATGATCAGATCCTTGTCAATCGCATGGGCTGCCGCCTCGCGCACTCTGGGATCATCGAAATACTCGCCCTGCATATTCATGGCGATAAAGAAGCTGCGCGTGCCGTTCACCTTCATCACAGCGGTATCGGGATTGTTCTCGACCTGCTTGACCGAGAAGGGCGGCAATTCATTGATAATATCGACATCGCCAGCTAGCAGTGCGGCAACGCGGGAGGCGCTTTCGGGGATGATCTTGAAGATCACCCTATCGACGCAGGCTTTCCCAACCGGCGGAATATCGGGCGAACCACCATAGTAATCGTCGAAGCGATCCATGATGATGGCATCCCCCTTGCGCCACTCGGCCAATTTGAAGGGGCCGGTCCCATTTTCCGAGGTCGCAGCGCCGTCATTGCCAACCTTTTCAATCCAGGCCTTGGAAACCACTTCTTCGAAAGGAAGCATCGCGGGAAGGATCGGCCATGGCTCTCTTAGGGTGATCCGCACGGTGTCGCCATCGACAATCTCGGTGGAGGCAACTGGCCCCATTAAGCTCTGGCGCGGGCTTGTTTGCCCGTCGCCCATGCCCCCATCCTTTGTGATGCGGTCGATGGTGAACTTGACGTCTTCCGCCGTCAGCTCACTTCCATCATGAAACTTGATGCCCTTGCGGATTTTGAAATCGTAGACGGTAGGGGAGACCTGAACCATCGATTGAGCAATCTGCGGCACGACCTTCATGTTGGAGTCGCGCGTCAGGATGCCGTCATACATGTTCCGGATAATTGTTTCGGTTTCGCGTTTGCGATGGTTCGCCGGATCCAGCGTGTTAGCATCGAGCGTAAATCCTACTGTCAAGTCGGTCGCCGACGCGGCGGATGTCCCTACACAAAGGGCTATCGCTGTGGCAGTTAGTATCTTCTGCAGCGTCTTCATTCTTTGTCTCCCTGTTCTGTCACGTGTAACGCGTTTTTTTTAGTGGACACAAAATCTGATGCAGGAACTGTGCCACAAGGGTCGAGGTTGGACCCTCTGACTAAAATGCTTTATAATCAGTGATGTAATAAAACGTCATCCGGAGACTAGAAAAGTTTGGACGGAGTTGGCGCGAATTTCGCACGCTTTGCGCGAAAATCACGCGCCCGCAGAGCCGAGTTTTTCTTCCCGCACCGAAGCGTTGGGTATCCCCATCTGGCTACGGTATTTTGCCACCGTCCGGCGCGCCAAAAGAATACCTGCATCCGCTAGGTTTTCGACAATCTGCACATCGTTCAGCGGCTTACTTCCCTCCTGCGCGATCATCGCCGCAATGCGATGGCGCAGCGCTACCGCTGAAATGTGCTCCCCATTTTGCGTCGCAATCGAAGCGCTACAAAGTGCACGCAATGTCACCGTTCCGCGCGGTGTAGCCATCATTCGTCCGGCGGCAAGGCGCCCCACCGTTGTCTCATGCAAGCCAAGCGCCGCAGCCAGGCTGGAGAAGCTCATCGGCGCAAGTCGAGCGGGGCCCGCTTCGAGCCATCCGCTCTGACACTGGACGATCTCAGTTGCGAGGTGGAGCAGCGTTTCGTTGCGGCGGACCACGGCGCGCCGCAGAAGTTCTGCTGCGCGGAGATCCTCGCTTCCGTGCTTGGCGCGATTATTAATGTCAATCTCAGGCAGGGTCGAATTATTCAGAGAGACGCGCCATCCACCCCGCCTGCGACGCACGATGATATCTGGCTCGCTCGGCGGAGGAGAGGCGGGATCGAAACGCAGACCTGGCTTCGGATCGAAGTTGCGGATGAGCGCAAGATGCGCCCTAATCTCATCTTCGGTCGCATCACTCAATCGCGCCAGCTCCGTCAAGCCCCCCTCGGCCAGCAGCGGCAAATTGTTCAGCAGGCAGGCCATCACCGGGGACAGCAAGTCCCGGTCCTGAGCTTGCAACCACAGACACTCACGCAAGTCGCGTGCAAACAGGCCCGCTGGTTCGATTTCCTGGACACGGCTGAGAACCACCTCCACTTTTTGCGCGGGCACTTGGATCTCCTCCGCGACCTCACCGACGGAGCGATCGAGCCACCCCCAAGGAGAGACGGCCTCCGCTAAGGCTTCGCCAATCGCGAGGTCCTCCGGATCGCGAAGCACCAGACGCAGCTCGTGCAAGATATGCTCCTGCAGACCGGGGCTCCCCGCCACTCCCAGCGCCTCCCCCAAGCCGCCGCCGATGCCAACTTGCATTTGTGGCGGCCTGGGCTTCACTCCCGAAGGCGGCTTCCATAGGTTCAGTGTCACATCCTGTGTAGGGGCGCTGACCGTAAGGGCCGGGTTCACAGCGGCCTCGCGGAGCAATTCCTTGGTTAGTTCGGAATTAGAGAGCTTCAGCAAGCTGATCGCACGCCGGAGCTCCGGTGTCATGGCAAGAGCTGATGCCTGTCGCGCGATGAGCTGGGGACCTGTGAACATGCTTTGACCTTGCGACATGGATTCTTCTAAGAGACCTTTCAGAGAGCGGGCCATGTTTTCAGCCTACGCCGTGGCGTGAAGCTGAGACAAGTTAGGCATCTCGATGAATTGAATTTCTCTTTTTTGCCCTCAGTCGAAGCGCTTTTCACCAGCTCAGTGCATTATTGCAGAGCTCGCTTCCGAGGTGTGCCCCCTCTCCCCCATTGCCGTCATTCGATGCGAGCGATTTCGGTGGTGCCGAGGGCATTCAAGGACATACCACCTACCCAAACCCCGGCCCATCAATCTCGTCATCGCGCGACGGCTGCAGACCGCCGCCCCCGACTTCACCAGCCCGCACGATGAGATCGAGAACAGCCTGGATCATCCAGTCCTCCTTTTTCCGACCGAGCGCCTTGAGAGACACAGGCATGTCCCGCATCACGATGGCGCCACGCGAGATTTCGGCACGGCCCTCGGCAAGCGCAGTTATGACCTCGCCAACGGCGGCCTGCTTTTCCTCGAAGTCCCGGCCCCTTCTATCGAGCTCCCTGGATCGTTGATCTACCCGCGACCTGATATCCACGAGCCCGCGCACAGGTCGCAAAAGCCCCACGCGCAATTCCTCCGGGAGCGCCCGTAGAAGAGATGCGTCCCTCATCACGAGCTTGCCTGTGGCAGGGTCGCGTCGCAGGGTTCCACCTGAAATTTCCGCAAGAGCCCCCTCCATTGCAGCAAGCGCGGCACCGTAGGTCGACTGAGTTTTCTTGGCCTCAGCGCGCACCACCTCGATCTCTTCCTCCTGCTTGACAAGTTGGTCTGCGGCTAAAAGTTGCGCCTGTCGCTCCCTGGCAAGATCTGCTTTGTCTTTGTCGATACTCGCCTCCCGCCGGTCGAGCCCATCTTCGCGCTCTTGCTGCTTCTCCTCTTGCGCCCGAACATCCGCATCCCGCGCATCGATCTCCCGCGCTCGGGCCTCCATCTCCGTTTCCCGTGACGCCAGGGCAATGCGCTCGGCGCGCTGCGTCTCGCTCAGGCGATCGAGATCTTTGCGCCCCTCTTCGATCTCGGCCTGGAGCTCTGCCTTCGCGATCTCCAGCGCAGCGAGTTTCGCCTCTCGTTCTGCGATTTCACGCGGCAGGTCCTGATGGAGTTTCCGCACGCTCCGATGGAGTGTGTCGACATAATCCGCGCCGGCAGCAAGGCGATCGAGCTTGCGATGTCCCCGTTCGATTTTGGGGCAGAAGCGCGCGAGCACGCGGTGCGTGAGATCTTGGATCGAGACGGTGACATCGCGCTTGATCTTGTCGCTAAGCGCATGGCCGAAACGGTCGTAGGCACGCAGCATGAAATGTGCGTGGATCGTCGTTTCATCGAGGTGAACGACCAGTGACTCCACTCGCGTGGCGAACTTCTTGGCCAAGCTCCGGGCCAGCTTTTTAAATGCCCTGTTCTGCCGCTTCGGCGAGAGCTTCATGAAATCTCGCGCGGCAAGCACGCCGAAAGTGATCACCCCTCGCAAGACCACCGCCGCGTTCGATTTCATCTTGCGCTGATGACCGGCCTGTTCGCGAAGCCGCGCATTCTCGGCGCGCACCTGTGTAAGCGGACGCAAACGGATCAGCACGCGGTTGTCGCGCAGCTTCGTCTGGTCGACATAGGCGGGGATATGCCCCAGCCGATAGTCATGTGCGCGTTGGCTCCGCGCCTTTGAGAGGGTGCAGGTTTGCACACGGGTCGACGCGGCCCGAGGATTGGAGCGCGCCACATCGGCGGGAGGAGTTACAAGGTCTTTCATGGGACCCAGTGTCCATCGCCGACCTGAAAATTCCGGTCGGAAAATTTCAGGAAAATTCCATGCTCCGCATCGGAGAGAGATTGGACTGGCAGACCTACTAGGGATAACTTTCCCGGAGAGGCGAATTTCACACTGCTCTCTTTGGGAAACGAACCGCTAACAGCGGGAGTTATGTGCGATGTGTCGTTGGCCGAAAGATTTCGAAACAGCGCGATTGCGAACCAGCGCCGAAGCGCCGACAACATCCCCATGGACACGCTCTTCTTCACCACCTCCAAGCTCCTGACCCTCCTGCTGCGCGTGGAAACCTGGGGAGCGCTTTTGCTCTCAGGCGCGCTGATCGCGCTCGTGAGGGGACGCCCGCGCGCCGCGCGCGGGATGCTTTCCGTAGCACTGGCAGCTCTCCTCGCTCTGGGCATCTTTCCCCTCGGCGATCTCCTGATTGGACCCTTGGAGCGAACCTATCCGACCAACCCGCCGCTCACCCATGTCGACGGGATCATCGTCCTGGGCGGCGCCGAAGACGGGGTCGGCACGGCCCGTCACCATCAAGTCCAACTCAACGCCGCCGCCGAGCGTGTCACTGCCGGGCTCGCCCTGGCGCATCGCTTTCCAGATGCAAGGATCCTTCTCTCTGGCGGCAGCGGCGCTCTGCGCGACTTGGCCCGAGAGAGCATGCCGGGCGCTGAGGTCATGACGGCCGCCTTTCGCTAAACAGGCGTCACGCCAACCCAGACCCTCTGGGTGAGTATTGAAGAGCTTGCCGCTCGTGGCGCGGCGCGTATATTTTTAGGTATATCCAAGGCCCCATGTAGTGATCGAAACGAAGATCCGAAAGGTCGGCAACTCTGCGGTTTGCCGCCGTCTTTGTCATCCATGATCGACAGATTCCCCGCCATGGCGGCGCGTCCGAGCTGCGTGACCTAAAGGCCGCACCAAAAGCCTCTTCCAACCTACGGGATTGGTGGGGGAGGTTCACCCTGTTCAGGGGTCATCCCCCCGGGTCAGGGTCGCCCGTCTCGGCCTCGATCCGCCTCAGGGCCTTCGCGGCGTCCGGCGCCTCCCTCAGGGACGCGGAGAGGTGTTTTCGCCAGGTCGGGCCTCGGCCGCGAATGTCGCGCAAGGCGTTCATCGTCTCATTTGGCCGGGCCTCCGCCAGGACCTTCAGGAGCCAAGAGGCCTGTCGGAGGTCCTTGTTCCGCTTGCTCTTGAAGCTCCCCGCCCTGAGCTGGGCCACGATCAGCTTATGCAGGGCAAACCGTTCCGGGGCGGGGACCGTAACCTCCACCCCTTCCCGGTAGAGGGCCACGACACTCACCGGGTCCCGCAGGGAGAACTCCAGCAATCTCAGCGCTGCGACCGGCTCCTGAATGCCCTCATAGACGTAGCTCCTCTCGCCGCCGCGAGCGACCGGCCCGGGGATCTCGATCTCGATGTTGTCGTGAACGACGTGCTTCGGGGGGTCGGCCGGGTCCATCGGAAACCGCGTCTCGAACTCGAGTCCGGCGCTCCGAAGGCGGCTCGTAAGCGGCTCTCTCGGACCGGCGAGGCGGATATGCGAGGGCGCGAGCATGCCTACGTCACCGGTGAAGACCATCTCCCGTGCGGGGGCGACGACCCCAAGAAGGGCGGGGTAGAGGCGGAACGCGTTCGTCCCCCCGAGGATCCCGCCTATCTCGAAGAATCCGACCCGAGACAAGGAGGAGAGGATCTTCCCGGAATTAACGTCGAGCGAGAGGAGCCCGGCAGCCCTCAGCATCGAGACCAGGGTCGCGTTCTTCTTTCGCCAACCGTCGTAGACCTTCTGCTCGGCGCGCGCGGCCGCGACGGTCGCTAGGACCTCCGGCGTTTCAGGGCCGATCGTTTTCTCCACGACCCGGTCCCCGATGCGGCGCCTCGACACCCAATAGCCCCGACCGGACTTCTCGATCCGCATGATGGACCCAGGGACGGAGAGGGGTGGCCGGGCCCGGAACCTCTGCATCAGCTCATGATAGGCAGTCTGGATCGGGACCGGGAGGTGTTCCATCAGGCATTCCTACACATTATATTACTTTGTGTAGGAAAGTATGGTTCCCTTGGCCCCGCGGCAAGCTGGCATCGACTGCAGGCAGCGGCGCCCTGCGCGATCTGGCACGAGAAAGCATGCCGGGCGCCGAAGTCATGGCCGCGGCCCTTCGTGAAACGGGCATTCCACAGACGCGCCTTCTCCTCGAGACCCGCTCGCGCAACACCTCCGAGAATGCGCGTTTGAGTTTCGATCTCGCCCAGCCTAAGCCGGGAGAAACTTGGTTACTCGTCACCAGCGCCTTCCACATGAGACTCGCAATGGCGAGCTTTGAGCGAGCCGGGTGGGATGGGGTCACCCCCTACCCTGTCGATTATCGCGCAGTGGGATTTCTCGATGGCATCGGCTGGGATCTCTCTGGCCATCTCGACACGTTCGATCTCGCGCTCAAGGAATGGGTCGGGATCTGGGCTTATGCGGCGAGCGTGAGATAGTTTAACTGCGAGGTGGCGGAAGCACCGCCCAGCTTCATCCTCCGCAGGGAGCGCCTATAGACGGGTCGAGCAGATTTTTCCCGGTCCGCCGTTTTCATGAAGATACCGGAACTCGCTTGCGAGGTGAGCCACTCCCCATCGTTTGGCCAGTTTCGGGGGTGATTTAAGCTACTCGTTGCACCTGCTGACCGGGTTGGTTGATATCATTTCTCTGCCAATAGACCAGCGCCGGCGGCTTGCGGCCCAAGGCTGAATGAGGGCGCTGGTAGTTGTAGAAGGTCACCCAATTCCGGTGACGCATTCTGAAAATGGGGACATGAAGCAAAGACAGGCTTCACGACAGGCCCGGCCATCCTCCAGGATGAAGTTCTCGCTTCTCGTCGCGCACGAGCCGCGGAAAATAATCACCTTCTGGAACAGGCAGGTCGAGATCCTTCCAGAGGGGTGTCGCCCCCATTTGAGCGGCGACGGCGTCCGCGAGTGCCTTGCCGCCCCTTTGTTCCAAAAAGCCCATCGCCTTGATGAAAATCTGCTCGAGCATCTTTTTCGTGGGCCTCAGAATTTCCGGTTTCTTGAAGCCCAGGGCCAGCATCATCGCATCGATCGCTGCCCGGTCCACGTCTTCACTCCACATCGCCTCGCCGATCCGGAAGGAGAGTTGATGCGTCACCCTCTCATCCATGATCACCGGCACGACATCGTAGAGAGGGGCAAGCTCACCTGAGGCGCCCCGATAGAGGATCGAACTGTTCTTTGCGTGGTTGTCGGTGTTGCCCACGGCCAGATTGAAAAGGGCCTGTTCGAGAACGCGCAGCCTGAACATGCCCGGCGTGCGTGTCTGATCGGCAAGCGTGCTGACCGCCGCCATCGAAAAACGTCGCCCCTCCTCCTTCGCATCGCGTTCGTATTTGAGCTGGCGCGGCAAGCCGAGGGCCTGGCAGAAATCTTCCGTATGGATCCGCGTGATCCGGCCCGCGTCGACCTCCCGATCAAAGCGTGTCGAGAGGATTGCGTTGATATGCGCGCCCGTCTCCTCGTCGTAGAACTCGATCGCCTCATGATCGGCAACAGAGAGTCCAACCTCGTGCGCGAGCGAGAGAAGCGCCGCTTCATGGCGCGTGATCTCGAAGGACTTTCTCGGCGAGATTTTGAGGATATGGGTCGTGGGCGCCCGCGATCCCGGCTTGGGCAGATGATAACTCCCATCGTGACGGACGAGCGCCAGCTTGGGCTGCACTCCCGCCACCGGCGAGGGGTCTTTCATATCCTCTGGCAGGCTGCCATGGAAATGCAGCGATGTTACGATCTCGATCAGCCTCTCCGGTGTGAGCAGGTCGTAATCGTCAGGGAAGATCCCCGGCCGCTTTCCGGGGCCCGTCCCGTCCGGTGTGACGGAAATCGCGCCGGGACAATCCGCGCCGAGATGCCCCAGAAGGGCGCCGATATCGTCGCGGTCGAGCCCATGAGCGGCCATGACGCGTTCCAGCTCCCGTCCCTCGAAGAGCAGGTTGCCGAAGAAAGCCCGGGCGGCTGCGTCGCTGTAGGGTTCTTCGCGCACCGGCATCGCCATCGAGATCCGATGCTGAGGCTCTGCGTCCCGCGCGTAGCGGAACTCGAGGCTCTTGTCGTCCCGACGCTCGAGATGTCCCACCGGCGCCTCGAAGGCCTCGAGCCAGACATCGAGCTTCATGAGCGCACCTCGGCCACCAGGTCGATACCCAGGGCAGAAAAAATGCGCAGATAGGTGTCGATCTTCGTGCCCTCCGCGCCGCGCTCGACCTTCGACAGGTTCGGCTGCGGAATGCCGGTCAAGGACGACAGCATCTCCTGACTCATCCCGGTTTCCCGGCGACGTGTCCTGATCAGCTCAGAAAGGCGCGAAGCGTCCTTGATTACATGGCGTTTCTGCATGATGGTCGGCCTAATTTATAGCGATACAGCTATAAATAAGCGCACTCAAACTGAGGAATCAAGACTTTATAGCGGAACGGCTATATTTATTCCACAGGCGCCCACTGGCACCTGCAGATATAGCGGTTCGACTATATTTCAGAAATCATGTTGGCAATTTTCGGAAAAGAGGAAATCTCAGGACCTATTTTTGGGATTCTGTGCCCTGAGGGTGTTGTGCGACTTGGCGAGCCGATGCGAAAGTCGGGTGCGTTCAGAACAATTCACAAAATCAAGTCGCTACCAGGTTCCCCGGCAGCGCCTCAATTTTTATGTCCCATTTGCCAGAATGCGTCGCATTTCCGGATGGCCGCCTTTGTCTCTGGGCCGGTCTTCCAGGCATGCAGGTAGACGCACTCGTATTTCAGGGTCCGCCATAGCCTCTCGGTGAAGATGTTGCCGAGGAAGCGGCCTTTCCACCCTCAGCATCATGTGTAAAGGCTACGATACCGCCGGTTCCGGTGGGTTTTACAGGCCGTAAGACGTCGAGTGTCGCGCCGGGTGCATCCCGTCCTGCGCGCTCGGCATCTATGCAATCGGCTGGGCGCGCGAGCAGGAGATCATGACGTCCCGCTGATTGCGGGCGCAGCGTCTCCCAAAGTCAGATGTCCTTTCGCGGCATATTGACTGCGCCCCACATCGCGCAATCGACCTAAGCGATCGCGCGGAAAGTTGGCTGGGAGCCCATTTCAAGTCACCGAAGGCTCCCCCCAGAAATTCCAGAAAAACGACGGGCATACCAGCAACGGCGATTTTGATCCGCCATGAGAGGCAGGCCTCGGTGCTGCCCACCTGCGAGATGCCCCGTTCCCTCCCCAGCCCTGATCGCGTAAGCTCCTGCCAAACGCAGTCCTTTCGGCGCCTCATTTCCCATGAAGATCACCGTCATTACCGCCGTTTACAATTCCGAGGCCACCGTCGGCGAGGCCATCGAGAGCGTCGGACGGCAGACCCATCCCGAACTCGAGCACCTCATCATCGAGGGCAAGTCGAAGGACGACTCGCTCGCCGCCATCGAGCGCGCGTCGCATGACCGGATGTTTTTGGTAAGCGAGCGTGACAAGGGGATTTACGACGCCCTGAATAAGGGTGTGGCGAAGGCCTCCGGGGATGTCGTGGGTTTCGTTCACAGCGACGACTTCCTTGCCCATGATAACGTCCTCACCCGCATTGCTGCCGCATTCGAAGACCCGCAGGTCGAGGCGGTCTTCTCCAATCTCGACTATGTCTCGCAGGCCGACACGAGGAAGGTCGTCCGGCATTGGGCGACGGGTCCCTATAGCGCAGCGAAACTCAAACGCGGCTGGATGCCGGCCCACCCGACCCTCTATCTCCGGCGATCCGTCTATGAGCGCCTCGGTGGCTTCGATACCGGATTCCGGATCGCGGCCGATTACGACTTCATCCTGCGCTATTTCTCGCTAGCGACAGGTCGATCCGTCTATATCCCCGAAGTGCTCTACAAGATGCGCCTGGGCGGTGTGAGCAATCGCAACCTCGCCCGGATCCGCGAGAAGATGGGCGAGGATTGGCGCGCGATCCGACGCAACAAGGTCGGAGGTGTGATGACGCTGGCGAGCAAGAACCTCTCGAAGATCGGACAGTTCGTCGAGCGGCAGAAAAGCTGAGAGCCTCCGGTGTCGCTGAGGCCCTGCATAGTCGAAGCATGGGCAGACCCGCGCTACGAGATCGTGAGCCCCCGGCGGCACCGCGGAGCGGACGCATATCTGCGGCCAATGCGGCGGGCGCTTGATTTACATGCCCGGTGAGGATGGACCGGGCTGGTATCGCTGCCACCCTGTAAAGCTGTGCGGCAACCGGATGCCTGCCTGCCCACAATGCGGCATTGGATTGCCTATTCGAGATAAGAAGACTGAGGAAATGGTCTGTCCGGAATGCGGAGCGAGACCACCGGCCTGCCCGAGCTGCAAGGAAGGCTGGCTCGTCGAACGCCGGGGCCGCTACGGGGCCTTTCTGGGCTGCGTCCGGTTCCCCGATTGCAAGGGTAAGGCGAAGATAAGCAAACCGTCATAGCGGTGGCGGAGCAGGGATAGGCCGGGCTGGACCGAAGAGTTTACGCGGGCAATGTCATCTTGCGAAGAAGGCGTTGACCAAGGCAGACTCGCCGTTCACTGAAATGTCAAAGTCGACAAGTGAACGTCGGTTGCTGTGACAGCCGCACACTGGAACGTTGCTGCCAAATAGACTCAGAAAGCGAACTCAGGGGCACTGATCAAACGAGACAAAGCACGCGCTTTCAGGCTATCGTCTCCAACCACGGAGGGCAGTGAATGGAAGATCTTTACAGGAAACGACCAGAAGAAAAGGCGCGAAGCCGCGCGAAGGATGAAGAGCGCCTGGCCCGTGGCGAGGTCACTCCCAGCGAGCTGCAGCGTGAGAATCTCGCATTCAAGAAAGTCCGAGCCGATCGGGTCGGTTTCGTGAAGAACCGCGAGCCGAAATCCATCAAGTTCCTCAACCTTTGAGGCTGCTATGTCTAACGATCAGGATCTGGCTCGAGCGAGAACTCAACGCCCAAGACTCCTCGGCGAGTTGGAGACATTGCTTCGAGCGCGCAATCCGGACCTCGATCTCTTCGTCTCGGCCCTCGCCCATTATGGCGAGCCCGGATTGGCCCAACTTCATCTCTATGGCGTCGAGGACGACCACGAACGTAGATCCCGGCTGATGAAATTTGCGATAGCCTGGCTTCTGGAACGCGGCATATCGATCGAGCTTCAGGAGGGACGCGACGTCTACGACATTCCTCCATGGCGCGAGGCCCATGGGGGCACAATTCAAGATATTGGATCTCTGGACGTGCTGGACGAGATCTGAAAGCGCTCGAACCTAGGTCGGCAGAAGAGAAATTACGGGTGACACTACGAAACTTGTGCGCCCTCTCCCCCTCGAAGCTGAGTGACCTTCCAATCGCCGACATACCCTTTTTGGAAATGTGCCGCGACGATCTGAAATCCGCTTTGCGGCCAGCTCTTTGGCGTATCGACGAACAGCAATTCCGCGATGCCAAATCCGGCGTCCCTGAGATCGCGCAGACGCGCTTTTGTCGTCAGGTTGGTCAGCGGTGCGAGCCAGACGATATTTTCCGAGACCCGCATTGCATGGTGCGTGAACGCTCTCAGCTCGGACCAGGGCGGATTGGTGACGACCCAATCTACCCGATCGGCCCAAGACAGAAAGTCGCGTCCCTCGCTGATCTCGCACCAGTGGCGCTCCAGGTGATCGGGGAAATGATCAAAGAACGCCCCTTCCCCGAGTGCGCACACCGACGCATCCGGTCGGGCATTCCGACAACATCCGGTCAGGTGTTCCGGATATCC